>JAGNJW010000025.1 GCA_018000455.1 Acidobacteriota bacterium
GCGGCGCGGCCGCGTGGCTGGTGACGGGCCTGCTGCCGCTGGTGGCGGCGTGCGGAGGCGCGAGCCAGCCGGCCGCTCCGGCCGGCGCACCGTCTGCCGCGGCGGCGCAGCCGGACGAGAGCGTCGGGTCGGTGACCGACGCGATGCTGCAGGATGGCCATCGCGGACGGCCCGCTACCTGGCCCACCTACGGAGGGGACTGGGGGCAGTCGCGCTACTCGCCGCTCACCGAGATCCGCCGCGAGAACGTTGCCCGGCTGCGCCCGGCGTGGATCGCTCAGACGGGTGTGGTGGGTTCGTTCGAGAACACGCCGATCGTGCTCGGCCGCGAGATGTACGTGGTCACGCCGGGCGAGGGCGGCGTGCAACGCGTCATCCGCCTCGATTCGGCGACTGGCGAAGTGGCCTGGCAGGCCACCATCACCGGCGACAGCGCCAGCGAACAGGCCGCCACCGAAGACCTCCATCTGCCCACGCATTTCGGTCCGAACCGCGGCGTGGCCGTTTGCGGCGACAAGGTCTACGTCGGCACGCTGAACGGCAAGCTGCGGGCGATCGAGCGCAGTAGCGGCAAGACGGTCTTCGAGGTGGACACGCTGTCGCCGCGCCTGACTGGCGCGCCGGTGGCCGCACCGGGCAAGATCATCCAGGGCTTGTCGTTCGTCGATCGCGGGGCCGTGCAGGCCTTCGATGCCGGCACCGGGGCGTTGGCGTGGACGTGGTACGCGATCCCCTCGCCCGAAGATGGCGGTTGGTGGGGCGAGTGGATCGAAGGCCTGCCGGGACGGCCCGAGATCAGCCTCGGCCGCGACATCGCCTGGGAGAAGGCCAATCAGACGCGTCTCGCCGATGGCTGGAAGACCGGCGGTGCCAGCGCGCCGATGACGCCGACCGTCGATGCCGAGCGGGGCCTCGCCTACGTGTCCACCGGCGGGCCCGACCCGACTGCGTTTCCACCGCCCGCCGAGCCGCACCCCGGCGACATGCGCTGGACCAACTCGGTGTGCGCCATCCGCATCGCCGACGGATCCACCGCGTGGTGCTATCAGTTCCTGCCGCACGACATCTGGGGCGCTTCCGGACCGACACCGCCTATCCGCTTCGCGCTCGAGCGTGACGGACGCGTGCAGCAGGTCGTGGGCAAGTTCACCGGCATGGGGAACCTCTACGTCCTGGACGCCGACACCGGCGCTCTCGTGACGCGCTCGGACAACTACATGCCGGTCGACGGCACGGTGGGCGGCGTGGCCGGATCGAATCTGATCCGCGGCGGCGTGGCCGGCACCATCTGGTCGCCGGGCGCCTACAGCGCCGACACGGGTCTTCTCTACGCGGTCAACCAGCGCATCGAGGGCTACTTCCTGCCGCGCGAAGAAGCGCGAGGCAATGAGCGCTTCGGCAGCGTGGTGGCGGTGAGCCCGCTCACCGGGAAGGTGGTCTGGACGCACAAGACCGAGCAGCCGCTGGCCGGCGGAGTGTTGGCCACCGCGGGCGGGCTGGTGTTTGCCGGACGGAGCTCGGGCTGGTTCGACGCCTACGATGCCGCCACCGGCGACGTGCTGTGGAGCTTCCGCACGGGCGCCGGCTGCAACTCGGCGCCGATGACCTATCGGGTGGGCGGACGGCAATACGTGGCGGTCTCCTGCGGCGGCCACGGACTGCTCGACCCGCAGGGCGGCGACACGGTGCTGGCCTTCGCACTGCCCGACTGAGCGCCGCCTCCAGGCCGATCTCGATGGTCAGCGAGGCGCTGCGGTGGCCGTTCGCGTCAGCAGCACCCCGCGTTGAAGCGCCAACGTGCGAGCCCGGTGCCCCAGGGTGAGCGGGCGGTCACACCGTGCGCGCGCGCCACGCCGCCCACAGCAGCGCCGCCGTGCCGACGATCGGCCCGGCTACGCTAGTCGTCCGCAACAGCACCTCCACACTCCCGCTACCGAATCCGGTAGCGGCGACGTGGCGCACCGACGCGACGGCATCGAACAGCGCAACGAAAGCGACGACCAGCAGGGGCCTCGGCCGAGGCTTGCGGGCCACGCGGAAGAGCGTCCATGCCAGGACGATGTCGAACAGAACCCAGGCGCGAAGACTGGCCGGTGAGAATCCCAGGACGGCCGTCTGCTGAAAGAGCACGAGCCCGGCAAGTACCGTGGTCCAGACGACGAGAGGCACCGCGATGGCCCAGGGCGGACCACTCGGATGCCACAGCAGCGATCGCCACGCGAACCGCACGAGGCGTCCGCCCGCAAAGGCACGCAGCACGTCGAGCAGCACGAGCGGTGCGAGGCCGCGGTCCCATGCCAGCCACACGGGCGTCCAGGCGGCCGGGTGAAGCCGCGACCGGAACCGCAACAGGCCGGAGAAGTCGTAGAGCGCCACGGTTGCGATGCTCGTGACGCGCAGCCACCAGGGCACCGGCCCGGCCAGCGGTGTCAGGCCCGGCGTCACCCAGAACGGCTCGCCACCGAGCCGCCGCATCAACGCGGCGATCAGGAGCTCGGTCGTGCCGTTGGGGGCGTCTGGTCCGCGCAGCATGTCCTCCATCAACCAGCCGTCGCCTGTGCCGATGGGCACCGCGGAGAGAAACTGCACCGCCTGTCCGCCGTGTTCGGCGACGAAATAGAGGTGTTCAGCGCTCGCATAGAACGGATCGACATCCACCAGGAAATGCAGCGGTTCCATGGCGCGCGAGCGCAGCCACTCGACCCGCAGGCGTTCGACGGCCGCACCGAGCGGCCTGCCGGCGGCGAGTTCCTGCGGATCGACCGCACGCACGCTGACGCCTTTGGCCCGCGCCCGGCGCACTTGCTCGCGCAGCTTCGGCCAGCGGCCGAGCGTCGCCGCCCACTCCGAGGGCTTCAGCACCGACTGCAGTCCGAGGACCAGAGTGCGACACCCGACAAAGGGCGCCGGGTCCTCGATCCCGATGAAGACCGGCCGACGTCCGTGCGAGCGGGCGGCGCGGCAGAACCGCCGCACGGCGTCGGCACGCTGGTTGATGTCCACGAGCGGCGTCCCAACCGCGATCCACGAGCCGCCCGCGGGCTGATAGGCGAGCACCGCGCCGGAGCCGTCGGGAGGCGAACGATCCACCCACCACTGCAGGTCCGCTTTGAGCGCCTGAAACGACACGGCATCGGCGCCGTAGCGCTTCAGCCACTCGATGCGCGTCGCTTCCAGCACGGCACCACCACCTAGCTCAAGGAAGTTGCCCCGGGTCCGCTATCGCCGGGCACCGAGCGCCAGGCGCAGACCCAGACCGATGAAAAGCGCGCCCATCGCGCGGGTCAACCACGTGTGGACGTTGCGGGTGGACCTACGGTCGCGCGTCGTGCACGATGCGCCCATCCAGCATCGTGAGGAGCACCCGCACGTCGCGAAGGCGCGGTGCGGGACACGTCACCGGATCCTCCGAGAGCAGCACGAGGTCTGCCAGCTTGCCTGGCTCGATGGCGCCCTTGTCGGCTTCCTCCATCGTGAGCCAGGCATTGCCGTTGGTGGCGATGCGGAGGGCCTGTTCGCGGCTGATGGCCTGGTCTGCGCCCAGCACGCCGCCGGCGATCGTGTCGCGCGTCACGAAGTGGTAGATCGTCCACAGTGGCGGATAAGGCACGACCGGCGCATCGGTGCCCGACGACACGGGCAGGCCGGCATCGAGATACCGCTTCACTGGCGTCGTGAGGGCCGCTCGCGCCGGCCCCCAGTACTGCACCAGGCTCGGTCCGGCCAGATACAGATGGCTCTGCACCGAGAGCGCGAGGCCGAGGGCCCGCATGCGCGGCAGATGATCGGGACGCCCGATGAAGGCGTGCTCGATCGACCACCGCCGCTCGACGATCGATCGCTGCCGGTTGGCGCGCTCGTAGGTATCGAGCACGAGGTCGATGGCGGCGTCGCCCACGGCGTGCGTAGCCACGCGCCAGCCGCGCGCGTTCAGTGCCGTGACGGTGGCCTCGAACGACTCGTTCGACTGCGTCTGCAGCCCGCGGAACGTGCCCTTCTCGCCCCACGGTTCCTCGTACGGCTCACGCATCAGCCCGCCCTCGAAGCCGCCGTCCACGGCGAGCTTCACGCCGCCCACGCGCAGCCAGTGGTCGCCCTGGCCCTGCGTGAGGCCCGAGCCGTCGAGTGTCGCGGCCACCGCCGGCGCCGAACCGCCGGGACGCAGCAGCGCGTTCACCCGCATCGTGAGCGTGCCGGCCTTCCGCATGGCCTCGAGCAGCCGGTAGTCGTCCACGGAAATTCCCGGCAGGCGCACGGAGGTGAGTCCGGCGACGTTCAGGGTGGCGAACTCCTTGACCCGGGCCGCCATGCGCGCATCGTCCGAGAGCGCCGGAGGGGGTGGCAGCTTCACCAGGGCCTTGGCCGTATCCACGAGCTCGCCGTTCAGGCGTTTGTCTGGATACCGTGTCAGGCGACCGCCGGGTGGTTCGGGCGTCGTCTCGTCAATACCCCAGCGGCGAAGAGCCGCCGAGTTGACGATGTACTCGTGGCCGCCGCGCACGAGCACCACCGGATGATCGGGTGCCAGCCGATCGAGATCGTCCCTGAGCGGAAGGCGCTTCTCCTGCAGCTGCGCTTCATGCCAGTCGCTGTTCGAGGCGACGATCCCGCCCGCCGGCGTCTCGCCAACCCGCGCGGTGATGGCCGCGAAGACGTCGGCCAGCGACCGCGCGCGCGACAGGTCGACGCCGGGGCCGCCGCCGGCTCCGTGCAGATGGTTGTCCATCAACCCGGGCACGAGCGTGGCGCCGCCAAGATCGATGAGGCGGGTGGCTGGGCCCGCCAGGGCGCGCAGCCGCGCGTTGGTGCCCACCGCCGTGATCCGATTGCCGGTCACGGCCACGGCCTCGGCCGTCGAGAACGCCTGGTCCACCGTGCGCACCGTGCCGTTGAAGAGCACCATGTCGGGCGGCGCTGGTTGGGCCGCTCCGCGGCTGAGCCCCAGGGCCGCGGCGAGCGCGGTTGCGCACATCCATCCACCAATTCGCATGCCGGGCATCGTGGAGCCAGGATCCCCGCTTGTCAAGGCGGCCGTCGCAGGGATAATCGCGCCCGGGAGTCTTCGACATGTCGATGTCCGCCATCGCCGGCCTCGCAGCCGTCGTGCTGCTCGTGTTCGTCATCTCGCTCTACAACCGCCTGGTGCGATCGCGCAACGGCGTTGAAAACGCGTTTGCCAGCATCGACGTGCAGCTCAAGCAACGCTGCGACCTGGTGCCGAAGCTCGTCGACTCGATGCGCGCCTACATGACGCACGAACGGGGCACGCTCGACGAACTGACCGCGCTGCGCGAGAAGGCGACCAGCGCCGGCGTGTCGGCGGGCGATCGGGTCGCCATCGACCAGCAGATGTCGGGCCTCATGCGCGGCCTGATGGTGCGGGCCGAGGCCTATCCTGATCTCAAGGCCAGCGAGACGGTGATGCTGCTGCAGCGCTCGCTCAACGAGGTGGAGGCGCAGATCGCCGCCGCCCGCCGCACCTACAACGCGGCCGTCACCGGCTTCAACACCGCCATCGAGGTGTTCCCCGCCAACTTTCTGGCCGGCTCCTTCGGCTTTTCGCGCCGTCCGCTGTTTGAAGCCTCGGCCGACGAGCGCCACGCGCCGACCATTCGCTGACGAGTCACGACGCCATGGTGTCTGCCGCCGAGATCGACGCGCTGTACGCATCCACGCTCGAGCCGCGTCTGGCCGCACTCGAGGGTTTGCGGAGCGAGGTCAAAGGCCACATCAAGCGGGCAGCCTTCCTCGTGGGCGTGCCGGCGGTGCTGCTCTGGGCCAACGACCTCGTCGCCCTGGCGCTGCCCGGCGGCTTCGGCTGGCTGGCGACCGCCGTGCCGCTCGTGGCGCTCTTTGCCGGCCTCATCGTCGCCGCCGTGAGGCACCTCGTGCCGGGCTTCGCCGCCTTCTCGAACTACCGCGTACGGTTCAAGCACGAGGTGGCGGCGGAGGTCTTCAAGATCGTCTGCCCCACCGCGGCCTATGCGCCGCTCGAGGGCATCGCCGAGGTCACCTTCGACGAGGCCGGGCTCTTCAACCTGCGTGGCCACTTCAAGTCGGACGACCGCGTGCGCGGGCGGATCGGCCAGACGCCCTTCGAAGCGGCAGACGTGAGCCGCTCGTACACGACCGGTGGCGAGAACAAGCGTACCGTCGTCGTCTTCCGCGGACTGTTCTTCCATCTCGACTTCAACAAGACCCTGCGCGGCATCACGCTCGTGGATCCGAAGACCGCGGCGTCGACGTCGGTGGGCGACCGTTCGGGACTCACCGAGGTGACCCTCGAGAATCCTGCCTTCGAGGCTGGGTTCCGCGTCCATGCGAGCGACGAGGTGGAAGCCCGCTACATCCTCACGCCGGCGATCATGGAGCGCATCCTCACGCTGCAGGCGTGCACCGAGCGGCCCGTCCACCTGGCCTTCAGAGACAATCGCGCGTTCCTCGGCGTGAACTACGGCCGCGCGCTGTTTGAGCCGGCGGTTGCCGCCAGCACGTCGCTGGCTGCCATCCACGAGATGGCCGCCCACTTCGCGCTGGCGGAAGGCATCGTCCATGAGCTGGACCTCAACACACGCATCTGGACCAAGGGCGTGGACGAATCGCTTCTGACGTCGGCGGTGACGGTCGAGCAAGACGCCTTCGATCTGGCGACCAAGCAGGGCAACGTGACGCCCGAGGCGCTGTGGGCGGCTGCGATGGACGCCAGCGGCCACGGCGACGACGAGGCGGCAGAGGTCGTCATGGCGGCGCCGCCTGGCACGTCGATCCAGATCGATCGCGCTGGCAGCGCCGTGACGATCGACTACGGTCTCGGCCTCGGCTTCTACCTAGCGCTCGTCGTGTGGATGGCCGCCGTGGCGCTGGCGCTCGCCGCGGTGCGCGTCATCCCCACGGCGCTGCACATGGGCGACGAGATCGCGTCGTCCACCGCGTGGCTGCCCGAGATTCCCTACGCCTCCCAGGTGGTCACCACGTTGCCAGTCGTGTGGTTCGTCGGCGCCTGCCTCGTCGGAGCCTTGGCATTCCTGATGTGGGGCGTGCGCGTCCGCAAGGTCGAGATTGCCGCCGACGCCGTGCGGATCTGGCGCGGGCTCCGTCCCCTGCCGCGCATTTACCGCCGGCCACCCTACGGCAAGGTCGTGCGCCTCGAGAAGGCCGTCTACGTCGGCAAGACCACCGGGTTTGCGCTCCTCAACGCAACGGCGTCGCCGATGCTCTCACCGGGCGACGTGCCATGGGTGGCCAGCGAGATGCGGCGGGCGATGCGCGAGACGGCGCGTTGACCACGACAGCGAGAAACGGGAAGATGCTGGCCATGTATCGACTTGCTGCGTTTCTCATCACGACGTCGGTCATGGCTGCCGCCTGCGGCGGCAACGCTCCGGCTGATGCCGGCAACGCTGCGGCCACCTCTCCAGCGGCAGCACCGCCGTCGGCACCGGCCGATGTCAATACGCTCGGCAAGGACGACCGCACCGCCGGCACGGGCGCCGAAGCACGGCCCGGCATGATGGTGTCGGTGCACTACACGGGCTGGCTCTACGATCCGTCCGCGACCGACACGCGCGGGACGAAGTTCGACAGCTCGAAAGATCGCGGCCAGCCCTTCGAGTTCCAGCTCGGCAAGGGCGATGTCATCGCCGGCTGGGATGAAGGCGTGGCCGGCATGAAGGTGGGCGGCACGCGCCTCCTCACCATTCCCTCGCAGATGGGCTACGGCGCGCGCGGTGCCGGCGCCGACATTCCGCCGAACGCGGCGCTCGTCTTCGAAGTCGAGCTGCTCGGCGTCAAGTAGCCAGGTGACGGCCACGGCGGTCACGCCTCGCTGCCGGCACGCCGGCCGCTGCGGCGGATGCCAGTGGCAGCACGTCGCCTATCCCGATCAGCTCGCCGAGAAGCGCGACGCGCTCGACCGGCTGCTCCGTCAGCACGTCCGCGACCTGCCGGAGGTCGCGCCCGTCGTGCCGATGCCGGTCGACGACGACGGCATGCCGTGGCACTTCCGCCACAAGGCGGCGTTCGTCTTCGGCCCCGCGGGCAGAGACGGACGCGGACTCGTCATGGGCCACTTCGCTGCCGGCGGCAAGGACGTCGTGCCCGTCGAGGAATGCCCGGTGCACAGCGCTCGCGCCAACCGCATTGCCTTTCGTCTTCGCGACGAGCTCGTGAAGGTTCGCGTCTCGGCCGCCGGCCCGGATCTGGGCGGCGTGCTCCGCCACGTCATCGTGCGCACGAGCGCCGATGAACGCGACGCCGTCGCCATGCTGGTCGTCACCCGCAACGCCGGCGAGCTCAAGAAACCGGTGCGGGCGCTGCTGGCCAGCGACGATCGCCCCGACGGCTTCTTCCTCAACATCCACGACACGCCGTCGGCCTACATGGTGGGGAAAGAGACGCTGCGCATCGACGGTCACGCCCACGTGCGCGAACGCAGCCTCGGGCCCACGTTCCTGGTCTCGCCGACGGCGTTCTTCCAGACCAATCCCGTGGCCGCGGCGGCTCTGGTCGACATCGTGCTCGGCGCAATCGATCGACGGGCGGGGCACGTGCTGGACCTCTATGCCGGCAGCGGCCTCTTCACGCTGCCGCTGGCCGCGCGCGGGCACCGCGTGACGGCGGTCGAAGAGAACGCCCGCGCCGTGGCCGACGCCGGCAGGAATCTCGAGGCGAACCGCGTCGATCCCCGTCGCGTGCGGCTCATCCAGGCGCGCACCGAGCGCGCGATTCGCGATCTGGAGCGGCGAGCGGTCGACGCCGTGGTGCTGGATCCGCCGCGTCAGGGCTGCGGGCCCACCGTCATCGACGCCGTCTTCGCACGGCTCGCGCCGCCACGGGCGGTCTACGTATCGTGCCATCCTGCCGCACTGGCCGGAGAACTGCCGGCGATCGTCGCCGCCGGCTACCGCGTGACCGCCGTTTATCCGGTGGACATGTTTCCGCACACACCGCACGTGGAAACCGTCGTCGTCCTCGACCGTGTTCGACCCTGAGACAGGGGCCCGGGCCCACGTCCTCTTCCAGCAAGCGCAGGTCTGATCCGATGGCAGAAATCGCTCCGCTCCGGCCGGCAGCCACCGTCGTCGTGCTGCGGCCGGCGGCCGCGCATCCGTTCGACGTGCTGCTCGTGCGCCGCAACGACAAGGTGGCGTTCATGGCCGGGGCCCACGTGTTCCCCGGCGGCCGCGTCGATGACGCCGACCTGGCCGAGCCGGTGGCGGGATGCATCGGGCTCGACGCGCTTGGCCGCTGCCAGGATCTGTCCGCAAGCGAAGAGGCCCGCTACCGCGTGGCCGCGATTCGTGAGCTCATCGAGGAGGCGGGTCTCGTGCTCGCCCGTCGGGACGGCCGGATGGTGGACGGCGCCACCGCCACCGCCGTGCGGGCGTCGCTCACGCCGCGCACGTCGTTGGTTGCGCAGCTGGCCGCCCAGGGACTCACCATGGCGATTGATGCCGTGATGCCGTTTGCGCACTGGGTCACGCCCGAGATCGAGATCCGCCGCTTCGATACGCGCTTCCTGCTGGCGCGCACGCCCGGCGAGCAAGAGGCCACCCACGACAATGGCGAGATGACCGCGCTCGAGTGGCTGGCGCCAGAGGAGGCCATCACCCGCGCGCTCCGGCGCGACATCCACCTGCCACCGCCGACGTGGTCCACGCTCGAGCGTCTGTCGAGGTTCGCGAGCATCGACCAGGCATGGCAGTGGGCGAGCACCACGCCCATCGTGCGTATCCAGCCCGGCTTCGTGCGCGATGGCGAGACGACCACGCTCTTCCTGCCGGGAGATCCGTCCTACCCGTGCCCGGAAGGTTGCGAGCCGTTCCCGCACACGCGCTTCCAGCTGGTCGGCGGCGGCTGGCTGCCAGTTGGCCCCTGAGCAATCGACCACCGGCCCGCCCCCGAATCCCGGCCGATCGGCGCTCTCGCGTACACTACCGCTACGATGAACGAGCCGCCGGACGACGTTGCGCCGGTGCCACCCGACCCGCTCGCCGACGACAGTTGGTCCTTCCCGGCCGATGAGAAGTCCGCGGACGTGCCCCCCGCACTGCCCCCCGCGTCGCCGCTACCAGCGACCGTAGACCTCGATCCGCGGCCGTTCGCCTTCACGGGCAGCGGCGGCGAGTACTTCCGCATCTGGATCGTGAACCTGCTGCTCAGCATCGTCACTCTCGGCATCTACTCGGCCTGGGCCAAGGTGCGGCGACTGCGCTATTTCTACGGCCACACGTCGCTCGACGGCAACGCCTTCGGATATCACGCGCTTCCGATTGCCATTCTCAAGGGTCGCCTCATCGCCTACGCCGTGGTCATCGTGCTGGCGGTGCTGTCGGAGGTTGCTCCGCTGGCGGCCAGCGCGTTGTACCTGCCGATTGCGGTGCTGGTGCCGATCATCGTCGTGCGGTCATTCCGCTTTCGCGCCGCCAACTCGTCGTATCGCGGCATCCGCTTCGGATTCGACGGGCTCGACACCGACGCCTACACGGTGTTCCTGTTCTGGCCCATCACCGTGGCGCTGTCGCTCGGCCTCACCTACCCCTACGTCACCAAGCGCCAGCGCGAGTTCTTCGTCGGCGACAGCCGCTACGGGCGGTCGCTGTTCGGCCTCGAGATGCCGACCGGCGAGGTTTACCGGATCTACGTCCTCGCCGCGCTCGCGCTGCTCCTGTGGTTCGGCGTCGCCACCATGACGTTTCTGAGCGCAATCGTCCGCCGCGGGAACGGACCCCTCGATCCCGAGGCGATGTCGGGCCCGGGCGTGCTGGCCGGCGTGGCGCTGCTCTACGCGGGGATCGGCGTGACGGTCGTGGTCGTGCGGACGGCGTTCGAGAACCTGGTGTGGAACCACACGCTGCTCGAGACGCACCGCTTCGAGAGCCGCCTGCGCCCCGGCTACATGCTGTGGCTCTATGCCACGAACATCTTCCTCATCGTGTCGACGCTGGGCCTCTTCGTGCCGTGGGCGCGCATCCGGCTGGCGCGCTACCGCGCGCAATCGCTTACGCTCCTGCCGGGTGGTCCGCTCACGAGCGCCGCCCTTGACGGCGGGCTCGACGCCGCGGCCACCGGAGCGGAGCTGAGCGACGCGATGGACCTGGATTTCGGCCTTTGACCGGCGTCGCGGCCACGTATCACGACGGACGCACGTCGGCCTCGCGCGCGGTACGTGTCAGCGTGGCCGACGGTCTCGTGCATGTCGACGGCGGCGACGTGTCGACGGCGATTCCGCTCTCGGCCGTGTCGCTCGAGCCCCGGCTCGGCAATCTGGCGCGCCGGCTCGACTTGCCAGACGGTGCGAGCTGTCAGGTGCCCGCCGACTTCGAGCTGCCGATCCCGGGCGGCGCCCCGGCGCGGGTTGAGCGCTGGGTCAACGAGGCCGAGATCCGGTGGGTGCCGGCGACCATCGCCGCGCTGCTCGTTGTCGCCGTCATGTGGGCGGCGATCGTCTACGGGGTGCCGGCAGCCGCCAATGTGGTGGCGCGACGCATCAGTCCGTCCATGGAGCGCGGTATGGGTGCACAGGCGCTCGGCACGCTCGACCGCGTGGCGCTGGCACCGTCGACGCTGCCGGCAGATCGTCAGGCGCAGCTGGCCGCGCGATTTGCCGAAGTGTCGCGCCTGGCGAGCCCCGACGGCGGGCCAACCCTGGTCTTCCGCGCCAGCCCGGCGGTGGGCCCGAACGCGTTCGCGCTGCCCGGCGGCACGATCGTGCTGCTCGACGAACTGGTGGCCGAGGCAAACAACGACGACGAGATCGTGGCCGTGCTCGCCCACGAGATCGGCCACGTGCAGGAGCGCCACACGCTTCGCCACGTGCTGCAGACGTCGGCGGCCGGCGTGGTGCTGGCAACGGTGCTGGGCGACGTGGTGTCGGCCACTACCTATGCCGTGGCGGCGGTGCCCACCTTCCTGCTGAACGCGCGCTACTCGCGGGCCTTCGAGCTGGAGGCCGACAAGTTCGGGTTCGCGTTGCTCGACCAGGCCGGCATCGACCGCGCGCACTTCGTGCGCTTTCTGACCCGCCTCGAGGCCAAACACGGCGGCGTCGGTTCACTGCCGGGCTGGCTCGCCACCCATCCGCGCGCCGACGAACGCGGCCGCGCCGCTACGCCCTGAATCTGCCAGAAGTCCTGGAAACGCGGGGATCTGGCCGGGCCCGCTCCGCACCCGGTCACGATTCTGGCCCGCTCGCGACGGCTCAGTTGGTGTCGATGAAGCGGTAGAGCACGCGGATGAGGCGGTAGGCGTCGGGCATGGCGTCGCGCTCGAAGGCGATGGTGTCGGGGGCCGGGCGCGACATCTCGCGGAAGGCGCTCGCCACTTCGGGAATCGTGACGTCGCGGAACTGCATGGTGACCTTGTACGAGCCCGCGCGCACGGGCGCTGGTTTCTTGGCCGCCGCCACCGCCGCCTTCGCGCCGGCTTCGATGCGGCGGCGTGCCTCGGCCACCGGCACCAGTTCCACCGCGCGTGTGTTGATGGCGCGCTTGACGACCACGCCCGTCACGCCCGGCGCACTCGCCTTCACCTCTTCCACCGCCGTGTCGTCGCCGGTGACGAGCGCCACGGCCACGCCGTACCACGCCGCCATGGCGGCATTCATGCCACCCTCACCGATCGACACGCCGTTCAACTGCACGTCGCGCACGACGCCAGAGCCGGTGTGCGCGAACAGCCCGCGTGGCGCGCTCGCCTTGGCGTGATAGCCGACGAAGAGCACGCTGTCGAACGACTCATCGAGTCCCTCCATCATGCCGTGCCGCTTGAAGCTGTGGCTGATGAGCCGGGCGCGCGGATCGAGATCCTCCGGCAGCAGATTGCGCTGGCTGCCGTGGGAATCGTTGACGAGCACGTCGGTGGCGCCGCCGGCAAAGGCGCCGCGAATGGCCGCGTTGGCGTCTTCGAGCATGAGCTTGCGGCCGCGCGCGTACTCGGGCTGGCCGGCCGACGTCTGGTCGTCGCCGTTGACGCCGCTGATGCCTTCCATGTCGACCGAGATGTAGACCTTCTTCGCCGTCTGCGCCGAGGCGCCGACGGCGACGGTGAGGACGAGTGACAAGGCGAGTGTGGCGGCGCGCATGGAGGGTCTCCGGGCGGGAACGCTTACGACGTAGTGTCGGTCGGACGCTGCAGCGCAGCTTCCACGAACTCGGCTTCCGGCAGACCGCCGAGGATCTCGACCGTGTCGTTCACGACCGTCTTCGGCACGCCGCTGACACGGTAGCGGCGCGAGAGATCCATGAACTCCTGTGCGTCGACGGCATCGGCCGTGATGTGGGGGTTGGCGTACGCCATCTTGTGAGCCAGGACGACCGCCCTGGGGCAATGCGGTCAAGTGGGGGTCGTGAACACCTGCAGGTGCAGCGGCTTGTCGACGCCGGCGAGCGAGGCCACGGTCTCGGGTTCGAGCTCGAGGTTACCGGTGCCGGCCAGCAGCACGGCTTCCACCAGCGACACGAACTCGTAGCCAGTATTGGCGCCGTAGAAGCGGATGCGTGTGTCGGCGCCGTCGCCCAGCACGACCACGGCCGGTGCCTTGTCGACGCCGTACTTGGCGAGGTCGTCGGTGTCGAGCACGAAGTTCTTGTCGACGACGGTAATCTTCTCGTGCAGCGAGGCCACTTCATCCACCACCTGTCGGGCGATGAGGCCGCTCTCGCTGCCGCCGATCGTTTGCGTGAAGAGCAGCAGGTCGACCGGCTTGCTGATCGGGGCCAGGTGGGTGGTGAGGGTCTGACGATCACTATCGGAAAGAAGGGCCATGAGGGGATCTTACAGGGACCGCGGGTCGGGCAACAGGGCCGCGGATTCCTAGAACTTGAACAGATCGTCGAACGCCTTCTTGGCGCCCGACGCCGACTCCGGCGACCCGCTCGTCGGCGAAACCGGCGCCGGCGTGGAGCTGGTCTCACGCTCCCAGCTGGCACGCGCCGAGAAGAGGCTGCACTCGTTGGCGGCATCCTTCGGCGAGACGCGCGCCGGAATCGTCTCGCTGCACTCGAAGCGCGCGCTTGGGTCGAAGTGCACGCACTGGATGCAGGCGTGCAACGCCGTCTGGCACTTCTCGCACTTGCTGAGCGCGAGGATCTCGCTTTCGACGGGGGTGCCGCAGCGCGCGCATTTCGCCACCGCGCGATAGCCCATCATGCGCGGGTTCTTGGCGCCTTCCGACGACATGCGCCGCGTGCCTGCGGGTGCGCCAGGCTCCCGTTCCGGGCGCCGGTCCCCGCCGCTGAGACCGCTGTCGCGAGGCCGCCGGTCGCGATCGTCGTCCTGGTAGCCGTGCTGCCGGTACTTGCGTTCGGACATGTATTTGCCTTCGGCGTGCCGTCAGGGGCGCGCGGGTGTCATCGAGTTGACACGGGGAGGGGATCGGGAGCCAGCGCCATGAGCTGCTCGGCGAGTTCGCGCAGTCGTGGGACGTTGTCGAGGTTGACGAAGACGACGCTTGCGGTGCGCGCTCGTGGTTCGCGGAGCACGTAGGTCGTGCCGCCCATCGCACCGCCGCTGTGCGCGACCAGTTGGCGGCTGCCCTGCTGACTGAGCATCCAGCCGAGTCCGTAGCCCATGCGCGCGCCGTTGTTGAGGCGTCCAGCGGTGTACATCCGCTCGAGTGTCTCGGGACGCAGGAGCTTGCCGTAGTTGAGGGCGATGTCGAAGCGCGCGATGTCACTGGCGGTGGCGATGAGCCCGCCACCGGCCCACTTCACGCTCAGGTCCACGTACGGCGCGTTCAACCACGAGAGCGGCGTCGCGCCGTGCACGTACTGGCGAGCACGAAACCGCACGATCTCCTGCGGGTGCTCGAGCCACGTGGAGGTCATCCCCGCTGGCCCGAAAATCGCCGATCGCAAGTACTCCTCGAACGAGCGGCCCGAGACGTTCTCGACGACCCCCTGCAGCAGGCTGTAACCGAAGGTCGAATAGAGATACCGCTCACCCGGCGCGAACTCGAGCGGGTCGTTCCTGAAGACGCCGAGCGCGCTCTCGAGCGTGGGGAACGGCGCGGCCAACCCGAATTCGTTGCCCCGGTAGTGGCGGATGCCCGAGGTGTGGGCGAGCAGATGGTGAATGCGCACCTCGCCCTGAATCTTGCGTGGGAACGACGGCACGTATTTCTGGATCGGGTCGTCGAGTGACACGAGGCCCCGTTCCACCAGTTGCATCACGGCCACGGCGGTGATGGGCTTCGAGATCGAGGCGAGGCGAAACACCGATTCAGGCCGAGCCGGGGCCGCCTGCTCGACATCGGCTGCGCCAAAGCCCTCCGCCCACACGATCTGGTCGCCCTGGACGACGGCGGCCGACAGCCCCGGCACATTCACGCCCACCCGCCAGTCGTCGGCCAGGCGTGCCAGCACTGCCGCCTGGCGGTCGACGGCGACAGCGAGGCGGGCCGCGGCAGGCTGCGCCGACACCACGGCCGACAGCGCGAGGCCAGCAAGACAAAGCGAAGCGAAGGGGCGTAGAAGCCTGAGGTGCATTGCGCCAGGGTGAGACGTCACCCGGTGGCCATCCGGCGCCAGCCCGCGGCAGGCGCCTCACGGCGAGTTATGGGCCGCACGCGTGCGATATGTCAAGAACCAACTGGACCCGGCTCTGGCGAGGCGCTGGGTGATGGACGCCAGTGGCGGTCATGCCCGCCGTCGTGCACTTCGGGCCGTGCGGCCAGGCGCAATCTCGTGTGCAGGCCGCGCTGGAGTGGTGGCAGCAATGGCGCTGGTGTTGCCGCCCGGGAGGTCGCACCGGAACTAGCCGCCGCGGATCGCACCCGCACTTCTCTAATGTTTTGTCAAATGCCAGAATATCATCGTCGGCAGGGAAATCAGGCCTCTCGGTTGCTTGTCTATCCCTGGTGATTCTGGTACAACTCCTCGCGGAAGTTTTCACAAGCGGTCGTGCCCCGGCCACCTACCCCGCCCCTTGCGCTGCGGAGTGGTGAGTTGGGCGTGATTGCGTGTAAAGTTGCCCGCTGCCCCGCGGGATAGGTAGCAGTCCAGCGACTGCTGAAACGACGGTTCATGTCGCAGATCTTTTCTAAGAGCGCAAACGCTTGGTCGAAGGCCAGCATCTTCGTCGTGCTGGCCCTCGTGGTGTCCCTCGGTGGTGCGGTCCGAGTGTTTCAACGCTCGGACGTGGTCACGGCGGCCAACACGGTCAGAGACCAGCCGGTGCAGTTCAGTCACCAGCACCACGTCGGCGGCATCGGCATCGACTGCCGCTATTGCCACACGTCGGTGGAGGTGTCGTCCACGGCGGGCATCCCGCCGACCAAGACCTGCATCAACTGCCACTCGCAGATCTGGTCTACCAGTCCTTACCTCGAGCCGGTGCGCTCGAGCTTTCGCGACGACCAGCCGCTCAAGTGGCTGCGCGTGCACGACACCCCCGACTTCGTCTACTTCAATCACAGCATCCACGTGAAGAAAGGCGTTGGCTGCGAGACCTGTCACGGTCGCGTTGACCAGATGCCGCTCATGCGGCAGCAGAACTCGCTGCAGATGGAGTGGTGCCTGAACTGCCACCGCAACCCGGAGCAGTTCGTGCGCCCGCGCTCAGAAGTCTTCACGATGGGCTACGTGCCGGCGGTCGATCAGCGCGAGCTCGGCCCGCAGCTGGTCGCCGAATACAAGATCCAGAGCCTGACCAATTGCTCGGTGTGCCATCGCTAGGCACCGAACCGGAACGACGCTCAAATCAGCACGACAGCCACGCGACGTCGCGTGCCCCGGAGTACGGGGAGTGACACGGGACGAAGTCGCGCCGTCGCCGGCCTCAGGTCGGCGGACGCGGACGGAATCAGAACGATGAGTGCAGAGCAGCTAGATCTCAACGCCATTCGCGCCAAGCTCTCGGGCAAGAGCGGCCCGCAGTACTGGCGCAGCCTTGAAGCTGTGGCGGAAACGCCGGAGTTCAAAGAGTTCCTCCACCGCGAATTCCCGGCCAACGCGTCGGAATGGAACGACCCGGTGGGGCGGCGCGGCTTCTTGAAGCTGATGAGCGCGTCGCTGGCGCTGGCCGGCGTCTCAGCCTGCACCGTGCAGCCCGATGAGTTCATCGTGCCCTACGTGCGCCAGCCGGAGGAGATCCTCCCCGGCAAGCCGCTGTTCTTCGCCACCGCCACCTCGCTCGGCGGCGTGGCGACGGGTCTGCTCGTCGAGAGCCATGAAGGCCGGCCGACCAAGATCGAAGGCAACCCGGATCATCCCGCAAGCCACGGCGGCACCGACCTCTTCGCCCAAGCGTCGATCCTCTCGCTCTACGATCCCGATCGGTCGAATACCATCACCGAGCTCGGTCAGGTGCGGCCCTGGAGTGGCTTCGTCGCTTCGATCCGCGGCGCCCTCTCCGCCCAGGCCGCCAGTGCCGGCGCCGGTTTGCGCATCCTCACCGAAACCGTGAACTCGCCGGCGCTCGCCGGCCAGATTCAGCACATCCTCGCCGCCCACCCCGAGTCGAAGTGGGTGCAGTGGGAACCGACCACACGCGATAACGTCCGCGCCGGCACCCGCGCCGCCTTCGACGAGTTCGTCGAGCCCGTCTACGACTTCACCAAGGCCGAGGTCATCCTCTCGCTCGACGCCGACTTCCTCGCGGCCGAGAACGCGTTCGGCGTGAAGTACGCCCGGGCCTTCGCTTCGCGCCGCCGTCTCGACACGACGCCCGACCGCATGAGCCGCCTCTATGTGGCGGAGGCGACGCCGTCGGTCACCGGCGGACGCGCCGATCACCGGCTGCCGATGAAGGCCAGTCAGGTCGAGGCTTTCGCGCGCGCGGTCGCCGCCAAGCTGGGCGTGGGCGGCATCACCGGCGGCGCTCCGGCCGGCACCGAGGCGTTCGTCGACGCGATTGCCGCCGACCTCGCCGCCCACCGCGGCACCTCGCTCATCGCCGCCGGCGAAGCGCAGCCGGCCGCCGTGCATGCCCTGGCGCACGCGATGAACGACTTGCTGGGCAACGCCGGCCAGACGGTGACCTACCTGCAGACGCCCGAAGTGGTGCCCTCGGAACAGCACGCCGCCATGCGGCAGCTCGTGGTCGACATGGACGCCGGCCGCGTGCACGCGCTGCTCATCGTGGGTGAAGCCAACCCCGCCTTCACCGCCCCGGCCGACTGGAAGTTCGCCGAGGCCCTGCAGAAAGTGGCGTGGCGCGCGCACTCGGGCCTCTTCCACGACGAGACCGCCGCCCTCTGTCAATGGCACGTGCCCTCGACCCACTACCTCGAGATGTGGAGCGACGCGCGCTCGATCGATGGCACGGTCTCGATCGTACAGCCGCTCATCCAGCCGATGTACGGTGGCCGGTCGCCGCATGAAGTGGTGGCCACGCTCAGCGAGCGGGCCGAACAGAGCGGCTACGACATCGTGCGCGAACACTGGGCCGCCCATGCCGCGGCCGACACCACGGCGGCCACTCCATTCGAGAAGCAGTGGCGCAAGTGGCTGCACGATGGCTACATCGGCGCGACGGCCGTGGCGCCGAAGACGCTCGCCCTGGCCGCTGGCTGGAACGCAAATCTGCCTCCGGCGGCTCCGGCCCCGGGCATGGAGGTCATCTTCAAGCGCGACGCGTCGGTCTACGACGGCCGCTTCGCCAACAACGGCTGGCTGCAGGAACTGCCCAAGCCCGTCACCAAGCTCACGTGGGACAACGCGGCGCTGGTCGGGCCGCGCACGGCCGAGAAGCTCGGCGTCCAGAACGGCGACCTGCTGAGCGTGAAGCTCGAGGGCCGCACGCTCGAGGTGCCGGCCTGGATCGACCCGGGCCACGCGCAAGACGCCATCACCATCTCGCTCGGCTACGGCCGCCAGCGCGCTGGTCGTGTCGGCAACGGCGTGGGCTTCAACAGCTACGCGCTGCGCGGCAGCGCCTCGGTCTGGTTCGCCGCCGCCGAAGTCGCCAAGGCCGGCGGCACCTACCAGCTGGTCAGCACGCAGGATCACTGGTCGATCGAAGGCCGCAACCTGGTGCGCTCGGCCAAACTCGAGGAGTACAACGCCAATCCGGCGTTCGCCCACGAGATGGAGCACATGACGCTCTCCGACGGGCTGACGCTCTATCCCAAGTGGGAGTACTCGGGCTACTCGTGGGGGATGGCGATCGACCTCAACACCTGCACGGGCTGCAACGCGTGCGTCGTGGCCTGCCAGTCGGAGAACAACATCCCCGTCGTCGGCAAGGACCAGGTGGCCAACGGCCGCGAGATGCAGTGGCTGCGCATCGACCGCTACTACACCGGCGACATCGACAACCCCGACACCTACTACCAGCCCATGCCCTGCCAGCAGTGCGAGAACGCGCCCTGCGAGGTCGTGTGCCCGGTGTCGGCCACGGTGCACTCGGCGGAAGGCCTGAACGACATGGTCTACAACCGCTGCGTCGGCACGCGCTACTGCTCGAACAACTGCCCGTGGAAGGTACGACGCTTCAACTTTACGCTGTATCAGGACTGGGAAACCCCGTCGCTCAAGATGCAGCGCAACCCCGACGTCACGGTGCGCAGCCGCGGCGTCATGGAGAAGTGCACCTACTGCGTGCAGCGCATCAACTCGGCGCGCATCCAGGCCAAGCGTGACGACCGCGAGATCCGCGACGGCGAGGTCGTGACCGCGTGCGAGTCGGCCTGCCCGTCACAGGCCATCACGTTCGGCAACCTGAACGATCCCAACAGCCGGGTGGCCAAGCTCAAAGCCAATCCCCGCAACTACTCGATGCTGGCCGAACTGAACACGCGGCCGCGCACGACCTACCTCGCGGCGGTGCGGAATCCCAACCCCGCGCTGCCGTCGAACCCGACCGTGGGCGGTCACCACACCGAGTCCCACGACACGGCCTCCACCGAGAGCGAGCACTAGACGCCTTGAGAGGCAGGGATTTCATGCCAATGAGTCAACTCAGTCGACCGGCTCCTCGAGGCGTCTACGCCCGCGCGGAGCGTGGGCACGACAATACTGTGGCTAGCGACGCGGAGCTGTGCCTCCTGGCGCGCCGGCCCGAAGCGGAGCGTCGCTAGCAATGGCGCAGCACGTCCAATCACAGCAGTCCGCCACCACGCTCGATCACCCGGTGATCGGGGCCGGCCAGGACTTCGAGACGATCACCGTTGCGGTCTCTGAGATCCCGCTGGGGAAGCGCTATCCCCTGGGCTGGATCGTCGGCCTCCTCATCGGGCTGGCCGGTCTGTCGGTCCTGCAGCTCACCATCGGCTACCTGCTGCTGAAGGGCATCTACATCTGGGGCAACAACGTCCCGGTGGGCTGGGCCTTCGACATCATCAACTTCGTCTGGTGGATCGGCATCGGCCACGCCGGCACGCTCATCTCCGCCATCCTGCTGCTCTTCAAGCAGCAGTGGCGCATGTCGATCAGCCGCTTTGCCGAAGCGATGACCATCTTCGCCGTGGCCTGCGCGGCGCTCTTCCCGCTGCTCCACACCGGCCGGCCGTGGCTCGCCGCCTACTGGCTGTTCCCGTATCCGAACACCATGGGCCTGTGGCCGCAGTTCCGCAGCCCGCTCATCTGGGACGTCTTCGCGGTCTCGACCTACGCCACCGTCTCGGTCGTGTTCTGGATCGTCGGCCTGATTCCCGACCTCGCGACCATGCGCGACCGCGCCACATCGAGCGTCAAGCGCACCCTGTTCGGAGCGCTGTCGCTCGGCTGGCGCGGTTCGGCCCGCCACTGGCACCGCTACGAGGTGGCCAGCCTCATCCTGGCCGGTCTGTCCACACCGCTCGTGCTCTCGGTGCACAGCGTCGTGAGCTTCGACTTCGCGGTCTCGGTCATTCCTGGCTGGCACGCCGCCATCTTCCCGCCCTACTTCGTCGCCGGTGCCATCTACTCGGGTTTCGGCATGGTGCTCACGCTCGCGATTCCGATTCGCGCCTACTACAAGCTCGAGCACCTCATCACGATGAAGCACATCGACAACATGGCCAAGGTCATGCTGGCGACCGGCCTGATCGTCGCCTACGGCTACGCGATGGAAGCCTTCTTCGGCTGGTACAGCGCCAACCTGTACGAGCGCTTCATGCTGTGGAACCGGATGACCGGTCCGTATGCGTGGAGCTACTGGACGCTCATCTTCATCAACGCGGTGCTCATCCACGTGCTGTGGTTCAAGAGCGTCCGCACCAATCTGAAATACATCTTCGTGCTCTCGCTCATCGTCAACCTGGCGATGTGGCTCGAGCGCTTCGTGATCATCGTCACCTCGCTGCACCGCGACTTCGTGCCATCGTCGTGGGACATGTATTCCCCGACGGCGTGGGACTTCATGATGTTCGGCGGGACGTTGGGGCTGTTCGTGACGCTCTTCTTCCTGTTCATGCGCTTCGTGCCGATGATTTCGATGTTCGAAGTGCGCACATTGCTGCCCGAAGCCAAGGTGCAGGTGCCGCACGGGCACGACAGCCCCGGGCACGGCCACTAAGCGGGATTCCAGTCATGCACGTCAGCACAGACAAAACGGGGCTCTACGGGTTGATGGCCGAGTTCGACTCGGCGCAGAGCATCGTCGACGCCTCGATCAAGACGGTGGCGGCGGGCTACTCGAAGCTCGAGGCCTACACGCCGATCCCGATCGAGGAACTGAACGACATCATCCACAAGAAGCGGACGATCCTGCCGAAGATCGTGCTGGCCATGGCGTTCGTGGGCATGGGCACCGGCTTCGGGTTGCAGTATTGGGCGTCGGTCATCGAGTACCCGCTCAACATCGGCGGCCGGCCGCTGGCCACCTGGCCGGCCTTCGTCATCCCGTCCTTCGAGCTGACGATTCTCTTCTCGGCGCTCACCGCCGCGATTGGCATGATCGCCATGAACGGGCTGCCGCAGCCCTATCATCCGGTGTTCAATGCCGAGCGCTTCTCGATGGCCTCGTCCGACAAGTTCTTCCTCGTCATCGAGGCCGACGACGCGCACTTCGCCAAGGATCAGACGAGCTCGTTCCTGCACAGCCTCGGCGCGAAGGGAGTCTACGACGTTGCGGAATAACGGACGGATGTCGACGCTTCGCGTTGGAATGGAGATGCTCCGCGTCGCCATCTGCGGTGCCCTTCGGCCGTCGCTTCGCGACGGCGCGACGCCTTCCATTTCCAGACACGCAGGAAGTCGTCGGATGTGGGTGGTGGCAGTGGCGGTGGTGGCCATGGCCGGCTGCCGCCAGGACATGCACGACACCCCACGCTACGAGGTGTTCGAGGCCAACCCGGGCTACCCGGATGGGCGGGCCTCACGGAACCCTCCGGCCGGCACCGTGGCGCGCGGCCAGCTGCGCGATGACGATCACTTCTACACCGGCAAGGTCGACGGCGAGTTCGTCGCCGACTTCCCGTTCGTGATGAGCCAGGCCGACCTCGCCCGTGGGCGGGAGCGCTACACGGCCTACTGCACGCCGTGCCACGGCCAGACCGGCGATGGCCAGGGCATGGTCGTGCAGCGCGGCCTGCGTCAGGCGGCGACCTATCACCAGGATCGGCTGCGCACGGCGGCCCCCGGCTACTTCTACGACGTGATCTCGAATGGCTTCGGCGCGATGCAGGGCTATGCCGAACAGGTTCCGCCGCGCGACCGCTGGCTGATTGCCG
The DNA here is from genome assembly GCA_018000455.1 of Acidobacteriota bacterium. Classification (GTDB taxonomy): domain Bacteria; phylum Acidobacteriota; class Vicinamibacteria; order Vicinamibacterales; family UBA2999; genus CADEFD01. The sequence continues at coordinate 22,592 of JAGNJW010000025.1, forward strand.
CCTACGTGCGGGCGCTGCAGCTCAGTCAGAACGCGACGGTCGACGACGTGCCGGCCGCCGACCGCGGCCGCCTCGATGCGGCGCCCGCCGCGGCCGCGCTGGCTGCCGCGGAACCAGCGAAGAAGGCGGAACACTAGACATGGCTTCGGAAACGTACACCCCGCCCGAGAGCCTCTCGGGCCTGCAGTCGAAGGGCATGATGGCGGCCGTGGCCGGCGCCGTGCTCACGGCCGTCGGCTTCGCCCTGACCGGTGCCGATCGCTTCTACGAAGCGTATCTGGTGGCCTGGATCTACTGGACGGGCGTCGGTCTCGGCAGCCTGGCGCTGCTGATGCTGCAGCATCTGAGCGGCGGCGCCTGGGGCGTGGTCATCCGCCGCATCCTCGAAGCGGCCGCCCGCACCCTGCCGGCGATGGCCGTGCTCGGACTGCCGATCCTGGCCGGCATGGGCCACCTGTACCACTGGACCCACCCCACCACCGACGCGGCCATCCTCGACAAGGCGGCCTACCTCAACGTGCCGTTCTTCATCGGCCGTTACATCTTCTACTTCGCGGTGTGGAGCTTCCTGGCCCAGCGCCTCAGCGCCTGGTCGGCCGAGCAGGACCGCACCGGCGACCCGGCCCTGGCCACGAAGATGTCGAGCCTCTCGGGCGGCGGCCTGGTGGTGTTCTTCCTCACGGTGACGTTCGCCGTCGTCGACTGGACGATGTCGATCAACCCGCACTGGTTCTCCACCATGTGGGGCTTCCTCTACATCGTGGGCCAGGGGCTGTCGGCGCTCGCCTTCGCCGTGTTCATGCTGGCGCGGCTGTCGCGGGAACGGCCGATGGATCACGTCGTGAACCCGTCGCACTTCCACGACCTGGGCAAGCTGCTCTTCGCCTTCATCATGTTGTGGGCGTATCTCTCGTTCTCGCAGTTCCTCATCATCTATTCGGCGAACACCCAGGAAGAGATTCCGCACTACTTCGTGCGCTCGCAGCACGGCTGGCAGTGGGTCGGCTGGACGCTGGTCATCTTCCATTTCGTGCTGCCCTACGTGCTGCTGCTGGCGCGCGACATCAAGCGCGACTGGAGCCGGGTCAGCCGGATCGCCCTGGGGGTCGTGGCCATCCGTTTCGTCGACTACTACTGGCACGTCGCCCCTGAGTTCCATCACGAGGGCCTGTCGTTCGGGCTCATCGACCTCGCCCTGCCCGTGGCCATCGGCGGCGTCTTCGTGATGCTGTTCGCCATGCAGCTCAAGGGCCGCTCGTTGCTGCCCCTGCAGGACCAGGGACTGGCGAAGGCACTCACGCACCATACGCACTAGAGCAGGGAATAGGGAACGGGGAGCAGGGAACAGGGATCGGGACGACCGGAGCTGCACCTCGACCTCGCCAGGACAACGATATGTCGAACGACGCGGACCTCGAATACGGACCAACGCCACCGGGGGCGGAGTACGAGCACACGGATATCGATCCGGGAATCGGCTACCGGTTCGGGATCTGGCTCACTGTCTCGATGGCGGTCGGCGCCGCCATCGTCTACGGCACGTATGCGTTTCTGGAGTACCGAGCCGACGTGGCGGATGCGACCCGCCGCTTCCCGCTGGCACAGGGCATCGCGCAGGAGCCGTCGGCGCCGCGCCTCCAGACCCAGCCGTTCAAGGACGTCCTGCAGCTCAAGACCGAGCAGCGCGCGGTGCTCAACAGCTACGGCTGGATCGACAAGACCAACGGTGTCGTGCACATCCCGATCGAGCGCGCCATGGCGCTCACGCTCGAGCGCGGTCTGCCGGCGCGCCCGGGCGGTTCGGCGGCGCCCGCGATGATCGTGCAGGATTCCTCGGCCGGCCGCACCTCCGCTCCAAGGTAAACAGGATCATGAACACCTTCGCCAGATACCTCCTCGCGCTTGCGGCTCTTGCCGCCGTGACCGGCGTGTCGGCGTTCGCTCAGGCCGACGCGCCGGGCCTCAGGCCGGCGGCCGGACCACCCGCGAGCTCGATGCCGGTCGCGCTGCAGCAGATCCGGTTCGACCAGCGGCTCGAGGCGCAGCTGCCCCTCGATGCCGTCTTCAAGGACGAGCACGGCGCCGTCGTCACCCTCGGCGACTACTTCGGCGCGCGTCCGGTCGTGGTGGCGTTCGTGTATTACGAGTGTCCGATGCTCTGCAACCAGATCCTGAACGGACTGGTGAGCGCCATCGGAGTGCTCGACCAGACCGTCGGCGAAGACTTCGACGTGGTGGCCATCAGCTTCGACGCCCGCGAGACGCCGGTGCAGGCGGCCGCGAAGAAGGCCACCTACGTCGACAGCTACCAGCGACCCGGGAGCGAGCGCGGCTGGCACTTCCTCACCGGTGACGAGGATGCGATCCGGCGCGTCACCGACTCGGCAGGATTCCAGTTCGCCTGGGACGCCGCCACCCAGCAGTTCGCACACGCCAGCGGCATCGTCGTCGCTACGCCGGAGGGCAAGCTGTCACGCTACCTCTTCGGCATCGAGTATCCGCCGCGCGATCTGAAGTTCGCGCTGATGGAGTCGTCGGCGGGCAGGATCGGGTCGGTGGTCGATCAGGTGCTGCTCTACTGCTATCACTACGAACCCGCCACGGGCACTTACAGCCTCGTGGCCATGAACGCCGTCAGGATGGGCGGTGTCGTCACGATGGTGGCGCTCGTCGGGTTCGTCGGGATTTCGCTCAGGCGCGATGGCCGCGCCCGAGCCGGGCACTGAGTCCTTATGGGTGGTATTCCGCTGTTTCCAGAGGCCGCATCGTCCTTCGCTTCGGAGGTCGACGCGCTCTATCTGTTCATCGTTGCCGTCTCGGCGTTCTTCACGCTGGCCATTTCGGCGGCTGTCGTGTACTTCGCCTTCCGGTATCGCCGCCGGCATGCCGAGGAGATTGGCGCGCATATCGAGGGGTCGCTGCCTCTCGAGCTCGCGTGGTCGATCATCCCGGCCATCATCGCCATGGTCATGTTCGCCTGGGGCGCCAAGCTCTACTACGAGATACGGCGTCCACCGGCCGAGTCGTTGCAGATCTACGCGGTGGGCAAGCAGTGGATGTGGAAGTTCCAGCATACCGGCGGCCAGCGCGAGATCAACGAGCTGCACGTGCCGGTGGGACGCCCCATCAAGGTGCTCGTGACGTCGGAGGACGTGCTGCACGACCTCTACTTCCCGGCCTTCCGCACCAAGATCGACGCCATCCCCGGCCGCTATCAGCCGCTGTGGTTCGAAGCCACCAAGCCCGGCCGCTATCACATCTTCTGCGCTGAATATTGCGGCACCAAACACTCCGGCATGATCGGCACCGTGATCGTGATGGAAGCGCCGCAGTACCAGGAATGGCTCGCCGGTGGCGGCAGTGAAGGCACGATGGCCGAGCGCGGGGCCAAGCTCTTCAACGACCTGGCCTGCAGCACCTGCCATCTCGACAACGGCCAGGGCCGCGGCCCGTCGCTCAAGGACATCGTCGGCAGGCCGGTGGAGCTGACCAGCGGGCAGACGGCGGTGGTCGATGAAGGCTACCTGCGCGAGTCGATCCTCAACTCGCAGGCGAAGATCGTGAAGGGGTTCACGCCTCTGATGCCGACGTTCCAGGGTCTCGTCAGCGAAGAAGGCCTGGCCGCGCTCATCGAGCACATCAAGTCGCTGTCGCCCCAGGCGACGGCTGTCGCGCCGCCTTCCGAGCCAGCGTCGGCCCCCTCAACCAGCCCGCCAGGCGCGCCGGCGCAGGGCGCGCGAAGGTAAGCCATGGAAACGCCCGTCTACCCAGCGCTCAACTACCTGTCGAAGGGCCACGGCCTCAAGTCGTGGCTGCTCACCAAGGACCACAAGCGGATCGCGATCCTCTACCTGATCTCGATCTCGATCTTCTTCTTCCTCGGCGGCCTGTTCGCCGTGGGGATCCGGCTCGAGTTGACCACGCCGCAGGGCGATCTCTTCCAGCCCGACACCTACAACAAGTTCTTCACGCTGCACGGCGTGATCATGGTGTTCTTCTTCCTGATCCCGTCGGTGCCGGCGGTGCTGGGCAACTTCCTCATTCCGCCGATGATCGGGGCCAAAGACCTGGCCTTCCCGCGCATCAACCTGCTCAGCTGGTACCTCTACATCGTCGGCGGCGTCTTCACCCTGTTCGCCATCATCCTGGGCGGTGTCGACACCGGCTGGACGTTCTATACGCCTTACAGTTCGGTCTCCTCGAGCACCAACGTCGTCGCGACGGCGCTCGGCGTCTTCATCTCGGGTTTCTCGTCGATTCTGACCGGCCTGAACTTCATCGTCACGATTCACCGGATGCGCGCTCCCGGGATGACGTGGTTCAAGCTGCCGCTCTTCGTCTGGGCGCACTACGCCACCAGCCTCATCCAGGTCCTGGGCACGCCGGTCATCGCCATCACCATCCTGATGGTGTTCGTGGAGCGGGCCTTCGGCTTCGGCATCTTCGACCCGCAGCGCGGTGGCGACCCGGTGCTCTTCCAGCACCTGTTCTGGTTCTACTCGCACCCGGCCGTCTACATCATGATCCTGCCGGCCATGGGCGTGATCAGCGAAGTGATCTCGACTTTCTCGCGCAAGCGCATCTTCGGCTACAGCTTCGTGGCGTTCTCGTCGCTCGCCATCGCGGTGTTCGGCTTCATCGTGTGGGCGCACCACCTGTTCGTCGCCGGCATCACGGTCTACGCCGCGATGGTGTTCTCGTTCCTGAGCTTCTCGGTTGCGATTCCATCCGCCGTCAAGGTCTTCAACTGGTCGGCCACGCTGCACAAGGGCTCGCTCCGCTTCGACACGCCGATGCTCTATGTCTACGGTTTCTTCGGGCTGTTCCTCATCGGCGGGCTGACCGGCCTGTTCCTGGCCACGCTGGCCGTCGACGTCCACGTCCACGACACCTACTTCGTCGTGGCGCACTTCCACTACATCATGGTGGGCGGCGCCATCATGGGCTACCTCGGCGGCCTGCACTTCTGGTGGCCGAAGATGGTCGGGCGGATGTACTCGGAGTTCTGGTCGAGGATCGCCGCTATTCTCGTGTTCGTGGGCTTCAACCTCACGTTCTTCCCGCAGTTCGTGCTGGGCTACATGGGCATGCCGCGCCGCTACCACATGTATCCGGACGAGTTCCAGGTCCTGAACGTGTTGTCGTCGGCGGGGGCCTCGGTGCTCGGCCTCGGTTATCTGCTGCCGGTCATCTACTTCCTCTACTCACTCAAGTACGGCGAAGTGGCCGGCAACAACCCGTGGGGCGCCTCCGGCCTCGAGTGGCGCACGCAGTCGCCGCCGTTGACGGAGAACTTTCTCGAAGTGCCCCGGGACGTGCCGGAAGCGTACGAATACACCCCCAAGGTCATTCGGGAGGCCAAGCTTGTCTAACGGCACCGCTCACGCCGATGGGGCCTCGCCCATGTCCGACCACGGACATGCCCATCACCCGGCGCTGCAGCACCACTTCACCACCATGGCCCAGCAGCGCGAAGCTGGGGTGCTGGGGATGTGGGTGTTCCTGCTCACCGAGGTGCTGTTCTTCGGCGGGCTGTTCATCACCTACACCGTCTACCGGATGTGGTACTACGACGCGTTCGCGGCCGCGAGCAAGTCGATCGCCATCGTCCCCGGCCTCGTCAACACCGTCGTGCTCATCGGCAGCTCGCTGACCATGGCGCTGTCGGTGCGTGCCGCCCAGACCAACCAGCGCAAGGCAACGGTGAACTGGCTGCTGGCCACTATTGTCCTCGGCACGGTGTTCCTCGGGATCAAGGTCTACGAGTACGCCGACAAGTTCGAGCACCATCACGTCCCGGGAGCAACGTTCCAGTTCGCGCCCGAGCACGAAGGCGGCGCGGCGGCGGCCGAGGACTCCTCGACGGCGCTCGGAGCAGGCGGTCACGTCGCCACCATGGGGCCCGACCAGCTCCAGCGCACGACGCAGATCTTCTTCAGCCTCTACTTCCTGATGACGGGCCTCCACGCCATCCACATGATCGTGGGCGTCGTGATCCTGTTCATCATCGCGTGGATGGCGCACAAGGGCCGGTTCGACAGCGAGTACCACGCGCCGGTCGAGATGACGGGTCTCTACTGGCACTTCGTCGACATCGTCTGGATCTTCCTGTTCCCGCTGCTCTACCTCGTGGAACGGCACAACTAGGCCGGGAATCGTTCACATGTCATCCGTCCACGTTTCGCCCCTCAGCACCTATCTCACGATCTTCGGCGCCCTGATGGTGCTGTCGGCGATCACGGTGGGCGCCGCCTTCGTCAACCTCGGGTCGCTGAACCCGGTCGTGGCGCTGGCGATTGCCGGCTTGAAGGCCACGCTGGTCATCCTCTACTTCATGCACGTGAGGCACAGCAGCCGGCTCACCAAGCTCACGGTCGTGCTCAGCTTGTTCTTCGTGGCCATCTTGTTTGCAGAAACGCTGATGGACTACGCTACCCGTGGCTGGCTGAACTACATCCCGATGAGCCAGTAAGGCGCGCTCAACCAATCGGCGACACTCGCGACGTGCCTCGTGCTCGCCAACGAACCGTACCGGCCCGGTCGGCCGTGCGGTCACCCTGGAGCTGGTCCATGAAGCGTTCGCTTGCCGTTCTCGCTCTCGTTGCCCTGGTCTCGTGCAAGGCGACCCCCCCGGTTCCCGCCGTGTCGCCAGAGATGGCCGCGTGGCAGCAGCGAGCCGAGGGTATCACCATCGTGCGCGACGACTGGGGCGTGCCGCACATCACCGGCAAGACCGATGCCGATGCCGTCTTCGGCCTCATGTACGCGCAGGCGGAAGACGACTTCAACCGCGTGGAGATGAACTTCATCAACGCCATGGGCCGCCTGGCCGAGGCCGAGGGCGAGATGGAGATCTACCGCGACTTGCGGATGAAGCTCTTCATCGATCCGGTGGAGCTCAAGGCCGAGTACGAGAAGGCGCCCGACTGGCTCAAGGCGCTCATGACGGGGTGGGCGGATGGCCTCAACTACTACCTGGCCATGCATCCGGAGGTGACGCCGCGCGTCATCACCAAGTTCGAACCGTGGATGGCCCTCAGCTTCAGTGAAGGCAGCATCGGTGGCGACATCGAACGCGTGTCGATTGCCCAGCTCGAAGCCTTCTACGGCAAGAACCCGGCGGCGATGACGCGCCTCGAGCCCGACCCGCGCTACATGGCCGTGCCGCCCGAGCCGGCCGGTTCCAACGGGTGGGCGATCGCGCCGGCCAACACGACTGCCGGCAAGGCGCTGCTGTGGATCAACCCGCACACGTCGTTCTCGTTCCGCGAAGAAGCGCAGATGACGAGCCAGGAAGGGCTGAACGCCTACGGCGCGCTCACCTGGGGCCAGTTCTTCATCTACCAGGGCTTCAACGAAACGGCCGGCTGGATGCACACCTCGAGCGGAGTCGACAACATCGACGAGTTCCTCGAGACCATCGTGCGGAAGGACGGCAAGGTGTTCTACAAGTACGGGGCCGAGGAGCGTGAGGTCCAGACCAAGACGGTGACCGTGCCCTACAAGACCGGGAGCGGAATGGCCACGAAGGAATTCACCGTCTATCGCACGCACCACGGCCCGATCGTGCGCGAGCAGGACGGCAAGTGGGTGGCGGCGGCGCTCATGGAGCAGCCGCTGAAGGCCCTGCAGCAGTCCTACGGCCGGACCAAGACGAAGAACATGGCCGAGTACAAGCAGGTGATGGAGCTGCACACCAACTCGTCGAACGACACCCTGTTTGCCGACGCCGAGGGCAACATCGCCTACTTCCACTCGAACTTCGTCCCCAAGCGCAATCCGAAGCTCGACTGGACCAAGCCGGTGGATGGCAGCGTGCCGGCCAACGACTGGCAGGGCGTGCACGCCGTGGACGACAGCCCGAGCGTGGAGAATCCGCCGAACGGGTGGGTCTACAACACCAACAACTGGCCGTATACCGCCGCCGGCGCCAACAGCAAGAAGAAGAGCGACTTCCCCGCCTACTTCGATCGCAACGGCGAGAACCCGCGCGGCGTTCACGCCATCCGCGTGCTCGACAAGAAGAAGGACTTCTCGATCGAGGCGCTCATCGCGGCTGGTTTCGACACCCAGCAGCCGGAGTTCGACGTGCAGATCCCGCTCCTGCTCCGGGCGTGGGACCAGGCGGCGGCGAACCCGCTGAAGGCCAAACTCGCCGAGCCGATCAAGGCACTGCGCGCGTGGGATCGCCGCTGGGCCGTCGACTCGGTGCCGCAGTCGCTGGCGATCTTCTGGGGTGACGAGCTGTGGGCGAAGAGCGCCGACGCCGCCCGCGCCGCCGGCATCACGGTCTACGAGCAGATGCGCGCCAAGGCCACCGGCCAGCAGCGGCTCGAGGCGCTGGCGGAGGTGGTCGACAAGCTGACCGCCGACTTCGGCACCTGGCAGACACCGTGGGGTGAGATCAACCGCTTCCAGCGCATCTCGCCGGCGATCGTCCATCCCTACACCGACGACAAGCCGAGCACGCCCGTAGGCTTCGCCTCGGCGCGCTGGGGGTCGCTGGCATCCTTCGGCGCCCGTTCCTACAACGGCAGCAAGCGGATCTACGGGTCGAGCGGCAACAGCTTCGTGGCGGCCGTGGAGTTCGGCCAAGACGGCGTGCGGGCCCGCGCCATCACGGCCGGCGGGCTGAGCAGCGACATCAATTCGAAGCACTTCAACGACCAGGCCGAGCGCTACGCCACCGGCAACCTGCGCGAGGTCTACTTCTACCCGAAGCAGCTCGAGGGCCACACCGAGCGGACCTACGCACCCGGGAAGTAAGCGGACCGCTCGTGACACGTCGCTCCCTGGCCGATGAGTTCGGCCACCTCGACATCTACCTGTTCGACCAGCTCCTGCGCGGCCGGATCGCGCCCGGCATGCGCGTGCTCGATGCCGGTTGCGGCGCCGGACGCAACCTCGTCTACCTGCTCCGCGAAGGGTTCGACCTGTGGGCCATGGATCGCGATCCGGCGGCCGTCGACGCCGTACGTGCCCTGGCCGCCAGCCTGGCGCCTGCCCTGTCGGCCGATCACTTCCACGTCGGGCCGGTCGAGTCGATGCCGTTCGCCGACGCCTCGTTCGACGTCGTCGTCAGCAACGCCGTGCTCCACTTCGCGCGGGACGACCACCATTTCGAGGCCATGGTGCATGAGATGTGGCGAGTGCTGGCTCCGCGAGGCCTGCTGTTCGCGCGTCTGGCGTCGTCGATCGGCATGGCCGAGCGCATGCGGGCCCTGGGCCAGGGCCGGCACCTGTTGCCGGACGGGTCTGAACGCTACCTCGTCGACGAAACCAGGCTGCTCACCCTGACGAACCGTCTCGGCGCGCGCCTGCTCGATCCGCTCAAGACGACCATCGTGCAGGACCAGCGCTGCATGACGACCTGGGTCATCGCTCGACCGTAGCGGCCTGCGCGGGCGGTGGGTTGCAATTCGCCGCCGTTCGTGTGACGATTTGCTGCTCAGTCGGCGGCCTTCCATCATCAGGAATCATCCACCGCCGTTTTTGAGCGCATAGCGTGTGCGCCAACACGAGGGAGCCTGGCCGGATGCGTCAGTCGTTCAAATATGCCACCGCGCTGCTGTTCAGCGCGCTTCTCGTGATGTCCGCCCACGCGCAGACGACGCCGAGAGCGGTGGCCGCCAAAATGAAGAACCCCGTGCCGACCAGTGCCGCGTCGATCGCTGCCGGCGAACAGGTGTACCAGAAGCAGTGCCGGCTGTGCCATGGCGCAACCGGACTCGCCGACACGCCGGTGGCCAAGAAGGTGAAAGCCTCAGACCTCACCGATGACATCTGGACCCGCGGCTCGACCGATGGCGAGATCTTCGTCGTGATTCAGGAGGGCGCCGGGCCTGACTTCAAGATGAAGGGCTTCAAGGACAAGATCTCCGACCAAGACACCTGGCACGTCGTGAACTACGTCCGCAGCCTGGCCGCGGCCAAGAAGTAGAGCACCCTGTGTCGAGATGGCTGGCAATAGCCGTGCTTGCCCTCAGCGCGGCTTCCTGCGCTGGCGGCACCGCGCCGTCTGAACGGATTCAGGCCGAGCGCGTGCAGCAACGCTCCCGCTGGGGCACGTCGTCGGTCTTCACGCCCGCCCGCACCGGCGTGGCGGATGCGGTTGGCACGCACTTCGGCATCCGCCGCGATCCCGTGCAGCCGTTCGCCTACAGCCACCGGATTCACCTCGCCAACGAACTCCTCTGCACCGATTGCCACCAGGGAGTCGAAAGCGGGCCGATCGCCGGTATTCCCGGCATCAACACCTGCATGACGTGCCACGCCGCAATCGCGACCGACCAGCCGCTGGTCCAGACCATGGCGGAGATGCAGTCGCAGGGGCGCGATTTTGCCTGGCAGCGGGTCTACGACTACCCGCGCGAAGCGCACGTGCGCTTCGAGCACGCTCCGCACGTCCGCGCCAAGGTGGAGTGCTCGACTTGTCACGGAGACATGCGCCAGCAGGACGTGGCCCAACGCGTCGTCGACATGGACATGGCCTTCTGCGTGAACTGCCACAAACAGAAACAGGCGTCGAACGACTGCCTGACGTGCCACTACTGAGCCACCAGCCGTGACAGCGCCGATCGATCGCCGACGATTTCTCAAGGTCACCGCCATCACCGGCACGACGGTGGCACTGGCCTCGTGCGGCAATCCCGAGAATCAGATCGTCCGCTTCATTCCGGACGAGGAGCTGGTGCCGGGCATAGCCGTCGCCAAGCCCAGCGTGTGCCCGCTGTGCGCCGCCGGGTGTGGCGTGGTGGCGCGCGTGATGGACGGCGAGGTCGAGGTCGTTCGCCAGGGGCAGCCGGGCGTCACGCGGATGGGCCTGGTGAAGAAGCTCGAAGGCGATGCCGCGCATCCGATCAGCCGCGGCCGCTTGTGCGTGCGCGGCCAGGCGGGCGTGCAGCTCACCTATCACCCCGATCGCCTCGTCGCCCCGCAGCGCCGAACCGGCGAGCGGGGCAGCGGCCAGTTCGCCGAGATCTCGTGGGACGAGGCTCTCAACCAGCTGGTCGAGCGCGTGGAGGCCGCCAGGGCGGTGAACCCCGAGAGCGTGGCGCTCTTGTCGCGCCGGCGCCGTGGACGCCGCGCCGCCATCGGCGCCGGACTCCTGGCAGGCATCGGCGCCCTGCCGCCGATCGTCTTCGACGTCTTCGACGACGCCGTGCTGCGCCGGGCCAACGAGCTCGCCTTTGGACACCACCAACTGCCGACCTTCGACCTGGCGCACACCCGGTACCTCTTGAACTTCGGCGCCGACCTCCTCGGCACCTGGAACTCGCCGCTGGCGCAGTCGGCAGCCTACGGCGCCATGCGCCGCGGCGGCTCGGGCGCCCGGGGCGCCTTCATCCACATCGAGCCACGGCTGTCGCAGACGGGGGCGAGCGCCGATGAATGGCTGCCGATTCGTCCGGGCACCGAAGGGGCGCTGGCGCTCGGCATCGCGCACGTCATCATGGCCGCCGGCCTCAGGCCCGCGGCCGCCGCCGGGCGTGCCGGGGCGCTCATCGACGGATGGTCGTTGGGGCTCCCGGCCTTCACGCCAGAGGCGGTCGAGGCCACGACCGGCATCGTCCGGTCGCGGATTGAACGCCTGGCGCACGAGTTCGCCACGCGCGCGCCGGCGGTGGCCGTGATTGGCGGCGCGCCGCTCGCCAACAGCAACGGTCTGGGGCAGGCGCTCGCCGTCAACGCGCTGAACGCTCTGGCCGGCAGCGTGGGCGTCGACGGGGGCGTGTCGTTCATGCCACAACCGGCCGGGGCGACGGCGCCCTCACGCCCTCTGCTACAGGCCTTGGGCGGCACAGCGCCGCAGGTGCTCCTGCTCGACGACACGAACCCGGTGTTCGGCGCGCCGCCGGGCTGGAAGACCCGGGACTGGCTGCGTCAGGTGCCGTTCATCGCCAGCTTCGGCAGTTTCGTCGACGACACCAGCGTGCAGGCCGACCTGCTGCTGCCCGACCACTCGTTCCTCGAGGCGTGGACCGAGTCGATGCCGGAATCCGGCGCCCGATCGCTCGTGGCCACGGTGACGCCGCCGGCGATGCGCCCGCTCTACGACACCCGCGCCACACCCGACGTGCTGCTCGATCTGTCGCGACGGCTGCGGCCTGGCCAGTCACCGCCCCCGCCAGAGACATTCGAAGCGGCCCTGCAAGCCGCTGTCGAGCCCGCGCCGGTGGCGGCATCAGAACGGGCCGGCGGCGCCCCTGCCACCACGCCGATCGCCTGGCAGCCGCCGGAGTTCGACGGCGAAGTCGGCGAGTTCCCGTTCCTGTTTCAGCCCTATGCCTCGCAGGCACTGTTCGATGGCTCGCTGGCGCATCTGCCGTGGCTGCAGGAACTCCCCGACCCGCTGACGACGGCGATGTGGTGCAGCTGGGTCGAGGTGAATGCGCGCACCGCCGAGCGCCTCGGCATCCACGACGGCGACATCGTGGCGATCGCCTCGGCTCACGGCCAAATCGAGGCGCCGGTGGTCATCTCGCCCGGCATCGGACCGGAGACGATCGCCATGCCGGTCGGTCAGGGGCACGAGACGTTCACCCGGTATGCCAGCGGTCGTGGTGCGAATCCGTTGGCCATTCTGGCGCCCGCCACCGAGCCTGCCACAGGGCAGGCGGCGTGGGCGGCGACGCGCGTCAAGCTCACCAGGGTCCGCGCCGCTGACGGCCAGCTGATTCTGTTCGGCGGCGCCACCAGAGAGCGCCCGGACCACGCGATGGGACGAGGCTGAGATGGCGTACCGGTGGGGCATGGCGGTGGATCTCGACTCCTGCACGGGCTGTGAAGCCTGTGTCACGGCCTGCCACGCCGAAAACAACATTCCGACCGTGGGCGCGACCGAGGCGGCGCGTGGCCGTGCCATGCACTGGCTGCGCGTGGAGCGCTACTGGGAGGGCGAGTTCCCAGACGCCACGGTGAAGTTCCGGCCGGTGCTGTGCCAGCACTGCGACAACGCGCCGTGCGAAGCCGTGTGTCCCACCTACGCCAGTCATCAGACCGAAGACGGCCTGAACGCCCAGGTCTACAACCGGTGTATCGGCACCCGCTACTGCGGTAACGCCTGTTCCTACAACGTCCGCTTCTTCAACTTCTTCAATCCGCAATGGGAGAAGCCGCTGCACCTTCAGTTGAACCCCGACGTCTCGGTGCGTGAAGGCGGCGTGATGGAGAAGTGCACCTTCTGCGTGCAGCGCATCAAGGCCGCCAAGACCACCGCCAGGGCCGAGGACCGGCCGCTGGCCGACGGCGAAGTGCAACCGGCCTGCGGGCAGGCGTGCCCCACGAGCGCCATCGTCTTTGGCGATCTCAACGATCCGGACAGCCGCGTGTCGCGCCTGTCGAGGTCGCCGCGCGGCACCAAACTGCTCGAGGACCTGGGCGCCGAACCCAAGGTCACGTATCTGCAGAAACGGGGTGGGGATGAGCCGGACCCGCAATAATCCCCTCGCCGACGACCTCGTGCGCCCGCTGTTCCACACCTCGGTGTGGTTCTACGGCGCGCTGCTCGTGCTGGCCACCATCGTGCTCTCGGGCGCGGCGGCGTGGGCCTATCAGGTGTGGTACGGGATCGGCGTGGCCGGCATCAACTCGCCGGTCTACTGGGGCTTCTACCTCACGAACTTCGTGTTCTGGATCGGCATCAGCCACGCCGGCACGCTCATCTCGGCCATCCTCAGGCTCGTCAACGCGCGGTGGCGGCGTCCGGTCACCCGGTGCGCCGAGGTCATCACGGTGTTCGCGCTCATGATCGGCGCGCTGTTCCCCATCATCCATCTCGGCAAGCCCTGGCTGTTCTTCTGGTTGGCGCCGTACCCGAGCGCGAGAGAAATCTGGCCCAACTTCCGCTCGCCGCTGGTGTGGGATTTCTTCGCCATCAACACCTACCTGACCGGCAGCCTGCTCTTCCTGCTGCTGCCGATGATTCCAGACTTCGCGCTGATTCGTGATCGCGCCACCGGGTGGCGCAAGCGCGTCTACGGCACGCTCGCCCTGGGCTGGCAGGGCACGACCACGCAGTGGCACCGGCTCGAGGCTGGCATGCAGATCATGGCCGTTGCCATCATTCCGGTGGCGGTATCGGTGCACTCGATCGTGAGTTTCGACTTCTCGATGGCCACCGTGCCAATGTGGCATTCGACGATCTTCGGGCCCTACTTCGTGGCGGGCGCGATCTTCAGTGGCATCGCCGCGCTCATCATCGCCATGGCGGTGCTGCGCCGGTTGCTTCACCTGGAGCCCTACCTGCACCACGTGCACTTCGACAACCTGGCCAAGCTGCTGCTGCTCATGAGCCTGTTGTGGGGGTACTTCGTCTTCGCCGAGCGGCTCACGGTGTGGTACGGCAACGAGCCATCGGAGATGGCCGTGTTCTGGGCGACCCAGCGCGGCAGCTACGCGCCGCTCTACTGGACGATGGTCATCTGCAACTTCGTCGTGCCGTTGTGCATCCTGTCGTTCAGGCGCCTGCGCACGATTCCCGGCATCCTCATCGCCTCATGCGGCGTGCTGGTGGGCATGTGGCTGGAACGCTTCCTCATCATCGTGCCGTCGTTGTCACACAAGCAGCTGCCCTACAGCTGGGGCAGCTACAGCCCGCAGCCTGTCGAGATCGTGATCATGGTGGCGACGTTCGCCGCCATGGCGCTGCTCTACATGCTGTTCGCGAAGTTCGTGCCCATCATCTCGATCTGGGAGATGAAGGTGGGCAACCAGCCGCACCCGGTGGCCCCCGCCGCCGACGAAGACGAACTCGCCGGCCTGTGGAAGGCCCGCCCATGACGGCCATCTACGCGCTCTACGACGATCCGGTCATCGCCCAGAAAGCCGTCGACGGCCTGCGCGCGGCGGGCGTTGCCGACAAAGACATCGCCGTGATGTCGTCGGAGCCGTTCGAGGAGTTCGAGTTCAGCCAGCGCGACTCGGCGCATTGGCTGCACTGGGTCGCCGGCCTCGGCGGCGCCGCGGGTTTCGGCGGCGGCTACTGGCTGACGTCGGCCACGCAACAGGCGTGGCCGCTCAGAACGAGCGGCATGCCGATCGTGTCGCCGTGGCCGAATCTCATCGTCATCTTCGAGATGGCGATGCTGGGGGCGATACTCGCCACGGTGGTCACACTGTTCGTGACCGCCCGGCTGGGCCGTCGCATCACGCCGATGTACGACCCCGAGGTCTCGCTCGGTCAGATCCTGGTGGGTGTGCAGCAACCCACGATCGACCACGCGGCGATCCGCCAGGCGCTCGAGGCTGCCGGGCCCGGGCGCCTGAAGACCATCCCCGCCTGACGGCAGCCACTGCGTCGCTCGGGATGTCGCCCGAGACATCGACGATGCCAGTGGTGGTCACGCGACCCACGTCGATTCTGGTCAGCACGCCATCCGAGGCCCAGGCCCGTGCAATCGTCATCCCCCACGGCGGCGGTACCGTCTCCACCTTCTTCCAGGCGTATTCAGTCACGCTGCCGAGCTCGGCCAGGGCGAGAGGACGAGTGCGTTCCGCCTCCCGTGCCCGCGCGGCGGCCACCGTGTCTTGCGTGAAGGTCGTCGCCATGTCGGCCGCGCGGTAGGCGACGAAAATGGCAATGGCCACCGAGACCGCGACCATGAACAGGATGATGGCGATGATGGCGCGCGCCTCCCGTGCCCGCGCGGCGGCCACCGTGTCTTGCGTGAAGGTCGTCGCCACATCGGCCAACTGGTTGATGTCGTGGCGCAGGCCGCAGAAGCGGCAGACGATCGCGAGGTCGTCGTCGGTCGGCTCGCCCAGGGCGGCACCGCACCCGCAACAGCGTCGAGGAGTGGGCATCAGGGGTACTAGCGGAATCGGCTAGAAAAAGTACGCCAGCACCGCCAGACCGACGATGAGAAAGCCGAACGCCGACTTGGCCACGATGCCGAGCACGAACCCCACGAATCCGCCGAGCCCGGCCGTGGCCGCCCGGCGCACGTCCGGATTACGGGCGAATTCCAACGCGAACGCACCGACGGCGGGCCCGAGGACGATACCTGGTAACCCGAACGGGATGCCGGCCAGCATGCCGATGGCCGCGCCGGCCACGCCCCACCCCGACGCCCCGGCCTTGCGAGCTCCGAAGAGCGTGGCCACATTGTCGGCGAGCGACCCGACAATCGCGAGCACCAGCATCACCGAGAGCGACGCCCAGCCGATGCGCGTGAAGCCGTCGGCCCAGGCCAGGAGCGCCACGCCGGAGTAGATGATCCCAACGGCTGGCACGGCCGGGATGGCGAGCAGGCCGATTCCCAGCACCATCACGAGCACGCCGAACACCGCGAGCGCCACCTGCACGGGTCCATCTTACTGGCCGCGTGGTGAGCACGCCCCGTCGCCCGTCGTCGAGGGCGCAGCCGGATGGGCTGGCTTCGCCGACGAGGGTATCATTCACCACACGCTGGTCGGGGCTGCCTGGCGCGGCGGCATCACGCCGCGCATCAGTATCGGGCCCGAGCCGGATCTCATATGACTCTCGACCTCCCGAGCGCGTCGGCGCTGGCAGATGCGGTCGCGTCGGGTCGCCGTTCGGCGGTCGGGGTCGTCGAAGACGCGCTGGCCCGGGTGACCGCTCGCAACGGCGAGCTGAATGCGATCGTCACGCTCAACCCGCGCGCGCTCGACGACGCACGGGCGATCGACGCGCGCCTGGAGGCGGGTGACAGCGTCGGTCCGCTCGCCGGCGTGCCCGTGGGCATCAAGGACATCACGGCGGTGGCGGGCCTGCGCACGACCTACGGCTCGCCGATCTACGCCGACCACGTGCCCGGCGCCGACGCCGTCGTGGTCGAGCGGCTGCGCGCCGCCGGCGCCGTCATCCTCGGCAAGACCAACACGCCGGAGTTCGCGGCTGGCGCCAACACCTGGAACTCGGTGTTCGGCCCCACGCGCAACCCGTGGAATCCGGCGCTCACCTCAGGTGGGTCGACCGGTGGCGGCGCGGCGGCCCTGGCGGCCGGCATGGTGGCGCTGGCCGATGGCACCGACCTGGGCGGATCGCTTCGCATCCCGGCGGCCTTCTGTGGCGTCGTCGGCCTGCGCCCCTCGCCGGGTCTCGTGCCGCAGCAACCCGTGGACTGGGTGTGGGACACGATCTCGGTGGCCGGGCCGATGGGCCGCACCGTGGAAGACGTGGCGCGCATGCTGCAGGTCATCGCCGGGCACTCGCCGGACGCGCCGCTCGGCTGCCGAGTCGGCGGACGCGACTTCCCGGCGGCGGCACGAGCGTCGCTGGCGCCGGGCGTGCGCGTGGCCTACTGCGCCGACGTGGCCAGCATCGGCGTCGACGCCTCGATCGAGGCGGCGTGCCGCACGGCCGCCTTTGCCCTGGCCGGCGCCGGCGCTCACGTGGAAGAGACCGCGTGCGATCTGAGCGCCTACAGGGACGCGTTTCTCACGCTGCGCGCCGAGTGGTTCCTGGCCGGCATGGCGGGCCGCATGGACCGCCTCGACGACTTCGGGGTCAACGTGCGCGCCAACGTCGAGGCCGGGCTGGCGCTCGATCCGCGCGCGCTCGGCGCCGCGCATCACGCCCGCGGGCAGCTGTGGCACCGCATGCGGGACCTCTTCTCGCGGATCGACTACCTGGTCACGCCGACCACTGCCGTGCCGCCCTTCCCCGTCGAGCAGAACTACCCCACCGAGGTCGCCGGCCGGCCAATGCGCACCTACGTCGACTGGTTCGCCCCGACCTTCCTGCTGAGCCTGACCGGTCTGCCGATCGCCTCGGTGCCCTGCGGCATCGATGGCAACGGCCTGCCGGTAGGACTGCAGATCGTCGGGCGTCCGCAGGGCGAGGAGGCGGTGCTGACGCTCGCGGCGGCGGTCGAAAGATCGACGCCGGGGGTTGCTGGCCCCAGGAGGAACCCATGCTGACCCGCCGAGAGCTCATCGCCGTCGCACCCTTCACGCTGGCCGCGCGCCTCGCTCTCGCCCAGCCCGCGGCCGCCACTGGTCGGGTGCTCGCCGCGGTGAACGACCCTGCCGACCTGGCACTCCTGCAGGAGATGATCCGCATGCGCTCGTACAGCGCCGGCGGCGAAGAGAGCACGCTGGCGCGGAAGCTCGTGGCCGACATGCGTACCCTCGGCCTCGACGCGCGCCTGCAAGAGGTCGAGCCGGGCCGCTTCAACGCCATCGGCGTGCTCAAAGGCACGGGCGGCGGCAAGAGCCTGATACTGAACGGGCACATCGACACCAACCCGGTCGGTGTCGGCTGGACGGTCGATCCCTTTGGCGGGCTCGTGCGCGACGGCTTCGTGCACGGCATCGGCGTGTCGAACATGAAGGCGTCGTGCGCAGCGTTCTTCGGCGCCGCCCGAGCGGTGGTCGGATCGGGCGTTCGGCTGCGCGGCGATCTCGTGCTGACGTTCGTGGTTGGCGAGTTGCAGGGCGGCGTCGGCACCAAGAAGCTGGTGGCCGAGGGCCTGCGAGCCGACCACTTCATCGTCGGCGAACCCACCGACCTTGCCGTGATGACGCTGCACGCGGCCAACGCCGAGTTCGCCGTGCACACCTTCGGCGTCACCCGGCACATGTCGAAGGCGGAGGAGGCCGTGTCGGCCATCGACACGATGTACCTCGTCATCGAGCGCCTGAAAGGGATGGCGTTCTCCGGTCCGTCGAATCCGGAGCACGCCAGCGTGCGCCGGCTCAACATCGGCTCGATGCGAGCCGGCCTGGGTCGCGAGTACTTCGACTGGCGCACGCCGCAAGTGCCCGACGTGGCGACGATCAAGGTGGCAGTGCGCTACGGGCCTGGCCAGACCGGCGAGGGCGTGCTGGCCGACGTGCAACGCGAACTCGACGCTCTTGCGAAGGCCGATCCGCGCGTCCGCGTCGAGATCGCGCCGCCGGCCGCCTCGAACACCAACCGCACGGACGCCTTCGAGATCGCCAAGGACGCGCCCATCGTGCTGCTCGTGCGCGACGCGCACCGCCTGGTGATGCGCCGCGATCCCGAGGTGGGCGCCGTCGCACCCTACCGCTACTACGGCACCGACGCGCCGTTTCTCGCTGCCGTGGGTGCGCAAGGAGTCGTCTGCGGCGTGGGCGGCAAGTACAACACCATGCCCGACGAGAAAGTGGAACTCACCGACTTCCACGGCGGCACGCGCATCTACGCGGCCGTCGCGGCCGCGGTCTGCGGCTGACCGCCCGGGCTCGCAGGAGAGCCATCCGCCGCGGATGCACGGCCGAACCGGCTGACACCAAAAAGAAAACCGCCGGCCGGGCGTGAGCCCGGCCGGCGGCAATGGTCGTAGACGGTGACGTCGACTTACCGGAACAGGTAGCGGAGGCCGCCCCAGAACTGGTAGTTGCTGTCGATGTCGCTCGCCCGGCGCAGCATCACGCGGCCTTCGGTCACGAAGAACAGCGTGCGCTGGTCGTCACCCTTCCACAGCGGCAGCCCGAAGTGCAGGAGCGCCGTGGGCGTGATGAAGTCGCTGTGCGTCACGTCCCACAGGCCGAGGCCCGTGCCGACGTAGGCGCGGTTGCCGAAGCGCCTGTTGATCTCGGCATCCACGAAGAGGCTCGAGCGGTCGGACTCGTCGGTGTTGAAGGCGAAGCCAACGGCCGGGGCGAACACCCAGTTGCCCTTGAGCGCCTTCTCGATGCCCACCTTGCCGCCGAACAGCGGATCGCAGAAGCCGGGCAGGAACGCCGTGCCGAGACCGGCCGGATCGTTCTCGTCATACTGCCGGCGCTGCTTGCCGCCGAAGGCCGCGATGAACGGACGAATCGACAGCTCGCGCTCTTCGGCCAGACGCGCCTCTTCGGCGAGGCGCGCTTCTTCGGCAAGCCGCGCTTCCTCGGCCTTGCGGGCCTCCTCAGCGAGACGGGCCGCTTCGGCCGCGCGGGCCGCTTCGGCCGCGCGGGCGGCCTCAGCCTTGCGGGCTTCCTCGGCCATCCGGGCCTCTTCAGCCTTGCGAGCCTCGGCGGCGCGCATTTCCTCTGCCCTCTTGGCGGCAGCGGCTTCGGCCTCACGGCGGGCCATTTCCCGGCTCGGCTCACGCGAGGTGAGCGAGAGATTGCCGCAGTCCTGCGGGATGACGAAGGTGTAGGTTTCCTTCAGGTCGTCGATCACGAACTCGAAGCCGGCAAACGGCTTGGCGCCCTGCCAGCGGACCATACGCAGAACATTGGCCCGGCCTCTGGGCCGAAGGGCCATCCACTGCAGGTTCGTGCCCGGCGCGATTGTGACTTCGCGGACGGCGCCGTCGCCGATCGCCTTCTTGACCTCGGCCTCGAGATGAGACAACCCGGTGAGGTTCAGTACGGTCGTGATGTCGCGCTGGGTGCGCGGGCTGGAGAACGTCTTCTGGAGGCTCTGGACGGTACGGACTGGAGCCGTGAACCGCGATGGGGTTCCGAGCCGACGGACGACGTGCACCTTTTCGGTGGACGCCTGGGCAAATGTCTCCGCGGGCATTCCGAAGGTCACGAACCCCAGCAGGGCGGCGAGACATACGGCGTGCGCGCGAGCATGGACATGAATGGTCATGACACCTCGCTGTCGATTACAGGTTGGCAGCCGTGCTGGGGACACGACTACTGTCCGCATTATAGACACAAGGTGAGGGGAAAGACAGTCCTTGCGCACTCTGGCACCCAGGGTGCCGAGGTTCGGCGGCGTCCCTGGCCCTGCTTTCGACTTCCCGTCGCACTACTGGCTGTCGTCGAACACGCCTGGTGTCGGCTGCGCGCCGCCGGCGCCGGTCGTGGTCCTGCCCCCCAGCCGACCTGGCGCGGCCGGCCTGAAGCGGGCCACGGGGTCCCGAGCGGTTCGGCGACCCCGGC
Organism: Acidobacteriota bacterium; assembly: GCA_018000455.1. Classification (GTDB taxonomy): domain Bacteria; phylum Acidobacteriota; class Vicinamibacteria; order Vicinamibacterales; family UBA2999; genus CADEFD01. The sequence goes on from JAGNJW010000025.1 coordinate 43,400, forward strand.
CCGTCCTGGCCTTCGACCCGACCGGCGACCCCTTGGGCATTCGGGTAGACTGCGCGGGATCGGCGAGGGGGTGGGCAGATGCGAACGATGACGTGGCTCTTCGGACTGGCGGTGGCAATCGCGTGCACCGCAAGCATGCGCGCACAGGCGCCTGCGCAGGCGCCGACCGCGCCCGACGCCGTTCGGACCCTCGTTTCGCGGCTCGAACTCGAACGCTACAAGGCCACCATCAAGGGCCTGACCGAGTTCGGGGATCGCCGGCAGGGCACCGAGCGCAACCGCAAGGCCGTGGACTGGATCGAAGCGCAGCTCAAGAGCTACGGCTGCCCCACCGAACGCCTCAAGTACGACTTCAGTGCGCCGCCGCCTCGTCCGACGTCCGCGGCGGCCGGGCCGCGCCCGGCGCCGAATCCGAACGCCCGCGCCGTGGGTGGCGGGCGTCCGCGCGGGCAGCGCGCCCGCACCGGCGTCAACACCGATCCGATGCGCCAGCCGGACGAGCGGCTGCGCGCGCTCAACAGCGAGCCGGCGACCAACGGCCCGCGCGAGCTCGTCTACTGCACCAAGGTCGGCACGTCCCTGCCCGGTGAGATGTACATCATCGGCGCCCACATGGACGGCCACGGCTGGGGCGAGGCGGCCAACGACGATGGCTCCGGCACCGCGCTCGTGATGGAGCTGGCCCGTATCTTCTCGATGCCCGACGTCACCACCGAGCGCACGATCCGCTTTGCGCTCTGGAACAACGAAGAAACAGGCCTCAACGGCGCCCGCGCCTACGTCGAGCAGCGCAAGGCGCTTCAGGGCAGGGAAGACCCGCCCGGATCGGGTCGCTATCCGGAGCCGCGCTGGCTCGGCATGATCCAGCACGACATGATGCTCTTCGACCATGGCGCCCCGCGTGCAGACGGCACGGTGAGTCCCGACCAGCGGCCCGAGGCCGACGTGAACATCGAGTTCCAGAGCAACTCGCGGATGGCGGCCGATTCGCAGAAGCTCGCCTGGTTCCTGCACGCCGCCAACGCGGAATATGCCACCGACTACCCGGCACAGGTCGGCCCGCACATGACCAACACCGACTCGACGCCGTTCATGGACGAGGTGGCCGCCGTCAGCATGCGCGAGAACGAACGCGGCGTTCACGTCGGCAGCGGCTGGGATCCGCACTGGCACCAGCCGACCGACATCTACGCTACGTTCTCCGACCAGGACTTCCTGCTGGGCCTCAACGCCGGCCAGACGACGCTGTCCGGGGTGGCGCAGCTCACCGGCGCGAAGCTGAAGCCGTAGCGAGCGGTCGCGTCGTCCACCGAGGCGCTTGGCCTCGACGATGACGCCGGCGCTCGTGCACATCGCCTCCCTGCCGCCACCCTGACGGCTTGGTCACAAAGTGTAAGAAGTGCGACGGGAATCGATACGATCCTGCCGGCCTGGGAAGCCTCCCACAGCGCCAACTCCGCGCAAACCCTACTAGAGCTACCGACGAGCTAAGCGGCAGCGTGCTTGCAAGGAGAGCCGTGCGCCATTCCGGGCGAGAGCCCGGACGGAGCCGACGCCTATCGGTTGAGTGATCCCAAATGTCGTCTGTCGTGCCTCTGGAGACCTCGTGGCTGGCTGCCGCCACCACCCTCCACCTCGCGCTGGCTGCCTTGTGCAGTCACCGCCAGCCCGCCCGTCGCTGGACGAGCCCGCTGGCGCTCGTCTCCGTCCTGCTCGCCGGAGCGCCGTGGTTCTTCCCGTCACTCCTCGGCGTAATGGCCGGCGTGGCCGTCCACGCTGTGTGGTTTGCCATTTGCGTCCGCGTGACCCCGGCTGCCGCGCCGGTCACCACCGCGCCCCGGCCCGCCCCACCGCGTGCCACGCCGACACCGGCCCGTCGGGCGGCCGATACCAGGCCCAAGGGGTTCGTCCAGGCGCCCGTGCTCGCCGTGCTCCCTGAGAGCGTCGACATCAAGACCTTCCGTCTGGCGCGTCCCGAAGGCTTCGAGTTCACGCCCGGCCAGTTCCTCACGCTGCGGGTACGCGCCAACGGCAAGGATGTCGTGCGCTGTTACTCGATCAGCTCGCCGCCGGCCGCTCGCGGCTATCTCGAGATCTCCGTCCGCAAGCAGGGCCTCGTTTCGAACGCCCTGCACGCGATGGTGCGTCCTGGCTCGATGCTCAGCGTGCGCGCGCCAGCCGGAGCGTTCGTCTACCCCGGCGGCGACGACCGGCCGCTCGTGCTGCTGGCCGGCGGCATCGGCATCACGCCGCTCATGAGCATGCTGCGCCACGCACTCCTCAACGAGCCGACCCGGCCCGTGGCGCTGCTCTACTCGGCTCGCGAGCTGGCCGACTTCGCGTTCAGAGATGAGCTATTGACGCTCGCCCGTCGCCATGACGATCTGCGGCTGGTCTTCGCGGCCACGCGGGGCGAGGCGCCGCCCGACGTGCATCGCGGCCGGATCGACGCCACGCTGTTGTCGTCGGCGGTGCCCGACCTGCAGCATGCCATCTCGATGATCTGCGGCCCGCAGGCGATGATCGACGACCTCACCGCGACCCTGCACGGCCTGGGCGTGGCTGCCGATCAGGTCCGCTCCGAGCGTTTCGAAGCGGCCGTCGCCGCGTCCGCGGGACGCCCGGCCGCGGCCGTCGACGACGATGCGGGGGACGGGCGCGAGGCGTTCCAGATGCGGGAGCGACGCTCGGCGCGGGCCGTGCCGGTCGCGCGCGGTCAAACGCTGCTCGACGCCGCCGACGCCCATGGCCTCGACATCCCGTCGCTGTGCCGGGCTGGTGTCTGCGGCACCTGCCGAACGCGGGTGATTGAAGGCGACGTGCGCTGTGATGGGGGCGTGCTCGACGACGCCGATCGGGAATCCGGCTACGTGCTGGCCTGTCTGGCGTCGCCTCGCAGCGACTGTGTGATCGAGGTCGCCTGAGTCATGACGTCCTCGTCGGCCGCCGTCGCCCGCCCCGTCGCCGCCACGCCATCGCGCGCGCGCCAGATGCTCATGCCGCTCGGCGCGCTGGTCGGGGTGATGAGCATCAGCTTCGCCGTGGCCGTGGGCGTGATGCTCTGGGTGCTGGTGGGCCTCGACGGCTGGACCTACTACGGTACGCCCTTCAGTGTGCGCGGATACAGCCCCGCGCATCCGCTGCTCCGACCCTCGGGCCCGGTCGGGCAGACGCTCGGCGTGGCCGGGGCCGCGCTCATGCTCGTGCCGTTCATCTACATGGTGCGCAAGCGGCTGGCCCGCGGGCGAAGCGGTGCGAATCTCAAGCGGTGGCTGGAGGTGCACATCTTCTGCGGCATCGTCGGCCCGGTGCTCGTCACGTTTCACACGGCCTTCAAGTTCAACGGCATCGTCTCGGCGGCTTACTGGTCGATGGTGCTGGTGGCGCTCTCGGGCTTCGTCGGCCGCTATCTCTACGTGCGAATTCCCCGCACCATCCGTGGCGTGGAGCTCTCGCAGGGCGAACTCGACGAGCGGATGTCGGCCCTGCTCGAAGACCTGCAGTGGACGGCCGGTCCGGGCGTGCTCGACGCCATCGATGGACTCGATGCCGACATCACCGCCGCCGCGCCGCGTTGGTGGCAGCTCGGGAGCCGTCGTTCATTGGCCGCCTCGATTCAGACGGCGACGAGCAACCTGGCGATCGCCGACGCCGGCGTGTCGGCGCGCCTCGCCGCGCTGCTCGGCGAACGCGCCGAACTTCAGCAGCGCCGGCACGCGCTCGACGTGACCAAGCGCATCTTCAACATGTGGCACGTGTTCCATCTGCCGCTCGTCTGGATCATGTTCGCCATCGTCTCGCTTCATGTCGCAGTGGCGCTCTATCTGGGATACGTCCCGTTCCGATGGTGAGTGGGTGTGGACCTACGCGCGCGCCGACGGCGCTCAGAGTCTGCGGGCTGGCGACACTGCTGTGCCTGACGGCGGCCTCAGCGACGGCCGGCGAGCAGCTCGGCGCGCTCGTCTCGCCTGGACGCCTCAGCCAGCCGCACGCCGAACTGGAAGGCATCCGCAGCTGCATCAAGTGTCACGAGGCCGGCCAGCGCGTGTCGACCGCCAAGTGCCTGTCGTGTCATACGCCGATTGCCGACCGTATCCGCGCCAAACGCGGCGTGCACCGGAGCGTGCAAGGTGAGTGTGTGACCTGCCACGCCGAGCATCAGGGCGCCGCCGGCGAGTTGCGCCCGTTTACCACCGCGGGCTTCGACCATGGGCGCGAGGCCGGCTATCCGCTCGACGGCCGGCACGCGCCGCTGGCGGCCAAGTGCGAGTCGTGCCACAAGACGCGCACGTTCCTTGCGGCGTCAACCGCCTGCGCTTCGTGCCATACCGACACCCACAAGGGCACGCTCGGGAACCGGTGCGAGACGTGTCACACGACCAGCGCCGCCTTCAAGGACGTCAGCCAGGCCTTCGACCATACCAAGGCGGCCTTCCGGCTCGAAGGCGCCCATCAGAAGGTGGCGTGTGCGGCGTGCCACAAGAACCAGCAGTTCAAGGGTCTCGCCTTCGCGACCTGCGACAGCTGCCATCGCGATCCGCACACGCCCAAGCAGGCCGAGTCGTGCGCCGCCTGCCACACCGCGGCATCCTGGCGGACGCGTCGCTTCGACCACGAGCGCACGAAGTTCGTCCTCAAGGGCCAGCACCAGACGACCGCCTGCGCGGCGTGCCACGTGAAGCCGGCCCTGCAAGTGACGCCAGGTCACGCCACCTGCGCCGCGTGCCATCAAGATCCTCATCGCGGTCGCTTCAAGGAAGACTGTGCGTCGTGCCACAACGAGCAGAGCTTCGCGAAGGCGCCGTTCGATCACGCCACTACGGCCTTTCCCCTCACCGGGAAACACGCCCCCGCGACCTGCGTGGCCTGCCACACGAATCTGACGCGCGTGGCGGCGCGCACCGGGCGTCCGGCGCAGGCGGCCACGGTGGATTTCGGCGGCCTGAAGCGTGACTGCGTGTCGTGTCACGACGACACGCACAAGGGCGACCTCGGCGCGTCGTGCGAGAGCTGCCACACCACCGAACGTTTCGCCGTCACGACCTATGCGCATCGCACGCCGGCGCCCTTCTTCGACGGCGCGCACACGCCGGCGACGTGTGTGCAGTGTCATGCGCCCACAGGGTCGGCCGCGACGCCCGTGCTGGCGCGAGCGACTGCGCCGGCCGCCCCGGCCGCCCCGGCCGCGGGCGCCGCCTCGGGTGCCGCGACAGTGCGCACGGCGCCGACGCCAGGCCCCCTTGCCGACGTCCACTTCAGCGCCACGCCGCGGACGTGCGTTACCTGTCACGCCGACGCGCACCTCGGCCAGGTGGCGCAGACGTGCGAGAGCTGCCACAGCGTGTCGCTGGCGAAGTTTGCCGTGGCGTCCACCTTTGACCACGCGCGCACGAAGTTTTCACTCGGCGGCAAGCACGCCTCGCTCGCTTGCGCCAAGTGCCACGACACGAAGACGCAGGCCTTCCCGGCCGGTGCGGGCACGGCGGTGCGGCTGATTGGCCTCGGCACGACGTGCGCCTCCTGTCATCAGGACGTGCACCTCGGGCAACTCGGCGCTCGCTGCGAGACGTGCCACTCCGACCAGACGTTCAAGGTCGGCACCTACACCCACCAGAACGCCGCCCAGGCCGCGTTCTTCGCCGGCGCCCATCGCAAGACCGCCTGTAGCGCCTGCCACACGCCGGCCACCGGCGCGTTTGCCGCCGGCAACGGCACGGCCGTGCGCTACGCCATCGCCACGACCTGCACGAGCTGCCACAAGGACGTCCACAACGGCGCGCTCGGACCGAAGTGCGCCGACTGCCATCGTCTCGACCGTCTGGCAGGAGGTCGCCTCGCACCGTCGACCCTGGCCGCGACCAGGAGCGCTCGATGAATCGCTTCCCGCTGCTGCTGGCACTCGCCCTGGCCGTGCTCATTGGCTCGATCGCGACCCGCGCCCAGTTCGAGACACCGAATCGCGCGTTTCACAGCAACACGACTTTCCCGCTCACTGGCCGCCATCAGGTCGTGGCCTGCGAATCGTGCCATTTGAAGGGCGTCTTCAAGGGTACGCCACGCACCTGCTACGACTGCCACTGGGTGCGCAGACAAGACGACAAGTTCAAGACGACCCTCGGCACCCAGTGCGAGAGCTGTCATCGGACCATCAGCTGGACCGCCGTGCGCTGGGATCACGCGGCACTGACGGGCATGCCCCTCAACGGCGCGCATCGCACCATCGGCTGCGAGTCGTGTCACACCAACGGGCGCTTCACCGGCGTGGCGGTGTCGTGCGTCAACTGTCACCAGAAGGACTACGCGGCGACCACGACCCCGAACCACGCCGCGGCCGGTTTCCCTACCGCGTGTGAGGCCTGCCACCGGCCGGCTGATGTCGCCTTCAGCCAGGCCCGCTTCGACCACAACGCGTCATTCCCGCTGACCGGGCCCCACCAGACGACCACCTGCGCTAGCTGCCACCGCAACAACGTGTTCCGGGGCACGTCGCGCGAGTGTTCCAGTTGCCACCAGGCCGACTTCGCGCGGGCACAGGAACCCAATCACGTCGCCGCCGGCTTCCCGACGACCTGCGAACTCTGCCATCGCGCCAACGCGCCTTCGTGGCGGACGTCCGGCACGACGGCCTTCGCGCACGCGAGCTTCCCACTCGTCGGCCTGCACGCGCAGCAGACCTGCACCAGCTGCCACAGGAACAGCGTCTTTGCCGGCACGCCCCGCGACTGCGTGGGCTGTCATCGGCCTGCCTACGAGCGGACGACGACACCGAATCACATCGCCGCTGGCTTCCCGACCACGTGCGAGAGCTGCCACCGGCCGAGCGAGCCAGGCTGGCGCAGCTCCGGAGGCTTCAATCACGCGCAGTTCTTCCCGCTCGTCGGTCAGCACACGATGCAGACGTGCGTGGCCTGCCACACGAACAACCAGTTCAAGGGCACCGCGCGCGACTGCGTCGGTTGCCACCGTGCCAACTACGAGCGCACGACCACGCCGAATCACGCCCAGGCGGGCTTCCCGACCACCTGCGAGAACTGCCACCGGCCGACGGATCCGAGCTGGGGCGGCGGCAACTTCAATCACAATCAGGTGTTCGCGCTGGCCGGGCGGCACGCCACCGCGGCCTGCGCCGCGTGCCATGTGAACAACGTGTTCAGAGGTACGGCGCGCGACTGCGTCGGTTGCCACCGCACCGAGTACGACCGCACCACGGCACCCAACCACGTGCAGGCGGGGTTCCCGACGACCTGCGACAACTGCCATCGCAACAGCGACCAGACGTGGCGGAACGCCAACTTCAACCACAACCAGGTGTTCCAGCTGGTCGGCAAACACGCCACCGTGGCCTGCGCCGTGTGCCACGTGAACAACGTGTTCCGAGGCACCGCGCGCGAGTGCATCGGGTGCCACCGCGCCGAGTACGACCGCACGGCCACGCCGAACCATGCGGCGGCCGGCTTCTCGACCAACTGCGAGACCTGTCATCGCCCGACCGACCAGACATGGCGCGGTGTGACCTTCAATCACAACACCTTCTTTGCCCTGCAGGGCATCCACGCGCTGCAGGCGTGCGCGACGTGTCACCGGAACAACGTCTATCGCGGCACGCCCCGTGACTGCGTGAGCTGTCACCGCGCCAAGTACGACGCCACGCGCAATCCGAACCACGTGCAGTCGGGCTTTCCGACCACTTGTGAGAACTGTCATCGGGCCGGCGACACCAACTGGAACCAGGGCCGCTTCTCGCACACACGGTTCCCGCTCAGCGGGCGGCACAACGTGGCCTGCGTGCAGTGCCACACGACCAACAACCCTCCCGTCTTCAACTGCCTCGTCTGTCACACGCGATCGGAGACCGACAGTCACCACCGAAACCGCGCCGGCTACCGCTACGAGTCGGCGGCCTGCTACTCGTGTCACGCCAACGGAAGGGCGGACTGATCGTGGTGAGATACGCACGCCTGATCTACGCCCTGTGCGCAGTGCTCGTGTCGGTGCCAGAGATGGCGTCGGCCGAGGCCGGCCGGGCTCGACAGCCAGCGGCCTCCGTGCAGCTGAGCGCGGTCACGGTCGGACTCGACGGTCCGTTCGTTCGGATCACCGTGCACGGCACGGCCGCACTGCCGGTCGTGACCGCGACGCCAACCACCGAAGGTCCGCCGCGAGTGTTCATCGACCTGCCGGGCGTGTCGCCGGGACGGGTGCCGGCGTCGCTCACCGGGCGGGCGATCGTGCGCCGGGTGCGCGTGGCTCTCAACTCGGCCGATCCGCCGGTGACCCGGCTGGTGCTGGACCTTGCCGGCGAGGTCACGACGGCGATGGTGCCGGGTGGCAGCGAGCTCACGATCGTGGTCGCGCCCGCGCCAGGGGTCACCGTCGCAACGGCGCCGCTGTTGGCCAACGCTGCGCCGGCCCCAGTGCCGCCTGCGACGAGTCAGGCGACCCCGCCTGCGCCGTCCAGGCCCTCGCCGGTGCCGGCAGCAGCCGCGGTGGCTTCACTTCGTCCACCACCGGCGGTAGCTGCCCCAGCTCCCCCCGCAGCGCGCGTGTCCGCCCTTGCTACACCCGCCGCCTCGTCGACTGCCCCTGCGATCTCGCCACGTGCGACGCCACTACCCGCGCCCCTTTCCGAGACACGTGCCGCCCTGTCTGAACCGCCATCCGCCGCGCCGCCTGCCGCACCGTCTGCCGCCCACACCGCCGCACCGGCCGTCGCACCCACCGCGCCGCTCGCCGTCGCCGCTGCCGGGCCGGTGCCGCCAGCCGCGCAGCCTCCCTCGGCGCCGATGGGCGGCTTCGGCACACCGCGGGCGTTGCGCCCGAGCGGTCGCGTGTCGGTCTACGTCAGCGGCGCGAAGACGTCACAGATGGACGGCCCAGGCTACGGCTACGGCGATGTCATGACGGCCGTGAACTACGAGCTTTCCGATCGCGAGAGCGACGGCGTCGAATACGGTCTCGACATGCGGCACGCCGCCTACACGGTGCAGGGACGGGCATCACGCGTGTCGGTCTACACGGGCTACGTCGGCACGCGGCTGGCCGGCGGCGCTCTCAAGGCGCGCGTGGGCCATCTGTGGCTCGACGACCTTGGTGGGCTCGGCGCCGTGGCCGGCGCGCACGTCGAGGGCCGCACGGCTCCCGTGATTCCGACCTCCGGCCTCGGACGCTGGCGCGCGGGTGTGTTCGGCGGTCTCGAGCCCAACGTCTATACGCTCGGCTACGGGGAGTCGGTGCGGAAGATGGGCGCCTACGGCGCGCTCGAGGGCGCGCGTGGTCGGCGCCACGTCGCCGGCTACGTCAATATCCACAACGGCGCGCTGACCGAGCGCTCGGTGCTGACGGTGACCAACTACCTCCCAGCCGGGCCGCTTTCCGTCTATCAGGCGGCGGAATACGATCTGTCGCCGCCGGCCGGTGGACGCGGCCACGACGGGCTCACCTATTTCTTCAGCAACGCCCGGGTGAACGTGTCGCGGCGGCTCGAACTGCTCGGCACGGTGAGCCGCGGCCGCTCGGTCGACACGCGCGGGCTCAGCGACGATATTCAGGCCGGACGTGCCGTCTCGCAGCAGTCGCTCGACGGCCTGCGCTACGAGTCGGTCGGCGGGCGCGCCACCGTCGAAGTGCTGCCGCGCCTCAGGGTGCACGCCGGCTACTCCCGCGACAAGAACAACCGCGACGATGCGTCCACGGGTCGCTGGCAGGTCGGTGCCTTCGGCGGCAACGTCTTCGACACCGGTCTCGACGTGACGGTGTCCGACAACCGCACGGCCCGGCCCGACGGCAGCTATCACTCCACCTATCTGTCGATGGGCCGCGAACTCGGTCGGCGCATCTACGCCACGGCCGAGTATTCGACGGCGCTGTCGCAGGTGCGCTTCGTGCGTGGCGACGGGATCATCATCGACTCGCGGCCCGAGACCAAGCGCACCGGCGTGAACGGATCGATCCTGCTCTGGCGCTCGACGTCGCTACTCCTGTCGGCCGAGCGCACGACCGGCAACGACTACAAGGAACTGCGCGTGCTGGCCGGCATCACGGTGCGCCTGCGCTAGCCGTTTCCTGCGGGCGCTGCCCGCCCTGGTCATCCGGTTGGCTTGATCGGCAGCGTTTCACCCGGCAACGCCGGCGTGTGGGCGGGACGCCGTCGCGCCTTGGTGGCCTGTTCGAATGCGTAACCGAGGCCGAGTAGTCTGCCTTCGGTGAACGCGCGGCCCACGAACGAGAGGCCCACCGGTAGACGATCGGTCGTGAACCCTGCCGGCACGATCAGGTCGGGAAAGCCCGAGAGATTCGCCAGATTCGATCCGCTGGCCGAGCCGCCCCCCGGCGTGTCCGGGGGCGCGTTGATGAACTCGGGCCGCCGCGACGACGTTGGGTAGACGATCGCGTCGAGCGTGTTCGCCGTGAACGCACCGTCGAGGAGCGCGGTCACGAGCGCCAGACCGTGTTCGTGCACGGCGACGTAGCCGGGGTCGTCGATCGAGCCGCTGGCGAGCTCGCGCTTGAACAGGTTCCAGCGTGGTGCGTTCGGTCCTGCGCCGTCGGGGCGCGTCGAGGCCATCTTGTCGGAGCGTGCGATCATCTCGGCCAGCGTCTTGGGGTAGCCGGGCTTGAGCGTTGCTAGGTACTGCTGAATCTGCACCGTGAACTCGGGATAGCGCAGGGCGGTGTAGAACTCGCCCTTGGCGTCGAGCAGCCACTTCGGAAAGCGGACGTCGACGACGGTGGCGCCGGCATGGCGCATGGCGGCCAGCGATGATTCGACCACCCAGTCCACCTCGGCGTCTTGACCGAGGAAATCGCGCGCGATGCCGATGCGCGCGCCCTTGAGCGCATCGGCCTTGAGGAACGCCGTGTAGTCGGTGGCGAACTTCCCCTCGCTCTTCTTGGTAGCGGCATCGGCGGCATCGACCCCGGTCATGACCCCGAGCGCCACGGCGATGTCGGCGACGTGACGCGCCATCGGGCCTCCGGTGTCGAAGCTGAGCGCCAGCGGAATGATGCCGTCGCGGCTGAGCAAGCCGAGCGTGGGCTTGAGGCCCACGATCCCGTTGGCCGTCGAGGGGCCACGCACGGAGCCGCCGGTGTCGGTGCCGAGCCCGAGCAGGGCATAGCCCGCGGCAATTGACGCCCCGGTGCCGCCCGAGGATCCAGACGGCGAGCGCAGCGGATCGTGGGGATTCCTTGTCTGTCCGCCGAGCGAGCTGTAGGCCCCGCCGGATGCGAACTCCGACAGGTTGACCTTGGCGAGGATGACCGCGCCGGCCTCGCGCAGCTTCTTGACGAGGAAGGCGTCATCGGGCGGCACCGATCCTTCGAGCAGCACCGAGCCCCCGGTGGTGGGCAGATCGACGGTATCGAAGTTGTCCTTGAGCACGATCGGGATGCCGTGCAGGAGCGACCGCTTCCCTTTCGCCTTTCGTTCCGCGTCGAGTGCGCGCGCCTGCTCGAGCGCCCTGGGATTCGGCGTCAGCACCGCGTTCAGCCGCGGACCGCGATCGTCGAAGGCGTCGATGCGGGCCAGGCCCACCTGCACCAGCCGCTCGCTCGTCACCGTGCCCGCATCCATCGCTGCGGCGAGCTGCTGAATGGTGACCGAATCGAGGTCGACGGCCTGTGCTGTGAGCGACGACGGCAAGACCAGCAGGGCGGCAGCGATGGCGGCAGCAAGACGCAATTGATTCATCAAGAAGACACTCTCATCCAATGGCTCTCGGCGGCCGTAAAGGCACGCCGCATCGTTCGTGTTCATCGTCGGGGCCGCCAGCCGACGCGCCCACGCCGCCGGTCCCTGGTGGCTAGTGGTAGTGTCCGTGTTCGGGCGACCACACCTTGCCGGCTGCCGGACCGGCGGAAGCCGACTCACGGAACATCAGCGCCCCGGCGGCGATCCCGCCCACGACCGCCGCGGCCACCACCGCCAGCAGTACCTTGTTGGTCCGCTCCGCCGCACTCTTGCCCGCGCAGCAGTGCTTGAACTTCTTCCCGCTGCCGCAGGCGCACAAGTCGTTGCGTCCGAGTTTGCCGTCAGTAGCCATGATGCGGCTCGCTTTCCGTCCCGCTGTCCGCCCCGCAGGCGGCGCCAGACCTGCCGATCCTGTCGATTCCCGACCTAGGGGTCAAGCGCGCCGAACCCGTCGTATGATTCCGGGTCATGATTCCAGCCGCCTCACCTCGCTCGCTGTCTGCCCTGCTCGCGTTGGCCGTCGCCCTGGCGGGCGCGCCTGCCTTCGGCCAGACGGCTGCTCCCGCCAAGCCCTTCGAGCCCTCCGTTGGGCAGGCCGGCAAGGACGTCGTCTGGGTGCCGACGCCTCAGCCGCTGGTCGAGAAGATGCTCGACCTGGCGAAGATCACCGCCCAGGACCTGCACTACGACCTCGGCTCGGGCGACGGCCGCACGGTGATCACCGCCGCCAAGCGCGGCGCGCGCTCGTTCGGGATCGAATACAACCCCGACATGGTCGAGCTGTCGCGCCAGAACGCCGCGGCCGCCAAGGTGTCGCCCGACCGCGCGACTTTCGTGCAGGCCGACCTCTTCGAGACCGATTTCTCGAAGGCCAACGTCGTGACGCTGTTCCTGCTGCCGTCGATCAACATGAAGCTGCGCGACAAGATCCTCGCCATGGCGCCCGGCACCCGCATCGTCGCCAACACCTTCACGATGGAGGACTGGCAGGCCGACCAGACCGAAACGGTCAGCGGCGACTGCGTGAGCTGGTGCACGGCACTGCTCTGGATCGTGCCCGCGAAGGCGGAAGGCACGTGGCAAGTCGGCAACGAGACCCTGGTGCTCACCCAGAAGTTCCAGATGCTCGAGGGCACGCTCGGCGGCCGGGCACTCACCGATGCGAAGATGACCGGCAGCGAGATCGCCTTCACCGTTGGAGGCGGCGCGCGTTACACCGCTCACGTCGACGGCAACGTCATGGAAGGTACCATCAGCACCGGTGGCTCGTTCACCGGTTCCCGTAGGTAGCCGCGCGCGGCCAATCCTGGCGCTCTCGTGGAGGTTCTCATGGCACGCTTTGCTCGCACCGTCGTCGTCGTGGCCGCCGTGGCCGGACTTGCCATGCTGGCGCCGCGCTTGGCGGCACAAGCCGACGAGTATCCGCACGCGTTCCCGCGCCAGGGCGTGACCCAGATCCTCGATAACGTGCGCGTCTCGGTGTGGGAGGTGAACTGGCATCACGGTGACGCCCAGCCCGTGCATCGCCACAAGTACGACATGGCGGGCGTCTACCTGCGCTGGGGTCCCATCACGGTGACCGGGCTCGATGGCAAGGCCGTCCAGTCGGGCGAGTTCCCCATCCCGCGACCGTACTTCCAGCCCAAGGGCATCACCCACCGCGAAGAAGCGCACGGCGCCCCAGGCACGCCCGAGCGGCTCGCCATCATGGTCGACCTCAAGGACGCCGTGACCGACATGATGATGATCGACGACCCCGAGCCGTCGGCCTGGCCGCGCGAGGGCGCGACCAACGTGCTCGAGAATCCCCGCATCCGGATGTGGGACTACACCTTCACGCCGAACGGCCCCGCCGTGAAACGCATCTACCGCAACGACGTCGTCGAGGTGGTGGTGACGGGCGGCACGGTGAAGGTCACCGGCCCCGACGGCAAGACCGACACGCGGACGCTGGCGCCGAAGCAGGCCCGCTACATCAACCGCGGCACGCTGCAGACCGAGCAGGGCGTGAGCGGCACGCCGCGCATCATCGCCATCGAGTTGAAGTAGCTGCAGGTCCGTGCAACCTGGGGCCAGGCCCCAGGAATGTCCCGGACCGGACTTCGTCAGAACGTCTTGCGGGCCACCCACTCGCGGTAGAGCGAGTCGGTCACGGCGTAGCTCGCGCCGTCCTTCATCACGATGTCCTGTTTCGCCAGCGCGGTCAGCGCCGACTGCACGCTCGATGCGCCCGACAGGCGATGCCGGGTGCGGACGTCGGCCGACAGCATCTCGCGGCCGTTTTCGAGCACGACCGCGCGCAGGGCGGCGCGCTGCGCCAGCGTGAGGCGCTGCCACGATTCCTCGAACATCGTGTGCTGCTCGCCCAGCAGACGCGTGAGCGTGATGTGCAGGTCGTCGAGCGTGGCCGCGCGGCGGCCGGCTTCGTGCAGGTCGTCCCATGTTTCGTGCGCCAGGCGCTGCACGTCGTAGGGCACGTTGCCGGCGAGATCGACGATGGCGGCGCCGAGATCCGGCTCGGCCTTGATCCCGCTCGCCTTGAAGCGCTCGTCGAGCCAGTCGCCGAACACTTCCCGATCGATCTTCTGCAGGCGCATCACCGGGCCCGCTTTGTAGAAGGGCCGCTTGGCGCTGATCATCCGTTCCATGAGCGATGGCTCCGACCCGGCAAAGACGTAGCCCACCTGCCGCTGGTCCTGCACGGCCGCGCGCAACGCCTGCTCGGCCGTGTCACCATCGAAAGCGGTGAGCGCCTGGAACTCGTCGAGGGCGATGGCCAGCTTCTGCTTGCGCTCGGCCGCGATCCTGGCCGGCAACGCGAACACCTCGGCAGCCAGGCGCGCCGTGTCTCGGGCCGTGCGCACAGCGGGGAACGCCAGGCTGAAGCCGGTCTCGCCACCTGCCGGCGCATCGAACCGCACTTCAGGGCGTACCCCGGTCAGCAGCTCCGACGTCCAGCGGCGCAGGCGGCTCATCGGCGTGTCGGCCGCGACCAGCGCCCGGGCATACGACTCCAGGAAACCGACGTAAGAGCTCGACGCCGCCACCGTCACTTCCACCGTCAGCACGTTCTCGCGCGCCAGGCTGCGCAGCACATCGCGCACGAGCGAGCTCTTGCCGTAGCGGCGCGGCGAGATGAGGAACACCTTCTGACCCGAGGCCAGATCGCGCCGTAGCCGGTCGCGTTCGGCCTCGCGGTCGGCGAAGGCCGCCGAGGTGACGATCTCGCCGTAGACGAAGGGATTGGTCGTGACTGCCATTACGGCATTATACGTAATCGTTACGTGGTTCGACGTAACGCCGGGCGACTCCCCCTTTCAGCATCTCGGCAACACGGTGCGCTCCACGCTCAGGCCGAAGGCGGGCTGCAGGCAGGTTGCCGAGGATGCTGCCGACAAACGCGCACGGCAGCCACAGCCAGCCGTGCAGGCTGCCCGACGCCACGCCAACGAAGAAGGCGCCGATACCGCAGCCGCAGGCGACGCACGCGCCGTAGTCGAGCATCAAGCCGCCGGGAATGGCCGCCGCGAGCCGGATCGCGGTGGGTCAAGCGCCCGACGGCGTGGCGGCGAGGAGGAACTCGGCCGCACGATCGCCGAGCATGAGCGAGGCGGCCGCCGGCGGCGCGTTCACGACGACGGGCATCACCGCCGCACCGGCCACGCGCAGGCCCGCCACGCCGTGTACGCCGAGCGTGGCGTCGACGACGGCCGCCTTGTCGCCGGCGCCGCCCATCGCGCACGTGCCTGCTTGATGCGCCAGTGGCTGCGCGGCCTGCTTCACGAACGCCTGCAGCTCCGGCAGTGGTACTACGGCGGCCGTCGCGGCCGTCTCGTCGCCGCGCATCCGATCGAGCTGCGGACTGCCGGCAATGAAGCGCGCCAACCGGATGCCCTGCACGAGTGCGGTGACGTCGGCCTCGGTCGCCATCGCGCCAAGCGCTGTGGCTGGTGCTGCCTGCGGGTCAAGGGAGGTGAGCCGCACCTCGCCTCGCGAGGTGGGCTGCACCAGGATGACGTCGATGCCGAGCAAGGGCCCGCCGGCGGCCCGCGGGTCGAGGTAGTTCATCTGCAGGTCCGGCGGCGAGGCGTTGAGCGATACGGTGAACATGCCGGCCGTCACGGTCGTCTCGGGCAGATCGAGCGCAGGCCCCAAGGCCCGCCAGCGCAGCGCCACGCGCGTGTGGTCGTGCAGGTTACTGCCGACGCCGGCCCGATCGGCCACGACGGGCACGCCGATGGCCTTGAGATGGTCGGCGGGCCCGATGCCGGAAAGCATCAGGATCTGCGCGGCCCTGACGGGCTCGGCGCAGAGCAGCACGCCGCGTTCGGCCCGCAGGATCTCGCGCGTGGCGCCGCGAGCCAGTTCCACGCCCACGGCGCGGCCGCGCTCGATGACGATGCGCGTCACGGCGCCGCTCACCACCGCGAGTCCGGAGGTGACGGCCGGCGCCTGGAACGCCGCCTCGAAGGTGTGCGGGGCGTCGTCGAGAATCGTCTTCTGGTAGTAGCCGGCGATGCTCTGCGACCTGGGACCGTTGAAGTCGTGGCGCGAATCCTGCTGGAAGCCGCCCGACACCGACGCCAGCAGGAACGCGCGGTGCAGCGCATGCGGATCCCAGCAGTGCGTCACCGAGAGCGGGCCGCTGCCGCCCCGATAGGTGCTCTCGCCGGCTTCGTACCTTTCGAGCCGCTTGAACGAAGGCAGCACGTCGGCGTAGCCCCAGCCGGGATTGCCGAGATCGCGCCATCTGTCGAAACACACCTGGTGACCACGGGCAAAGGGGGGCAGCATGGCCAGCGAGGAGACCGCGGGCGCCGCCGGCCTACGCCACGCCGGGGTGTCATCGACCAGCACGACGCGCACGCCAGATGCCCGCGTCAGCCGGTAGACCGCAGCATCGGCGGCCGGATCGCCACCGATGACGACGACGTCGCTTCCACCTTGTGCCGCCGCGCCCCAGGTCGGGGCCGGTGTGAAGGGCAGGGCGCCGGCGGCGGCCAGGAACGCACGGCGGGTCAGGCGGCTCTGCATGCTGCGGCACACGATACCGCGTGCGGCCCGAAATACCACGCAGGGAACCGGGCGAATTCCCAAGCGGTGGCCATGGGTCCAGGTGGGCGCCGCGACGGCGCCGCCCGGAACCGCGAGCGTTGTGCTTGGCACGGGACGTGCGGCTGCTCTACCCGACCGGGCCGGAATCCGCGGGACGCCCCGCGCCTTGATCCGGCCGAGGAGGCGCCATGACCAGCACCTGGACGTTCCGCGGCTTTCGCGCCGCGACTCTCGCCGCCGTCACACTCGCCGGCGTGCTGGCGGCCGGGCGTGCCGAGGCACAGCCGACCTCGGCCGCGACCGGTGACTACCTGTTTCGCACCTACTGCGCCGCCTGTCACGGCACGAGCGCCCGGGGCGATGGGCCGCTGGCCGACTCGATGCGGCGGCGCCCGTCCGATCTCACCGAGATCGCCAAACGCAACAAGGGCGTGTTCCCGGCCGAAGAGGTCAGGCGCATGGTCGACGGCCGCCAGCCCGTGAAGGGCCACGGCGGGCCCGACATGCCCGTCTGGGGTGACGTCTTCGCGCGTTCGGTCGATGGCGGCGATCCGGCCATCGTCGAGGCCCGCATCAAGGCGCTGGTCGCCTATCTCGAGAGCATTCAGGCGAGAACGGCGTTCTGACACCCGCCCGGTGTCGTTGACACGTCGCGCGAGATCGCGCACGCTCTCGTCGCGAGCACCGGCCCCCGAACGGCAGCGGCGCCTCGCGCGGGAGGGCTTCCAGCATGCGCGTCCTTGGTGTCACCGTCACGATGGCCTTGCTCGTTCTCACCGTGCCGATGCGGGCACAGACGCCGTCGTGGCAGCTCTCGGCCACGGTCGCTGAAAGCTGCAGCTGCACCATCTCGTGCCCGTGCAACTTCGGCGGGTCGCCCAACCGCATGCCGTGCGAGGGCAACCGGATGATCTCGATCGACTCCGGACGCTACGGCGAGACCGATCTGGCCGGCGTGCAGTTCCTCGTCACCTTCCAGATGGGCACCTGGTCGAAGATCTACGTCAGCGACAAAGTGTCCTCCGAGCAGGAGAAGGCTGTCGAAGCCCTGCTGCCGATCGCCTTTGCGGGCTTCCATAAGGGCATGCTCTCGTTCAGCAAGGTGCCGATCACGATGGAGGTGAGCGACGCGCACGTGCGTTTTTCGACGCCTGAGTCGTCGGTCGACATGGAGGTGGTGCGCGGCTACAACGGCCAGGCCATCAAGGTGATGAACCTGCCCGGCGTGGCCCTGCAGAACTACACGCAGTTCAGGAGCGTGCTGCACCAGCACGCGAGTGCGACCCACCGCTGGAAGCATTCCGGCACCAACGGCTTCGTCTCGACGATGAACCTGGCCAGCAACCCCCAGTGAGCCAAGGCCACCGGCCCCGTCCACGGAGCACCCGATGATGACCCTGCAGCGGGCCGCCCGCGCCGGCGCCGCGCTCGCACTCGCCATCGGCGTCAGCCTGCCAGTTGTCGCCCAACCCGCGGCCAGCTATACGAACGGGAGTGAGTTCTATCTCGCCTACCGTGTGGCCTTCGACAAGGCGACTTCGATCGACGAGTTGCTGCCATGGGTGGCGAAGGGGCGCGCCGAGCAGATTGCCAAGGCGCCGCCCGGCGAGCGGAGGGAAGCCTTCGAGATGATCAAGATGTTCGACGACCGCACGAACGTCAAGGTCGTCAAGGAAACGCCCTCGGTTGGTGGCGCCGAGCTCCAGGTCGAGGGTATCAGCGCCGAGAGCAAGGGCAAGGCGACGGGCGTCATCACGCTCGTCAAGGAAGGCGGCGCCTGGAAGATCGAACGCGAGAGCTGGAAGGGCGGAATGGGGCAGTAGGGCTTCGCTTCGCTAGTCGAGCGTCCGGCCGCGTGTCTCGGGGCCCAGCCAGAGCAGCGCCACGCACAGCACACCGGCCGTCACGATGCAGTAGGCCATGGCCACGCGCAGGTCGGTGCCGCCGTCCTGCAGCCGGCCGATGAGAAACGGCGCGTACGAGCCGATGCCGACACCGGCGTGGTAGGCGAAGCCGGTGCCAACGCCGCGCGCTTCGGTGGGGAAGCGCTCCGACAGATAGCCCGGCACCATGCCCCAGGCGCCGGCGGCGAAAAAGCCCATCATCCACGCGCCGAGCAGCAGCACCCACGTACTTTCGGCGAAGAGATACAGGGGCACCGCCGCCAGGCCCACCACCATGCCGCTGGTGGCCGAGCCGCGACGTCCTCCCCAGCGTTCCGACATCGCGCCGAGTGCCACCGACCCCAGCATCCCGCCGGCATTGAGCAGCAGCAGGAACGACAACGGCTGCAGCTTCATCGTTGAGAGCAGCGTCGGGTACCAGAAGGTCGTCGACTGATAGACCGACACGAACGCACCCATGAGGAGCGACGTGTGCAGCGTGACCCACACGAGGTCGCGGTCGAAGAGCCGTGCCAGCGACAGGCGCGTGCGGCCGCCCTCGGCCGCGAGACGCCGCTGCTGCTCGAGCCAGATCGGGCTCTCGGGCACGGTCCACATCACGGCGAAGACCACGAGCGCCGGAATCACGCCCGCCCACAGCATCACGCGCCAGGCCCACTCCGGCTCGTGGCGGATGAGCGGGTAGCCGAGCTGGTAGACCAGCGACGACAGCAGGAAGCCGGCGGAGTAGCCGCCCTGCAGGATGCCCGAGGCGATGCCGCGCAGGTGCTGCGGCCAGTGCTCGAGCGCCAGCGGCATGCCGGCCGCCCACATGCCGCCCATGCCGATTCCGAAGAGGCCGCGGAACGCGAACAACATCACGTACGAGGTGGAGGCGCCGCTCAGCACGGCGAACGCCGTGAACCAGGCGATCGAAAAAAGAATCGGTCCCTTGCGCCCGTAGCGGTCGGCGATGGTCCCGGCGCCGATGCCGCCGACCACGCGGAAGAGCAGCGTGACGGTGCCGAGCAGGCCGGCCAGCGCCTTGTTGACCGAGAAACTCTGCTGGATATCCACCAGCACGAACGTGATGATCGTGAAGTCGAACGCGTCGAGCACCCAGGCGAAGAAGGTCGTGAGGAAGGCTTTCCACTGCGCGGAGGAGACCTGGCGGTACCACGGAAGCGTCGACATGCCGGCGTCATCATAGAATGGGCCGCCGCCCATGGCGGCCGAGGAGTAGCCAGATGACCTGTGGACATGCGGTCGGAGTGATGGCGGTGCTGGTCGGGTTGTCGGCGGCAGCGGTGCCGGCCCAGGCTCAGGCCGTGGCGGGGCCCGAAAAGGCGCGACCGGTGCAGGGCGATCCTGGCATCTCGTCGCTGCAGGTGCTGAGCGAGGGGGCGTTCCGCGTGCTGCGCGACTACGCGGAGCCCGGCGCGACGCGCCGCATGCACAACCACGCCGACGCCACCTACCACGTGTTCGTGCTCATCACCGGCCAGCTCCGGCTGACCGTGGAAGGGCAGACGCCGGTGGACGTCGGGCCGGGTGAAGCGCTGAGTCTCAAGGGCGGCGTCATGCACACCTTCACCAATACCGGCACGGTCACAGCCACTATCGTCGAGGTGTTCGGCAAGGCCCCGGCCGCCGCCGGAGATCTGGCGGCCGCCGCAGCCCTCGCACGGGCGCTTGCGCTTCCGCCCCCGGGTCGTTGATGCTTTAAGGGCCGCCGACAGTCGCCGCGCTCCGTATCCGTCTTCCCTGTTCCCCGTTCCCCGTTCCCTGTTCCCTGTTCCCTGTTCCCTGTTCCCGCACTTATGGCCAGTCTGATCGAAGCAATCGACGTCAAGCGCAAGATGTACTTCGAGTTCGAAGGCGCCCCCTACCACTGCATCGACGTCGAGGTCAGCAAGCCGACCGCCCGCGGCGGTCAGACACTCGTGCGGCTCAAGATGCGCAACCTGCTCACGCGGGCCGTGTTCGACAAGACCTTCAAGGCGGCCGAGAAGTTCTCCGAGCCCGACCTCGTGCAGGTGCCGGCCACCTATCAGTACTCCGACGGCGATGCCTATCACTTCATGGAAGACGCCACGTTCGAGTCGCTGGCGCTCACGGCGGACACGCTCGGCGACGACAGCGAGCTGCTCACCGACAATCTTGTCGTCAAGGTGCAGAAATACAATGGCAACCCGATCGCGATCGAGTTCCCATCGATCGTCGAGATGACCATCGCCCAGACCGAAGAGGGCGCGCGCGGCAACACGGCCAGCGGCAGCGTGACCAAGCCGGCCACGACCGAGACCGGGCTCGAGATTCAGGTGCCGCTCTTCATCAAGGAAGGCGAGCGGGTGAAGGTGCACACCGAGACGCGCGAGTTCGCCGGGCGGGCGTAGCCAGCGCCGGCGGCTCGTTACCGGCCGCCTTTCAGTGCGCGCACGAGTTCGAGCGCATCGGCGAGCGCCTGCTCCAGCGCGGCAACGCGCCGGCCAAGCGCGTCCTGATCGTCGCGCAGGGTGCGCGAGCGGGCTTCGAGCGCCCGCACCCCGGCCAGCGCCACTCCGTCGGCGTCGAGGGTGCCGATGCGAAGCGGATCCTCGCCGAGACCGAACGCGGCATGGAAGTCCTGCGCGGTGGGCCCGATATGGCGAATGCCGGCCTCCTGCGCCGTGTAGCTCCACTCGGTGACCGGCATCGCCGCAATCTTCGCCAGGATCTCGTCGCCGTCGAGCGTGCGGAAGCGATGCTTGGTACGCACGTCCGAGAGGGCGAGCCACTGCGCGCCATTCGGGGCGAGCCGGACGCCCAGGGTGGCGGCGGCGTTGCTGTAGAACTCGACGCCGCCGGTGGCGCGCACGAGAAACTGGCCGGGCTGTTGCGTCTGGATACCGGTCTGAATGGACCGGTCGGCAAAGACAAACGACCCGTTCGTGAACGCCGACGCGTTGGTGCCGAGGGCGACGCTGCCATTGCCCGCGGCGGCCACGTGGTCACCAAACGCCAGCGCCATGTGGCCTCCCGCGCCCGATCCGTCGCCGCCAGCCAGCGAGTAGAGCCCGGCAGCCGAGGTGGAACGCCCCATGGCGGTGCTGCCGGAGCCCTCGGCGCGCGTTCCCAGGCCCATGGCGGTGCTGTAGGTGCCGCTGGCGGTCGTGAAGGAGCCCATCGCTGTGGTGGCGAGTTCGCTGGCCACCGTCCTCTCGCCCATCGCCACGCTGACCCCGCCGCTGGCCGTCGACCCTGCCCCCATGGCCGTGCTCGCGGCGCCACTCGCGATGGTCTGGCCGCCCAGGGCGGTGCTCACGGCGCCGCTCGCGCTCGAACTGAGGCCCATCGCGACGCTGTTGTTGTTGGACGCCTTGGTGCTGGTGCCAAACGCCACGCTGGCGAAACCGACCTGAGGGTCGTCCCAGAAATCGGCGCCGGCGCTGCCGGCCCTGAACGCGGCTTTGCCCGGATACCACATCATGCGAACGCCGGGTCCGCTTGCCGGGATCGTGCCCACGGCTTCTTCGCCGCCCGCCACGAAGCCGCCGTCCTGCCGCGCCACGATCGCGGTCGGCATCACGAACCCGGTCGACGGCAGCGGACGCGGACTGCCGCCGCTGCTGGCGCCCGGCGTGAACGCGAAGGTGCCGGCACCGCCGGCGCTGTCGCGCCAGGTGCCGCCGAAGCTGCCCACGGTGATCTCGGCATCGACATGCACCGGTCGTCCGCCCGGCGCCGTCACGATGTTCAGGCCGAAGCCAATCGTGCCGTCGGCGTTGGGGAACGCCGTGCCGGTGACCGACGCGGCGTCGGCGCCGCTACCGCACTGGTCGTCGGTGCCCTCCAGTCGATAGACGGCGCCGTTCTGGGTGACGGCCAGGGTGACCACGTTGCAGAACGGCCGCAGCTGCCAGCGGAACGTGCCCAGAGGTTGAGCGACGGCCGCGCTCCCGATTCCCGCCAGCAGAACGACCACAGCCAGAACGACGTTTCGCGTGTGCATACGCAACTCCCTCGTTCACGAGAGCGAAGTTGCGGCGCGAAACCCGACACCGCATGCTGCGGCGGCGGTGCGCGACTGACGGAACGCGGCATGCCCGGTCGCGGATCAGTGCGGAAAGTAGGCGGCGGTCATCGACGTGTCCAGCAGGCCAATCACACCCCCGATGCTCCGGCAGACCAGGCGGACGGTGAAGGGCCCCGGGTTGACCACGAAGCCCCGAGTCATGCCCAACGGAAAATTCAGGCCGGGCGGAAGGGCGGCGCTCTCCCCGACGGTGGTCTTGAACGTGGTCTGCACGATGGTTCCCGTGGTCAGCGAACACTCGACCAGATCGTTCCCTGTGGCGTTTGCGGTCACCGTGGCGCTGGCATTGACGATCACCCGCCCCGCCGCGGGGGCGGTCAGGACGATCTGGCGCACGTTGGTCTGCACGCCAACGGTGAGCGTGATGTTCTGCGTGCCCTCGACCGACGTCGCGCGCGGCGCATCGGCGAAGTCGACCGACGTGAGGCTGCCGTTCTGGACGCCCAGGCCCGTGACGGCATCGGGGGCGATCTCTCGTGCCGTCACGCTGGCCACCGCGAGGCCGCTCGGTGGCAGGGGCCGCGCGGGCAGCCCCGGCGTGGCGCCCGACAACGCGAACGTGCCGGAGTTGCCAGCGCTGTCGGTCCAGGTGCCGCTGCCGGTCGCCGGGCTGATGATCGCCGAGACATGCACGGGGCTGCCGCCCGGGGCCAGCACGATGCTGAAGTTCGCGGTGACGTTCCCGGAGGTGTTGAACGACGCGATGCCAAAGGCGCCGGCCTTGTCGACGGCGCCACACTGGTCATCGGTGCCTTGCAGCGTGAAGCCCGCCGGCGTGTTGACGAGCGTGAGCGAGACGACGTTGCAGTAGGGCCGCATCTGCCAGGAAAACGTGCCGAACACCTGCGCTGCCGCCTGCCCCGGCGTCAGTACTAGCAGGCCGAGGATCGTGACCGTTGCGAGACGAATGGCTGCCATGTATACCCCCTGAAATCACTGTTTCCCGAGCGCTCGCTCGAGGCGCGCCAGGCGCTCCCGCACACCTTCGAGTTCGGCCTGCAAACCAGCGTTCTCGGTCTCGAGTGCGGCGAGGCGTTCGGACAAGCGGCGCGTTCTGGCCTCGACGGCCTTCACGCCGGCCAGCGCCACGCCGTCGGCATCGAGCGTGCCGATGCGCAGCGGCTCTTCGCCCAGACCGAACGCGGCGTGGAAGTCCTGCGCCGTGGGGCCGATGTGGCGGATGGCGTCTTCCTGCGCCTTGTAGCTCCACTCCCGCACCGGCATCGCGGCGAACTTCGTCAGCACGTCTTCGCCGTCGAGATCGCGGAAGCGATGCTTGGCGTTGACGTCGGAGAGCGACGTCCACTGCACGCCGCCGGCCACGAGCCGCACGCCGATGTTGGCTTCGGGGTTGCTGAAGAACTCCACGCCGCCGGCGGCGCGCACCTTGAACTGGTTCGGCTGCGTCACGGTGAACACCGTCTGCGACGACCGGTCGCCGAACGCGAACGACCCGTTCGCAGACACGCCGGCTCTCGTGCCGAGCGCCACGCTGCCGGAGCCCGCCGCGAGTACGTTCTCGCCGAACGCCAGGGAGCGGATGCCAGAGGCTGTCGTACCTACCCCGCCCCCAGCGAAGGCGCTCTCGGCGGTGGCCGACGTGTCTTTGCCGATGGCCATGCTCTCAGTGCCGCTAGCGACCGTCGTGTTGCCGAACGCTGCGCTGGCAACGCCACTAGCGTTCGACCTGATGCCCAGGGCGACACTGCCCTCACCAGTGGCCAGCGTGGCCAAGCCCCCGGCCAGACTGGCCACGCCCCTGGCACTCGAGTTGTCGCCCAGAGCTGTGCTCGCGGTTCCCGAGGCCAGAGTGGCGTTGCCCATGGCCGTGCTGGTCTGACCGCTGGCGAAGGTGTCCTGGCCGATTGCGAAGCTGGCGATGCCGCTAGCCGCCGTGCCGAGGCCCAAGGCCGCACTGGCCACGCCGACTCTGGCGTCGTCCCATCCGTTTCCGACGGACTCGCCGGCGCGGAACGCCGCCTTGCCCGGGTACCACATCATGCGCACGCCCGAGCCAGTGGCGGGAACCTGTCCCTGGCCCAGGGCCCCTCCTGCCAGGAAGGCACCGTCTGGCCGAAGCACGATCGTCGATGGCACGCCAGAAGGCAGCGGACGCGCGGTGCCGCCACTACCTGCCCCGGGAGTCAGCACGAAGCTGCCGGCGGCTCCCGCACTGTCGCGCCAGGTGCCGCTGAAGGTGCCGACGGTGATCTCGGCATCGACGTGCACGGGCCGCCCGCCGGGCGCCGTCACGATGTTCAGGCCAAAGCCAATCGAGCCGTCGGCGCTCGGAAACGCCGTGCCTGTGACCGACGCGGCGTCGGCGCCGTTGCCGCACTGGTCGTCGGTGCCCTCCAGTCGATAGACGGCGCCGTTCTGGGTGATGGCTACCGTGACCACGTTGCAGAACGGCTGCAACTGCCAGCGGAACGTGCCCAGAGGCTGGGCGACGGCCGCGCCCCCGATCCCCGCCAGCAGAACGACCACAGCCAGAACGACGTTTCGCGTGTGCATGCGCAACTCCCTCGTTCACGAGAGCGCAGTTGCGAAGCAAGACCCGACATGGGAGCAGCCAGCAGTCCGGAGCCAATGCGACAGCGCTGCAACCCCGTCGGTCAGCGTGGCGCGGCGGTCAGCGCCATCATCAGCTCGCGCAGACGAGCGACCTCGAGCCTGAGCGCGGCCACTTCGTCTGCCTGCTGGCGTGATCGCGCTTCGAGCGCCCGCACCCCGGCCAGCGCGACGCCGTCGGCATCGAGCGTGCCGATGCGCAGCGGGTCTTCGCCCAGGCCGAAGGCGGCGTGGAAGTCCTGTGCCGTGGGGCCGATGTGGCGAATGGCGGCGTCCTGTGCCTTGTAGCTCCATTCGGTGACGGGCATTGCCGCGAACCTGGTGAGCAGGTCCTCGCCGTCGAGATCGCGGAAGAGATGCTTCGCATTGACGTCGGACACCGAGGTCCACTGCACGCCGCCGGCCACGAGCCGCACGCCGATGTTGCCCTCGGGGTTGGTGTTGAACTCCACGCCGCCAGAGGCGCGGACCCTGAACTGATTGGTCCCGGCGCTGAAAATGCTCGTGCTGTTTGCGTTGTCGGCGAACACGAAGGAACCGCGGCCAGCCGACGTGCGCGTGCCCAAGGCCACGGAGGCAGTGCCGACGGCCTGGGTCTCAAGGCCGAAGGCAAGCGCTGCAGAGCCTGCCGCCGCCGAAAGGAAGCCCCCGGCCAACGCCCCCCTTCCCGACGCCGTTGTGGTGTCGCCGAGCGTGGTGCTGGCAAGACCGCTGGACGCCGAGTCTTTGCCCATGGCGGTGCTGGTGTCTCCGCTGGCCAGGGAGCCAGACCCCATCGCGGTGGAGGCGTTTCCGCTGGCCAGTGTGGAGGCACCCATGGCGATGCTGGCGCCGCCGGTGGCCACCGCAAAGTAACCAAGCGCCGTGTCAGCTTCGCCGCTAGCCCTCGTGCCCCAGCCCAGCGCAACGCTGTACGCGCCGACGTTGATGTCGTCCCATTCCTGAACCTGAGCTCTTCCCGCGCGAAACGCCGCCTTGCCCGGGTACCACATCATGCGAGTGCCGGGCCCGCTTGCGGGAATCGCACCCTGGCCCACGGCGCCCGTGGCGACGACGCCGCCATCGGGTCTCAGGACAAACGTTGACGGCACCGCGGAGGGCAGCGGCCGTGCGGTGCCACCGTTGCCAGCCCCCGGAGTCAGCACGAAGGTGCCAGCGGCGCCCGCACTATCGCGCCAGGTGCCGCTGAAAGTACCGAGGGCGATCTCGGCATCGACGTGCACCGGCCGTCCGCCCGGCGCCGTGACGATGTTCAGGCCAAAGCCAATCGTGCCGTCGGCGTTGGGAAACGCCGTGCCCGTGACCGACGCGGCGTCGGCGCCGTTGCCGCACTGGTCGTCGGTGCCTTCGAGCCGATAGACGGCGCCGTTCTGGGTGATGGCCACCGCGACCACGTTGCAGAACGGCTGCAGCTGCCAGCGGAACGTGCCCAGAGGTTGGGCGACGGCCGCGCCCCCGATCCCCGCCAGCAGAACGACCACAGCCAGAACGACGTTTCGCGTGTGCATGCGCAACTCCCTCGTTCACGAGAGCGCAGTTGCGGTGAGAAACCCGACAGGCTGCGTGAACGACCGGTGATGCGCCGTCAGGCCGGCAGGAGCGTGTCGTCGATGAACCGGCGCAGCAGCACGCGCGCCTTGGCCCAGTCGCGTTGCACGGTGCGCTCGGTGACACCGCGCGCGGCGGCGATCTGGGCGAAGGTGAAGCCGCAGAAGAACTTCAGATCCACGAGCTGGGCGAGTGCGGGCTCGAAGTCAGCCAGCTGGTCGAGTGCCGCACCCACACCCTCGAGATCGCGCGCCTCCACCGGCGGGCCGAGGTGTTCCTCGTCGAGGGTCGTGAACGTGAGGTCGCCGCCGCGCTTGCGGGCATGCCGCGTGCGCACGTAGTCGATGACGATGCTGCGCATGGCCCGCGACGCGTAGCCGAAAAAGCGATTGCGATCGGGAAACGCGAGGGCGTCGCGGCCGGCGATGTCGACGTAGGCCTCGTGCAGCAGCGTGGTTGCGCCCAGCGTGAGGTCGCCGCCACTGCGCCGCAGGTGCGATTCCGCCAGGCGGTGCAGTTCGCCGTACAACGCCGTGAACAACGCATCCTTCGCGGACGCGTCGCCAGCCTCGGCTTGCGCGATGAGAGTGGCGAGCGGAGACGCGGCGGGGCTCATGGCGGCCAGAGCGTGAGCCTGATGCTACCACCGGAGGCACGGGGACGCCGTGTCCCACGGTTGCACTGCGATCTGCAGCAGCCCAACCAGTCGATCCGCCGCCGGCCGGGCGCGGCAGCGTCCGCCGGGCGTGAGGCTCGGTGGCGCGCGCGGTGACGCGTGTCACCGTGGCGGCAGCCCCGATGCCTGGAGGCGATGCGCCACGAACGCGTTGCCCGGCAGGCGGCGGGCCCAGTGTTCCCACAGCGCCTGGCGGCGGGCGCCGGTCGCGGCCGCGTCGTCGTGGGCGCCGCTCCGACGCTGCGCGGCGGCCAGTGCGTCGTAGAGACCGGCCAGCCGATTCGCGTAGGTGAGGTCATGCTCCACATCGGGCGTGCCACGCTGAACGGCGTCCAGCAGGTCGCGATACTGCCGAACGGCCTCCGCGGGCGATCCGGCCTCGGCGTCGTGATCGGCGCGCGCCAGCAAGACGCCGTAGAGCGGACCGTCGATCGGAATTGGATTGGCGGGATGGTCCTTGGTGACGCTCAGCAGCGCCAGCGCCCGGTTCAGGCGGCTGGCAGCCTCGGTCGTGCGCCCGAGGCGCCTCAGTGCATAGGCGGAGCCCGCCAGCAGTTCGGCCGAGGCCCGATTCGCCGAGACCGTGTCGGTCCGCTGGGCCAGTCGTTGCAGCCCCACGTCGTAGACCGCGAGGGCGTCGGCAGGATGCTGCCAGCGCAAGATGTCGCCCAGCTCCCGAGCCGCCGTGGCCGTGCGGGAGCC
This sequence comes from Acidobacteriota bacterium, assembly GCA_018000455.1. Taxonomy (GTDB): domain Bacteria; phylum Acidobacteriota; class Vicinamibacteria; order Vicinamibacterales; family UBA2999; genus CADEFD01. Next base: position 71,599 of record JAGNJW010000025.1, read on the forward strand.
GCTGGTCGCGTCGTTCGGGTCGGCCTGCGCCCTGGCATTCATCAGCGTGAAGGCCTCGCGCAGGGGCACGACGGCGTCGTCGGGCCGATCGAGACTCACGCCGCCGTCCTCACCGAGGATGAGGCCTTCGCGCAGCAGCAGCCCGTAGCGGTTCAGCTGACTGCTCAGGTCAGCGCCGCGGCCAATCGTGGTCTGCGCCTCTCGAATGGCAACTTGCGCCTCCTCGAGGTCACCTCGCATTCGCAGCGCGTTGGCCAGGATGCTCTGTCCGTTGGCGATGGCCGACGGCCCGAGCGTGGTACTGGGCACCAACTCGAGGAAGCGCCGGGCCAGCCGGATGCCGTCGTCGTAGCGACGAAGGTTGTTGGCCGCGAGCGGCAGATTGGCGTAGATGAAGGCGCCCCGGTAGCGTTGCCCGGGCGTGATATCGGGATGGGCCAGCAGCGCGTCCACGCGCGCGATCGCTCCATCGAGATGGCGGTTCGCATCCGCGCCGCGACGCTGCGAGTCGGCCAGGATCGTGCGGTAGGCGCGGATCGTCGCCGACAGTTCCAATCCACGGACGTCGTTGGTACCGTCGGCCAGCAACCCCTCGACCAGCGCGTCGGCGGTGGCGAGGCTCACTTCGGCCTCATCGAGTTTCCCGAGCGACGGCGACGTCGGCACGCCTTGAATCTCGGCCACGCGGATGTAGTGTTCGACGACCTCCAGCAACAGCGTGCGGTCCGTTCGCGCGTCGCCAGCCAGGCCAGACAGGTATTTGAGCGACATCGCGGCCAGCGCTTCGCGCGCTGCGACCGTGCCTTCGACGTTGACGAGGCGGCCGTCGAGGACCAGGACTTGCGACGACAGGTCCCGCAGCTGCGAGAAGCGGCGGTCGGCGGCGCGCCGGGCCAGCTCGGTGTTGATCTGGCTCGCGACGAGCAGGCCGAGCGCCACGGTGGCGGCCAGCACCGGCCACCGGTGGCGCCGCACGAATTTCGCCGTTCGGTAGACCGCCGAGGGCGCCCGTGCCAGCACCGGCTCGTCGGCCAGATACCGGCGCAGATCGGCGGCAAAGGCGTCGACCGACGCGTAGCGCTCCTCCGGCCGCTTCCGCAGCGCCATCGCCACGACGGCATCGAGATCACCTGACAGTGTCTGCCGCAGCCGCCCGATCACCCGCGAGGACATCCGTGGCGGATCGATCTCGGCGATCGCCCGCAGCAGATCGGCCGGCTGATCAAGATGCGGCTGGCTGGGGTGATGGCCACTGA
>JAGNJW010000026.1 GCA_018000455.1 Acidobacteriota bacterium
GATGCGCGCCTGGCGCCATCCCCTGCAAGCGATGAGTGGCTCGAGGCGCGCCCGCTCGGCCCGCCGGTGCCCGCCACGCGGTACAACGTCTACGCTCCCGAACCAGCGCCCGATGGCGGCGCCGCCGGCGCGACCCTCCTGAACGAGCCGCCGCTGGATGCGACCAGCCACAGCGTCGCGGGCGTCGCCTTCGGACGCCAGCGCTGCTTCGTCGTGCGAGGCGTGGATACCCTCGACGGGGTGGACGTCGAGGGGCCGGCCTCGGCTCCGGCCTGCGTGACGCCGGCCGACACGTTCGCGCCGCCGGAGCCGACGGCGCTCGCGGCGGTTGGCGGCGCCGGCGTCGTCAGTCTCATCTGGGAAGGCGTGGAGGCCGAGGATCTCGCCGGCTATCTCGTCTTCCGCGGCGTCGCAGGCGGCGAGCCTACATTGCAGCTGACGCCCGAGCCGATCCGCGCGAGCAGTTTCGAGGACCGCAACGTGACGCCCGGAACGCGGTACGCCTACGTGGTCGTCGCGGTAGACTCGGCAACGCCGGCCAATCGCAGCGGCCCGTCGAATCGGGCCGAGGAGACGGCCAGGCCGTAGACGAGGCTCGGGGTTCGGTCCCGAGGCCCGGAAAGATCGGACGAGACGTGATGGACAGAATCTACCGGGTGCGGCAGGGCATGGGCGGGCGCTACGCGCTGGAACGTGACGGCGTGTTCTCGTGGCTTGAAGGCGACATCTTTGGCGACTACCGACCTGGCGCGGCCGTCGAACAGCCGCTCGGCCAGGTGCTGGCGCCGGTCGTGCCTTCGAAGATCATGGCCATCGGCCTCAACTACAAAGACCACGCCGCCGAGATGAAGAAGGCGTTGCCCGCCGAACCCCTGCTCTTCATCAAGCCGCCGACGACCGTCATCGGTCCCGACGCGAGCATCGAGATCCCACTCTGGGGCGGCCGTATCGAGCACGAAGCGGAGATGGCTGTCGTCATCGGCCGCCGGGCGAAGCATGTCAAGGCGAAGGATGCGCTGGACTACATCCTGGGCGTCACCTGCCTGTGCGACGTGACCGCGCGTGAGCTGCAGGCGAAAGACGTGCAGTACTCCCGCGCCAAGGGCTTCGACACCTTTGCGCCGATCGGCCCCTGTATCGCCGTCGGCCTCGATCCGTCCGAACTCGACGTCGAGGGCTGGGTGAACGGCCAGAAACGGCAACACTCGAACACGCGCGAGCTCATCTTCCCGGTGCCCTACGTGGTCGAGTGGCTGTCGCGGTTCTGCACCCTCGAGCCGGGCGATGTCATCACGACCGGCACGCCGTCTGGCGTTGGTCCGCTCGTGCCGGGCGACCGGATGATGGTGAAGGTGCAGGGCGTCGGCGCGCTCAGTAATCCCTGCGTCGAGGCACCGCAGGCATGAGCGACCCGATCGCCAGGCTGCGGGAGCTCGAGCGGCGCGCTGAACTTGGCGGTGGCGAAGAGCGGCTGCGCCGGCAGCACGAGGCCGGCAAGCTCGTGGCGCGCGAGCGCATGGAGCTGCTCTTCGATCCCGGCACCTTCGAGGAAGTCGACAAGCTGGTCACGCACCGCTGTCTCGACTTCGGCATGGAGACCCAGATCGTGCCGGGCGATGGCGTGGTCAGCGGCCACGGCCGGGTGCACGGCAGGGTCGTGTATGCCTTCGCGCAGGACTTCACGGTCTTCGGCGGCTCGCTCTCGGAGACCAACGCCGCCAAGATCGTCAAGATGATGGACATGGCGATGAAGGCCGGGGCGCCGATCGTCGGTTTGAACGACTCCGGCGGAGCGCGCATCCAGGAAGGCGTGCTCTCGCTCGGCGGCTACGCCGACATCTTCCTGCGCAACACCCTGGCCAGCGGCGTCGTGCCGCAGATCTCCGCCGTCCTCGGGCCGTGTGCGGGCGGCGCCGTGTACTCGCCGGCGATTACCGACTTCACCATCATGGTGAAGGGCTCGAGCTACATGTTCGTCACCGGGCCCGACGTGATCAAGACCGTGACGCACGAGGACGTCAGCAAAGACGACCTCGGCGGCGCCATGACGCACAACGAGAAGAGCGGCGTCGCGCACTTCGCGGTGGACGACGACCGGGAATGCATCGCGCTGGTCCGCGAGCTGCTGGGATTCCTGCCGTCGAACAACCTCGACGAGCCGCCGCGGCGCCCGACCGACGATCCGGTCGATCGCGAGGACGCCGCCCTCGACGCGCTCGTGCCGGCCTCGGCCAACCAGCCGTACGACATGCACGATCTCATCCGGTTGGTGGCCGACGACGGCGCCTTCCTCGAAGTGCACGAGCATTTCGCCAAGAACATCATCGTGGGTTTCGCCCGCCTGGGCGGCAAGCCCGTCGGAATCGTCGCCAACCAGCCGGCGCACCTGGCCGGCACGCTCGACATCAATGCCTCGGTCAAAGGCGCTCGCTTCGTGCGCTTCTGCGACTGCTTCAACATCCCGCTCGTCACCTTCGAGGACGTCCCGGGGTTCCTGCCGGGCACCGTGCAGGAGTACGGCGGCATCATCCGTCACGGAGCCAAGCTCCTCTACGCCTACGCCGAAGCCACCGTGCCGAAGGTGACGGTCATCACGCGCAAGGCCTACGGCGGCGCCTACTGTGTGATGTCGAGCAAGCACATCCGCACCGACTTCAACTACGCGTGGCCTTCGGCCGAAATCGCCGTCATGGGCGCCGAGGGCGCCGTCAACATCCTGTACCGTCGAGAGATCGAGAAGGCGGCCGACCCGGCGGCGATGCGGGCCGAGAAGGTGGCCGAGTTTCGTGAGAAGTTCGCCAACCCATACGTGGCGGCGGAGCGCGGCTTCATCGATGAAGTGATCCTGCCCCGCACGACGCGCCCGCGGCTGATCCAGGCACTGGCCACGCTCGAGAACAAGCGAGACAAGAACCCAGCGAAGAAGCACGGTAATATCCCGCTCTGAGGGCGGCGGCGCCGGCGCCGCTGTCAGACGGTGAGGGGATTCTGGCGCGGTCGTCGCCTCTCTTCCTGACGGGGGCGGCCGGAACGCACGTAGCACGCCCCTGTCCCCCAGGCCGGTCGCCGCGTCCGCCATGCCGTGACGGTGACGTGTCGGCCCGCCCTAGGCTAGTCTGCGGCAATAGTCTAGTCACGCGTCGATCGCCCCGATCGGCGACGAGGAGGTTGGAATGAGACGAGCATCACTATTGGTGGCCCTGGTTGTCGTCGTCGCAGTGGGCGTGGGGGTCGATGCGCAGCAGCGCGGCACCATGATGACCAAGGAGCGGTCGTGGGAGGTGCAGGGGATTGTCGGGAACATCGACGCCAACAAGTCGGCCGCTGTGAATCAACTGCTCACCGAATGGCAGGCCAACCTCGACCCCACCGTCTACGACGTATGGGCGGAACTGAGTGACATCGCGATGAAGGCGCCGGCCTGGCAGATCTACGCGGCCGCGTTGACGGGCGACTTCAATACGATGACGAACATCCTCCTGGGCCGCGAGAGTGCCGGCAAGTACATCAACGCCTTGTCTGCCCCACAGCAGAAGGTGCCCATGGGGTTTGGACGCAAGGGACCGATGGTGCTCGGCGATTACACCCAGTCGCTCGTCTACACGCCGATCGCGCCGTGTCGCATGGTCGACACCCGCGGCAGCGGTGCGCGCACGGGTGTGATTGCCGCCAACGCCACGAGATCGTTTGACGTCACGACGAACGGATTCAGCAAAGGTCAGGGCTCAGCGACCTCCTGCACCGGCCTGCCGGGATACAGCTACGCGGCCTGGGCTCTCAACGTCACGGTGACCAACGGCTATGTCGCCGCCGGTGGCCTCAAGGCGTGGGGCTTTTCCGGCACGGAACCCAACGCGAGCATCATCAACTTCGGCCCCGCCACGTCCGGCGGCATTGCCAACGGCCTCACCCTTGCCGGCTGCGACGGGTGCGCCGACGACATCACCATCCGTGCGTTTGGTGATGCGACCCACGTCATCATCGACGTGGTTGGCTACTATCAGCCCGCTTTGGGCAACGCCGCGACCGTGACGCGTCTGGCCGGCACGACGTCACCCATTGGCGCCAGTGGTGGAATGGGGTTCTTCCCCGGCGCTGCCTGTCCGGGAGGGACGAGTCTGCTGGGCGGTGAAGTGGACCACAACGGCGGCGACCTCGCGATGGGCGAGTCGCATGAGAGCACCTCGACGGTCTGGACTATGTGGATGATCAACAACAGCGCCTCGTCCGCTAACGTCACGGTGTACTCGCGCTGTATGGATACGCCGCTTCGGCAATAGGCGTTCGTCTCGGCCCTGCCCGCGCGGGCGGCGGCGATGGGGCTGCTTGGTCGGCACACGGGCGGTGGGGGCGGCAGCGCCTCCACCGCTCCTTGCGGCACTTCGCGGCACTCTGCGGAGGCAACATTCCGCGTTCCGTGCTGCCTGCAAGGTGCGGTCTCCGGCGCCAGACAGCCAGGCCGAGCGGGTCCGGACGGCCGGGCGGAGATGGCCGAGCCGAAGTGCTAGAATTTCAGCTCTTGTGCCCGTCACCAAGGTCCTCGTCGCCAACCGCGGCGAAATCGCCGTGCGCGTCATCCGCGCGTGCCGCGACATGGGCATCGCCACCGTCGCCGTGTTCAGCGAGTGCGATCGCGCGGCCCGCCACGTCCGCATGGCCGACGAGGCCTATCCGATTGGCGCCAATCCGCCCCGCGAAAGCTACCTCCGCATCGACGCCATGCTGGGGGTGGCCGCCCGTTCCGGGGCCGATGCCGTCCACCCGGGCTACGGCTTCCTCGCCGAGAACGCGGACTTCTCCCGCGCCTGCCGCGACGCCGGGCTGACCTTCATCGGCCCCTCGCCCGAAGCCATCGACCTCATGGGCAGCAAGACCGCGGCACGCCAGGCGGCGATGGCTGCCGGCATGCCCGTCGTGCCTGGCACGGCGAGAGCGCTCGACGGCGACGTGCCCGACGACGAGGTGCGCCGGATCGCTGACGGCGTCGGCTATCCACTGATGATCAAGGCAGTGTCGGGAGGCGGCGGCAAGGGCATGCGCGTCGTCGAGGCGCCCGAGGAGCTGTCAGGCGCCCTCAGGGCCGCCAGGTCGGAGGCCGGCTCCGCCTTCGGCGACGCGGCCGTGTATCTCGAGCGGCGCATCCTGCGGCCGCGTCACATCGAGGTGCAGTTGCTGGCCGACCAGCACGGCACCGTCGTGCCGTTCGTCGAACGCGAGTGCTCGATTCAGCGGCGGCACCAGAAGGTGATCGAGGAAAGCCCGTCGCCGGCGGTGTCACCCGAACTGCGCCGTCGCATCACGGCCGCGGCCGCCTCAGTGGCACGTCAGGTCGGCTACACCAACGCCGGCACCATCGAGTGCCTGCTCGACGAGGGCGGAGCGTTCTACTTCCTCGAGATGAACACCCGCCTCCAGGTCGAGCATCCCGTGACCGAGATGGTCTCGGGGATCGATCTGGTGCAGTGGCAGATCCGCATCGCCCGCGGCGAACGGCTCACCATCGAGCCGGAAGCGGCGCTGACGCCTCGCGCCCACGCCATCGAATGCCGGATCTACGCCGAGGACCCGGACAACAGCTTCCTGCCGTCGCCCGGGCGCATCGTGAAACTGCAGGTGCCCCAAGGGCCTGGCGTGCGCGACGACAGCGGCGCCACTGAAGGTCTCGAGGTTCCGATCTTCTACGACCCCATGATCTCTAAGCTCATCACGTGGGGCGACGACCGGCCGCAGGCGCTGGCGCGCATGCGCCGCGCCCTGCGTGAGTACGAGGTGCACGGGATCAAGACCACGATTCCGTTCTTCGTGTGGGCGCTCGACGACCCGGACTTCGTCGCCGGACGGTTCGATACCTCGTTCATCGACGGCACGCTGGCGGCGCGGGCCGGTCTGCCCTTCGACCTGGCCTCCGCCGCCGAGGAGACGACGGCCGCAATCGCCGCGGCGCTGCAGCTTGCGTGGCGCGCGCCGTTGACTGCCGGGGCCGCGCCGGCCGCGCCGGCCAGCCGGTGGCGGCACCAGGCCCGGGTCGAGGCGCTAGGATAGACGTGCAGTACACGCTGGTCATTGGCGAGCGCCCCCGGGCGATCACCCTGCAGCGGCAGGGCGAGGCGTGGCGGGTCACGGTGGACGGTACTGCCTACGACGTCCACGCGGCCGATGTCGACGGCCGGACGATGTCGCTGCTCATCGGCGGCACCGCTGGTGCCGGCCGCAGCGTGTCCGCCGTCGTCCTACCCGGCAGGGTGCCGGGCGAACTCCAGGTGGCGCTGGAGGGGCGCACCGTCTCGGTGCACGTGCCGAGCGACGAGCGCTCGCGCCGGCGTGGCAGTGGGGCTGGCGATGCCTCGGGTCCGCAACGCATCGTGGCGCCGATGCCCGGCAAGGTCGTCCGCGTGCTCGTGACGGCCGGGGATGAAGTGGAGGCGCGTCAGGGGCTGGTGGTGGTCGAAGCGATGAAGATGGAGAACGAACTGCGCGCCGCCAGATCGGGACGGGTCGTCTCGGTGCCGGTGGTCGAGGGGCAGTCGGTCGACGCAGGAGCGGTGCTGGCCGTCGTGGAGTAGGCCGTGCCGCGTTCGTTGCTCCGGCACCTCTCGATTGCGCTGACGCATGTGCGTCGCGTGTGGCTCGTTGCGGCCGTCGCGATTGCCGTGACGCTCGTGTCGATCGTCACCGTCGACGTCGGTCCCGTTATCCGCAGCCGGGCCGAAGCCGAGGCCTCGGCCTTCATCGACCGCCCGGTGCACATCGGCCGCCTCGGTGTGAACATCGGCCGCGGCGGTCTGGTCATCGAAGACCTGGTCGTGGAAGGCCTCACCCCCGCCCACGATCCGTGGCTCGTCGCCGGTCACATCGAGCTGTCGCTCACCTGGAACGCGATCTTCGGACGGGAATTGCTCGTCGATACGGTCGAGATGACCGACTGGCGGCTCGTCGTCGAAAGCTATCCCAACGCCATCCACAACTGGCCACGGCTCGGCGGGCCGCCGCGGCCGCCGCGGACCGGGCCGCGTTTGTTCACGACGACCATCCAGAACATCCGTGCTTCGCGCGGCCACCTCATCGTGCGCGACTTCGGCTCGTCGTGGGGGCTGGATGCGCCCAACCTCGAGATCGCCGCCGTGAAGGACGCCGAGTACCACGGCACGATGACCTTCAACGGCGGCACGCTCCTCATCCAGCAGTACGAGCCGATGTGGGCGCACTTCTCGACCGCTTTTGCCGTGCGCGACGGCACGGTCGTGCTCGAGGACATGGCGCTCAACGCCGACGGCGCCCAGTTGCGGGGCAGCGGCACGATCGATGTCGCCAACTTTCCGGAGGCGACGTATCAGCTCACGTCGCGGCACCAGCTGCCGCGTGCCCGGGCCATCTTCTATGCGAGGGACCAGTTCCGCCTGAGCGGCGAAGGCGACTTCGCCGGCACGGTCCGCATGCTCAAGGGCGGCTACGAGGTGAAGGGGGAGTTCGCGAGCGCCGAGGCCGGCTACGACGACTTCCGTTTCCCGAACTTCCGCGCGTCGGTCGTGTGGCTGCCCACGAGCCTCGACGTCACGTCGGCCACGGCGGGATTCTACGGCGGCACGGTCGGCTTCAGTTATCTGCTCGAGCCGCTGGGCCAGACCGATCGGCGTGCCGACGCCACGTGGGACGTGCAGTATCACGACGTCGACTTGACGACCTTCACCACCTTCCTCGAGACCAAGGGTCTGCGGCTGGCCGGCCGGGCCAGCGGCCGGCATGTGACGCGCTGGACGCTCGGCGCCTTCGAGCGCAGTACCGGCGAGGGCACGCTCACGGCCGCGATGCCCGCCGGCGTCACGGCGATGGGCCCTGCGGTGCCGGCCGATGCGGAAGAGGCCGCCGGTGTCCGGGCAATGATGCAGGGGCCCTTCAGCCCCCACATCTCCTTCGGCCCGCTGCCGGTCGCCGGCGACCTCGCCTACACCTTCACCGGCGATGCGATCGAGTTCGCTCCGAGCCGCTTCGCCACCGAGGACACGTTCGTGGCCTTCGACGGCCGCACGGCCTGGGGCCCGGAGTCGCGGCTCCCGTTCCACGTCTGGAGCCGCAACTGGCAGGAGAGTCACCGCTTCCTCGCCGGCATCATGACGATGGTGGCCGCCCCCACCGGCGCGGTGCCGATCGATGGCGTGGGGGAGTTCGACGGCGTCATGCTCGGCGACCTGGCGAGTCCGAGGGTCGAGGGGTCGTTCACCGGCCAGGCGATGCGCGCCTGGAACGTGTCGTGGGGAACGCTCGAAGGCAAGGCGGTCATCGAGGACTCGTACGCCTTCGTCAGTGAGGCCGCCATGACGCGCGGCGCCTCCCGGCTCGACGTCGACGGGCAGTTCGCCCTCGGTTATCCGCGCCAGGACGGCGGCACCGAGATCGATGCGCGCATCCGCGCCTCGGAGTGGCCGCTCACCGACTTCCGCGCCGCCTTCGAACTGCACGACTACCCGGTCTTCGGCGCCCTCGGCGGCGAGATCAGGCTCAGCGGCCGCTATCAAGAACCGTTCGGCTTTGGTCGCATCACCCTCGATCGCGGCACCGCCTACGACGAGCCCTTCGCCTCGGGCGTGGCGAGCCTGCGCTTCGAAGGACCGGGCGTGCGGCTCGATGGTCTCGAGGTGAAGAAGGCGGGCAGCACCATTACGGGCGCTGCCTACCTAGCCTGGGCCGGCACGTACTCGTTCAATGCCGATGGCCGCCGGCTCGCCGTCGACGCGCTCGACCTCACCTATTTTCCGACCTTGCCGCCGCTGACCGGGTTCGTCGATCTCAGCGCCACCGGGAGCGGCACCTTCGACGAGCCACGCTACGATCTCAAGGTCAGCGTCTCAGACCTCTTCATCGGTGACGAGGGCATCGGCGAGATGACCGCGCAGGTGGGCCTGCGCGGCCTGACCGTGCTCTACAGCTTCGACGTGGCGTCGCCGCGCCTGGCGGCCTCGGGCTCGGGTCAGTTCGGGCTCACCGACGCCGGCGAGATCGAGATGACGGTGCGCCTCTCCGATACCTCGCTCGACCCCTACGCGCGCGTGCTGATGCCCACGCTCTCGCCCTACACGACGGCCATCGTCGGCGGCAGTGTGCGGGTGTGGGGCGAGGTCTACACGCCCGACGGGCTCCACGTCGCCTCGACCATCGACGATCTGCGTTTGCGCCTGTTCGACTACGAACTGAAGAACCGTGGCGAACTGACGCTGGGCCTCGACGGGCAGATCGTCCACATCGACGCCTTCGGGATGACCGGCGACCGGACGTCACTCGACGTGACGGGACGCATCGACCTCGAGCGCGACGTGGTCGCGCTCAGCGCCACCGGCGAGGCGAATCTGGCGGTGATCCAGGGGGTGCTGCCAGAGGTGCGCGGATCGGGCCGCGCCGAGATCTCGGCGACGATCGGCGGCACGACGGCCACGCCGACCATTTCCGGCAACGCGCTCATGACCGACGGCCGCCTGCGGACGTTCGCTTTTCCGCACGCGCTCGAGGCCATCAACGGCATCGTCGCCTTCGACGCCACCGCCGTGCGACTCGACGGGCTGCGCGCCCGCCTGGCCGACGGCACCGTGCAGTTCGGCGGGCGAATGGGCCTCAGCGGCCTTGTGCTGACCGACTACGACCTCACGATTACCGGGCACGATCTGCGGCTTCGCTACCCGGAGGGCCTCCGCTCGCTCGTCGAGGCCGCGCTCACGGTGCAAGGGCCGGCCGATGCACCGGTGCTCGGCGGGTCGGTGCTCGTCAGGAACGCCGTCTGGACGCCCGCCTTCGACGGCACGACCAACGTCTTCGGCTCGTCGGCGCCCGCCGCTCCGGCTGTCGCCGCCGGACCGGCCGTGCCGGGCGCGGCCACTGCGCCGGCCACCCCGGTGCTGCGCTACGACGTGCGCCTGGTGGCGCCGTCGACCCTGCGGATCGAGAACGACGTGGCTCGGATCGTGGCCAGTGCCGACCTCACCCTGCGCGGCACGCCCGAGCGGCCGCAGGTCTTCGGGCGGGCCGACATCGAGCACGGCGAAGTGCGCTTCGAGGGCCGCCGCTACGTGGTCTCCCGCGGCAGCCTCGACTTCACGAACCCCGATCGCATCCAGCCCTTCTTCGACGTCGAAGCCGATACGCGCGTGCGCGTCCCCGGGCAAACCTATCGCGTCACGCTCCGGATTGCCGGCACGACCGAACGCCTGCAACCGGAGTTCACCTCCGATCCGCCGCTGCCCTCGGCCGACGTGCTGTCGCTGCTGCTGTCGGACCGACGGCCGACTGGCGACGTCGAGGTCAGCTCGGTCAATGCGCCGAACCAGCGCGAGGTGGACCTGCTGCAGTCGCGTGCGACGCGCGCGCTGACCGGGGCGCTGTCGGCCGAGGTGGGGAAGGTCGTGCAGGAGACCTTCGGCGTCGACACCTTCCAGATCACCCCGCTGCTGGTCGACCCGTATCAGCAGGTGTCGGGCCTGGCCGTGAATCCGGCCGCCCGCGTCACCATCGGCAAGCGTCTGTCCGACCGCATCTACCTGACCTACGTGCGCAGCCTGTCGTCGTCCGAGCGCGATCAGATCATCCTGCTCGAATACGATCAGAGCGACACGATGGGGTGGGTGCTCTCACAGAACGAGGATGGCACCTACGCGCTCGAAGTCCGCAAGCGGGTGGCGTTCTGATGCGCATCGTCCCGGCGTGCCTGGCCTGCCTGCTGGTCACCGCGATGTCGGTGCCTGCCGCGGCCGACGTTGGCGGACTGATCGGCCGCCGGGTCACCGACGTCCAGGTCGACAGCGGCGGCGAACTGGTCGATGACCCCAATGTGCTGTCGATCGTCGAGACCCGACTCGGCGATCCCCTGGTGATGAGCGACGTCCGGCAGACCATCGAGCACTTCGTGACGCTCGGCCGCTATGCCGACGTGCGGGTGTTCGGCGAACCCGACGGCGCCGACGGCGTGCGGCTGCGCTACGTGGTGGTGCCGCTCGAGCGCGTCACACGCGTCGAGTTCCAGGGGCCTGCCGGCATCGACGCGCGCGGACTGCGCAGCGATCTCGCCGACCGCTTCGGCGCCGTGCCCATGGCCACCCGCCTGCCCGACATGGCTGAGGCGGTCGCAGGGCATTACGAGGCACGCGGGTACCCCGCGGTCGAGGTCGAGACGCGCAAGGCGCCCGCCGGGCGCGACGGCACCATTGCCGCCACCTTCGTCATCACGCCAGGAGCGCAGACGGTCGTTGGCCGCGTCACCGTCGAGGGTCCTGCCTCTGCCACCCGCGGTCTGGCCGAGCGCCTCGGACTCGTGCGCGGGCGGCCGCTCGATGCCGGCTCGCTCGCCACGCGCGTCGACGACGCGGAGGACTCCCTCAAGCGCGATGGCTTCTACGAGGCGATCGTCAACGCCCAGGTCACCGAGGCGCCGGCCGGCGGCGCCGCCGACGTGGCCGTGCGCGTCGACCTCGGCGCCAAGGTCGAGATCGCGTTCACGGGCGACGCGCTGTCGGCCGACCGCCGTCGCAGCCTCGTGCCGATCGAGCGTCTCCGCTCGGTCGAGGAGGAGGTCGTCGAAGACAGCAGCCGCAACATCGAACAGTACCTGCGGCTCGAAGGCTACCGCGCAGCGTCGGCGCCGGCCACCAGGCAGCGTCTGAACGGCGTGCTGCGGATCACCTTCGCCGTCAGCCGCGGTCCGCTGCACGTGCTCGGGCGCGTCGAGACGGCCGGGGTCGTGGCCATGCCGCGGGCCGAACTGGAGCCGTTGCTGAAGCTGCAGCCCGGAGAGCCCTTCGTGGACGCCCGCGTCGCCACCGTGGGCGCCGCGCTTGCCGAGTACTACCGGGTGCGCGGGTTTGCCTCGGTCACGGTGATGCCGCAGGTGACCTTCCCAGGCACGGCCGATCCGGCGAAGGTGCCGGTGAACGTGCACTTCCAGGTGAGTGAAGGGGTTCGCACGGTGGTGACCGGCGTCGGGATTTCCGGCGCGGACGCGATTCCCGAAGCGCAACTCGTTGCCGCCCTCGGCCTCGCTGCCGGCAAGCCCTTCTACCAGCCACAGCTGGCGGTCGACCGCGAGGTCATCGAGCGCCGCTACCGCAACGCCGGCTACCAGCGGGCCGCGGTCGAGGCCCGGCCGGAGCTGAGCGAAGACGGCTCGGCCGTGACGGTCACCTACGTCGTGCGCGAAGGGCCGCAGACCAGAGTCGATCACGTGCTCGTGTCGGGCGCCGCCCGGACGTCGCCCGACCTCGTACGCCGCGAGATGACGCTCAAGCCCGGCAGTCCGCTCGGCTACGACGCCATCATCGAGAGCCAGCAGAAGCTGAGCGCCCTTGGCCTGTTCCGCCGAGTGCGGATCACCGAGGCTCAACACGGCATCGACGACACCTCTCGCGACGTGCTCGTGGAGCTCGAAGAAGCGCCCGCTACCAGCGTGAGCTATGGTGGCGGTCTCGAGGTGGGCCGCCGGCCCCGCCGTGGCGCCGACGGGAATGCTACTGACCGCTTCGACATCGCACCGCGCGGCTTCTTCGAAGTGACCCGCCGGAATCTGTGGGGCAAGAATCGCTCGTTGAGCGCTCTGACGTCGGTGAGCCTGCGGCCGACCGACCCCGGCATCGACGCGGGGCCGGACGCCAAGGGCGGCTACGGGCTCAATCAGTACCGCGTCGTCGGCACCTTTCGCGAGCCGCGGGCGTTCGGCTCGGCCGGCGATGCCCAGCTGAGTGCGTTCCTCGAACGCGGAATCCGCTCGTCGTTCAACTTCGACCGCCAGGGCGTGCGTACCGAGTACGCCCGCCGCTTCGGCAGTCGCCTGACGATGCTCGGCCGCTATAGCTACAACTTCACCACGCTCTTCGATACCAAGATCGCCGTCGAGGACCGGCTGCTCATCGACCGCCTGTTCCCGCAGATCCACCTGGCGTCGCTCTTTGGTTCGGCACTGCGTGATTCCCGCGACGACGTGCTCGATCCCGAGCGGGGCACCGTGCTCGGCAGCGACGTCGAACTGGCCCTGCGCGCCCTGAGTTCCGAGGTGGGCTTCATCAAGTCGTTCGGTCAGGCCTTCGCTTACCGGCGGCTGCCGGGCGCCCGGCCGTTCGTGGTGGCCGCGGGAGTGCGCCTTGGCCTGGCGCGCGGCTTCGCGCGATCGGTGGCGCGACTCGACGATAGCGGTCAGCCCGTCATCGGCAGTGACGGCGCCGCCGTCGTCGACGTCGTCGCAGACCTGCCGGCCAGCGAGCGCTTCTTCGCCGGCGGCGACAGCACCGTGCGCGGCTTCGCGCTCGACCGCCTCGGCTCGCGGGCGACCCTCAACGCCGACGGCTTTCCCACCGGCGGCAATGCCATGTTGGTGCTCAATACCGAGCTCAGAACCCCTTATATGAAGGGCGTTGGCCTGGTCGGCTTCGTCGATGCCGGCAACGTCTTCCTGCGGGCCGCCGATGTCAGTCTCACGGATATGAGGACCACGGCCGGGTTCGGCATCCGCTATCGGTCGCCGCTCGGTCCGCTGCGCCTCGACATCGGCTTCAAGCTCGACCGGCGCGACTTCGCCCGCGGCTCCGAGCGACGCGCGGTCTATCACCTGTCGCTGGGGCAGGCCTTCTGATGGTGCGATCGAAGCGGGAATCCCGGTGTGTTGTCGGCGTTGTGCTCGCCGGCCTGGCGTTTGCCGGGTCCGTAGCCTCGGCCCGGGCGCAAGAACTCGCCGCCCCATCGCGTTCCGGCGGGTTGCTGCTTGAACGCACGCTGGCCATCGTCGGCGGGGCCATCGTGACGCAGTCCGACGTCACGCTGGCCCTGTCGCTCGGACTCCTCGAGGGTGCGGCGGCCGCCACGCCAGAGACGGCGCTGGCCGCGCTCGTCGATCGCTGGCTGATCCTGCACGAAGTGTCGCGTTTCGCGCCGGCGGAACCGCCGGCGGCCGTGGTCGAGGCGCGCCTGGCCACGGTCCGCGCGCGGCTCGGCGACGCTGCCGCGGTCTCCCGGCAGCTCACCGAGGCGGGCCGCCCCTTGTCGTTCCTGGCGGCCTGGGTGCGCGACGACCTCCGGATCGCTACCTACCTCGAGCAGCGCTTCGCCTCGGCCGGCGCGCCCGCCGAGTCGGATGTCGCCGCCTACGTGCGGGCGCACGCCACTGAGTTCGAGCAAGCCGGCCTCGCCGGCGTCGAGGCCGCCAGTGCCGCGCGCGCCAGGCTGGCGCAGGAGCGCCGGCGGGATCTCATCGCCGACTGGCTGGTCGATCTGCGTCGCCGTACGAGCGTCGTCACCTTTCCGTCCGGCGCGCCGTAGCCCGTCGCGCCTCAGATCTGGCGGCCGATGCTCCATGCCGCCAGCACCTGTCCGAGGTTGAACAGCGCGTGACAGACGGTGGCGGCGACGATGCTCCGGCGGCGCAGCCACATCGCGCCCCAGAGGGCCCCAAGGGCAGCGGTCGCGATCGCGACGTCGTGGCCCTGTACGGTATGACCGAGGCCGAACGCGATGCTCGTCACGACGAGCGCTGCCACCGGTGGCATCACTTCGGGCGTCAGCCGGTGGAGCTGGAACGCCCGCTGCAGTTCCTCGCGCACGCCGCCGGCGACGACAACGACCACGGCGAAAGCCACGACCAGCTGCGGATCGGCCATGAGCGCCGTCATGGGATTTTCCGGCACGTTCTGTAGCGACGGCCACACGGCGCGCACCGTGGCGACGAGCGCCGCCACGCCGAGCGTCACCGGTACCACCAGCCACACCCCCACCAGCGCCTCCCGCCATCGGGGCGCCGAGCCGAGCATCACGTCCCGCACCGACTCCGAGCGCCGTCGCAGGAAGTAGACGACGAGCGCCACGACCAGGGAAGCGTCGAGCAGTGACACGGCGATGATGAACGGCGCGTTCAGCCCGCCGTCGGGAGTGAGGCCGCGCAGGCCGGCTGCCGCCAGCAGCAACGCCGACAGGATCTGCGTGGGGTAACTCGAACAGAGCACCACCTCGCCGAGGGCGCGCGCGCGTGAGAGCGGCGGTGGCCCGGTCTCGGGCGGCCCGACCGGCCACGCGCGGGGCGCGTCACCGTGAGCCGGTGATTCGTGCGGGTCCTGCCCGGGCATGAGCATCGGCGCGGCTCTGCGATGGTACACTTTCCCCGTGACCGATGCGACGAAGGCGGCGGTGGCCGCGCAGCGGGTGCTGATCGTCGAGGATGACGAGTCGGCGCGAGTGGGCCTGACGGAGCTGGTGCGGACGTGGGGCTTCACGGTGGAGTCGGCGGCCGACGGCGAAGCCGCGCTCGCGAAGGTCACGGCCTTCAGACCCACCATCGTCGTCAGCGACCTGGTCATGCCGCGGATGGACGGCCTGGCGCTGCTCGCCGCGCTCGGCGACGACCTCTCGCACATCTATTTCGTGCTGCTCACGGCGCAGGGCACGGTCGAGACGGCCGTCGATGCGCTCAAGCGCGGCGCCGAAGACTACCTGACCAAGCCCGTTGACCCGCAGCGGCTGCGGCACCTTCTCGAGCGTCTCTCCGAGCTGAGCGCCGCACGCCGCGAGAACACCGAGCTACGCCGCCGCCTGCGGGAGGAGGGCCGGTTCGGCCGCATGGTCGGCAACAGCCGCGAGATGCGCAAGGTCTACAACGTCGTCGAGCAGGCGGCGCCGACGACTGCGTCGGTGCTCATCGTCGGCGAATCGGGCACCGGCAAGGAACTGGTCGCCCAGACACTGCACCAGCTGAGCCCGCGCGACAAGCAGCCCTACGTGGCGATCAACTGCGCGGCGATTCCCGAGACGCTGCTCGAAAGCGAGATCTTCGGCCACGAGAAGGGTTCGTTCACCGGCGCCTATGAGCGGCGTGCCGGCTGCTTCGAGCTGGCCGATCGCGGCACGCTCTTCCTCGACGAAATCGCCGAGATGGTGCCCGCCACGCAGGTCAAGCTGTTGCGTGTGCTGCAGGAACGCACTTTTCGCCGGCTCGGCGGGCGCGCCGAGCAAGAGGTCGACGTGCGCGTCATGGCCGCCACCAATGTCGATCCTGCCGGGGCCGTCAAGAGCGGCAAGCTGCGCGAGGATCTCTACTACCGCCTGAACGTCTTCACGATCGCCCTGCCGCCGCTGCGCGACCGGAAGGAGGACCTACCACTGCTGGTGCAGACGTTCGTCGAGGAGTTCAACCAGCGCGACAAGAAGGCCGTGAAGGCTGTCGACCCCGAGGCGATGCGCCGGCTCGAGGCCTACAGCTGGCCGGGTAACGTCCGCGAGCTGCGCAACGTGATCGAGCGGGCGGTGATTCTCGCCAAGGGCGACTTCATCGAGGCCAAGCACCTGCCGCCCCTCAGCGCCGAACGCCGGCCGGCGGCGTTTGCGTCCTCGGGCGAGGTCATGCTCACGCCGGGCATGACGGTGGACGAAGCGGAGCAGAAGCTGATTCTCGCCACGCTCGATGCGGCCGGGGGCAACAAGACCCGCGCCGCCGAGATGCTGGGCATCAGCCTCAAGACGCTGCACAACAAGCTCAACCGGATGAAGCAGGGCGCCTAGGCCGTTCGACGGCCGACGCTCGAGGTCCCACCGTTGTCGATCCGCCTCAAGCAGATCCTCGGCGTCACCGCGCTCGTCGGCGCGATCGTCGTGGCGCTCAGCGCCATCCAGCTGGCCAGAATCGCGCGGTTGTCGCTCGAGGACAGCCGGGCGCGCGGCGAGCTGCTGACCAACGCGGTGTTCCATCGCGCCCGCGAGGTGGTCACGAGTCGCGAGACCGCTTATGCCGAACTGGCGGCCGATGCCGGCGTGCGCTCGATCCTGCAGGCCACCATCTACTCCGACGACGTCACCCAGGCTGCGATCGTCGACGCCGGCCAGGTGGCCATCGCCCACAGCGATTCGTCGCTGGTCGGCCAGCGCCTCGCGCCCGCCGGCAGCTTCGACGAGTTGCTGGCCAAGAACGGCCTGGCGATGGCGTGGGAGATCTGGAACTCCGGCGGCCGGACGCTCGAGTGGCGCGCGCCACTCCTGCTCGGCGACGAGACGCTCGGCGACATCCGCATCGGCATCTCGACCCTGCTCGTCAGGCGTTCACTCGAGGACACGTTCCTGCCGGCACTGGCCACCGCCAGTGGCGCGCTGTTCGTGGCCGTGCTGGTCGCGATCTTCCTGTCGGAGGCGGTGCTCAGGCCCATTCACGTCATCCAGAGCAGCCTCACCCGCCTGGGCAGGGGCGAGCTCGGCGTCACGCTCGACCTCCGGGAGGCCGAGGTCCAGGACCTGCGCGGCATCTTCGATACCGTGAGCGCCCAGTTGCGGCGGCTGCCGACCGGTGGGGCCGCCAGCCGCGAACTGGCGCAGTTGTCCAAACGTATCACCGCGCTCGGCCGCCTCACCGCCGGCGTCGCCCACGAGGTCAAGAATCCGCTGAACGCGATGACGATTCATCTCGAATTGCTGCGGCAGAAGGTCGAAAACGGCAGCACCGCGGCCGACGTGCGCTCACACATCGACATCATCGATCACGAGATCAAGCGGCTCGACGCGGTGGTGCAGGGGTTCCTCAAGTTCGCCAGGCCTGAAGACATGCGGATCGAGCGCGTGTCCCTGGCGGCGATCGCCGCCGACGTGGCGCAGTCGATCCGCGCCGAAGCCGAGGCCGGGCGCGTGGCCGTGGACGCCACCACCGCCGACCGATCGCTCGAGGTCGAGGCCGACCCGGCGATGCTCCGCCAGGCGCTGCTCAACCTGGCGATGAACGCCCTGCAGGCGATGCCGCACGGCGGCACGCTGCGCTTTTCGACCGAAGCCAGCCGCGACGGCCGGGCGCTGCTCAAGGTGCGCGACACCGGCACCGGCATTCCCGCCGATCAGCTGGCGCGGGTCTTCGACCTCTACTTCACGACCAAGGCGGGCGGCAGCGGCATCGGGTTGTCGATGGTCTTTCGCACCGTGCAGCTGCACGACGGCGACATCGACGTCGAGTCGACGCCCGGTACCGGCACCGTCTTCACCATCGCCCTGCCTCGGGCGGCGTGACGGCTGGGGCGCCGGCCACAGAGGCGCGCTACAATGGCGGCATGCTCCCCCGGGCGGTCGCTCTCGTGTGCGGCCTGGCGGTAGCCGGGTCGCTCGGCTCGTGTGCCAAGGCGCAGGCAACGGCGCCGCCGGCGATGCCGACGCTCGTTCCGCCGGACGCCCCGCCACGCATTGTGGCGGACTACCATCCCGATCCGCCGCTGCCGGCCGAGCCCGTCTCGGCCGAAGCCGTGACGCCGGCCCCGCCCCCGCCGCGGCCGGTCAGGCGTGAGACGCCGCGGCCCGGGGCCACCACCGATGAGCCGCTGGGACCACCGGCCGTGCCGCCGACACCGGTGCCGGCACTGGCGCTCCAGATGCCAGGCGCCGCCGCCAAGGCCGACCAGTCGGTGCGAACGCTGCTGGCCCGGGCGGCGCGTGATCTCGGCCGCGTGAACTATCAGGCGCTCGACACCGACGGTCGCGCGCAGTACGAGACGGCCCGCCGCTTCATGCAGCAGGCCGACGATGCCCTCAAGGCCCGCAACGTCATGTTCGCCGGCAAGCTGGCCGACAAGGCGGCCACCATGGCGTCGGTGCTGCTGCGCTAGTGGAACGCTGGGCAGCGCGTGCGTGTGGCGGCGCCCTACAGGCTCAGGAGGAAGTGGTGCAGGGCCAGCCGCTCGGCCTCAGCGAGCCGGTCGTAGGCCGCCCACGCCGCCGCGGCTTCGCCGCCGTGCCGCAGGATCGCGTCGTCGACGGTCGCTGCCGAGCCGTCGTGGAGCAACGGACGGCGCAGGCGTAGTCCCCACAGGGCCGGTGTGCGGATCTCGCCGGGTTCGGCGGCGCCCTGGGCGATGCCGTCGCCCGTCGCCACGTCGTGCAGCAGCAGATCCGAGTAGAGCGGCACCGTCTGGCGATGGAGCAGCGGATTCCCATTGGCACCCGTCAGCAGGGCAGGCACGTGGCAGGTACCGCAGCCCACCGCCACGAAAGTGGCTTCGCCCTCGCGGGCCATCGCGTCGATTGCGCCGCGCGACACCGGAGCCAGGAAGCGCATGAAGTTTTCGAAATTATCGATGCCACGACGCCGGGTACGCGGGTCGGCGACGTCCTCGGGATCGGGAATCGGGTCGCACAGCCGCATCCGCGCCTCGTCGATCCCGACGGCCAGTTCGGTGGGGAAGAGGTCGTTGGTGATGCCCATCTCGTTGCGATAGGCATCGGCGCCGAATACCAGCAGCGTGGCATGCTGCGCCTTCCAGCCGAAGCGTCCGACGCGCCGCTCGCCGGTGCCGCGGTCGATGACCATCGCCGCCCGCCCGCTGACGCCGTCGCGGCCGCGCGCCTGGATCTCGGCCAGCTGCACCAGCGTGTCGTCGTCGATTGCCTCGACCAGGCCCGCCCCGAACAGCGGGATCGGCACGCGGCGAATGATCACGTTGGCTTCGACCGGAATGGCGGGTTGGCACGCGTGACCAGGCACCGAGAAGAGGTGGAACAGCGACTCCCCGTCAGGGGCCACGGCCTCGAAGGTGCCGTCGTCGAGGCGCCGGCCGGCGCGCACCTCCGCGACGGCACTGACGCCGCCCACCGCGGGCACGTTGTGGCACGAGGCACAGCTGGCGGCGTTGAACGCTGGCCCCAGCCCCTCCTCGGCGGTTTCCACTTCCAGGAAGTCGTCGAGGCCGAGGCGGAATTCCTCGAACTCACGCGGCGTGAGGCCCGGCAACGCGTCGCCGGGCCGTGGCAGCCGCGGCTGCGCGTCGAGCAGCGCCGCCACCCACAGCAGGGCCGCGGCGAGCACGGCCCTCATCGCTCGCCCTGGGCCGCGTCTTCGACCACGATGACGCCGCGCATGAACGAGTGGCCGGCGCCGCACAGCTTCGAGCACTCGAAGGTGTAGCGTCCGGCCTTCTCGGGCGTGAACGACACGGTGGCGACCCCGCGGCTCCGCTTCGGGATCTCGATGTTCACGTCGGTGCCGATGATGCGGAAGCCGTGCGCCGTGTCGTCGCTCGTGAGGCGGATCGTGAGCGTCGTGCCGACGCGGGTCTTCACCTCCGAGGGCGTGAAGCTGAAGCGCTCGGCGGCGATGTCGACGGTCTCGGCTGCCGGGGCCGCCTGAGGTGGGCCGGCCGTCCAGAACCGCGCCGCCGACACCGACGCCGAGACTGCGGCCAGAGCACACACGAGGAGCAGGATGCGCATCATCAGAACCACCATCCGAGACCGATGTTGAAGGAACTGGGCGCGCGGACGATCGCGCTCCGGTTCCGTTGATGGACGTAATCGACCTTCAGGGCGATGTCCGGCTCGGGCCAGTAGGTGGCACCGACCGTCCACAGGTCACGATCGAACTCTTTCAGGGGCACGTAGCCGGCCGGCATCCGGAACTGCGTGTCGACGTTCTCGTAGCGCACGAAGGCGCCGACATCCCCGTAGCTGGCGCCCGAGATCACGCGGTAGCTCGCCTCGAGGTAGCCGCCGCCGAGGGCCCGGGCGACGTTGGGGTTCACGCCGCTCGTGCGGAACATCGCATCGTTCAGGTCGGCGGCGCCGGTGATGGCGACCTGGGCCAACTCGGCGCGCCCCTCGAAGCGGTTGCGGGAGTAGCGCACGTCAGCTTCGTAGACGCGCACCGGCACGTCGAAGCGCGGCCGGAACGCGAAGCCGGAGGCGCCGGCCCACACGCTGGCGCCCGCCGTGAGACCGCGCCGCCCGACGTACTCGACTCGGCCGGTAGCCGCGGCGCGGCCGAGGTTCGTTCGGGTGCCTCGCTGCCGACCGTTGCGTAGGCCCTCGTCGGCGCTGAACTCGGCCGCGTTCAGGGGGGCGGTGAGGTACGCTCGGTAGCGCCAGCCGCGTCCGACTTCTCCGTGCACGCCGGCGCCCACTTCGAACCAGGTGGTGGGCAGGATGACCGTCTCCACGAGCGGACGCTCGACGCCGTAGTAGACCGGTGGCTCGTGCCGTTCGTTGATGATGCCCACGGGCATCAGGAGCATCCCGGCGCGCACGTTGAAGCTGCGCGACAGCAGGAAGTCGATATACGCCTGTTCGAGCTCGAGCTCGCCGGCGCTCTCGAGCCCTGCGACGAAAGCATGCTCGAGTTCCAGTTCGCTGACGAAGCGGATGCGGTCGGAGAATTGATGGGTGATGAGCAGCACGAAGCGGTGGAAGTCGAGCTCGCCGTCCCTGGCGCGCGTCTTGTTGTAGTGGAAGTCCATGTAGCCCGAGAGGCCCGTGGACGAGCTCGGCGGCGGCTGATTGGTGGCGTCTTGGGCCAGTGCCACCGACGTTGTGAGCAACGCGAGGGCGATGGCCACTCCAAGCCTGAAACGTCTGAATTCAAAATAATTATTTTGAATTATCAAAACAACCGCATCAGACACCGGGGCCGCATGGATGTCAAGCCATTGGGCCGCGAATCGGCCTTGCCCGTCGAAGCGCTCTATGCGAAAACAAAGCGAAAATAGCTGAATCTTTCGTCATTCGCCACATCTAGCGTATGACCTAATTTCGAGTCGCAAGATATTGTGGTTACGGCGCTTGACAAACCGTTGTGGCACGCGCATATTTGCCAACGCGCGAGGCCGCTGACTCCCCCGGAACTTCCCAGGTTTCGGAACGATCAGACCGTCGAGCGACGCCTACGGGCGGTGGCGACTTGTGAGGAATTGGTTGCCGGACGTAGACGGTGTTCGAAGGGAAGGCGCAGCGCCAGGGTGTGCACGAGCAGGGACGTTCGCGAAATCGTACGACCACCAGTAACGAACACCAACGAGTTGAAGTGACCGACGAGACCCCCAGCGGGCTGGGGCAGTCTTGTCTCTGATTTGGGCGGAGGATGCATGCAGGAAGGCGCAGGGCAGAAGCTGGCGGCCGGGGCCGTTTCACAGGACGCCGTAGGCGCGTACGGGGACGCCACTTCGAGCGCCACGGGTGGATCCGTGACGATTTCGGGGCTCGAGTTCCCACGCTACTTCTCGACCGTGGGTAGCGACCCGTTCGATGAGGTCGAATGGGAGCTCCGGGATGCCATCATCGGCAACGAACGCGGCACGGTCGTGTTCGAACAACGTGGCGTCGAGATGCCGAAGTCGTGGTCGCAGCAGGCCACCAACATCGTCGTCTCGAAGTACTTCCGTGGCCACGTCGGCTCCCCCGACCGCGAGGGCTCGGTCAAGCAGTTGATCGGCCGCGTCGTCGACACCATCACCGCCTGGGCCAAAAAGCAGGACTACTTCGCGACCGCCGAGGCGCTCTCGGCGTTCAGCGACGACCTCAAGCACCTGCTGGTGCACCAGAAGGCCGCCTTCAATAGCCCGGTGTGGTTCAACTGCGGCTTCGAGAAGGCGCCGCAGTGCTCGGCGTGCTTCATCAACTCGGTTGACGACACGATGGACTCCATCCTCGGCCTCGCCAAGACCGAGGGCATGCTGTTCAAGTTCGGCTCGGGCACCGGCAGCAACCTGTCGGCGATCCGCTCGTCGAAGGAGCTGCTCGCCGGCGGCGGCACCGCCTCCGGCCCGGTGTCGTTCATGAAGGGCTTCGACGCGTTTGCCGGCGTCATCAAGTCGGGCGGCAAGACGCGCCGCGCCGCCAAGATGGTGATCCTCAACGCCGAGCATCCCGACATCGTCGAGTTCATCAACTGCAAGGTCGAGGAAGAGAAGAAGGCCTGGGCGCTCATCGACTCCGGCTACGACGGCTCGTTCAACGGCGTGGCCTATTCGTCGGTGTTCTTCCAGAACTCGAACAACTCGGTGCGCGTGACCGACGAGTTCATGCGCGCCGTGCTCGACGACGGCGTGTGGCAGACCCGAGCGGTCACGAGCGGCGACGTCGTCGAAACCTACCGGGCCCGCGATCTCATGCGCCTGATTGCCGAGGGCACGTGGGTGTGCGGCGATCCCGGCATGCAGTTCGACACCACGGTGAACGAGTGGCACACGAGCCCCAACACCGCGCGCATCAACGCCAGCAACCCGTGCTCCGAGTACATGTTCCTGGACGATTCGGCCTGCAACCTGGCCTCGATCAACCTCATGAAGTTCGTGAAGGACGATGGCGAGTTCGACGTCGACGGCTTCAAGGCCGCCTGTCGCACGCTCATCACGGCCCAGGAAATCCTGGTCGACAACTCGAGTTATCCGACCAAGGCGATCGAGAAGAACAGCCACGCCTACCGGCCGCTCGGTCTCGGTTATGCCAACCTCGGTGCGCTGCTCATGTCGCGCGGCCTGCCCTACGACGGTGACACCGGCCGCGACTACGCCGGCGCCATCACCGCCGTGATGACCGGCGAGGCCTACGCGCAGTCGGCGCGGGTGGCTCGCGACCACGGCGGCCCGTTCGCCGGTTACGCGCACAACCGCGAGCCCTTCCTGCGCGTGATGCGCAAGCACCGCGACGCCATCAAGGACATCAACCAGAAGAACGTGCCGGCCGACCTCTACGCCGGCGCCAAGCAGTCATGGGACGAGGCGGTCGAGCTCGGCGAAGACTTCGGCTACCGAAACGCCCAGGCCACCGTGCTCGCGCCCACCGGCACCATCGGCTTCATGATGGACTGCGACACGACCGGCGTCGAACCCGACATCGCGCTCGTGAAGTACAAGAAGCTGGTCGGCGGCGGGATGATGAAGATCGTCAACCAGACGGTGCCGATGGCGCTCAGGAAACTGGGCTACACGGCAGCGCAGGTGGCCGAGATCATCCAGTACATCGACGAGCAGGAGACCATCGAGGGGGCGCCGCACCTGCTCGAGCGCGACCTGCCGGTGTTCGACTGCGCCTTCAAGGCGTCCAACGGCGAGCGCTCCATCCACTACATGGGCCACATCAAGATGATGGGCGCGACCCAGCCCTTCATCTCGGGCGCCATCAGCAAGACGGTGAACGTGCCGAAGGACGCCACCGTCGAAGAGATCGAGCAGGCCTACCTCGAAAGCTGGCGTCTCGGCGCCAAGGCCATCTCGATCTACCGCGACGGCAGCAAGCGCACGCAGCCGCTCAACACGTCGAAGGACGCCACTACCACCACGGCGGCGGTGACGACCGGTGTGTCGAAAGACGCCATCGACGCGGCAGTGGCGGCCGCCATGGCGGCGCGCACGCCGGTCCGCCGCAAGCTGCCGGATGAGCGACAGGCCATCACGCACAAGTTCGACATCGCCGGCCACGAGGGCTACATCACCGTGGGCCTCTTCGAAGACGGCATGCCGGGCGAGATCTTCCTGGTGATGGCCAAGGAAGGCTCGACTATTTCGGGCTTCGCGGATGCCTTCGCGCAGGCCATCAGCTACGCGCTGCAGTACGGCGTGCCGCTGCACTCGCTCATCGACAAGTTCAGCCACGTGCGCTTCGAGCCCTCGGGCATGACGCGCAATCCCGACGTGCGCTTCGCCAAGTCGATCGTCGATTACATCTTCCGGTGGATGGCGTCGAAGTTCCTGTCGCCGGAGGCGCAGTTCGCCGCCGGCGTGAACAACCGCGACGAGGCCGTGGCGACGACGACGGTCACCGAGACGGTAACCAAGTCGGTGTCGCTCGAAACCTCGGTGACGGTGCCGGCGCCGCCGCTCAAGTCGAAGTCGTCGTTCGCGGCGATTCAGAACCAGGAAGACGCGCCGCCGTGCAGTACCTGCGGCTCGATCATGGTGCGAAGCGGCGCCTGCTACAAGTGCAGCAACTGCGGCACGACGAGCGGCTGCGCCTAGGGGGTCTGGCCCCAGCCCGAATCACCGGGGGCCTGACCCCGATGCCTCACGGCAGCATGAAGTGCCAGGGGCCTGGCACCGACTCTCACGACTGACTCTCACAGCGCGGGCGGGGTGGAGCAATCCGTCCCGCCCGTTGTCGTTTCAGGCGGCCCTAGCGCGACCTGCGGGCTGGGAACGATACGCGGGACGCGTTACTGCTTGCGATCGCGATCATCGTCCTTGTCGTGCTTGTCGTCGTCACGCCCCTTTCCCCGGTCGCGCGGCAAGGCCGGCGCGGTGCGCTGGATCTGGTGTCCGTTACCGGCCAGCGTCGCGTAGTGTTCGAACGCGTAGGCGAACGCGACCAGCCGCGCGTCGTCCCACGCCCGTCCCATGAGCTGGATGTTGACCGGCTGGCCGCGGTCGTTCATGCCGGCCGGCATCGCGATCGTCGGCACGCCGTTGCCGGCGCTCGGCGTGTCGCGCCGGCCGAACGCGGCCTTGCCGAAGCCGCCGCCGCCGTCGTTGAGGCTCGTGTCGCTCAGCAGGCCCGGGTAGACGACGGCGTCGACGACGGCGTCATCCATCCACTGCTTCACGCCCGCCGGCCGGATGATCTGGCGGTAGTCGCGCATCTGCTGGATCTCGTCCGCCGTCAGCCGCGGCAGCTCGGCCGCACAGGTGCTCGGATCGAAACGGGTGTAGATCACCTTCTGCTGCGAGCAGTCAACGTCCACCTCCGTGAAGATCGAGAAGCCCTGCTCGGCCAGCTCCGGATGGCTGTCGATGTACTGCCGCCAGCCTTCCGCGCGGACGCGCGCGGCCGCAATCGGCTGCGCCGGCGCCGGCGGGGCGTCAGGCGTCGGAGGCGTCGCCAATTGCCCCATCGGCACGATGGTAGCGCCCGCCTCTTCGAGGTGCCGAAGGGCGTTCCTCATCGCGTCAATCGTGCCGTTGGTGTCGAAGGGCGGCGTGGGCGAACCGAAGACGTCGGCCCAGGCGGCATCGACGAAGCCGATCCGCTTGCCCCGCAGGGCCTCGAGGTCCAGCACCGACCGCCAGTCGCCGGGCACTGCGCCGGGCGGCCTGGCGCCGGTGGCCGGGTCGTCGGGGTCGATGCCGGTGACGACGTTCAGGATGTCGGCGAGGTCGGACACCGTGCGCGTGAGGGCGCCGCCGAAGTCGACCATCCACACGAGCGGCTGGATGCCGGTGCCGCTCCCGAGGCCATCGGTGCCGCGCAGCGTCACGAGACTCTGGGCGCTGGCGGGCGCGTAGAGCGAGTCACCGGTCTGCGACCCCATGCCCGCCGCCGCGAAGCTGCCGGCGACGGCGCTTGCCGAGCCGCCGCTCGATGCCAGCGGCGACCGCGACGGGTTGAACACGCTCCACACCTGTCCCCAGGCGTCGTTCGACCAGTGGCCGAACGTGGCGTACTCTTCGAGCGCACCCTTGCCGATGATGACCGCGCCTGCCTCGCGTAGCCGCGCCACCTGGAAGGCGTCGTGGGCCGGCTGAAACCCCTCGAACGTGAAGCTGCCATTGGTCGTGGCCATGTCGAAGGTGTCGTAGTTGTTCTTGATGATGATCGGGATGCCGAGCAGCGGACCAGACGCGCCGCTGCGGCGGGCTTTGTCGGCGGCTCTGGCCTGGGCCATGGCGTCGTTGGCCACGATCTCGTAGGCGTGGAATCCGAGCGGGCCGCGGTCGTAGTAGTCGATCCGATCGAGATAGGCGCGCGTGATCCCCTGCGAGGTCACGATGCGCCGCTCCATATCGGCCTGTAGCTGGGCGATGGTCTTCTCGACGACGTCGTATTTGACCGCCGTGTGCTCCCCGTGTCGCCGGGGTACTCGCGGCTGGTCGACGGTCACGGTTCGTCGCCGATGGCAGGACGAGCGACGTAGTTCGGGGGCCGACAGCGCCTCGAGATCGAAGTTCGCCACCGAGCAGATTTCGGCCGCCGAAAGGTCGTCGATGGGCGGAGACATCGCGAGGGCCGTCGCCGTGGCTTCGACGGCCGCGCGCTCGGCCGCCGAGGTCGCCTCGTCAACTCGCTGACCGAGCACCACGAAGTGCAGCAGCGACCGGCTGGTCCGCGGCGGCAGCGTGATGGTGTTCACGTAGGCCTGGAAGTTACGCTCGTGCCCCGAGTAGGCAAGCGGCGTTTCGAATGTGTCGTGCAGCCAGTTGCCCGCAAACGACATCGCGCCCTTGAAGGGGCGCGGCGTGCCGAGCACGGTGACCTGCGGACCGCCGACGAGCGTCGGCCCGGCGAGCGGAGTGGCGTACTCGACCCACGCATCCTCGGGCGTGACGACGGTGTCGCCGCTCGAGGTGGCGACGATCTCGCTCGAGTTCGGGCCGGCCGTGCCCTGGCCCGACTGGCCGCCGAAGGCCACCCGGATGGTGATCGGACGTTTGGTGGTGTTGGTGAAGGTGTCCAGCCAACGGCCCCAGTTGGCGTCGGTGTTGACATAGACGGTGCGCGAGACCGTGACGCCCGCCATGTCGACCGACTGCGTCGAATGGAAGCGGTTCACGCCGTCGAACTCGAGGCCGAAGCCCCGCATGAGCTCACCATTCAGATACGGCTCGCGAGGAGTCTCGACGAGCACCCGTATGCCGCCGAAGCCGTTGATCGACGTGCTGTAGGCGCCGGTCTGCCCGCCGGGCGCGATCTGTGTGGCGCGAATACTGCCGGTGTCGACGCGCGGCGAGCCGTCGTCCTGGATGCCCCAGTAGGTGCCGTTGCTGTCGATGACGTAATTGAACGCGAGCGGCGCGGTCTCGGAGAGGAGAGCAGCGGCCGTGAGCACGGCGAGGCAGGTGACGGTCCTCGTGCGTGCGATCCATCGGCCTCGTCGTGGTACCTGCATATCGTCCTCCTGACGGGTTGACGGCGGCATTCCCGAGTGGGGCGTGACCTGCCGGACGACCCGAGCGGCAGTGGAATTCGCGCAGCGTGCGCCCCCTCGGTCAGCGTGTCAAGGGGACCTGCACGGTAATTGGCAGCGCAGCTGGCCGCCGGCGTGAGCTGTCTGTGTTACCGTCGGCGCTCATGATCCGCCTCCAAGCCCTGACCATCGCTATCATCTGTGTCACCCTCGCGGCGTGCGCGCGTGAACAGGCGCCGCCCTACGATCTCGTGGTCGCCAACGGACGCGTGTTGGATCCCGAATCTGGGCTCGACGCCGTGCGCCACATCGGGATCCGGGGCGGGAAGATTGAGGTCCTGTCGGAGACACCGCTGACGGGCGGCCGCGTGATCGACGCCTCTGGCCACGTCGTGTCGCCCGGGTTCATCGACCTTCACGAGCACGGTCAGCAGGACGAGTCGTATCGCATGATGGTGCGCGACGGCGTGACCTCGGCGTTTGAACTCGAGGTAGGCACGGGCGACGTCGCGGCCTGGTACGGCGCGCGCGAGGCCGGCCAGATCGTGAACTACGGCGTGTCGGTGGGACACATTCCGGCGCGAATGAAGGTCCTCGGCGATCCCGGCACAGGCCTGCTGCCTGCCGGGGTCGGTGGAAGCGGGACGGCCACCGACGCACAAATGGCGGCCATGGAAGTGATCCTGCGCGAGGGGCTGGCGCAGGGAGCGGTCGCCATGGGATTCGGCAGTGCCTACACGCCAGGCGCGCCCATGTCGGAGATCGAGCGCATGTTCCGGGTCGCGGCCGAGGGCGGGGTCTCGGCCCACATCCACATGCGCGGCGGGCTCCAGGGATTGCAGGAAACCATCGCGGCGGCCAGCGCCGCTCGCGCTCCCCTGCATATCGTCCACGTCAACTCGTCCGCCGACGCCCAGCTCGACGCGTTTCTGACTGCCATCCAGGCCGCGCGTGATGGCGGACAGGATGTGACGACCGAAGCGTATCCCTACGGCGCCGGCATGACGGAGATCCAGTCGGCGCTGTTCGACGATTGGCAGACCTGGCCGGACGACCGCTTCGGCTCGCACCAGCTCGTGTCAACCGGCGAGCGCCTCACTCGCGCCACCTTCGGTCAGGCCCGCGCGGCCGGCGGGACAGTGATCATCCACGGGCGATCGGAAGATCAAACACGTGCCGCCATCGCCAGCCCGCTCGTGATGATCGCCAGCGACGGATTCATCGAGAACGGCCGTGGGCACCCGCGCACCTCGGGCACGTTTGCGAAGGTGCTGGGCAAATATGTCCGCGAGGACAAGGTGGTGCCGCT
Organism: Acidobacteriota bacterium; assembly: GCA_018000455.1. Taxonomy (GTDB): domain Bacteria; phylum Acidobacteriota; class Vicinamibacteria; order Vicinamibacterales; family UBA2999; genus CADEFD01. Next base: position 28,887 of record JAGNJW010000026.1, read on the forward strand.
CGTGGACGCGGTGCGCCGCATGACGCTCGATCCGGCCCATCGCCTCGAGCGGCGAACGCCGGCGATGGCGAACAAGGGCCGCCTCAAGGTGGGCGCCGATGCCGACCTCACGGTGTTCGATCCGGCGACCGTGATCGATCGGGCGACCTATGAAGACGCCACACTCCCATCGGCGGGCATCCCGTACGTGATCGTGGGCGGCCAGATCGTGGTAGATGGCGGCAACGTGACCGCGGCCCGGCCCGGCCGCGCGATTCGCGCGCCTATCGCCGCGGGGCGGCGCTAGCGACGCTGGAGCGGTCTACCGTGTGCTGCACCAGATGGCCGCGCCTGAGCGTGTCTCGGAACTCGCGCGGGCGTTCAGCGGCTTCGGGGGACACGGCGCGGTGAACTGCCCGTTGCTGGCCAACGCCGCCCTCAGCTGTGCGCCGGCGGGAGCCAGCCTCGAGGTGATCGCCGCGGCCATCGGTCGCGGCGTCGGCCGGTCTGCAGCGCACGAACTGGCGCACCTGCTGCTGCCCTCGGCACCAATCTACGACTCCAAGGACGCCGAGAGCTACGAGTATGCGTCCGCTGGACGGTGCCAACGGTACCACGGGCCGATGCACTGGAACATCGCGGGTCCATGGCTCGCCAGCGGCTCGGGTCGTGACGGTCGACTGCTCCAGGCGGAACCGGGCGTGCGGCGGACGACGCCCATGCTCGCGGCCCCCGACGACGAATGATGCCGGCCGTGTTCTGCCTCCCCGCCCCCCGGCGCGTTCGGCATCGACCGCTGCCGGCATCACCCGACGGCGAGGGCCGCGGTGGTGGTCTGGGCCTTCACGTCTTCGAGAATGATCTCGAGTTCCGCGCAGGCGATTTCCGACATGCCCAACGTGGCCGCCTCGCGCACGGCGCTCAGCACGATTTCGGGCTGCGGGCGCAGGCCGACGCCCACCTTGTTGCACGCCAGGTTGGCGAGCCGCACGATGTGCAACGGAATATTCCCTGGATCGGGAATCTCAACGTGGTGATCGCGCACGATCGTCTGGAACACCGCCGGCAGGTGCCACGAGACGAGTAGCCGGTGTCCCACCTCGGTGTGCGCGTTGTCGAGCATCTCGCGGACGAGCGCGGTCGAGACGGCGTCCGCGTACTGTGGCTCGCGCGCCATCTCGTCGAGCACGCGCAGCAGGAACAGCTTGCCGATGTCGTGCACGAGGGCCCCGATGAACACCGTCTCGCCATGCTGCGGAAAACGCACCTTGCGGGCAATCCATTCGGCGGCGAGCGCGCAGGCCGAGGCGTGGTGCCAGAGCTCGCGCATCAGGTCTGCGATCTCTGGTTGATGGGCCGTGTAACGGCTCTTTTCCGTCGCGAGGAACACCAGATTGGCGACGCGCTGGAGGCCGAGCCGCAGCACCGCCGTGCGGATGCTCGAGACTTCCGACAGCCCGCCGAAGAAGGCGGAGTTGGCCGCCCGCAGCACTTCGGCGACGAGTGCGCCATCCGACTCGATGGACCGCTCCACGTCGCCGATGTCGTAGCGTTCCTCATGCGACGCCTTCTGAATCTTGACGGCGACGTCGCTGAAGACCGGCAGGGTGATCTGGCGTTCGTCGGCGAACGCGAGTGCCTGTTCGAGAAGAGAACGTTCCGTGCTCATGCGTGTACTCCCAGCAGCCGTTGGAGCTCACCGAGCGGGCGCGGCCGTGACAGGCGCGGCACCTGCCGGATGAGCTCTTCGTAACTCGTCAGCCCGGCGGCAGCCTTCGCGATGCCGTCTTCGAGCAGGGTGACCAGGCCGCTGGCTTCGACGCACACGCGGCGGATCTCGTAGGCCGTCTTGCGCGACAGGAGCGCGTCGCGCACCAGCTCGTTCAAGACCAGGATTTCGAACACGGCCACACGACCCTTGTAGCCGATGTGGCGGCACGCCGTGCAGCCGCGGCCGCGCGCGAAGGTGAGGCCGGACGCCTCGGTCGGCTGGTAGCCCAAGCGGGCGAGTTCGACGGGCGTGAGCACGTGGGCCTCGGCGCACTTCGAGCAGACACGGCGCACCAGGCGCTGGGCGACGACGCTGACCACCGTCGAGGAGATGAGGAACGCCTCGATGTTCATGTTCAGCAGGCGAATGAGGCCGCCGATCGAGTCCTCGGTGTGGAACGTCGTCAGCACCTTGTGGCCGGTGAGCGCTGCGTTGATGGCGACTTCGGCGGAGAACTGGTCGCGGATTTCGCCGATGACGATGACGTCGGGGTCCTGCCGCACGATGTGCTTGAGCGTTTCGGCGTACGAGACGTTGATCTTCGGATTGATCGAACACTGCGAGATGCCGTCGATCATGTACTCGACGGGATCCTCGGCGGTGATGATGCTGGTGTTGGCGTCGTTGAGGTAGTTGACCGCGGAATAGAGCGTGGTGGTCTTGCCGGAGCCGGTGGGTCCGGTCACCATCACGACACCGCTCGGCGCGTCGAGCGCGTCGCGCTGCAGGGCCTCGAGCATGCGCGGCGACATGCCGATGTCGCGAATCGTCAACAGGGTGTCGCGGTTGTTGAGTAGCCGCATCACCACGTTCTCGCCGTGGATGGTCGCGTAGATCGACACACGAATATCGACCGTGCCGCGCGGGGTCTCGTACTGGATGCGCCCGTCCTGGTGCCGTCGGCGCTCGGCGATGTCGGCGCCCGCCATGACCTTGATGCGCCCGATCATCGCCACGGCCTTCTCGTTGGGCACGTCCTCGTGAAGGACCATCACGCCGTCCTGGCGGAAACGGATCCGCAGGTACTCGCGGCCCGGCTCCAAGTGGACATCGCTGACCCGCTGGGCCAGTGCGTGATCGAGAACGGCGTTCACGAGCGCCACCGCGCCGCCGCCGTCGGACGCCTGCGGCGTCGCAGTCAGGTTGGCGGCCAGCTCCCTCTCGACTCGCGCGATCGCCGACATCACGCTCTTGCGGGCGCCGACGCCGACGACGAGGTCCGCGCCCCAGAACTGCCGCGCGATGTCGAGGTGTTGCTGGTTCGTCGGTTCGGCGAAGACGACCAGTACCCGGCCGCCTTCGCGGCGGATCGCGACGAAGGCATGCGCCCTGCAGACGGCCATCTGACCCCGCTTCAGCAGCGGCAGCTCGAAGGCTACGGTATCGGCGAGTACGGGCGTCAGATTCAGCAGATCGGCCTGCACCGCGACGACGTCACCGGCGTTGGCGAAATTGTTGTCGACGAATACTTCTTCGATTGGCGTGTTCGGGTGCTGGCGCTGCTGGGCGAGCGCGAGCTGCAGCTCGTGTGGCTCGAGCTGGCCCAGCTCGACCAACACGTCGCCGACCGGCGCGGCGATCCGACCCGACCTGAGGGCCGTGCGGATGTCGGCGTCGGTCACGAGCTTGAGCTCGATGAGCACCGACGACAGGGTGCGTGAGGCCGCGACCTTGCCGTGGATGCGCGAGGCCAAGGCCACCTGGGCGGCCGTGATGACGCCGGTGTCGACCAGCACGCTGGCGATCTGGGCGCCCACCGTCGGGGGCGCCGAGGGCTGGGCAGCTGGCGCGCCGGCGAGCGAGTCAACGTGGGAGTCGGGTGGTGCCTGCGGCTGAGGACTGGCCATAGGTCTGGTCACTGCTTTCCAGACCAGGAATCGGCGCAGTAGCACCGAGCTTGAGCGTCGGAATGCCGACACCGGCCGCCCGTCGCGGCGGGAGCGCCGCCTACGGCGGGGCGTCGCCTGGCACGACGCGGCCGCCGGTCAGGAAGCGACGGTACTGCCTGTACTGCGTCGTCACGCGGGTCCGGGGCGTGCCGGCACCGTGAGTGATTCTGAGCGAGGTGGAGGACACCGGCAGCACGAGCGTCTCCTCCGGGTCAGCGAAGCGCATGCGCTTGAAGCGATACGTGGTCTCGAGACGCTCAACCGTCCATGCCGGGCTGACGCCGTGACGGCGCCGGATCTCGCGCGGCATCGGCACTTCGACCTGGCCGCCGAGGCGATGGTCCATCCTGAGGACGTCGAACGACTGGGCGTCGAGCCACACGCGCCCGCGCAGGCCACCGTTGATGTCGTAGCTGATGCAGTCGTCGTTGTTCTCGACCACGCGCACGTCCACCGTGATGCCGGCCTTCTCGCGGAAGTCGACCAGGACGGCCGGTCGGCCGTCGACCTTGCCCTCGCCGGCGAGCGTCCAGGTGTAGCCGTCGCGCTCGCCCGGCAGCAGCATCGACAGCACCTGGGTCTCGGTGTCGTGCTGCTCCGGCGTCGTGCAGTTGTTGCGATCCCTCGCGCGCGGCTTGTGTCCGTTGACCTTGACCACCTGGCGCAGGGCTTGCGCTTCGGTGGCGCCTTCGCCGTCCTCCCCGGGCGTCCACGAGAGACGGAGCTCGGATTCGACGGTGCGCCCGAAGCCCTCGCCGCTCAGCCCGTAACTGAGGGGCTGGACGTGCACGGTTTCGGTGCAGACGAGGCTCTGTGCGCGGGTGAAGAAGTCCTGCACGCGCTCGGTGGCACGGTCGAGCGTAGTGGCCAATTCCGGCGCGGCCATCCCGACGCCGCGCTGGTCGGCGCGCACGATGGCGCTGGCGGCGACGACGATCGCCACGGCGCCGACGACAAGAGCCGACCATCGGCAACGCATGTCGGACATCACGGCTGTGACGGCGAATTATAGCGGGCGGAGCACGCCGTGTGACACCATGTTCGTGCCTGCCTCGATGTTCGTGCCCACCCCCGCCACCGCCTCGACCGTGACCCCCGGCGCGCTCCCGCTCGCCGACGTGCTGGAGCGATTCTGGGGCTACACGACGTTTCGCCCGCTGCAGCGCGAAGCGATGGATGCCATCCTCGCGCGCCGCGATTCGCTGGTCGTGATGCCGACCGGGGCCGGGAAGTCCATCTGCTTCCAGGCGCCGGCGCTCGTCACCGATGGCCTGGCCCTGGTCGTCTCGCCGCTCATCTCGCTGATGAAGGACCAGGTGGACACGCTGGTTGGCAACGGGGTGGCGGCGGCCTGTTACAACAGCGCCCTCTCGTCCGAACAGAAGGCCGCGGTGCTCAACGACCTGGCGGCCGGCCGCATCAAGCTGCTCTACGTGTCGCCGGAGCGCCTCGTCGGTGACGGCGCCGAGGGCTTCCTGCGCCGCCTGGCGGCCGGCGCCTCCAAGGTCGCCTTCATCGCCGTCGACGAAGCGCACTGCATCAGCCAGTGGGGCCACGATTTCCGGCCCGAGTACCGCCAGCTCGCCCGCCTCCGCGACTTCTTCCCCGGCGTGAGCCTGCATGCGTACACGGCGACCGCCACCGCCCGCGTGCGGCGCGACATCACCGACCAGCTCGCCCTCGATGCCCCGCTCGAGCTCGTGGGTTCGTTCGATCGCCCGAACCTGACCTACCGGGTGTTGCCACGCGCCACGCTCAAGGCGCAGATCCTCGAGGTGCTCAAGCGGCACACTGGCCAAGCTGGCATCATCTACTGTTCGTCGCGCAAGGACGTCGACCAGCTGGCGGCATGGCTCCAGGGCCAGGGCTTGCGGGCCGTGCCGTACCACGCCGGGCTCTCCGACCAGGAGCGCCATCGCCATCAAGACGCGTTCCTCGACGAAGAGGCCGACCTGGTCGTGGCGACGGTGGCCTTCGGCATGGGAATCGATCGCTCGGACGTGCGCTACGTCGTGCACGCCGGCGCTCCGCAGTCGCTCGAGCACTACCAGCAGGAATCGGGCCGGGCCGGCCGCGACGGTCTCGAAGCCGAGTGCGTGCTCATCGTCTCTGGCGCCGACTTCCTCAAGTGGCGCCAGATGCTCGAGCGAAGCGGCGAGATGAACGACCAGCGGCGGCAGCTGTTGCGCGATATCGAGCGCTATGCGTCTGGCGTCGGCTGCCGCCACAAGCACTTGCTCGCGCACTTCGGCGAACGCTACGGAAAGGACGATTGTGGCGCCTGCGACTTCTGCCTGGATGAGCTCGAGTCGGTCGCCGATCCGGTCACGTTGGCCCGCAAGATCCTCTCGGGCGTGGCGCGTCTGGGGCAGCGTTTCGGCGCGGCGCACCTGACCAACGTGCTGCGTGGCTCGGCGACCGAGCAGGTCACCGCGCGCGGCCACGACACGCTCAGCACGTTCGGACTGCTCGCCGACCAGTCCGTGGACCACGTGCGGGGCTACATCGATCAGCTGCTCGGTCGCGGGTTCCTGCGCCAGACCGACGATCAGTATCCCGTGCTCGCGCTCACCGACGACGGGGTGGCGCTGCTCAAGGATAGCGGCGCCTCACCCGACCTGACGCTGGCCCGCCAGCGACGTCCGGACCCGGCGCGCGCCCCGCGCCGGTCGAGGGTCGAGACCGAAGCCTGGGAGGGCGTCGACCGCGAGCTCTTCGAACGGTTGCGCGCGTTGCGCCTCACCGTGGCGCGCGAGCGCGGGGTGCCGCCGTACGTGATCTTCCACGACACCACTCTGCGCGAGCTGGCGCGGCAGAAGCCGACCACGCTCGAGGCCCTGCGCCACATCTACGGGGTTGGCGCCCGCAAGGCCGACGATCTCGGTGCCGCCGTGCTCGAGGTGCTGCGCGGAGCGTAGAAGGGCGGCGCGGCCTTCGTGGCCGCCCTGTGAGGCCCAGTCGACCGCGCTGGCACCGCTGGCATCCCCGAGGTCCGGCGTGGCGCCCTTTTCGAGCAGCAGCCGCACGGTGGCGTCGCGGCCGCCGTAGGCCGCGAACATGAGCGGCATCACCCTCAGCTGCGCGTGCGCAGCGGGTGCGGTAAGATCGGCCCGTGGTTCGTCAGTACCTGCAACTAGGGTCACGCACGCTCGCATACCTCGACAACGATCCCGAGGCCACCGGCAAGCCGGTGCTCGTGCTCGTGCACGCGTTCCCGCTGGGATCGCAGATGTGGGAGCCGCAGTTCCGCGGCGCCTTTCAGGGCTGGCGCCTGCTCGCACTCGACCTGCGCGGCTTCGGCGGCTCGACCGACGAACGCGCCGAAGACGTGGCCCCGACCATCGACGACTATGCTGAGGACGTCGCCGGCCTCATCCGCGAAATGGCGGGCGGGCCGGTCGTGCTCGGCGGGCTGTCGCTTGGCGGCTACGTGGCGTTTGCCGTGATGCGGCGCGCGCCAGGCCTCGTGCGCGCCCTCATCCTGGCCGACACCCGCGCCGGGGCCGACTCGCTCGAAGGCCGGGCGGCCCGCAAGGCAATGCTCACCGTGCTCGAGCACGATGGTCCGCAGGGGGTGGCGCGCGACATGATGCCGCGCCTGCTCGGCCAGACGACCCGCGACCAGAACCCCGACGCCGAAGAGACCGTGCGGCTGCTCATCAAGCGGCAATCGCCCGCCGCCATTCGCGATGCCATCGTCCGCATGATGGATCGTCCGGATTCGTTCGGGCTCCTCCCGACCATCTCCGTGCCGACGCTGGTCGTCGTGGGTGAGCAGGACGAGCTGACACCACCGGCGGAATCCGAGGCGATGGTGGCGGCGCTGCCGAATGCCACGCTCGTCCGGATTGCCGGCGCCGGGCATCTCGTGAGTCTCGAACAAGGGCAGGCGTTCGAGGCCAGCGTCGAAGACTTCCTCGGCTCGCTGCCGCCGGTCTGACCCGCGCATGAACCTGGAACTCGCCGGCAAGGTAGCTATCATCACCGGCTCGAGCCGCGGGCTCGGCCTGGCCAGCGCCAGGGCGCTCGTGGCCGAAGGCTGCCACGTGTGCATCTCGGGCCGTGGCCAGGACGCGCTTGCGGCCGCGGCCCTCGAGCTGAAGACAGCTGCCGTGCCCCCGGCCGAGGTGCTGACCGTGTCGGCCGACCTTTCGACCGAGCGGGGCATCCGTGAGGTGGTCGAGGCGACCGTGGCGCGCTTCGGCGGCGTGGACGTGCTCGTCAACAACGTGGCGCTGGCGCGTGGCGGCGATATCGTGACCACGACCGACGCCGACTGGCAGGAAGCCTTCGATCACACGCTCTTCCCGGCCGTGCGCGCCACCCGCCTGGTCGTACCGTCGATGCGCGCGCGCGGGGGCGGCGCCGTCATCATCGTGTCCTCGATCTTCGGCCGCGAGGCCGGCGGCCGCATGACCTACAACGCCGTGAAGGCCGCCGAAATCAGCCTCGGGAAGTCGCTGGCCCAGCAGCTCGCCAAGGACAACATCCGCGTCAACAGCGTCGCCCCTGGATCGATTTCGTTCCCCGGAGGCTCGTGGTTCAAGCGGCAGCAGGCCGACCCGGAGGGCATCACCGCCTTCATCAAGGCCGAGCTGCCGTTCGGCCGTTTCGGGCGGGCTGAAGAGGTGGGCGAGGTCGTGGCCTTTCTGGCCTCGGCGCGCGCCAGCTGGGTCAGCGGCACGTCGGTCGTGGTCGACGGTTGCCAGAGTCGAGCGTTCTAGGACCTGAGGAACCGCGTCGCCGGCGGCCGGCATCTCAGTAGAATCACTGAAATGGCATCGACTGCGCCGGACGTCGGCTCCCAGCTGCTGCACTACCGTGTGCTCGACCGGCTTGGCGCTGGCGGCATGGGCGAGGTGTTCCTCGCCGAAGACACGCGGCTGGGCCGCCAGGTCGCGCTGAAGTTCCTCACCACCGCCGCCGCGACCGATCCCGAAGCGCGCGAGCGGCTCGTGCGCGAAGCGCAGGCGGCGTCGGTGCTGCGCTCGCCGCACGTCGCCGTGACTTACGATCTCGTCGAACACAGTGACGCGCTGTTCATCGCGATGGAGTACGTCGAGGGCGAATTGCTGTCGGTCCGCATCGCCCGCGGCCTGCTCGAGGTGTCGGATGCGCTCGAAATCGCCATGCAGGTGGCCGATGCGCTCGACGACGCGCACACGCGCGGCATCATCCATCGCGACATCAAGAGCGCCAACATCATGCTCACGGCGCGGCAGCTGGTGAAGGTGCTCGACTTCGGACTGGCCAAGGTCCTGCGCCGGCCCGTCGGCGCCTCAGCGCACACGATGGGCGTGACCTCGCCCGGTATGGTGCTCGGCACGCTGCACTACATGGCGCCCGAGCAGCTGCGTGGGGCCGACGTCGATCACCGCACCGACCTGTTCGCCGTTGGCGCCGTGCTCTACGAGATGCTGGCCGGGCAACCGCCGTTTGCCGCCCCGACGATGGCCGAGACGGCCGAGCGCATCCTCAACCAGGAGCCCGAGGCGCTGGCGCGCTTCAACTACGGCGTGCCGGCCGATGTCGACGCCGTCGTGCGCAAGGCGCTGGCCAAGGATCCGGCCTTCCGCTACCAATCCGCGCGCGAGCTGTACCTCGACTTGCATCACGCCCGCGAGCGCATCGCCCGCGATCGCACCTCGGGCACGCGCCAGACATGGCGTCCGGGCATGCATCTGCCGCCGGTGGGGTTCGGGCAGCGCGCGGCGCCGGTCCAAACTGCGGGCCGCACCGTGGCTGTTCTGGCATTTGCGAATCTCACCGGTCACCCGGCCGACGACTGGCTCGGCCAGGGCATGGCCGAGTCACTGACGGCCGATTTCTCCAAGGTGCGCGGACTGCGCAGCATCTCCCGCGAGCAGATCTTCGACGTGCAGCGCAGCGTTGGCGCCCCGAGCGGCCGCATGGAAGACGAGCGGCAATCGATCGAGCTGGGCCGGCGGCTGGGAGCCACGTGGGTCGTGGCCGGTGCCGTGCAGCGCATGGGCGAACGCGTGCGGGTCACGGCGCAGATCATCGCCGTGGACGAAGGCCGCACGGTGTCGTCGACCAAGATCGACGGCACGCTCGGCGACGTCTTCGACGTGCAGGATCGGCTGGTGGAGGATCTGGTGCGCCAGGGGCTGCAGCGTGAGCTCGCGCGCAGTGAGAAGCGGGCGATTGGCGCCGGCGCACACGCCCCCGACGCCTACGAGGCCTACTCCAGGGCGATGCTCAATCTGCGCCTCGCTACCGAGGAGTCGGTGCAGCGCGCCATCCCGCTCTTCGAGCAGGCGCTGGCGATCGAGCCCGACTACGTGGACGCGCTCCTGGCCCTCGGCAACGCGCTGCAGATGCGCGGCGCCTTCCTGGCGCAGCCGCAGGCGCTGGCCAGGGGCCGGGCGCTGCTCGAGCGCGCTATCGAGCTGGCGCCCGAACGGGCCGACGCGCACGTGCGGCTCGGGCAAGTGCTCGCCACTGCCGGCGAGACCGACGCCGCGGAGGCGGCCATCCGCCGCGGGCTGGCGATCGATGACGACAGCGCCCTCGGTCACAGCCAGCTCGCACGGTTGCTGTGGCTTGGACGGGCCAGAATCGACGATGCGATCGTCCACTTCACGCGCGCGGCCACCCTGGCGCCCGAGGCCGGCTACACCTACCTGCAGCTGGCGCTGCTCCAGGCCCTGAGCGGTGACCTCGCGGCGGCCGAGCGATCGGCGCAGGCGGCCGTGGACCTGCAAGAGAAGGCGATGTCGGGGACGCAGGGCCTGATCGTCGTCGGCGCTCACACCCGTCTCGGCTACGTGCACTACCTGGCCGGCCGCTACCACGATGCGATTCGCGAGTACCACCGCGAGCTGACCTTCCTCATCCACGCCGAACACGCCCTGCGCGAGCGCTCCGTCATCGAGGTGCAGCAGAAGCTCGCCGCCGCCCATGCCCGGCTGGGGGATGCGGCCACGGCGGCGACGTTTGCCAGGCAGGCCGAGGACGCCTTCAAGCGGCGGCTGGCCACGGGCGCCGACGATCCCTTCACGCGCTACTACGTCGCCGCACTGGCCGCCGGCCGCGGCGATGTCGAAGGCGTGCTCACGCATCTTGCGCGCCCGCTCACCGAGCTGGCCGCGTTCACCCGCTGGCGCTTGTCGCGCGATCCCGACTTCTCCGGGGTGCTCGACGACCCGCGCCTGGCGGCGGCGGTGACCGCCGCGGCGGCGTAGCCGCGTGGCGGGCGGCTCGCGGGCGGGAAGGCGGTCGCCCGTTGGCACGTGGTGGCTGGCCTCGCGCCGGGCCACCGCCTTCGCCTCGGCGTTCCTCGCGCTGGCAGGCCTGGCAACGGCGCCGGCGGCCTTCGATCCAGACACGCTCGACGCGGCCGTGCGTGAACTGCCGAAGCTCCACAGCCTGCTCGTCAGTCACCGCGGCACGGTGGTCTTCGAGCGCTACTACCACGGCGCCGGCGCCGACCGGCTCGCCAACATCAAGTCGGCGTCGAAGAGTGTGGTCTCGGCACTGGTGGGCATCGCCATCGAGCAAGGGCTGATTCCTGGCGCCGCCACACCGATCGCGCGGTGGTTTCCGGCACTGGCCCAAGATCGCGACCCACGCAAGCGCACGATCACGGTCGAAGACCTGCTGACCATGCGCCCCGGGATCGAGAGTACGAGTGGGCGACAGTACGGCGCCTGGGTCACGAGTCGCAACTGGGTGGACTACGTGCTGGCGCGGCCGATGGCCGCCGCGCCCGGTGCGTCGATGGACTACAGCACCGGCAACACCCACCTCCTGTCGGCGATCCTCACGAAGGCCGGGGCCAAGAGCACCCTGCGCTTTGCCAATGACACGCTCGCCCGGCCGCTCGGCTTCACGCTGCCGCCCTGGCCGACCGACCCGCAGGGCATCTATTTCGGCGGTAACGACATGTTGATGACGCCGCGGCAGCTCCTCGCTTTCGGTGAGCTGTATCTGAACCGCGGGCGGGCCAACGGCCGCCAGGTGGTGCCGGAGGCGTGGGTGCGGAAGTCGTGCGAGGGCCGTCCTCGCGACTTGCCGTCATGGGCCCGCGACCTTGGCCCAGGCGGTGTGCCCGACCCGCTGCGCGATCGCGCCTACGGCTACGCCTGGTGGGTGCATCACTTCGGCGGCCACGACACGTGCTTTGCCTGGGGGTACGGCGGGCAGTACCTGTTCATCGTGCCGGACCTGGAACTCGTGATTGCGACGACGGCCTCGCCGAACGTCAGTGAGGAGCGCCGCGATCACCGCCGGCAGATCGTGGACATCCTGACGCGCCTGGTCGTCGAGCCCTTGGCGCGCTGAGCAACCGGCATGGGTGGAGTCATCACGTTCGTCTTCCGGAGGCGATGATGAATAGGCCAGGACTCGTGTGCGCGGCGGGGGCATGCCGCCGCGGTCCGGCCCTACGCAGGCCGACCAACGATTTCGGGGGCGAGTGTCGGCGGAAGCGCGGGGCCCCGGGTTCGGGCTGTCGATGAGCATCCCACGATGCCATCGAACACCCCACGCGGACTTCGGCGCCGCCTCATCGTTGGTCCGACTGTCGCGTGCGCGGCCTGCTCCGGACGGCCCACGACGGTATGCCCCCGCCGCGCGCACGACGGTGCCGCGCAGGCTGCCTAGCCCAAGGCGTTACTGATCGGCGGGTAGCGTTCCACAATACGGTTGACGGCCGCTGCCCGCGGGCGTGAGCCCTTCGGCCCGCGTCGGAGCCTCGTTTCGGCACTTTCGCCTGTTGATCGTCCCAGCTGGGCCTAGTACGATGCCCAGGCCTCATCGGATCTGCGCATGTCCGCCAACCAGACGCCATCGCTCTCCGCTGCCACGTCGCTCGTCGAGCGCAAGGACAAGGCGCTCCGCGGGGCGCTCGAGCACCTGGCGCCAGGGCCGTGGATGGAGCGCGCCGATACGCCCGACGGCGTCATCACGGCCGTGCGTCGTCTCGCGCCGGTTGAAGCCACCTTCGCGCCGTTTCCCGACCAGCTCGATCCGCGTCTGTGCGCCGCCCTCGCGAAGCGCGGTCTCACCCAGCTCTACTCGCATCAGGCCGAGGCTTATCAGCGGGTGGCGGCCGGCGAGCACATCGTCGTGACGACGCCCACCGCGTCGGGCAAGACGCTCTGCTACAACCTGCCGGTGCTGGACCAGATTCTCAAGGATCCGGCATCGCGCGCCCTGTATCTGTTCCCGACCAAGGCGCTGGCGCAGGATCAGATGGCCGAGCTCCACGAGCTCACGGCCCTCATCACTGAGGCGGGCGGCGAGGCGATTGGCGTCCATACCTACGATGGCGACACGCCGGCCGATGCCCGCAAGACCATCCGCGCGCGGGCCCACATCGCGCTCACGAATCCCGACATGCTGCACGCCGGCGTGCTGCCGCACCATCCGCGCTGGGCCAAGCTGTTCGAGAACCTGAAGTACGTCGTCGTCGACGAACTGCACGCCTACCGCGGCGTGTTCGGCAGTCACCTGTGCAACGTGCTGCGGCGCCTGCAGCGCATCTGCCGGCACTACGGGTCGGACCCGCAGTTCATCTGCTCTTCGGCCACAATCGCCAATCCGCGCGAGCTGGCCGAACGGCTCGCCGAGCGACCGTTTTCGCATATTGCCGAGAGCGGCGCGCCGCGCGGCGAGAAGTTCATCGTGTTCGTGAACCCGCCGGTGGTCAACCGCGAGCTGGGCATCCGCCGGTCGTACCTGGCCGAGGCGCGGCGCGTGGCGGGGGAGTTCCTGCGCCGCCACCTGCAGGTCATCGTGTTTGCGCAAAGCCGCCTGGCCACCGAGATCCTGACCACCTACCTGAAAGAGGACTTCGAGACGGTGCCGGGGATGGCGGAGCAGATCCGCGGCTATCGCGGCGGCTACCTGCCGCTGCGCCGCCGCGAAATCGAGAAGGGCCTGCGCGAGGGCGTGGTGCGCGGCGTGGTCTCGACCAACGCCCTCGAGCTCGGCATCGACATCGGCGCGCTCGACGTCTCGATCCTGGCCGGCTACCCGGGCACGATCGCTGCCACCTGGCAGCGCGCCGGCCGCGCTGGCCGGCGCTCGGCCCGATCCGCGGCCGTCATGGTCGCCAGTTCCGCACCGGTCGATCAGTTCGTCGTGAAGCATCCGTCGTACTTCTTCGACGCCTCGCCCGAGCACGCACTCGTCAATCCCGACAACCTCCACATCCTCGTCGACCACGTGAAGTGCGCCGCCTTCGAGCTGCCCTTCAGCGGCACCGACACCTTCGGCACGGTCGACGTGCAGGAGGTGCTGCTGATCCTGCGTGAGAACGGACTGGTGCACCGCTCGGGGGACGAGGAGACCGGCGACGACACGCAGTGGCACTGGACGAGCGAGAGTTACCCGGCCGATGCCGTCAGCCTGCGCTCGATTACCTCGGACAACTTCGTGGTCGTGGACATCGGCGCCGGCGCCAAGGTGATCGGCGAGACCGACTTCACGAGCGGACCGACCACGCTGCACCCGAAGGCGATCTACATCGTCGAGGGGCGGCTCTATCAAGTCGAGGCCCTCGATTACGACAACCGCAAGGCCTTCGTGCGCGACGTGAAGTGCGACTACTACACGACCGCCATCTCGTACTCGAAGGTCACCGTGCTCGACATCGCGGAGGGTGCCGGCCAGGTGGCCGCGCACGGCGACGTGCACGTGTCGTCGCGGGTGGTCGGCTTCAAGAAGATCAAGTTCTACACCAATGAGAACGTCGGCTCGGGCGAGCTCGACCTCCCCGAGCAGCAGATGCACACGACCGGCTACTGGCTGTCGGTGCCGCGCCAGACGATGCAGGCGCTGCCGTGGTCGAAAGACGACAAGCGCGACGGTGTCGTCGGCCTCGGTTTCGCGATGAAGCACGTGGCGACACTGCTGCTCATGTGCGACGGCCGCGACGTGGGCCTGGCGTTCGGTCAGGGGGACGAGGCCGACGGCGAGACCAAGCCGGTCGGCGGACGCACCGCCACCCCCGAGAGCCTGGGCGACGAGCCCCGCATCTACCTCTACGATGCGTTCCCAGGCGGCATCGGCTTCTCGGCGCCGCTGCACGGCATGCACGCGGCACTGCTGGCGCGCACGCGCGAGCTCATCGCCGGCTGCGACTGCGATCGCGGGTGTCCGACGTGTGTCGGCCCGATCGGCGAAACGGGTCCGCGCGCCAAGACCGTGGCACTGGCGATCCTGCAGACCTTGCTGACCGGGGAGCTGCCCGCCACCCGCACCAACGAGGCCGCTCGGTTCGGCAAAGACCCAGAGCTGTCCGCCGGTGCCTCGGCGGAGGCGGACGCGCCTTTCTGATGAAGCCCTCGCTCGCCGATCGGCTGCGCGCGGTGGTCGGTCCATCGGCCGTGCCGCGCGTGCATCCCGATGCCTTCGGCGCGCCTCGGCCGTCTGGCGCGGCCATGCCGGAAGCCGTGGAGCGCGAGTCGACGCCCGACACACGGCTGGCCCGCGCGCACGGCGCCGCCGCGGTGCTCGGCGGCGTCGTCGACGAGCGGTCCGATGGTCTGTGCATCATCGTCGATCGGCGCTACGACGCCGACATGCGCCACGGCCGGCATCGCGTGGGCGATATCGTCGGCATGTTGCGGCGGGCGGAAGACGGCCTGACGGCCCTTCGGCGTGCCTGGCCGGAGCGTGGCACGGGCATGGCACTCGTGTCAGACCTGGCGCCACCGCCGCTCGACGGGCTGTGCACGCTCGACCTCGAGACGACAGGGCTGGCTGGCGGCGCCGGTACCCAAGCCTTTCTCATCGGCTGCGCGCGGATCGAGCACGACGCGATCGTCGTGCGGCAGTTCCTCACGCCGGGCTTCGAGTTCGAGCGGGCGCAGCTCTCGGCGCTGGCCGAGTGGATGCGCGATCGCACGCACTTCCTGACGTTCAACGGGCGTACCTTCGACCTGCCCCTGCTCGAGATGCGCTTCAGCTTCAATCGGCTGGCGTGGCCGTGGCATCACCTGCCGCATCTCGACGCGCTCCATCCGGCGCGCCGCTTCTGGCGCGAGCGCCCGACTGCGGCCGGATTGATGGCGGCTGACGACGGTGGCTGCTCGCTCGGCGTGCTCGAGAAACGGCTGGGCGGCCTGCAGCGCGTCGGCGACGTGCCCGGCTTCGAGATTCCCGCCCGCTTCTTCCAGTTCGCGCGCGATGGCCGCGCCGAGCCGCTCGAGGCCGTGCTCGAGCACAATCGCATCGACCTCCTCTCGACGCTGCTCGTCTCGGCACGGGCGTCGATGCTCGTTGTTGGCGGACCGGCGGCGGCCGAACACGGTCACGAGTGTCTCGGTCTCGGACGCGTCTACGAACGCCTCGACGATCCGGCCGGGGCGGAGGTGTGTTTCGCGCGCGCCGCGGTGCAGGCGGCCGGCCTCGGTGACCCGGCCCTTCGCGCCGAAGCCTTGCGACGACTGGCACTGTCGCAACGTCGGGCGGGACGCCGGGAGGAGGCCGCGACCTCGTGGGGCGCCCTGCTCGCCACGCGGGGCGTGCCCGCGCACCTGCGCCGCGAGGCCCGCGAGGCACTGGCGATTTTCCACGAGCACCGCGCCGGAGACCTGGATGCCGCCAGAACGCTCGTTCTGGATGCGCTGGCCGAGCCCCTCGACGAACGCCACCGTTCGAGCGCCGAACGCCGCCTGGCGCGTCTCGATCGCAAGCTCGTCCGAAAATCTCCGGGAGCCCTCATACCGCGCTTCGACGTGGAACCGTTGTAGCCATTCAAGGCAATCGTGTCCTACAGCGCCAGCAGGACGACCACTACGTCGAGTACGACAACAACATCCGAATGCCGATACGGGCGCGGCCAGTCCCTCGGGGCGGTCGCGCCCGATGTCTGTACGACGCCTTCGTGTGTATGTCTGGCCGATCACTGCCCGTCCCGGGCAGCCTCCCCCGCATTCGACGTGACGACACACCTGCGCATCCCCGCCGCCTGGATGAGGCAGAATGCGCCGCATGCAGCGAGGACGGGTGCTGGTGGCGGTGGCGGGAGCGGCGGCGTGCGTCATGGCTCTGGGCGGCCCTGGTGTGCCTGAGGCGCAGCCTGCCTCCGATCGGACGTCGTGGCACTGGTACAAAGGCAACACGCACGCCCACACGCTCGAGAGCGACGGCGACAGCACCCCCGAGGAGGTGACGCGCTGGTACCGGGACCAGGGCTACCAGTTCCTCGTCCTGAGCGATCACAACGTGCTCACGAACATCGAGGCGCTGTCGGCGGCCTTCGCGGTGCCGGAGCGGTTCCTGCTGGTGCCCGGTGAAGAGGTGACCGACGCCTTCGAGACCAAGCCGCTGCACGTGAACGGGCTCAACGTGGCGCGGCTCGTCACGCCCCGCCATGGCACCAGCGTGCTCGACACGTTGCAGCGCAACGTGGACGCGATTCGCGAGGCCCGGGGCGTGGCCCACGTCAATCACCCGAACTTCGGCTGGGCCATCAGCGCCGCCGACCTCGGCGCGCTCGAACGCTACCGCCTGCTCGAGATCTTCAACGGCCATCCCTTCGTGAACAACCTCGGCGGCCGCGAAGCGCCTGGCGTCGAGGAAGTGTGGGACCGGCTGCTGCGGGCGGGACGCCGTGTCTACGGCATCGCCGTCGACGACGCGCACTACTTCAAGCGGCCCTGGGACGCGCGAGCGCCGAAGCCCGGACAGGGCTGGGTGGTGGTGCGGGCGCCACGGCTCGATGCGGCCGCGCTGCTTGCCTCGCTCGAGGCGGGCGACTTCTATGCCTCGACGGGCGTCGATCTCGAAGACTACTGGGCGGACGCGGCCGGCATCAGCCTGCGGGTGCGTGCCGACGGCGACACACGCTACCGGCTGTCGCTCATCGATGCGACCGGCGAGGTGCAAACACTCGATGGGCCGGTGGCGCGCTTCACGCTGACGGGCCGCACGGGCTATGCGCGCGTGGTGGTGCGCGATTCGAACGGTGCGCTCGCCTGGACGCAGCCGATCTTCCTGGATGGCCGGCCCTGAGCCGGCCGGGCGCGATACACTGCGATCATGCAGCTACGTACGGCGCGGCTCTGTCTGGACTGTGACGAGGTGCACGACGAGTACCGGTGTCCGGCGTGTGCGTCGGACGAGTTCACCTTCGTCAGCCGGTGGGTGCCGGTGCCCGAGAACCGGCGGCTACGCCCCCGTCCGGCGCGCGTGCCGCCGCCGGAGCTGGAGGCCTACCGGGAAATCGTGCGGGGCCCTGCGGCAGCACCGCAGCCCAAGCGCGGCCGCTGGGTGAAGGCGCTCGTGGGGATCGGGGCCGCCAGCGTGGTCGGGCTGTTATTCGGCGCACGCCGGGCGCACCCGCGATCCGAGGAGCCGGACGACCGCTAGGCCGCCGCGGCGCCCACTAGTTGGTCTTGGCCTTGGCGGCCTTCTTCGCCTTGGCCGCCGCCTTGAGCGCCTCGGCGGTCTGCGCGCCGTACTTCTTGTTGAAGCGGTCCACACGGCCTTCGGTGTCGATCAGCTTCTGACGGCCCGTGAAGAACGGGTGACAGCTGCTGCAGATGTCGAGGTGGACATCCTTGGTGGTGGAGCGGGTCTGCCAGGTGGCGCCGCATGCACAGTGCGCGGTGACTTCGTGGTACTCGGGATGAATGCCAGGCTTCACGGTCGGTCCTTTCGCCGGATCCGGGCGGGGCCACGGGCCCAGGCCACTTTCCGGCAGACGAGACAAGAGGGCTAGTATATCACCCGTCCCTGGCGGCCCGTGTGGCTAACGGCGACCCGCGCGGGTGCGCCAAGCAGACCCGAACAGCGACAGCCCCAGCCAGGCCGTGAGCACCGCCACGGGATAGCCGACCATCGACGGCCACCACGCCGCCAGGGCGCCGAACGCCACGAGCACCACACCGCCGGTCGCGAGGGTCGGCGCTTCCGCCGCGCGCAGGCTGCGCCGGGCCGTCAGGGCGGCCCCCACTGTGTTGCCGAGCCGCAGGGCGCCAGCCGCGGTGCGGCCGGACCGGCCACGCCGTCCCCGGCGGAGCCACGGCCGCCGCGTACCGGCCGCCCCGCCGGGCTCGTCCGGCTCGTCCGCCGGTAGCCGCACCGGCTGACCGCGCCGCCGCGGCACGCCGAGCACGACCTCGGTGGCCGTCTCGAGATCGCGCTCGAACATCCGCTCCAGGCCCGTAGCGAACCCGGCGTCCTCGATGGCGACGTCGAGCTCCCAGTTGCCCAGCCAGCTCTGGATGTTGAGGTTGGTCGATCCCACGCGCGCCCACAGGCCGTCGGCCACGGCGGACTTGGCATGGACCATCGGGCCGTTCCACTCGAAGACGCGCACGCCGCCCTCGAGCAGGCCGCGGTAACCGACGCGCGTGAACGAGCCGACCAGCGGCAGATCGCTCGTGCCGGGCACGAGCAGGCGCACGTCGACGCCGTCGGTCGCTGCGGCCGTCAGCGTCTGGACGTAGCTGGGCACGCCGACGAAATAGGCGTCGGTGATCCAGAGGCGCTCTCGGGCGATCCCCGCCACCAGCACATCGAGCCGCAGCATGCTTGCGGCGGCGGGCGTGCTGCCGATGACCCTGAGCGCCACTTCACCCGGGCGCGGCAGAGCGTCGCGCGCCGGACATTCGTCGGCGGGGAGGGGTGCGCCGGCCGCCTCCCAGATTTCGGCAAAGGCGGCGTGGACATCGGCGACGGCCGGCCCGCGGATCTCGACGCCGGTGTCGCGCCATGCCGGCGTCTCCGGCGTGCCCGTCCACTGGTCGCCGACACAGAGGCCCGACACGAAGGCCACCCGGCCGTCCACGGCGAGCATCTTGCGATGGTCGCGGGCCAGCCAGGCAAGGGGACGCCACAACACCGGGCGATTGAAGGCGCGCACCTCGATTCCCGCGTCTTCGAGGCGGTACCAGAAGGCGCGCGGCGTTGCGCTGAGCGCCCCCACCCAGTCGTAGAGGACGCGCACGGCCACGCCGGCCCGGGCACGCGCGATGAGCGCGTCGGCGAAGAGACCGCCGGTGCGATCGTCGTGGACGATGTAGCTGTCGAAGTGGATGAAGCGCTTGGCGCCGGCGATCGCTTCGAGCCAGGCCGGGTAGTTCTCGGCCCCGTCACGCAGCAGGCGCACGGCGTTGCCGTCGACCAGCGGCGCTCCGGCCGCGCGCGACAGCGCCAGGTCCGCGGCGACGTGACGCGAGACCGCGGTCTGCATGGCGCTCACTCTAGACGGCCCGGCGGTGAGTGCCAAGCATTCTGTCCGGGCGCATCAGCCGCACGGCTGCTGCTGCGTCAGGCAGTGGATGGCCCCCAGGCCCCAGATGAGCGCCCGGCAGTCGACGCCCACCACACACCGCCCAGGCAGCACGGCGCTGAGCCGCGCCAGCGCCTGGCGGTCGCGCACGCGGTCGCCAAAGGTCGGGACGAGCAGCCCGCCGTTCACGAACAGAAAATTCACGTAGGTGGCCGGCAGGCGCTGACCCTCGACGACCACTGGCTTCGGCATCGGCAGTTCGACGATCGTGAACGGCCGGCCGTCGGCGTCGCGCGCTCTGGCGAGGCGCCGGCGGTTGTCACCGAGCACCCTGAAGTTGGCGTCGGCCGGATCGGGTTCGATCGACGTGACGATCGTGCGAGCGTCGACGAAGCGGGCCAGGTCGTCCACGTGTCCGTCGGTATCGTCTCCGGCGATGCCCTCGCCCAGCCACACGATGTGTCGCTGTCCGTAGTAGGTCCGCAGGTAGCCCTCGATCTCGGCCTTCGAGCGGTCCGGGTTGCGGTTCCGGTTGAGCAGGCACGAGGTGGTCGTGAGCAGCGTGCCCTCGCCGTTCACGTCGATGGCGCCGCCCTCCATGACGATGTCGGCGTGGAAGACCGGCAGGCCGAGGGCCGCTGCCACGCGTGAGGGCACGCGGTCGTCGGCCTCCCACGGCGGGTACTTGCCGCCCCAGGCATTGAAGCCCCAGTCGACGACCGCCGTCTCGACCTTGCCGCGCCGCGTGCGCTGCACGAACGCCGGCCCGTGGTCGCGTACCCAGCACTCGTTGGTGGGGATGTGGTGGAAGCGCACCCTCGACATCCGCACGCCGGCCGCGCTGAGCGTCGCCCTCACGATCCGCTCGTAGTTCGTGTTCGGCACGTTCACGAAGACGGGCTCGAAGTCGCTGATGGCGCCGGCCACGCGCGCGACGTCGGCGATGGCCCGGTGATAGATGCCCGGGAACGAGATGCCCTCCGGACGCGGCCAGCTCATCCAGGTGCCGGCGTGCCGTCGCCACTCGGCCGGGAAGATGTAGCCGTGCTCGGCCGGCGATCCGGCGAGCACCCGGGCGCGGGTCGCCCGGCGTGGCGACTTCGCGCCGGTCATCGCCGGCCCGTGCCGGACGTGCCGTCGACGAAGCGTTCGACGATCGCGCCATACGCGTCGACGCGCCGGTCGCGCAGGAACGGCCAGTGCGTGCGCGCGAACTCCACCTTGTCGAGATCGCACTCGACCACCATCACCTCTTCCCGGCTGGTGCTGGCGCGCTTGATGACGGTGCCGTCGGGCGAGGCGATGAACGACTGGCCCCAGAACTCGAGGCCGTCCTTGCTCACCGGCTTGCCGTCGGGTCCCGGCACCAGTTCGTGACCGATGCGGTTGGCCACCGCCACATAGCAGCCGTTGGCCACGGCGTGACTGCGCTGAATCACTTCCCACGACTCGTGCTGGGCCAGGCCGTACTGCTTCTTCTCCTTCGGGTGCCAGCCGATGGCGGTGGGATAGAAGATGATCTCGGCGCCCTGCAGCGCCGTGAGGCGGGCCGCCTCCGGATACCACTGGTCCCAGCAGATCAGCACGCCGATCGTCCCGACCTTCGTCTTCCACGCCCGAAAACCCGTGTCGCCCGGTGCGAAGTAGAACTTCTCGTAGAAGAGCGGGTCGTCTGGAATATGCATCTTGCGGTAGATGCCCAGCAGCGAGCCGTCGGCGTCGATGATGGCCGCCGTGTTGTGGTAGAGCCCGGCGGCGCGCTTCTCGAAGAGTGAAGCGACGATGACGACGCGGTGCTTCCTGGCGAATTGCTGAAAGGCATCGGTGGACGGACCGGGGATGGTTTCGGCCAGACCGAAGCAGGCGTGGTCTTCCGACTGGCAGAAGTACTGCGAGCGGAAGAGCTCCTGCGTGCAGATGATCTCGGCGCCATTGGCCACGGCGCGGCCGGCGAGCGCGAGCTGGCGCGTGAGGTTGGCGTTGGCATTGGGACCGCACGCCATCTGCGTGAGGCCGACCTGCACGCGGCGGCCGGTGGGTGACGAGGCACGCTGACGCGTGCGCGGAGAGCGGCGGGTAGTGGCCATGCGACGCCCTTGGTTATAGCACGCGCCGCCGACGGACCGCGGCGGCCGGGAGTATCCTTGGCGCGCGTGGACGTACACCTCATCGATGGCACCTACGAGCTGTTCCGGCACTTCTACGCCGTGCCGTCGGTCACGACCAGCGACGGCGCCGAGGTGGGCGCGGTACGCGGCGTGCTGCACTCGCTCCAAGCGCTCATCAAGGACGGCGCGACCCACGTCGGCGTCGCCACCGACCATGTCATCGAATCGTTCAGGAACGATCTCTGGCCGGGCTACAAGACCGGCCAGGGCATCGATCCGGCCTTGTGGGCCCAGTTCCCGCTCCTCGAGGAGACACTCACGGCCTACGGCCTCACGGTCTGGGCGATGGTCGAGTTCGAGGCCGATGACGCGCTGGCCTCCGCGGCCGTCCGGGCCGCACTCGATTCGCGGGTCGAGACGGTGCGCATTTGGTCGCCCGACAAAGACCTGGCGCAGTGCGTGCGCGGCACGCGCATCGTGCAGGTGGACCGCGTGCGCAAGGTGACGCGCGATGAAGCCGGCGTGGTCGCGAAGTTCGGCGTGTTGCCGGCGTCGATTCCCGACTACCTGGCGCTCGTGGGCGACCCGGCCGACGGCTACCCGGGCCTGCGCGGCTGGGGGGCGAAATCGGCACGGACGGTGCTCGCGCGCTTCGGTCACATCGATCGGATTCCCGACGACCACCGGGCCTGGGAGGTCGACGTAGCGCGTGCCGGCGCGCTCGCCGCGACCCTCAGGCGCGACCGCGACCAGGCGCGGCTCTTCCGCACGCTGGCCGAGCTGCGCACCGACGTCGCCGTCTTCGACGCCGTCGACGCGCTCGCGTGGACCGGTCCGACGCCGGCCTTCGACGCGGTCCGCGCTCGCCTCGAGTCCCGGCGCTAGCGGCCCGCCGTTCGTCCGTACGGGCTATCCTCCGGGGTACACTCGGCCTCATGACCCGCCTCATGACGCCCGCCATCACGGCCTGTGTTCTGGCTGCCGCCCTCGTCATAGCTCCGACCCTCTCAGGGCAGCGTCCGCCGCGGGCGCGCGATTTGGGCGTGCCCTTCGACGGCGTACCGGGCAAGGAGAACGCGATTACCGACGTGGCCGGCGTGACCGTCGGACACTCGACCATCATCAGCGGCCAGGGTGCCCTCAAAGTGGGCCAGGGCCCCGTGCGCACCGGCGTGACGGCGGTGCTGCCGCGCGGCCGCGACTCGATGGCCAGGCCGTCGTTTGCCGGCTGGTTCTCCCAGAACGGCAACGGCGAGATGACCGGCACGACGTGGCTCGAGGAATCAGGCTTCCTCGAGGGCCCGGTGATGATCACCAACACACATAGCGTGGGCGTCGTGCGCGATGCCGTGATCCAGTGGCGTATCAAGAGCGGCCCGCCGGATGCCTCGGGCTACTGGTGGTCGTTGCCCGTCGTGGCCGAGACCTACGACGGCATGCTCAACGACATCAACGGCTTCCACGTGAAGGAGCGCCACGCCTTCGAAGCGCTCGACGGTGCCGCCGGTGGCGTGGTGGCCGAGGGCAACGTGGGGGGCGGCACCGGCATGGTGGCGTATGGCTTCAAGGGCGGCATCGGCACCTCGTCGAGGGTCGTTTCGGTGGGCGGGGCGAGCTACGCGGTGGGCGTGCTCGTGCAGGCCAATTTCGGCCGCCGCTCGCAGCTCACGATCGCCGGTGTGCCGGTGGGGAAGGAAATCCCCCAGACGCCCCGCCAGGCGGCCGCGCTCGGTGACGACCCTGCCCGCGGCGACCTCGGCTCGATCATCATCGTCGTCGCGACCGACGCGCCGCTCCTGCCGCACCAGTTGAAGCGGCTGGCGCGCCGCGCCACGCTCGGCATGGCCCGGACCGGCGGCCTGTCCGGGAACGGCTCGGGCGACATCTTCCTGGCCTTCTCGACCGCCAATCCCGAGGCGTTCAAGGCGGCCGGGCTGGCCAGTCTGCAAATGGTGTCGAACGAAGAGATCAGCCCCATCTTCGACGCCACGGCATGGGCCACCGAAGAGGCCATCGTCAACGCGATGGTGGCGGCCGAGACGATGACTGGCGCCGACAATCGCACGGTCGAGCGCCTGCCGCACGACGCCTTGCGCGACGCCCTACGCAAGTACAACCGGCTCGCCCCGTAAAGGGCGCGCGTGGGACACGTCTGCTACGCCGAGCGTCCTACACTCCAGAGATGACGATTTCGGTGCTCGTGCCGGCGTTCAACGAGGCTGTGGGCCTCGCACAGGCGCTGGCCTCGATGCGCGTCGCAATGGCGGCGTTCGAGCGCCGCGGCTGGGCCACCGAGCTCATCGTCTGCGACAACAACTCGACCGACGGCACGGCAAACATCGCGCGCGCTGCCGGCGCCACGGTGGTCTTCGAGCCGGTGAACCAGATCGCCCGCGCGCGCAATCGCGCAGCCGCGGCGTCGACCGGCGACTGGATGTTGTTCGTGGACGCCGATTCCATGCCCTCGCGCGCGCTCCTCGAGGACGTCGCCGAGACGATCGCGTGCGGCCGCGTGCTGGCGGGCGGCGCCACGGTGGCCATGGACGACCGGCGCTTCTGGGCGCGCGCGATGGTCGGCGCGTGGAACTGGACGAGCCGCCTTGCGCGCTGGGCGGCCGGGTCCTTCATCTTCGTTGACGCCACGGCGTTTCGTCGGGCCGGCGGCTTCAATCAGACGCTCTACGCCGGCGAGGAGATCGATCTCTTTCGTCGCCTCAAGATTGCCGCGCGGCAGCGCCGCCTTGGCATCCGCATCCTGCATCGCCACCCGCTGCAGACGAGCGCGCGCAAGCTGCGCCTCTACTCGGGCCGTGAGATGGCGGTCTTCATGCTGCGCGCGGTATTGAGCGGCGGGCGTACGCTGACCAGGCCAGACGAGTGCTTCGTCTGGTACGACGGGCGGCGCTAGCCGGCCCCGACCGATTTCCTCAGTCGTCTTTGCGCAGGGCCAGCGACGCGATGGCCTGCTTCAGCGACTCGATGTCGGCCTTGAGGGCCTCGAGGGTGGCGGTATCGGTCACCGCAGGCGCTTGGTCGAATACCGCCGGCACCGTGCGCGGGCCGCCGCATCCGACGGTGCAGTTCGGGTTGAACTCGAACGTCCCGCTGCTGTTGGCGTTGTCTTCCCACGTCCCATTCAGCGTCGGCAGCGACAAACTGGCGCGGATGGCCACCGGCTTGACGAAGCCCGGCAGCATCACCTGGGAGAAGCCGAAGGTGATCGAGCCGTTGGGCTGCACCCACGAGATCGCGATCTCCGAGCCGATGCCGTCACCGGCGCCCTATTGTCGCTCCGCCACGTTGCCCCGCGTCGCGGAACGTGAGAGGTTAGGCGGCGGGAGGCGGCCATGTTCGGTGTTCGTGGGGTCACGGGAGAGGTGTTTCGCGGGCCGCTGGACCAGTTGCTCCGGGCCCACCGGGTACTGGCGCCGGAGCCGTCGCGCACGGTGGAGCAGGACGGCGGCGAGACCGTCCTGCCGACCTTCGTCGCGTCCCACGACGAGCCGCGGTATCAGGCGGCCGCCGCCGCCTACGCGGCGGCCGAGCAGTCCACGTTCGACCGTGGGCCGGTCTACTACGCCTATCAGGTGATGAGCCGCAACGTGCTCTCGCTGCCGCCCGATACCGGCGTCGTGGCAGCCTGGCGCGCGCTCGCCAGACGCGGCGTCGGCCAGGCGCCGATCCTGTTGCCAGACGGTGGCGTCGTCGGCCTCGTCTCTCGCGCCAACCTGCTGCAGGTGCTCAACGAAGAGGACGGCCACGTGCGAGACGCGCTCAAACGTACCGTGGCGCAGGTGATGATCACGCCGGTGGTCGTCGTCCAACCGGTCGCCGATGTCCGCCGTATCGCGCGCGTGATGCTCGAGTATCACCTGCCGGCCCTGCCGGTGGTCGACGAGACCAGCGGCGTCCTCGAAGGCATCGTGTCACGCAGCGACCTGCTGCGCTGCGTGGTGACCGAGCCGCCGCTGACGCTCTGGGCGTAGGCCCGGCGCCGCCCAGGACGGAAGCCTCTGCGGCCGTCGATCCATCTATGGGGCCGAATCCCGTGCCGGCAGGTATCCTCCGGGGCACGGCTACGAGCCCGGGAGGAACGTTGTGAGAGACAGTCACGAGTCCGAGGAAGCAGTGGGGGCGGCCAGCGGTGACGGCGATCGGGGCGCTGAGGTGGCGGCGCTCGTCGCCGCCCTTGGCCTCGGGGAGAGCGAGCTCATCGCCACCCTGCACGCGCACGGCGTGCGCGCCGAAACCGTGCCGGTGCTCGAATGGGTCCCGGCGGTGGACGTGTGCTGGCTCGACGGGGCCGACGTCGCCGAGCGGCATGCCCTCCGCGTGCAATACGTGGCCGACGAGCGCAGCACCTCGGCCGGCGTCGCCCTGCTCGACCGCTGGCTGACGGCGCGCCCGCCTGCAGAGTTCTTCGCCGCAGGGCGCCGCGCCATGGCCGCGCGTCTCGCCCGCCTCGACCCGTCCGATCGCGGTGAGGTCATCGACCGCATCATCGCGATGTGCGAGGCCGCCGGCCGCGCCGCCGGGGCCGCCTTCGGCGTCGGCCCGCTCTCGGCGGCCGAGCAGGAGCGCATCCGGCAACTGCGGCGCGACCTCGAGCAACCGGACTGAGCGGCCGGCGGTCGACCTTACGGCGCGGCGTCCACGCCGCCCCACAGGTTCATCGTGTTCAGCCCGGAGAGGCCGCAGGCCTTCAGATACAGGAACAACTGCATGCGGTAGGCGACACAGCCGTTGAGCACCCACGTGACGAGCTGCACGCCGCGCGGCGCCTTGCCGAAGATGTCGATCTCGGCTCGCAGGTCGTCGTCCGACAGGCGTTCGATCGCCGTCGCGTAGAAGTCGGCGTGCCCGGCGATGGCCGCCAGCGCCTCATCGAAGGTGCGTGCGGCGCCCACTTGCTCGGCCGCCGTCCATGCCGCTTCGTCGAACGTGCCGGCCGCCACGGCCTCGACCAGTGCCGGTCCCATCATGCTGTGGTACTTCACCAGTTCGAGGGTGCTGCGCTGTCCGGGCGTGGGCCGGTAGTCGAGCATGCCAGGTTCGATCTTGCCAGTCAGGTGCAGGAAGATGCGGACGTCCTGCTGCAGCATCGTGATGAGTTCAGGCTTGGTGAGGACCATCCGCCGGCACGATAGCACGGTCCTGCCCGGTCGATGACGGCGCCGAGTCGCCGGTGGCTCAGCGTGCCGGCGCCTGGCAGCCAGGATGGCCGGGGATGTTCAGGCCGAGCGTGATGTCGCGGGTGGCGATCCAGCGGCCGTCGACCCGCTTCGGTGTGACGATTCCGTCGCCACCGCGGCCCGCGGTGAGTTTCCCACGTTCGGCGGGCGTGAGTAGCGGATCGTCGGTGAACATGACGTCGTCGATGTAGTAGGTCGCGCAACCGCGCTCGATGACGTGCATGTGCACGTGCTGCGGCAAGTCGCGGCTGGGATACGTCCCCGGGCGGATGGTCTCGAACGCGTAGCGGCCGTCGGGTCCGCTCAGAACCCACCCGCGCAGCGCGCCATGCCGATCGCCGGCCGCGCCGGTAGGTTGCGACGGCCGTGGATACACGCCTTGGTCGTTGGTCTGATACGCGTAGACCACGACGCCGGCGCGCGGACGGCGGTCAGGCCCGAGCACCCGTCCCGTGATCGTCATCGGCGCGCCGGGTTCCCCGATAGCGGCGATCCGCGCCGTGGGCGAGAGCGGCGATGGCAAGCCCTGGAAGACGGCCTCGCACCCTTCACAGGGCAGGCCCACGATGGGTTCCTGGGCGTACGCCCCGCCCGCGACGCAGGCGGCCATTGCGAGCGTGGCGAACAACGTGTGACGCATTCTGGATGCTCCCCGAGGCGCCGGCCTTCGACGCGTGCGTCGGCCCGGGCCCTTTTCGGAGACAACACCTTACATCGAGATGCGTACGCGCGTTCGACCTACAGAAGACAGATCCGTTTGCTACACTCGCATCTTTACGGAGGTCCGACGTATGCCCCGCGCCCCGCGCACGCTTTTCCTTCCCTCGGCGTTCAGCGGCCTGGCCGCGCTGGCGCTGGCCGCCGCCGTGACGGTTCCGGCCCTGACCCTTCGGGCGCAGACGCCGGCGCCAGCGGCCCAAACGCCGCCCGCGCCTCCGGCCTCGCCGGCCGAGGCCGTGCTCGGCACCTACAAGTGGCGCAGCATCGGTCCCGATCGTGGCGGCCGCTCGATTGCCGTTGCCGGCGTGAAGGGACGGCCGCTGGAGGCCTACTTCGGCGCCGTCGGCGGCGGCCTCTGGAAGACCACCGATGCCGGCAGCAACTGGAAGCCGGTGACCGACGGCCAGATCACGAGCTCGTCGGTGGGCGCGTTGGCGGTGTCGGAATCGAATCCCGACCTCATCTTCATCGGCATGGGAGAGTCGTGTATCCGCGGCAACATCATGCCGGGCGACGGCGTCTACAAGTCGGCCGACGCCGGCAAGACGTGGGCGCACGTGGGCTTCAAGAACGTGGAAGCGATCTCCAAGATCCGTATCCACCCTACCAACCCCAACGTCGTCTTCGTCGCCGCTTTCGGCAACTACCACGGCCCGAGCGACGACCGCGGCGTCTTCAAGAGCACCGACGGCGGGACGAGCTGGAAGAAGGTGCTCTTCCGCGACAGCAAGACTGGCGCCGTCGACCTGTCGATCGATCGCAGGAATCCCAACGTGATGTACGCGTCGCTCTGGGAGGCCTACCGCATGGAGTATCAGATGTCGAGCGGCGGTCCGGGCTCCGGCCTCTTCAAGTCGACCGATGGCGGTGACACCTGGACCGAGATCACACGTGCGCCTGGCATGCCGGCCGGCATGGTGGGCCGCATCGGCGTGGCCGTCTCCGGGGCCGATGGCAGCCGCGTCTACGCCCTCGTCGAGAACGACAACGGCGGCCTGTTCGTGTCGGATGACGCCGGCGCCAGCTGGAAGCTGATGAACGCGGCCCGCAGCGTGCGGCAGCGGGCGTTCTACTACACGCACGTCTTCGCCGATCCGAACCAGAAGGACGTCGTCTACATGCAGAACACGGCGCTCTTTCGTTCGACCGACGCCGGCAAGACGCTGGTGTCGATCGGCCAGGGCACGCACGGCGATCATCACGACCTGTGGATCGATCCCGACGATTCCAACCACGTGATCGATGGCAATGACGGCGGCGGCGCCATCACGTTCAACGTGACGGCGGGACGCCAGCTGACGTGGAGCGACCAGGACTTCCCGACCGCGCAGTTCTACCACGTGGCGACCACCGCCCACCTGCCGTTCCACGTCTGTGGCTCGCAGCAGGACAACACGACGCTCTGCGTGCCGAGCGACACCAAGATGGGCGGCGGCTTCGGCCGCATCCCCCCGGTGGCCCCCTACGTGGCCGGCGGCGGCGAGCCCGGCTACATCGCGCCACACCCGAGCGATTCCGATCTCTACTTCGCCGGTACCAACAACGGTTCGTTCTTGACGCGCTACAACAAGCGCACCGGGGAGCTGAAGGAAGTGGGCGCCTACCCGCGCTTCTTCTCAGGTGAGGCGTCGAAGGACGTCAAGGAGCGGTGGCAGTGGACCTATCCGATCATCTTCTCCTACACCGACCCCAACGTGCTCTACACGACGTCGCAGCGGGTGTGGAAGTCGACCAACGGCGGCGACTCGTGGGAAGCGATCAGCGGCGATCTGACCAGGCACGACCCGAAGACGATGGGGGATTCCGGCGGCCCGATCACCCACGACATGAACAGTCCGGAGATCTACGCAACGGTGTTCTCGCTGGCTCCGGGCAAGAAAGACGGCAACCTCATCTGGGCCGGTTCCGACGATGGCGTCGTGCAGGTGACGCGCGACGGCGGCAAGGCCTGGGCCAAGGTCACACCGGCTGCCATGCCCGATCTGGGCCGCGTGAGCCAGCTCGATGGTTCGGCGTTCGACAACGGCACCGCCTACATGGCGGTCAAGAAGATGCTGCTCGGCGACCAGTCGCCCCACATCTTCCGCACCAGAGACTTCGGCGCCACGTGGACGAAGATCGTCACCGGGCTGCCCGCCAACGACTACGTGCACACCGTGCGCGAGGATCCTGAGCGCAAGGGCCTGCTCTACGCCGGCACCCAGCACGGCGTGTATGTGTCGTTCAACGACGGCGACCTGTGGCAGAAGTTCAGCAGCGGCCTGCCTGATGTGCCGGTGACCGACCTGTGGGTGTCTGGCACCTCGCTCGCGATCGCCACTCACGGCCGCAGCTTCTACGTGATGGACAACATGACGACGCTGCGCCAGTTCGCGGGCATGCTCGCCGACGTCACGCTCTTCCAGCCGCCCGACGCGATTCGTGGTCTCGATCGCGTGCTCATCGACTACTACCTGAAGGCGCAGCCGAAGAACCTCACGCTCGAGATCCTCGACGGCCAGGGCGCCGTGATGCGGGCCTTCACGGGTGAGCCGCCGAAGAAGGACGGCGAGGGCGAGGACGAGGACCGTCCGCGCGGACCGCAGACCACCGTGCCGATGACAGCCGGGATGAACCGCGCCACCTGGGACCTGGCCTCGACCCCCGTGGTCGGCTTCCCGGGCATGATCCTGTGGGGTGCCACCCAGAACGGGCCGACGGTGCTGCCCGGACGCTACCAGGTGAAGCTCACGGCCGACGGCGTCACCCAGACGCAGCCGCTCACCATCACCAAGCACCCGTTGCGCGATATCAGCGACGCCGATCTCCTGTTCCAGTGGGAGCTGGCCTCGCGTATCCGCGACAAGGTGAACGAAGCCAATTTGTCGGTCGTCAAGATCCGGCGTATCAAGACCGAAGCGGCGGAGAAGACCAAAGGCGCGCCGAAGGAAGTGGTGGCCGCCGCCGACACCCTGGTCAGGAACCTGAGCGCCGTCGAGGAGCAGATCTACCAGGTGAAGAACCAGAGCGGGCAGGATCCGCTCAACTTCCCGATCCGCACCAACAATCGCCTGGCATCACTGCTGCGGGTGGCGGTCACCGGCGAAGGCCGGCCCACCGGCAACGTCGGACCGATCTTCGACGAGCTGGCGGCCGAACTGAAGGCCGAGCAGGACGCGCTCGACAAGGCGCTGGCCTCCGACCTCGTGGCCCTCAACCGCATGCTGACGCGGATCAAGAAAGAGCCGGTGAGCGACAAGTAGCAGAGCGGCCGGCGTGCTGGCAGGGCCCAGTGTGCCGCCGTGAACCCGTGCGTCGTGCGCCAGGAGGGCATCGGGCACCCGCTCGATCGTCGTGACGTCGCTCGTCACCTCTGAGAAGAATCCGGCAGCGGGTTCGCTGAAGTCGATACCGTACTCCTGGCCAGCGTCCTCGATCACATCGCCTTCGATCGGCGCCTCTGGCGACGACGCCGCAATCGCTCGAGAGAAGTCCACATGTCGCGGTGCCGGCAGAATCAGATACCGGGCCGTGTCCGAGCCACTGCGAAAGCGATGGACTGCGCCACCCGTCTCGACCAGCCCCTTGCCGCCTCGGAGTCCAACCCCGGCAACCGTAGGTCAGGCAGGGTCGCTGTCGCTGCGTGACGAAGGTGGCGGGCTGGCGGGTTCCATTCGCCCCTGAGGCTCCGAGGGGCTCGCATCCTCCTCCTTGGGACCGTCGCGTTCGGCGTTGTACGTGAGTGCCACATAGTCTGGCTCCGTGCCTTGAGTGACGAAGAAGGGTCCGAACCGGGCGGGTCGGCGTTCCTCCCCGGCGTCCAACAGCGAGCCCACCGGCTCCTCCGACGACGTGGGCCCGGGGATGCCGAAGAACCGGTGGAGCTGTCCGATTGTGCTTTCGGCGTGGAAGCCGAGCGTGAAGCCGGGCATGAGCGAAGGCGCTTCGGCGTTGGAGTCGAACAAGTGGTCGATGAGCGGTTTGATCCGGGTCCGCATGGCGATGAAGACGTGGTCGCCAGGCCGGAGGGCCGTCGCGCCGCGCGGCATGATCACCTCCTCCCCTCGGACGACGAGCGTGACGACGACCCCGTCTGGCAGCGCGACGTCGCGGAGGAGTTGGCCGGCCACGCGCGCCGACGGCGTGACCGTGTAGTCCACGATCTCCCCGTCCACGTGGCGCAGGGCGTTGATCTCGACGGAGAGCGGCGGCGCCGGGTCAGCCGGGCGACTGAGCTTCAGCCAACGCGCTACGACGGGGAGCGACCACCCCTGCGTGATCGCGGAGATGAGCACGACGAAGAACACCGCGTTGAACAGGATCTCGCTTCCTGGCACGCCGGCCATGAGGGGGAACGTGGCGAGCGTGATCGGGACGGCCCCTTTCAGACCGACCCACGAGAGGAAGGTCAGCTCGCGCAGGCGGAACCCGAACGGGAGGGCGGAGACCACCACGGCGAAGGGCCGCGCCACGAAGATCAGCGCCAGGGCGATCAGCAGCCCGTCGTCCGCGACGTCGAGCAGACGGCTCGGGAAGCTCAGCAGTCCCAGCATCACGAACAGGACGATCTGCCCGAGCCAGGCCGCCGCGTCGTGGAAGGAGAAGATCCCGCGTCGGAACACGATGGCGCCGTTACCGAGGACGATCCCGGCGAGATAAACGGCCAGGAACCCGCTTCCCCCCAGCACAGCGGCGAGCCCGAAGGCCAGCAGCCCGAAGGCCATCGCCAGGAGCGGGTACAGACCCGGGTGGTCGAGGTTGATGCGGTTGACCGCCCACGCCGCCACGCGCCCGACGCCTAGGCCCGCGGCTGCGCCGACGCCGAACTGGAGGACGAACAAGAGGAGGAGCGCGACGGCCGAACCGGCCGTGCCCGTGATAGCCCCGATGAGGCCGAGCGTGAGGAAGATCGCCATCGGGTCGTTCGACCCACTCTCGACCTCGAGCGTGGCCGCCAACCGCTCCGGCAGCGCGACGCCACTCGTACGGAGGACGGAGAACACCGCCGCCGCGTCGGTCGAGCCGACGATGGCACCGAGGAGCATCCCGTGGAGGAGCGGGACGTCCAGCACCCACGTCGCCGCCAGACCCGTCAACGCCGAGGTGAGGAGGACCCCCACGGTCGCCAGGGAGAGGGCGGGCCGCCATGCCGAGCGTACGGCGCCCAAGGACGTGCGGAGGCCGCCGTCGAAGAGGATGAGCGCGAGCGCGGCGCTCCCGACGCTGTTCGCGAAGCCGTAGTCCTCGAACGCGATCCGGCCGAGCCCCTCGGAGCCGGCCAGCATGCCCACGGCGAGGAACAGCACGAGCACCGGCATCCCCAACCGCGCCGAGAACTTGCTCGACCCGATGCCGAGGAGGAGGAGAACCCCGGCCAAGAACATTACGGCGTTGATTGAACCCATCGTCTACGCAGGTTAGCGCCACCGTCTCATTCCTGAGCCGCATTGTCTCCCGGCCGTTCGCATCTACGCTCACCAACGCGAATGCTCGACCGGTGGCGGAGTCGGCTTCGTCTGGTCACGACACGCCCTTGGCCGTCGATCTCTCGGATCGTAACCATGGTCTCAAACGTCGTCCCGGGTCTCTGGTCAGTTTCACCCACACGTCCACGGTCGTCTGTGCCGCATGAGTGGGGTCTGCGCGAGGCCTCACCCCGCCACCCCCTGGGGGATATGACGCCGGTCATAGGCCGGCTCCGGAGGTGCTGGTAAACCCCCAGAGGATCCGGCGGCCCTTCAAGCCATCATCGTCGTCGGCGGTCACAGCAGCGGCGTCGACGAGCCGTCGGTCGTCGGGCACATCCTGCGCACCCGGCCGACGCAAAACGTGGGAAGCGGTCAAGGTGTCTGCCCACCGGTATTCGAGATGGATGACCAGAGCGGTCTCCAAGGCTAGGGACCTGGCTGGAAGCCTTGCCGCGCCGCGAAGGTCGCGCGCGCGTTCGGCCACTGAGGATGCCGTGAACCTGGGTACGGAAAAGGCGCTCATAGAGGCGCCAGGCGAACAGATAAGGAGCTGCAGATGCGATTCTTGATAGCACTTGGCGCCGCACTCGTTCTCACTACTGGTTGCTCCGGGCCGCAGACTTCGCGACCCGGCCAGCCTCAGGAGGCCACGCCGGCCGTCGAAAAGCTCGGGATTCGCCCCAACGGCGACACCACCATTCAGCCCGACACGTCGCAGGTGCCAGACGAGCTCAAGGCGGTCTACCAGTACATCGACGACCACATCGACGAACACGTCATCAATCTCAGGAAGTGGATTCAGCAGCCGAGCATTTCGAACTCTGGCGAGGGGATCCCGGAATCCGCGGAGATGGTGAAGGGGTTCTTCGACCAGCTGGGCTGCCAGGAGACCAAGGTCTACGACCCCGGTGTGACCGAGTATGGCATGGCGGGTAATCCCCTTGTGTACGCCAGATGCAACGAGGGGGCACCGAAGACGCTGATCATCTACTGGATGTACGACACGATGCCGATCACGCAGCCTGACGCCTGGATGGCTCCGCCCTTCGAGGGGCGGATCGTCGAGTTCCCGCCGTTCAAGAAGGCGATGATCGGCCGCGGCGCCACGAACTCGAAAGGGCCGCAGATGGTCCAGTGGAACGCCATGATGGCCATCAAAGCCGTCAACGGCAAGCTGCCGGTGAACCTGATCGTCGTGGCCGAGGGCGACGAGGAGCGGCAGTCGATCGGCTACCGCAAGCTGATCCGAGATCAACCGGAGCTCTTCAACGGTGCCGACGCCATGTACCGCTTCGGAAGTCAGGGGTTCAGCGGCGGCGGCGAACTGTCGGGCGGATCCGAGGGGCTGCTCTACATCGAGCTGACGACGAGCGGCAACAGCTGGGGCCACGGGCCGTTGCAGTCGAACATCCACGGGGCGAACAAGCGCGCGGTCGACAGCCCGGCTTGGCGCCACATCAAGATGCTGTCCTCCCTCATCTCGGATGATGGGAACACCGCGAGGATTGCGGGCTTCAACGACAACATCGAGCCGCTCAAGCCGGAGGAGATCGCCAAGCTCAAGAATGCGGCCAAGGCCGTCGATTTGAAAATCGCCGCGCAGAACCTCGGCGTCGCCCGCTTCATCTCCGACGATCCGTTCACGATGCTCAAGATGAGCCGCTACGGCACATCATTCAACCTCGACGGGATCTGGGGTGGCAACATGTACGCGGGCGGGGCGGGCGCCATCCTGCCCAACAAGGTGACCTCCAAGCACAACATCCGCTACGTCCCGAACATGAACTCCGAGGACCTGCTGAAGAAGATCCGGGCGCAGCTCGACAAGAACGGCTATCAGGACGTCGAGATGAAGGTGATCGGCGACATGCCGTGGTCGAAGATGCGCTACGACACCGATGTAGCACGGGCGCTCATGACTACCTACGACATCTTCCAGATTCCCTACTCCACACCACCCGCGTACGAGTCGATTCTTGGTGGCGCCTGGCCTGCGTACCTCGCCACCGAGGGTCCGAAGAACAAGATTCCAATCGTCGGGGGCGCCGCAGGCTACGGCGGGAATGCCCATGCGGCGAACGAGTTCTATGTCATCGAGGGCACCGACAAGCTGTACGGGATGGCTGGAGCCGAGAAGTCGGTGGCGACCGTGCTCTACTCGTTCGCTGGCAAGGTGAAGTTCTCGCCCAAGGCGATGGCGACCTCGGCGGCGGCCAAGTAGTCGATTCTACCGTCCGGTGGCGACCCCATCCGCGGCGCGCGATCGATCGGCGCGTCGCGGCGTGGGTGTCGTCCCCGGTGTCTCGTGAGGCGCCTGCCCGGCCCGCGCAGCGTTGCAGAGGCGGCAGTTCGCCGTGGCTGGTCGGGCCGTACGTGCGAACGGCGGCTCGAAAGAGCCGCCGTCAGCGTCGTATCCGCGGAGGAAGGCGGCTAGCCCTTACCGCCGCTCATCGCGTTCAGGAACTCGCTGTTGCTCTTGGTCTTGCCCATCTTGCTGAGCAGCAGCTCCATCGCTTCCACCGGCGAGAGGGGCGTGAGCAC
Source organism: Acidobacteriota bacterium (assembly GCA_018000455.1). GTDB lineage: Bacteria > Acidobacteriota > Vicinamibacteria > Vicinamibacterales > UBA2999 > CADEFD01. Next base: position 64,744 of record JAGNJW010000026.1, read on the forward strand.
GCGGCGCAGCACGTAGACGCGATTGAGGTCTTCCTTCGACATCAGCAGCTCCTCCTTACGAGTGCCACTCTTCTGGATGTCGATGGCGGGGAAGACGCGGCGGTCGGCGAGCTTGCGGTCGAGGTGCACTTCGCTGTTACCCGTGCCCTTGAACTCCTCGAAGATTACCTCGTCCATGCGCGAGCCGGTGTCGACGAGCGCCGTCGCGATGATGGTGAGCGAGCCGCCCTCTTCGATGTTGCGCGCGGCGCCGAAGAAGCGCTTCGGGCGCTGCAGGGCGTTGCTGTCGACACCGCCCGAGAGCACCTTGCCGCTGGCCGGCACGATGGTGTTGTAGGCGCGCGCCAGACGCGTCACCGAGTCGAGCAGGATGACCACGTCCTTCTTGTGCTCGACCAGGCGCTTGGCCTTCTCGATGACCATCTCGGCCACCTGCACGTGCCGCTGCGCCGGTTCGTCGAAGGTCGAGCTGATGACCTCGCCGCGCACCGAGCGCTGCATGTCGGTCACCTCCTCGGGCCGCTCGTCGATGAGTAGCACGATCAGATAAATCTCGGGATGATTGGTCGTGATCGAATTCGCGATCGCCTGCAGCAGCATCGTCTTGCCGGTACGGGGCGGCGCCACGATCAGTCCGCGCTGGCCCTTGCCGAGCGGCGTCATCAGGTCCATGACGCGCGTCGAGAGGTTCTCGGCATCCCCTTCGAGCTTGATCTTCTCCTGAGGGTAGAGGGGGGTGAGGTTCTCGAAGAAGACGCGCTCTTTGCCGCGAGCGGGAGGTTCGAAGTTGACCGCTTCGACCTTGATCAGCGCGAAGTAGCGCTCCCCCTCCTTCGGGGGCCGGATCTGGCCGGCTACCGTGTCGCCCGTGTGCAGGTCGAACTTGCGTATCTGCGACGGCGACACGTAGATGTCGTCGGGGCCCGCCAGGTAGTTGTAGTCGGGCGCGCGCAGGAAGCCGAAGCCGTCGGGCAGCACCTCCAGCACACCTTCCGAGAAGATGAGCCCGCTCTTCTCGGCCCGGGCGCGCAGGATCTCGAAGATGAGCTCCTGCTTGCGCATCCCGGTGGCGCCGGGGATGTCGAGATCCCTCGCCACCTTGGTGAGGGACGACACGCTCATCTCCTTCAGGGTGGAGAGGTCGAGCGTGACGCCTTGTTCCTGTTGTGGGGGGGCGGTTGCCGCCGGAGCAGGCTTGCTATCAGTTTCCACAGTTCGTCCAGTCCTTCCCCGGATACCGCCGACACCGGCAGCACCGGGCCTTGATGGTGCCCTTCTATCTCACGTAGATGACGTTGGCGCTCTGCCCGCGTCAACTTGTCGACCTTCGCGGCCACTACGCCGTGTTCGGCGTCCTGGCCCTCGAGCCATTCCCAGGCGCGGCGATCGCTCATCAGCCCGGGGTGCCGGCTGTCGACGAGCAGGAACGCCCCCCGCACAGGCGAGAGTCCGTCACGACCTTCACGATGGAAATACGCGCCGACCAGCGCGTCGAACTCGGCCGCCGCCTTGTCGCCGCCCCGGGCGTATCCGTACCCGGGCAGATCGACGAGGTAAAACGGCGCCTCCCCCTCCCGCTGCAGCCGGTAGAAATTGGCCAGGCGGGTCTTTCCTGGGGCCGCGCTCGTCCGTGCTACCTGCGACCGGACCAGCGCGTTGATGAGGCTCGACTTGCCGACGTTCGACCGGCCGACGAAGGTGATCTCGGGCAGCTCCTCTTTCGGGAAGCCTCCGGGGCCTGCGGCACTGGTGACGAACTCGGCGGCGACGCGTGCCAAGCCCCTCAGTGCGTAACCGCGTCCGGGCCTTCAGCCCCGGCCACGTCGGCATCGACCGACGGCGGCAGCGGGGTGATGGGACCCTCGAGCGCGAGCTTCAGCACCTCGTCCATCGTCGAGACGAGGTGCATGTTCATGTTGTCGAGCACGTTCTTCGGGATGTCGGCGAGATCTTTCTCGTTGTCCTTCGGCAGCAGGATGGTGGTGACGCCGGCCCGATGGGCCGCCAGCACCTTTTCCTTCACGCCGCCGATTGGCAGCACTTTGCCGCGCAGCGTGATCTCGCCGGTCATCGCCACCTCGCGCCGCGTCTTGATCTTCGCAAGCGCCGAGATCATGGCGGTGGCCAGCGTGATGCCGGCCGACGGCCCGTCTTTCGGAATGGCGCCTTCGGGGATGTGGACGTGCACGTCGAGCTTGCGATTGAAGTCCTTGGGGATGCCGAATTCCTCGGCCCGCGAGCGGATGTAGCTCATTGCCGCCTGCGCGGATTCCTGCATCACGTCGCCCAGCTTGCCGGTGAGCGTGAGGCGGCCACGGCCGGGCATGAGCGTCGCTTCCGTGACCAGAATCTCGCCGCCCACTTCGGTCCAGGCGAGTCCGGTGGCGACGCCCACCTCGTTCTGCTCCTCGGCCAGGCTCGGCCGGAAGCGGGGCACGCCCAGGTACTGCGTGACTTTGTCGGGGGTGATCTCCTCGAAGGTGCCGGTGCCGTCGGTGACGACCTTGCGGGCCACCTTGCGGCACACCGAATTGATCTCGCGTTCGAGGCTGCGCACGCCGGCTTCACGCGTATAGCGCTGGATGATCGTCTGGATGGCGTCGGTGCTGAAGGTGATGTTCTTGTCGGTCAGGCCGCTGCCCTCGACCGCTTTCGGCACGAGATAGCGCTTGGCGATCTCGGTCTTCTCGACCTCGGTGTAGCCGGCCAGCTGCAGCACTTCCATGCGGTCGCGCAGCGCCTGCGGGATGGTGTGCAGCACGTTGGCCGTGCAGATGAACATCACGTTCGAGAGGTCGTACTCGACGTCCAGGTAGTGGTCCTGGAAGGTGGTGTTCTGCTCGGGGTCGAGCACTTCGAGCAGCGCCGCCGACGGGTCGCCGCGGAAGTCCATCGACATCTTCTCGACTTCGTCGAGCAGGAAGACGGGGTTGACCGTGCCGGCCTTCTTCATCATCTGGATGATCTGGCCGGGGAAAGCGCCGATGTAGGTGCGGCGGTGGCCGCGGATCTCGGCTTCATCCCGCACGCCGCCGAGCGACAGGCGGACGAACTTGCGGTTCATGGCCCTGGCCACCGACTTGGCGAGCGAGGTCTTGCCCACGCCAGGGGGGCCCGCCAGCGTGAGGATGGTGGCCTTCGGCTTCTTGACCAGCGCCCGCACGGCCAGGAACTCGAGCACGCGCTCCTTGATCTTGTCGAGGCCGTAGTGGTCTTCGTTCAGCACCCGCTCGGCCGCCGTGAGGTCGCGGTTCTCCTTGGACTTCTTGTGCCAGGGCACCGCGACCAGCCAGTCGAGGTAGTTGCGCGAGACGGTCGCTTCGGCCGACATCGGCGGCATGGAATCGAGGCGCTTCAGCTCCTGCATGGCCTTCTCGGCCACGTCCTTGGGCATGCGCGCCTGGTCGATCTTCTTCTTGAGGTCGTCGACCTCGTTGCCCTTCTCGTCCTTGCGGCCCAGTTCCTTCTGGATCGCCTTCATCTTCTCGTTCAGGTAGTACTCTTTCTGCGCCTTCTCCATCTGCTTCTTCACGCGCGACTGGATCCGGCGGTCGACCTGCAGCTTGTCGACCTCGGCATCGAGGATGCCGGCGATGCGATTGAGGCGTTCGAGCGGCGAGATGATCTCGAGCAGGTTCTGCTTCTCATCGACACCGACCAGCAGGTGGGCGGCGATGGTGTCGGCCAGCTTGCCCGGGTCGTCGACCTTCACGGCCGCGATCATCGCGTCGTAGTGCAGGTTGTTCGAGAGCTTGACGTACTGTTCGAACAGCGCCACCACGCGACTCATCGTCTGCTCGACGTCGCCGGAGGCCTCGCGCTGCTTCTGCAGCACCTTGGCCACCACCCGGAAGAAACCCTTGTCTTCCTTCCACTCGATGATGCGCGCCCGCTCGACGCCCTCGACGAGCACCTTGATGTTGCCGTCAGGCAATTTCAGGCTCTGCACCACGTTGGCGACGCAGCCCATCATGAAGACGTCTTCCGGCCGCGGGTCGTCGGTGCCGGCATCGTGCTGCGCGGCCAGGAAGATCCGCTTGTCTTTGCCCAGCGCATGCTCCAGCGCGCGAATGGACGACGGCCGTCCGATCACGAACGGCATCATCATGTGCGGGAAGACGACGACGTCGCGTAGCGGAACGACAGGGAGGGTTTCGTAGACGTCCATCAACCAGCCTTCTCGATAACTTCGAGTCCCGTGTTTTTCGTGAGCACCATCTCGCGGGTGACCACGTACTCGCGGCCCTTTTTCTGCCCCGGCAGCGTGTACATCAACTCGAGCATGAGGTCTTCGATGATCATGCGAAGACCGCGGGCGCCGATCTTGCGTTCGAGCGCCATGTCGGCGATGGCTTCCATGGCGTCGTCGGTGAAGCGCAGCTTGACGTTCTCGTACTCGAACAGCTTCTGGTACTGACGGGCAATCGCGTTGCGCGGTTGCGTCAGGATCTGCACCAGGGCCGGCCGGTCGAGCTCGTGCAGCGTGCCGAGTACCGGCAGGCGGCCGACGAATTCAGGGATCAGCCCGAACCTGATGAGGTCTTGCGGTTCCACCTGCTCCAGCAGGGCGCCGGTGTCGCGCTGCTTGCGGCTCTTGACGTCGGCCTTGAAGCCCAGCGTCTTGCGTCCGAGGCGGCGTTCCACGACCTTCTCGAGGCCGACGAACGCGCCGCCGCAGACGAACAGGATGTTGGTCGTGTCGATCTGGAAGAACTCCTGGTGCGGGTGCTTGCGGCCGCCCTGCGGCGGCACGTTGGCCACCGTGCCCTCGAGAATCTTGAGCAGCGCCTGCTGCACGCCTTCGCCCGAGACATCGCGGGTGATCGACGGGTTCTCGTCCTTGCGGCCGATCTTGTCGATCTCGTCGATGTAGACGATGCCCTGCTGGCATTTCTCGATGTCGCCCCCGGCCGCTTGCAGCAGCTTGAGGATGATGTTCTCCACGTCTTCGCCGACGTAGCCGGCTTCGGTCAGCGTGGTGGCGTCGACGATCGTGAAAGGCACCGACAGGAGCTTGGCGAGCGTCTGCGCGAGCAGAGTCTTGCCGGTGCCAGTCGGGCCGATGAGCAGGATGTTCGACTTGGTCAGTTCGACGTCGGTGCGGCCCTTCGGCTGCTTCTGGATTTCGAGCCGCTTGTAGTGGTTGTAGACCGCTACCGCGAGCTTCTTCTTCGTGCGTTCCTGCCCGATTACATATTCGTCGAGGAACTTCTTGATCTCGGGCGGAGATGGCAGGGTGGAGCGGACACTGCGGCTCTCACGGTTGTCGTCGGCGATGATGTCGTTGCAGACTTCAACGCACTCATCGCAAATGAACACCGTGGGGCCGGCGATGAGTTTCCTGACGTCGTTCTGATCTTTGTTACAGAACGAGCAGCGCAGGATTTCACCCTCGCCGTTCTTCTTGACCATAAGGGATGCTCGCGGCAGGAGGGGCGACTGGGGAGGCGCCTCTCGATCGATGTTACACCCGTTTCCGAATCACGTCGTCAAGTATTCCGTATTCCTTGCCTTCGTCCGCCGACATGATGTAGTCGCGCTCAGTGTCTTCCTGGATTCGCTTCAGCGGCTGCCCGGTGTGCAGCACCATAATCTCGTTGATGCGCTCGCGTTGGCGCAGAATCTCCTTGGCCGCCAGCGCGATGTCGGTGGCCTGGCCGCCGAGGCCTGACATCCACGGCTGGTGGATGAGGATCCGCGAGCTCGGCAGCGACGCGCGCTTGCCCTTGGCGCCGGCTGCCAGCAGCACGGCCGCAATCGATGCCGCCTGACCGATGCACAGCGTCTGCACGTCGGGGCGGATGTACTGCATGGTGTCGTAGATGGCGAGGCCGGCCGTGATGACGCCGCCCGGGCTGTTGATGTAGAGCAGGATGTCCTTGTCGGGATCCTCGGCCTCGAGGAACAGCATCTGGGCGATGACGAGGTTGGCCACCGTGTCATCGATCGGCGTGCCGACGAAGATGATGTTGTCCTTCAGCAGCCGCGAGAAGATGTCGTACGCTCGTTCGCCGCGGTTGGTCTGTTCGACCACCATCGGGACGAGCTGCATGCGCGAGTCGGTCACTGTGCGTTCCTCGGATCGTCAATCGGCGCCAGATGCGCGCCCTTCACTCCGCCACCTGGACGCGGCCCAGCACGGCGTTCACCGTCATCTCCCGGCGCAGCCCGATCTGCATGCGGCCCAGGCCATCTTCCTGCTCGAGCCGGGCCTTCACGGCGGCCGGCGTCAGCCCGCTGCGCTCCGCGTAGCGGTCGAGCTCCTGGGCCAGGTCGGCGTCGCTCACGGTGAGGCTGTCTGTGCGGGCCACTTGGTCGAGCACCAGCGCTGAGGCCACCGATTCCTGGGCTGGCTCGCGCTGGCCCAGGCGGAAGGCAGCCCAGTCGATGTTGGCCCGGCGCGGGTCGATCTGCTGCGACATGAGCCGCCGGGCGAAGTCCTCCACGCGCCGGTCGATTTCACGATCAATGAGGGCCCCGGGCACCGGGAAGGGCAGACGCTTGGCGAGCTGCTTCAGCAGGTCGGCCCGCACCTGGCGCTCCGACGCATCCCGTGCCTCGGCTTCGAGGTCGGCGCGCACGCGTGCCCTGAGCGCCTCGAGGGAGTCGAGCTCTTCGCCGAGATCCTTGGCGAATTCGTCGTCGAGTTCGGGCACGACCTTGCGCCGCAGCTCCTTGAGGTGCACGGTATAGCCGACAGATGTGCCGGCCAGCTCGGCCACGACGTAGTCGGCCGGGTAGCTGAGGGTGAAGGATCGCGACTCGCCCACGGTGAGGCCCGCGACTTCGGCGTCGAAGCCCGGGGGATTGGCCGGCGCGCCTATTTCGATCGACACCTTCTCGTGATTGTCGGGCGCAGCGGCGACACCATCGGCGCTGGTGGCGCGGCGTTCGAGGTCGATGACCAGCGTGTGCCCCTCGGCCACGCCGCCTTCCACCGGCTCGTAGCGCGCGGCGCGCTCGCGCAGGCGTTCCAGTGTCTGCTGCACGGTGTCGTCGTCGACCGACACCGGCGGCCGCGTGAGCTGAATATCGCCGAAGTCGCCAACCTCGAAGGCCGGCACGATATCGAAGCTGGCGGTGAACGAGAGCGGTTTGCCTTCTTCGACCACGACATCCTTGACGTCGGGCGTATCGACGGGCTCGACACCCTGTTCGGAAAGCACCCCGTCGATCGTGCGCGGGATGAGGTCGTGCGCCACGTCGTGGAGAATCTGCGCGCGGAAGCGCTGGCGCACGACACCAGGTGGCACGCGGCCGGGCCGGAAGCCCGGCAACCGGGCCGACTTGGTGTACTCGCGCGTCACGCGCTCGATAGCCGACTCGACGTCGCCCACCGGGATCTCCACCGTGAGCTGTCGCCGCGTCTCGTTGACGTCTACCAGTTCTGTCTTCATCTAGTGTGTGTGGTGGTGACAGGAAGGAAGGGGGGGCGGCCGCCGCCTGGCTTGCCTGGCCGTCGCTCGTGCCGGCGAGCTGAGGCTGGTGCGAAAGGGGGGACTCGAACCCCCATAGCCTTGCGGCTACCGGATCCTAAGTCCGGCGCGTCTGCCAGTTCCGCCACTTTCGCAAGGCCAGTAGCTGCTGTCAGAGTAGCACGGTTCCAGGGGCCGACCGGAACGCGGTGTGGCCCCCACATATGGGTGTTCCACTCACGGCCGACCTCAAGATAGACCGTGAGCGTGTCCATCACCTTCCCCCTTTTCTCGGCCGTCCTGGCCTCGTTCGACAGAGGGCGGCACCCGGGTGGTTGGAATCCGTGCAAGGCGGCCACTAGAGCCTGTTATGAAGTTGCGCCGCCAGGGCGTGCGGAAGCATCAGGCACGCGAAGGCCAAGTAGTGGTAGGCGGCGAGCGTCGCGGCGAGGCGCTCGTAATCGCGGGCAAGGCGCCGGAAGCGG
>JAGNJW010000049.1 GCA_018000455.1 Acidobacteriota bacterium
CCACGCGGTTGTTCTCGAGCGTGATCTCCGGCACGCGGCCGCGCATCTCGATGGTGACGCTGCCCGACCTCCACGCGGTGCCCGCCGGCAACTGGAGCGTGACCGTGGCGGTCTTCGGGCTCAGGTCAACGGGCGCCTTCAGCGGGCGCACGGCCGCGCGGGCGAGCACGGTGCCGGCGCTGTCGCGCAGCACGACGTGTGACGCCGGCGCGTCGGCAGCGCCAACGCTATGCACCGTCACGGTCATCTGCCGGCCCTGCACCTTCACGTCGCCGGGATCGATCCCGAGATCGGGACGCGACCAGTACGAAATGCCGCGCTGCACCAAGCGGAACCGCAGGGTGGTCGTGGTGCGCGGCGCCAGCGTCAGCGTCCACCTGCGTGAACGTTCGAACTCGCGTGTCTCGGACGCAGCGCCCCCCTGGTGGCCGTCCGGTGTCACCTCCCAGGTGCCTGGCTCGACCTCGGCGCCCGTCATGTGCGCCGTCACCGGGTACGTCTCGAGGTTGTAGGCGACCACCGTGAACGACTCCGGCGTCGCGTCGCGCACCAGGATGGCCACGCTCCTTGCGGTGGCCGGCGCACCGAACTGCCAGCTGACGATGTTGCCGGGGTAGACGCGGGTGCGCTGGAGCAGGACGCCGCCAAGGCGCGCGCGCTGCAGGTCACCATGGCTGAACGGCGCGCCGCCACCGTCGCCGACGCGATCGATCCACAGGCTGCCCTCGGTGTTGATGTACTCGCGCGCGGCCTGCGCCTCGATGCGCGCGGCATGCATCCGCTCGAGCAGCGTGGTATCGCCGGTGACCTGCCACGCGAGGTGACGCGCGGTGCTGTCGGCGTGTGCGGCCGCGCCCGCCGACGCAAGCTGGGCGCCGAAGCGCTCGCGCAGTTGCAGCATGTCGAGCGCGTTACTGTTGATGGCGCCGATGCCTGCCGCACCGCCGTCGAGCAACGGCTGCAGGTATTTCTGGTCGCCCGTCCAGCGATACGCGGCCCAGAACATGTACCACGGCGCCTCGCCGAAGCCGGGCAGCTCGCGATCGGTCGTGAACTCGATGTTGGGCGTGGTCGTCGTGCGGCCGTTCGCGGCCTGGCGGCGGTGCGCGAGCAGGCCGTCGGCGGCCTCGAGCACCAGGCGCCTGATCTCGGGCGAGCCATTGAACCGCACCAGCAGCAACGCCGGCTGGAAGACGTGGTACGAGCGCGCCGTGGATCGGCCCCACACGCCGCCCTCGGCCATCTTCGAGCCGCTGTAGTAGTTGGATCGCACGTGGCGGTGGCCCGCGGCGTTGACGGCGGTCAGCCATCCGAGCCGCTTTGCCGTGACCATCGCGCGCTCGATCAGCTTCGGGCTGCCGGCGTTCATCAGCATCGACTGCCCGAGCACGTTGATGCCGTCTTCGTAGCTGTGGAGTTCGTCGTACTGCCCCGCGTTGAGGCCGTTGGTCCAGAGGCCCTGGTCGAAGGTCGCCTCGAGTTCCTTCGCCACCGACGCGAGGATGGGTTCCTGGGGAGCGCCCATGGCCGCCAGGCCGGGGAACAGGTCGGTGAGATCGCTGTCGTCTGACAATCCGCCGCCGAACTCGCCGTTCTCGATCTGGCGACGGTCGATGTACCAGCGCACGAAGCGGTCGAAGTAGGCGAGGTCGGTGACCTGCAGGTGCGCCCATGCGGGCACGCCGTCTGGCGCCGGCGGCAACGTGAACGGCGGCTTCGCCTGTTCCTTGTTCGCGTCGTACCAGTACTTCCGCCCTTGGTCGTTCTGCGGATCGACGCGCAGCAGGTCGGTCATGTCGGCGTAGAAGCGGTTGTAGGCGTTGAGGCGCTCTGAGCTGACGCCTTCTTCGACCATGTTGGCGTAGTTGTCCCTGACCTGCGTCAGTCGATCGGCGACGTGTTCGGCCTTCGCCTCGGCGTACGGCTTGAAGACGAGCCGCACCTCCATCCCTTCGAGCGCGGCCGGGCCGAAGTCGGCGCCGGCCGAGGCGATCGTCAGGTACAGGCTCCGGTCATTGGGCAGGATGCGATCGCGCGTGTCGAGGAAGACCGTGCGCGCCTCGCCTGGCGTCACCGCGAACGACACGTCGAGCATGTTGCGCATTGGCCACAGCGGATCCTTGACCTGCACGTTGATCGGGATCACGCCCCCGCGCACCGGCGCTACCGAGAGCGCAGGCAGATCGATGGCGATGCCGTCGAGGCCGCCGTCCATGTTCTGCCACCCGTACCCGCGGCCACGCGTCTCGGTCTTCATGCCGCGATAGTTGAACGGGATCAGCACGTGCACCAGCGGCAGGCCGGCTTGCGCGGTCGTCGCCGGCGGGATCTCGTCGGGGCTTCCACCCCGCCCCCCCGGCCCGAGACCTGCCGCTGGCGTCGCGACCATCACCTGGCGCTCGCCGGCGACATGGCGCTGCGCGATGAACTGCGCCAGCGCCGCCAGCGCGGGATTGTCGTCGGCCGATCGCCTGCCGCTGACGCGATAGCGCAGTTGCGCGATGCCCTGCGGTTCGCTGCCGTCGTGCATGTAGTACGCCGACAGCTCGCCGATCGGTGTCTCCTGCTCGACGTTGGTGAACTGCAGCCGTCCAGCTCCGAGCGGTGTGGCGAGCAGGTGGACGGTCTTCTCCTGTCTGGCCGGCCGTTGCAGCAGCGTCGAGTACGTGCGGGCCGACATGGCGTCGGCGTCGAGCCACGACAGTTCACCCCAGGCGCCGCCAGAGATCGAGAGGTAGTTCCATGGCTCGTCGGGCAGCATGAAGGTGACCGATTGTCCCGACAACGAGTACGCATCCCAGTCGGGCAATTGGAAGTAGTCGTTGCGGCCGGGCAGCCGCGAGCGGTTGTAGACGCCCGGCCAGGTCGTCTCGCGGATGCCGTCGGTGCCGCGCCACCACCAGCGCTTCAGGTCGTACACGTCGTGGATCTCGACCTTCCGGATGACGGTCGACGCCGCGGTGAGCCGCGGCGGCAGGTCGTCATCGCGGTTCCACCCATGGCGGAACGCCCAGGCGTGCTGCGACAGAGGCGTGGCCAGGCTGCGCTCGAGCCCGGGAAGGCCGCGCAGACCGTCGCCGCGCGCGAGCGACGCGATGTTGTCGTCGCTGAGCATGCGGTCATGGATCCGCAGTTCGTCGAGATCGCCTCCCCGGCTGAAGTTGTAGGTGCTCTCGACGCCGGTCGGCCCGACGAGCCGCTGGTTGGGCCCGAACTGATCGAGGCCCGCGTCGAACATCCCCGTTGGCTTCGCCGCGGCGACCTCCTTGCCATTCACGTACAGGCGGATGCCGACCGTCTCGTCCCACGACACGGCCAGGTGCGTCCACTGATCGGGTTTCGGGAAGTCGGTCATCGTGTACGACACGCGCGTGCGCCCGAGGTTCACGTCGGTGACGAAGGCGTCGAAGCCGTGGCCGTTGTAGTCGAGGCGCAGCCACACCATGTCCCAGCTCGAGTGGTCGGCGTAGCCGATGCGGAAGATCGGGAACTCGGTCGCATCCACCGGATCGCGCGAACGCCAGAAGAACGACAGCGTTCCGCGCTGGGCGTAGACGTTGCCCGGCGCCCAGTACGAGAGCAACTGTCCGTCGGCGCATTGCAGGTAGGCGCCCTTCACTCCACCGGGCACGACCGTCACGCCCGACGCGAAGTTGGGTGCCGGGTCGCGGCCGGCGGCGTAGTCGGCGGTCAGACCGGTGTCGCCCGTAAGCGAGAACAGCAGGCCCGGGTCGATGGCCGGCTGTGCGGCGGCTGGCGGGCGTACGACGAGGAGGCTGAGGAGGACGAGAAGTGCACGCTGGCGCATGGGTCGAATCCGGGGGGCCGCGGACGGCAGCCGCTGGGAATGGGCCAAGTGGTCAGTCCACTTGGCGCATTCACAGCAGATGGCAGATCGCCGGCGGAAGTCAAGGCGTGCCCACCCGGCCCGACAGGCGGAAATGGAATCGCACGTCCTGGTGTACCCGGACGGAGGCCGGGCCACGTCACGCACGTGACGCAGCCCGGCACTTCTGGAGAGAGGCGGAGCCTCAGCGTCGGCGCGCCGCAGCCCCCAGGCCCGCCAGGCCACACAGCAGCAGCGTGAGGCTCGCGGGTTCGGGGATCGGCGTGTACGACAACTCGCCGAACTCGACGTTGTCGAAGGCGACCGTCCCTGACGTGCCGCCAAAGGTCACGCGATGGATGCCCGCGGCGGTGATCTGGAGCACGGGCCCCGTCCCCAGCGGTCCGGAATCGTTGGCCGAGACGGTGCCCAGCAAGGCGCCTGTGATGTCGAACGCGCTCATCCACACCGACCCGGTGTTCAACGGGTAGAGATCGCCCAGCACCCTGACCGAGCCGGTTGTCGCCTTCGTGCCGGCGTCACCAGGCTTCACGAACGTGAGCGTGATCGCGTCGAGGTAGCTGAGGGTCCCTCCGACCGCCGTGCCGCCGATGACGGCAGGAGGCGTGGGCGTGAGGCTGTAGTCAGCGGGATAGTGATCGACCACCGCGGCGAACCCGCCGCCCGACGTGAACAGCGCGCCCAGACCCAGGTACTGGTCGGTGAGCTGCGAACCGCCCGGCACCGCAGTGCCTGGGGCGTTCGGCATCGCCGCCGGCGCCACGCCATCACCTTCGAAGGTGATCAATTCAGCCTGGCTGGCCGTCGCAAGACAGAGGCTTGCGGCTGCGAATGTGACGAGGACGAGTTTCATCAGCGACTCCTGCTTCGAAGAAGGGCGGCGGCGCCGGCAGACACACGTGGATCCGACGCCGGGGCACCCTGGCAGAAGCAATCGGCGCGCCTGTGGGCGGGCGTTGTCGGTCGGGCCGCTGGTGCGCCGCGTGTCACGGCCGACACGACTCGACAATTGCGGCCCAGACGTCACCGCGGGTGCCCGTGCTCCACATCGGTGCCGCATGTTGCCGCACGTCTGCCGCGTGTTGCCGCATGATGCGGCAGGCAGCGCAGGGCGGGTGCGAGTCGCGAAGGTCGCGAACCGGCAGAGTTCCGTCAGACGCCTGGAAGAGTAGCCGGGCGTGGCCCGCCCCGACGCCGCGCGCGCGCGTCGGCTGGACGCTGCCTCGGCCGTGGTGCTGTACCAAGGCGGTTCGGTCGCCGGTCACGCCTCGTGGGCACACCTCCCCCCTCATCGCGCACCCTGTTGTCGTCGTGGAAGGAGATCGCCGCCTACCTGAAGGTCGACGTGCGCACCGCGCAGCGATGGGACAAGAAGCGGCCCATGCCGATCCACCGCTTCGTCACCGGCGAACGGTCGCACCCGTACATGTACGCCGACGATCTCGATCGGTGGCGCGCGGACGCCGATCCGGGTGGCGACGAAACACCGAGCGGCGGCGGATCCACACCCGAGGCCTCGACACTCGCCACCGTCCCAGGCGATGCGGGTGAGCCAGCGGTGCGCGCGCCGTGGCGCCCGCCGCGCCGGCTCGTGGCCGTCGTGGCGGCCATCGCCGTGGTCGCCGCAAGCCTGGGCGTGTTCGTGCTGCGCGGTGCCGGAGATCCGGCCAGCGCCAGGCTCGACGGGACGCGCCTCATCGTGCTCGACGCCGACGGCCGCACCTGCTTCACGCGCGATATCGCCGAGTTCGCCGACGGCGAAAGCACCGGCAACCCACCGACACACGACGACTGGATCATCGAAGACGCGGACGGCGACGGGCACACGGAGGTGCTCGTCAACGTGCCCGCAACCATTCGCGGAAACACCACGGGCCGCCTGGCGAGCTTCGACCGGCGAGGCCGACTGGTGTGGCAGTTCGCGTACGGCAAGGCCCGCGCATGGGAGGGACGTGAGTTTTCGGCCAAGTACCGCGGACGGCTGATCGGGGTCTTCAGCGCCCGCGGCCAGCGATATGTCGTCGGCGTGGCCTGGCACCACCTGTGGTTTCCGGCGCAGGTCGTCCTGCTCGATGCGCGATCCGGC
>JAGNJW010000027.1 GCA_018000455.1 Acidobacteriota bacterium
CGCCCACTCCTCATCAGTCACATCGCTGGGATAGCCGGTCGATCGAGGACGAGGGATCCGCTTGGCCATCCCTCCAAGTACCAAATCTCCCCGGCCAGTACAAGCGAAAGTACATAACAGGCTCTAGGGCAAACGACCGCCAATGGGGCCGGGTGCGCGGGTAAGCGGCAGCAGGTTGCTCACAACCAGCTCGTCCACAGGCCCTCGGCGGTCGGCCCGGGTGTTGATGGCCCGGCGCGCCGGCACGCGGCGCATGCGCAGGCCGGCCGAGCGGACCGCGCCCTCGCCGTAGAGCCGCACGATCGAGTCCGCGCTCGAATTGCTGAGCAGGACGTGGACGCCGCGTCCGGCGAGTCCCACGGCCAGCGCTTGAAGGCGGGCCTGGTCCTGGTCCGAAAATCCGCGGGCTGTGTAGTGGCGGAAGTTCGAGGTGGGACCGAGCGGCGCATACGGGGGATCGAAATAGACGAAGTCTCCGGGCCGCGCCTGGCCGGCCGCCCGATCGAACGACCGGCAGGCAATCGAGACGCCCGGCGCGCCGAGGGCCGCCGCCGCCGCCCGCAGGCGTTCGGGATTGACGATGCGCGGGCGCGCGTAACGTCCGGCGGGCACGTTGTAGCCGCCCTTCTGGTTGAGCCGGAAGAGCCCGTTGTAGCCTGTCTTGTTGAGGTAGAGGAGGGCCGCGGCCAGATCCACCGGATAGGCGTCTGGCGTGCCGCCGTCTGCCGCCCACGCCGCCCTTCGGGGGTTGAAGTGCTGATCGCGCACTTCGTAGTAGAACTCGCGTCCGCCGCGCGCATGACCCTCGGCCAGGCGACTGAGCTCGGTGATGACGGCCGCGGTCGCGTCCCGCACCCGCAGGAAGCAGCCCACGAGATCCGGATTCTCGTCGCTCAGCCACACCGGACAGCCGGCCAGTCGGCCGCTCGACCACAGATCGAAGAACACCGCCCCAGACCCGAGAAACGGCTCGTGGTAGCCGCTCACCGCCGCGGGATAGTAGGTGCGCAATACCGGCAGGAGCTGGCGCTTGCCGCCCACCCATTTCAGAAACGGCTTCGCCTCCGGCGCCGACGCCACGGCGCGCATGTTACCAGCGCTGGCGTTCCCCGGCCCACCACACCGCGACCACCGTCGTGGCCAGCAGTACCGTCGCCGTGATGACGACCGGCGCCTGGCCTCGCAGGCGCCCGACGAGGCTCTCGAGCTGCCCGGCGGCCAGGCGGGATACTTCGGCCGGGTCGGCCACCGCGCCGAGGAGCCAGAGGAAGCTTCCTGCACCGGCCACGATGAAGACGAGGCTCGCAGCGAGCGCGATGTTGAAGCCCCAGTCGACCACCACCTCGTGACGCCAGGCGTCCTGGCGGACGCGGCTGGCGACCTGGGCGGCGAAATGCGGAGGCGGCACGGCAACCGGCCAGTCGGCGAGTACCCGGTCGATACGCCGCGCCAGCGCCAGACGCGCCTGACAGGCGGCGCAGCCGTCGAGGTGCGCGGCCATGTCGGGCCCGAGCCTGCCGCCGCTGGCCGTTTCCTCGACGACGGCATCGATGCTGGCGCACGAGTTGGTCATGCCAGATCGCCCTCGAGCGCCTGCCGCAGCAGCCGCTTGGCACGGAAGAGGTGCGTCTTCACCGTGCCGATGGGTAGGCCGAATGTCGCGGCGAGATCTTCGTACTTCACGCCCTTTACGTAGTGTCCGTGCACGAGCACCCGGTAGTGCTCGGGCAGGCGGGCCATGGCCTTGTCGAGTCGATCGCGCAGTTCTACATCGGAGAAGGCGGGGTCGCCGACGCCGGGCGCGGGCGCCGCGTGGTCGTCGTCGAGCGACTGGTCCTGGAAGCGTTCCTTGCCGCGCGCTTCGAAGGCCACGTTCGAGGCGATGCGGTAGATCCACGTGGCCAGCGACGACGCGCCCCGGAAGTGGGGGAGGCCGCGGTGGACGCGCAGGAACGCGTCCTGCGCGATGTCTTCCGCTCGCAAGGGCGGGCGCACGAGGCGTGAGGCGAGCGCGAACACCATCGGCGAATACCTGTCCACCAAGTCCCGGAACGCCGCCTCTTCTCCCCGGCGGCAGCGCGCCACCAGATTTCGTTCGTCCACCTCCGGCATGCGCTCACCGCCATTAGACTCGGGTCCGGGGCCGGATTGTTTCACCAGCCAGGGCCTGAAACAATCCGCCCGGCGCGGCCAGTCTAAGCCCGCAGACGGAGGACGCCACGGTGAGTGATTACGGGTTCTATACGGCCATGCTGTTTTTGCCGGCGCTCGTCATCGTCGGCGGATTCGTCCTGCTCTGGATGACCGTGACGCGCGGCTTCAAGCAGGCAGAGTTTCGCCACAAGGAACGGATGGCGATGATCGAGCGGGGTCTGACCCCGCCCGATCCGGTGCTCGGTGACCCGACGCTGCGGCGGGCCCACGGCTTCAAGATGACGCTCGGCATCCTGATGTGCGGGCTGGGGCTCGCCTTGTTCATGCTCATCGGGTTCGCCAGCGGCGAGCCGGGCATCGCTTTCGGCGTGGGCGGTGCGTGCGTGATGCTCGGCCTGGCGCTCGTCGTGAGCGCCTTCAACACCAAGCGGGAAGCGCGTGAGGCCGAGACGCGCTTCCCGGAGCCGCCGCGCCTGCCCTAGCCGCCTCGCGGTCGTCAGCGGAACGCGATGGTCACGACCGGGTCGTTGATCTTGAGGCCCTTGACGTCTTTCAGGTACGGCTTGAGCTCGCTCACCGAGGCACCCGGGCCGAGCACCTTCTGCACTTCCTTCAGCTTGGCCTCATCCTGGAGCAGGGCCTCGAGATCCATCTCGAGCAGCGTGACGCGCGAACCGGCCACGTGATCCGCGTTGGTCTTGAGGATCTTGCCGGCCACCTCGACGTCGATGGCGATCTTGAAGCCCTTGAACATCGACTTCATCATGTCGAGCATCTGCGGGTTGCTCATGTCGGGGCCGCCCTGCGGTCCGGTGGATTTCGCGGCGTCACCGCCCGGCTTGTCGTCGAGCGACACGGTGAGGGTGGAGGTGCCGTCGCCGCCCTTGGTGAAGCCGAAGGTGACCGGGTTGTTGTTCTTCGGAGGCGTCGAGAAGCCGCCGGTGGTCGAGCCCGACAGGTTCGGATCCTGATCCACGCGCAGCTTGGTGACGTCGGTGAAGGCAAAGATCGCCTTCGAGCCCTCGAAGCCGTCTTCGGCCTTGACTGGCGCGGCCGACACGAACGACACGCCCTCGCCCATGCGCTCGGCGGTGCGACGCATGTCGGCCTCGTTCATCGAGCCCGGCGTCGGCGTCTGCTGACCGCCCATCCCGCCGAACATGCCCTTCATCAGGCCGAGGTTCACGAGCATGGTCTGTTCGACCGTGCCGCTGCCATCGGCCTTGACCTTGATGAGCGTGGCGCTGCGGATGCAGCCGGTGCACAGCGTGGCGGCGACAGCAATGGCGGCGACTTTCGCGAACATGAGGAACCTCCCAGGGAACGCCACATGATACCGCGGTGGGCGGCTCCCCTCGTCGCGCCCGCCCCCTATACTTGTGGCGTGACGGGCGAAGGAACCGGCCGGACGGCCCTCGTGACCGGCGCCTCGGCCGGTATTGGCAAGGCCTTCGCCGAGGTGCTGGCCGAGCGCGGTTATGGCCTGGTGCTCACGGCGCGCCGCGCCGACCGGCTGCAGGCCGTGGCGGTCGACCTCGGCATCCGTTTCGGGGTGCCGATCACGGTGCACGCGGCCGACCTGGCGGATCCAGCAGCGCCGGCCGACCTCGTGGCCGCGCTCGAGGCGCGCGGCCTGCACGTCGACGTCCTCGTGAACAACGCCGGCTATGGCGTGCCCGGGCGCTACGGTGCCGCCGACTGGACCCGGCAACGCGACTTCATACAGGTGCTCGTCGTGGCCGTCGCCGAGCTGACCCATCGCCTGCTGCCGGGCATGCTCGCGCGTCACTGGGGCCGCGTCGTCAACATCGCGTCGCTCGCCGCGCTCGTGCCGGCGGCGCCCGGCCACACGCTGTACGCAGCGTCGAAGGCGTTTCTCGTGAAGTTCTCCGAGGCGCTCGCTGGCGAATGCGTGCCCGACGGCGTGCACGTGACCGCGGTGTGCCCAGGCTTCACCTACTCGGAGTTCCATGACGTGACCGGCACGCGCGTCCAAGTCAGCGCCATGCCGCGGTGGATGTGGAGCGACGCCCGCGACGTTGCGCTGCAGGGCTACGCCGCCGCCATGGCGGGCACTCCCGTGGCCGTGACGGGCCGCGTCAACCGCGCGATCGCACTCGGCGTCAGGCATCTGCCGTCGGTCGTCACGAACGCGGCCGTGCGGCGCACCGCCCGGAACTTCCGCAAGCTGTAGCCCTGCCGCTATCCCGCTGTCTCCTGCATTCTCCCGCCGCGAACTTCCGCCGCCGGCACTCGTATGACTCAGGCAGGCCGGCATCCCGGTCAGGCCGCTGACGACGGACATTCAGGCCGCTGAGGACGGACATGTTCGAATCGCTGACCAAGGATCTGGTCTACGCCGGGCGGACGATCCGTCGCAGTCCCGGGTTCTTCGCCGTCGCGGTGCTGTCGCTCGGCCTGGGCGTCGGTGCGAACACGGCGATGTTCTCGCTCGTGGATGCGCTGCTCTTCCGGCCGTTACCCGTCCACGACCCTGGTACCATGGTCGACGTCTTCACGACCCACGGCGACGAGGTCGCCACGTCGTCGTATGCCGACTACCTCGACCTCAAGGCCCAGAACACGGTCTTCGCCGCCATGACCGGCTACAGCCCGATGATGGCGCCGCTGGCCCTCGGCGATCGTTCGCGCGTGGCCCTCGGCCAGATCGTGACCGGCAACCACTTCACGGTGCTCGGCGTGCAGCCCGCCCTTGGCCGCCTCCTGGCGCCGGCCGACGACGTGCCCGGCGCCGAACGCGTCGTCGTGCTGTCGGATCGGATGTGGCGGCGTGAGTACGGCGCCGACCCGGCCATCGTCGGACGCCCGATCACGCTGCGGGGCCTCGTCTACAGCGTGGCCGGGGTGGCCCCGCCGTCGTTCACCGGCGTCGTGCCGCTGCTGACACCCGAACTCTGGCTGACGATGGCCCACGCCGAGGAGGTGGACCCGATCGGCATCACCAACAACGTGCCGGGCCCGGGACAGACCCGGCTCGAACGCCGCGGTGCGCGCTGGATGTTCATCAAGGGACGTCTCAAGGACGGCGCCACGCCGGCCCAGGCGCAGGCCAACGTCGCGCTCATCAGCCAGCAACTGGCCACCGCCTATCCGCAGACCAACAAGGACTCGCGGATGTCGGCCGTCGCCAGCGAAGATGTCCGGTTGCTCGTGCCGCAGGCAGGCGGCGTGCTCTCGGTGGGCGCGGCGGGCGTGATGGCGATCGTCGGCCTCGTGCTGCTCATCGCCTGCGCCAACGTCGCCGGCATGCTGCTGGCGCGCGCCACGGCCCGGCGCAAGGAGATCAGCGTGCGGCTCGCGGTGGGCGCCAGCCGCGGCCGCCTGATCCAGCAGCTGCTCGTCGAGGGCCTCGTGCTCGGCGTCGTCGGCGCGGCGGCCGCCGTGGCCTCGGCCTGGGCCCTCATCCGCGGCCTGCTGCCGGTCGAGCTGCCGTTGCCAGTCGACGTCGCTCTCGACCTCAGGCTCGATGCCCGGGTGCTCGGCTTCACGCTGGCGGTGGGGGTCGTCACGGGCCTGCTGGCCAGCCTGTTGCCGGCGCTCAAGGCCTCGCGGCCGAACGTGGTCGGCGACCTGCGCGGCGAGGCTCCGGTGGCGCGGGTGGGCGGACGGCGCTGGGCCCTCGGCGACGGCCTCGTCGTGGCCCAGGTGGCGCCCACCGCGGTGCTGCTCGTCGTGGCCGGCCTGCTCCTGCGCAGCCTCGGCGCCTCCGAGCGGGCCGAGGTCGGCTTCAATCCGCGCGGGCTGGCCGCGGTGGCCTTCGACACCGACATGATGCGCTACGAGCCGGAGCGTGGGCTCGAGTTCTGGCGCGCGGCCCTGGCCCGCATCTCGGCGCTGCCCGAGGTCGCCCTGGCGGCCACGGTCACGCCGACCCTGCCGTTCACCGTCAATTTCAGCCAGCAGGAGATGAAGATCGACAACCGCACCTACGTCGAAGGGCAGCGCGGCGAGACGATCGAGAACGTGGCCGTTTCGCCCGGCTACCTCGCGACGCTCGGCGCCCGGCTGGTCGAGGGCCGCGACTTCGGCACCGCCGACACCGACGGCGCTCCCGGTGTGGCCATCGTCAACCAGACCATGGCCGCGCGCTTCTGGCCGGGGGAGTCGGCCCTCGGTCACACCATCACGAGTGTGACCAGCGGACACACCTACCGCGTCGTTGGCGTCAACGCCGACCACAAGCAGCATGGCGTGCTGGAGCGGCCGGCGCCGTTCGTCTACTTTGCGGCGACGCAGCGACCGAGCCGCTACAACTTCCTGGTCGCCCGTACGAGCGGCGACGCCTCGGGTCTGGTTGCGTCGATGCGACGTGAATTGCTGGCGCTCGATCCGGGCCTGGTCGTGATGGATGCCGGCACGATGGAATCGCACATGGCGGCCGCGCTCCTGCCGGCGCGAGTCGGGGCACTGCTAGCCGGTGCCTTCGGCGGTCTCGGCACGTTGCTGGCGGCGATCGGCCTCTATGGCGTCGTCGCCTTCTCGGTGGGGCGGCGCACGAAGGAGATCGGACTGCGGATGGCGCTTGGTGCCGAGCCGTCGGGCGTGCTTGCCATGGTGATGGGCCAGGGCTTCACGCTGGTGGTGGTGGGCCTGGCCCTCGGCGCCGGGCTGGCGGCCGCTGTTGCCAGCCTGCTGCGCGGGCTGCTCTACGGCATCTCGCCACTCGATCCCGTGGCCTGGGGTGCCGCCACGGGAGTCATGCTCGTCGCCGCGCTCGGGGCCAACGCGGTGCCGGCCCGCCGCGCCATGCGGGTCGAGCCGCTGACGGCGTTGCGCACCGACTGAAGGCTGCGCGGCGGCCCGTTGGCCTGGCCGCTCCCGTCCTAGAAATAGAACGTGACGCCGACGGCCGAGCGCAGGCCGTACGACGTGCTGTCGGTTTCGGTGGTCGAGCCCGGGAAGTCCGATGTCGTCGTGAGCGTCGAGTACTGCACGCCCAGCTCACCGAACAGCGCGAAGCGGTCGTGCAGGTTGTACTGAGTACCGAACGAGCCCGATGCGATGACGCCTTTGGTGGTGGCCGTGAACGCCGAGAGTGAACCGGCAAACCCGGTCTCGTTGTCGGACGTCGCATGCGAGTAGGCCAGGCGCGGCGCGAGGTAGAGGCGCAGGCGCTCGATATTGCGCACCGTGACGAGCGCACTCAGACCGACGGTCGAGTTCCAGCCCCTCGACGCGTTGGTCGACGAGAGCGGCGCGCCGCCCAGGATCCCGGTGGTCGTCGAATCAGACGTCGTGCGCGTCAGGCCCACGTCTGGCCGCAGCGCGAAGGCATCCGTCACGTGCCAGACCACGCCGAGCGCTCCCGGATAGCCCATCGTCACGCCGACGTCGCCGGCCGACTGGGCGGAAACTGGCCGCGTGTCGCACACCGTCAGTCCGGCCAGCAGCACCCACACCACGCGCACACGCATCGGACGCTCCGTTTCCCGGGCAGCCCGCGGGCGGGGCGCCTGTAGCGAGGATACGTCAGTTGACGATTGCCGATTGCACGCCCCGCCTTCGCCGAGGCTTCGGCGGGCAGGTGAGTACAATGTGCCGGTTCGGAGGATGCCATGTTCAGCAGGACCATCGTCACCCGCCTCGGCCTCGGTGTCGCCGCCGTGGTCGCCACCGTGTCGCTCTCGGCGCAACAGTTGCAGCCGACGCCCAACAGGAAGGCCGGCGAAGGCGAAGGCCCGTTCGACCGCATGGTCATCCGGGGCATCACCGTCATCGACGGCACCGGCGCGCCGCCGCGCGGCCCGATGGACGTCGTGGTCGAGGGCGGTGTCATCAAGGAGGTGGCCAGCGTCGGCTTCCCCAAGGTGCCGATCGGCGATCGACGGCCGGCCAAGGGCACCAAGGAGTTCGACGGCACGGGCATGTACCTGATGCCCGGGTTCGTCGACGCGCACGTGCACTGTGGCGGCGGCCAGGCCAATGTTCCCGAGTACGTCTACAAGCTGTGGCTGGCGTCTGGTGTCACCACCGTACGCGGCGTGCCCTGCGGTTCGATGGATTGGGATCTGGCGCAGCGGGAATTGAGCGCGAAGAACCAGATCGTGGCGCCGCGCATCTTCGCCTACCACCGGCCGTTCACCGGCGAGGGCTGGGATCGCACCCGGCCGCAGACGCCCGAGTCGGCGCGCGAGTGGGTGCGCTTTGCCGCCAAGAAGGGCGTCGATGGCCTCAAGCTCGGCGCCCACGACCCCGAAATCATGGCCGCGCTGCTCGACGAGGCGAAGAAGCACAACCTCGGGTCGACCGCGCACCTCGATCAGATGGGCGTCGGCCGCATGACGGCCCTCGACGCCTCGCGCCTCGGCCTCGGCGCGATGACGCACTACTACGGGCTCTTCGAGTCGCTCTACAAGGACACCAGCATCCAGCCCTACGAGCCCGGCATCAACTACAACGACGAGCAGCACCGCTTCGGGCAGGTGGCGCGCAACTGGAACCGCATCCACCCACGCGGCAGCGAGAAGTGGAACGCGCTCATCAAGGAGTGGGTCGACGGCAAGTTCATCATCGACCCGACGATGACGATCTATTCGGCCGGGCGCGACGTCATGCGCATGCGCAACGCCGACTGGCACGAGAAGTACACCATCCAGTCGCTGTGGGATTTCTACCAGCCCAACCGCTACGCGCACGGCGCCTACTGGTTCGACTGGACGACCGAAGACGAAGTGGCGTGGAAGAAGTTCTACCAGGTCTGGATGGACTTCATCCAGGACTTCAAGAACGCCGGCGGCCGCGTCACGACCGGCTCCGACTCGGGCTTCATCTACCAGACCTACGGCTTCGGCTACACGCTCGAGCTCGAGATGCTGCAGGAGGCGGGCTTCCATCCGCTCGAGGTCATTCGCTCGGCCACCTATTACGGCGCGCAGGCACTGCACGAGCCGAAGGGCAAGCCGATCGAGTTCGGGCTGGTTAGGGCGGGCCTGAAGGCCGACTTCGTGATCACGAAGGAGAACCCGCTGCAGAACTTCAAGACGCTCTACATCACGGGCGCGGTGCGGCTGGACGACGCCACCAACAAGCCAGGGCGCGTCGGCGGCATCGATTACGTCATGAAGGACGGCATCCTCTACGACGCCAAGAAGCTCGCGGCGGATGTGGCGGCCATCGTGGCGACGTCGAAGAAGGCGGCGCCGAAGATGACGTCGCAGCAGTAGCGCGCCGCGGCCAGGGGCAGGCGGGGGCGGGGTCTTGCGACTCCGCCCCTTCCACGTACGGCGCCTCGGGGGCCTCGGGAGCCGCCGTGCTGCGGCCCGGGAGCGTGATCTCGATCGTGGTGCCCGCCGGCGAGCTGGCGCCCACGCGAATGGTGCCGCCGAGCGCCCGCACGACCTCGCGGCAGATGGCGAGTCCAAGACCGGTACCGCCCGTGTGCCGGCGCCGCGATTCATCGAGCCGGAAGAAGCGTTCGAACACGCGTTCGTGGTCGGTCGCGGGAATCCCGGTCCCCTGGTCGTGCACCTCGATGGTCACGAGGGTCGGCGCCCAGGCGTCGGCCGCCGGCTCGGTCAGACGGGCCGTCACGCGCACCTCGCCGCCTTCGCGGTTGTAGTGCACGGCGTTGGCCACGACGTTGTCGATGATGCGCGAGACGAGGCCGGGATCGCCGTAGACACTCGTGCCGTCGAGAGCGTGACGGCTGAGCGTGACATGGCGCGCGACCGCTACCGCCGCCCAGCGCGCGAAGGCCTCGTCGACGACCGACCCGAGCGCCACCTCGCGCAGCGCGATCTCGTCGGCGCCCTCCTGCACCCGCGAGAGCAGCATCAGATCGCCGGCCAGTTCGGTGAGCACGGCCAGACGCCGGCGGACCACGACCAACGTCTCGCGGTAGCTCTCGGCCGTGCGCGGATGGCGCAGGGCCACATCGAGTTCGCCGGCCATCGCGGTGAGCGGGCTGCGCAGCTCGTGCGAGGCATCGGCGGCGAAGCGCCGGTTGGCATCGAGGGCATGTTGGAGGCGATCGAGCATCGAGTTGAGCAGGGTGGTCATCCGCCCGACTTCGTCGTGAACCCGCGGCGTGTCCAGCCGCGCGTCGAAATGGCCCTGTGCAATCCAGGCCGCGCGCTCGGTGATCCGCGCCACCGGCGCCAGCGCCCGCGACGCCAGCAGGTAGCCGAGCCCCGCCGTCCCGGTCACGCTCACGAGCCAGACGCCGCCGAGCAGCCAGGAGAGGAACGCCAGGCCGCGGTCGACGTCATCGGCGAACAGGCCGACCGCCACGGCGAAGGGCTGCCCATCGCGCGAAGCGGTCAGCACGGCGAGGCGGGCGCGCCGGCCATCGACCTCGGCATCGACCATTGGCGCCTCGCCGGCCAAGGCCCGCCTGACCAGCTCGGGCGAGACGAGGCGCTCGTGGTTTCCGAGCGCCGTGGACTGCAGCACGAGCCTGCCGCTCTCGTCGAAGATCTGCACCAGCTTCTCGGTGAAGTCGCCGGCGTCGAGCTGGGTGAACGGCGCCTCGTGCAGGTGCACGTCGGTCGCACCATCGGTGGAGGAGGCGGCCTCGGTCGCCGCCACCGTGCGCACGTGGCCATCGAGCCAGCGGTGCAGGTAGACGAACGCCCCGGCGTAGACGGCGACGTTGGCCAGGCCGAGCAGTACGCCCACGGCCAGCGTCCAGCGCAGCGTCAGACGCGCGCGGAACGATTGCAGCGGGGCCGGCGGCGTCATGACTGCGCGCCCGCCTTCAGCATGTAGCCCAGGCCGCGTACGGTGTGGATGAGCGGCTCGGGGGAAAGGGCCAGCAGCTTGCGTCGCACGTAGCCCACGTAGACGTCCGCGTTGTTCGAGAGCGGGTCGTAGTCGCCCCCCCACACGTGCTGCGCGAGCTGATCGCGCGTCACGACGGCCTCGGCACGGCGCACGAGGAAGGTGAGCAGGCGGTACTCGGTGGCCGTCAGGGTGACGGGGCGTCCGCTGACGCTCACCGTGTGTGCCACCGGGTCGATGGTGATGCCGGCGTACTCGAGCAGATGTGTCAGGTGGCGCGTGCGGCCGCGCCGTCCGACGGCCCTGAGGCGCGCCAGCAGCTCGTCGAAGACGAACGGCTTGACCAGCACGTCGTCGGCGCCGGCGTCGAGCGCCGTTACGCGGTCGGTCACGCCGTCGCGCGCCGTCACCACGATCACCGGCGTATCGACGCCGCGCGCCCGCATCTGCCGGCAGACGTCGAACCCGTCGAGGCCCGGCAGCATCAGATCGAGCACGACCACGTCGTACTCTTCGGCCGCGGCCAGATCCACGGCCGAGAGGCCGTCCTCGACCAGGTCCACGAGGTGGCGCTCCTCGCTGAGCCCGCGCACGATGAACCGGCTGATTTCCGGATCGTCTTCGACGACGAGCACACGCATGGCAGGTCCGTCACTCGGAGGCGGCGGCCTCGCGGCGCTCCACCCACGCCTCCAGCATGCCGTACAGCGTGGGCAGCACGATCAGGGTCAGCAGTGTCGAGGTCACGATGCCGCCGATGACGACCGTGGCCAGCGGCCGCTGGACCTCCGAACCCGCGCCGGTCGAGAGGGCCATCGGCAGGAAGCCGATCGCCGCCACCAACGCCGTCATGAGCACGGGTCGCAGGCGCGCGGCGGCACCTTGCAGGGTCGCGTCCTGGACGCCGAGCCCCTCCTCGTCGCGCAGCCCGCGGATGGCCGCGATCATGACGACGCCGTTCAGGACGGCAACGCCGAAGAGGGCGATGAAGCCGACCGAAGCCGACAAGTTCAGCGTGATGCCGCGGAGCCACAGCGCCGCGATGCCGCCGACTGCCGCAAACGGCACGTTCACGAGGATGAGCAACGCCCAGCGCACCTTGTGGAAGGTGGCAACCAGCAGCACGAAGATGATGGCGAGCGAGAGCGGCACCACGACGGCCAGCCGGGCCGTGGCGCGCTGCTGGTTCTCGAACTGGCCGCCCCAGGTGAGGTAGTAGCCGGTCGGGAGCACGACCGCCGCCGCCAGCTGCCGTTGCGCCTCGGCCACGAAACTGCCGACGTCGCGCCCGCGGACGTTCGTCTGCACGATCAGCCGGCGTTCGCCGTTTTCATGGTTGACCGCTTCGGGGGTGGCCGCCGCGCGCACCTCGGCCAGCCGGCTGAGCGGCACGCGTTCGCCGCCCGGCGCCGCCACGACGAGTTGCCCGATCGTGTCGGGCGACTGGCGCACGGCGTCGGGCAGCCGGACGACGAGGGGGAAGCGGCGCGCCCCTTCGAGCACCTCGGTGACCTGGCGACCGCCGATGGCGGTTTCCACCACTTCCTGCACGTCGTTCACGTGCAGGCCGTAGCGGGCGAGCGCGTCGCGGTCGAGGCCGATCTCGATCTGCGCCGCGCCCGACAGGATCTCCACCTGTGCATCGGCGTTGCCGGGCACTTGTGCGACGACGCGCAGCACCTGGCCGCCGAGCCGCTCGAGCACAGCGGCATCCGGCCCGAAGATCTTCACGGCCACGTCGGCCTTGACTCCCGACACCACTTCGTCGAGGCGCATCGCCATCGGCTGCGTGAAGCTGACCTCGAGGCCGGGCACGTGCGACAGCGCCTCGGCCATCGCATCCACGAGCTCAGCTTTGGTGCGGCCGCTTGCCCAATCGTCCTCGGGGTGCAGCAGCACGTAGACGTCGCCCTGGTAGATGCCCATCGCCTCGGTTGCCAGATCCGGCCGCCCCAGCTTGGTCACGATCTGCGAGACCTCTGGAAAGGCCTTGAGCACGATTTGCTCGACCCGGGTCGAGATCTCGACCGACTCGGCCAGCGACACCGACGGCAGTTTGCGGGTCTCGATGAGGAGGGATCCTTCGTCGAGCCGCGGCATGAACTCGGTGCCGAGGAAGGGCACCGAGCCGAGGGCCACGGTGATGACGGCGGCGGCGGCGGCGATTGTCAGCAGCGGATGCCGCATGTGGATGCCGAGCAGCCGCACGTAGTAGGTGCGCAGCCGGACGAACCACGGTTCGTCGGTGTGATGGCCGGCGAGCGGCAGCAGGTACGACGAGACGACGGGTACGGCGGTGAGCGAGAGCAGCAGCGACCCGACGAGCGCCGAGCACACCGTGATCGCCATCGGGCGGAACATCTTCCCCTCGAGGCCCTCGAGCGTAAAGATCGGCAGGTAGACGGCGATGATGATGAGCACGCCGAACAGCACCGGGCGGGCCACTTCGGCGGCCGCGCTGCGGAAGAGGTCGAGCCGGATACCGGGCCGGTCGTGAGGGTCGGCGGCGGCCAGCCGCTCACCAACGCCGACCCGCCGGCGCACGAAATTCTCCATCATGACGACCGCGCCGTCGACAATCAGGCCGAAGTCGATGGCGCCGAGCGACATCAGGTTGGCCGACACGCCGAAGAGCCGCATGCCGATGAAGCCGACCAGCATCGAAACGGGGATCACGGCTGCGACGATGAGCGAGGCGCGCACGTCACGGAGGAACAGGAACAGCACGAGCACGACGAGCACGCTGCCTTCGAGCAGGTTCTTCGTGACGGTGGCCGTCGTGCGGTCGATGACCTCCGTCTGGTCGTAGTACGGCTCGATCGTCATGCCGGTCGGAAGCGTGGCCGCGATCTCGGCCATCCGCGTCTTGACGCGGCCGGCGAGTTCCCGCGCGTTCTCGCCCTTCAGCATGATGACCATGCCGCCGACGACCTCACCCTGGCCGTTGCGCGTGACGGCGCCGTTGCGCAGGCCCGGGGCGACCTCGACGGTGGCTACGTCCCGCACGAGCACCGGCACGCCGCCGTGGGCGGCGAGCACCACCCGTTCGATGTCAGACGCGTCGGTCAGCAGGCCCACGCCGCGCACCGTGTAGCGTTCGGCGTGGTGCTCGATGAAGCCGCCGCTGAACGACTGGTTGTTGTCGGCCACGGCGCGCAACACGTCGCCGAGGGCGAGGCCGTACTGATCGAGTCGGGCCGGGTCGACCACGACCTGGAACTGCTTGCTGAGGCCCCCCCAGGTGTTCACTTCGCTGACCCCCGAGACCGAGCGCAGGCGCGTGCGCACTTCCCAGTCGTGCGTCGTCTTGGCGTCCATCGCGTCGATGCCCTCGCCGGTGACGACGTACTGATAGATCTCGCCGAACGCCGTCGCGACCGGGCCGAGCACCGGCTGGAGGCCCTGGGGAATGCGGCCGCGCACATCGGCCAGCCGCTCGGTCACGAGCTGGCGGGCGAGGTAGATGGGCACGGCGTCGTCGAACACCACCGTGACCATCGACAGGCCGAACTTCGAGACCGAGCGCACCTCATTGGTGTTCGGCACGCCCATGAGGGCCGTCTCGATGGGATACGAGACGCGCTGTTCCACCTCGGGCGCGGCCAGGCTCGGCGCCTCGGTGATGACGACCACCTGATTGTTGGTGAGATCCGGGAAGGCCTCGACCGGCAGGTCGCGCACGGCGAGCACGCCGGTGACGATGAGCGCCGCGAGGCACAGCAGGACGAAGACCCGCTGGCCCAGCGTGGCGTGGACGAACCGTTCGACCCCGCCCACGGCGGGCCGTTCGACTCCGCTCGCATCGCGCCGCTCGACTGCGTCCATGGCTACTCGTCCCCAGGCGCCGGCGCGGTCATCGCCGACTTCAGCAGGAAGGCACCGGAGGTGGCGACGATGTCGCCCTCGTTCAGGCCGCGCACGATTTCGACATCGCCGTCGACGGTCGCGCCGGTCGTGACGGCGCGGCGGGCGAACTGGTCGGCGCCGGCGCGCACGAACACCACCGACTCGCCGTCCATCGTCTGCAGCGCCCGCGACGGCACGACCAGCACACGGCGCGGCGCCGTGGCGGCGATCGACACGGTGACGAGCATCTCCGGCTTGAGCTTGCGGCCGGGATTGGGCGTCTCGATGCGCAAGGTGACCCGGCGCGTCTCCGGGCTCACGACGTCGCCGACGGTGGCGAGCCTGCCGGGGAAGGACTCGTCGGGATAAGCGGGCGCCTTCACCGTGACGGGCCGGCCGGTGACGACCTGGCCGACCAATGTCTCGTCGATCTCGGCCGTGACCCAGACGCGCGAGAGATCCGAGATGACGATGAGCGGCGTGCCCGGCGTGACGGTCGACCCCACCGTGGCCAGTCGTTCGATCACGACGCCGCCAAAGGGCGCCACCACCGGTACGTCTTCGTGCTTGAGCGGATCGGCGTCGGGAGTGGCGACGATCCCGTAGTGCGCCAGTTCCTGCGCGGTGCGCGTGATCTCGGCTTTCACCGCGACGAGTGCCTGCGTCGCGGTGGTGAGGTCGGCGCGCGAGCGTTCCAGTTCCTGCGGCGAGAGCGCCTTGTCGGCCACCAGCTGGGCGGCCCGACTCTCGGCCGTGCGCGCGTAGGCCAGTTCGGTTTCGGCCCGCCGCTGCCCGGCCAGGCCCGTGAAGTAGGCCGCCCACGCGTCGTGGACGACGTGGCTGTGCAGCTGCGCCACGATGGCTCCGCGTGTCACCGTGTCGCCGGGCTGCGCATCGAGCCGGTGCACGATGCCCTCGACGAGGGAGCCGAGGCGCGCGGTCCGGCGTTCGTCGAAGGTGACCCGGCCGACGGCCTCGAGCGGGTCGGCGCGCTCGACCAAGCGCGCGGCGATGGTCTCGATGCCCGCGGCAGCCGCGTCGCGGGCATCGACCTGCACCGATGACGGCGCGGCAGTGGAGGTGGCGGGGTCTGGTGCGTCCGCCGGGGCGGAGCTACTGCTTCCGCACCCCAGGGTCGTGAGGAGCGGCACGGTAGCGGCAAGCGCCGCCAGCGCGCGGACCAACGAAGACGTCATGGCAGGGGTTCCTCTCCAGCGGCCAGTCGCGCGTCGATGACGGCGGAAATGGCGTCGAGCTCAAGTGTCAGCGTGACGAGCGCGGCGTCGATGAACACGCGTTCTGCGTCCACGAGTCGCAGCACGTCCATGGCGCCGGCGGCGAAGGCGGCGCGGGCGGAGTCACGCGCGCCGCGGGCCGGCTCGACGAGCAGACGCTCGGCGTCGGCGGCCCGGCCTGTCAGTGTGGTTGCCGCAGCGAGCGCGGCCGCCAGATGGCCATGCAACCGACGCACGGTGGCGTCGCGGTCCCGTTCGGCGGCGCGCAATTGGCCACCGGCCATGGCGCGGGCAACGCCGTTGCGGTCGAAGAGGGGAATCGGCACCGAGACAGCAACGACGCCCGTGTTGTAACCGCTCGTGCGCTTCACGCCGGCGTTCACCGAGAAGTCTGGCACGCCGCGCGCCTGCTCCACCGTCGCGGCCGCGCGCGCCGCCTCCACCGCGCTCGTCGCCGCGGCGAGTTCGGGATGCGACGGCGGTACCATGGCCTCGGCCGGTGCCGCCGGCACCACCGGACGCAGCAACTGGTCGGCGCCGACGTCCATGCCGAGCGACGCGCCGAGGGTTGCAAGGGCGCGTGCGGCGGCCAGCTCCGCCCGCGTGCGACTGACCACGGCACGGGCTTCCTCGGTGCGCAGCTTCAGCAGGTCCGCCTCAGGCGCCGAGCCCACCTCCACCCGGCGACCGACGACGCGGGTGGCTTCGGCCAGGCTGTCGGCGTGTGTCGCCAGCGCCCGCGCCTCCTCGCGATGGCGCAGCGCCGCCAGGTAGTCGGCCGTCACGGTGCGCGCGATTTCTTGCCAAGCCAGGGCTTCGACGGCGGTCGCCGAACCGATTGTGGCCGCTGCCACCGCGCGTCTGGCGCCGCGCTTGCCGCCAAGCTCCACGGTCTGCGTAAGGGTCGCAAACAGATCGAGGGGCAGACCGCCTGGAGCGCCGGAGGCCCAGTTCTCCGAACGCAGTTCAACGAACGGGTTGAGGGGGCGTCCAGCCACGGCGCTCGCGTCGCGGGCGCCCTCGATACGGGCGCGAGCAGCCGCCAGGGCCGGCGACTCGGTGCGTGCCCGGCTGAGTGCCTCGGCGAGCGTGAACGCAGTGCCGGCTGACTGCGCGGCGGCCGGAAGGCTGATGGCCCCGCAGACGAGCGCCAGCCAGAGAATCCGTGTGAGCATGTCACCACGACTTATAGCAGGTCCGCATGAGACCGGCATGAGAGCGGCGACGCTGGCGCTCACCCGGCGGTGGCCGCGGCCCGCGCGGCCTGATATACAGAGGCGTGACATATACAGAGGCATGACCGCAGACTTGACCGCGCTGCTGCATCGCGCGCAGGCGGGCGACCCGCAGGCGGCCGACGCGCTGTTCGAGGAAAGCTATCCGCTGCTTCAGCGGATGGCACGCGCCCGGCTCAGGGCGCACGTCCGCACCCCGACGCTCGACACCGGCTCACTGGTGCACGAGGCGTATCTCCGGTTCGTGCACTCGGGGCGGCTGCGCATCGAGGACCGGCTCCACTTCCAGCGCTGGTCGGGGCGGGTGATGCGTTCGGTGATTGTCGACCTGGCGCGGCGCCGGCTGGCCGAACGGCGCGGCGGTGACGCCGTGCGTGTCAGCCTCACTGGCGATCTGCCGGTGGCCGTCGACAGCGCCGCGCAAGACCTGGTCGTGCGCGTGCACGAGGCGCTCGCGAGCTTTCCCGAGCGCGACGCCCGGGCTGCGCAGGTCGTCGAGCTTCGTTTCTTCGCCGGGATGACCGAGCCCGAGGTGGCCGAGGCGCTCGGCGTCACCGACCGCACCGTCCGCCGCGACTGGGAGAAGGCGCGGCTGCTGCTGGCCGGCATGCTCGCCTGAAGCCGCCGGCCCTCGCACCCGCCCGACGACGGCCCTGGCCCCGAGCCCGCTGTCCGGATCGGAAGCGCCGTTGCGTAGGACCCACCAGGCGCGATATCCGCGCCAGGGGGGTGGAACGATGGGTCGGATCCTGAGGATGCTGGCGGTGGTGGGGGCGGCGATGACACTTGGCGCGATGCCAGCAGCTGCGCAGTCGCTTGGCACCTTCAACTGGCAGTTGACGCCGTACTGCAACGTGATCACGGTAACCGTCACGCAGAACGGCAGCAACTACACACTCGACGGCTACGACAATCAGTGCGGCGGCTCGCCCCGGGCGGCCGTGCTCGGCATGGCGGTGCTGAACCCGACCGGCACCGTCACGCTCGGCTTCACCATCGTCACGCCGCCAGACGCCATCCCGGTGCACGTGCAGACGGCCATCGATCTCGGCACGCTCGGCGGCGCGTGGACCGACGACCAGGGGCATGCCGGCACGTTCGTCTTCACGCCGTCGGGCGTGGGCAGTGGCGCCCCGCGCCCGGCCGCCCTCGTCGGTCTGCCCGACAACGCCGTGACCTCCGCCAAAATCGCCGACGGGGCGGTGGGCGGCAGCGACATCGACGGCACGCAAGTGCAGCGGCGCGTGTCGTCCGCCTGCAGCTCGGGCGAGTTAATGACGGGCGTCAATGAAGACGGAACGGTCGTGTGCCAGGCCGTCACCTCCGGTGCCGGCGGCGATATCACCGCGGTCAACGCCGGCACAGGGCTGACCGGTGGCGGCGCCACCGGCGACGTGACGCTGCAGACCAACTTTGCACAGGTGCAGGCGAGAGTAGCGACTGCGTGCCCGGCCAACCAGGCCATCCGCACCATCAACGCCGACGGTACGGTCGTGTGCGACATCGACAACGATTCTGGCGGCGACATCACGGCGGTGGTGGCTGGAACGGGACTTACGGGCGGCGGGGCGGCGGGAGCCGTCACGCTCGGTGTCGAGTACGGCGGACCCGGCGCGGCCGCCTCCGCCGCGCGGAGCGACCACTCGCACGCCGTCGGGGGCAGCGGGAACACCGCGGTCGGAACATCTGCGCTCTCGCTCAGCGGAACGGGAGGGGCGGCCGGGACCACGGCTGTGGGCGCCTTCGCAGCCAGGAACACCCAAAGTCCGAACAACGTCGCCGTTGGTGATCATGCGATGGAGGCCAACACCACCGGCCAGAACAACACGGCCATCGGTTCGCAAGCGATGCGCAGCAACCTCACGGGCAGCGAGAACATCGCGATTGGAAACATCGCTGGCGTCAATGGCGGCAGCCAGAACATCGCGATCGGATACGCCACTCTCTTCCTCTCGCCGCCGTCCGGAACCGTCGGCAACACCGCCGTGGGATACCAGGCGCTCACCTCCGTGGACACCGACTACAACACCGCCGTCGGCCACCGTGCCCTGCTCATGCTCGATACCGGCACCGACAACACCGTGCTAGGCCGGGGGGCCGTCGACTCGCTGACGAGCGGAAGCAGGAATATCGGCATCGGCGGTTTCAGCCTGGGCGGTCTGACCGGAGGTGACAACAACGTCGCCATCGGACACACCGCCGGCGTCCTGCTGGCCAGCGGCAGCAACAACATCTACGTGAACAATCCTGGTCTGGCCGGCGACAGCGGCACCGTCCGTGTGGGGAACGCGCTCCACACGAGAACGTTCGTTGCCGGTATCCGCGGCGTCACCACCGGGCAGAACAACGCGCAGGCCGTGATCGTCGATAGCGCCGGTCAGCTGGGCACCGTGAGTTCGAGCCGGAAGACGAAATTCGACATCGCGGATCTCGACCCGTCGGTCTCCGGCGCGCTCCAGCGCCTCCGGCCCGTGCAGTTCCGATACGCGAAGCCGTTTGCGGACGGTACGACGCCCATTCAATACGGGCTCATCGCCGAAGAGGTGCAGGACGTGTTGCCCGAGCTCGTCGCCACAGACGGGAACGGCGACCCGGCGTCGGTGAAGTACCACATCCTGCCGTCGCTCCTGCTGGCGGAGGTCCAGCGGCTCTCGCGGGAGCTGGCGGCACTGCAGTCGGAGCTCGTCGCCCTCGCGGCGGCCCGCCGCTAACTAACAGGTCACTCGTTCGTGGCACTTCGACCCGGATGGCGGGTGTTGGTCATTCGGGTCGTGTCATGTCCGGATTTCGCGCGCCGTTACGTCCTCCTGAGTGACTCGCAGATTGCGAAAGGGGGACAGTCATGAGACCGACAGGGAATCAGGGGTGGGCAGCGCTGGCGGCGCTCGTCCTGGGCGTCGCGCCCGCCGGGGCGCAGACGCTCGGGTCGTTCAGCTGGCAGCTGGCGCCGTATTGCAACGTCGTCACGGTGACGGTCACGCAGAACGGCGGCAACTACACGTTGGACGGGTACGACAATCAGTGCGGCGGCTCGACGCGCGCCGCCGTCGTCGGCATGGCAGTGCCCAATCCCGCGGGCACTGTGACGCTCGGGTTCACGATCGTGACACCGCCGAGCGGGATTCCGGTCCACGTGCAGACGGCGATCGACCTCGGCTCGCTGGGCGGATCGTGGACCGATGACCAGGGCTACACGGGCACGTTCGTCTTCACCCCGTCCGGCATCGGTGCGGGGTCGCCACGTCCCGCGGCGCTCATCGGCCTGCCGGACAACGCCGTGACCTCCGCCAAAATCGCCGACGGGGCGGTGGGCGGCAGCGACATCAACGCGGCCGAGGTACAGAAGCGGGTCACAGCACCTTGCCCGCCGAACCAGCTCATGACGGCCGTGAACCAGGATGGCACCGTCGTCTGTCAGGCCGTGTCGTCGACGTCGGGAGGAGACATCACCGGTGTCGCGGCCGGCTCCGGACTCTCAGGGGGCGGCACGAGCGGCGATGTCACCCTGGGCATCGCCTCCGGCGGCGTCACGTCGTCGCACCTTTCGCCAAACACCGTCGACTCGTCGAAAGTGCTGGACGGCTCGCTCGGCGCGGCCGATATCAACCAGGCCCAAGTGCAGACGCGCGTCACAGGCACCTGTCCGGCCGGCCAGGCGATGCGGACCATCGCGCAAACGGGCACGGTCACGTGCGAGGCGGTTACCGGCGGGGCGGGTGGTGACATCACTGCCGTGATGGCCGGCGTGGGCCTGACCGGTGGCGGCGCGACTGGCGGCGTGACTCTTGGCGTGGCGTTTGCCGGTCCCGGATCGTCGGGCCTGGTCGCGAGGTCGGACCACACACATGCCACAGCAGCAGGTTCGTCCAACACCGGTGTCGGTCCAGGCGCGCTCGGGGTCGTCGCCGGCAACTACAACACCGCCATCGGTTTCGACGCGCTGGCCGCGAACACCGTCGGATTCAACAACACGGCCGTCGGCGTGGCAGCCCTCGCGGAGAACGTCGCCGGCTGGCGGAATACGGCGCTCGGAGCCAGCGCGCTCGCCTCGCACGCCACGTCCGCCGACAACACCGCCGTCGGGTACGACGCCTTGGTCTTCGCGAACGGTGTCGAGAACACGGCAGTTGGGAGCAGCGCGGGCACGCGGGGCGGCGACCGCAATACCTCGGTGGGCGCTTTTGCACTCAATCCTGGCGTCTCGACCCCCAACGACAACACGGCCGTCGGCTGGTCGGCGTTGACCAGGGCCACGGACGACAGGAACGCCGCCTTCGGGTCAGGCGCCTTGATGATGATGACTTCGGGCACGGCGAACGTGGCCCTGGGGTACCGGGCGATGGCGACAGCCCTGAACACGGACGACAACCTCGCCGCGGGTGCGGAGGCGCTCAGCGCGCTAACGGTCGGAGATGGCAACACGGCGCTCGGGGCGCGCGCTGGCGCCAACCTCACGACGGGGAGCGACAACCTCTATCTGGGCAACGCCGGCACCTCGGTCGAGTCGAACACGATTCGTATTGGCTCGGCGGCACGCCAGAGCCGATTCTTCGCCAACGCTATCCGCAGCGTCACCACTGGAAACAACAACGCGCAGGCCGTGATGATCGACAGCGCCGGCCAACTCGGCACGACGTCATCCAGCCGCAAGACCAAGTTCGACGTCGCGGACCTGTCCGCGTCCGTGACCGGCGCCCTGCAGCGCCTCCGACCCGTGCAGTTCCGCTATCTGAAGCCCTTCATCGACGGCTCCACGCCTGTTCAATTCGGGCTCATCGCCGAAGAAGTGCAGGAGGTGCTGCCCGAGCTCGTCGCTACAGACGGGAACGGCGATCCGGCGTCGGTGAAGTACCACATCCTGCCATCGCTGCTCCTGGCCGAGGTGCAGCGGCTCGAGCGCGCACGCGCGGCTCAGCACGAGGAGATCGCGGCGCTCAGGACAGGGCTGGCGGCGATGCGAACGCTGGTCGCGCAGGTGGTGTCGCTGCGACCGTAGTGCGTCGTGCCGACGGGCGAGCCGAGGCGTTCATCTGCCTGGGGTGCCGACCATGAGGCGCGAGGGCGATGCTCGCAACATGGCGCTTCTCTGGTATACAGAACGCCATGGACGTCAAAACGTGGACGACCATCAGCCGTCTGCTCGACGACGCGCTGGACCTCCCCCCCGGAGCACGCGGGCGCTGGCTTGATGGCCTGGATCGTCACTACGACGCGCTGAAGCCTCGCCTCGGCGAGTTGCTGGCCGAGGCCGCGTCGATGGACCGCGAGGCCTTCCTCGCGACGCTGCCGAAGTTCGGCGCGCCCCTCGAGGGCGCGTCGCTTTCAGGCGATCCTGAAACGGGATCGCGGGTTGGCGCCCTCGTCGGGCCGTATCGGCTGGTGCGGCCGATTGCCAGCGGCGGCCAGGGCGCCGTGTGGCTGGGCGAGCGGGCCGACGGCCTGCTGACGCGGCCCGTGGCGGTGAAGCTGCCGCAGGGGCTGGCCTTTCGGCCGGGGCTGGCGGAGCGAATGGCCCGGGAGCGCGAGATCCTCGCCACGCTGACCCACCCGAACATCGCCCGGCTCTACGACGCCGGCATGACGGCCGAAGGCGAGCCGTTCCTGGCCCTCGAGTACGTCGAGGGTAGCGCCATCGACCAGCACGCGAATGCGCGGCTGCTCACCGTCGTCGACCGGGTCCGCCTGTTCCTGCAAGTGGTGCGCGCGGTGGCCTTCGCACACGGGCGCCTGGTGATCCATCGCGATCTCAAACCGTCGAACCTCATGGTCACGGCCGACGGCGACGTCCGCCTGCTCGACTTCGGCATCGCCAAGCTGCTCGGCGACGAGGCCGTGGACTCGACACTCACGGTCGAATCGGGCCGCGCCATGACGCTGGCCTATGCGTCGCCCGAACAAGTGGGGCAGCAGCCGCTCGGCGTCGCCACCGATGTCTACTCACTCGGCGTCGTGCTGTTCGAGTTGCTCACCGGCGTGCGGCCGTATGTGCCGGCGCGCGAGTCGGCGGCCGCGCTGGAGGAGGCCATCCTCGCCGACGAGCCCCGGCGCGCGAGCGAGGCGGCGACGACCTCGGTTGTGCGCCGTGCCGTGGCTGGCGACCTCGACACCATCCTGGCCAAGGCGCTCAAGAAGGCCCCTGCCGATCGCTACCGGTCGGCCGAGGCGTTCGCCGACGACCTGGAGCGATATTTGGCGGCACGCCCCGTACTCGCGCGGCCCGACTCGCGTGTCTACCGGCTGCGAAAGTTCGCCGTGCGCCATCGGCTCGGCGTAGCGGCGACCGCTGCGTCCCTCGTGGCAGTAGTGGCCGGCGCCGGCGTGGCGCTGTGGCAGGCCGAGGTCGCGCGCGTCGAACAGCGGCGTGCGGAGGAGGTCAAGACCTTCATCGCGTCGATCTTCGCCGGCGCCGACCCCTATAGCGGCGGCAGCCGTTCGACGACGGCGCTCGATCTGCTGACGAAGGCGCGCGCACGACTCGACCAGATCGCGCCGTCGGAGGCGCGCTCCCGCGTCGAATTGATGACGATCATTGGCCAGAGTCTGCTGATGCTCCAGGATACCGACGGGGCAGAGGCGGTGGTGCTGCAGGCCGTCGAGGAAGGGCGCCGGGCGCTGGGACCGGAGCATCCGCTGACCCTCGACGCACGCCTGTTGAGCGTCGACGTTCACCGTTTCCGCGGACGCACCGGTCGGATGCGCGAGGAGCTCGACGCGTTGGTGCCGGCGTTTCGACGACTGGGCGCACCCCGCCAGAAGGATCTGGCGACGGCACTCGAGTATCGCTCGCATATGGCACTCGACGACGGCCGCTACCCCGACGCGGAGGCGGCGGCCGGCGAGGCGCTCCGCCTCGGCGAAGCGACTCTCGGGACGGAGCACCCGAAGACGGTGCAGCTGGCGATGATGTACGCCCAGACGCTCCAGTACGGCGTGCCGCGGCCAGAACAGGCGCTGGCAGCCGCCGAACATGCGATGCGCCTCGTGTCGCGCGTGCACGCCGATCCCGCTTATCCCGCCGTGGTCGACATGCGGCACATCTACGCCCGCGCCCTGGGTGGCGCCGGCCGCTTCGCCTCGGGGATCGAGGAACTGGAACGCGCCATTCGCGACGCCTCCACCAGGGTCGGCCCCGACGGCCGGAAGGTCGCGTTCATGCGCAGCAATCTGGCGCGCATCCAGCGACGGGCGGGCCGCCTCGACGACGCAATCGCCAATCATCGGGCGTCGTCGGCCGTGCTGGTGAAGCAGTTTGCGCCCGACTCCTGGTCGTACCTTGGCGGCGTGGTGTCGGAAGGGCAGACCTACCTGGTGGCCCGGCGGGCCGCGGAGGCCAAGGCGGCGCTCGAGCAATCGGTCGCCGGCCTGACGCGCACCATGGGCGCCGGACATCAACAGGTGACGACGGCGACGCACAATCTGTGGCTGGCTCGCGCGTGGCTCGGTGAACACGAGGCCGCTGAGCAGGCGCTGGCCGCCCTGGTCGCGCAGTATCGTCCTGCCGATGTGGCGCTCTTGGGGCCGCCGCTCCATTCGCTCGGGATCGTGCAGCGGTTGAACGGGCATCACGCGGCGGCTATCGAGGCTCAGACGCGAGCACTCGAGAGATTCGGTGACGGCGTCGCCACCCAGCTCGACCGCCTTCACGTCGAGACCGAACTCGGGCTCAATCTTCTCGCCCTCGGGCGATTCGAGGACGCGCGCGGGAAGCTGGGGCGGGCAGTCGACGGGTTCGCCGCCCTTCAACTCGCCGTCACGCCGCAGGCAGCTGACGCGCGCCTCGGCGTGGGCCGGGCGTATCTCGGCCTGGACCGCCCGGGCGACGCCCTTGAGCCCCTGCGGTTCGCCGCTCAATTCTGGCGCGGCCGGCACGCCGTCGCGGGGGCCGGGGAGGCGGCCCGATGGCTCGCGACCGGCCGCGCGGCACTCGCGCGGTGAACCGCCGCCGGTCGTGGCACAATCCCCGCGCAGCAGCCGTCGGTGACCGCGTTGCCCCGAACGGCGCGGAGGACTTCCCCCATGAAGACCCTGGTCAAACTGCTCGTCTGGCTGGCGGCCGCGGCCGTTCTCGCGGTCGGCGCCGGCCTCACCTATCTCTACACGCAGTTCCCCGCGGTGCCGCCGCCGGAAGACGTGCGCATCCAGGCCACGCCCGAAGGCCTGGCGCGTGGTCAATATCTCGTCGAGAACGTCGTGGGCTGCGTGGTCTGCCACGCCGACCGCGACTGGGCGAAGTTCAGCGCGCCGGTCATCGCCGCGACCAAGGGCAAGGGCGGACAACGCTTCGGCTTCGGCCTCGAACCGTTCGTGCTCTATGCGAAGAACATCACGCCGGGCGGCGTGGGTGAGTGGAGCGACGGCGAGTTGCTGCGCGCGATCACGATGGGCGTGAGCCGCGACGGCACGCCGCTCTTCCCGCTGATGCCCTACCCGCGTTACGCGCGGATGTCGCGTGAGGACGTCGAAGCGATCGTCGCCTACGTTCGCACCCTGCCGGCCGTGCCCGCCGAGCCCCTGCCGGCGCGCACGCTGAACTTCCCGCTGCCGCTCGTCGTGCGCACGATGCCCGCTGCGCCTTCGCACCAGCCGCGGCCGCCGGCCTCAGACCGCGTGGCCTACGGTGAGTACCTGACCAACGCCGCCGTGTGCGCCGACTGCCACACGCCGATCGACGATCAGGGCATGCCGCTCTCCGGCATGAACTTCGCCGGCGGCATGGCCTTCTCGCCGCACGGCGTCGGCCTGGTACGTTCGGCCAACATCACGCCCGATGCCGGCACCGGGATTGGGACGTGGACCGAGGAGCAGTTCGTCGAGAAGTTCCGCGCCTTCCGCGGCCAGCCGATGCGGACGCTCGAAGGCGCCGAGCGCCTGCAGAACACCGAGATGCCCTGGACCTACTACGCGGGCATGCACGATGACGACCTGGGCGCCATCTACGCCTACCTGCGCTCGCAGCGGCCGGTCGTCAACCGCGTCGAGAAGTTCGGCACGCCGGGCCAGCCGTAGTGGGGCGGGCCGGCGACTGCGCGGCGGTCGACGGTGAGTCTAGTTGCCGCCGCGGCCGGCCTTGCGCGCTTCCTCGTCCTGGTATTCGATCTGCTTGCCCGACCGTGTTTCGACGATGGTCAACGTCGTGCGCACGATGTCCTTGCCGAGTTCCAGCACGACGGCCTGGTCCTTGCCGTCCTTGTCCTTGTAGCCGATGGTGAAGAAGTGCTTTCGTTTCTTCGAGAAGAGCAGGAGCGGGTTCACCAGGATGGCCGCGCCGACGCGGCGGCCCGCCTTCTGCCCGTACTCGAGGCTCGCGATCGCACTGTAGGGGATCATGATCGAGGGGCCCTTGCCGCGCTCGGGCGTGAAGACGAGCTGCGACTCGGTGGTGGTGTCGAGCAAGCCCTCTGCCGCCTCGGTGATGGCGGAGATGGTGCCGCCGACGTACTCTGCCTTGCGACTGCCGACCGCACCCAGGGGGGCGATGGCGAACTCGGCGACGATGAGCAGCGCGACGATGCCGCGGATGGACCTGGACATGACCGATACCTCCCAGCCGGGGACCGGCTGACGTTCTTTTACCATACCTCTATAGCGAGATAGCATGGCGCCGTGGTTCATGACCTCGTCGTCAGCGGCGGTACTGTGGTCACGTCGGCGGGGGCACGGCCGGCCGACATCGCCGTGACCGGAGGGCGGATCGTGGCCGTCGAGCCGCCGGGTGGCGTTTCTGCAGCGGCGGTGGTCATCGACGCGACCGGCCATCACATCCTCCCCGGGATCATCGACACCCACGTCCATACCCGCCATCCGGGCGTGCCCGAGCGCGAGGACTTCCTGTCGGGCACCGCCGCGGCGGCCGCCGGCGGCATCACGACGCTGTTCGAGATGCCGATTTCGAAGCTGCCGGTCAACTCCGGCCAGTCGCTGGCCAGGCGGGCCGAGCTGCTGCAGCCGACCGCGCACATCGACTACGCGCTCTACGGCGGCGCCGGTCACGAGAACGTGGCCGACATCGCCGGGCAGGCGGCCGCCGGAGCCATTGCCTTCAAGACCTTCCTCCAGCCGCCGCCACCCACCCGTCTCGACGAATTCTTCGGGCTATGGTGCACCGACGAAGTGCGGCTGCGCGAGGTGATGCGCCAGGTGAAGGCGACGGGGCTGCGGCACTGCTTCCACTGCGAGCA
Source organism: Acidobacteriota bacterium (assembly GCA_018000455.1). Classification (GTDB taxonomy): domain Bacteria; phylum Acidobacteriota; class Vicinamibacteria; order Vicinamibacterales; family UBA2999; genus CADEFD01. Next base: position 27,388 of record JAGNJW010000027.1, read on the forward strand.
CACGGCCACCTTCGAGGCCTTCGAGCGCCAGCTCCAAGCCGAGGGGCGGACGACGGGCCGGGCACACGCCGAGAGCCGTCCGCCGGGCGTCGAAGATCTGTCGGTGGCGATCGTGCTCGCGCTGGCTGAAGACCTCGGCGCACGCGTGCAGGTCGTCCATTGCTCCAGCCCGCGGGCCGCCCGCATGGCACGCGATGCGCGTTGGCGCGGCGTCGACGCGACGGTCGAGACGTGCCCGCCGTATCTCTTCTTCACCGACGAAGCGCTCGACCGCCTGGGGCCGTTCGCCAAGTGCAATCCGCCCCTCCGGGGCGAGCGGGAGGTGCGCGGCTTGCGCCAGTGCCTGCGCGAGGGACTGATCGAGGTGGTGGGCACCGACCACTCGCCGTTTCTCGCCGAGGACAAAGCGAAGGGCAACGAGAACATCTTCCTCGCGCCGCCCGGCCTGGCCGGGCTCGAGGTGCTCGTGCCGCTCATGCTGACGGCGGCGCATCATGGCTGGATCCCGCTCGAAGCGGTGGCGGCCCTGTGCGCCGAGAACGCCGCCAGGCTGTTCGGCCTGCCTGGGAAAGGCCGGCTCCAAGCGGGTGCCGACGCCGATCTCACGATCGTCGATCTCGCCACCACCTGGCGCTATGACTCGGCGGCGGCGCTGACGAAGTCGCGGGCCAACATGCGGATCTACGACGGCGTCGAGCTCCACGGGCGGGTCGTCTCGACGCTCGTGCGTGGCGAAGTCGTGTTCAAGGACGGGGTGGTCACGGGCGCTCCTGGCCACGGCCAGTTCGTGCGTCCGGTGAAGGCGTGATGGCCGCCAGGACCGCGCGTCGCCTGCTCGGCATCGTCACCATCGGCCAGACACCGCGTCCCGATCTGGCCGCGACCTTCGGTGCCGCCGCGCCCAACGCCGATGTGTGTCTGGCCGGCGCGCTCGACGGCCTCTCCGCGGCCGAGGTCTCGGCACTGGCCGTGGCCGGTCCCTATCCGCTGCTGGTCCGGCTCGCCGACGGCACCACGGCCGAGATCCCGCGCGACACGCTGGTGCCGCGGGTGGCGGCCGCCGCGCAGACGCTGGCCGACCAGGGGGTTGCGCTCGTCGTCGTGGCCTGCGCCGGCGAGTTTCCAGCCATCGCGTGCGCCGTGCCGGTGCTGGTGCCGGGCCGTGTCGTGCCGGCCACCGTGCGGGCCGTGGCGGCCGGGGCGCTGGTTGGCATCGTGACACCCAATGCGGCACAGGTGCCGTTTGCCGAAGCGAAATGGCGCGCCGACGGCTTCGCGGTCACCGTCACCCACGCCTCGCCGGCGCACCACGACGACATCGCCCGCGCCGCGGCCGCGATGCGCCACGCCGACGTCGCTCTGGTGGTACTCGACTGCATGGGCCACGACGAGGCGTATCGTGCCGAGTTCGCCAGCCTGTCGTTGCGCCCGACGCTTGCCGTCCAGACGCTCATCGCGAACCTGGCCGGTGCGATGGTGTAGCGTAGGACGGCATGTCCGATGTCCTGACCGGTGTCTTCAACATCACGCCCACGCCGTTTCTCGCAGGCGGCGCCATCGACCACGCCAGCCTGACGCGCCTCACGCAGTTCACGCGCGATGCCGGCGTGAACGGCATGACCATCCTCGGCGTGCTCGGGGAAGCCGACAAGCTCACCGAAAGCGAACGCGACGCCGTGATCGAGACGACCATGGCCGCCGCCGGCGACGGCTTCCCGGTCTGCGTCGGCACCACCCACGCCGGCACCGATGGCTGCATCAGTTGGAGCCGTCGTGCCCAGGAACGTGGAGCGGTTGGCGTGATGGTGGCGCCGCCCAAGCTGGCCCGTTCGAACGACGCTGCGCTGCACCGCCACTACGTGGCGGTGGCCGAGGCACTCGACATCCCCGTCGTCGTCCAGGATTTTCCGCCCGCCGTTGGCGGTATCACCATGAGTCCCGAGCTCATCGCCGACCTGGCGAAGGCCTCGCCGAAGCTGCAGCACCTGAAGCTCGAGGACGAGCCATCGCCGATGAAGGTCAGTCAGGTGCTGGCTCTCAATCCGGCGGCGAAGATCTTCGGCGGTCTCGGCGGCATGATGTTCCTCGAGGAGCTGCGGCACGGCGCAATCGGCACGATGACCGGCTTTGCGTTTCCCGAGATCCTGGTGAAGATTCACCGCGCCTTCGCGGCTGGTGACCGCGACCAGGCAACCGAGATCTTCTACAAGTACTGTCCCCTGATTCGCTTCGAGAACCAGCCGCGCATCAATCTCGCGCTGCGCAAGCACATCTACCATCGTCGCGGCGTCATCGCCACGCCGCGGGTGCGAGCGCCGTTTTCGCCGGTGGATGACGCCACGCTGGCCGACCTCGACGACCTCATGACCCGCCTCGGCCTGCAGCCGAAGGCCTCTTAGCCGCGAGCCGCCAGGCTAGCCGCTCTTCGGAGATCCCATGGATTTGAAGCTCACCGGAAAACGCGCTCTCGTCACCGCCGCCAGTCGCGGCCTTGGCTACGCCACGGCCCTCGGCCTGGCCCGTGAAGGTACGGCGCTGGTCATCTGCAGCCGCGATGAAGCCCGCATCCAGGAAGCGGCCTGGAAGATCCGCGCCGAGACGGGCGCCACGGTCGAGGCGCTCGTGGCCGACGTCAGCTCGGCCGAAGAAGCGGCCCGGCTCGTGGCCTACACCGTCACGACGCTCGGCGGTCTCGACATCGTCGTGCACAACGCCGGCGGGCCGCCGGCAGGCGACTTCCTGTCGCTGACCGACGCGCAGTGGCAGAAGGCGTTCGACCAGAACCTGATGAGCCTGGTGCGCCTCGTCAACGCCGCCGCGCCCGAGCTGAAGAAGGCCGGCGGTGGACGCATCCTCACGATCGCCTCGTCGTCGATCAAGCAGCCCATTCCGGGTCTCGTACTCTCGAACGCGTTCCGCACCGGTGTCTACGGCCTCGTGAAGACACTGGCGAGAGAACTCGGCCCGTCGAACATCCTGCTGAACGTCGTGGCGCCCGGCCGCATCCAGACCGAGCGCATCGAGGAGCTCGACCAGGCGACGGCCTCGCGGCGTGGTGTCGATCTGCAGCAGGTGAAGGAGGAGTCGGTGGCCTCGATTCCACTCGGGCGGCTGGGCACGCCGGAAGAGTTCGCGAACCTGCTCGTCTTCCTCGCGTCGGACGCCGGCCGATACATCAGCGGCCAGGCGATCATCGTCGATGGCGGCGCCACCGCCGCCCTCTGAGCACGCGGCCAGTCGGGCCGCGGGGCCACGAGAGCGCGGGATATACTGGCGCCGTGGAAGAGCGGCCTGCGCCGAATATCAGGTACATCGCCACGTTGGTCGTGGTCGCCGGCCTGATCCTGGTAGTGGGATCGCTGATGCGTCCGCGCGCCCGATCAGCCGAGCAAGCGACGCCGACCGACACCGATCTCGCGCGTCTGTCACGCCTGACGGAACGCCGGTCGCTCGAGTCCCGCATTGAGCTCTTTCGCCAGGTCGCCGCCGATGTGACCGCCTCGGTCGTGTGGCTGGGAGAGACCGGCTCGAGCGGTGTCGTGTGGGGGCCGAACACCGTCGCGACGGCGCGCCTTGCTGCGAGGTACCCATCGCCCGGTGCGCTCGGCGGCGGCGATGCCGCGGTTCGCGTCACCGGTGTTGAGTGGACGCCGCTGCTGCCGGTGGCGGAGGTGCGGATGGCGGGACTGAGGGTGCCGGCTCCCGTCCGCGCCGCCGATGCGATGGAGTCGGGACAGCCGCTCGTGGCGGTATGGCGAACTGCTGAAGGTCGCGCGTTTGCCGGCGCCGCGTTCGCCGGGGTCACGACGACGACGTGCGGCGATCGATCCGTGCGCGAGGTCGTGACGACCGTGGCGCTGACGCGGCCAATGGCCGGCGGCGGTCTCTTCGACCTCGATGCCAACCTCGTGGCGCTGGTCGTGCCGTGCGCTGACCGGTTCGCTGCCCTGGCGCCCGACGCGGTCGACGGGATACTTCGAGAAGCGGTGTCCTTCGACAACCGGCTGCTGGCACGGTATGGGCTGTTGGTGGGCGCCTTGACGGAGGCCGAAATCAGCCACTTCGCGGTGTCGGCCGGCGCGATGGTTCGCGAAACCGTCGTCGGTGACCTGGCCGACCAGGCGGGACTCCGCCCCGGGGATCTGATCGTGGCCATCAACGGCAGCGCCGTGGCGCAGCCGGCCGATCTGCAGCCCCTGGCGTCGCGCACCCCGCTGGCGGCGCCGGTCGTGTCGCTACGGCGTGCTGGCGTGGCGCTCGAGGTTGCCCTCGCCCCACCGCCCCGAGCGGTCCAAGCCGAGTCGGCGGATGCGCCCGCGGCGCCTCCAGCCTCGGGCCTCGTGTGGGACGCGCGCCAGCCGGAACTGCGGATTCAGGCGGTGGCACCCGGCAGCCGCGCTGCGGCTGCCGGCCTGAGGGCCGGCGATCGGATTGTGAGGCTCGGTTCCCGCCAGCCTCGAAGCCTCGACGAAATCCGTCGTCTGCTCGACGCCCGCCGGGCGCCGGCGGTGTTCGTGGAGGTCGAGCGCGGCGCCCGGCGCTGGGGCACGCTCCTGCCGCAGGCGCAGCCCTGATGGACAGCCTCACGTCGCTGGGCCTGATTCTCCTGCTGGCACTGCTGGCCGGGCATCTCGTGCGGGTCGTCCGCGTACCCGAAGTGACGGGCTACATCCTGGCCGGCGTGGCGCTCGGCCCCTCGATGCTCGGGTGGCTGAGTCACGACAACCTCATCACCATGAGCGTTTTCAGCGAAGTGGCGCTGGGGCTCATCCTGTTCTCGGTCGGCTCGGTCTTCGAATTCTCCCGCTTTCGCCGGATCGGGCGAAAAGTACTCATTCTCACGCTGGTCGAGTCGGTCATGGCGGCGTCGATCGTGACCGTCGGTGCGCTTGTACTCGGGCAGGCCTGGCAGGTGGCGCTGCTGCTCGGCGCGATCGCCATCGCCACCGCGCCGGCCTCGACGCTGATGGTGATTCGCGAGGCCGACAGCGCCGGACCGCTGACCGAGAGCCTGCTTGGCATCATCGCCGTGAACAACCTGCTCTGCATCACCACCTACAGCGTCGTTGCCGCGGTTATCGACCTGTCGGCGCCGGGGGCATTCTCGTTTCTCGAAACGCTGTACCGCTCGACCTACCTGCTGGCCTGGCAACTGGTGGGGTCGGTCGCGCTGGGTTTTCTCATCGGCCTGCTGCTGGCCGGCTGGTCTTCGCAGGTGACCGAGAACGGTGAGGTGCTGATTCTGCTCGCCGGTTCGATCCTGTTGTGCGTCGGTGTCGCCGGCGCGCTCGAGCTGTCGCCGCTCGTCGCCAGCCTGGCGGTCGGCGCGACGATGGTGAACCTGGCCAAGCGCAGCCTGCACCTGTTCGATGCGCTCGCCTCCACCGACCCGCCGTTCTACGCCATCTTCTTCGTCATCGCCGGCGCGGAGCTCGATACCCGCCTCATCCCCGCGATGGGGGCGCTCGGCGTGCTGTACGTGGTGGGTCGCGCCGGCGGCAAGTTCTACGGGGCCCGGCTGGCGGCCCGGCGGCTCGGGCTGGCGGCGACCGTGCAGCGGTATCTCGGCTACGCGCTGATGGCACAGGCCGGACTGGCGGTGGGTCTCACCTTCGCCGTCAACGCGCGGTTCCCCGACTTCGCCCCCGTCGTGTCGACCGTCGTGCTGGCCGCCGTGGCCGTCTACGAGGTGTTCGGTCCGGTCAGCGCCCGTTTCGCCCTGACCCGTGCCGGCGAGGTCGGCCTCGCCAAGACCATCGCCGACCCGATGCTCCTCGACTGAGCGGCCCGCGAGGTGCCGGCGCTCTCTAACTTTTCAGGTCGTCCCGCGGCGGCGAGAACACGTCGAGCACGCGCGTCTCGACGATGGCCGTGCCGGCATGGGGCACATTGCCCGGAATGGCGAACAACGTGCCCGGCGTGAGACGGTGGGTCGTGCCGTCGACCCGCAGTTCCAACTCGCCCGAGAGCACGACGACCGTCTGCTCGTGCGGGTGCTGGTGCTCGGGAAACGACGCTCCAGCTTCGCAATCCACGTACGACTGCGTGATCAGTGGCGTGTGCACGAGCCGGGCGGTGAAGCCCGGGAACAGCTCGCGGGTGGACAGGGCGTCGAGTCGGTAGAAGGGCATGCGGACCTCGTTCGCCCAGCATAGCCCGGTCGGCCGGCCGCGTCGGCATGGCACAATGCAGACATCGTCATGACGCGGCTCTCGAACTTCGATCGACGTGGCGTCGGCCTCCCCGCGGCGCTCGTCTGCCTGTTGCTCGGCGCCGCCGTCGCACCCCGTGCAGAGCAGCCCGCTGCCCCGGACGCCGTCGCCCCGGCGCGCTTTGCCGCCTTTCTCGACCAGTTGAAGGCCGAGGCCATCAGGCGCGGCATTTCCGAAACGGTGGCGGCCACGGCGCTCGACGGCCTCGCTCCATCACCGGTCGTCGTCGAACGCGACCGCAGTCAGGCCGAAGCCGTGCTCACGATCGACGCTTACGTGCGCCGGCGGCTGACCCCCGCCACCGTGCGCCAGGCGCAGCGCATGGCGACCACCCATCGGGCCGTGCTCGCGCGGGTGGGCAAGACCTACGGCGTCCAACCGCGCTACCTCGTGGCGGTGTGGGGACTCGAGTCGAACTTCGGCCGCTTCACCGGCGTGCGGCCCACCGTGCAGGCGCTCGCCACGCTCGCCTACGACGGACGCCGCGGCGAACTCTTCAAGAACGAACTCTTCGATGCGCTCCGGATCGTCGAGCGCGGCGACATCGACCTGGCACGTCTCAAGGGCTCGTGGGCCGGTGCCATGGGGCAGCCGCAGTTCATGCCGTCGAGCTACCTCAAGTACGCCGAAGACTTCGACGGCGATGGCACACGCGACATCTGGGCGAATCATGGCGACGTGTTCGCCTCGATTGCCAACTACCTCAAGGCCTACGGCTGGGACGGCGAGTCGACCTGGGGGCGCCAGGTGCTCGTGCCGGGTGGGGCGGCAGCGCTTGCCGAGCGCGCCGGTGCCCGCGGTGAGGGCTGCCGGGCCGAGCGCGCCCTGTCACGGCGGCGCTATCTGTCTGAGTGGCAGGCGATGGGCGTGCGCGCGATGGGCGGCCGAGACCTGCCGGCGGTCGAGCGCCAGGCGTCGCTGCTCGATGCGGGCGACCGGCAGTTCCTCGTCTACGGGAACTACGAAGCCATCCTCGGTTACAACTGCGCCAATGCGTATGCCCTGAGCGTGGCGATGCTCGGCGACCGCGTCTCGCTGCCATGAGACAATTCCAACCGGGACCCATGCCGCCATCCGCGCCGTCCGCTCCTCCTCCGTTCTGGCAGGTTGTCGCCTCCGCGCTCGGCGCCGTCGCCGCGATGGTGGCCGCCCTCTATTTCGTCGCGCTGCAGCTGATGCCGATCGCGCTCATCGGCACGACGTTCTTTGTCGCCCTCGGCGGACTGAGCTTCGAACTGGCCCGCCGCCGCGCCTCCTGAGCGTCGCCTTCGTGTCGCGGCGGTCGTGGCCTGCGTGGTAGGCTGAGCGGATGGATCCCAAGCTGCTCAAGGGCGTGAACGAGCACCTGAAGCTCGAGTTCAAGGCCTCGCACGAATACCTCGCCATGTCGGTGTGGCTCTCGGCCAACGACCTGCCGGGCTTTGCCACCTGGATGCGTCAGCAATCGGCCGACGAACTCCTGCACGCCCAGAAGTTCATCGACCACGTGGTGGAGCGCGACGAGCAGGCGCTGCTGCCCGCCGTGCCGCAGCCGCCGTCGTCCTGGGAATCGGTGGAGGCCCTGTGCACTCACGTCCTGCAGAACGAACAGGCCGTGACGGCATCGATCAACGAACTCTATGTCATGGCCGAGTCGGTCAAGGATCGCCCGGCCATCGTCTTGTTGCAGTGGTTCGTCAACGAGCAGATGGAAGAAGAAGCTGCGGCCCGCGCCATTCTCGGGCGGATCCGGCTCGGCGGCGCGACCGGTGTCGGTCTGCTGATGATCGATCAGGAGCTGGCGAAGGGGGCGATGCCTGGCATGCCGGCCTCGGCCGACGCTGGCGGCGCGTAGTAGAGCGCGGCCGTGCAGGTGCGCCGGTGGAACCGAGCGGCCGACGGACCCCTGAACGAAGACGCGCTGCGGGCCAAGCTCGAGGCGCACGGCTACGTCGTGGCGCGCTATGTCTATCCGCCCGGCACGCGCTTCCCCGATCACGCCCATGACGTCGACAAGATCGACGCCGTCGTGAGCGGCCGCTTCCGGATCGTCATCGGCGGCCACACCGCCGCGCTCGGCCCCGGCGACTGGGTCGAGGTGCCGCGCGGACGCCGGCACAACGCCACGGTGATCGGCGACGCACCGGTCGTCGGTCTCGACGCCGTCAGACCAGCGGCGATGGCCCGGAGCGAAAGACCATCATGAAGATCGTCATGTTCGGCGCCGGCGGCGTCGGCGGTTACTTCGGCGGACGGCTCGCGGCGGCGGGTGCGGACGTGGCGTTTGTGGCGCGCGGGCCGCATCTCGAGGCACTCAGACGCGACGGGTTACGAATTGCCAGCCCCAAGGGTGACATCCACGTCGACAGCGTGCGTGCCAGCGCCGATCCGTCCGACCTGGGGCCGGCCGATGTCGTGTTCCTGACCGTCAAGATGTACGACGTCGACACGGCGGCCTCGGCGCTGCGCCCGTTGCTCGGTCCCGACACCATGGTCGTGACGCTGCAGAACGGCGTCGAAGCCACCGACATGGTGGCCCGCCGCATCGGCCGGGCGCACGTGGCGGGTGGTGTCGCCTACGTGGCGGCGGTCATCGACGAGCCGGGACGCATTCGCCACACCGCCCTCGATGCCCTGATCGTCGGCGAGCTCGACGGCGCGATGTCGCCGCGGCTGCTCGCACTGCGCGATCGGGCGGCCGCCGCCGGGTTCGCCTTCACGGCCAGTGAAGACATCCACAAAGACCTGTGGTCGAAGTTCGCTCGCCTGTCAGTGTTCAGCGGCATGACGGCGGCGACGCGCTCGCCGCTCGGCGTGCTGCGCGGTTCTGCCGGGCTGGTGAAGCTGCTCGAGACGGCGGTCGATGAGGCCCTGGCGGTTGGACGCGCCCTCGGCGTGGCGCTCGACGACCGCGTGCGCGACGAGGTGTTCGCGATGTACCGCGGCATGCCACCGCAGGCCAAGTCCTCGATGCTGGAGGACCTGGAGCGTGGCAAGCCGCTCGAGCTGCCGTGGCTGAGCGGCGCCGTGGTGCGCCTGGGGCGCGAGAACGGCATCCCGACGCCAACCCATGCCGTCATCGAGGCGCTGCTCACGCCGTTCGTGCCCGGCGGCCCACCAGCCATGACGTAGAGGCGGGCCGGCCCGTCCGGCTCGTGTGGTCCAATGGCTTGCCCCGGCCGGTGGACGTTCATCGACCTCCGGCTACTTGCCGTCGAAGACGACCTTGCCGTTGACCACCGTCAGCCGCACGTTGCCGGCGAGCAGGGCGCCGGGATTGGACGCACCGATCGTCATCGGATCGACCGACAGCGCCGACAGATCGGCCAGCCGGCCGGCTGCGAGCTGACCGGCCTCGCCCTCCGCGAACGACGCAAACGCCGCCCAGGTGCTGTAGCCGCGGACGGCTTCCTCGGGTGTCATCTTCTGCTCGGGATACCAACCGCCCGCCGGCTGGCCGTCCTTGTCCTGCCGCGTGATGGCTGAATGCAGTCCGTAGAAGACGTTGTGATCCGATCCGGTCAGATCCGAGTTGAAGATGAGTCGCGCGCCGGCCATGCGTAGCGTGCGCCAGGCATAGGCGCCCTTGATGCGCTCGGCGCCCACCCGGACCTCGGCCCAGCCTTTGTCCTCGACGGCGTGTGGCGGTTCCATCGAGGCGATGATGTTCAGCGCGGCAAAGCGTGGGATGTCCTCGGGGCTCACGACCTGCGCGTGCTCGATGCGGTGGCGGCCCTGCCGCGCACGTTCGTTCTCCTTCATGACGCCCTCGAGGAAGTCGAGCGACTCGCGGTTGCCGGCATCGCCAATGGCGTGCACGCCCACCTGGAAACCCGCCCGCATCATCGCCGCCACGACGGCCGTGTCGAAGCCGTAGCCGGCGCCGCTCACACCCTTGTGACCGGGCGTGTCGCTGTAGTCGTCGAGCAGGCGCGCGCCGCGCGAGCCGAGCGCGCCATCGTAGTACGCCTTGACCGCCCGCACGATGAGCATGTCGCCGGGGGCACCGAGCGGGCCTTTCGCCTCCCACTCGCGGCACAGGTCGGGATCACGTGCCGAGAGCATCACGTGGACGCGGATCGGAAGCGCCTTTCTGGCGTCGAGGGCCTGGTAACCAGCCAGCATCGCCCGATCCACGCCGGCGTCGTGCACGGCGGTGTAGCCGGAGCGCGCCATCTCCGTGAGGCCGGCGAGCAGCTGACTCTCGATCTCGGCCGGCGAGGGCGCCGGCACGGCGCCGGCCATGATCGTCGTGGCGCGGTTCAGGAAGATCCCAGTGGGCTCGCCGCGCCGGTCCTTGCGGATCTCGCCGCCCACCGGGGCCGCCGTGCGGCGCGTGACCTTCGCGGCGTCGAGTGCGAGCCGGTTGGCCCACACGCCGAAGCCGTGCAGGGAGAAGAGCACGACCGGATGGTCGGGGACTTTCTCGCTGAGCAACCGCCAGTCGGGATAGCGATTCGCCCATGCGCCTTCATCCCAGCCGCGGCCAGTGATCCACTGGCCCTTGGGCACCGACCCTGCATAGGCCACCACCCGGTCGACGGCCTCGGCTTCGGTGGTGACGCCAACCAGGTCCACGGCCTGCAGCTTGGCGCCGAGTTCGAGGATGTGCGAATGCGAATCGACAAGGCCGGGCACGAGCGTCGCGCCGCCCAGATCGACGACCTCGGTGGAGGGGCCGCGCCGGGTGTCCACGGCCTCGCGGGTGCCGACCAGTGTGATGCGTCCGGCGGTGATGGCGATCGCCGCCGCGTCGGGCCGCCAGCCGTTCTGGTCGTAGGGCGCGCCGGCGTTGGGTGTGCCGTCGGTGGCCGGATCGGGCCAGGTCATGGTGTAGGCCCTCGCGTTCACGAGGATCAGATCGGCGGGCGGCGGAGGCGGTGCCGAGTTGCACGCGGCGAGGCTGGCGGCGCAGACAGCGAGGGCGACGAGACGACGGAACACGGACATGGGCTCACTCACCGGGAAGGAACGCTGGCGGCGCTGAAGGCCACCGCCAGCCAACTGAGACAGATGACGTAGGTGCCGACCGCATCGCTCGGCCAATGGGCCCCGGGGACGATGCGCGCGCACGCCGCGACCCCCAGCAGTACGACGCCGCCCACGATCACCGACGAGCGTAGCCAGCCGGGGCCGGGTCTGAGCCGCCACGCCAGGACGACCAGCGCGCCGATGGTGACGCTGTAGAGCGTCATGAAGGTTGACGGGAACGACAGACCGGTGGGGTTGCCCATCACGGCGATCAAATCGTGCGCCGGGCGCGGACGCCCGAAGAGCGGCTTCGAGGCCTCGCCGAGGGTCTGCTCGACAGCGATCGCGGCAAGGACGACCACGGCGGCGCGGATGCCGGCCAGGCGCCACGCGCCGAGCACCGCCAGCGCCATCAGGCCGAACTTGAGCGGCGCGCTTGCGGTCGTGAGAAAGGGGGCCACCCAGCCAGTGCCCGGCGACAGGCTCTGAATGGCGCGCGTGACGGCGGGATCGCCGGGCAGGTACGGCAGGAAGCGGGCCTGCGCGCCGAACACGATTGTGAGAAGCAGGGCGAGCTGGACCAGGTGACGGGTGCTCATCGGCTGGACATTATTCCTCAAGACCTGCGGCCAGCGTCAGCGTCGTCGAGATCGCGGCCAGGCGCGCCCACCGTGCCTCGGCGCCGCCGGCGCCGAGCGCGGCCGTGACGAGACGCCGGCCGAGCGGATAGGCCAGCACGTTGGTGCGCTGCTTTTCGATGAAGCCGACCATGCCGGCCGCATCGAGCACGAGCGCCTCGTCGCGCAGCCGCGTCGTGGCGGCGTCTGCGCTGAGCGAGGTGTCGAGATAATCGGCGGCAATGTAGGCCACCTCCAGATCGAGCGCGGCGGCCAGCCGTTCCACCCGCACGAGCGGGGCGGCCAGTGCCGGCGGCTGGCCCGCCGCCGGCAGCAGCACCTCAGCCAGTACCTGAATACGGGTTTGGTTCGGCAAGAGCAGCGCCGCGCCCGCTTCCGCCGCGCCCTCGGCGCACATAAGGTGCGGGCCGAAGGCCGGGTGGAGCCGTCGCTCGGTCCAGCCGAGACCGTCGGCGAGCACCGCCCGCGCCAGCACGTGTTGTGCGTGGTGACCGGGCGTTCCCTCGTGCGCCGCCAGCTGCAGCAGGTGGGCGGCATCGGCGCCGCCGCCCTTGGCGACCCAGATGTCGGACGAGCGCGGGCCCGTCGGCCGCGAGAACGCCGCCCATCCCGAGGTGTCCTCGGCGCGTGTCGTTACCGTATCGCCGTCGGGCAGCGGCAGGTGCGGCCGTGCCGCCGCACGGCACCAGTCCACAGCGGCGCGGAACACGGCGTCGACGCGTTCCGGCGGCACCGCCGCCGACCTTCGGTAGGCGGCGTGACGGGCTGCCAGCGAGTCGCCGGCGGGGAGGATGGCCGCGAGCTCGGCGCGCAGCGCGTCGAACGCCGGGACGTCGCGTGGAGGCGCCGCATGACCGAAGGTGCGCCGCGCCTGATCGGCGAAGGAGCGCGCCACGCCGAGCAGCCGGCTGGCGACGTCGTCGAGGGCGCGGATCTGGCCGCTGAGGTAGGCGACGCGCAGCGCGTCGGCGACCTCGGCGAGCGCGACAACCCGCCCGCCGGCCTGGCCATCCGCCTCGGCTCGCGCCCGCATGGCGGCCCAGCGTGGGTCGGCGGCGGCGTGTTCCGCGTCGGCGACGAGCGTGGCGAGATCGGACTGCAGCGTCGCGACGGGCAGACGGGGGCCGCTGGCACGATCCGCCGGGCCCGTCCATTCCTCCACCAGTGACGGCTGGTGCTTGGCCAGCTGCAGCGCCAAGTGTGTGTAGCGGACGGCCATCTGGTCGAGATCGACGGCTCCGGCCGACGCCCCCGGCGGCCGGTAGCCACAGCCGGCCAGCGCCAGTGCCGCCCCGCCGAGCAGCGCCGTGCCGGATGCACGCAGCACGGCACGGCGTCCCGGCAGAGGCGGCGCCGCCTCGCCGCGCCGGTCCAGGTTTCGAGGACGGGTGCCGCACATCGATGACATCGCGAGACATGCATCTTCGCACGATCCCAATTGACTTCCGGCGCGCTGACGGTTCCAATGCGGCATCCCCGCGGTCGAATCCTCGACACCGGGCACCACAGGAGTGTGCCATGCGCTGGCCGTCGTTGTTGCCCTTGTCGGTTGTCGTTGTCGCCGCGGCCTGCTCGCAGCCAGCCTCGCCGCCCGCGTCGTCTCCGGCCACCTCGCCCGCCGCGCCATCGCTCGGCATCCGACCCGCCGGCGACGAAGAGATCAAACCAGACATGAGTCAGGTGCCGCCGGACCTGGCCAAGGTCTTCGACCACATCGACGCGAACATCGACCAGCACGTGGTCAACCTGCAGAAGTGGATCCAGCAGCCCAGCATCTCGAACTCGGGCGAAGGCATTCCCGAGTCGGCAGAGATGGTGAAGGGCTTCTTCGACGAGCTCGGCTGCCAGCAGACGCAGGTCTACGACGTGGGCATCACCGAGTACGGAACGCCGGGCAACCCGGTGGTCTACGCCAAGTGCGACGAGGGCGCCGAGAAGACCGTCCTCATCTACTGGATGTACGACACGATGCCGGTGACGCAGGCCGACGCCTGGCACTACCCGCCGTTTGAAGCGCAGATCGTCGAGCAGGCACCCTACAAGAAGGTCATGATCGGCCGCGGCGCCACCAACTCCAAGGGCCCGCAGATGGTGCAGTTGAACGCCTTCCGCGCCATCAAGGCCGTGCACGGCAAGCTGCCGGTCAACCTCATCGTGGTCGCCGAAGGCGACGAGGAGCGGATGGACATCGGCCTGCGCAAGTGGGTCAAGGACCACCCGGAACTGCTCGAGGGCGCCGATGCCATGATTCGCTTCGGCAGTCAATCGGGCAGTGGCGGCGGCGGGTTCGGTGGCGGCTCGGAAGGCTGCGTCTACGTCGAGCTGACGACCTCGGGCACGGCGTGGGGGCGCGGGCCGACGGTGTCGGACATCCACGGCAGCAACAAGCGCGGCACCGACAGTCCGGCCTGGCGCCACATCAAGATGCTGGCGTCGCTTGTGAGCGACAACGGCAACACGCCGAAAATCGACGGTTTCTACGACGGCATTCTGCCGCTGACATCGCAGCAGGAAGCCAGCCTGCGCGCCGGGGCCAAGAACACGGACCTGAAGGTGGCGGCCGAAAACCTCGGCGTGGCGCGCTTCATGTTCGACGATCCGTACGAAGTGCTGAAGACGCAGCGCTACGGCCAGTCGTTCAACCTCGACGGCATCTGGGGCGGCAACATGTATGCGGGCGGCGCCGGCGCCATCCTGCCGAACAAGATCACCTCCAAGCACAACTTCCGCTACGTGCCCAACATGCACGGCCCGGACATCGTGAAGAAGCTGCGGGCGCAGCTCGACAAGAACGGCTACAAGGACGTCGACGTCAAGCTCATCGGCGACGTGCCGTGGGCCCTCATGAACTCCGACAACTCGGCCGGCCAGGCCATGAAGCGCGCCTACGAAGTGATGAACATCCCGCACGGCGAGCTGCGCGACGACTGGGGCATCGGCGGCGGTGCGGCGGCGGGCGGCTACTGGCCCGCCTACCTGTTCGGTAACGGTGAGGTCGGCGAGAAGGTGTCGCCCTTCAAGGGCGTGCCGATCGTCGGCGGCGGCGGCGGTCACGGCGGCCGCGCGCACGCGGCCAACGAGTACTGGGTGATCGAGGGTGCCGGCAAGGTGCTCGGCATGGCCGGCGCCGAGAAGTCGATTGCCACGGCGGTCTACGCCTTTGCCGGGCTCGTCCCGCCGGTGGCGGCCAAGTCCACGAACTGAGATTCACGCCGTGGCCCCGGCGCTGCCGCCGGCCACGGCAATTGGAGGATGTCGATGCGCCGGATCTCTTTGTCGTTCATGTGTGCCGCCGTGATTGCCGCGGCGGCGTGCCAGCAGCCCGCAAGCCCTGGAGGGGACGGCGCCGCGCAGGCACCGGCCGCCGCCGCGCCCAAACTCGGCATCCGCCCTGATGGTGATACCGAGATCGAGCCCGACATGAGCCAGGTGCCGCCCGAGCTGGCGCAGGTCTACGCGCACATCGATGAGAACATCGATCAGCACGTGGTCAACCTGCAGAAGTGGATCCAGCAGCCCAGCATCTCGAACTCGGGCGAAGGCATTCCCGAGTCGGCCGAGATGGTGAAGGGCTTCTTCGACGAGCTCGGCTGCCAGCAGACCCAGGTCTACGATCCGGGCATCACCGAGTACGGATCACCGAGCAATCCCGTGGTCTACGCCAAGTGCGACGAGGGCGCCGAGAAGACCGTCCTCATCTACTGGATGTACGACACGATGCCGGTGACGCAGGCCGACGCCTGGCACTACCCGCCGTTTGAAGCGCAGATCGTCGAGCAGGCACCCTACAAGAAGGTCATGATCGGCCGCGGCGCCACCAACTCCAAGGGCCCGCAGATGTCGCAGTTGAACGCCTTCCGCGCCATCAAGGCCGTACACGGCAAGCTGCCGGTCAATCTCATCATCGTGGCCGAGGGCGACGAGGAACGGATGGACATCGGCCTGCGCAAGTGGGTCAAGGACCACCCCGAGCTGCTCGAGGGTGCCGACGCGATGATGGCCTTCGGCGGACAGTCGCCAAGCGGCGGCGGCGGCTACGGCGGCGGCTCGGAAGGTTGCGTCTACGTCGAGCTGACGACCTCGGGCACGGCGTGGGGGCGCGGGCCGACGGTGTCGGACATCCACGGCAGCAACAAGCGCGGCACCGACAGCCCGGCCTGGCGCCACATCATGATGCTGGCCTCGATCGTGAGCGACGACGGCAACACGCCGAAGATCGACGGGTTCTTCGACGGCATCCGTCCGATCAGCAAGCAGCAGGACGAGAGCCTGCGCACGGCGGCCAAGAGCATGGACCTGGCGGTGGCGGCCGAGAACCTCGGCGTGGCGCGCTTCATGTACGACGACCCCTACCAGGTGCTCAAGACGCAGCGCTATGGCACGTCGTTCAACCTCGACGGCATCTGGGGCGGCAACATGTATGCGGGCGGCGCCGGCGCCATCCTGCCGAACAAGATCACCTCCAAGCACAACTTCCGCTACCAGCCGGGACAGACCGGGCCGGACATCGTGAAGAAGCTGCGGGCGCAGCTCGACAAGAACGGCTACAAGGATGTCGACGTCAAGCTCATCGGCGACGTGCCGTGGGCGCTGATGAACTCCGACACCGAGATCGGCCGGGCCATGCAGCGCACCTACGAGATCATGGGCATTCCGCACGCGCCGGTGCGTGCCGATTGGGGCATCGGCGGCGGTGGGGCGGCGGCGGGCGGCTACTGGCCGGCCTACATGTTCGGCAATGGCGAGGTCGGCGAGAAGATCTCGCCGTTCAAGGGCGTGCCGATCGTGATGGGCGGTGCCGGCCTCGGCGGCCGCGCCCACGCGGCCAACGAGTACTATGTCCTCGAGGGCGCCGGGAAAGTCTACGGCATGGCGGGTGCCGAGAAGGCCGTGGCCACCGCGCTCTACACCTACGCCGGCAAGATGCCGCCGGCGCCCGCCAAGTCTACGAACTAGCGGCTAGGAGCTGGCGGCTAGGGGGATTCGATGATTGGGGTTCGCAGTCTCGAGAAGGAGTATCACGTGGGCGACCACGTGGTGCGGGCCCTCAGGGGCGTCACGCTCGACATCGCCGCCGGCGAGTTCGTCACGGTCGTCGGACCGTCGGGCTCCGGCAAGTCGACGTTCATGCACATCCTGGGATGTCTCGACCGGCCCACGCGGGGGCAGTACCTGCTGGGCGGCCGCGACGTCTCGACCCTGCCGCACGACGAGTTGGCGCGCGTGCGCAACGAAACGATCGGCTTCGTCTTCCAGGGCTTCAACCTGCTGTCGCGGACCTCGGCGCTCGAGAACGTCGAGCTGCCGCTGCTCTACACCCGCCAGGGCGCGGTGAAGGCGGCGGAGCGGCGCGATCGGGCCCGCCGGGCGCTGGCGGCCGTCGGCCTGACCGACCGCGAGGAGCACCACCCGAACCAGCTCTCGGGCGGCCAGCAGCAGCGCGTCGCAATTGCCCGGGCGCTCGTCAACGAGCCGTCGCTGCTGCTCGCCGACGAGCCCACCGGCAACCTCGACACCACCACCAGCTACGAAGTGATGGAGGTGTTCGCGAAGCTGCGCGCCGAGCGCGGCATCACCATCGTGGTCATCACCCACGAGCGCGACATCGCCGCGTGGGGCACACGCACCATCGACTTCAAGGACGGCGTGGTCGTGTCCGACGAGCGGCACGCCGCGAAGCCTCCGCTGGCGCCGGATACGACCATCGGCTCGCCGGCGCCGGTCGGCGCCTAGGGCGCGTCTCGTTCGCAGCAAGGAGTTCTGACCGTGGCCTCACCGATTCAGCGCCTTCGCGCCCTGCACCCGTCGCTCGACATCGGGTTCAAGGCCCTCACGCGCAACCGCCTCCAGACCGGCCTCACGATGCTCGGCATCACGGTGGGTGTGGCGACGGTGCTGGCGATGATGGCCGTGGGCGCCGGGGCGCAGCGGTCGATCGAACAGCAGGTGCGCGCCGCCGGCCTCAATCAGTTGACGATCAAGGCCGGCAACTGGAAGCCGAAAACCGAAGACTCCGGCAGCGCCGTTGCGCACCAGGGCGATGCCGAAGACACCATGCGGCTGCCGGTGGATGAGCTGATGCCGGCGCTGCCGAGCGCCGGCGATCCTTTCTTCGGGGCGGCCGACGTCGTGCCGATCGGCTTCCATCCCGAAGACGATCCGATGGAGAAGCACGACCATCCGCTGGCCTGGCAGCGCCTCGGCGACCTCGAAGCCGGTCTCGGGGCCTCGGCCACGCTGTCGTTTGCCGACGCCGATGCCATCCGCGAACTGGATGGTGTGCAGTACGTGGCCTGCGGCGTGCACGGCAACGCCCGCGTCCACTTCACGCCCGAGGGCGGCGAGGAGAAGCGCTGGTTCACCCGGATGCACGGCACCGACCTGCACCTGCTCGACATCAAGCGCACCTGGACGCTGCGCAGCGGCCGCTTCTTCACCGAGAAGGAGCAGGAGGCCAAGGCGATGGTGATGGTGCTCGGCTCGGTGGTGGCCGAGAAGGTCTTCGGCGAGAAGGTCGATCCCGTCGGCAAGGACATCACTTTGTGGAACCAGACCTTCAAGGTGGTCGGCGTCGTGACGAGCGCCAGCTGGGTGGTACGCCCGGCGGCCGGCGACGACGAGTTCGATGCCGTCTACATGCCCTACACGACGACGCATCAACTGCTGAACCTGACCAAGCTCAACGACATCATCGTGACGGCGGCCTCGAGCGGCGAGGTGTCCGACGTCAGCAAGCGCATCACCGATCTGCTGCGCCAGCGCCACGGCATCACCGAGGCCAAGCCCGACGACTTCACCATCTCGACGCAGGCCACGCGCGCCATCACGACCGGCGGCCTGCCGCCGAATGTCGCCGCGGCGATTGCCGGCAACGTCAAGGAGCTCGAGCGCGTGACGCTCGAGCAGCTGGCCGGCACGCTCGAACGGGCCAGCGGCACCATGCGCTGGCTGCTGGCGGCCGTCGCCGCCGTGTCGCTGCTGGTCGGCGGCATCGGCATCATGAACATCACGCTGCTCTCGGTCACCGAGCGGACCAAGGAGATCGGCCTGCGCATGGCGGTGGGCGCGCGCGGTCGCGACGTCACCCGCCAGTTCCTGACCGAGGCGGTGGCCATCAGCCTGGCTGGGGGCGCCGTGGGCGTCGTGCTGGGCCTGATGGCCTCCTACTTCATCGCCACCACGCTGCGTTGGGCCACCGTGGTGTCGCCCGGCGCGGTCTTCATGGCCTTCGGCGTCTCGGCGGCCGTCGGCGTGCTCTTTGGCTGGTATCCGGCGCGTCGCGCCGCCGAACTCGATCCCATCGACGCCCTGCGCCACGAATAGACGGATCCCACGTGCTTCGACTCCTCGCCGTCAGCGGACAGATCGCCTGGAAGGCGCTCGGCCGTAATCGTCTCCGGTCGGGTCTGACGACGCTTGGTGTCGTCATCGGCGTGGCCGCCGTCATCGCCATGGTGGCCCTCGGCAACGGTGCTGCGGCGTCGGTCGAGCGCACGCTCAAGACGGCGGGCACGAGCATCGTGCAGGTCTCGTCCGGCAATTTCACCAAGGGCGGCGAGAGCATGAACATCGCCTCGGGCCTGGGCTCGGCGACCACCTTGACCAGGGCCGACGCTGCCGCGATCGGTCGGCTCGAGAACGTCGTGCACGTCGCCGCCGGCCTGCGCTCGCGCACCTTCATCACCGCCTCGCCCGAGGCGCGGATCTTCACGCTCGTCAACGGCACCGAGGATTCACTGGCCGAGATTCATGGCTGGACGTGGCTCGAGGGCAAGGGCTTCACGGCCGCCGACGTCGAGGCCGGGGCGGCCAAAGCGGTGCTCGGGCGCATCGCCAGTGCGCGGCTCTTCGGCGACGGCGTCGATCCCACCGGGAAGGTCGTCAAGATCCACGACCGCGACTTCGTCGTCGTGGGAATGATGCGGGCGGTCGATGCCGATCAGGACGAGGCGGCGTTCGTGCCGGTGACGACGCTCGGCGCGTTGACCAGCCGCGCCTCGTGGCTGCAGACGATCACCGTCGGCGTGACGGAAGCGGGCGTGGCGACCTCGGTGGCCGATGCGATCACGGCCCTCTTGCGCGAGCGGCACGCGGATCACATCGCGGCCGCGGTGGCCCGCGCCTCCGGCGCACTGGGCGGGTCGCAGATGCCCGGCGGCGGCAACAGCCGGATGGGCCCGGCCGACGACTTCGTGGTCAAGACCCTGGCTGCGGCGCAGGTGACCAAGGGGCTGTATACCGAGGTGGCGGCCTTCGCGCTCGCCAACATGCCGAAGCTCGACTCGGCCACGATGGAGGAGATGTCGGGCACGCTCAACCGCGCCGGCACGACGATGACGGCGCTGCTGGCCAGCATCGCCGCCATCTCGCTGGTGGTCGGCGGCATCGGCATCATGAACATCATGCTGGTGTCGGTCACCGAGCGCACGCGCGAGATCGGCCTGCGCCTGGCGATGGGCGCGCGGCGCAGGGACGTGCTCGTGCAGTTCCTGGTCGAAGCGGTGGCGCTGAGCCTGATCGGCGGCCTCGTCGGCATCGCCGCCGGTATCGGCGCCGCGCGCGGTCTCACGGCGCTCATGTCATGGCCCACCGAGGTCTCGGCCCAGGCCATCGGGCTGGCGTTCGCGATCTCGGCGCTCATCGGCGTGGCCTTCGGTTTCTACCCGGCGCGGAGAGCATCGAGGCTCGATCCGATCGTGGCGCTCAGGCGCGAATAGCGGCACTCGGCGCCACGCTGGCCGCGTCCGTAGATCGATGTCGGGATCGCGTCTGCGCCGGCGTGGTGTCTTCCTCCGCCTCCCCTTCGCTCCGGCATGCCGGGTCGACTCTGGCGCGCCGGAGCAGAAACGGTCCGCATGGAGGACCGGCAGAACTGCCGGTGCTCAGAGGTCGGCGTCGGAAGACACCACGCCGGCGCCGCCGCTCGATGTCGGAACGCATCCTGCCCGCGGTTAGACTGTCGTCCCGGAGGGTTGCATGACACGCCGTCGGACGTCAGGTTCGTATGCGCCGTGGCTGGCATGCCTGGCCGGCGCTCTGGTCGTCGCGGACGGCCAGTTAGCCTTCGCGACCAGCTGCGTGCCAACGCCGCTTGTGACTGTCGCGCGGCAGGCGGCCGCGATCTTCGAGGCCACGGTGTCCTCCGTCACGGTGCACCCGTGGCCGGAGGTGCGCCATCCAGACGGCACAGTGTCCGTCGTCGCCGCCAGCAGGCGGTCCATCGTCACGCTGCGAGACGTCAGCGCCATCAGAGGCACTGCCCCCGAAAGCATCGAGTCGGTCGAGCGCGTTCTCGAGCCCGGGCGCCGGTATCTGATCCTGGCCATGGAGCACCCGCTGCGTCCCGGCGTGCTGTTGGCCGGCGAGTGTGCCGGCTACGTGCGGCCTTCGGCTCGGTCAGACGGGTTCAAGGCATGGCTCGAATCGCTCGGGCAGCCACCGACAGGCGGCCGGATCCTTGGCAGCGTCGTTGCCCGGGGGATCGGTGGGGACGTGGCAGCGTGGCCGGCCGTCGTCGGGGCGCGCATCACGGCCCATGGGCCAGTGACCGTCGAGACCGTGTCAGGGTCGGACGGCCAGTATGCGTTCACCGCGTTGCCCGACGGCAAGTACGAGGTCAGCGTGACGCTGCCAGACGGCCGGCACGGCCTGCTCACACCGAAGCCTTCGACGGCGACGCTCGCAGGGGCGCATGCCCTGTGGACCCGGGACTTCCGCGCCGAAGTGGACGGCTTCGTGACCGGCGCCGTGGTCGATGAGGGTGGGCGCGCCGTCGGCGGCGCTCCCATCTTCCTGGATGCCCAGCCCCGAAGCAGCGATCCCGCTGACCTGGCCTTCTGGATCGGCAAGACCGACGGCGAGGGACGCTACGAGTTCCGGGGGGTGCCGCCTGGTTACTACGTGGTGACCATCGACGAGCCGTTCGCGCCGGCCTACGCGCGCACGGCCGACGGCGCCGAAGAACTGACCGTGGGTTTCGCCGACCGCCTCGAACTGGCACCGCTGGTGGCGATGCGCGGCGCGACGGTTCCGATCGGCGGTGTAGTGGTCGACGCAACCGGTCGGCCCGTCGAGTCGACCATTCACGTAGAGATCCTCGGCCCACTTGGGCCATACCCAAGGTCCGGCTCGATGGAGGAGAGCGACGCCGCCGGCCGGTTCAGATTGCGCCTGATCCGAGGGCGCCGCTACCGTTTCACCGCGATCGATAGCGGCGAGGCACGGCAAGCGACGACGGAAGTGGTGGCTGACGGTTTGCCCATCAGGATCGTGCTGCCCTGACCGGCACGAGACAATGGCACGTGTCCAATGAGCGCATCGTGGTTCTACGCATCGCGCTGTTGATGATTTCGTCCACGCGCGTCGCTATGCGGGTCGACTCGGCCGCCGTGGACCTGGCAGATGTCCTCTTGGCCCACCGTGATGACATGGTGGTGGTCAAACAGGTGCGGAGATGCGGCCAAGTCTGTCGACTCCGCGTCTGACGCTGTTTCCTCTCGCCGAGTCTGACCTCGGCGCCCTGCACGCGCTGTGGACGGATGCGGACGTGCGCCGCTATCTCTGCGATGACAAGATCGTCTCGCTCGAGCAATCGCGGCAATGGCTTGCCGTCAGCACGCGCGGCTTTGCCGAACGGCGTTTCGGCCTGTGGGGGCTGCACGATGCCGCTGGGGGTCCGCTCATCGGATTTTGTGGTTGCCGCGACTGGTCCACGGGTGAACCCGAGTTGATGTACGGCCTGTGGCCCGCCTGGTGGGGGCGCGGGCTGGCCACCGAGGCCGCTCAGGCGGTGCTCGAATACGTGTTCGAAGTGCTCGGCCATCCGGTCATGATGGCGGCCACCGACCCGCCCAACGTCGCCTCCATCCGCGTCATGGAGCGCCTCGGCATGGTGTTCGACTGGCGTGGTGAGATGCACGGCCTCGACACGCTCGTCTACCGCCTGTCGCGTGAGCGCTGGCGCCGGCACCGTGTCGTCAGCGACAATCGACGGCCATGATCGCCGATCTGACGCTCCGTCCCGCGGCGCCCGCCGACGCCGAGCCGCTCTGGACCATCCTTCACGCCGTGCTCGCCGCCGGCGAGACCTACGCCTGGGCCCCCGACACGTCGCGCGACGACGCCCTGGCGATTTGGCACCCGCCCGGCGGGCGGACGATGGTGGCGCACCGTGCGGGGCGCCTGGTCGGCACCTACCTGCTCAAGGCGAACCAGCCCGGGCTCGGCGACCACGTGGCCAACTGCGGCTACATGGTGGCGCCCGACGCCCGCGGGCACGGCCTCGGCGAGGCGTTGTGCCGCCACTCGCTCGACCTGGCCCGCTCGCTCGGCTTCCGCGCCATGCAGTTCAATGCCGTCGTCAGCACCAACCTCGGCGCCATCAAGGTCTGGGAGCGCTGCGGCTTCGTCATCGTCGGCACCGTGCCCGGAGCGTTCCGCCACCCCGAGCACGGCGACGTGGCCATCCACGTGATGCACCGTTGGCTCTGACGGGTTCGTCGAACGCCTCCGTGCCACCGTCCGTCCAACGCTTCGTGACGGACGAGCCGGTCATCCGCGTGCAGGCGCTCCGCAAGACGTACGGCCGCACCGTGGCCGTGGACGGCGTGAGCTTCGAAGTCGCACGCGGCGAGATCTTCGGGCTGATCGGGCCGAACGGCGCCGGTAAGACCACGACCATGGAGTGCGTCGAAGGCCTGCGGACGCGTGACAGCGGTGCGGTCAGCGTGCTCGGGCTCGATCCCGTGCGCGACGTGCGGGCGCTGCAGGAGCGGATCGGCGTGCAACTGCAGGAGGCGCAACTGCAGAAGCGGATCACGGTGCGCGAGGCGGTGGACCTGTGGGCGGCGCTCTACCGCTCGGCCCTCGACGGTGACCGCCTGCTCGACCAGCTCGGCCTGAGGGAGAAGCGGCACGCCTGGTTCATGACGCTCTCGGGCGGGCAGAAGCAACGGCTGCTCATCGCGCTTGCGCTCATCAACGACCCAGAGGTCGTGTTCCTCGACGAGCTGACGACCGGGCTCGACCCTCAGGCACGGCGCGCCATCTGGGAGCTGGTGCGCGGTATCCGCGCCCGTGGCAAGACGGTCTTCCTCACGACTCATCTGATGGAGGAAGCCGAGCGGCTGTGCGACCGGGTGGCCATCATCGATCGCGGGCGCCTCGTCGATCTCGGCACGCCAGCCGAGCTCGTGCGGCGGCATTGCCCCTCGGCCACGGTCATCGTGGTGACCGACGCCGCCGCGGCCCTCACCGCTTTCGAGGCCATGCCGGACGTGGTGTCGGTGGCGCAGGACGGGCACACGTTCACGATTCGCGGCCGCGCCGCCGACCTCGTGACCGAGGTGATTCGATGTCTCGCGGCCCGACAGATTCACGTCCGCGACTTCCGCACCGACACGCCCACCCTCGAGGACGTCTTTCTCGAGACCACCGGCCACGCGATGCGCGACTGAGGCGAGCAATGCTGCGTGGACTCTGGCGACTGACCTGGCTCGAGACCAAGATCTTCGTGCGCGAACCGCTCGGTGTCTTCGGCACGGTCGGGGCACCGGTGCTGGTGTTTCTGGGCGTTGGCCGGCTACTTGGTGGACGGGCCCGCCCGTCGGGCGCCGCGGTGCCGGGACTGGTCGCCGATCTGCCGGTGCTCGTGGCGATGTTCGTTGCGGTGAGCGCCATCCTGTCGCTGGTCGCCATCATGGCGATCTACCGCGAGGGCGGCATCCTGAAACGCTTGCGGGCCACACCCCTCGGTCCCTCCACCATCCTCACCGCTCACGTCCTGGTGAAGCTGTTCTTCTCGGCGATCACGCTGGCGCTCATGGCAGTGCTCGGACGGTCGTTCGTGCCGGCCGGTGTCGATGCCCCCTGGCTGCCGTTCGGCGTCGCGGTACTCTTCAGTCTGGCCTGTGTGTTGTCGACTGGCTTCGTGATTGCGGCCGTGGTGCCGACGGCCCGCTTCGCCCAGCCGCTCGGCGCGCTGGTGCTGTATCCGATGCTCGGACTGTCTGGCCTCTTCGTGCCAGTCGACGCCTTGCCGGCCGGCCTGCAGCTGGTGGCGCGCGCGCTCCCGTTCACCTATGC
Source organism: Acidobacteriota bacterium (assembly GCA_018000455.1). GTDB lineage: Bacteria > Acidobacteriota > Vicinamibacteria > Vicinamibacterales > UBA2999 > CADEFD01. The sequence continues at coordinate 52,271 of JAGNJW010000027.1, forward strand.
CGTGTCGCTCCAGCGCGGCATCTGGCACGGCGAGAGCTGGGCCGGCCATGCCAGCGACATCGCCGTGCTGGCGCTGGTATTCGGTCTGAGCGTCGCCGTGTCGGCACGCGTCTTCCGGTGGGAGTAGGGGCTCAGCGCCGGTAGCGCCAGCTGAGGCCGGCGCCGCCGCGCCAGTCGATGGCCACGTCGTTCAGTCCGCGACCGACCCATGCGTCCAGCTGCAGGTGTGCGCCCACCCCTCGCTGTACACCCGCGTTGGCAAGCCAGGTCGCCCCGTCGAGCTCGACGTTGCGATGCTGCACGACACCCTCCCAGAACGCACTCCAGGCGCCCCACAGCGGATGGCCCATGACGAGGCTGGCGTCGAGCGCGCGCAGGCGTTCACTGGCAACGCTTGGCGCCGACCAGTTGAAGGTGCCGCCGACCACTGTGGTTGCACCGAGCGGCCGGCCCCACACCAACCGGGCGAACGGATCGGCGTTGCCGCTCGAGGCGGCGCCACCGGTAGGCAGCGACGACCCGGCGATGACGGCGACGTCGACGCCCCGCTCGTCGGCGCGCGCGAACTGATATTCGAGTGCGAGGGAAGTGTCTGACGCCGATGACACGGCCTCGAGGCCGGGCCGGCCGGTGGCGCTCCTGATCCAGCCCTCCGTTTCGACCCGCAGTTCGAGCTGGGCGCTCATGCCCAGCCGCACGAGCGTGTTGGGCACGGAGAAGCGTGTGGCCCTCTCGGGGCCCGGGGCATCCCGTTCGGCCGTCAGACCGGTTTCGATCTGGACGACGCCGGCGCCGACGACGGTCGGTGCGCTCGTGAAGCTCGGGCGATCGGTAACCAGCGGTGCCGGCGCAGGCTGGGCGGCGGCACCGCGCCCCAGCGCCAACAGCGCCAGGGCCAGGAGCCCGCCGCGTGCCAGGCGGATCATGGCGGCGTGGGAGGCGTCTGGATGAGAAACGGGATCTCGATCTCGTATGGCTCGCCCTGCACCGCGTAGGAAACTTTCACGTAGACGTCGTCGCCGGTGACGGGCCGGCCGGCCGCCAGCCACGACTCGCCGCTGTCGTCGATGGCAAGCCTCAGCAGCTCGTCGGCCTCGCCCGGCCGCGTGACGAGCATCGTGACGCCGGTGGCGACCGAGGCCGGCAGATCGGCGCGGACCGCGTCGGTGAACCAGACGCGATGCGCCCCGCTGCGCGAGAACACCACCTCGTAGTGGATGTCGCCGTTCATCAGCACCATGCCACCGCGCTGCGGGTTGTGGTCACCGTGTGGTGCGGTGAGCCCCTCGTGCTGAGGGTCGATGGGCGCTGCCGGGACGATCGGCGCGGTCGCCGCCGGCGCCGCCGGCTCGTTCGAACAGCCAGCGAGCAGGACGAGAATGGCAAAGCACGGAACGATACGCATGGGTGAAAGTACCTGCGGGATGGCTGCTAGGGCAGCTGCTTGTAGATGGTGGCCACGTTGTCCCTGGTGCGCGTCATCGCATAGTCCTTGAACATCACCGGCAGGGTGAGCTCCGCCGCCGCCTGCTCGGCCGTGTTCCCGCCGCCGCCCGTCACCATGTAGAGGTTGTCCTCCACCTTCTCGATGCCGGCCACGTTCGGGCCGGACGCGGGCTGTTGCGCTACCAAGCCGCGACCGGCCACGGTGATAAGCGCCACGGCGACGACAAGCGACAACAGGTGCGTGCGCTGCACTACGGTCCCTCCGGAAAGAACACGCGCTGGATGAACCACCAGGCGCCGGCGCCGACGACCACGACAGAGCCTATCATCGCCACCCGCGCCGCGGCCAACGCGCTGGCGCGGCGGAGGGCAGCCAGCGCCACCGCGCTCGGGACGACGATGGCCAGCTGGCCCAGCTCCACGCCGGCATTGAAGCCGAAGAGCGACCAGCCCAGGGCCTCGCGCGGCAGGCCGAACTCGCGCAGTACCGCGGCGAAGCCGAAGCCGTGCACGAGGCCGAAAAGACCCGCCATCCACGGCCGCACGTCGCGACCGCCCACGGGGGCGCCGCCGACCATGAGGTTGTCGACGCCGACGAGCACGATGCTGAGCGCGATGAGCGGCTCGACGATGAAGGGCGGCGGGCTGTAGAGGCCGAGGGCCGCGACCGAGAGCGTCACGCTGTGGCCGAGCGTGAAGGCCGTGACGACCAGGCCGAGGCGGGCCGCGGAGCCGCCGAGGAGGAGCAGGCCGACGAGGAACAGCACATGGTCCGGCCCGACGAGGATGTGCTGGATACCCGACGGCACGAAGGTGCCGAGCACGGCGCTCACGCCCTGCCACGACCCGGCGTAGTAGTCCATCGAGGGATGACGCGCGTCGAGAATGGCCTGGTGACGCAGCCGGTCGCCTTCGTAGACGTTGATGAACGTCTGATGAACGGCGTCGTAGGGGAAGAGTGTGGCCTCGACGCGCAGGCGCCCCGGCAGTCCACTCGCCGCCACCTGTACCGAGAAGCGCAGTCCCTGCCGATCGGGCAGCGGCGTGATATCCGACAGCGTGACCGCCGTCGCCTGCCCGTCGAGCTCGAGGCGAAGCCGCCCCTCGAGCCTGGCGGCCAGAGCCGATCCGTACCGGCGCGCCACCGCCGCATCGAGCAGGGCGTCGGCGTCGCTCAGCCCGAGTTCGTAGGCGGCGTCGAGATCGTGGATGGTGAGCGTGCCCGACACGCCCGTGGCATCGAGCCGCAGGTCGAGGTAGCTGAACGGGGCGGGATGGGCGGCCGCCGGGCTCACCCCAAGGACGACCAACACGGCGACGGCCGGCAAGACCTGCGACACGACTCTCACGGCGACCGCCCGAGTGTACGCCGGGTGCGGTGTTGTCGGCACCGGAAGGGCCCGGCCAGTAGCCGGACCGGGTGTCAGCCGGCCAGGAAGGGCGCTAGGATGGACGGATGACCTTCCGACTCGCCGTCCTCTGTCTCCTCGCCCCGGCCCTGGCAGCCGCGCAGCCGGCCGACCCTGCGCTCGTCGAGCGCGCGCGCGGCATCCACGAGCGCGTCATCACGCTCGACACGCATGACGATATCAATCCGCGCAACTTCACCAAGGCGCGCAACTACACCGAGCGCCTCGACACTCAGGTCAACCTTCCCAAGATGGAAGAGGGCGGTCTCGACGCTGCCTTCTTCATCGTCTTCGTCGGGCAGGGGCCACTCACGCCCGAGGGCTACGCCCGGGCTTACGCGCAGGCGGTGGAGAAGTTCGACGCCATTCACCGATTCACGAAGGAGATCGCGCCCACGCGGATCGGTCTCGCGCTCACCGCTGCCGACGTCCGCGCGATCGCGAAGTCGGGGCGCAAGGTTGCGCTCATCGGCATCGAGAACGGGTATCCGATCGGCACCGACCTCGCCCGCGTGAAGGAGTTCCACGACCGGGGCGGGCGCTACATGTCGCTGGCGCACAACGGCCACAGCCAGTTGGCCGACTCGAATACCGGCGAGCGTGACGGCAAGTTCATGCACAACGGCCTGAGCGATCTCGGCCGACAGGTCATCGCCGAGATGAACCGGTGGGGCATCATGGTCGATGTCTCCCATCCCTCGAAGGCTGCGAACCTGCAGGCCATCGCGCTTTCGAAGGCGCCCGTCATCGCCTCGCACTCGGCCGCCAGGGCGCTGGCCGATCACAGTCGCAACATGGACGACGAGCAGCTGGAAGCGCTCAAGAAGAACGGCGGCGTCATCCAGACCGTGGCCTTCGACAGCTACGTGAAGATCAAGCCGCCCGACTCGGTCGAGCGGGCGGCCGCGATCGCGAAACTGCGGGCGGAGATGGGCCCGCAGGACGGAGCCGCGAGCCAGACCGACGCGACCCGTTCGCAGTTCCGGGCCAGGATGGCGGCCATTGGCAAGCAGTTTCCGCCGCCACCGATGGCGACGGTGGCCGACTTCGTCAACCATATCGATTACCTCGTCAAGAAGATCGGCATCGACCACGTGGGCATCTCGTCCGACTTCGACGGCGGGGGCGGTGTGGCCGGGTGGAACGGTGCCGACGAGACGTTCAACGTCACGCTCGAACTGGTGAGGCGTGGCTACTCCGAGGAACAGATCGGGAAGCTCTGGAGCGGCAACCTGCTGCGTGTGATGGAAGACGTCGAACGCGTCGCAGGCGAACTCCAGGCAGGCCGCGTGCAGTGACCGAGGGGCCAGCAGGGCGGCTCGCGGTCGAGTTGCCCCCACGCGTCGATGCACCGGCCCGCCCCTCCCGGCCCGGACGCGACCTCTTCACCGAAACCGGGTGGCGCCTGTGGCGCATGGGAGGCTTTGCCGCCACGAGCGCCGCTGTCACCGTGGCCGCCTATGTAGAAGGCGCCGGCGGTGCCATGCACCTGACGGCCTTCGTGGTCGCCGCCGCGGTGGCGGCCGCCGTGCACGGGCGACTCGCCATGAGCCCACGCATGGCGCGCCTCCACGTCGTGCTCAACACGGTCGTGCTCGTCGCGCTCGGTGCCGAGTGGGAGGTCATCGTCGCCGCGCTCGTGGCGGCGGTCGTCGCCGCTGAAGTGCTGGCCTCGCGGGCCAGCCTCGAGTCGATCATCCCGGCCGGCCTGCTCTCGGGCGCCAGCGCCTCCGTCCTCCTCCTGCTGTGGTTGCTCGTCGAACGGGGCGTGACGAACTGGGATCTGACCGCGGCCGCCGTGGCCGGTGCCGCCGCCGGCGGCCTCCTCGGCGCGCCGATGGCGCTCGCGGTCGGTCCGCTCGCCGAATGGGCCTTCGATCACACGACGCGGCTCACGATGGCCGAATGGCTCAACTTCGAGCATCCCCTGCTGAGGGAACTCGCCTCGGTGGCGCCGGGCACTTTCCAGCACTCGGTCAGCGTCAGCGTGCTGGCCAGTGCCGGCGCGCAGGCGATCGGCGCCGACGCCTTCCGCGCCAGGCTCGGCGGGCTCTATCACGACGTGGGAAAGCTCAAGGCGCCGGAGTATTTCGGCGAGAACCAGCACGGCGTCAATCCGCACGCCGCGCTGCCGCCATGGGAGAGCGCCGCGATCCTGCGTGCCCACGTCGACGACGGCGTGGCGCTGCTCACCTACCACGGCATGGTGCGGCCGCTGGCGGCCTTCGTCCGCGAGCACCACGGCACGAGTTTCATGCCAGGCCTGGCGTCACATCCGGCGGTCGCCGGCAACAGCCGCGAGCCGTACCGCTATCTCGGTCCGTCGCCCCAATCGCGCGAGACGGCGATCGTGATGATCGCCGACCAGCTCGAGGCGATTGCACGGGTGACGCCGCCAGTCGACGGCCTCGCCTGCACGGCGCTCGTCCGCCAGACGCTGGCGCGGGTGTCCGAGAGCGGCGAACTCGAGGACGCCGCCCTCTCGCCCGGCGATCGCGAGCGTCTCGTGGCTGCCTTCGCCGCGGCGCTGCTGGCGATGTACCACCGCCGTGTCGGCTACGCGCCGACGCTGACCGCCGCGCCGTAGAACGGCGCCTCGGCTGCCTGCGTGCAGCCACCTACACGGCGTGGCGTGGAGCGCAGACCCGCGAGACGGGGCATGTCCAGACGCGCCAGAGCGCGGGCACATCCCACCGCCTGCGAGCGTCCAACACTATGATGGCTAGCAGTGCATCGATGAGCGAGTCCCAGCAGTCGTCCCCGTCGCCCGAGCCGCGCCCGCCCACCTCCGGCGCGCAGAAGCCGCGTCCGCGACCGTGGCGCACCGAGGGGCTGCCGCCGGAACCGCCGAAGGGGAACCCCCGGCCGAAGTGGTCGATTCTCGCCATGCTGGCGGTGGGCTACGCGGTGGTGTTCGCCATCCTGACCGTCCAGGATCGCCTGGCCGCGCCAGAACCCGTGCCGTATACCGATTTCAAGCAGCAGGTCGACGGCAGGAACGTCTCGGAACTCTTCGCGCGCGGCGACTCGATCCAGGGTGTGTTGAAGAAAGCGGTGCCGGTGCCGGGCGATACCACTCGCACCTACGAGCGCTTCACCACCGAGCGGCCGACGTTTGCCAGCGACGACCTCCTGGCGGAGCTGACCGACGGCGGCGCGGCCGTGCGGGCGACGCCGCTCGTGCAGGAACGCGGCATTCTCACCAACCTGCTGATCTCGGTGGCTCCGTTCCTGCTGCTCATCGGCTTCTACGTGTGGATGTTCCGCCGACAGCAGAACATGATGGGTGGCGGCCTGCTCGGCGGCGCGCCGCGCAAGCCCGTCGACCGCGACACGATTCGGGTCACCTTCGACGACGTCGCCGGCATCGACGAGGTCGAAGACGAGATCAACGAGATCGTCGACTTCCTGAAGGACCCGGGCAAGTACCGCAAGCTCGGCGCTCGCGCGCCGAAGGGGGTGCTGCTGGCCGGCGCCCCTGGCACGGGCAAGACGCTGCTGGCGCGGGCCACGGCGGGGGAGGCTAACGTGCCGTTCTTCAGCGCCAGCGCCTCGGAGTTCATCGAGATGATCGTCGGGGTCGGCGCCAGCCGCGTGCGCGAGCTCTTCGCCGAGGCGCGCAAGGTGGCGCCAGCCATCGTCTTCATCGACGAGATCGATACCATCGGCCGTGCCCGTGGGGGCGCGCGCTCCTTTGGCGGCCACGACGAGCGGGAGCAGACGCTGAACCAGATCCTGACCGAGATGGACGGCTTCTCCGGCCAGGAAGGCGTGGTCGTGCTTGCGGCCACCAACCGCGCCGACGTTCTCGACCCGGCGCTCACCCGGCCCGGGCGTTTCGACCGGCAAATCATCGTGCACGCGCCCGACCAGAAGGGCCGGCTCGCCATCCTGAAGGTCCACACGCGCAAGATCCCACTCGGTCCGGACGCCGATCTCGAAAAGCTGGCCGCCTCCACGCCGGGGATGACCGGCGCCGACCTGGCGAACCTCGTGAACGAAGCAGCGCTGCTCGCCGCGCGGCGCAATCAGGACGCGGTGGCACACCGCGATCTCACCGATGCGCTCGAAAAGGTGCAGCTCGGCACCGCCCGCAGCGTCGTCATCCCCGAGGCCGAGCGCCGCCGTACGGCCTATCATGAGGCCGGTCACGCCCTGCTCGGGATGCTCCAACCCGGAGCCGATCCGGTGCGCAAGGTGTCGATCGTGCCGCGGGGCCGCGCCCTCGGCGTCACGCTCTCGACGCCAGACACCGATCGCTACGGCTACGACGCCAACTACCTGCGCGGACGGATCGTGGGGGCGCTCGGCGGCATGGCCGCGGAGCAGGAGGTCTACGACGTCACCACGAGCGGCGCCGAAAGCGACCTCGAACTCGTGACCCGCATCGCCCGTTCGATGGTCGGGCGGTGGGGCATGTCGGATCGCATCGGGCCCCTCTCGGTGCTTCCCCTCGAGGGCGATCCGCGGATGGCCGGCGTCTCGAACGTGTTGTTGAACGCCGTCGACGACGAAGTGCGTCGCATCACCGAGGAGTGCTACGCCGAGGCGCGGCGTCTCGTGCGCGAGCATCGCGCCCAGCTCGACGCCATCGTGGCCGAGCTGCTGGCGAAGGAAAGCCTCGACGAAGCCGAGATCTACGCCGCGGCAGGCATCGCGCGTGAGCGCGCGCCCGCCTCCTAGTCACCGTCCCATCGCCGGTGCGCTCCGCCACTTGTTCGTCGGTGGTAGTGGCCTCGACGGCAAGACCCGGCCGACCCATGCTCGACATCCACAACACCGCCGAGCTCGTGCTCTACGCCGTGCGCCGCGGCATCGTCTCTTGACCACCGCGCCAGGCCCCCGGGCAGGCGGCGTGGGCTACCGGCCGACCGGCGACCAGGCGACGCCGTCGGGGCTTTGCTGCACCTCGACGCGGGCCAGCGTCGTGCCGCTCACGAGGTCGAGCACCAGCATCGAGTCGTCGTTGCGCACGGTCACGAAGGCGTGGCGGTTGTCGGGATGCGCGAAGACGCCCGCCGTGGACGGCTTCTCGACGTTCGTCAGGCCGAGGGGAATCGACCGGGCGATGGTCTGTGTGGCGACGTCACCCACCACCAGCGACGAGGCGTTGGCGTGCGGGACCAGCGCGTGTTTGCCATCGGGCGTGAACTGCACGCGGTAGGGAAAGCCCGGCGACTTCAGGTGCTTCACCACCGCGAGCGACTGCGTGTCGATGATCGAGATGGTGTCGGCCGCGCGGTTGCCGGCCCACACCCAGCGGCCGTCAGGCGTCACGCCCACGCCTTCGCACTCGGTGCCGGTCTTGATGTCTGTGAGCTTCGCGCCGGTCCGGAAGTCGAAGGCGCTCACGCTGCCGTCGCGCATGTTGGAGCAATAGAGCCGCGTGCGATCCGCCGACAGCGCCAGCATGTGCGACACGCCCGCCTCGGTCTTGAACACGCGCTCGATGGCGCCGGAGTCGACGTTCACGACGAGCAGCGCCTGGTTGGCCTCCGACGTCACGACGACACGTGAGCCATCCACCCAGCGGACGTCGTGCGGCGCCCGGTACTCACCGAGGTCGATGGTCTTGAGCGGATCGCCCGAGGGCAGCGCCAGCAGGCTCAGGGTCTTCTGCGGTCCGGCCCCCTGTTTGTTGTAGTTGGTCACGACCACACGCCGGCCGTCTGGCGAGACCGCGGCCTCGTGCGGGCCGCCCACCACCAGCACGTGACGGTAGGCCTCCATCGTCTTGAGGTCGATGAGGGTCACCGTGTCGGATTGCTGGTTGACGACGACCACCGTGCCGCTCAGCTGGAGCCGCGGCTGACTCTGGAGTGGCCCTGTCGTGGCGGCGGCCAGGAGGACCAGGCCGAGGCTGGTTGCGCGCATGCCCCTCACCCTACCGGTGCCGGCCCGGCCCGGCAAGCCGGATGTCGGCCGCCCCATCACATTGGCGTGACGGCGGGTGGGACCGGCCGGGCGGACGGATAATGGGGCCACGGTCCGATCGGGGTGGCGACCGTTTCCGCCCGCTGCTCTCACCTGGAGGAGTCACATGGCAGACAAGAAAATCATTGCCGTTGTCGGCGCCACCGGCGCTCAGGGTGGAGGCCTCGTGCGCGCGATCCTCGCCGACCCACGAGGCGGCTTCACCGTGCGCGCGATTACGCGTGACCCGCAGTCGGCAGCGGCCAAGGCGCTGGCGGCCGCCGGCGCCGAGGTGGTCGCCGCCGATGTCGACGACGTCGAGAGCCTGAAGCGCGCCTTCGCCGGCGCCTACGGCGCCTACTGCGTCACGTTCTTCTGGGCGCATTTCTCGGTGGAGAAAGAGCAGGCCGAGGCGCAGAACATGGCCGAGGCCGCCAAGGCTGCCGGGCTTCGCCACGTCATCTGGTCGACGCTCGAAGACACAAGGCGCTACGTGCCGCTCGGCGACAGCCGGATGCCGACGCTGCAGGGCAAGTACAAGGTGCCCCACTTCGACGGCAAGGGCGAGTCCGACCACTACTTCACCGACGCCGGGGTGCCGACGACCTTCCTGCTCGCGTCGTTCTATTGGGACAACTTCATCCACTTCGGTTCGGGGCCGAAGAAGGGTCCCGATGGCACCTACCTGCTGACCTTACCACTCGGCACGGCGGCGATGGCCGGCATCGCCGCGGCCGACATCGGCGGCTGCGCCTACGGCATCTACAAGGAAGGCTCGGCGCTGGTCGGCGAGCGGATTGGCGTGGCCGGCGAGCATCTCACCGGCCTCGAGATGGCGGCAGCGCTGGGGCGGGCGCTCGGCCAGCCGGTGCGCTACAACGACGTCTCGGCCGACACCTACCGGAGTTTCGGCTTCCCCGGCGCCGACGACCTCGGCAACATGTTCCAGTTCTATCGGGACTTCGCCGAGGTCTGCAACACGACACGCGACGTCGTGCAGTCGAAGCGCCTGAATCCATCCCTGCAATCGTTCGAGACGTGGCTCGCCGCCAACGCCAGCCGCATTCCGCTGGACTGACGCCGCCCAGGGCCGACCGGTCGAGGCCAGCCCTTCGTCAGTTGTTGAGCGCGACGATGATCATCGCCAGCAGCACCAGGACGAGCACCGCGAAGAAGATCTTCACCCAGCTGTACGGTTGCTCGCCAGCGGTGGCGCCGGTGACGCCGTTGACGACCACCTGATAGGCCTGGCGCCGGTAGTCGTAGTGCAGCAGCCAGACCGGCAACAACGTGTGCTTGAAGGTCTGGTCGGTGTAGGTGGCTGCCACTTCAAGGCTGCGGTAGGTGTCGCCTGGAATGTCCGCGGCGCACCTGGCGCGCACCTTCGCGTCCATCTGGGCACGTGAGCGTTCGGCAGCGCCCACCAGGTCGAGCTGATATTGCTCCACCACCCAGCCCGACACGTAGCCGCGGTCGTAGGGCCGCAGATCGCCCGTCGGGAAAGGCTCGATGGCCTTCAGCAGCGCCGGCCTCAGGCCCTGGGTCGCCGGCACGAGTTCATCGTCGAAGGCAGTCGACAGCTCGCCGGCGGCCGGCACCCAGCGCACCCGCCGTTCCCGCACCGTCTGCGTCCGGCCGTTCCTGTGGACCGTGCGCGCTTCGTAGTAGTAATGGCCGGCCTCGGCCCGCCAGCGTGCGTGTACTCGTGCGTCGAACGTCCAGTAGGGCAGGTAGATGCCGCCGACGCGGTCGGTCAGGGCCGCCTTCTTCAGTCGGTTCGGCGCGAACCAGCGGCTGGCGTACCACTTGCGGATCGATTCCCGGACCTGCGCCTCGCTGACGACGAAGGGCAGCAGGCTCTCGGGGTAGATGGCGTTGCGCGTCTTGGTGTAGGGCACGACCGCCGCCGAGCCGCAGAACTCACAGCGCTGCGCCACTCGCGTCGACTCGAAGAGCGAGATGGCCTTGCAGCTCTGGCACTGCACCGACGTGCGGTCGTGCTCCCAGCCGCGCTGGGAGTCTGGAATGGCGCGCAGCGCCAGCGCCAGGTCGTGCTCGCGCACGAGCGAGCCGTCGCTGGCCAGTTGCGCTGGCGACACCGTGCCGCAGTAGGGGCAGAGCAGCGCCTGCCTGGCCGCATTCCAGTGCGCTTCGGCGCCGCACCCCGGGCAGTGATGCTTCTCGAGCGCCGTGACGTCGAGCGAAGGGGCCGCCGGAATCGGCGGCGGCTCGGTGGCCACGCGCTAGTGCTTGAGGAACTCGTCGAGGGCCGTGCGTGTCACGCGCCACGCCGAGCCGATCTTGCGGCCCTTCAGATCGCCCTTCTCGAGGGTGTCGACGACGTCGGCCTCGGTGACGCCGAGCGCCGTGGCGACATCTGCCGGCGTGAGCACGTCGGGGAGGGGCGGCGGCGCCGCCGCACCGGCTACTGGTGCGGCCTGGCCGCCGCCGAGCATGCCACCCGGCTGGTTCATCATCTGGTTGGCCATGGCGAAGCCCATGGCCAGTTCGGCCGCCGATCCGGCGACGCCGCCACCGCTGCCAGGCTGCGCCATACCCTGCGCCATCTGGTACTTCACGTAGTCGTTCAGGTTGCCGATGGCGCTCATGCTCGAACGCTTGTCGATCGCCGCTTCGACTTCTGGTGGCACCGAGCAGTTCTCGAGGATGAAGCTCGGGATCTCGATGCCGTACTTGCCGACCAGCTGCGGATTGATCAGCGGGAGCAGTGCTTCGCCGACTTCCTGGTAGCGGGTGGCGAGGTCGAGTGCCGGTACTTTCGCCGTCGCGATGGCGTCGCTGAAGACGCTGACGACGCGCGACCGCATCGTGTCGGTGAACTCGTCCAGCCGGAAGTTGTGGTCGGAACCGGCCACCTCCTTCAGGAACCGCTTCACGTCGACGACCTTGAAGTCGTAGGTGCCGAACGCGCGCAGGCGCACGATGCCGAAGTCCTGATCGCGCAGCATGATGGGGTTCGACGTACCCCACTTGTTGCCGGTGAAGAGACGCGTCGTGACGTAGTAGACGTCGGCCTTGAACGGCGACTCGAAGCCGTACTTCCAGCCCTTGAGCTGCGTGAGGACCGGGATGTTGTCGGTGGTCAGCGTGTGCCTACCGGGCCCGAACGTGTCACCGAACTCGCCGACATAGACGAACTGCGCCGTCTGCGACTCGCGTACGATGAGCTGTGCGCCGTTCTTGATCTCCTTGTCGTCGTCGGGAAACCGCCAGCTGATCGTGTCGCGCGAGTCGTCCGTCCACTCGATGATGTCGATGAGCTGTGTCTTGATGTAGTCCATCAGGCCCATAGTGCCGTTGCCTCCACGTGTGAAAAGACGAGTGTAGCGCCAACGGCGTTCGGCCGCCCGGGCGATGACGCCGCCGTCAGAGGGGCGCCGCCAACCGTTCGAGCGCCGCCTTGGCCGCCTGGTTGCCGCGCCGGGCCGCATCGCCGTACCAGCGGCGGGCCTGCACGCGGTCGGCGGCGACACCGGTGCCGCGCTCGTAGGCTTCGCCCAGGCGCAGCTGCGGCACGGCGTCGCCCTTGGCGGCGGCCTTGGTCCACCAGACCACGGCGGCTGCCGGATCCGCAGCCACGCCCCGGCCGGCGGCGTAGGCGTTGCCGATGTTGTGCTCGGCCAGGGTGTGGCTCGACGCGGCGGCCCTCTGGAACCAGCTGAAGGCCGCGGCCGCGTCCTCCGCCACGCCCAGACCCTCATCGTAGGCGGTGCCCATGAGGAAGATGGCCTCGACCACGCCCAGGTCGGCTTGCCGCCTCACCGCGCCGGCCAGCTGCTCGGCGATGGCCCGGGCTTTCGCTTCGTCGCGTGGGTAGCCGAGACGTCCGCGCGAGTAGGCGCGCGCCACCCACATCCGCGCCAGCACGTCACCGTCGGTGGCGGCGGCGTCGATCAGGCCCCGGGCCCTCGGATCGTCCACCTGGCCCGCGGTGCCCGTATACCACCCGATCGCTTCGACGACGCGGCTGTCGGTGCGCGGCTGGGCCGACGCTGGCATCGACGCCAGCGCCAGCGCGGCCACCCAGGAGCGCCACACGGCGCGATTGACGTGCATCGGCAGATGGCCTCGCAGCTTAGCTCAGGGCGCGAATCACGTCCCAGCGCGTGATGATGTAGGTCTCGTCGCTCTTGAAGTCGCGGACGAGCACGGCCGGAGCGTCGGGCGAAATCATCCCGGCCAGGGCGTCGAGACCCGTCGAGATGTCGGCGAACGGGAAGGCCGGCTCCATGATGACGTCGACCGCCCCCTTCAGCAGCTCCGGGTGCTCGACGATCTTCGAGAACAGGTGGCCCTCGTTCACCGAGCCGACGAGACGTCCGTTGGCGACCACGGGAATCTGGGAGTAGGCGTGCTCGGTCATGATGTGCGCCGCTTCGGCGACAGTAGCCGAGCGCTCGATCGTCACCAGCCTGGCTTTCTGGCGGTCGGCCACCAGGTCCTTGGCGGTGAGCCCCTTCTTGTCGAGAAAGCCCTTCTCGCGCATCCACTCCGGGTTGTACATCTTGCCGAGATATCGTGTGCCGTGATCGTGGAAGATCACGACCACGAGCTGGCCGGCTTTGAACTGTGGCGCCAGTTGCAACAGGCCGGCCATGGCGGAGCCGGCGGAGTTGCCGGCGAAGATACCCTCCTCGCGCGCGATGCGGCTGGTCATGATGGCCGCGTCGCGGTCGGTCACTTTCTCGAAGTGATCGATGACGCTGAAGTCGACGTTGGCGGGCAGGAAGTCTTCGCCGATGCCCTCGGTGATATACGGGTAGATCTCGTTCTTGTCGAAGACGCCGGACTCCTTGTACTTCTTGAAGATCGAGCCATAGGTGTCGATCCCCCATACCTTCACCGACGGCTTCCGCTCCTTCAAGTAGCGGCCGGCGCCGCAGATCGTGCCGCCGGTGCCCACGCCGACCACCAGGTGATCGACCTGTCCGTCGGTCTGGTCCCAGATTTCCGGGCCGGTCTGTTCGTAGTGCGCCTGCCCGTTCGACGGATTGTCGTACTGGTTGGCCTTCCAGCCGTTGGGCGTGTCGCGTTCGAGCCGCGACGACACCGAGTAGTAGGAGCGCGGATCCTCGGGCTCGACGTCGGTGGGGCAGACGATCACGTCGGCGCCGAAGGCGCGCAGCGCATCCACCTTCTCCTTCGACTGCTTGTCGGTGGTGGTGAAGATGCAGTGGTAGCCCTTCACGACCGCAGCGATCGCCAGACCCATGCCGGTGTTGCCCGACGTGCCCTCGATGATCGTGCCGCCGGGCTTCAGGCGTCCGTCCTTCTCGGCGTCCTCGATCATCTTCAGGGCCATGCGGTCCTTGATCGAGTTGCCCGGATTGAACGTCTCGATCTTGGCGACGACGTCGGCGGCGATGATCCCCTTGGTGATTCGGTTCAGGCGCACCATCGGCGTGTCGCCGATGGTCTCGAGGATGGTGTCGCAGATTCGCTTCGGCATCGGTCCGATCTTACCGCCACGCCCGCCACGCCCGCGCGGGGAACCGCCGAGGCGCCGGTGGCCGGGGTCGCGCTTCGCGTCCGGCGCGGCAGGAGGCCCGGGCGCTGGCGCTTCCACCGCCGACTAGTGGCTCATCGCATAGAGCATGATGTTGACGGCCGTCGCGTAGCCGTTCGGCGAGTAGGTATAGAAATACTCAGGGTCTTCGCCCTCACGCTCCCAGGCGTCCGAAATGTCGGTGTTGTGCGTGGCCAACACCATCAGCCGGCCCTGGGCGTCGGTGATGCCGCGCAGGTGCGGCTCGGCGCTGTCGCTGCCGCGCTCGGACGAGGCGCCGCCGCTCTGCCGCCAGAACTGAATCGACGGGATCTGCGGCAGGTTGGTGAGCGGGAACATCGTGCGGTAGATCGGGTGTTCCGGTCCGATGTCGCGGAACGGGTAGGTGCCCGGCGGCAGTACGCGCGCCATCTCGTGCTCGAACACGTCCCAGGCGCGCGAGCCCCAGAAGTCGTCGACCCAGACAAAGCCGCCCTTGAGCAGGTAGTCGCGCAGGGCCGCCACTTCCTCCTCGCGCAGGGTCATCGTGCCGACGTCCGACCCGAGCACGATCGGGCAGCGTGAGAGCCACGGATCGGTGAGCCGGGTCACGAAGTGATTGGGCACGCCGGTCGACTGCCGGCTGACGCGGGTCTTGGTGAGTTCGGCGAAGCGGATCGAGAAGTTGATGTCGGCGTCAGGGTAGTCGGTAGACCATCCCTGGCCGCCCGCCTCGCGCCACTGGCTCGAATACATGATGCGGCAGAAGTTGAAGCCGCCATCGAAGGCGGCCTCGCTGGCGGGGAAGCGCGGGGGCACTCGCCGCATGCGTCCCCAGCCGCCGCCACCGTACTGCGCCAACGCCACGCCGCCGGCGAGCCCGACGGCCAGGACCGCCGCGACGACGGCACGGCCGCTCCTCATCTCTGCGGCGCCTTCGGTTTGGCCAGACTGCGGTAGTACTCCTCGACCAGGCTCTTGAACTCGGCCGGCACGTCGTCGCTGCCGGTGAGACGCACGTCGCCGGCCTCGCCTTCGACCTTGCGGCGCAGATCGAACTCGAAGCGCCGCAAGCCCTCACTGACTGCGGCCTGGAGCTCGGCCAGTTCCTGCACGTTCTTGTAGATGCGATCGTCGTCGAGCGCCTTCAGGCGGCTCAGGATGTCGTCGAGCTGCCGGGTATCAACGCCGTCGGCGCGCAAGGCCCGGCGCAGCGCCTCGACGTCCTGGCCGTAGCGCCGCGCTTCGCCGCGGAACTGCCGGACGTCGTCGGCGCCGAAATTGCCGGGTCGCGCGTTACCCCAGCCGCCATCGTCGCCAAATCCGCCGCGGGTGTCGCCGTTGCCGCCGCCACCCTGCTGGCCCTGGCCCTCCTGGCCGCCCTGGCCTTGCTGCCCTTGCTGGCCACTCTGGCCTTGTTGACCCTGCTGCCCTTGCTGGCCACCCTGGCCTTGTTGACCTTGCTGCCCCTGCTGGCCGCTCTGCGCCTGCTGGCCCGCTTGTGCCTCCTGGCCCTCGCGACCCCGCTGTCCGGGCTGCTGGCCCTCGCGTTGCTGGTCCTGCTGGTTGCCGGCCGCGCGTTCCTGCATCCGGCGGCCAAGCGAGTCGACGCCACGCACGAGATCGCGGGCGCGTTCGAGCGCATTCTCGGTCTGCCGGTCGCTGCCGCCCTTGCCCAGCGCTGCGGCAGCCTCCGAGAGCTTGCGCCGCAGGTCCATCAGATCGGAGCCGATCGAGGCGTCCATCTCACTGGCCGCGCCGGCGGCGGCGTCGCGTCCAAGGAACTGCCGCGAGTAGCGCAGCTTCTCCTTCACCTTGTCGTCGCGAATCCCACCAGCCGCCTCGCGCAGCCGCTGGGACGCGTCACGCTCGTCCTTGGCGATCTCGTTGGCGGTCTTGTCGATCTGCTGCTCGAGCTGACCCACCTTGCTCGAGAGGGCATCACGGCGCTGGGAGTTGAGCTGCGCCTGCTGCAGACGGTCGGGACCGGCGCCGGCGATCTTCTCGGCATCGCCGGCCACGTCGGCGTGCTCGGTGGCCAGCGCTTCGGCCTGTCGCACGGCCTCCTGCACGTCGCGTTCGGCGCGCGCGGCCTGGGCGCCCCGCAGCTGCTGCTGCACCTGCTGCAGCCGTTCGGACGCTTCCGAGGCCTGGCCCGCGGCGCCCGGATCGTTGCCGGCGGCCGCCTTGCGCATCGCATCGGCGGCCTGCTGCATCTGCCGCGCCGCGTTGGCCAGATCCTGGCGGTTCTGCTCGCGTGACAGCCTCTCGAGCTGGCGCGCGGCTTCTTCAGCCTCCCGGGCCAGCGCCCGTTGCTGGTCGCCGCCGCCGCTGGCCGCCTGGCCCGATGCCCTCCGGCGCTGACGTTCCAGCTCCTGCTGCTGGCGCCGCGCCAGCTCCTTGAGCTTCTCGGCCAAGGCGTCGATGCGCTGCTCGGCCTGCGCGCTTTCGGCGCGCGACGTGGTTTCGTACTGGTTGGCCATCTTGTCCATCTCGAGCTCGAACAAGTCCGCCAGGTCTTCCGCGATCGAGCCCGCCTGGCCGCCACCCCCACCCCCACCCGACTGCTGGTTGGTCTGCACTTGCAGTTCGTATTCCTCTTCGGCCTGCTGCAGGTACTGCAGGGCTTTCTGCTCGGCTGGCATCGCGCCGTCGGGGCTGCGGGTCTGCAGCTTCGCCTCGGCGTTCTTCATCTCGGCCACCGCCAGCGGCAGCACTTCGGCGATCTTCTTGAAGCTGGGGTCGGGCGTGACCAGCCGCGAGTTCATGCGGCTCACCAGGCCCTCGACCTGCTCGCGCAGCCGGCCCTGTGACAGCGCCAGCACGACCGAGGCTTCCCGCAGCTTGTCGGCGGTCAGGGCCTTCTTCTCGCGCAGCACGTTGAAGGTGCCGGCGATGATCTGGCGCTGCTGTTCCGACA
>JAGNJW010000007.1 GCA_018000455.1 Acidobacteriota bacterium
TCGTACGCGCCTTCGCCCGCCTCGTACGCGTGCACCGCGCGTCGGCGGAGGGTGTCATCCCACGGGTTCGGCATCTCGAGAGTAAAGTACATCTCGGCCGCTGACTCAAGTGCTAACTGGGGTTAGTTCGACGCGCCGAGTACGCGCGGCTCGCGGCTGAACCCCGATTCGTCAGCCGGAGTCGGCTACCGTCGTTGCTTCCAGTAGCCTGGGCGTCTGCTGGCGTGCGTGATCGCGACGATGTAGAGGTCGGCTCGCGCTTGCCCTCGTACCATCGGACCGCCTCGGTGAATTCTTCCGAGGCCGGTGGCGCAATGCGAACCGGCTTCACCGCCCGAGGACATCCTTGGCGATTCGCTGCTTCACGTCGTCCCACGACTCGAGAGGCATGGCACCCGACTCGATCGCGGCGATGCGTCGACCGATCTCTGCGTGCCACGCCGACTGGGCATCGGGATCGGCAGGGCCGTCCAGGCTGGCCAAGAGCTGCGCCGCCAGTTCGGCCCGGGCGGACTCGTCGAGGCGCAAGGCGTCGGCCAGCAGGGCGGCAGCGGCTTTCGTCATGTCTGAATCCTACGCCTCGGTTCCGCGGCTCACAAGCGGGCGAACCGGGGTCGTCGCGCGCATCTACGTGGCCGTCGTGACAGGCGACCTCGCACACCGGACACCAACGGGCGCCGGGGGGCGGGCGGCGGGGGCGGGGACGTCCGGAACAGGCCGCGCAGGCGTGAGTCGTCAAACGACGAGGCGGCGCCGAAGTCCGCGTGGGGTGTTCGATGGCAGCGTCGGGCCAGCCTCGGCCCGCGCCCGGGGCCCCGCGCTTCTGCCGACACTCGCCCCCGCTGTCGTTTGACGGCCTGTGGAGGGCCGGCCCCGCCACCGGCGTCCGCCCTCCGCCGCTCCTCATCGACGGACGGAGGGTGACGTGCTCTGCCGCCGCAGCGGCTGACGCCTGGGCGTTGGTGCACGCGCCGACGAAACTCGGACTTGTCGCGAGGCGCACACGATGGGCGGTGCGCTATGCTGGTTTGGTGAGTCCGACCGTGCTCCGGATCCGCGGCTATCGCTTCTACTTCTTCTCGCGCGAAGAGCCGCGTCCGCACGTCCATGTCCAGCACGCGGAAGGCGAGGCCAAGTTTTGGCTCGAGCCGAATATCGAGGTCGAGGGAAACTACGGACTCAAGCCGCGGCGCCTGGCCGAGGCGCTGAAGCTGGTCGAGGAGCACGCCAATGAATTCCGCCGCGCTTGGTCGAGGCACTTCCCCGGTTGAGGTGACGAACGTCTCGGCTCACGGGTTCTGGATCTTCGTGGGAGAGCGAGAGCACTTTGTTGCGTTTGCCGAGTTCCCTTGGTTTCGCGACGCCGCGATTGGGGCCATCACCAACGTCCAGTTGCCGAGCCCTCGCCACCTCTACTGGCCCGACCTCGACATCGACCTGGCCGTCGAGTCCCTCGAACACCCAGAGAAGTACCCGCTGGTGAGCAAGGCACAGCCTGGCAAGGCGTTGCAGGCGACGAGCCGCGCGAAGGGTGCCAAATCGACAAGTCGGGCGCGCTCGGCTCGCGGCTGAACCCCGGTCCGTCAGGAACACGCAGGCGAATCGCGTCCCGAGGACTGCATGGCGTCTGAACCCGTTGTCGTCGTCATCACCTACCGCGCGCAGCCCGGACACGGTCCGCGGGCGCTCAGCGAATTGCAGGCCCTGGTGCGCGAGGTGGTCGCGCGCGAGCCCGACTGCGGCGGCATCCGCATCCATCGCGACCCCGACGACGATACTCGGGTGTTGCTGTACGAGGAGTGGTCGTCGCGCGAGGCCTACCAGGGACCGCACATGCAGACCGCGCATCTCGGTGTCTTCATGACAAGCGCCCGTGAGTTCCTCGCCGGTCCGCCGACCATCGAGTTGTGGCAACTCGAAGGAGATCACACCCGGAGCTAGTTGGCCCGGCACACGAGATCGATCAGATCAGACAGGAGCACTGCCATGGCGAACGAACCGTTGATCGCTGAACTTGAGCAGTAAGCTGCCACGACGCGGCGTCTACTCGAGCGGGTGCCGGTGGCTGGGCTGGCGACCCCATCCCAAGTCGATGTCTCGCTGGGTCAGCTGGCCCTGCATGTCGCCGCGATTCCCGGCGATCTGAGCCGTCTCGCAGAGATGGACGGTCTCGACACGGCGACAGTGAACTTCGAGCCGCCCACGGCGCAGGACGCCGACGAGCTGCTGTCGAGTCTGGACCGAAGCGTGAGCGCGTCCAAGGAGTTCCTCGGACACCTCACGCCGTCACAAGCTGAAGCGCCCTGGCGCCTGACGATGCGCGGACAGGATGTCTGCACCGTGTACGGGCGGAGTGCCGACGACGACCCATTCGTGTAGCGGGGCGCCCTGTGCCTCGTGGCCGTCGCGAGAGACGACCTCACACACTGGACGACAGCGAAGCCTCCAGGCGGCGGGGGGCGGGGCCGTCCGGAACAGGCCACGCGGGGTTGAGTCGTCGAATGACGAGGCGGCCCGTCGGGCGCCGCGGGTTGGGAGCCGTCCGTTAACGAGGCCAGACACGAACACGTTCCAAGGGGACACGGCGCCGCCGTAGCGCGCGCCGTCTTTCACGAGTCGATCGCAGCCGTGGGCCGGTCCTCACCAAGGAGCCATGAATCGTGAAGCCGGGGCGCATGAGCCAGACCGCACTCGAGGTGGGAGCGTCGCTGGTCGCCTTGAGCGCGAAAGATGACTGGGCGCAACGACTGCCTCCTGGCCTGGTGGCCGCCACCGAGCGCCTTCTGCTGGCCTCGGGAGCGCCCGGTTATGGCCCTCGTCTGATTCGTCTATCCAAACGGCCGTGGATGATCCGCGTCTACGAATTGCAGGACCTCATGATGCCAGGGCAGTTCGAGGCTCTTGGCCACCGCAAGATCTTCGTGCAGCAGAAGGTCGAGGCGGCACTCGCGCACAGCGCGGGGCAAGTGCTAGTGATCGGGGCTGGCTTCGACACCCTCTGCCTGCGACTCGCGCCGCAATACAGCGCCGTGCAGTCCTTCGAGGTCGACCATCCCGCGACGTCCGCTGCCAAGGCGCGAGGCATCGCCCTCGAGGATGCACCGGCGAACCTGATCCAGATCGCGGCGGATCTGGGAGAGCGACCGCTCTCGATGGTATTGTCCGAGGACGGCCGCTGGCAGACCTCGCTGCCCTCGGTGCTCGTCGCCGAGGGCCTCTTCCAATACCTGTCGGATGAGCAGGTGCGAGGGCTGTTCCGCGAGACCGCTAGATGCACACCACCTGGAAGCCAGTTTGTGTTCACACATGCGATTCCTGGGACTGGACGGATCCTGTCGATCCTGACGCGCCTCATCGCCGAGCCGTGGAAATCAGCCGTTCGCAGTGAGGACCTGCCGGAATACGTCACAGGGACCGGCTGGGCGATCACTTCAGACGTCGACACCGACAGCGCCCACGGGGTCGAACGCTATGCGGTAGCTCGTCGGTGATGCGGAATATCAGCCGCTCAGCGCGTCAGCAGATCAGCTGATCGACTGGCACCGGACGGCCGAACAGGTAGCCCTGCATCACCGGGCAGCCGAGCTCGAGCAGCTTGTCCTTCTGCGCCGTGCGCTCGACGCCTTCGGCTACGACGTCCATCGAGAGGCTGCGTGCCACGCCGATGATCGCGGTGACGATGGCAGCATCGCGCGGGTCGGTCGTGATGTTCCTGATGAACGAGCGGTCGATCTTGAGCGCGTCGAGCGGCAGCGCCTTGAGATACGTCAGCGACGAGTAGCCGGTGCCGAAGTCGTCGAGGATGAGCGAGAAGCCGGCCTCCTTGAGCGCGCGCAGCGTCGGCACCGAGCGAGCGTGGTCGGCCAGCACGCTCTCGGTGATCTCGAGTGACACCGCGCTCGGGCTGAGGCGAGAGGCGGTCACGGCTTCGAGCAAGGTGTCGACGACGTCTGGCCGCTTGAACTGCTGGGCCGAGATGTTGACGGCCACGTTGACGCCGCGCGCATGCCAGCCGCGGGCCATCGATTCGCTGCTCGACTTGTGCAGGATCCAGCGGCCCAGTTCGTGGATCGAGCCGCTCTCTTCGGCCACGTGGATGAACTGCGCCGGCGCGATGAGCCCCGCCTCGGGACGGTTCCACCGCATCAGCGCCTCGACCGCCACCACGCGGTTGGTGCGGCCGTCGACCTGCGGCTGGAAGTAGGCCACGAGCTCGTCGTTCTGCACGGCCCGCCGCAGATGCCCCTCGAGCAGCAGCCGCTGCAGCGCCGCATCGTTCAGCGCGCTGCTGAAGAACTGAAAGCAATCGCGGCCCGAGTCCTTGGCGTGATAGAGCGCCGCATCGGCCGTCTTGAACAGCTCCTCGACACTCTGGCCGTCCTGCGGGAAGACGCTGATGCCCATGCTGGTCGTGACGAACACTTCACCGTAGGGCGCCAGCGTGATGGGCTGCTTCAGCGCATTCTGCAGACGCCGCGCAATGCGCGGCACGTCCTCCACTCGCTCCAGGTCGCCGATGGCGAGGATGAATTCGTCGCCGCCGAGTCTGGCGACGGTGTGGGTCTCGCCGTCGCCGTGACGATCGCGTGTGAAGAGATCGCTGTCGCGCGTCGTGTCGCGGAAGCGATCGGCCACCACCTTGAGCAGCTCATCGCCGGCCGTATGGCCCATCGTGTCGTTGACGCTCTTGAAGTTGTCGAGATCCACGAATACGGTGGCTACGAGCTGGCCGCGCCGCCGTGCCGTAGCGATCATGCCGCGCAGGCGTTCGGTGAAGAGCACGCGGTTGGGCAGGTGGGTCAGGCTGTCGTAGTAGGCCAGGAACTTGATGCGCTTCTCGGCCGCCGTGCGCTCGGTGATGTCTTGCAGCGTGCCCATCACGCGGGTGGCCCGCCCGTGCTCGTCGTGGACCGCCTCGCCCTGGGCGTGGAGCACGCGTGTCTGGCCGCCCTTCTGCACGAACTGAAGATCGATGGCGAAGGCTGGCAAGCCGCCCAGCACCTGGTCGAGCGCCACCCGCACGGCCGCCTGATCAACCGTGTGCACACGATCGAGGAACCGCGCCATCGGCGCCGTGCGGATGGAATCGGGAACACCGAGCAGGCGATGGACCTCGGCCGACCACACGACGCGGTCTTCCTGCGGATCCCAGATCCAGTTGCCGAGCCGGGCGATGCGCTGGGCCTGCGCCAGGCTCGACTCGCTGTTGCGCAGGTCGTGCAGCGTCCGCGTCACGCGCAGCATCTGCTGCACCCGGTGGCACAGGAGCGGCGTTGGCGCCGACCTGGTCGCGAAGTCGGACGCCCCTGCTTCCTGCCCCTGGTGCACGGCGGCCGCGTCGTGCTCGGGAATCAGCAGCAGCACCGGCACATCGGCCATCCACGGCTGCGCGCGCAGCTCGAGAATCGCCTGCAGCGCCGAGCGGTCGCCGTCGAGCTCGGGGTCGAGCACGACCACGTGGGGCGCCGGGTCGGAGCACGCCGCGCACACGTCGGCGCAGGTGGTGGTCGTGGTCACCGTGAAGCCTGCGGACGAGAACGCGTCGGCCAGATGGGTACGGAGGTCCGGGGCCGCGGCCAGCAACAGGTGCGGCGGCGACTCCGTGCGCGGATCGGTCACTGGTTGTAACTATCGGTGCAAAGCAGCCCGGCAATTAGGCTGGAACGCGCCGGTATGTGCGAAATCAGGCCGGGAACGGCACCTGCGGCCCCCGGGCGCTTAGTGCATGCGCGGGCAGACCCGATCAGCGCGACACGACGGCGTCCGCTGCATCGAGCACGGCCAGGAACTCGGCCAGCACCATCGCCGTGGCGCCCCAGACCCTGGCGCCCTCCACGTCGAAGTACGGCACGTCCATCAACTCCGACGGCCCACGCTCGCGCATTCGCTGCTCCCAGCGCACGGCCTCCGGCGCCCGCAGATGCGACAGTGGCACCTCAATCAGGCGCTCCACTTCGGCCTCCGCGATAACGAACATGGGCCGCTCGGTGGCGATGCCAACCACCGGATGCAGCAGGTGGTTGCTCACCGGGATGTGGAGCGGCGACAGCCGCCCGAGGATCTCGACCGCGCCGGGCGCAAGACCGATTTCCTCGAAGGCCTCGCGCAAGGCCGCCTGCTCGAACGATTCGCCGGCATCCACGCGCCCGCCAGGCAACGAGACCTGCCCGGTGTGATGGCGCAGCGCCGAGGCCCTGAGCGTGAGCGGCACCTGCCACACGCCGGCATGGGGATACACGAGCAGAAGGCCGGCGGCAAGCCGCAAGCCCGGCGGCACCGCGGGCGGGTCCCAGCCCGGCCGCGGCTGGGGCGCCATCGTCAGTTGCGCCTCGAGCCCGGGCAGAGTCGACGCGAGCCGCGTGCGCAGCGCCGTGGCGAAGGAACGCATCCTCGCGATCGTAGTGGGTTGACAGGCGACGCGGCAACCGGCGAGAGTTCGGTAGCGTCGTCGGGCCGCCGGCCCCGCGACCGGGAGGATGTGTGTGACGCAGCCCAGAACGTGGCAGGTGTTGGGAGTGGCCGCAGCGCTGGTGACAGGTGCCGCCTGCGCGAGCGAACCGGCCGTCGAGCCGGCGACGATGGTCGTCAGAAACGGCAAGATCGTCACGATGGAGGCGGCCGCGCCCGAGGTGCAGGCCCTGGCCGTGCGCGGCGACCGCATCGTGGCCACCGGCACCACCGCCGAGATCGAGAAATACGTCGGTCAGGCTACCGAGATCATCGACCTGGCGGGCTTGACCGCGGTGCCCGGCCTCATCGAGGGCCACGGCCACTTCATGGGCCTCGGCGGCTCGCGGATGGTCATCGACCTGATGGACGTCACGAGCTGGGATGAGATCGTCCGGCTCGTGGGCGAGGCGGCCGCCGTGGCGCAGCCCGGCGAGTGGATCCGCGGGCGCGGCTGGCATCAGGAGAAGTGGACGTCGGTGCCGCAGCCCAACGTCGAGGGCTTCCCCATCCACGATGCCCTCAGCAAGGTCTCGCCGAACAACCCGGTCATGCTCGAACACGCCAGCGGCCACGCCACCTACGTGAACGCGAAGGCCATGGAAGAGGCGGGCATCACGGCCCGAACGACGAGCCCGGCCGGCGGCGACATCCTGAAAGACCGGGCCGGACGGCCGATCGGCGTACTGCGGGAAACCGCATCGCGTCTGGTCGGCGCGGCACTGTCGGCATGGGTCGACAAGAAGACGCCCGCGGAACGTGCGGCCGATGCCCGCAGGGTCATTGACGAGGCCGTGCAGGCCTCGCTCGAAAAAGGCATCACCTCGTTCCAGGATGCCGGCGAGAGCTTCTCCACCATCGACGTCATCAAGCAGGCTGCCGACGACGGCGCGCTGGGCATCCGCCTGTGGGTGATGGTGCGCGACAGCAACGAGAACATCGCGGCCAAGATGGCCCAATACAAAGCGGTGGGCCTGGCGAGCAACCACCTGACGATTGCCGCCATCAAGAAGACCATCGACGGCGCCATCGGCTCGCGCGGCGCCTGGCTGCTCGAGCCCTACAGTGACATGCCGACGAGCACCGGCCTGAACACGGCCCCGGTCGAGGAGGTGCGGGCGCTGGCGGCTCTGGCTGCCGCCAACGGGGTGCAGCTCGGCGTCCACGCCATCGGCGATCGCGCCAACCGCGAGTCGCTCGACATCTTCGAGGCCACCTTCAAGGCGAACCCCTCGGTGACCGACTGGCGCTGGCGGATCGAGCATGCGCAGCACCTGAGCGCGGCCGACATCCCGCGCTTCGGCCAGCTCGGCGTCATTGCCTCGATGCAGGGCATCCACGCGACCTCCGACGGGCCCTACGTGCGAGCGCGCCTCGGCGAGGCGCGGGTGGCCGAAGGCGGCTACGTGTGGCAGAAGCTGATGAAGAGCGGCGCCATCGTCTCGAACGGCACCGACGTGCCGGTCGAGCGCATCGACCCGATGCCGAACTTCCACGCCACCATCACCCGCAAGCTCAAGGACGGCTCGCTCTTCTACCCCGACCAACGCATGAGCCGCGAGGAAGCGCTGAAGTCGTACACCTGGAACGCGGCCTACGCGGCCAAGGAAGAGATGCTCAAGGGCTCGCTGGCGGTGGGCAAGCTGGCCGACATCACCGTGCTGACGAAAGACATCATGACGGTGCCGGAAGACGAGATCCCGGCCACCGACGTCGTCTATACAATCGTCGGCGGCAAGGTGATGTACCGCGGGGCCGCGGCGAAGTAGTTGCGACCCGCTGGAGGTGGCGCCCGGAGGGTCCCTTCCTCCGGCGGAGATGATCGTACAGCGTCAGTTGGCGAAGCCGGAGGAAGGGACCCTCCGGGCGCCACTCCAGCGCACCCTACTTCTTCAGCGCGTCGCGAATCTCGCGCAGCAGCACCACGTCTTCCGGCGTCGGCGGGGCCGGCGGCGGCGGCGCGGGCTGCCTGGAGGCGTTGACGCTCTTCACCACCATGAAGAGCACGAAGCCGACAATCACGAGGTTGACGAGGGTGTTGACGAAGGACCCGTAGTTCAGCGTCACGGCGCCGGCCTCTTTGGCGGCCGCCAGCGACGCGTAGGGACCGGCCGCGGCGCCTTCCTTCAGCGTGACATACAGGTTCGAAAAGTCGGCGCCGCCGAGCGCAGTGCCCACCACCGGCATCAACACGTCGCCAACGAGCGAGCTCACCACGGCACCGAATACGCCGCCGATGATGACGCCGACTGCCAGGTCGAAGGCATTCCCCTTGACGATGAAATCCTTGAATTCCTTGAGCATGCTTTCCACCTCTCCCGGATGTCGTGCTGGTCAGTACTTGTAGACGACGGACAGGACGATCGACTGATCGGCCTTCTTGAGCGCCGTGTTCGTCAGCTTGTTCTTGTAGGTACTGAGGAACTCGGTCTTCAGATCGAAGTTCCCCGCAATCGAGGTCAGCAGTCCGGCCGAGAACGTATAGAACGCGTCATCGAAGTCCTTCATCTTCCACAGCGCCGTGGCCGCATGGACGAACTTGGTCTTCTCGGCAAACTGGTGAGTCAGCTTCTCGCCCGCGATGAGCGCGCCGCTGGTATCCACGTCGAGGCCTGTGTTCTTCTCGAACACCACACCGGCGCTGCCGTCGGTCGTCCACTCCGTGCGCTCGGTGGCGACCACTTTGAGGCTCAGGCCGCCCGTGGGCGCCAGGATGTAGTCGATGGCCTTGAAGTCGTCGCGGGCGAAGTTCGTCTGGCCGAAGACCGACAGACGCGGTGACAGCGCGTAGGCGAGGCGGGCATCGGCCTGCGACCGGTCCACGTTCGAGACGCCGTCGTTCGATCCCTTGAGCAGCAGTCCGCTGGACTTGAAGATGACGTTGGTGCCGTGGTCCTTGAGGATGTCGTAGCCGACGTTGGTCGTGGAGGTGTCGGAGTTGCCGCTCGTCAGCGCCAGCCCGCCACCGATGGAGCCGGTCCAGCCGGGAGGTGGAGGAGGCGGGGTGGGCGTCTGAGCGAGGCTGTCGGCGGCGACGACGAGAGTGAGAGCGAACGGCAGGAACAGCAGACGAAGCGCGGGCGCAGCGAACGTAGACACGGAATCCCCCTGAGAAGAATGGTGGCCCGAAGCACACCGAGGGGGGCGGCACGCCGGGCACGGCGGCGTGTAAACGATACTACAAACGGATGAGATAGGAGAGCTTCGCGAAGAAGCCATCGGATGTGCGGCGGTAGGCGCGCGTGCGGCTATCGCGGTCGTCGAGGCCGAGGCTGCTGCCATAGCCGGCGAACAACACCGTGCCTGGAGTGGGCTGATAGGAGAAGAGCCAGTCGAGGCGGAGCCGCCGCGTGGACCGGCGCGTTGCCGGCACGTAGCCGCTGCCGGCGCGAAGGTACACGGGCAGGCCGGTGCGCGAGTCGTCGCGCAGGGTGTCGACGAAGTTGCCGTCTTGCTCGGCGATGAGACGCACGAAGATCGGCCGCGTCACCTGGTACTCGACACGCAGGCGCGGAATGCGGCGGATGCCGGCGTAGGAGCCGTCTGACCGCCGCTGGAACGACTGCAGCTGATAGCGCCCTTCGACGCGCAGTTGCCCGGTGGGGCGCCAGGTGGCCGAAGCGTTGAGGAACACGATATCGGCCGACGACCACTCGAAGAAGTTCTCGTCCCTGCCCCACACCGCCAGCACCTCGCCGTTGAGGCCGCCACGGGTCGGGGTCTCGGCCGACAGCACGTAGTCGAGGTTGGGCAGGCGCGGCGTGCCCACGTAGGGAGCAAAGCGCGTCGAGCCGTCGGCTTCGGGCACGGCGACGACGTAGTCGCGGTAGAGCGACTCGTCGTAGCCGAACGACTCGATGAGCACCGAACCGCCCACCCTCCAGCCGCCATTCAGCGTCAGGTTCTGGTTGAAGTGGAGCTTGCGGTCCTGCGACGCGCGTCCGGCCATCAGGTCGTCGTAGACCCACTGCCCATCGAGGACGACGTCGCTCGTGAAGCGCTGGAACCAGCCACCGGGCGCCCCGAGCGTCGTCCACTGGTTGGTCAGGTTGAAGGCGGCGATGCCGCGGCGGTTGATGAACCCCGACTGCGCTTCGAACTTCGGATCGATGCCGCGCGCCTGCGCCCGCAGCCCGTAGCGGCGGCCGGCCCGGTTGAACGTGGCCTGCCAGAGCGGCGAGACGTCGGTGGCGGTGCCGGAGTCGGTGTGGCTGGCGGCGCCCTGCAGGAGCAGCGAATACACCTCCTTCCACACCAGGCGCGAGTCGACGCCGAGCACACGGTTCGAGCGGGCGCCGTCGACGCGGTCGGTGTAGACGAGCCCGAGCTTCGACGAGGTGCCGAGATCCTTCTGCGCGCGCAGGATGTTGAACACCGGATGATCGGTCCCGGTCGCCGACGCGGAGGCGTCGTCCACGGCGGCGAGATAGGCCACGCTCGTCGTGGGCGTGAGCCGGCCGGTCACCTTGGCAGCCGCCAGCGGCGCCACGACCCTCCTGGTGTAGATCAGGTTGTTTGGCGTGGCGTACTGTTCGATGCCGTCGAGGAAGAACGGCCGTTTGTCGGGAAAGAACAACGCCTGCCGCGGATCGAACTGGAACTGCCCGGCATCAGCCTCGACCTGCGAGAAGTCGGGATTGACCGTGGCATTGAGCGTCATCGTCTGGGTGACGCCCCAGCGCACGTTGACCCCGACGTCGGGACGTTGCCCATCGTAGGTCCAGCCGTTCGCCGACGGCGCGCCGTCGATGCGGGCGGTGGCAACCGGGTTCAGGTCGAGCACCAGCCCGCGACGCAGATCGTGCAGCCCTTCGAGAAAACCCGCCTGCGACAGGAACGAGGCGCCCTCACGCCGGGCCGGCGCCCAACTGTCTTCGAGGCCGGCGCGGGGACTGACGCGCGTCACGTGCAGGCCCCAGCGCTGCTCGGCCCCCGACTGGTAGCGCAAGCTCTTGAACGGGATGCGCACCTCCACGACGTAGCCGGTGTCGTGCAATGCGCCGCGCGACTCGAAGACGAAGTCGGGGCTGCGGTCGACCTCTTCTCTGCCGACCGCGAGGCCGCCAAAGCCGCCGCTGCTGCGCAGGCCCTCGACGAGGGAGCCGTCCATCTGCACGCCGAGTGGATTGACGGCGAAGACAAACGCCTGGCGGCCGTCGGCGAAGGTGCTCAGGAAGAACTGCACGTGATCGTCGGCATCGATGCGATCGCGGTCGGCCAGCGTGGCCTGCACGCCATCCGGCCCCGCCGTGGCACGCACGCCGAAATGCAACGCCGTCGGCGAATACCACACGAGCACCTCGGTCGTGCGGTCGGCCGCGCCGCCGTCGACCGGCGCGTAGCGCGAGAACCCGACGAGGCGCGCGGCGTCACCCCACACCGGTTCGTCGAGCACGCCGTCGACGACCACCTCGGTGTCGACCCGCGGCGGGCGCACCTGGAGCTGGCGGTCGATCCCCGAGAACGCCGCGCCAGCGTCGGCGCCGGCCTCGGCGTGACGCGCACAGGCCAGGGCGAGCGCCACGAGCCAGAGGGCATCGCCGGGAACCCTGAACCGCATGCGGCTGTTCACGGTATCAGAAGCCCGACCGCGCGCGGGGCACCGCCACGAGGCGAGCGGGACGAATCGCGACGTGAACGACAGCCAGCGACGCGACCAGCCGGGCGGTAGACACCCACGGGCCGGCCCTGAATGTCCGGCACCGAGCGCGAACGCCGCTCAGCGCAGCACGCGCGCGGCAAGCAGCAACAGCGCGACACCCGTGGCTGCTCCGAGCATCCGGCGCGGAACCGGACGGCCGAACAGCACGCGCATCCGGTGCAGCGCCAGCACCCAGGCGGAATGGCAGGCAAACGCCATGCTGACGTGGCACGTCGCCAGCACCACATAGGCCCAGGGCGGCCACGAGGCCCGGATGAAGGTCGGTACGACCGTCAGGTAGAACGTGAGGATCACCGGACCGAGCAGGTTGATCATCAGGCCCTCGCGCCAACTCTGGTGATGGGCACGGCGGGTTTGGGTGACGGCCATGACCAGCGGCGCGTGTCCCAGGTACGCGGTCCACAGGCTGCGCGCGCCGAGAAACGCGAGATAGCCGCCACCAGCCAGGCGCACCGCATCGAGCGCCCCCGGCCACACGCTTAGCAGGGCCGCGCCGCCGAGCCCAGCCACCGTCGCATGCGTGGCGTTGGCGCAGGCGGCGCCGAGGGCGGCAAACAGACCCGCGCGCCGTCCGCCATCGAGCGCGTTGCGCACGACAACCGCGGTGGTCGCGCCGGGCGTCGCGACGAAGACGAAGGTGAAGCTCAGGTAGGCGACGAAGAGCGGATCGCTGAGGCTCATGCGGCCGCGCGGCTGCCCGTCACCTGGTCACGCGAGGGCGCCGGCCACTTCCAGGCCACCAAGGCCAGGGCGGTGAGCGCGCCGAGCAGCAGGCTCGACACCGTCAGGTGCGCGATCTGCGCCGGCGGCGGCAGCGCGAAGCCGGCCAACACCATGCCGGCGGCGATCTGCACGACCACGGCCGCCAGCGCCGCGCTGGCCGTGTGCCTGAGCACCGGGTGCGCATCGTGACCTAGCCACGCCCACACCCACAGTCCGACGACCACGAGCGCCACCACGGCCGCCAGCTCGCGGTGATACGTGTCGAGCGCGCCGACGGCGGCCAGTACCTCGCCGCGCGGCAAGGCGGGCAACCCTTCGTCCACGAGCGCGCGGACCTGCGTGCCGAGTCCCACTTGCACGAGCAGCAGCGCCGTCGCGGCCCACGCCGCCCAGCCGAACAGGCCCAGCCCGGGCAATCGCGGCCGGGCCGCCGGCTGGCCGGCCACGAGCGATTCCACCGTCGCCCACAGCAGCAACTGCACGATGATGAGCGCCACGATCATGTGCGCGGTCACGATCCACGGGGCCAGTTCGTGGGCCACGACGCGGCCGCCGAGCCAGCCCTGGTAACCGGTGAGGAGCAGTGCGGCTACCGTCGGCCAGAGGATGCGGCGGTCGTGCCGGTGATGGCGCCAGGCCGCCACCGTGGTGGCGAAGATCGCGACGCCCACACTGACGCCGAGCAGCCGGTTCAGATACTCGGTCCACATCAGCACCGGGTTGAACTGCGCGGGGTCGAAGCCCGGCGGAAGCGCCGCGACCGAGGCTGGGGGAATCCACGAGCCGAAGCAGCGCGGCCAGTCGGGACAGCCGAGGCCGGCGCCCGAGGCCCGCACGAGGCTGCCAACGGCGATGAGCACATAGGTCAGCGCCGTCGTCGTGATGGCGAAGCGCTGAAAGGACGAAAGACGCATGGCAAAACCAACTCCAGGGCGATCGTACACCCTGTGCCAGAGCGCCCGGGCGACGCGTGCCGGTGACTACCCGCGGGCGACCGCCGGCTCACCCTCCGCGTCGCCGGTATCGGCGTCGGCTTCGGTGGGCGGCGCGTCGTTGGCCTCGAACGTCTTGTAGTCGAGCTGACCGAGCATCCGGCTCGTGACCGTGCCCGCCGTCATCGATCCGCTGACGTTGACGGCGGTGCGGCCCATGTCGATGAGCGGCTCGACGGAGATGAGCAGCCCGGCCAGCGCCACCGGCAGGTTGAGGGCCGAGAGGACGACCAGCGCGGCGAAGGTGGCGCCGCCGCCGACGCCGGCGATGCCGACCGACCCGAGCGTGGCGATGCCCACGACCGAGCCCATGAAGGACAGTGACGTCGGGTCGATGCCGGCGCCCGGCGCGATCATCACGGCCAGCATCGCTGGATAGAGACCGGCGCAGGCGTTCTGGCCGATGGTGGCGCCGAAGCTCGCCGAGAAGTTGGCGACCGCCGGCGACACGCCGAGCCGGCTCACCTGGGTCTCGACGCTGAGCGGAATGGTCGCCGCGCTCGAGCGCGACGTGAAGGCGAACGTCAGCACCGGCAGCACCTTCTGGTAGAAGCGGATGGGGTTCAGTCCGGTACCGGTGATGAGGGCCGCGTGCAGCAGCAGGATGATGCTGAGCCCGACATACGAGGCGATGACGAAGCCCCCCAGGTTGTAGACGTCGTCGACGTTGGACGTGCCCACGACGCGTGTCATGAGGGCCAGCACGCCGTAGGGCGTCAAGCGCAGCACCATGCGGACGAGCCGGAGGATGAGCGCCTGCAGGGCGTCGATGCCGTCTTGCACGCGCTCGCCGGTCTCGGGTTTCTCGCGCTTCAGCGCCAGCACCGCGAAGCCGAGCATGACCGAGAAGATCACGACGGCCATGATCGACGTGGACCGCGTGCCCGACAGGTCGGCGAAGATGTTGACCGGCACCATCGACTGCAGCAGCGACGGCAGATCGAGCTTGGCGGCATCGCCGACGCGGGTCTCCATGAAGACGCCGCGTTCCAGTTCGCGGGCACCGCGCACGAGGCCTTCGGCGCGCAGGCCGAAGAGCGTGGTGACGCCGATACCGATGCCGGCCGAGATGGCGGTCGTGAGGAGCAGCACGCCGATCACGCCGCCGCTGATCTTCCCGAGCGCCTTGGCGTCGTGCAGCTTGGTGACCGCCGAGAGGATCGAGATGAAGACGAGCGGCACCACCACCATCTGCAGCAACCGCACGTAGATGCCGCCGACTACGCCGACCCAGGTCATGGTGCCGGAGATGGCCTGGCTGCCGAGGCCCCAGGCCGCCTGCACGAGCACGCCGAGCACGACCCCGAGCAGCACCGACAGCAGGACGTTGGTGCCGATGGAGGCGCCGCCCTTGCGCCGTTGGTACAGATAGCCCATGGCGAGCACGAAGACGGCGACGTTGAGGAGGACTGGTAGGTTCATGCGAGCTCCAAGTGCACTGCCGTCTGTTGGACGCGGAGGCCGTCAGGCCGTTTCATCGCGGGGCCTGGCCCCGAGAACGCAAAAACAAAACGGCCCTCCCGATGTGGAGAGGGCCGGTATAGCTGAGGTGGGCGGTCACGAGCGATCGAGACTCACGACGCACACGCTGCAGGCCCTCTGCCACAGGTGCGGCAACAACAGCGGAATCGTCCAGCGCGGCAGAGGTTCGGGGCCAAGTGAGCGGAGTCTAGTCCCGGGCACCGGCAGGCGTCAACGTCGGTCGACGACCACACGACCGTCCTTCATCACCCAGCGCACCCCTGTGAACAGGACGTCGATCCGGGCCAGCGGATCGCCGTCGACGGCGACGAGATCGGCCGCGAAGCCGGGCGCCACGCGGCCCAGCCGGGTCTCGAGACCGAACAGGCGGGCGGGAATGGTCGTGGCCGTGGCGAGGGCCTGAACCGGCGTCATCCCGGCCTCGACGAACCACCCGAGCTCCCGCGTGTTCTGTCCGAACATCGTGTAGACGGCGTCCGAGCCCATCGCCAGCGGCACGCCGAGGGCGACGGCAGACTTCACCGAGGCGAGATTGCGGCGAATGTAGTCTTGAAGACCCGCCTCGGCACTTTCCGGAAAGGCGTACTCCGCGCGGGCGTCGACGTAATAGCGGTTGTGATCCACGGTCGGCACCCAGACCGTGCCGCGGCGCTTCATCTCGGCCAGCGTCGCCTCGTTCACCTCGGCCCCGTGCTCCACCGAATCGGCGCCGGCGCGCACCGCATCGGCCACGCCGGTCGGGCCGTAGGAGTGAATGGCCACCTTCTTGCCGCGCGCGTGCGCGGCCTCGACGATGGCCTGCATCTCGTCGAAGCTCACCGTCTGCGTACCGTCGACGACGTCGAAGCCGCCGCGCGAGCCGAAGACCTTGATCCAGTCGACCCCGGCCGCCACCCGTGACTCGACCTGTGCGGCCATGCCCGTCGGGTCGGGCGGCGCGCCGGTGCGCGCCGAGATGCCCGGTCCCGATGCCAGGATGCGCGGTCCGACCATCGCCCCCGACGCGGTGAGCTCGCGCATGGCCAGGTCCATGTCGTTACCGGCATTCAGGTCGCGAACGGTCGTCACGCCCGTTTCGAGCGTGCGCCGGGCGTTCTCCTGGGCCAGGAAGACGGTGACGGCCGGAAGGCGGCGCTGCCCGCGCGGCACGGTCCCCGGCGTGCGATCCCAGTAGTAGGTGATGTGCGTATGCGCGTCGATGAGTCCAGGCAGTCCGGTGAAGCGTCGCAGATCGACCACGATGGCGTCGGCCGGCACCGCCGCGTCGCCCTGCCCGACGCTGCGGATCGTATCGCCGTCGATGACCACCACGGCATCGCGCAGCACCTGGGCGCCGTCCCACAGCGTGCCAAACCGCACCGCGTGAGGCTGTGCCGCGGACGGCACCGCGAGCGCGCCGACGAGCGCCACGCTGAGGGCGCAGGTTGCCCACCGTGGGCGGCCCAGCCACAACATCAGCGCCGCAACAGAGGTCATGGGTCGCAGCATGTGGCTGCACTCGAACCCTGTCAAGGTGCACCTTGGACGATGCAGGTGGGTTGGTAGAGTGGCGGCGATGAATTGTCTCGGGCAATCCCGGTCGGGGTCGAGCGGCGGACTCGCGCACGTGAACCGCCGACAATGGCTGGCGCAGAGCGCGGCCCTGGCCGCTCGTGCGACCAGGCCCAGAGCTGGGCGATAGCCACATGAGCGCACGGAGGCTGTCGCGGTTCGGAGCACTCTCAAGATCCGCTCGGGAACTGGTGGCTGTAGCAAACCACCGACGTCCCGTCGCAGGGCGTTGTCGCATCGAGCGCCGGCTCGACCGCGCCGGCGGCCGTGTCGGCGAAGGCGCCCCACGCCACCTTGAGGCCGTGGCGCCCCCGCAGATAGGCCGCACGCTGATACACCTCGATATCGACGAGACCAGTCGTCCGCCACTTGATGAGCAGGCTCGAGGCGCCGGACTCGACGATCTCTCCGCTCGGGTAGAACACGTCAACGGCGCCAAGGCCGGGCAGCGTCCACGTGAATGGCGTTCCGGACGTCCGCAGCCGATTGACGAGCATCCGGGTCGACGGTTCGTAGAGTGAGTGGTCGTAGCTGGCCGTAGCGGTGGCGATCGGCACAAACCCGAGTAGCTCGTCACCGGCGACGCCGGCGTCGTCTTCGAACCACCCGCCGAGATCGGTGTAGAACGCGCTGAAGTCTTGCGGCTGCGGCGAGTAGGCGTTGCATAGCCGTGCCTCGGCGGACCACTCCCAGCGTCGGGGAGTGGGCTCGAAGCGCTGGCTGCGCGGGTCAGCCATGTCGGCGTCGAGCACCGACTGCAAGGCGTGCTGCACGGTGGCCGGCAGGTGCGCGTAGTAGCAGACGCGGTCGATGAGGGCGGGGCCGATGAGCGCGAACTCCATCTGCACCACCGGGGTCGCGACCCCCAGCCCCTCAGGGTCGCCGGCGAAGTAGCCGGGGTGTCCCGACACTTCGGTCGCGATGACTTGCGGGAAGGCGACGACCTCGCCAGCCGCCACCGTCAGGCCACTCACGCCCGGCAGATCGCCGGGCGGCCCCACGTAGGTGTCGGTGTCGATGCCGGTCGCCGCCAGGATGCGATCGCGCAGGCCTGAAGCAATGCGGCCGACATGGTCGAGACGCAGCGCGTGACCCAGGTAGAGCTGCAGCTCGAGCTGCCACTTGGGCGCGTTGTCCAGGTAGAGCCCATTCGGCGGCGTGTAGGTGAGCGAATTCAAGGTCGCCGCCAGCGGACTCCTGTAAGCCGGCACGCGACTTCGCAGCAGCGCCCCGTCCGAGCCGCCGTACACCGCACAGCGCTCACCGGTGTCGCAGACGCCATTGCCGTTGCCCGCGATCTCGGTGAGCTCGGCGCGGGTGCGCGTGAAGAACCCCATCAGATTGCCCTTGGCATCGCCCTGAGGGTGGCCGGTGAGCGGCGAGAAGTGGGCGCCGTAGGGGCCGACCGAGACATCGATGGGGCCGCCCGGGGTCGATGCCAGTAGCGAGGACGTGCCGACGCTGTACTCGAACGGCAGGGACAGGGCGGCTATCTGATTGCCGCTGATGACCCAGCGCCGCCCGATCTTCCGCCAGGCGCCCAGCGGGTTGTCGCCGGGCTCGGCGTGCGTGTCGACGTAGAAGTCCGCGCCTGACGCGGCGCGGCGCTGCTGGTCGAAGGTGGCGCCCAAGGCCTGCTGCAGCAGTGGGGAGACATCGGCATCCGGCACGGTGTTGACCGAGCGGATGCGGTTGAACGCCGCAGCGACTCGGCCATGAGCGGCGCGCTCGTCGTTGAACTCCGCCAGGACGTCCCCTAGCGTTTGCCCGTAGTGCAGATAGCCGGGAGCAAACGAGGGGTGCATCGCGCCAAACATTCGGCGATCGGCGAAGTCGTCGGCGAGGCGTCCGAGTGCGGCCAGCACGCCGGCCACGTCGTCGGACCGCGTGCTGGTAGAACGGCCGCCGATCATCGAGCCGGTCCGAGTGCCGTCGCAGTCGATGGCCGAATACGTACCGGCGTAAAGCTTCGACCCGGCGTCGAACGTCATCGAGACCGTCGCCGCGCCTGGGCAGGCGCCGCCAGTGCCCAGCTCGACGCTCAGCGTCGATCCGGTGGCGGAGAGCGACGTCACCCACCCCGCGCAGCCCCAAGGAAGGCAGTTGCGCCGCCCCACGTAGGCTCCGCTCACGAGATTGCCGGCGTCATCGAACACCGCGGCCACACTGAGAATGGACGGCGTGCCGACCGGCACCGGCGCCGCCAACACGAATCGCTGCTCGTGCAGCATGTGGTCGGTTCGTCGCAGGTTCAGGCGCCCGACCGACCGCCCGTCGTCAACCGTCGCCACGATGCGGTCGCCGCGCAACCGGCCGGACACCGTCAGTGCGACGGTCTCCACCGGGTCACGTATCTCGATCGTCAACCGCAACCGCCGTCCGCGGCGCATGCCCTCGACGATCGTCTGCGACTCGGTGCCCCCGAGGACGTAGCCGAGAAGCTGTCGTCCGTCCCGTTCCGCGAGTTCCAGCACGACGGGGCGATCGATTCCATCATGGGTCCAGACACCGACCCAGGTACCGGCCGCTGACGGCGGACCGCCGGAGGCATGGGCCGCAACCGGCAGCACGATCATCAGGACCGCGGCGGTAAGAGCCAACAGGACGGATTTTGCCGTGTTCATCATCGGGATCCTCGCGAGGTTCGGTGCTCAAACTACCGTGTGTCATCCGGTCACGGCCCGGGGACGAACATCATCGTGATACCCGGATCGTGGACATCGATACCCGTGACCAGGTTTGCGCAGTGCACGAGAGCCTGAACGTACAGTTCCCTGGAGTTGCCGCCAGCGGGCGCGCCAGGCTCAGGGCCAGTCGGCTAGTCCACGCGGGCCGGGCGAAAACGGGGACATCGCCCGTCTTGCGGCACCCTGGAGGCCGTGGCACCATGCCGTTGACGCCGGAATCGTGATGACCCCTTCAGGCCTCGGCAGAGACACCGAGCAGGCGGGCGACATCACGGCCTGCCTGCTGGCCTTGAAGGCGGGCGGGCGGGCCGAGGTGGACGCGCTCTTCTCGGCCGTCTACGACCGGCTCCACCGGCTGGCCCGGGCCCGGCTGCGCGGCGCCCGCGGGCACACGCTCGACGCCACGGCCCTGGTGCACGAGGTGTTCCTGCGTTTCGTGGACGCGCCCCGCACGGACTTCCACGACCGCCAGCACTTCTTCGCCACCGCCGCGCGGGCCATGCGGCAGATCGTCGTGAGTCACGCCCGGCGGCGGATTGCCGCCAAGCGTGGCGGCGGCGTGACCGTGGTCTCGCTCTACGACGAGGCGGCGCCAGCGACGGTCAGCCTCGAAGACGTCCTCACCGTGGATCGGGCCCTCTCTCAGTTGGCGGCCGCCAGCCCGCGGCTGGTCACCATCGTCGAGTTGTGCTTCTTCTCGGGGATGACCACCGACGAGGCCGGCGAGGCGCTCGGTCTGAGCGCCCGCACGGTCAAGCGCGAGTGGCAGAAGGCCCGCATCCTGCTCATGGCATTGCTGCAGAGCCCGCAACGAGGCCCGTGACCCCGTTTCGTTGACGACTGCGTTCTATCAGGGAAAGGACTGCGGCCGTGACACACGACGAGCTGCTCGACCGGTGGCCCGAGGCCGAACGCATCCTCGACGCGCTGCTGGATCTCCCGGAGGAGGAGCGCCGGCGGCGCGCGCGAGCCGCCTGTGGCGACGACCGACGGCTGTGGGCCGTCGTCGAGCGTCTGCTGGCGGTGGCCACTGACGAGGGCGACCTCCTCGGACTGCCAGACGACCTGCTCGACGAACCGGCCGACCGCGAGGTCCCCACCGAGGTCGGTCCCTATCGGCTCCTCGACGAGATCGGGCGCGGCGGCATGAGCCGGGTCTTCCGGGCAGTGCGGGAGGGGTCGGCCGTGCCGCAGCCGGTAGCGCTGAAACTGCTGGACCGGCGGACGACGCCCGGTGCGCTGCGCCGTTTCGACCGCGAACGCGACACGCTGGCGCGGCTGGTCCACCCGCACATCGCGCGCCTCATCGACGGCGGCGTGGCTGCCGACGGCACGCCCTACCTGGTGATGGACCTGGTCGAGGGACAGGCCATCGACACGCACTGCGACAACCGGGCGCTCGGCGTGCTCGACCGCCTGCGGCTGTTCCGGCAGGTGCTCGTGGCGGTGGAGTTCGCGCACGCGCAGCTCATCGTGCATCGAGACATCAAGCCAGCCAACGTCTTCGTCGACACCTACGGCTCGGTGAAGCTGCTCGATTTTGGCATCGCCAAGTGGCTCGATGACGCTGCGGACGCCTCGTTGACGCAGGCGCAACAGCGCGTGCTGACGCCCGCCCACGCCGCCCCGGAACAGTTCCGAGGCGAACCGATCACAGCCGCCACCGACGTCTACCAGCTCGGACTGCTGCTCTACCACCTGCTCACCGGCCGCCCGGCCCACGTCGTCGCCGGCGCGACCCACGACGCCATCGCCCACGCCGTGCTCGAAACCGATCCGTCGCCACCGAGCCAGGCGGTTCGTCCCGCCGCCGCCGACCATGTCGAGGCCGGCGATCGCACGCGGGCCGCCTCCCTGCGCGGCGCCACCACCATCCAGGCGCTGTCGCGCGGCCTCTCGGGCGACCTCGACGCGATCCTGCTCAAGGCGCTGCGCAAGTCCCCGCGCGACCGCTACGCCAGCGTCGAGGCGTTCCGCCGCGATCTCGACGACTTCCTGGGCTCGAGACCGGTATCGGCCAGGCGTGGCACGCTGCTGTATGCGGCGCGCAAGTACGCCCTCCGGCATCGTGCCAGTGTGGCGGCGGCGACGGCGGCGACGCTGGCGCTGGTGGTCGGCTTGGTGGCCGTCGTGGCGCAGGCGCAGGCCACGGCCGCCGAGCGTGACCGCGCGCGGCTGGCCGAGGCGCGGGCCTCAGCCATCAACCGCTATCTGGTGCGCGATCTGCTGGCCGCCGCGACGCCGGCCGGCGCCCAGGGCCACGCCGTGAGCGTCGCCGATGTGCTGGCCAACGGCTCGCGTAGCGTCAGCTACGCCTTTGGTGGCCAGCCGCTCGTCGAGGCCGACGTACGCATGACCCTGTCAGACAGCTACGCCGCTCTCGGGCAGTACGCCGACGCCGAGGCGCACCTGCGGGCTGCCCGCGGGCTGCTGGAGGAGGTCGCGCCGCGCGATCAGGCCGCGGTGCTGCGCGCACGGGCCAAGCTGGCGCGCCTCGCCTTCGAACAAGGCCGCTTCGCCGAGGCGCGCGCCGAGACCGGGACGGTGCTGGCAGCACAGACCGCGGCAGGCGGCGCCGGCCACGTCGACACCCTGATCACCGCCATGCTGTACTCGCGCGTGCTGCGCCGCCAGGGCGAGCTGGCCGAAGCCGAGCGGGTTGCCCGCGACGCGCTGGCGGCCACGTCGCGCTACCCGGACGACTGGCGCCTCGGCGCCGAGGCGCGCAGCCGTCTCGCCGACGTGCTCATCGACCTCCGCAAGGGCGAGGAGGCCGAGCCGCTGACGCACGAGGCGCTCGAGCTGACGCGCGCCAACCTGGGCCCCGCGCATCCAGAGGTGCTGGCGGCGATGTCGCTGCAGGTTCTAGCCGTCGACGCCCAGCTCCGGTTCGATGAGGGTTTGGCCCTCGCCAAGGAACTGGCCTTCGCCTACGAGCAGGTCTACGGCCCCGACCACCCACTGACGGCACGCGCGCACAACAACGTGGCCATGGCGCACGACCGGCTGGGCCACGACCGGGAGGCGCGCGTCGAGATCGAGCGTGCCCTGGCCATCTACCGCAAGACGCTCGGGCCCACGCACGTCGACACGATCAACGTGCTGCGCAACCTCGGAATCCTAGTCGGCCGGGCCGAGCCGGCCCGGGCCGAGCCCATCTATCGCGAGGTGCTCGCCGCGCGCCTCAGCATGCTGGGACCGGTGCATACCGACACCATCCTCTCGGCCATGGGCCTGGCGACGCTCCTGCAGAAGGTCCCGAATCATCCCGACGCCCACCCGGCCGCCGTGAGGTTTCTGGACCTGTGCGACCGGCTGGCCGCTGCGGCCGGGTCCGATCCTCGCGGCCTCGACAGCTGCGCCACCTATCTCCTCGACATGGCGCCATCCGACCTGCGCAGTCCCACGCGCGCACTGCAGCTGGCCGAGCAGGCGGCGGCCGCCGAGGGCCGCACGCAAGACCGGCGCCTGCGAACGGTGGCTCGGGCTCAGGAGGCCCTGGGCAACCACACCGGCGCGATGGCCACCATGCGCGAGGCGCTCGCACTACCCGATGCGCTGCAGTCGTGGAGCACCGAGGAGGTCTACGTCGACCTCATGACGGAGCACGGCTCGCCTGGCGATCTGGAAGCGTGGCTGGTGGCCCGGCTGCAGCGATTCCGCGAGCGGCGCGGCGATGGCGATCCACTGATGTCGAGAACCGAGCGCCACCTGGCGCGGCTCTACGAGCGCACCGATCGACTGGGCGAGGCCGAGATGCGGTTTCGCTCCGTGCTCGAGCGCCTCAGCAGGGCGCGGCCCGACATCGACTTCGAACTGGGCCGCGCCATGAGCGAGCTCGGCGGCGTCTTGCAGCGACGCGGCGCCCGCGACGAAGCCGAGCCGTTGCTCGTAGGCGGCTTCGAGGCGCTCATGGGCGACATCCGTTCAAGGCCTGCCACCCGCGTCGAAGCGCGAGACCGGGTGGTACGCCTGTACGAGACCTGGAATCGGCCAGCCGACGCCGAGCGGTGGCGGCGGCGATCGCTGACGCCGCCGTTCGCCTCCGCCCGGTGAAGCGCTGACGCCTCAGGACCCAAACCGCACCGACACCTCCCAGCGAACGGCACGGCGCGTCGCCGTCGCCGAACGGCGGAGGTCGAAGCGGCGCTTACGCCTTGAGCGCTGCCAGCACCCGCGCCGTCGTGAACGGCACGCGGCGCATCCGCACGCCGGTGGCATCGAAGACGGCGTTGGCCACCGCCGCCAGCATCGGCTTGCAGGCCGTCTCGCCGGCGCCGTAGTGCTTGAGATCCGGCCGGTTCGGATTCGGATCGCCGTTCACCTGCACGATGTCGATCCGCTCCGGCACATCCGCGTGGGTCAGCGTCGGCGAACTCGCCCAGTCCACGGTGAGCATCTTCGTATCGTCGAACCGCGCCTCCTCGTAGAGCGCACGGCTGACCGAGTGCAGCAGCGCGCCTTCGAGGGTGCGCGTCAACGCCTCGGGGTTGATGACGAGACCGCAGTCGTGCGCGCAGACGATGCGCTTGACCCAGATCCGTCCCGTGCGCCGGTTGACCTCGACGTCGACCATCTCGACCGCCACGGTCTCGCTGCGATATGCATAAGCCACGCCGCGTCCGGTGACGACATCAGTCGCCGGGCGCGGGCCCGGCGATGGGCGCGCCGTCCAGCCGAACGTCTCCGCGGCCGCCTTGAGGCAGGCGATCGAACGCGCGCGCTTGTGGCCGGCATCGTCGCTGGTGCCACGTTCGAGCAGCGCCAGGCGGAAGGCTACGGGATCGGCTTTGGCCGCCGCGGCCAGCTCGTCGATGAAGCTCTCGGACGCGAACGTCACCTGCGGGCCATCGGGATCGCGCAGGTTGCCGGTGCGCACGGGTGTCTCCCAGGCCAGCGGCATCGGCACGACGCTGCCGGCCATGCGCCGGATGGGAATGGCGTACTTGTCGGACGGAAAGGACGCACGTCCGGGCGCTGGCTCGGCCTTGCGCTGCCCGGTGAGCTGCGCGATGAGCACCGTCTCTGGTTCGTTGTAGCCGACGTGGTTGTAGTCGGCGGCACGCGCGTCGTAGTCGAGCGCCGTGAGCTGTCCCTGCGCATCGAGCGCGCCGCGCATCGTGACCGCATACGCCGGGCCCTTGGTGTCCCACGCCGTCTCTTCCTGCCGTGACCACTGCACGCGCACCGGGCGCTGCAGTTCGGTGGCCAGGAACGCGGCCTCGAAGCCGGCATCGTCGGCGGCCGTGCGTCCGTAGGCCTGCGGCCCCTGCATCCACACGACGCGCACCTTGTCGCGTGGGATGTTCAGGAATCGGGCGACGCCGTTTCGTAGCCCGTACGACTTCATGTCGTTCGAGTAGATCGTGAGCTGGCCGTTCGAGGGATCGGCGAGCGCGTGCGCCGGTCCATAGGCCGTGTGCCCCTGGAACGGGACGTCGTATTGTGCCTCGAGCGCTGTGGCGGCGCCGAGAATCGCCGTGTCCACATCGCCGGTGACCGACGGTGGGCTCGACGACGACGGCGCCGTCGCGCGCATGTAGGTGAACAGATCTTCGGAGGCCGGGAAGGGCTTGGTCGCCGGCGGCGTCCACTCGGCTTTGAGCTGCCGGGCGGCAGCAATCGCCTGCTCCTCTCGCTCGCACACGACCGCCAGGTAGTTGCCCTTGCGCACGACCTTGACGAGACCGGGCACGCCGGCCACCGACGCCTCATCGACCGAAGTGAGCGTGGCCCCGACCATCGGCGGCCGCACGTTGCGCGCGTGCAGCATCCCAGGCACCTTCACGTCCACCGCCCAGCGCTGCATGCCGTCGACCTTGGCCGGGATGTCGTCGCGCCTGGGCGACTTCCCCACGTTCTTCATGTCCTGCACGGCCTTGAGCGGCGCTTTGCCGGTCGTGGTGTCGGTGTTCTTGCCGGTGAGCGTGACGTTGAACTTCTTGCCGCCGATGAGCTCGCCGTAGGTGATGCCGCGGTCGGCCGAGTCGCCGACCTTCGTGCTCACGACGCCGTCGCTGACGGTGAGTGCGGTGACCGGCACGCCGAAGTGCAGCGCCGCCATGTCGAGCAGCACGCGGCGCGCCTCGGCCGCCACGCGTCGCATCGGGTAGCCATCGGTCTGGAGCGCGTCGGACCCGCCCGAGCCGCCCTGATCGACGGTGACGTCGGTACTCCCCATCACGCAGGTCGTCTTGGCGAAGTCGATGTCGAGCTCGTCCGACATGATCTGGCGGAACGCCGTGCCGGTGCCCTGGCCCAGATCGGTCTTGCCGACGAAGAACGTGGCCGTGTTGTCGGGCCGGACGACGATCCAGGAATCGAGCTGGAGGAAGTCGGGATCGGGATACGGTCCGCTGGCGGCAGGACGCTGCAGGAACGCCTCGACGCCCTCGACCGAGATCGCCGCCACCGAGGCGACGAGGAGTCCTGAGGTCTGGAGAAACTGGCGACGGCTCGCGGGGGCCATTAGGCCATCCTCCGGGCCGCGAGCTTCACGGCGGCGTTGATGCGGTAATAGGTCATGCAGCGGCACAGTGTGCGACGCATGCCCTCGCGGATCTCGGCATCGCTCGGATTCGGCGTCTTGTCGAGCAGCGCCTTGGCCGTGAGCATCTGGCCGTTCTGGCAGAAGCCGCACGCCGGCACCTGCTCATCGAGCCAGGCCTGCTGGATGGGATGCAGCACACCGTCCTTCG
The DNA here is from genome assembly GCA_018000455.1 of Acidobacteriota bacterium. Classification (GTDB taxonomy): domain Bacteria; phylum Acidobacteriota; class Vicinamibacteria; order Vicinamibacterales; family UBA2999; genus CADEFD01. The sequence continues at coordinate 26,243 of JAGNJW010000007.1, forward strand.
CGAGGCCTTCGAGCGTCGTGATCTCGACCCCGGCCGCCTGCGACACCGGCCGGACGCACGAGCGCACGGCCTCGCCGGCAATCAGCACCGTGCAGGCGCCGCACTGGCCGAGGCCGCAGCCGAAGCGCGGCCCGGCGAGATCGAGGTCGTTGCGCAGCACGTAGAGCAGGGGCGTCGTCGGTTCGATGTCTAGCGTGTGCCGCGCGCCATTGACGAGCAGGGTGATGGCAGCCATCCGGGGATGATACGACCGTTTGCCGCGGGACATGATGCCCGCGCCGTGATGCCGCAACGCCGCCGCGTCAACCCGCACCACGTACTTCACGCTCTTGTAGCCGAGTTGGTGCGGCACACGCAGCCGCAGCGGACCGCCACATCCCACCGGCAGATCGGCGCCGTTCATGCCCCAGGTCACCAGCGTCTGCGCGTGCAGGGCTTCGGCGATGTCGATGGTCTCCCGCGAGTCCGGGTCGGTCGGGCAGTAGGCAACACCTCCAGGCGCGTGTCGACGCGTGTCGTCGTCATCGTCAGCGCTGGCTGGCGTCGCTGGCGGGGGGTAGACTACGGCCGTGCCTGACTCCCCGCGCGTGATCGAGCGGTTCCGTACGACGGTCGATCTGTGGGCCACTGGCCTGACGCTCCGCCGCCAGGCGATTCGGCGCAACCGGCCGGACGCCTCTGACGAAGAAGTGGACGCGCTATTGACGGCGTGGCTGCAGGAACGCCCGGGCGCCGAGTGGGGTGACGGAGCAAGGCCCGACTGGCACCGCCGCACGTGACCGACACCGCCAGCCCGACGCTCCTGCTCGCCGCACTGCGGCAGACCGCGCGCCTTCTCGATGCGCGTCATCAGTCCTGGGCGCTGGTCGGCGGTCTCGCGGTGTCAATTCGTGCCGAACCGCGCTTCACGCGCGACATCGATCTCGCCGTCGCCGTCGCGGATGACGAGGCTGCAGAATCTCTCGTTGCCGATTTCGTGGCCGCGACATATACGCTGAAGCTGTCGCTCGAGCAGCGGGCCCTTGGCCGGCTCGCCGCGGTCAGACTGCTGCCTCCGGGCCAGCCTGAAGAGGGCGTCGTAATCGATCTGCTGTTCACCTCCTCCGGCATCGAGCCCGAGATCTGCCGGGATGCCGAGCGGCTGGAGATCGCGCCAGGACTGACCGTCCCCGTGGCGCAGGCCGGACACCTGGTGGCAATGAAGGTCCTGGCGCTGGCGCCGGATCGCCCGCAGGACGGCGTCGACCTTCGCGCGCTGGTGGCTCAGCTCACGCAGGAGGACCGGAGGCGCGCCATCGACGCCGTGGCACGCATCGAAGCACGCGGCGCGAATCGGGGCAAGGCGCTTGGCGCCGAACTCGAGCGGTGGCTGGAGGGCACGTGAGCTGGTCCCCCGGCACGCCAGCGCGGCTCACGGTCGTGCCCAACTGGCGCGAGGAGCCGAGGGCGCACCCCGGCCAGCTAGCGGGGAGACCCCGCTCGGCCTCATGACCGTCGGCCCCAGGGGCTATAGTCGACCTCATGCCCGATCTTCGAGAGCCGCTCGACGACCTGCTGCGCCAGCCGCGCCGCTACACGTCCCATCTGGAGTTCCCGGACCCGGCGGGCATCTACCTCTACGACGACACCCTGCGCGACGGCGAGCAGATGCCGGGCGTGGCGTTCTCGCCAGAACAGAAGGTCGAGCTGGCAGGGCTGCTGGGCGACATCGGGATCGACGTCGCCGACGTGGCGTTTCCCATCTCCTCGGCGAGCGACCGGCACGCCTTGCAGCTCATTCTCGAGGCTCGCCGCGACGGCCGGATCAATCCACGCATGGACGTGCTGGCGATGTGCCGGGCCGTCCCCGCTGACATCGACTGCGTGCTCGACGTCGCCCGCGAGGCTGGCTGCCAACCCGGGGACCTGTCGGTGCTCATCCTCTCCACCGTCTCGGACCTGCATCTGAAATACAAACTCGGGCGCACGCTGCTGGCGCGCGAGGGCCAGCCGGAATCAGCTTGGCTCGACACCCCGGTGGCGTACTACCGCGAGGCCAACATCCGTCTCATCACCGACGCCATCCGCTACGCCAAGTCGTGTGGCCTCGAGCGCATCGAGTTCGCGGCCGAAGATGCCAGCCGCGGGCACCTCGACTACACGCTCGAATGGGCCGAGGCCTGCATCGCCGCCGGCGGCACCCGCTTCTGCTTCTCGGACACCTGCGGCGTCTTCACGCCGGAGGCGGTCGATCACTACTTCCCGCCGATCGTCGAGGCGCTCGGGGTCAAAGCGGGACGGGTGCAGCTCACCGCCCACTTCCACAACGACTTCGGGCTGGGCGCGATCAACACCGTGCGCGCGGTGCTGCACGGCGCCACGCACCCGAGCCTGACGGCCAACGGCATCGGCGAACGGGCGGGCAATACCTCGATTCACCAGTTCGTGATGGTGCTCAAGGAGCTCTACGGAGTGACGCTGCCGCGCTTCAAGTACGAGCGCTTACACGAGCTCAGGCGGGCCATCGAGCGCGCGTCGGGCATCCCGATCCAACCGCACGAGCCAATCATCGGCGAGGGGGTGTTCTCGCACGAATCAGGAATCCACACCGCGGCCATCCTCGTGCACCCTGCCATCTACCAGTTCATCCGCGAAGCGGAGGTCGGCGGCACGCATCGGTTCGTGTTCGGCAAGCACTCGGGTCGAGCGGCCGTGGAAGACGTGCTGGCGCGCCACGCGGTCCTGCTGGCGGGCCACGACGTGACGCTGACCGACGACCTGGTGACCGAGGTGCTGGACCGCGTCAAGGTGCTCCGCGAGCAGCACATCGGCGCGCAGCAGGTTGCAGTCGAGACCTACTACGCCAACTATCACCAGCTCGGTATTGGCGAAGCGGCGCTGGTGGAACTCGCGCTCGAAGTCGCGGCGCTGCCGCGGCCAGGCGGCGGAGCGCCGCGCAACGCCTAACCCCTGCGATCAGTCAGCCTGAAAGTGCACGTCCGGCAGGCCTCGCAGCCGCGCCGCGGCGTCCTCAGGCGTGAGATCGCGTCCGGGCATGGCGAGCATCTCGAAACCGACCATGAACTTGCGCACCGTCGCTCCGCGCAGGAGCGGCGGATACACGTGCAGATGCAGCGTCCACTCGGGATGTGCGCGGCCGTCGAAGGGCGCCTGATGGAACCCCATGCTGTAGGGGAAGCTGGTCTCGAACAGGTTGTCGTAGCGGATCGTGAGGCGCCTCAGCACGTCTGCCAGACGTCCGCCGTCGTCGTCATTCAGATCGAGCAGTGTGCGGAGTGGCCGCCGCGGCACGACGATCGTCTCGAAGGGCCAGGCCGCCCAGAACGGGACGAACGCGACGAAGCCCTCGTTCTCGAGAACAATCCGATCGCCGCTCGCCAGCTCCTCGGCCAGCACGTCGGCCAGCAGCGGCCGTTTGTGCCGCTCGAAATACCGCTCCTGATGCGCCAGCTCCTTCAATGTCTCATTGGGCAGGTGCTCGGTGGCCCAGATCTGGCCGTGGGGATGGGGGTTGGAGCAGCCCATCGCTTGGCCTCTGTTCTCGAAGATCTGCACGCAGGCGATGTCGTCGCGGGCCCCGAGCCGGCGCGTCTCGTCGGTCCACGTCTCGACGACCGCCACGACGTCGGCCTGACGCATCCGCGCCAGGCTCAGGTCGTGACGTGGCGAGAAGCACACCACGCGGCAGACTCCGTTCTCCGGCTCCGCCACGAGCACGCTCGTCGACGCCGTGGTCGCGCCGGCCACCTTTGGCAACAACGCGGGAAAGTCGTTGTCGAAGACGAAGGTGCCTGTGTAGTCGGGGTTGCGATGCCCACCGGCCCGCAGGTTGCCCGCGCACAGGTAGCACGCCGGGTCGTGCGCGACGGCGACCTCCGCCGCCGCACGCTCGATCTGCCCCTGCCAGGGACGCAAAGTGCGCTGCGGGCTCACCAGGACGTAGTCGCCAGTCAGCGGGTTCAAGCGACGATGCGGACGGTCGAACACGTGCGTCTCCATCTCTCAGTGGCCGGGCTCACGCCCGCCGGTGGACGATCTCGGTGCCGTCGGTCAGGCGGCACCGGTGGAGCACGGGCTCGGCGCGGAGGGTCTCGCGGTAGACCGTCGTCATGTCGTCCTCGAAGCGCGGCAGCGCCTCCTCGCGCACCAGGGTGATGGTGCAGCCGCCGAAGCCGGCCCCCATCATGCGGCTGCCAAGCACGCCGGGAACCCGCCGGGCCGCGTCGGTCAGGATGTCCAACTCCGAAGACGACACCTCGAAGCCGAGTTGCAGTCCTCGGTGGCTCTCGTTCATGAGGCGCCCGAGGCGTTCCAGGTCGCCGCTCTCGAGCGCCGCGCGCGCGTCGACGACGCGCGCGTTCTCCCGCAGCACGTAGTCGCAGCGCGCGAACACTGTCGGATTCATGACCGAACGGGCGGCCTCCAGCATCTCGGCAGTCGCATCGCGCAGGCTCCACACGTCCGGGTGACGCGATCTGAGCAGCGCCAGGCCCTCGCCACACTGCGCGCGCCGCTGGTTGTAGGCGCCGTCGGCCGCAAGCGATCGGCGGACATGCGAGTCGCACAGCACGATGGCGAGTCCGGCCTCGGCACAAAGGATGTACTCGTGGCTGAGATCGCGGCAGTCGAGCCGAATAACGTGACCCGACCGGCCCAGCAGCGACGCGAACTGGTCCATGAGGCCGCACAACACGCCGGCGTGGCGGTGCTCGACGCGCTGTCCGAGTTGCGCCAGCGACAACCGGTCGTAGCCCAGGGCGAACAACTCGTTCAGGCCGAACGCCAGCCCGCAGGTCAGCGCGGCCGACGACGACAAGCCGCTGCCGATCGGCAGGTCTCCGCCGAAGACGCAGTCGACGCCTCGCGGTGCACGACCATCAAGGGACATCTCCGCGTACACACCCAGCAGGTATCTCGACCAGCCGGGCGCAGCGCCATCTCCGGTGGCCACTGCCGTCTCGAACGACTCGTCCCGGTCGGCGGCGTGGAAGCGACACTGTGCGTCGTCCCTGGCGCGTAGGGCCAGCCAGACACCCTTGTCGATGGCGGCCGGCATGACCAGCCCGAGCGCGGCGTCGGTGTGCTCGCCGATGAGGTTGATGCGGCCAGGTCCGCGCACCACGAGGTCCGGACTCCCGTAGACGCGTTCGCACGCCGCGCGGATGCGACGGCACTGCGGATGCTCACTCACGCGACGGTCCGGCGGCGCGCCGTCGCGCCAATAGCGCCGCGACGAGCATCACGGCTCCGAACAGCAGGACGACGGCGCCCCATATCAAGTTGACGTTGATGCCAAGCGACCGGCGGTAGATCTCGGCCGGTGAGACGAGCCCGAAGCCGGTCAACAACAGACCCAGCAGCGTGAAGAGCAAACCCACCGGCAGGCGCAGATCGAAGGTCATGGCGTCACGCGAAGACGACGTTCAAAGCGATGGCCCCGCCCAGGATGACGCCGCCCAGATAGAGCGGCCGCCGGTACCACGGCAGGTGCCGATCGTCGTGACGCGGGGTGAGGCTGTAAACGAGTCCGCGCAGGTCGTCGTCGGTCATGGTGCGCCGCGTCAGCGTGCTGACGAGGATCGTGACACCAAAGCAGGTGCTCCACGACCAGATGGCGGTCCAGAAGTTCTGCGCCATCTCGCTGGGGTAGACGTGCACGACCGCGCCCAGCCAGCCGCCCTTGACGAGGCTCTCGGCACCCACCGGCATGCTCAGGCCATGGTGGAGGGCTGCGGCCATCGTGCCTGCGACAAGACCCGCGAAGGCGCCGTGTCCGGTGGTGCGCGTCCAGAACATCCCCAGCAGGAAGGTCGCAAAGAGCGGCGCGTTCACGAAGGCGAAGATGAGCTGCAGCATGTCCATGATGTTGTTGAAATGGACGGCGACGTAGGCGGTGAGGACCGAGAGCAAGATGCCGAAGACGGTGGCCATGCGGCCCATCCACAGGTAGTGGGCGTCACTCCGGTCCTTGGCGATGTGGCTCTGGTAGATGTCGTAGGTCCACACGGTGTTGAATGCCGTGACGTTGCCCGCCATCCCGCTCATGAACGATGCCATCAGCGCCGTGAGCCCCAGTCCCAGCATGCCGGTCGGGAAGTAGTGCGCGAGCATGAGCGGGATCGTCAGGTCGTAGTCGTAGGCGTTCCCCTTGACAGGCAGCGCGAAACCACTCTGCCCGGCCTTGAAGGTGAGGGCGATGGCGATCATGCCTGGCAGGATGACGAGAAACGGAAAGAGCATCTTCGGCACGGCGGCGATGAGGGGCACGGTACGGGCGGCGGTTTCGTTCTCGGCCACCATGGCGCGCTGGACGACCAGGAAGTCGGTGCACCAGTAGCCGAACGACAGCACGAAGCCCAGGCCCATCGCCATCCCGAACCACTCGACGCCCATCGGGTTGGCACCCGCCGAGCCGAGGTGCGCCCAGGTACTCACCCACGCGCCCGAGGCGTAGGCCTGCCCCTGCAGGTTGGTGCTGCCGGCGGCCACTACGTCCAGGCGCTCCACCAGTCCAGACCAGCCGCCGGCATCGCGCAGGCCGAGGAACACCAGCGGGAGAAAGCCCAGCACGATCAGGAAGAACTGCAGCACCTCGTTGTAGATGGCCGAGGTCAGGCCGCCGAGAAAGATGTAGGCCAGCACGATCGAGGCGCTGGCCCACAGCGCGAGATCGAAATCCCAACCGAGCAGCAGGTTCAGCAGCTTCGCCATCGCGTACATCGAGACGCCGCTCGAGAAGATCGTCATGGTGGCGAAGCTGAAGGCGTTGAAGGTGCGCGTCTTCTCGTCGAAGCGCAGCTTCAGGTATTCCGGCACGCTGCGCGCGCGGGAGCCGTAGTAGAAGGGCATCATGAAGACGCCCACGAAGACCATCGCCGGCACCGCGCCTACCCAGTAGAAGTGCGCCGTCGCCATGCCGTACTTCGCACCCGACGCCGCCATGCCCATCACTTCCTGTGCGCCCAGGTTGGCGCTGAGGAAGGCCAACCCGGCAATCCACGCGGGAATCGAGCGTCCCGACAGGAAGAAGTCGGTCGAGCTCAGCATCCGGCGCTTCAACACGACGCCGATGCCGATGACGAAGGCGAAGTAGAGCACGAGGATCGCCCAGTCGATGGCGCCGAGCTGGATGTAGGTCTGGGTGTCGATGCGACGCCTTCCTCTCGGACGCGGAACCGGACAGCGCCGATTGTAGTCGAGGCTTTGGCCGTCGGCCCCCATCCGCCGCAACCGTCTGATGGTGTTACCGTGGGGCCGGCATGAACGTCACCACACTCGGCACGGTGCTCGCGGTGGGGATGCTGCTCGCCCAGGCATCACCGCTCGCCCAGCCCACGGCCCAGCGGTTCTTTCCCAAGGCCGATCTGATGGACGTCGGGGTCTACTACTACCCCGAGCAGTGGCCGCGCGACCAATGGGCCCGAGACCTGGGGAATATCAAGAAGCTGGGCTTCAGCTTCACGCACTTCGCCGAGTTTGCCTGGACGTACCTCGAGCCCGAGGACGGCACGTTCGACTTCGCCTGGTTGGACGAAGCGGTCGCGCGAGCACACGAGGCCGGGCTGAAGGTGATCCTGTGCACGCCCTCGCCGGCACCGCCAGCGTGGATGGCCGACGAGCACCCTGAAATTCTGCTCACCGGCGCCGATGGTCGTCGCCGCGAGCACGGCACGCGCGCCAACGGCTCGCTGTCCAATCCGCGCTTCCTTGCCTACGTCGATCGCATCGTGGCAAAGCTGGCCGAACGCTACGGCACGGACGAGCGCATCTGGGGCTGGCAGATCGACAACGAGCCCGAGTCGACGCCCGACTACAGTGCGTCGGCCCGCACCGCGTTTCAGAGCTGGCTGCGCACCAGATACGGCACCGTCGAGCGGCTGAACGACGCCTGGGGCGGCAGCTTCTGGAGCCTGCGCTACGCGCGTTTCGATCAGGTCGGACTGCCCAATCCGAGCATGACCGGCGAAGACAAGCTGAGCCCGCACGCGCTGGTCGACTTCCAACGCTTCAACGCCGACACGCAGGCCGCGTTCCTGGATCGCCAGGCGACGATTCTTCGTCAACACACACGGCCCGAGCAGTGGGTGACGTCCAACTTCATGAACGCCACCGAGATGAGCGACCCGCGACGTCCGCAGGCGCTCGACTTCCCCTCCTTCACGATGTACCTCGTGGCCGGTGCCAACTTCCTCGGCGGGCAGACGTTCCGCTACGGCAACCCGTATCGCCTGATGGAGGCGAGCGACTACTTCCGGCCGATTGCCGGCGTCACCGGCGTGATGGAGCTGCAGCCCGGGCAGATCAACTGGGCCACGACCAACCCCAAGCCAGAGCCGGGCGCGGTGCGCATGTGGGTCTGGCATGCCTTCGGCGGCGGCTCGTCGTTCCTGTGCACCTACCGCTACCGGCAGCCGCGCTTCGGCAGCGAGATGTACCACGAGGGCATCGTGGGGCTCGACGGCGTGACGCTCTCGCAAGGCGGCCGCGAGTTCGTGCAGGCCATGCAGGAACTGCAGTCCGCGAAAGCCGCCTACGATCCAGCGACCACGCTGCCGCCTTCGCTGGCCGCGCGCCGGACGGCGCTGCTCTGGAGTCATGACGTGATGTGGGACCTCGACCAGCAGAAGCAGGGCGAGCATTGGTCCACCTGGCGCCACCGCAACCTGTATTCAACGATCGTGAAATCCACCGGAGCACCGCTCGACTTCATCGCCGAAGGCGACGACTTCTCGCGCTATCCGTTTCTCGTCGCACCGGCCTATCAGCTGGCGTCGACGGCACTAATCGAGAAGTGGACGCGCTACGTGGAGGGCGGCGGCCACTTGATTCTCACGCCGCGATCGGCGCAGAAGGGCGCGGACGGACACTTCCCCGAGGTGCCGCTCGGTGCCCGCCTGGAGGCGCTCGTCGGCGCCCGTCTCGAAGGCATCGACACGCTACCGCTCGACCGCAAGGGTCAGATCGCGATGGGGACTCGTTCGTTCTCGTGGCGTGCGTGGGCCGACCTGTTCCGTCCACAGGCCGGCACGACGACCTTGGCCACCTACGCCGATCAGTTCTACGCCGGCGCCGCGGCCGCCATCACGAGACGCCTCGGCAAGGGGACGGTGACCTACATCGGCGTCGAGACCATCGACGCCGCACTCGAACGGGAGCTGGTGCGCCAGGTTTACGAACGCGCGCGGGTGCCGATCGAGGACCTGCCGGCGGGGGTCTACGTCGATTGGCGCGACGGCTTCTTCGTGGGCGTGAACTACTCGGCGTTGCCTGTCCGGCTCCGCCTCGGCCCGAAGAGCCGGATGGTCGTGGGCACCAACCCGCTGGCGCCGGCGCAGGTGCTGGTGTGGAAGGACGCGCAGTAGGCGTGCGGCGCTGGGCCTGGGCGCTGCTGCTGGTCGCGAGTGCCTGGCCCGTGGGAGCACAGGGTCTTTCCACGCAAGCCGTCGACCTGACGCACACGTTCTTCAGCCGCCGCGCCTCCTGGATGACGCTGCACACGACCGGCGCACCCGCGACGCTGCGCGTCGTCTTCAGCCGCATGCAGGAGGAGAAGGGCAACCTGCTGGAGCTCACCTTCACTGCCGAAGACGGCCGCGTGGCGCCGGTCGCCTTCACCGCCACGCCGAGCCATATCTCAGTGGCGACTGGCGGCGCCGGCACGGCGCGCGCGACCGCCTATATCGCCAGCGCGTTCGATGCCGTCGTCGACAGCGACGGATTGGGCCTCGACATCGCGTCGCTCAAGCCCGAGCTGACGCTCACCGCCTGCACGACGGCCGCCCCCGTGCGCTGCAGCGCGTCGATCGACGGCTGGACGGTCACCCTCGACGTGGCGCACGGCGTGGCTCGCCGCGATGGCGACCGCTGGCGTCTGGCGCCGGCCTCAGGCCGGTTGCTGGCGGCGATCCGCATGCACCAAGGCCCGGCACCAGCGCCTATGACGGCCAATCCGGCGCGCGACCTGAAAGTCATCGACGACGACTGGCGAGCCTTTCGCACCCGGATGCCATCAGTGCCTGCCACGCGCCTGCCGATGGCCGAAGCGGCGTGGTGGAACTTGTGGAGCCTGCAGGCACCGGCAGACACGCATCTTCGGACCGACGCCGTGCTCGTCGCCAAGGCGGAGATGAACGCCGTCTGGGCCTGGGACCACTGCTTCCCTGCGCTCGCACTCGGGTTGACCGATGCGCAGGCCGGCTTCGAGCAGCTGGTGCTGCCCTTCTACAACGCGGACGAGCACGGCCAGCTGCCGGATGTGACCTCCCCCGACGCGCTGTACCTCGGGGTGACCAAGCCGCCGATCCACGGCTGGGCGCTCGGGAAGCTGATGGATCGCCACACGCTCAGCGCCGCGCAGTTGACGGACTTCTACCCCCGGCTCGCGAAGTGGACACAGTTCTGGTTCACGCGTCGCGACACCGACGGCAATGGCTTTCCGGAATACGGCGGCGAGCACTCCGGTTGGGACAGCGGCTGGGACAACGCCACCGTGCTCGGCAACCCGACGACCAAGTACGAGACGCCCGAGTTGCAGGCCTATCTGGTGCTGCAGATGAAGGCGCTGGCGCGCGTGGCGAGGCAACTCGGCCGCTCCGAAGACGCCGACGCCTGGGATCGCCGCGCCGATCGGCATCTTGCCGGCATGCTCACGCGCTTCTGGAACGGGCAGCACTTCCTGGTGCGCCCGATCGGCGGCGACGTCACCACCGAGCCGACCTCACTCCTCAATCTCATGCCGCTGGTGCTCGGCGAGCACCTGCCGGCGGCGGTCTTCGCGCGCATGGCCGATGACCTCGAGCGACGTTTCCTGACGCCCTTCGGCCCGGCCACCGAGGCGCCGACGAGCCCGCTCTACGTCGCCGACGGCTACTGGCGGGGCCCGATCTGGGCGCCCTCGACCTACTTGCTGGCCGACGGGCTGCGCCGTGGCGGCCGCAACGACCTGGCCACGGAAATCGCGCGCCGCTTCTCGGACCTCACGGCGCACGCCGGCGGTTACTACGAGAACTACGACGCGCTGCGCGGCATCGGGTTACGGACGCGGGGCTTCGCCTGGACCTCGGCGGTCGACATCCTGCTGATGCACGAGTACCTGCTGACGCCCGCACCACGCTGAGGCGTCGCAGGCGCACGCCGCGCAGGACGTCGCGCCGACCGACACGGCTGTCGGGACCGTCCGGCGGACACGCGCGGTCTGCGGTCAGCCGGCTCGCCGCGCGATGCGCCCGTTCACGCGAATCCACTGCACGAGGCCGTCATCATCGCGGATGAACTCGTAAGGCATGCCGGTGTACTGGCCCGACAGCGCGTAGGCGACGTCGGGCCCGTAGAAGGCCACTGGCGCCTCTGGCGAACCGCCACCGGTGGCCACCACGAGTTGCGCGCCCACACGCCGCACTTGGACCGTGCCCACGGGCGGCCGCTGGTAGGTGCCCACGTAGAGATCCGGATCCGGTGGCCGGGCGAGAGCCGTGGCATGTGACGTCATGGCCTCGTTGATGCCACGGTGGCCCACGATCTGGCCGGGTGCGAGCGCCACGCCGGCGTAGGTCTCGAGGATCGCCGCCTCGACGTCCTGTACGAGCCGCCAGCCCTCGACGTGATTGGTGAGCACGGTGAAGGCGAGAGCCCTGGCCGGCACGAGCTGCAGCAGCAGGCAATGGCCGTTGAGCGTGCCGCCATGCGCGAGGGTCGCCACGCCGCCGACGCTGCGCGTGTGCCAGCCAAGGCCCATTCCGTCCGTGGTGGCGTTCTTCGCCAGCTGAGTCGTCTGCATCAGGCCAAGCCCTGCGCGTGAGAGGTGCGGCGTGCCGCCTGCCGTCCGGCCATCGCCGAGGTGGAAGCGCGCGTAGCGCATGAGATCGGCAATCGAGGTCAGGACGCCGCCGGCGGTCGTGCTCGACGTGGTCTGAAACGGCCGAACCACTTCGGCCGCGCCGGCGCGATCGCGGTGGCCGAGCGTGTAGCGCCAGGTCATCGCGTCGGTGAGGCGCGTGACCGTGTGCGACAGTCCGAGCGGCGCGAAGACGAGCTCGTCGAGGGCGTCGTGAATCGACTTGCCGGTCACCACCTCGATGACGCGGCCGGTCAGCGCGAAGCCGGCGTTGTTGTAGCTCCACACGCGGCCGGCCGGCGCCAGCTGCGGCAGCGTGGGCATGATCGTGGAGGCAAAGTGCGCCAGCGCGCCGGCGCCGCGGTCTTCGGTCGTGAGCTGCCCTTCCCACCCCGGCGTGTGCGTGAGGCAGTGCCAGAGCGACACCGTGCGGCTGGTCTCGTCGTCGAGCACGCGGAACTCGGGAAGGTAGCGCTGAATGGGCGCCCTGAGGTCGAGCGTGCCCAACTCCACCAGCCGCATCACGGCGGTGGCGGTAATCGTCTTCGAGATCGAGGCGATCGTGAAGAGCGTGTCGCTCGTGACCGGCGTCGGGTCGTCGAGGCTCGTCACGCCAAAACCGCGCACCGTGGTGGCGCCGTCCACCACCACCCCGAGCCCGACCCCGGGCACGCGGTACTCGCGCATCTTCCGGGCGATGAGCGTGGCGATCGCCTCGAAGCGGACGTCTGCCGGGCTGGCCGGCGCCACCGCCTGCGCGGCTGCCGACGGGCGCGACGACAGCAGGACGGGCACGGGCGTCAGGCGCAGGAACTGGCGTCGATGCATGCGGCACAGTCTACGATGGCTGCGCGCGGCCAGACATGGCGCACGGGAGGACGGGATGCGGACGACAACCGAACTGTTCTGGCTGACGCTGGCTGGGGCCGTGCCGATGGCGGTGGCGATGGCAGCGGTGGGGGGCCAGGGCGCGCCGGCCGACGACGCGGCCGCCATCCGCGCCGCCCGCGCCGACTCGAACGCCGCCATTGCCAGGCATGACACCGCCGGCATCGCCAGGCACTGGTTGCCCGACGTGTCGATCGTCACCTCCACCGGCACCCACGGCGATGGCCAGGCTGTGAACGCCAGCCGCATGGCAGCGCAGTTCGAACGCCGGCCCGACACGATCTACGTGCGGACGCCGTCGTCCATCGACGTCTTCGCCGCCTGGAACGTTGCCTCGGAGCGCGGCGAGTGGACCGGCCGGTGGACCGAACCCGACGGCGTCGTGAACATCGCCGGCACCTACCTGGCGCAGTGGCGCAAGGCGCAAGGCGTGTGGCGCATCCAGGCCGAGGTGTTCGTACCCACGACGTGCTCCGGTGCGAGCTACTGCGCCAGCCATCCGTAGCCGGCGCACATCTTCCGCCTGTGAAGCACGGCGGCGTGGCCTGCCTGCCCGTGTCCGGCCCTACCCGCCCCACGACGCGAAGTCCGCGTCGCGGGGACTCGACCTGGACCGGTAGCCTGCGCCAAGACTCAGGGTCCCGTCGTCACGTCGGTCGTCGTCCATAAGGACGGCAGGGTGGGTCTGGTCACGGTCCTCCACCACATCCTGACGCAGGCGCCGACCAGACCGAGCCGGCACCAGGAGGAAATGCGCGCTGGCGTCCCGGTCAGCGGGCACTTCGAGGGCGGGGCACTACCTCGTTTCGGAGTCGTGTGCGCGGGCTGCTCGTGGGCGGCGGAGCGACGGTGCTCCACCAGTCGCGCAGTTGCCCCTCATCCCATTCTCCGCTGACCTCGATCTGATCGAGAAGCCTCAGGACCTCTCGCGCCGATTGCGGCCGGTCCGTCGGGCTCTTGGCCAGCAGGCACGTCAGGAGGGCCTCGAGAGCACCCGGCACGGGTCCAGCCACCTTGGCGAAGAGGGGGGATGGGATCGCCTTGTGGACGTGGGCGAACATCAGCGCCACGACGGTGTCTTCATCGAACAGATGTCGTCCCGCCAGCAGCCAATACGCCACGCAGCCCACGGCATAGAGATCGGCCCGATGATCGACGTCGTCGGGGGCCACGGCCATTTCGGGAGCCATGAAGGCCGGCGTGCCCAGAATTTCATCCTCGCGTGTCAGCCCAGTCGGGTCATCGCGGTCGGAGCGGGAGATTCCGGTGACCAGCCCGAAGTCGAGCACCTTGATGATGTCCAGCTTCGCTCCCTGCCGGCACAGGAAGATGTTCGCAGGCTTGATGTCCCGATGGATCAGACCCTGCTCGTGGGCCTCAGCCAGCGAGAGACATCTCTGACGAACCATCCGCACGACACGCCACGCTGGCTGCGGGCCGTCGCGCCGGACGAGCGCGTCGAGATCCATGCCGTCCAGAAGTTCCATCACGTAGTAGAAGTCGCCGGCGTCGGTGCGTCCGAAGTCGTACAACTCCACGGTGTGCGTGGAACGCAGGTGAGCCGTGGCTCGCGCTTCGCGCTCGAAGCGGCGCAGCGCGTTGGCCGCCTGCTCCGGTCCGGCTCGGATCCGATCCGACTTGATGAGCTTGAGGGCGGCTGGCCGGGCCAGCATCTTGTGCCTGGCCAGCCAGACCTCTCCCATCCCGCCGTGGCCCAGTTCCTCGAGCAACTCGTAGCTTCCCAACTCCCGCGACCGACGGCGCTCCTCGCGCAGCGCATTGTCGATGCGATGAATGGCAATGGACATGAAGAGGCTGAGGACCACGCTGAGTGGCACGTTGGCGAACGTCTCGGGCGACAGGATCGCCCAGTAGTCGATTCCGCTCATCAGGGACCACCCGACCGGGAGGGCGAGCAGCGGCAAGGCAAGCGACAGCGCCAACAGCAGGTGCCTACTGGGTGAGCCCGGCACGAACGGCGGAAAGAGCGCCATCAACAGGCACGTCCATGGCAGCCCGTCGACGAGGCTGATCGGCTGCGCGCCAGAAGCCAGCGACTCCACGCTCACCGCATCCGACCACTGAAAGAAGTGAAGAGCCTCGAGAGTCTGATGGAGCCCGACCGAGAAGACCATGAAACAGGCGAGCCGCGTCAGGGTTCCGAGCGACGCGTCGGTCTTCCGGGCGGCGAGGTACACCGACCATGCCAGCGCGGCCATTACGACGTTCTTCAGACGCGCGGGACTCGTCAGACCCGAGGTCGCGAAGCCGGCGTGCATGGCGAGATCGAGGGGAACGGCAACGCTGTAGGCCACCGCCGCGAGCGCCGCAAAGGCGGCAACACGATTCCTGATGCTCGCGGCGAGAACCGGATCGCCCTCGTCCCGGGCCGGCGATGCTCCCGTCCCGCTGTCTCGCCGGAGAAGTGTAGTGGCTTCGTGCATCGACCCCGTTTCACTCGCGGCCTGCCTGACCTCAGTCTTCGGCAGCGGCCGCCCATGGTCGCACCCGCGGGAGTCTGGTGCAACGATACGACAGGGAGGGGCGGTCCTCCTCGACATCCAGGCGTAGCGGATTCCGCCAGAGGAGCCCTCTCGCGTGTTCGCGGGATCTGCAACCGGTGGCCGGCGCCCGCCCGACTTTCGTCGTGATCGCTCTCGGCACGCACCTGGCACTGGCAACGGTCAATGGCCGGGGGTAGACTGCCGTCATGGCCGGGGAGGAATCGATGCGCTCGCCTGCGGCTCCCGTCGACACACGGCTCACCTACGACGACTTCCTGCTCTTTCCGGACGACGGGAAGCGGCACGAGATCATCGACGGGGAACACTACGTGACCCCGTCGCCGAATCTACGGCACCAGGACCTGGTCGGGCGACTGTATGTGGCCATCAGCGCCTACCTGGCCACTCGACCTGGCACCGGCCGGCTGTTCCTGGCGCCACTCGACGTCGTGCTCTCGCACCACGACATCGTCGAGCCCGACCTGCTTTTCGTGGCCGCGGATCAGCGCGACATCCTGACCGAGAAGAACGTTCAAGGCCCGCCGGCGCTGGTCGTCGAGGTGTTGTCGAAGAGCACCCGCAAGCGCGACGCGCAAATCAAGCGGCGGCTCTTCGAACGCACGGGCGTGCGCGAATACTGGCTGGTCGATCCGGAACTCGACAGCGTGCAGGTGTTCCGCCCGGTCGAGGGACGCCTCAAGCGCGTGGTCGCACTCACGTCCGAAGACGACCACACGCTCACAACGCCGCTCCTTCCAGGCTGTGCGATCGGGATGCGCGAGCTGTTCCGCGCGCCAGCATAGGCGGCGCGCCCAGCCGTCGGGATCGAGCACGTGGAAGCTCTTGAAGTCCGCTCCCACCATGTCTTCACGGGGATTCAGGCCGCGGCGTGTGAGCTCGGCCTTCACGCCCTCGGTGTCCCATGGCTCGATGCCGTAGGAGATGTGGTTGACGACGCCCGTCACCGGCGGACGCGGCGGCTGACCAGCCGCTACCGCTGGCGCCGGCCACCTTCGGGACGCCGCGAGTTCCTGATGATGATCTCGCCGACATCGCCGATGCGCAGCGTCGCCTGGTTCTTGCCGTTGTCATTGGCGATTTCCCAGCCCATCAGGTTGGCGTACCATGCGGCGCTCTTCGTGTTGTCGTTGACCGAGTACGAAATGTGATCAAAGTGCACCGCCTTCCAGGGTGCTTTCGTCTGTGCCGCGGCGCTCGCCGGCGCGAGCGTCGCGCCGGCCAGCGCCAGCACCGCCAGGCTCTTGATCAACTGGCGGCGATCCTTTCAGGCAATTGACGGGGCGGTCACTCGAGATCGCGGTCGTTGTCGACATCCACCAGTTCCAGCTCCCACGAAATGCGGATTCTGAGCGTGGGCATGCGCGCGGCGGTGACGTCCACCCAGGGCCGCGCCGGCACGCATCCGATCCCGTCCATGCGGCGCCATGGTACATGCGCGCCCCCGTGGCGCGGGTCTTCGCGTTCCACGAACGCGACGACACGTTGCCGCGGCTGAGCCCACCCTTCCCGCCGGTGCGCGTCATCAGCCGCGAAGGCAGCATCCGGCCGGGCGCCCGGATGGAACTGCGGATCGGGCCGATCCGCTGGCTGGCCCTGCACACGGCCTACGAAATGAACCGCCTGTTCTTCGACGAGCCGTCGTGATTCCCATGGACGGCCAGCGTGCTCGGGCGCATGATGCCCGGCATGGCTGACGCTTCGTCCCGGCTGCGCTCGATCGACGTCCTGCGCGGGCTGATCATGGTGGTCATGGCCCTCGACCACGTCGGCCTGATGGTGGGCCGCTTCCACTCGCAGGAGATGTGGGCCGGCGCGTGGACGCGCTATCAGAGCGCGCTGCCGTTCCTGACCCGCTTCGTCACGCACTTCTGCGCGCCTGGATTCTTCCTGTTGATGGGCGCCGGCATGGCGCTAATGGCCGGGGCACGGGCGCGTCAGGGGTGGACGGACGGGCACATCACGCGCAGCATCGTCACCCGCGGGCTGCTGCTCGTCGTGGTGGCGACGTTCTTCGAGGTGCCGGCGTTTCTCATCGCCACGCTCAGCGGACCGCCGCTTGGCGACAATTCCGAGTTCGCCATCCCCGGCACCCCGGAGCGACGCTGGGTGCTCACGGTGCTCTTCGCGCTGGGCACGTCGATGGCGGTGAGCGGGCTGCTGATTCGCGCGCGCTCAGCGGTGTGGGCGCTGTTGGCTGCGGCGGCGCTGCTCGTCACGGCCGTCACCACACCAGGGCCGGAGCACGTCGACACGGTCTACGGCTTCGGCCGAACCGTGCTGATGCTCTCGCGGTGGAGCCACGGCGTGTGGGCGCAGTATCCGCTGGTGCCGTGGTTCGGCATCGCCGCCCTGGGCGTGCTCCTGGGGCGGGCGCTGGCCGCTGACAAAGCGCGCGTCTACCGCGCGCTGCCGTGGGTGGGCCTGGCCTGCCTCGCTCTGGCCGTTGGCCTGCGCGCCGCCGGCGCCTTCGGCAATCTGCGCGCGCCGCGCGACGGCTCGTGGATCGAGTTCCTGAACCTCATCAAGTACCCGCCGTCGCTGGTCTTCACGCTGTTCATGGTGGGCGGAAACCTGCTGCTGCTCGCTTTTCTCGAGCGCGCGCAGGTGTGGACGACGGGTCTTGGACGCGTCATCGAGACCTTCGGCCGGTCGCCGCTCGCCTTCTACATCGCGCACCTGTGGCTCTTTTCGCTCATCGGCGTGGCGTGGTTCCGCCAGGGCACGGGCTACGGCGCGGTCTACGCGATCTGGCTCGGCGGCCTGGTGCCGCTGTATCTCGTCACCCGCTGGTACGGCGCCTTCGTTGCGCGCCGGCCCGCCACCTCGGCGTGGAAGTACTTCTGATCCGCGGCCGGTGCAAGGGCCGCCTGCATGCCGGGAGTACAATTCCGCTCACTTCAGGAGTTGCCCATGCCACGCGCTCTCGCCATCCTGTGCCTGACCACTGCCGTCGCGTCGTCCGCCGCTGCGCAGACTGCCAGCCCGCCCCGTAACGATCTGCCGCAGCCCTACCGCACCACGCGCGACTGGGGCCAGTTGCCGCCAGGCGTGAAGTGGGCGGCGGTCACGGCCATCGAGACGGCGCCAGACGGCACCCTCTACGTCGTGCACCGGTGCGTCGGGAACTCCTGTGAGGGCCGCAGCGAACCGCCGATCCTGGCCTTCGACAAGACCGGCAAGCTGCTGCGCAGCTTCGGCCAGGGGATGTTCAACTTCCCGCACGGCGGCACTGTCGACCGCGACGGCAACCTGTGGATGACCGACGCCCGCGGGGCCAACGGCATCGGCCACCAGGCCATCAAACTGAGTCCTCAGGGCAAGGTCCTGATGACCCTGGGCACCAAGGGCGTCAGCGGCTCCGGTCGCGCCCACTTCGACCAGCCGACCGACGTCGTCGAGGCGCCCAATGGCGATCTGTTCGTGACCGACAGCCACCGCGACGGCACGAACAACCGCGTGGTGCACTTCACGAAGGACGGCACCTACGTGAAGGAATGGGGCAGGAAGGGCAGCGGTCCCGGTGAGTTCAGCGAGCCGCACTCGATCGCCATGGATTCGCGCGGGCGCCTGTTCGTGGGCGACCGCGAGAACAACCGCATCCAGCTCTTCGACCAGAGCGGCCGCTTCCTCGAGGAGTGGCGGCAGTTCGGGCGCCCGAGCGGGATCGTCATCACCCAGGACGACACGATTTACGTCGCCGACTCCGAGTCCGGCGGGCGTGACACCGGCGCCCACGAGCTGCCCGGCATCAAGAAGGGCATCCGCATCGGCAGCGCGAAGGACGGATCGGTCACGGCCTTCATCGAAGACCTGGAGCCGCTGGCGGTCGAACACGCCGGCGCCGAGGGCGTCGGGGTGGACGCCAACGGCAACGTCTACGGCGGCGTGGTGCGACGTCAGATGCTCGAACGTCATGTGAAGAAGTAGCGCCAGCCCCCTGCCCGGAGTCATCCGCCGGCCGTAGCGTCTCGCCGTCCCGGCTCCGTTTCGCCGCGTCGGTCACTCGCACCTCCCGGCGAATCGCCCGAGGTCCAAGCACTTCTGGGGGCCCCCATCCCCTGACCTGACGTCGCCCGCCTCCCGGTGCGAGTGTCGGTTCCCCGATCGACGACGGCTCAAGTCGCCGGGCCGGCGAGACGCCACGGCCGGCGGACGTTCGTCGGTTGCGCCTGCACGTCAGCTTGGACGTATGCTCCCGGCATGGCAGACGAAAGCGTAGACCGGCTGAACGCGGTGGGTGTGTTGACGCGGCGCGAGATCGAGGCGCGCATTCTGGCGCCCGTCATACAGGCGCTGGGCCAGCGCTTCGGCCGCGACGAGGTCGTCGGCATCGTGCGTGAGGTGATTGCGGACATTGCGCGCGAACAGGGTCGCGCCATGGCCGCGTCGCGCGAGGACGCGTCACTCGCGAGCTTCGCGCAGACGCTCGGCCCGTGGCAGAAGGACGGCGCCATGCAGCTGCGCGTCGTCCAGCAAGCGCCGGCGCAGTTCGAATTCGACGTCACGCGCTGTCGCTACGCCGAGATGTATCGCGCGCTCGGCATCCCGGAACTCGGCGAGGTGCTGTCGTGCCAGCGCGACGCCTCGCTCATCGAGGGCTTCAATCCGGACGTCACGCTGACGCGCACGCAGACGATCATGCAGGGCGCCGCCTGCTGCGACTTCCGCTACCGCGCGGCCAGGTCAGCGCACGCCGGCGAGGAGTAGATCGACCGCGGATCGCCGTCAGGGCCGGAGGCGGACGACGACGCCAGTGGTCCCATCGCGCGGCCCGCCGGGCGTGTCGTCGGCGATCGCCGCATAGACGACGCCGTCGCCGCTCACGAGATCCTCGAGCCGCCCCCGGAGCCCTGGCACCAAACCGTTCAGGTCGGCGGGCACGGCCAGCCGCACCACCCCGGAGGGCCACTCGCGGACCGCGACAATCGCGATCTGCGCAAGATCGAGCACGCCTTCGGTGGTCAATGCGTCGAACCGCAGCAGGCGCTCGGCGCCCTGGTCCTCGGACCGAAACAGTGCGATGCCTGCGTTGGGGCCGCCGGGCGCCACGTCGAGCGGGCGCACCATTGCCCGTGCCGGTCCGTCCGGCAGCAGCCCCAGGAGCTGGCGCGTCGACGGATGCCAGGCAATGGCCAAGGGGTGGGCGGTGACGCGTGTGAGCGCGCCGTCGGTCGGCGTCCTGCCGTCGGCGGTCAGCCGCACGACGGCCGGCACCGGCAGACTTGCCGCAGGGTGGCCGTCGAACCCCAGTCCCGGAGGCAGCGCTACGTACAGCAGGCCGTCGGGACCGAAGGCCAGGCGTGGCGTCTCCGCCCGCAGGCGTTCATGGCCCCCGGCCGCATCGCCCCCGGCGGGCGCCTCCGGAGTCAGCGCCGCATCGAAGATCGCCGCCGGCTCGCCGAGACGATCGCCGACCTCACGCAGTCGCACGATGCGCGCGCGAAGGCGCGCGGCCCCGTCCCGATAGGTGTACGAGACAAACGCGTGACGCGTCGTGGCGACGTCGGGAGGCACCGCGAGGGCCAACGCCCCTGTCGGCGGCGGATCCAGCAACCTCGCCGCGTCCAGCGCCACCTCCACGCCGCCCGGCTCGCCCGGATGCACTACGTAGACGTGGCCGTCGCCTGCGGCGACGAGCACGCGGCCATCCGGCAGCGGCGCCAGCTGCGCGGGCATGAGGACGTCCCGCGCGATGACGTCGGCGGCGAGCCCGACGCCGGCGGACAACATCGCGGGCGGCGCCGACACGCGCCCCTCAGCGACGGCGTCGGGCAGCTGCGAGGCGCTGCGGTTGGTGCGTGTCGACACCTTCTGCACGGTGATCGGCGGTGAGCGCTCGCTCTCGTAGTCAGAGCCGGGAGCGACGGCGACGAGTTCGATCGTGTGGACGCCGTCGCTCATCGCCGGCAGCGGCCCCGAGCAGTCGGATTCGGTGTCGCTGACGGTGCAGGTGGCCTGGTCGACACTGACCCCTATGCCGTCGATGTAGGCGCGATACGAATAGAGCGTCCCGTCACCCGGCTGGTACCAGGCGAGGCGTTCGCGCCCGGTCACTACCGTCGCACCGGGCACGGCCGGCGTAGTGGCGGGCGGGGGCGGGGCGGGCGTCTTGCCACCGCACCCGCCGGCGGCCACTGCCGCCGCCACGGCGAAGCCGGCACCGAGCGCAGCGATCACACGCACGCCCTCCATGCTATGGCGAATTCGCCGGCACCACGCAAGCTCGTGAATGCGCGTGCAGCCGAGCTGGCGAGACTCGAAACACCGCCCCGGCGCTGACCGCCGTCAGCTCGGCGTGCGGTCCATCTGCTCGAGGGCCGTGACACCGCTGCGCATGCCGAGCAGCCAGATGGCGATGCTCATGGCCACCGCGGTGCCGAACGACAGCGCCATCATCCACTGCTGCCAGCCGGTCAAGGCCCGCTGGCGCGTCTGGGCGAAGAGGTAGACCGATGACGGCCAGCCGGTGAGCGCGATCATCGCCAGCACGTAGAGCACCGCGAGCACCATGAAGGCGACGCCGCCGTAGGAGCCCGCCACCTGCGACGGGTTGTCGGCGGCAAAGCGCGGATAGCGGGCGCCGAGGCCCGCCGCGAGCCCGACCAGCGCGAACGCCATCAGGAACACTGACGCCGCCGCCACCTGCTTCAGAAACGGGTCGCTGCCGAGGAACTCGTTGCCGGCGATGGTCAGGCACTCGGTGAGCACCACTACCGGAATGAGCCCGGTCCAGAACTTGGACCACAGAAAGGCGCGCATCGAGATCGGCGCGCTGCGGATGATCCAGAAGGCGGCCCCTTCGGCCGACACCGCCGGGAACACGAAGCGAACGGTCACCGTCGCCATGACGAACCCGGCCATGCCCAGGTTGAGAAAGGCGTAGGCGTTCTTGATGACACCACTCATGTACGGGATGCGGTCGAGGTCGAGCACGCGGAAGTTGTAGAGGTAGACCAGCACCAGCGCCACGAGCAGCAGGAGCTGCGACCACTGGCTGACGTCGCGCAGGAACACCTTGAGATCCTTCACGAGGAGCTGACGCGTGACCGGTGCCAGGGGCAGCAGGCCGACGCTGCGATCGACGACGCGCCATTCGGCAAAGCGGGCCTTTCGTGCCTCCTGCGACTTGCTGTAGCCGGCGAAATGCCAGCGCTCGAAGGCCGCCGCCAGGCCGATGACGATGGCGGAGGCGGTGGTCCAGAGTGCGGCCACGTGCAGCCAGTCGCTGCCGCCCTGCAGGCTCGCGAAGATGGCTTCCCCGGCCCAGAACGACGGCAGCAGCGGCGTGACCGGCGACTGCAGCGTGGCGAAGAAGTCGGTCACGACCGGCATCGATTCCACCCGTAGCAGGCGCTCGGGCTGAATGACGCGCAGCAGGATGACCAGGCTGGTCGCGAAGACGAGCCCCATCAACATCAGGATGTCGCGCGCCCGCCGCGCCGGGAAGACGTTGACGAGCAAGAGGGTCACCGCCGTGCCAAGGCCCACCGGAATGACGACGAACGGCGCGATGGTCAGCGTGGCGACGGCCACGAACGACCACGGCGCGCACTTGGCGATGCCCACGCCGGCCAGCACGGGCACGAGAAACACCACGATCATCCATCCCGCCTGCGACATCGTGCGGGCGAAGCGGGCGAAGAACACCCGCCGGGCAGACACCGGCGAGGCGAACACCAGGCGCAGATCGTCGGAGAGGAAGAAGGTCGAGAGCGCCGACACCACGCCGCTGAAGGCGAGGAACGACAGGAACGTGAGGAACAGCCACGACAGCCCGATGCGGATCAGGTAGTCGCCGAGCTCGGCGTATTGCGCCGCCTGGTAGGTGACCCAGAAGGCGCCGGCGACCAGCGCGGCCACGACGGTGAGGCCGATGGCGCCGAAGACGAGCCCGCGCAGCAGGTCGCCACGCTCGCGCCGCCGGGCCCGGTTGCGCGACGCCCACCAGCCGGGAAGGAGCTGGAAGGTGAACGGCCGGGTCAGGGCGCCCGCGTGGCCGGCGGAGGCCTCCGGCCCGGGGAATCGCGCGCGCAGGACCTCGGTCGTCATCACACGATCTCGTCGATTTCCTGGAGCCCGCTGCCGCCGGTCAGCCTGAGGAACACCGACGTCAGCTCGTCGTCACCTTCGCCGGCGAGCGCCCGCACTTCGGCGACGGTGCCGTGCGCGATGATCTTCCCCTTGAGGATGATGCTGATGAGATCACACATCTCCTCGGCCACTTCGAGCGTGTGCGTGCTCATCAGGACGGCCACGCCGCGCCCGGCCATGCGGCGGAACACGTCCTTGATGAGACGGGCGCCGCGCGGGTCGAGGCCCACCATCGGCTCGTCCACGAGCACGGCCTTCGGGCGGTGCAGGAACGCTGCGCTCATCACCAACCGCTGCTTCATGCCGTGGGAGAAGCTCTCGACCAGCTCGTTCTTCCAGCGCGCCAGCTCGAACAGCTCCAGCATCTCGCCGATGCGCGTCTCGATGGCGTCCTCCTGCATGCCGTAGAGACCCCCGTGAAACCGCAGGAACTCGCCCGCGGTCAGCTTCTCGTAGATGAAGGGCCGGTCGGGGATGAAGCCGAGCGCCGCTTTCGCCGCCTCGGGCGCCACCGTCGTGTCGTGGCCGTCCACGAGGATGCGCCCAGCCGTGGGCTTGAGCAGGCCGGCGATCATGCGGATGGTGGTGGTCTTGCCGGCGCCGTTCGGTCCCAGGAAGCCGTGAATCTGCCCCGGCTGCACGTCGAGCGAGACGCCGTCGACGGCGGTGAACTCGCCGTAGACCTTGCGCAGATCGTGGACGGCGATCACGAGCCCCCCCGGCACGGCAGCGCCCAGCAGCCGCAGGTTTGGCGTGTGGGCAGCGCAAATGACAGCGGCCTGGCATCTGCGGCATCGGCCAGCGGGCGTCCGACGATGACGGGCGAGGTGTTGGGCGCCATCTCGGCCTCGAGCACGGTCAGCTTGAGATGGCCGATGAGCGGCAGGATGGCCGGCTGCTTGTCGAGCCCGCCCTGCAGGAGCCGCAGGTGCGTCGTATCCGCCGGGAACTGGTTGAAGGTCGGATCGACCGGCAGCCAGTAGCCACGCGACGGGCCGACATCGATCCACACCTCGGGCCAGGCGTGATAGTAGAAGGCGCCGCGCACCATCGCCAGGCCGACGTTGATTCTGGCCGGCAGGCCGGCGGCCCGGGCCAGGGCCACGTAGAGTGCCGTGTGCTCGTTGCAGTCGCCGACCTTCGTGCGCAGCACTTCCTTCGCTGACGGCAGGCTGACCGTCGGCTTCTTGTCGAGCATGGCGTTCACTTCGCGCACCAGGCGCTCGGCCTTGGTGCGCGGATCGGTGGCGCCGCCGACGATCCGCCGTGCCTGCTCGACGATCTCGGGATCGTCGCTCTCGATGAACGTCTCGGGGCCGAGGAACCGGCTGCGATCGGGATCGGCCGGGCCGGCCACGAGCGTGCGCGGATCGGTGACGTCGAGCACATTGCCCGTCATGCGCTGCGTCGCGCCAGCGAAATCGAAGCCGGCCAGGTCCACGTCGTTGAACTCGACCTTCAGCCTCACGACGTCGGTCGGCTCGGTGACCGGCACACGCAGCGTGGGCACGATCGCCGCCGCCTGCAGCATGTCGGATCTGACGCGCGCCGAGACGGCCAGCTGCTGGGCCTGCTCGGGCGTCTCACGCACCGACATCAGGCCGAGCGGGCTCTCCTCGCGCACGATGGCGCCGGTGTCGGTGATCCACGCCGTGGTCGTGAGGCCCGCATAGCCGAGGTCGACCTTGAACGCCGGAATCGGGCGGCCGCTCGTGAGCACGATCTCGCGGGCGTGAACGCGCACGGCCACGGGCGCATTGCTGAGCGTGGCCGGATCGAACACCATGAGCTGGTGCGTGGCGCCGGCAACGAGACCCGCGCTCGCCAGACGGCGCGCCATGGTGAGCATCAGCGCCGGCGGTTCCTCGAGGGTGCGCGTCTCGGTGCGAACGCTGCCCGCGGAGCGGATCTCGACAACGAGCGTGAGGCCGTCGACGACGCCCGAGAGCGTCAGCGGGCCGGTGCCCGGATCGAGTGAGAAGTCGAACGACTGGAGCTGGAAGGCCTGATCGACGCGGGCCGTCGTGCGGATGGCCGCCGGCGTGGTCGCGCCGAGCAGCGACATCTGGAGGCGGCCGTCTTCCTGCAGTTCGAAGCCCCCCTCGACGGGCACGAGCTGCCCGACCGTGAAGCCAACCTTTTCGCCCCGATAGTAGACGCCGCGCCATTCGGCCTCGGTGCCGTAGCGCGCCAGGTCGGTGGCGAGATTCGCGGGCGACGCCTGGAGGTAGGCGCGGTGCAGGAGCACGCCCATGCACGCCACCCAGGCGGCCAGGGCCAGACACGACAGCGGCCGTGTGACCCGGCGGGGCAAGGCGCGGTGCAGTGGGAGGCGTGGCACAACGGGCTCGGACACCATTGTCGGTATCGGATCCGGACACGACTGGCGTCAGGGTCCCGCCGTGCCAGACCGTGCATGTAGTGGCAGACCGTCCGACTGAAGCGCAATGGTGCCGCCGCCGATTCCACAGCAGGACGCGTTTGCCCGCGATCGGCGGGCCCGCGCCATTGTTGTGATCCAACGACGTTTGCCCTTTCCGCGCCGGCGCCGCCCCCTCCCTGGGGCGGAGGCGAAGCCGTGCGTTCGCCCGCCGGTGCGCCGCGGCGTGTCGCGCCCGCGCCGCACGGCCGGCGAGACGCGGCTGGCGTCCACGCCCAAGTCCACGACGCCAGCGCTCGTCCCCGACGCCAGCGAATCCGCGATTGTGGTGGCGACCGCCGATCCGTCCCTGCTGCGCATGCTCACCTTCGCACTCGACCAGATGCGCCTGCCCCACCGCGCCTTCACCTCCGGCACGCGGGTGCTCAAGTCACTGCTCGACATGCCTGCTTGCGGCCGCCCCACGGTGGTCGTGCTCGACGTGGATCTGCCGGGCGTGGACGGCCACGCGATCCTCGAGCGACTCGGCGTCGCGCGTCCCGACGCCTTCCTCATCGTGGTGCTGTCGTCGCACGCCGACGAATCGGTGCAGGTGCGCTCGCTGCTCGCCGGAGCGCTCGACCACCTGGCCAAGCCCTTCAACATCCGTGTGCTGATGGCGAAGCTGCAGCGCTGGACGACCATCGCACGCCGCTCTGGGGCGGCCGCCTGATGCTCTCGATCGATGTCATCGCGGTGGCGCTGGCCGTGGAAGGCACGCTCATCGCAGCGGCGCTCGGCGGCCTCGTCGTCCTGCGGATCTACCTCGTGTGGCGCGCCCGGCAGGTGGAGTCGGGGGTGAGCCGCCTCGAGCCACTGCTGCACGCGTGGCTGGTCGAGAATGCCGACGTCTCGGCGATCGTCCACTTCCTGCGCGCGCAGCCGCCCCACGTCGCCTTCCGCAGCGTGGCGCGCCTGGCCACCGCCTACGTCACCTTCGAACGTCAGCAGATTCTGGCACCGCTCCTGCGCGACGAGCCGTGGGTCCGCAACGTGTTGCGGCGTGGCCGCTCCGTCTTCTGGTGGCGCCGCTTCGACGCCGCGCGCCTGCTCTCGATTGTCGGCGGCTCGGCCGACGTCACGCTCGTCGCCTCGCTGCTCTCGGATCGCAGTCCCGCCGTGCGGCTGGTGGCCATCGACGCGGCGGCGCGCCTGGGCGGCCGGCTCGTCGACCTCGAGCTCGACAGCCTGCCCGGCCGGCAGGACGCCGTGCAGCAGTACCAGTTCGCCGCTCTCAACCGCCACCCGGCCATCGTCGCGGCGGCGCTCGTGCCGCGGCTGCGCCCCGAGGTGCCCACGGTGATGCTGAATGCCTGGATCGACGCCGCCGGCGCCTCGGCCAATCCCGTCGCGCTCCGCCAGGTGCGCAGCCTGGCGCTGCACGAGGCGCCGGAGGTCCGGCTGCACGTGGCGCGCGCGCTGCGCCGTCTCGCCGAGCCCGAAACGGCGCCGGTGCTGCTGTCGCTGCTGGCCGACGAAGACTGGCGCGTGCGGGCGCAAGCGGCCCGTGCGCTCGGCGCCCTGCGCGTGACGTCGGCAGCCCGGCCGCTGGCCGCCGCGGTGCGCGACCGGGCGTGGTGGGTCCGCTACCGCGCCGCGCTGGCGCTGGCGCAGATCGGCGGCGAGGCGCGCGAGCTGCTGCTCGAGGTCAGCCGTGGCAGCGACCCGCTGGCGCGCGATATGTCGGCACTGGTCGCCGGCCTGTCCTCGGCGGCGGTCGTCGAGATGTCGGAGGTCTAGGGCGTGGCCGCATCCGCCATGTCCTGGTTCGTGAATCTGGTCACGATGGCCGACGTCGCCATCCTGTGGTACATGCTCGCCGTCAACTCGTTCTTCGCGCTGCTCCTGGTGCTGGCGGCACCGCAGCTCTTCTCACACTGGCGCTTCGGCAGCGAAGACGTGCTCGCGCGCAGCCTGACGTCGTCGGCCGTGCCGCGCGTCAGCATCCTGGTGCCGGCGCACAACGAGGCCGTGACGATCGTCGACAGCCTGCGGGCGCTGCTCACGCTGCAGTATCCGTACTTCGAAGTGATCCTCGTGAACGACGGCTCGACCGACGACACGATGGAGCAGCTCATCGCCGCCTACGATCTCTACGAGGTGCCGCCGGCGGTGATGCGCCGCCTGCACACCGAGCGTGTCAAGGGCTACTACCGCTCGAAGACGTGGACCAAACTGCTCGTGGTCAACAAGCTGAACGGCGGCAAGGCCGATTCGCTCAACGTTGGCCTCGATGCGGCGCGCTTCCCCTTCGTGCTGGCGTGCGACGCCGATACGCTCATCGAGCCCGACGCGCTGCTGCGCCTGGCACGGCCCTTTCTCTTCGACCAGAAGATCGCCGCCGTCGGCGGCACGATTCGCGTGGTGAATTCGTGCCAGGTCGAAGAAGGCCGCGTCGTCGATGCACGGGTCGACGGCCGCTGGCTCGCGGGCATCCAGACGGTCGAGTACCTGCGCGCGTTCCTGTTCGGGCGGCTCGGCTGGAACCTGCTCGGCGGCAACCTGATCATCTCCGGGGCGTTCGGTTTGTTCCGTCGCGACTACCTCACCGAGATCCTCGGTTACGAGACGGGCACGGTGACCGAAGACTTCGAGCTCATCGTGCGCCTCCAGCGTTACCTCAAGGAACAGGGCGCCGTCGCCAAGGTGGTGTTCATTCCTGACCCGGTGGCGTGGACGGAGGTGCCGACGTCGATCGCCGTGCTGGGCCGCCAGCGCGAACGCTGGCACCGCGGTCTCATCGCGACGATGGTGGCGCACCGCCGGGTCATCTTCAACCCGCGCTACGGAGCGACGGGTCTCATCGCGATGCCCTACTTCCTCTTCGCCGAGCTGCTGGCGCCCATCGTCGAAGCCGTCGGACTCGTCATCACCGTGCTGTGCACCCTGGCCGGCGTGCTGGCACCGCGATTCGCGTTCTACTTCTTCGTCGCCGCGTATCTGTACGGCACGCTCCTGTCGCTGGCGGCCATCCTGATGGAGGAGGTCAGTTTCCACAGGTATCGCCGTCCGGCCGACACGCTGCGGCTCGTCTTCTTCGCCTTCGTCGAACCGTTCGGCTACCGCCAGATCACGGTCTGGTTCCGTCTCAAGGCGTTCGTCCGCTACTTCCAGGGGGACCATTCCTGGGGCCGGATGAAGCGCGAAGGGTTCGGTGGGGCGGTAGCGGACGCACCCCCCGCGGCGCCGGTGACGCCGGTGCCCGAGGTGCGGCTGCCACCGGCGGCCTGACGCGGGCGGCGACGTTGGCGGCGGCCCTACCGTCCGGGCTTCGCGGCGGGCTTCGGCGGAATCTGGCGTCGCGTATCGGGCACGAAGTGCTCGCGGGCCGGCATCCGCACCTTGGGCAGCGTTGCCTTGTCGACGACCTCGCCCTCGGCGATGAGTTCGTTGGCATGCAGCAGGAACGCGGTGAGCGCGTAGACCTCGTCGTCGGTCAGCGAGCCAGGCGCCGTGGGCGGCATGGCGCGCCGGATGTAGTCGAAGACGGTCGTCGCATACGGCCAGTAGTTACCGATCGTGTGACGCAGGTCGGGCTCCTGCGAGAACGGAAAGCCGGTGCGCGGCTCGCGCCCGACCAGGATGTCGTTGGGCCCTTCCGTTCCCGTCTTCCCGTGGCACTGCGCGCACTTCGACGCGTAGATCGGGGCGCCGTCGGCGGGGGTGCCGCGCCCGGCCGGCAGGCCGCTGCCGTCGGGCTTGATGTCGATGTCGATGGCCGCGATCTCGGCCGCCGTGGCCGGTCGGCCGAAGCCGAAGCGGGCCGGCGCCTGGGCGGCGGCCGGACCCGGCCCGCTGGCCAGGCACAGCGTGACGGCAGCCGCGATGGCCAGCCTCGTGCGCGTCATGCCCACGCCTCCTCCTTGTAGACCACCTGGCCGTCGGCCTTCACCACCCAGCCAGTGATCGGGTTCAGGTGGTAGCCCGTGGTGCCGGGTCCGCGCAGCGCGAGCAATTTTGCCCGCGTCGGCTGCACGTAGCCGGTCTCGTCCACCGCGCGGCTCATGATGACGGCCTCGCCGCCCGTCCATTCGAAGAGATGGCGGAAGCGGGTGTGGGCCATCGGCAGCACCGGTTCCTGCAGCTGCGCGGCCACCCAGGTCGTTCCGCCATTGGTGCTGACGTCGACGCGCCGGATCCTGCCGGCCCCGGTCCAGGCGATGCCCTTGATCTCCACCCACCCGCGCTCCAGCGTGTTGGGATACGCGGGGTAGGTGATGAGCGAGCGCGCGTCCATGCGGAAGCTGAACATCCGCGAGGTGCCGTTGGCGAAGGGCTCGGTGTACTTCGAGGTCTCTTCGCGGGTCATGAACGGCGAGTCCGACACCTCGATGCGCCGCAGCCATTTCACGCTGGCGTTGCCTTCCCAGCCGGGCAGGAAGAGCCGTGCCGGATAGCCCTGCTCGGGACGCAGCGCCTCGCCGTTCTGACCGTAAGCAACGAGCGCGTCGAGCTGCGCCTTCTCGATGGGCACGCTGCGCGTGAGCACGGCGGCGTCGTTGCCCTCGGCCAGCAGCCACGTGGCGCCGGGTCGCACGCCGACCTCCCGCAGCAACGTCGCCAGGCGCACGCCCGTCCACTCGCTCGTGCTCGTGAGCCCTGCCAGCTGTCCGGGCGTGGTTTCGGGTCCCGCGGTGCGCCCGAGATTGCCGGAGCATTCCAGGAAGCAGATCTGCGAGTGCGACGGGAAACGCTTCAGATCGGCGAGCGTGAAGATCGTCGGGCGCTCGACCATCCCGTGAATGAGCAGCGAGTAGGTGGCCGGATCGATCTCGGGCACGCCGCCGTGATGCCGCTCGAAATGCAGGTCGGACGGCGTGATGATGCCCATGAGGTCCTGGTGCGGCGTGCTCGACGCCGCCTGGCCGCGCACGATGCGCTCGGCGCGCTCGCCGGCGGCCCGCCGGCCAACGGCCCGGGGCGGCCTGCCCCGCACCTTGCTCGGGTCGACCGGAGCCTGCGCCTGGGCTGTCGTTCCCAGAGCCACCGCGCCGGCCGCACCGGCCAGCAAGTCTCGTCGCGTCACCTTCATCTCGGACCTCGTCGGCACCAGGGCCGCTCGGCGCGAGTATAGCGGGTCGGCTTGCCCTCGCTCGCGGCCAGGTCTCCGGTCCGGTCGCGAAGGCCGGTGCGGCTGGACGAGGGTCCGTTGGCGGAGCGCAGCGTCAGGAGCGCACAGACGGCCCTCGAGGCCGCTGCAAGAAAACACCGGGCCGTCGTTCTCTCCCAGGAGGACGACGCCGATGCCGCTCATGAGACCAGCCTGGACGTGGCTGACCGCCGACCCGCGCCACGGGCAAGTCGCCACGCTGGCCGCACTGCTCGCTTACGGGCTGGTGTGGCTCGACTTCGACGTCAGCGCCGCGCAAATCGCCGTGACAATCGGGACGGCGATCGCCGCGCAGCGCGCCGGCGACTGGTGGCGCGGCGCACCGTGGGCGTCGGGCCTGAAGAGCGCCCTCATCTCGTCGCTGTCGTTGTGCCTGCTGCTGCGCACCGACGACCTGGGCTGGGCAGCGGCCGGCGCGGCGATGGCCGTCGCCTCGAAGTTCCTCCTCCGCGTCAACGGCAAGCACGTCTTCAACCCCACCAACGGGGCGCTCATCGCGCTGGTGCTCGTGACCGACGCAGCGTGGGTCTCACCCGGCCAGTGGGGCACGGGCGCCACCTTCGTCTTCGCCATCGCCGCAGCGGGCCTTGCCGTGGTGCATCGCTCCACGCGCAGCGACGTCACGCTCGCCTTCATCGCCAGCTACGCCACGCTCGTCGTGGCGCGGTCGCTGTGGCTCGGCGAGCCACTGACCATTCCGCTGCATCGGCTCGAGAGCGGTGCCTTCCTGCTCTTTGCCTTCTTCATGATCTCCGACCCCAAGACGACGCCCGATTCGCGCGCCGGCCGCGTGCTGCTGGCGACGCTCGTGGCGCTTGGGGCGGCCTACGTGCACTTCCGGCTGTTTCGCCCGAACGGCTTTCTGTGGGCGCTCGTTCTGGCCGCGCCGCTCGTGCCGCTCCTCGACCGTCTGCTCCCGGCCCGGCGCTACGAATGGCCGCGTCTGCTCTCACCCCTGCCCCGCTTCGACTGGAGGATTCCGATGACGCGCAAGACCGCCGTGTTCGTGTTCGCCGCACTGGCCGCTCTGGGCCACGCCACTCCGGCCGCCGCCTTCTGCGGTTTCTACGTCGCCAAGGCCGACACCACGATCTTCAACAAGGCCTCGCAGGTCGTGCTGGTGCGCGACGGCGACCGAACGGTCATCACGATGGCCAACGACTTCCGCGGTGATCCGCGCGAGTTCGCGATGGTGATTCCCGTGCCCACCAGCATCACGCGCGAGCAGATCCACGTGGCCGACGCGGCACTCGTCTCGCACCTGGATGCCTACACGGCGCCACGTCTGGTCGAGTACTTCGACGCCGACCCCTGCGCGCGCTACGACCGCATGAGGGCGCTGGAGGCGCCGATGCCGTCGGCGATGTCGGTGGCGGGGTTGTCGCGCGATGAGCGCCGGGCGAAGAATCTCGGCGTCACCATCGAGGCGCGCTACACGGTGGGCGAGTACGACATCCTGATCCTGTCGGCCGAGCAGAGCACGGGACTCGAAACGTGGCTGCGCGAGAGCGGCTACAGGATTCCCGCCGGCGCCTCGCGTGTGCTCGGCAGCTACATCCGCCAGCAGATGCGCTTTTTCGTCGCCAAGGTGAACCTCGCCGAGCAGTCGAAGCTCGGGTTCTCGACACTCAGGCCGATCCAGGTGGCCTACGAGTCGCCCAAGTTCATGCTGCCGATCCGGCTCGGCATGGTGAACGCCGATGGCGCCCAGGAGCTGTTCGTCTACGCGCTCACCAGGAAGGGCCGGGTCGAGAGCACCAACTACCGCACCGTGAAGCTCACGACCGACGTCGAGATTCCCACTTACGTGAAAGACCCGGCCGAGTTCGCCAAGATGTACAAGGCGATGTTCGACCAGCACGTTGGCCGCGAGGACATGCGCGCGGTGTTCCAGGAGTACGCGTGGGACATGGCCTGGTGCGATCCGTGCGCGGCCGATCCGCTGTCGCGCGATGAACTGCGCAGCCTCGGCGTCTTCTGGCTCGACGGCGGGAGCGACATCGTCAGGCCGGCGATCGGGCGGCCGGTGGCCGCGCCCGAGAACGTCTTCGTGACGCGCCTGCACGTCCGCTACGACCAGGCCCACTTCCCCGAAGACCTGGTGTTCCACGAAACGGGCGACCGCACGAACTTCCAGGGCCGCTACGTGCTGCGTCATGCCTGGTCGGGACCGGCCACCTGCGAGGCCGGCGAGGCCTACCGCCGCACCGTCCGCGACCGTCAGGCCCGCGAGGCCGAGACGCTGGCCACGCTCACCGGCTGGCACCTCGAGGACATCCGGCGGAGGCAGGGCGAGGGGCCTGTCGCCCCACCACGCGGACCGGAGAACGATGCCCCCGTATCCTGGTGGCGCAAGCTGTGGAAGTAGCGGCGGCTTGCACCGGCCGCGGGGCGCCGCTAGGATGGCGGTGTCCCGCGGAGGCCCATTGAATGTCTGAGAAACTCACTCGCCGCGAATTCGTCCAGACCTCCACCGCCGCTGGCCTCGCGCTCGGCGCCGGGCCGGCCTTCGGCCAGGCGCCAGCCGTGCGCATCGGCGGGGTGAAGCCGGTCGTCATCGCCTCCGACAACGGCAACGTGTTCAAGAACGGCGGCGCCAGCACCACCGTGCAGCTCGCCTTCGAGATGATGACGAGCGGCGGCAAGGACGTGCTCGACTCGCTCATCGCCGGCGTCAACCTCTGCGAGCTCGATCCGGAAGAGGCGGGCGTGGGCTACGGCGGGCTGCCCAACGCCGACGGCGTCGTGCAGCTCGACTCCTGCTGCATGCACGGCCCGGCCAGACGCGCCGGCGGCGTGGCGGCGCTCGAAGGCGTGCGCGCGCCGTCGCTGGTCGCCAAGGCCGTCATGGAGCAGACCGACCATCACCTGCTCGTCGGCAAGGGGGCACAGGAGTTTGCGCGTTCGATGGGCTTCACGATCGAAGCCGATCTGAACACCGAGAAGTCGCGGCGGCTGTGGCTCGAGTGGAAGCGGCGGGTCGATCCCGAGCACTATCTCGATCCGAAGAAGCGCGACCGGGCCGGCCTCGTGGCCGGCCTGAGCATGGTCGAGGACGGCCTCATCGATCCCAACCACTTCTGGGGCACCATCAACTGTGACGGCATCAACGCCAAAGGCGACATCTGCGGCGTGACGACCACGAGCGGCATGGCGTGGAAGATCCCCGGACGGGCGGGCGATTCGCCGATTCTCGGCGCCGGCCTCTACGTCGACAACGAAGTTGGGGCGGCCGGCTCCACCGGCCGTGGCGAGGCGAACCTCTACGGCCTGTGCTCGTTCCTCATCGTCGAAGAGATGCGCCGCGGCAAGTCGCCGAAAGACGCCGGCATGGAGGCGCTGCGCCGCATCAAAGCGAACACGATCGAGAAACGCCTGCTGAACGCGAAGGGCGAGCCGCTGTTCAACCTCAGCTTCTACATGTTCAACAAGAAGGGCGAGTTCGCCGCCGTCGCGATGTACCAGACGAAGTTCGCCGTGTGCACCGACAACGGCCCCGAGACGCGCAACTCCGAGCCCCTGCTTCCGGGCAACGGCAGCAACTAGTGTCCTGGAACCGAAGTTCGGTGACGAATATTCCTGGTGCGGCGCCCGGATCGCAAGGCGCGACGACCGAGGATATGGCGTATATCCAAGGGAGGAGCAACGCCGCGAGGCGGGATGCCCCGCCAGGAATATGTCAGCGAACTTCGGTTCCAGGACACTAGGCCGGCCGGGTACGCATGGCGGCGTTGGCAGCGCTCGTCCTGCTGCTCGGAGCGATGTTCGGCGGTGCACTGGCCGTCGACGGCTGGCGCGCGAGGCGCCTGCGCGCCTGGGCCGAGGCACACGGCCTGTCGGCCGTTGACCGCAAGGCCGACGGTGGCGCCCTGCTCGCCCACGCCAACCGCTTCTCACGCCGCGTGCGATCGTTCGGCCTGAGCTTTCACCAGGCGACGCCCGCCGATGAGCTCTGGGTCGCCGAACATCGCGCCAACGTGACGACGCGGCCGGCCGAGAAGTGGTACACGCTGGTGGTCGTGCGCATACCGGGTGCGGCGCTGCCGGCGGTGGCCGCGGGCCCGGAAAGCGCCACGGCGCTCGACCAGGTCCACCCGGGCCTCGCCACATGGCCTCACGGCGGTGACATCGCGCTTGACGGTGAGTTCGTGCGCTGGCGCAGGCCGGGCCTGCTCTGGCCGTGGTCGGTCGAGGCGACCATCGCCCACGGGCGCGAGCTGGTGACGCTCGTCACCGGTGCCGGGCACTGAGGAGCCGCGGCGTTATTTCTTCGGAATGGTCCAGAAGTAGACCTTCCGGCCGTTCACGTCGAGTTCCTGCTCCGGCTTCCAGTCGCCCATGTTGAAGGCGTGCGACACGATGCGGGTGCCGGGCTTGAGCTCCTTCATCAGCTTCGGCATCAGCTTCTGGTTGAGCGACGGCAGCAGATACAACGTCACGACCGTGGCCTCGGAGATGTTGGCCTCGAAGAGGTCGCCCTGGATGATGCGCACGCGGTCGCCGACGCCGCTCTTCTGGACGTTCTCGGTGGCCTCCTTGACGCGCTGGGGGTCGATGTCGATGCCGACGCCGCGGGCGCCGTACTTCTTCGCGGCGGTCACCGGGATGCGGCCATCGCCGGTGCCCAGGTCGTAGACGACGTCATCCTTCGTGACCTTCGCCACCTGGAGCATCGCCTCCACCACGTCCTCGGGTGTCGGCACGTAGATGACGTCGGGTCGCCGGGCGGCAACGGCCGTGTCCTGGGCAAAGGCGAGGCCGGGGGCGACGGTGAGGACGGTCGCCAGGGTCAAGGCGGTCAGCAGTCGGCTCATGTGGCGGGCTCCTTCGGGGCGGGAGGCGAGTATACCGTCCCTGCTCTCCCGCTTTGACGCATCCGTGCCCGGCATGGCCGCGACCTGCCCGCCGAGTCACCCCTGGGCGCCGGCTCACGCTGAAGACCGAACGAACGTTCGAGTCCACCCGCGCGGGGACGGCGCCCGCGCACGCCGCACCCGGCGGAGTTGCCCGCCTGGCCGCCGTCGCCGCCGCCTGCCGGGCGATAGAAATCCGTCTGCAGCGGCTGGCGGCCGGGCGATGATCGGTGGTCCATGAAAATCGCGACCTGGAACGTCAACGGCATCCGCGCCCGTCAGGGGCAGCTCCTCGAGTGGCTCGCCGCCGAGCGGCCTGACATCGTGTGCCTGCAGGAAATCAAGGCCAGCCTCGACCAGCTCCCGTTCGACCTGCGCGACCTCGAGGGCTACTGGACCGGCTGGCACGGCGAGAAGGGATATTCGGGCGTTGGGCTGCTGGTCAGCAAGACGTTCGTCCATACGCCGCCCGTTTACACCCATCCTGCCTTCGACTTCGAGCAGCGTGTCATCTCGGCCGAGCTCGACTTGGGTCAGGGGCCGGTCGTGACCTCGTCGTTCTACGTTCCGAACGGCGGCAAGGACTACCTAGCGAAGATCCGCTTCCTGACCGACATGGACGCCTGGGCGGCCGCACATCAAGCCGCCGGCCGCAGCGTGCTCTTTGCCGGCGATCTCAACGTGGCACGCACCGACCTCGACATCCATCCGAAGGAGCGGAAGCTCAATCAGGTCGGCGCGCGCGAGGACGAACGCGCCCTTATCGAGCGCCTGCTGTCACGCGGCCTGGTCGACGTCGGCCGCACCCTGCATCCCGCCGACGACGCGCTCTTCACGTGGTGGGCGCCGTGGCGCAACTTGAAGCAGCGCAATATCGGTTGGCGGATCGACTACATCGTGGCGTCGGGCCCACTGGCGTCGGGCGCTGTGACCTGTGTCGTGCAACGGGAGTTCGGCACGAGCGACCACGGCCCCGTCGTCGCCATCTTCGCGTGATAGGCGCGCGGCCCATGACGCCGACCGTTGGGTGTGCTCGAGGAGTTCGAGGGCACCGCGCAGTAGCCCTCGGTGAGGTCCGTCGTGCCTGAAGACCAGGAATTCCCGTGGTTCGCCATCTGGACCAAATCGCGCCACGAGCAGGTCGTGCGACAGCAGCTCGAACAGAAGGGCATCGAGGTTTTCCTGCCCACCGTGGTCCGCTGGTCGCGCTGGAAAGACCGGAAGAAACAGGTCGCCTGGCCGCTCTTCCCGGGCTACTGTTTCGCGCGCTTTCCGGCCAGTGAACGCGTAGCCGTCCTCTCGTGCGCCGGCGCGGCCGGCATCGTGTCGTTCGACGGCGCGCCGGCACCCATTCCCGATGCCGAGCTGGCCGCCATCCGCCAGCTGGTCGAGTCGGATCTGCAATTCGACCCCTGCCCGCTCATCAACGAGGGGGATCGCGTCGAGGTGATCTCCGGTCCGCTGCGCGGCGCGGTGGGGCGGCTCACCCGCAAGGGCGCTCACGCCCGCCTCGTGCTCGCCGTCGATCTGATCGGCCAGGGGGCCTCGGTGGAGGTCGACGCCGCCGACGTGCGGCCCTATTGAGGCGGCGCCGGCCCCCCGTACCCTCGGCGGGCAAATTTTCGTCTATCCTGAGGTGACGTTGGTACTTCAAGCTTCTGCTTCCATCCGGATGCGGCTGGCCGTGGCCGGACTGACCGCGCTCTCGCTCGCCGGCTGTTCCTTCAAGACCTTTGCCGTCAACAAGTTAGGCAACGCGCTGTCGGCCCCCGGCCCGTCCGTCTACACGACCGACGACGACCCCGATCTCATCAAGGCGGCGCTGCCGTTTTCGCTCAAGACGCTCGAGTCCCTGCTGCAGACCTCGCCGAAGCACAAGGGCATGCTGCTCACGGCCTGCTCGGGCTTCACCTCCTACGCGAATGCGTTCGTGCAGCTCGACGCCGAGGCGCTGGAATCAACCGACTACGAAGAAAGCGAACGGCTGAAGGTGCGGGCCCGGCGTCTCTACCTGCGGGGACGCGACTACTGCATGCGGCGCATGGAGCTGAAGCAGCCGGGGCTGCGCCACGCCCTGGCGAGCGACCCGGCCACGGCCCTCGGCACGACGAAGTTCGACGTCGACGAGCTGTACTGGCTCGGCGCATCGTGGGGCGCGGCCATCGCGGTCGGCGTCGACCAGCCCGACCTGGTCGCCGACTTCCCCGTCGTGCGCACGCTCATGGACCGGGCCCTGCAGATCGACGAGGACTACGCAGACGGCGCCATCCACGAAGTGTTCATCACGCTCGACGGCATGTCGCCATCGATGGGCGGTGATGCCGTCCTCGCCCGCCAGCATTTCGAGCGGGCGGTGGAACTCTCCAAAGGCAAGTCCGCCTCGGCCTACGTGGCCATGGCGGCCAGCGTCGCCCAGCCCGCGCAGAACAAAGAGGAGTTCATGCAGCTGCTCGACCGGGCGCTGGCGGTGAATCCCGACGACGTGCCCGACACCCGGCTGGCGACGCTCATCGCGCAACGACGGGCGCGCATCCTGCAGTCGAGGGT
Organism: Acidobacteriota bacterium; assembly: GCA_018000455.1. Classification (GTDB taxonomy): domain Bacteria; phylum Acidobacteriota; class Vicinamibacteria; order Vicinamibacterales; family UBA2999; genus CADEFD01. Next base: position 64,509 of record JAGNJW010000007.1, read on the forward strand.
GGACGAACTGTTCGATGACGACCTCGCCCCGGCTGCGGCGCCGCCGCGCCTGACCGTGGCGCTCCCGGTGCCGCATGCGCCGGTGCCCTTGCTGTTCCGTTAACCCGCCTCCCCCGAGGACATCGCTCACATGTCATTCAACTCCCGCTTGTGGATCGCCACGCTGACCCTCGTGTGCGCGGCCAGCGTGGCCAGCGCTCAGACGACGATCCGTCTGGCCTCGCCGGCGCCGCTCGGTTCGGTCTGGCACAAGGCCTTGAAGCAGTTCGAAGCCGAAGTCCGGACGGCCACCGCCGGCCGCGTCACCGTACGCGTCATCGGCGCCGCTCAGGACGACGAAGCCACGATGATCTCGAACATGAAGATCGGGCGCCAGCACGCCGCCTCGATCACCGCGCTCGGACTGGCTTCGGTCGATCCGGCCTTCAACATCTTCTCGATCCCGATGTTCTTCAGCAGCTACGAGGAGTACCACGCCGTGCGCGCCAAGGTCGAGCCGGTGCTGAAGGAGAAGCTCGAAGCCAAGGGACTGGTGTTCCTCAATTGGGGCGATACCGGCTGGGTCTATCTGTTCAGCAAGGAACCGGTGCCGAACGTCGAGGCCCTCAAGCAGCAGCGGCTCTACACGTCGTCCGGGGCCGACGAGTTCGTACAGCTCTACAAGCAGAACGGCTTCAACCCGCGGCCACTGCCATTCACCGAGATCCAGAGCGGGCTGATGACAGGGCTGCTCGACGCGGTGCCCTCGACGCCGCTGGCGACGCTCGCCTTCCAGTGGTACCGCAACGTGCCGCAGATGCTCGACCTCGGCGTCGGCCCGCTGGCGGGTGCGACGGTGGTCGACGCCAAGGTGTGGAACAGCATCAACGAGGGCGACCGGACGAAGATTCTCGCCGTGGCCAAGAAGATGCAGGACGGACTCGACAAGAACGTGCCGGCGCAGGACACCCAGGCGCGGGCCGAGATGGCCAAGCGTGGGCTCAAGGTGACGACACCCACCGCGGCGGCGGTCAGGGGCTTCCGCGACATGGCCGACACCTTCGCGACCTCGATGAAGGGCGGCGTCGTGCCGGCCGACATCTACGACCTGGCGACGCGCGAACGCGACGCCTTCCGTAAGACCAGCGGCTCCAAGTGAGCGCCAGCCCCGGAGCCGCCGTGCCGGCCGACGCGCGCGGCCTCTCCGGGGGCGGCGTGCTGAGCGACGTCGAACACGGGTTCTCCGTCCTCGCGCTGGCACTGCTGACGCTGCTGCCGATCACCGAGATCGTGCTGCGGCGGTTCGACTCGGGCATTCCCGGCGGCACGCCGTTCGTGCAGCACCTCACGCTGGTCGTGGCGCTGCTCGGCGGCGCGCTCGCCGCCCGGGACGACCGTCTGCTGGCGCTGGCGACCGGGTCGCTGCTGCCGGCGGGGCCGATTGCCACCGCCGCCAAGGCGCTGGCCGGCTTCGTCGGCGCCACGGTGGCGGCCCTGCTGGCGCGCGCCGGCATCGATCTGGTGCGCTTCGAGCGCGAGGCCGGCCGCACCATCACCGAAGGCGTGCCCGTCTGGGCCTTCCAGGTGCTGCTGCCGCTCGGCTTTGCCGCCATCGCCTGGCGCATCGTGCGTACCTCGTCGCGCTCGCACCAGGTGGCCGGTGCCGCGGCGGTGGCGGGGGTCGTGTGTGGCCTCTGGCTGGGAGCCGCGCTGCCCTTCCACTGGACGGCGCCACTCAACCCGAACATCGAGAACGATGTGCAGGCGGCCTTGCCAGGTGGCGCCAACTCCTACGGATGGTGGCTGCTGGCGCTCATCATCGGCGGGTTCGCCGGCGCGCCGATCTTCGCGCTGCTCGGCGGCGCGGCCGCCATCCTGTTCCTGTCGGAGGGCGTGCCAGGCTCGGCCATCCTCATCCAGACCTATCAGCTCTCGACCAAGCCCACGCTGGCCTCGATTCCGCTCTTCACGCTGGTCGGCGTGCTGCTGGCCGAGGGCGGCGCGCCGCAACGGCTGCTGCGGGTCTTCCGCGGGCTCTTCGGCTGGTTCCCGGGCGGCACGGCGGTCGTCTGCGCCATGCTGTGCGCGTTCTTCACCGTCTTCACCGGCGGCTCCGGCGTGACGATTCTCGCGCTCGGCGGGCTGCTCTTCCCGGCGCTCGTCAAGGACGGCTACGGCGAGAAGTTCTCGCTCGGCCTGCTCACCGCCTCCGGTTCGCTGGGGCTGCTGCTGCCGCCCGCCCTGCCGCTCATCCTCTACGGCATCGTCGCGCAGTCACCCATCGAAGACCTGTTCATCGGCGGCATCGTGCCCGGCGTGCTGCTCATCGGCATGACGTCGGCCTGGGGCATCCGCGCCGCCCTCACGCGGCAGGTGCCGCGCCCGGCCTTCGCGGTGAGTGAAGCCGTGGCGGCGCTGTGGGCGGCCAAGTGGGAGATGCTGCTGCCGGTCGTCATCGTGGGTTCGCTCTTCAGCGGATTTGCCACCACGGTGGAAGCGGCAGCGATTGGCGCGCTCTATACCTTCTTCACGCAGGTGGTCGTGCACCGCGACCTCACGATCGGCAAGGACATCAGCCGCGTGGCGGCGGAGTGTTCTTCCACCGTGGGCGGCGTGCTGCTCATCCTGGGCGTGGCCGTCGGCCTCACGAGCTGGATGATCGACGCCGACGTCCCAGGGCGCCTGCTCGAACTGACCCAGCAGCACATCTCGTCGCGCTGGGCGTTCCTGCTGGCGCTCAACGGCTTCCTGCTCGTGGTGGGCGCGATGATGGACATCTTCAGCGCCACCTTCGTCGTGGCGCCGCTGCTCGTGCCGCTGGGCCTCGCCTACGACGTGCACCCCGTGCACCTGGGCATCATCTTCATCGCCAACCTGGAACTCGGCTACCTCACGCCGCCGGTGGGCCTGAACCTGTTCCTGGCGTCGTACCGCTTCAACAAGCCGCTCATGGAAGTGGCGGCGGCGACGTTACCGATGCTCGGCGTGCTCGCCGTCGGCGTGCTGCTCATCACCTACGTGCCGTGGTTCACGACGGGCCTGCTGGGGTTGATGGGACGGTTGTAGCGGACGTGTCGTTCTCGCCCGGTTCGAAAGAGCGCCTCACGCATCACGACCTCGGCCGCTTCCCGGGCGACGGGCTCTTCGATCGCGTGGGCCGTGCGGTTTGTGCCGCTGGAGCGCTGCCCCGCAAGGAACTCTACGAGGCGTGGGAGGTGGCGCGACGAGTGAGGCGCCGCTGCCGTGGCGGCCGCGTGGTGGACGTGGCCGGCGGGCACGGTTTGCTGGCGCACCTGATGCTGCTGCTCGACGACACCTCGCCCGAGGCCGTGGTCGTCGACCCGCACGTCCCGCCCTCCGCTCGCGCGCTGCACGATGCGATGGTGGCCGCCTGGTCGCGGCTGGCCGGCCGCGTGCGCTACGAGCGCCGGCCACTCGGTGACGTCGCACTCGGCCCGGACGACGTCGTCGTGTCCAGCCATGCCTGCGGCGCACTGACGGACCGCGCGCTGGAGGCTGCCGCGACGGCCCGGGCACGGGTGGCAGTGCTGCCCTGCTGCCACGACGCCGGGACGTGTCAGGCCGGGCCACTCACGGGTTGGATGGACGTCCCGCTCGCCATCGACACGCTTCGAGCGATACGCCTCGAGGCGCGCGGCTACCGGGTGTGGACGCAGACCATTCCCGAGCCGATCACTCCGAAGAACCGCTTGCTCCTCGGCATTCCCAGCGACTAGCCGTCGCCCTCCGACTCACAATCCTGGGCAGAATAGCGCGCCAGCATGGGTGAACCGCACGCGTCGAACGCGAAGGAGCGCTGAGGCCTACGGCGCTCGCCCTACGGCTGCCGGGACGCGGTCGCCGTGGCCGGGGCGGCGTCAACGCCCGGCGCTTTCTCCCACGCGTACGGCCGCTTGGTGACGTATTTCTCGAACCAGTCGAGCTCGACATTCGCCTTGAAGAGCTCGTGCCGGAGTTCGCCCCAGCCGTGGGGTTCCCGTGGTGCGATGTAGAGGTGCGTGGGCACGCCCAGGCTCTTGAGCGCCCGGTACATCTCGACCGATTGCGGCGGCGGCACGCGCACGTCCTCGCCGCCGACCAGGAAGATGGTCGGTGTCGTCACCTTCGACACGTACTTCAGCGGCGAGTGCTCCCAGTAGGTGTCGATCGGCGCGTTGGCCTGCCACGGCGTACCGCCGAACCAGGGCGTGCGGTAAGTGCGGACGTCGCTTTGCGCGTACATCGAGATCCAGTTGGCGGCGCCGGCTCCAGAGGCAGCCGCCTTGAAGCGGTTGGTGAAGGTGATGATCTTGTTGGTCATGTGGCCGCCGCCGCTCCAGCCCATCTTGGCCATGCGGTCGCCGTCCACCAGCCCGATGGCAATCAGGTGATCGACGCCGGTCATCACGTCCAGGTGCGCATTCACGAAGTAGTGGCCGACCATGTCGCGCAGAAACGCGTCACCGTAACCGGTCGAACCCCGATAGTTCGGCTGCAGCACGACGTAGCCCTTGGCCGCCAGCACCTGCGTGTAGTTGCTCCAACGGCCGAAGCCGAACTTGTCGGACGCCTGCGGGCCACCGTGCGTCTGCACCACCAGGGGATAGCGCTGGCCCTGCTGGTAATCGAGCGGATAGAAGAGCACGCCTTCGACGGTCACGCCGTCGGCGCCCTTCCACGCCACCTTCTCCTGACGAGGCAGGCGAAATTCCGTCGCGTAGCGGTCGAACACGTGGCTCACCTGCGTGATGGCGCCGGTGGTCGTCGTGAAGACGTCGCCGGCATTGGCCGGGTCGTCCTTGGTGAAGATGTGCCGGCCGCTCGCCGGGGCATAGCTCCAGCCGCCGAGCGCGTGGTTGCCGGACGTGAGTGCCTTCGGCGCGCCGCCGGCGGCCGGCATCTCGAACAACTGACTGTGCACGCCCATGTTGGCGATGAAGAAGATGGCCCGGCCGTCTTTCGACCACGCGGCGTCGGTGACTTCGTTGCCGAACTCCTTCGTGAGGTCGCGCGCCTGGCCGCCCGCCGCCGACACCATGAAGAGATTGGCGTTGTAGTAGGTCTCGAAGGCTTCGTTGGCCTGCGAGAGGAACAGCACCTGGCTGCCGTCCGGCGAGACGCTGGCGTTGCTTTCAGACACCGCGTTCTTCGTGAGCGCCAGCGCGCCGCCGCCGGCGGCGTCCATCAACCACACCTCGCTCTGACCGCCGTCGCCGAAGTTCGGACTCGGCGCCCGGTGATGCGCGATCTTCGCGCCGTCGCGCGACAGCTCGTAATTCAGCACGGAGAAGTCGCCGCTGGTCACCCGCGACTCGGCGCGCGTCGTCACATCGATGCGCCACAGGTGCCGCTGCTCAAAATCCTCGTCGAAGGCAAAGACATCGTCCTTCGCCTTCTCGCGCGCAAGCTGCTCCTCGGGTTTCGGATCGGCGGCCAGGAAGTAGAGCCACCGGCCGTCGGGCGACCAGGCCGGGTTGCTCACCGCCGTCGCATGCGACGTGAGCACCTGCGCTTCGCCGCCCGCCATCGGCAGGAGGTGGAGCTGCGCGACGTCGGCGCCCGCCCGCTTGCCGATGAACGCCAGGTGCCGGCCATCGGGCGCCCACTGCGGCCCGCTCTCACCTTCTTCGCCATAGGTGAGCTGGGTCGCGGCCGTGCCGTCGACCCGGGCGCGCCAGATGTGGCTGATGCGCTTGTTCGCCGCCCAGTCGGCGTCGGCCTGAACGAACGCCACCGCCGTGGCGTCGGGCGAGAGCTGGGGGGCACTCACAGCCGGCATGCCGATGAGATCGACGATCGACATGGGCCGCTGCGCGAACGCGGCGGCCGGTGCAACGAGCAGCGGCAGGACCGCCACGAGGACGAAACGATAGCGGGTCATGACACACCCTCCAGAGAGACGGCGACGGATCGCCGGAGTGTAGCGCAGGTCGAGCGTAGACGGCCTTGCAGGATCACTTCGTGTGCCGGCGCCACCGGCCCTATACTCGGCGGTGGCGAAACCGCTTCCCGCCCCCCGGGGACACGCGGCGTTCGTAGTTGCACTTCGGTCGTCTCGCAAGCGCTTGCGTTTCGGAGGACTGTCATGAAGCTCGTATTCCGGTTCGTCGCCGCGGCCCTCATCGTTGGATGCGCCACGGCCGCTTCCGCTCAACAGGGTCTCGGGGGTCTCAGGGGAATCATCACGGATGCGCAGGGTGCGGTCTTGCCCGGCGTCACGGTGACGGTCACCTCACCCACCATGCTCGGCCCGCAGGTGGGGGTCACCAACGCGCAGGGCGAGTACCGCGTGCTCAACCTGCCGCCCGGCACGTTCACGCTCACCGCCGAACTCACCGGCTTCGCGACGTTCGAACGGCCCGGCATCCTGCTCCGGGCCGGCGCAACGTTCCAGGTGGACGTCCAGATGCAGCTCAGCACGCTGCAGGAGACCATCACCGTCACCGCCGACTCGCCGATGATCGAGGTGGACAAGGCCAGCAACGTCCTCAACATCGACGGCGAGTTCCAACGGTTGATGCCCATCCAGGCCCGCCGCAACTACAGCGACTTCCTGGAGCTCACGCCCGGCGTCATCTCGCGCGGCTTCGACGATGGCAGCGGCCGCCAGGTCTACTTCGGCCACGCCACCGAGCACTTCGCGCACGTTTTGCAGCTCGAGGGCACGATCGCCAGCAACTACCACGACGCGCAGCTCACCTACGTGTCGATGGGCGCCGACATGGTGGCGGATACGCAGGTCAAGACCGGCGGCGTCGACGCGGCGGAGCCGATGGGCGTCGGGCTGGTGATGAACATCATCACCAAGAGCGGCGGCAACTCGTTCAGAGGGAGCGGCGCCGGGGCCTACCAGCCGTACAACTGGAACGGCAACAATGTCGATAACTGTACGACGGCACCCGGCTGCAAGCCAGGCAGCGGCGGCACGCCGACGACCGCCTACGTGCGGCAGTTCGACGGCGCATTGGGCGGGCCGATCGCACGTGACAAGGCGTGGTTCTTCGCCGCCCTCCGGCGCTCGCTCTCCTCGAGCGGCATCAGCCGGACGTCGGCCGAAGTGGACCGCATCCAGGCGTTCAAGCCGGGCGCGGCGCTCTTCGACAACGACAGCGAGAGCTGGCAGCCGTTCGTCAAGGTCACGACGCGCGCCGGGCGGCACGACCTGCAGGCCTTCTATCAACGTGACCGTCTGGTGCTGACCGGTGACCGCGAGTACAACTACGAGTCGATTCAGGCGCAGTCGACAGGCGGACCGCTCTACAGCGGCAAGGTCACGTCGGTATGGGGCGGCAGCGTCACCACGACGCTCACGGCGTCGTACAACGGCAAGGGCGGCTCCGACGCCGACACCTTCACGCAGCTCGGACTCACCGGCCCTCAGATCATCATCCACAACAACGCCACCGTGTCGGGCGCCACCCTGCAGGGCACGGGCCGTATCCTCGAGGGCGGCAACCTCCAGTCGTACGCCTATCAGCCGGCCTCGCAGGTCATCATCCGGGCCGATCTGACCTACTTCAAGGACGGCTGGTTCGGTAACCACCAGTTCCAGACCGGCATCTTCGCCGCGCCTCGCAACCGCTACGACCAGCAGACCAACTACGTCAACGACGGCTTCGTGCTGGAAGAACAGCGGCTGCGCGATCTCAACAACATCGGCGCCGGAACGATTCCGTTCCACCGCCGCTACATCACGCCCACGACGCTGACCACGCGCCAGGCCCGCGATCGCGACATCGGCATCTACCTGCAGGACTCGTGGCGGCCGAACGGTCGCCTCAGCATCAGCCTGGGCGTGCGCGCCGACTTCGTGAGGCGTTACGACGACGTGTTCAAGATCACGCGTCAGCAGAGCACCGAGATCGGGCCGCGCTTCGGCTTCTCGTACCAGCTGACCAAGGACGCCCGCACCGTCCTGCGCGGCAGCGCCGTGCGGGTGCACGAACAGGTGATGGGCCGCGACGCCATCACGCTCTTCGGCGCCTCCGAGGCCGCCGGCCAGCGCGACGAGTACGACTTCGACGGCGACGGCACCTTCGAGCGCGTCGTCGCCACCCCGGCGCGCACGGCCTCGATTGCCGACTACGAGTTCGCCGACGGCCTCAACCAGCCCTACGTCGACGAGTTCATCGTCGGGCTGCGCCGCCAGTTTCCGAGCCAGATCAGCGTGGATATCGCCGGCATCAGCCGCACCTACAAGGACAACTGGGCGCGGGTCGACATCAACGGCATCTACCCGAGCGGCCCGAATCAACCGTTCGGCGGCTTCGGCGCCATCGATCCGAACCGCGGCATCATCTTCCAGCAGCAGAACAACAAGTGGAGCACGCTCGATTACCGGGCGCTGGAAGTGACAATCGCCAAGAACATGGCCAACAACTTCCAGCTCATGGCCGGCGTCAACCGGCAGTGGCAGCAGTTCGGCGGCACCTGGAACCCGACCGATCCGGCGCGGTTCATCCAGCCGGACGCCTTCCCGAGCGATGCGCTCATCTACATGCCGCGTGGCAACAACGAAGAGAACAGCCTGCCGATCGCCACCGGCACGACGGTGCACACCTACGGACCGACGTGGCAGAAGTACTCGATGCGCTTCGGTGGCTCTTACATCGCGCCGTGGGGGGTCACCGTCGCCGCCAGCTACACCGTCCTCGCCGGCCCGTGGTCGGGGCCGATCGTGACGCAGCTGCCGGCAGGGGATCCGCAGCTGGCGGTCTTTGGTCCAACGTCGGTGCGCCTGGCCAACGGCACCACGCAAAGTAATCCGCTGGCGACCCGCATGCGCTTCGTGAACGCGACGCGCGGCGACGGCCAGGTGCAGGCGCCCGCCATCAAGACCCTGGGGCTCACCTTCAACAAGACCGTCAAGCTCGGCGGCAGCCGTGAAGTCGTGGCCGGTGTGTCGATCTTCAACGCCCTGAACGCGGGCAACTACTCGCAGTACAACTACAGCGGCGCCAACGAGGTGTTCAACACGGCGAACTATCTGCAGTTCCGCAACCAGCAGGCCGCGCGCGCCGCGCAGGCCACGCTGCTGGTGCGGTTCTGACCTGGAAGAACCTGTGTCAACTCGACGATAAGATCTTTCCCTGTGGTTCTCCGGAAGGCCCGCCCTCGTGTCGAGGGCGGGCCTTTGTCTTGCAGCGCCCCGCCCGCAGACTGTGCCGCCGGCGAGGAGTTCCGGCACAATGGTGTCGTGGCATCCCGTTACTGGCTGATGAAGTGCGAGCCGAGCGCCTACACCATCGACGACCTGGCCGACGACGGCGTCACGAGCTGGGAGGGCGTGCGCAATTACCAGGCGCGCAACTTCATGCGCGACGACATGCAGGTGGGCGATCCGGTGCTCTTCTACGCCTCGAACGCCGAGCCCTCGGGCGTGACCGGGCTGGCGCGGATCGCGCGGGCCGGCTATCCCGACCACTCGGCCTGGACCAAGAGCCATGAGTATTTCGATCCGAAGGCGCGGCCCTCGGCGCCCATCTGGTTCATGGTCGACATCGAGTTCGTGGAGCGCTTCCCCGCCGTGGTCCCGCTCTCGACGCTCAAGGTCACCAAGGGCCTCGACGCGATGATGGTCACGCAGAAGGGCAGCCGTCTCTCGGTGCAGCCGGTCACCAAGGGCGAGTACGGCATCGTCGCGCGGCTGGGCCGGAAAGGCCGGCGCGGAACGGGCCGCTGAGCGGCTGGCGTCGCACCACCTTCCACGCGCGCGCCGGTGGCGGGTGATATAAACGGCCGATGCCCAAGACCCGCGGTCAGGGACTCGCCAGACTCGCCCTTCTCGTCGGCATCGTCTCGCTGGCACTGCTCGCCATGACCGGGCCCGGCTACCGCTCGGGCTGGCTGTCGCTCGGCACGGCGCTCGGCCAGCTCTTTGCATGGGGCTCGTACGGCGGCATCGCGGCCACGGTGCTGGCGCTCGCGGGCCTGGCCTGGGGTCGCGGCGGCGCCAGGCGCACGGCCGCCTTTGCGCTGGTTCTCGGGCTCACGAGCCTCTACTTCCCGTGGCGGTTCCAGCAGGCGGCGCGCGCCGTGCCTGCCATTCACGACATCACGACCGACATCGTGACACCGCCGCAGTACGTGGAAGTGGCCGCGCTTCGCCGCCAGCTCCAGTCGCCGAACGGACTCGATCTTCCGGCCGAGACGATCAATCAGCAGATCGCGGCCTATCCAGAAATTCGACCGTTGTTCCTGCCGCTGCCCCCCGCCGAGGCCTATCGCCGGGCGCTCGACCTGGTGGGCGCCCGCGGCTGGGAGGTGGTGGCGGCCGACGAGGCAGCGCGGCGCATCGAAGCCACCGACACCACCTACTGGTTTCGCTTCAAGGATGACGTCGCGCTGCGGGTGAGCGCCCTGCCCGACAGCACGAGCCGCATCGACATGCGCTCGGTGTCGCGCCTGGGGCGCAGCGACCTCGGCACCAACGCCCGTCGCGTCCGCGAGTTCCTCGCCGAGCTCGCGCACTAGGGTCGCGCCGCGGCCGACGGCCCCGCGGGTCGAGCGACCGCTGGCCGCACGTACGCGCGGCCAGACTCGAGCGGCCCGAGGCGCCGCCGCCCATGCCACAATGACGTCGTGGTCCGCCCGCGAACCATCCGAGTCACACGCTACGTGACGCCGCTGCGCGAAGGCGGGTCGCTGCCGGCGATCGTCGAGGCCGATGACGACGGGCTCTACGTGCTGAAGTTCCGCGGTGCCGGGCAGGGGCCGCGCGCCCTGGTCGCGGAGCTCGTGTCGGGCGAGATCGCGCGAGCACTGGGGCTGCCCGTGCCCGAGATCGTATTTGCGGAACTCGAGCAGGAACTGGCGCGAACCGAGCCGGATCCGGAGATCCATCAGCTCATCCACGACAGCGCCGGACTGAATCTGGCGCTCGACTACCTGCCGGGGTCGGTCGCGTTCGATCCGCTCGTGCACACACTCGATGCTGCGTTCATGGCGCGCATCGTCTGGTTCGACGCCCTGGTGACCAACGTCGACCGTACCGCGCGCAACACCAACATGCTGATGTGGCACCGGCGCCCCTGGCTCATCGACCACGGCGCCACGCTGTTCTTCCACCACGCTCATGGCTGGCAGGAGGAAGGCGCCCGCGCCCGCGATCCGTTCGCGAAGATCGCCACGCACGTGCTGCGGCACCGCACGCACAGCGTCATGAGCGAAGACGGGGGCCTCGCGGCGGCCCTCGCTGGCGGTGTCGTCGACACGATCCTCGAGTGGGTACCGGACGCCTGGCTCGACGGCAACGCCGCCACCACGCGCGAAGCCTACGCGCGCTACTTTCGCGAGCGTCTCGCGTTGCCTCGCGCCTTCGCCGCGGAGGCCGCGCGTGCCCGCTGACGGCACCTACGACTACGCGATCATTCGTGTCGTGCCGCGCGTGGAGCGCGGCGAGCGGATGAACGTCGGCGTCATCGTCTCGGCCGTGGACGCCGACTACCTCGAGGCGAGGATCGACGCCGACCTGTCGCGCCTGCTCGTGCTCGACCCCGCGATCGACCTCGAGGCCGTCGCCGCGGCGCTGGCGACGATTCCCGCCGTGTGCGTCGGCGGACCTGGCGCCGGACCGCTCGGCGACCTGCCGGCGCGCGGGCGCTTTCGCTGGCTGGTCTCGCCGCGCAGCACCGTCATCCAGATGTCGCCCGTACACACCGGCCGGGGCGATGCCGAGGCCGCCCTGGCGCGGCTCTACGGGGCTATGGTGGGGCGGCCCGGGACAATTGGCGGGCGGCCCGACACGGTCGTCGGGCGGCCCGAGCCACCGGCATGACATCGGACAAGGCGTCGGCTGGCGGGTGGAGCGGAGTACAATCGACTGTTGACCACTACCTCTGACGCCCCACCTCAGCTTGGATTCGCCGCCCTCGGCCTCGATGACGCCATCGTCAAGGCCGTCACGGCGCTCGGCTACGAAGAAGCGACCCCCATCCAGCGCGCCGCCATCCCGGTGCTCCTGACCGGCCAGGACATCATCGGTCAGGCCGGCACCGGCACCGGCAAGACCGCCGCGTTCGTGTTGCCGATGCTGCACCGCCTGCTCGAGACGCCGGCAGCGAAGAAGGGCGTGCCCCGCGCGCTCATCCTCGTGCCCACGCGCGAGCTGGCGATGCAGGTCGCCGAGGCCGTCCACAAGTACGCGAAGAAGACGGCGCTCACGGTCGTGCCGCTCTACGGCGGCGCACCGATGGACCAGCAGATCCGGGCGCTGCGCCGCGGCGTCCAGATCGTAGTGGCCACGCCCGGCCGCGCGCTCGACCACCTGCGCCGCACCACCCTCGATCTGTCGGCGCTCGAGATCCTCGTGCTCGACGAAGCCGACGAGATGCTGGACATGGGGTTTGCCGACGACCTGGAGGCGATTCTCACGGCCACGCCCGATACGCGGCAGACGGCGCTGTTTGCCGCCACCATGGCGCCGCGCATCGCCTCGATTGCCGAGCGACATCTGAACGACCCCGAGCGCATCACGGTGAAGGCCGAGAAGCGCGCGGCCGGAAAGATGCCGCAGATCCGCCAGGAGGCTTACATCGTGGCCCGTGGCCAGAAGGGCTTCGCCCTCGGCCGTATCCTGGAATTCGAGGATCCGACGTCGGCCATCGTCTTCTGCCGCACGCGCCTCGAAGTGGACGAGCTCACCGACACCCTGAAATCGCACGGCTACGGCGCGCAGGCGTTGCACGGCGGGCTCGATCAGCGGCAGCGCGACCGCGTCATGCAGATGTTCCGCTCGGAGAAGGCCGACGTGCTGGTGGCCACCGACGTGGCCGCCCGCGGCCTCGACATCGACCACGTGTCGCACGTCATCAACTACGACATCCCGACCGCGCCCGAAGTCTACGTCCACCGGATCGGCCGCACGGGACGTATCGGCCGTGAGGGCGTGGCGATCACGCTGGTCGATCCGCGCGAGCAGCGCACGCTGCGCTTCATCGAGAACGTCACCAAGCAGAAGATCGACATCGCGACGTTGCCGACGCTCTCGGCGCTCAAGGCGCGGCGCCTCGAAGCCACCCGCGAGGCGCTCACGACACGCATCGCCGCCGGCGATCTCGATGAGACGCGCGCGCTCGTGCAGGCCCTGGCCGCCGATTTCGACATGACCGACATCGCCGCGGCTGCCGTGGCGCTGCTTCATGCCGCCGGCGAGACAGCCGCCGGCAACGAGCCCGACCAGGCCCCGCCCCCCGACCGCTTCGCTCGGGGGCCGCGGCAGGATTTCGACGACTCACGGCGCGCTCCCCGCCGCTACGAGGACGACCGCCGTCCGCCACGACGGGACGACCGTGGCGACCGCCCGGGTCCGGCCCGCAACGAGGGCGATTACGAGCGCCGGCCCGCGGCGCGTGGCCCCAAGCCCGAGCGGCCCTACGCGCCGCGCGAGGCGCGTCCAGCGCGCCCGCGCGAAGCCGCCTCGCTCGCCAACGCCGTGGTGCTCTCGTTCAGCGTAGGCCGCACGCAAGGCGTACGCCCCGGCGACCTCGTAGGCGCCATCACCGGCGAAGCCGGCATCACCTCGCGCGAGCTCGGCGCCATCACGATCCTGCCGCATTCGTCGCTGGTCGAGGTGGCGGCCGATGCCGCCGGGCAGGTCCTGAAGGCGATGAAGGGCGCGTCGATCCGCGGCGAGCAGTTCACGGTGAAGGTGGCCAAGCCGCCGCGCGAGTAGCGCCGCGACGTTGGCGTAGGGCCGCCCTCTTCCTCCGGCTTCGCCAACTGACGCTGCACGATCATCTCCGCCGGACGAAGGGGGCGGCCCTGCGCCAACGGCTGGTCGGCGGGGACGCGGGCCGACAGTTCTGCCGGTCCTCCATGCCTGCGGGGCAGCATTCCACAGCACCAGAGTCGCCCCGGCATGCCGGGGCGAAGGTGAGCCGACGGGAGACGCCACGCCCACCCGCTGGCGCCAACAGCGCGCCCCATAGCCGTCAGTTGGTGCCGGCGCTCAGCATCCCCTTCAAGTGCTTCGCGATGTCCTCGTGGGTGGCGAACCACACGCCGCCCTTGCCCTTCATATGCTTGATGAGCCGGTCGAGCACGGCCACGCGCGAGCGGTGGCCCATGATGTGCGGGTGCATGGTGAGCACGTAGAGGCCGCGCTCCTCCCAGGCCACGTCGAACTCCGAGGTGAACACCTCGAGCACGTGCTCCGGAGAGGGCATCGAGCCATCGGCCGCGCCGAAATACGGCGCGTCGTCGACGATGCGCTCGATGGGCAGCTCCACCAGGCCGGTCGGCTGGCCGTCGAGGTTGATCTCGTAGGCGTCGTCACTCGCCATCAGGCTGCTGTCGTAGAGGAAACCGGCGGCCTTGATCTGGGCCAAGGTGTATTTGCTGAACTTCCACGACGGCGCGCGGTAGCCGACGGGCCGCTTCCCCATCGCCTTGGTCAGCGTCTCGATCGACTGGTCGAGCAGGCGCTGCTCCTCCTGCTCGTCGTTCAGGGTGGGCAGCCGCTCGTGGATCCAGCCGTGGATGCCGATCTCGTGCATGTTCTTCGACAGAATGTCGGGAATCATCTGCGGGTGCAGCAGTGAGCTCACGGCCGGGATGAAGAACGAGGCTGGCACCTTGTGCGCATCGAGCAGGCGCAGCAGACGCGGCAGACCGTCGACGGCGCCGTACTCGCCGCGTGACAGCACCTCGTAGTCGAGATTGCCCTGCGAGAGCGCCATCGTGGCGTTGTCGACGTCGAACGACAGCGCGACCGCCACGCGATTGCCGCCCGGCCACTCGGCCGGCTTGAGTCGTTTGCCCGCGCCGACGTGGAACATCTCGGCCCTGAGTTCATCGAGGCTCTTGGTGACCCCGGGAAGCGGGTTGGGCCGGGCCGGCGGCGACGAGGTGGGCGCCTGCGCTTCGACGTTGCTCCCCGGAGCGCACGCCGTGGTGAGCGTGGCCGCCGCCGTCAGGGCCACGAGATTCATCAGCACGTTCCGTGTCATTTCGCTGCCTCCGTGCGGGCGCCGCCGAGGGCCTCCGCGATGTGGTCGGCCGACCGTAGCGTGAGCGCGGAAAACGTCAGCGTGCCGTTCGTGCAGCCGGCCGTCGGCACTGTGGGCGCGCCCACGACGAACAGATTCTCGTGGTCGTGTGTCTTGCCGTAGCTGTCGGTCACGCTGGTGGCCGGATCGCTACCCATGCGGCAACCGCCGCCGGGATGGTCCCAGTAGGTGCCGAAGTCGAGCGGATGCATCTTGGCGTTGTTGTGCTTCGCCAGCCGTTCGAAGACGCCACGCACGTGCTCCACGGTGGCCTGCCGCCTCGACTCCGAGGCGGCGTCGGCGCGGTGCACGATCTTGGGCAGCGGATCGCCGTACATGTTCTTGGTGGCCGGGTCGAGCGTCAGCTCACTGGCCCGGTCGGGATGCACGTCGTAGTAGGCCCTGACGCGCGCAGTGGCCCGCTTGGTGCGCGACCGCCAGTCGGCCATCACGCCGTCGCCGAGCAGGATGTTGCCGGCCTCATCGCGCAGCCGCGCCTCGCGGTTGACCGGGCTCTCCCACACGCGTAGATCGTGACGCACGAACGGCTTCGCCGTCTCGGCGCGGAAGAACTGCCGCGAGATCAGGCTGTGCTGCTCGTTCATGCCGGGATAGACCTCGGCGTCGAGTTCGATCTGGGTCTGGATGAAGGCGTGTCCGTTCATGTACTTGCCGACCAGGCCTGAGGAGTTCGCCAGCCCGTTCGGGAAGCGCGTGGAACCCGAGAGCAGCAGCAGATGCGAGCTCCAGGTGTAGCCCGAGGCCACCACGAAGATCTTGGCGCGGTATTCGACCACCTCGTCCGGGCGGTCACGATGCAGCCCGTGGGCGACCTCGATCTTCGGCGTGCGCCCGCCGAGGTCGGCGGCGCCGAGCCGGCGCACGATCGTGCGGTCGTGCAAGGTGATGGCCTTGGCTGCCAGCAGGCGCTTGAACGTCGCATCGGGCGCGTAACGAGCCTCGGTCGGACAGACCGAGCACGTGTTGCAGCGTGTGCACTCACCGCGTCCGTCGTAGGGACGCGAGTTCTTCGCCTGTGGCGTGCCCCAGAACGGGATGCCGCTCTTCTCACCCCACGCCTTCAGCTGCAGCAGGTTCCACGACAGCGGCAGGCCGGGCATCGGATACGGCTCCGACCTGGCGTCCTCGGGCAGCGGGCTCGGATCGCCGGAGACGCCGATCCGCCGTTCCGCCTCGCAGTAGTAACGCTCGAGCTCGGTCCAGGTGATGGGCCAGTCGACCGCCAGGCCGAACATCGACCTGAGCCGCGTGTCTTCTTCCGAGAAGCGGTTGGTCACGCCGCCCCAGTGCATCGCCGATCCTCCGACGACCATCGAGCGCGAGATGATGCCCTGCGCCGACTGATCGGCGACGACGTCACCGGGCCACGGCCCTTCGCCGTATTCCTGGAGGCGCCGCCGCTGCTCCCAGCGTTTCTTCGCATCGAACATCCGATCGCCGGCTTCCACCACGATGATCGACGTGCCGGGCCGGCGTTCCGAGAGCTGCCAGGCGAGCAGCGCGGCCGAGATGCCGCCGCCGATGATGACGACGTCGGCGTCGTGGCGCGCCATCACCGGCCTCCCGTCCCCGGCGACAGCACGGCCGGACGCGCGTCGGAACCGGCCAGCGCGCGGCAGGCGCCGCGGCCGATGGCCCGCCCGTAGGCGCGGTCGTTGGCGACTGCGCTGTGGAAGTAGTGACTCATGAGATCGGTGGCGATGTGGCCGCCGCTGGGCCGCGCCGGCAGCTCGCGCACGACGGCGGCGACGATCGCCTCGCGCGCCACACGCTGCCGCCCGGCGAGTGTCAGGGACGTGAAGGCACCGCCGGCGCGACGGTCGAGGTCGGCAAGCTGCGCCGGATACTGTTCGGCCGGCGACGCCGGCAGCGTGCCTAGCGCCGTCACACCGTAGCCGTGATCGCGGTCGGCCCCGGCCCTGTAGTCGCGCGTCCAGCGGAGGAACTGGTCGACGGCGCGGGCGCGGCCTTCGGCGCCGAGTTCCTGCGGCAGCACGGCGTCGGCCAACGCCACGAGACGCGGGCGGTCGCCGTCGCCGAACGGCGTCTGCGCCGCCGCAGCGCGGCTGGACGAGCGCAGCGCGAGGCCGGCGAGCGCGGATTGCAGCAGTCTGCGGCGTGGCAGCATCGGTATCTCCCTGATCGGTTGTGGCATCGTGGGCCACGGCGTGACGGGAGTCAAGCGCTGGCGCGCGCTCAGCGGCGCGGCTGCCCGCGGGCGATGGCCACGGCGAGTGCGGCGCTGTCGGCGTAGTGCACGAGCAGGAGGTCGGCCTGGCGCACCGCCGTCAGGAGAAGGTCGCGATCGAGGCGGCGCCGGTCGCCCTGGCAGGCGCGGGCACACTCCGTTCGCAGTACGGTCAGCGCCACGCCCAGCCACGCCACCAGACCGCGGGCCGCATCGGCGTGATACGTCATCCATGCGCCGAACGCCTTGCCGGCAAGATACCGGCGCACGACCGGCGCAACCTCGGCCCACACAGGCGCCACGCAGCTTAGGTCGAGGGCGGCCAGGTGCGGCGGCGGCGCCGGCCAGGTCCAGGGAGCGCGGCAGGCGTCACCAACGAGCGCAAACGCCGAGTCGGCCGACCATTCGGCGGCGGCACCATCGCTGCCAGACGGGGTGTCGGCGTGCAGCCCGCCAACCGTGTCTTCGAGTGACTTGGCACCGGGCGTCCAGCGCGCCAGATGGGCGGCCTGGTGCGCGAGCCGCGTCACGACGTCCTCTGCCCGTCCGGGCCACGCATCGGGTCCGGCCAGCGCGCCGACCACGTGGGCTTCCCAGGCGCTGAGCGCGTCGAGGTCCATCAGCACGCGGTCGTTCAGCCGTGGCGGCAGCTGGTCGCGGGCGTCGAGGCCTTCCGGCACCGCCACGCCCGGCACCGGCCTGGGGCCGTGCACGATCGACACGGGTCGGGGATCGTCGACGAGCATCGCCGCCGCCGTCGGACAGAAGTGCGAGAGCGACACGCGCACGCCGCGGGCGTCCACGAGACACACGCGCGGGAAGTGCTGGCAGCTTGCCGGCAGCGCCGCGTGACCGAGCGTGGCGTGCACGGCGCAGTGTCGCTCGTGCTGGTGGCCTCGCCCGGGCGCCGGCGTCGAAACGTGGAAGACGCAGCCGCCCTCGGCGAGGCGGAACGTGCCGGCGATGTCGTCGGGCGCGTCGGCCGTCTCGCGCAACCAAACCACAGCGCGATCCACCGTGACCAGGCGGCCGCTCGCGACCGCGGCCCCGATCGCGGGAACGGCCCCCGTCTCGACGGGCAGCGGCCAGCCGGCGCGGCAGCAGGCGCCGCTGTGACGGCACGCATAGTCGACGTGGCACGAGAGCCAGAGCGTGACCGGCACGGCGGCGGGCGTCACGGCGGTCGGCGGCACCTCAGTCGCGGTAGAGATCGCCGGCGAGGTACTTCAGACCGGTATCGCAGATGGTGGTGACGATGCGCGCGCCGGCCGGCAGCGCCCTGGCCCGCTCGAGCGCGATCCACACGTTGGCGCCCGACGAAATCCCGCCGAAAATGCCCTCCTCGCGCGCCAGACGGCGGGCGATGGCGAAGGCATCGGCGTCGCTCACGGCCACCACGGCATCGGTGAGATCGGCTCGGTGGTTCGACGGCGCGAAGCCAACGCCGGTCCCCTCGATGCGATGGCCCGAGAGCGGCGTGACCCCGCTCAGGGCGCGGCTGGTCGCCGGCTCGCCCGCCACGCAGCGCACGCCGGGCACCTGCGCCTTGAAGACCGTGGCGTGGCCCGAGAAACAGCCCGAGGTGCCCACCATCATCACGAACTCGTCGAAGCGTCCGCCCAGCGCCTCGATCGTCTCGTCGGCCATCCCGCGGTAGCCGGCCGGGTTGTCTGGGTTGTTGAACTGGTCGGTCCAGTAGGTCTGCGGTTCGGTCGAGAGCTCGCGGGTCCGGGCGATCATCGCCTGGATGAGCGCCGGCGTGATCTTGCCGCCCTCGCTCGGCAGCACGTCGAGACGCGCGCCGAACGCGCGCATCGTCTGCAGCTTCTCTTCGGCGATCGCGTCCGACGACACGAAGTGCGCCTGGTAGCCGAGCACGGCGCAGATCATCGCCAGCGAGCTGCCGGTGCTGCCGCCCGTGTACTCGACGACCCGGCCGCCGGCCGGGAGCTCGCCGCGGCCGACCGCGCCCTGCACCATCGAGAGCGCCATCCGGTCCTTCATGCTGCCGGTCGGATTGGCGCCCTCCCACTTGACCCAGATCTCGACCCCGTTGTCAGGGATGACGCGTTCGAGGCGAATGAGGGGCGTGTGTCCGATCTGCATGACGCGATCCTATCGTGCCCGGAGGAGGTCGGCGTGGCGATCCGCTTCGTGCGGCCCAGCCGCTTGTAGCGGGGTCTGTCACCGTTACAACTGACTCCGGCCGAACACAACACACTGTAACGGTGACAGACCCCGTTACAACCCTCACAAACCGGACGGCACCTCGGCCTCGGCCTCGATCTCGACCAGATACTCGTCGCCGATGAGCCGCGCTTCGACCAGCGTGTTGGCCGGCTGAATGGCAAGGAAGCGCTCGCCGTGTGCCCGCGACACGGCTTCCCAGTGCGCCGCGTTCGCGACGAACACGCGCGTGCGCACCACGTCTTCGAGGCGTCCGCCAAGCGACTGCAGCGCGCCGGCGATCTTGTCGATGGCGGCGTGGGTCTGAGCCGCCGGATCGGCGCCGCCGATGAGCCGGCTGCCGTGGGTGGCGGTCGTGCCCGAGACATGAATCCGCGATCCCGAGCGGGTGGCGCGCGAGTAGCCGGCCAGCCCCTCCCACGGCGTGCCGCTGAAGCACTTCGCCGTGCCGTTGGGGCCTGGCCTTACCTCGTAGGGCGCCGGGAACGTGTCGAGATGATGACTGAGGTCGCCCGAGGCCGTGAGGAACGGCGGCGTGCGGTACTCGTCGCCGCAGTCGCCTGGCATCGGTGCGAGCGTGGCGATGGCCGCCTCGAGATGGGCCCGGTCGTCGCCCGAGAGCTGGAACGAGCACAGGCGCTGGTTGTCGTCGATGTGCGCCCGCTCGCCCAGCCGCGCACCGACGATCACCGCCGCCACGCCCGGCTGCTCCAGGATGAACCGCGTGGCTACGTTGGTGAGCGAGACGCCGTGCCGTTCGGCCACGTCGCTGGCGGCACGGAGCACGCGCTGCAGGGCGGACCAGCCCCCGGCCTCGCGGATGAAGCGCCCGTACTTCATCTGCGACCAGGTGCCGTCACGCTCCCAGGCCGGTTCGTCCTGCCCCAGCCACTTCTCGCTGAGCCAGCCGCCGCAGACAGTGCCGTAGGCCAGCAGGCCCACGCCGAACTCGGCACAGACGGCGGCGAGCCTGCCCGCGGCGCGGCGGTCGATGAGAGAGCAGCTCACCTGGTTCGACACGATCTCGATGCCGCTCGTGAGCGCGACGCGCAGGTGCGCGGCGTCGACATTGGTGAGACCGAGGTGCCGGATGAGTCCCTCGCGCTTCAGATCCTGCAGGTGATAGAGCGCATCGAGCCACGACGGGTCGGCGTAGTTCCAGGCGTGGAACTGCAGCAGGTCGATGGCCGGCGCCTGAAGGCGCGTCAGCGACCGCTCGACGGCGGCCCTGACGTCGGCGGCGGTGACCGGGCCCGGTTTGGGCACCCACTTCGTGAAAAGCTGCAGGCGCGCCGGCAGACCGAGCGCGCGGCATTTCCCGGCGATGACTTCGGCCGACCCGTAGTGGTCGGCCATGTCGAACGACGTGAAACCCTGGTCGACATAGGGCGCCATCGCCTGCGCCGCCTGATCGAGATCGATGGTGCGCCCGTCACGCTCCATGTCGGCGATCTGCCACAGGCCGGTGACGACGCGCGAGATCTCGAGGCCGGGCGCAAGGGTGGTGCGGGAGATGGATGACACGGGCAAGACGCTCCAGGCTACTCGGGCGGCAGCGTCGCGAAGCGGGCGGCGACGTCGACGCCCCGGGCGGCCAGCGCCCGCACTTCCCGCACGTAGACGATCGTACCGAGCGCCATCACAATCACCCACACCGGCGTCGATCGGAAATACCACGCCGCGGCTGGCCCGGTCAGGTCTTGCCACGTGTGCACCGCCAGGAAAAGCGCCAGCACGAGGACGCCGGCCACCGCCACCGCCACCTGCTGCGCCCGCGCCGGCAGCACCGAGATGCGGGCGGCGAGCCCCGGGTTGCGTGACGGCAGCACCAGCACGGCCGTCGCCATGAGCAGGAAGTTCACCAGCATCGCGGTGACGAGGATGTCGACGCCGAGGAAGAAGTCGCCGGCGACGTGACTGCCCAGCACGCCGAGTGTCGCCATCACGGCGCTGGCCGCGATGGCCACGTGCGGCGTGTGGCGACGGGGGTGCACGGCGGCCACCACCTGCGGGAAGATGCCGTCCGCCGCCCAGGCGAACATCAGCCGCGACACGCCGAGGAGCATGGCCGGCAGATCCTTGATGAGCGCCACGGCGGCGCTGGCCACGATGACCACCGTCCAGAACGGCGGCAGCACGTAGCCGAGCAGGCCTGGAGCCGTCACGTCGTGCACCTGCGCTTCGGCGGCCACGTACTGCCACGGCACCGCGTGATACACGGCCGCCGTGAACAGGAAGTAGAAGATCGCCACCGAGCCCACGGCGATGAAGATGGCAAGCGGCAGGTCGCGGCTCGGGAACCTGGCTTCGCCGCCGGCCTGGGCGATCGAGTCGAAGCCGATGAACGAGGCGAAGAGCAGCGCCGAGGCCGGCAGCAGCACGCTGCTGAGCGGTGCCGCCTCGGCCGTGAGCACTACCGTCGAGCCGCGGGCAGCGAGGGCCGCCACGAACTCGGCCTGCTCGTGCGAGAAGCCGGCGATCACCACCACACCACCGAGTGCGAAGGTCAGGAACATGAGCGGCACCATCAGCCGCGTGTAGACCTTCACGCCGGCAAGGTTGACCCCCGCCGCCGCCCACAGGAAGCCGAGCGCGACGGCGAGCCGCACGAGGCCCGACTCGAGGGTGGCGGCCGCCGCCGTCCATTCGAGGGCCACGGCGATATCGCGCAGGAACGGCGTGATGAGGTACGACACGACGCCGATTGCCACCGACAGCGCGAACCACTGTGAGAACGAGGCGATGAAGCCGAGATACGGCGACAGCGACCGGCTGGCGTAGATGTAACTGCCGCCGGCGCGCGGCATGGCCGAGCCGAGAATGGCGTAGGCCAGACCGGCGAACACGGCCGGCACGGCGGCGAGCAGGAACGCCGCCAGCACATTGGGCCCGATGCCGGGGACGTTGCGCTGGATCATGAACGGGATCACGTTCAGCCCGGCGCCCACCATCGAGCAGATGCCCGTGGCCGCCAGGCCCAGCAGGCCCATCTCACGCGCCAGGCCCGGTCGTGCCGCTCGGGCGGCCAACGGGTCTGGACGGCTCATCGCCGCGTCGAGGTCGTAGACGGCGCCGCCGGGCCCGGGACGCGCATCGCCGCGAAGAGCGTGACGTGGTTGTCGACGATGCGCTGCACCTCGGTCTCGTTGACCTCGGTCGACCAGACGCCGCGCTCGGAGGTGCCGCCGAGCACGATGCCATCGGTGCGCGGCATCATGTGGACGAACAGCCCGCGCTGGGTCGGCGGGATGTTCCAGCCGCCGCTCGTGCTGTAGTGGACGTCGGGCTGCGGTGGCAACAGCACGAGCAGGCCCTTGAGCGGCGTCAGCTCGTCGTCGCCGAAGAGCGCCTTGGCGCCGAGGCCCGTGCAGTTCACGATCAGGTTCTCGGAGAGCGCCAGCACGTCACGCGGCGACTCGAATGTGCGAACGACGATCTGACCGCCGAACGCCAGCACGTCGTCCATGAGGGCCGGCAGGTAGATGTTGGGCTCGATGCGCAGTTCCGGGCGCTCGATGGCGTAGGTGGTCGGGAACGGGTGCTCGCCGGGCTGCAGCAGCGTCTGCTCGCTTTGGAGGTGGCGTGGCAGCAACGCGTTCTCGCCGCGGGCCGACTCGGCCGATTCGGTCGGAGCGTAGTTGGTGATCCAGGAGATGCCGTAGCGCGGTCCGGCCATGAACTGGAGCTGCCGGTAGCCGATCTCGGCCGCCTGCACGAGCTGCGCGCTCCACTCCGTCGTGCGCTTCGAGAACTCGACGAGTCCGGAGGTCGGTGTCCAGGCCGCCAGCGAGAAGTTGGAGGTGACGTCGGGCGGGACGTGGGCCGCGTAGATGGTCACGGCGAAGCCGCGCCGCTGCAGCTGCCTGGCCGTCGTGAGCCCGACGACGCCGGACCCGAGCACGGCGGCGCGCCGCTCGCCGTGCGAGAGGGCCATGTCGGCCGCCATGGCGGCCGTGCCCCACGACAGCGACATGCCGGAGCCGCCGTGGCCGTAGTTGTGGATGAGGGTCTTGTGGTCGAGGGCGGCCGATTTCAGCACGAAGCCGGTGGGCCGGTGCGGCCTCAGGCCCACGGTGCGCCGAATCACCCGTTCGGCCGAGACCCGCACGAGCGGCAGCTGCACCATCGGCCGACGGGCGGCCGCCGACTGGCCTGGAGCGGGGATCGCCGGCGTGCCAAGGGCCCGCGCCTTCGGCGCGCAGGCGCCCATTCCGAGACCGGCCAAGGCCAGGCCGGCATTGCTGAGCAGCGTGCGACGGTTCACGGCAGTCCTCCCAGTGCGACTAGCGCGAACGCGCCAGATCGACGACGACATCGTAAAAATAGCGGACGAACTTATGGAGCTCCGCTTCGTTGATGCGCTCCTGGTCGCTGTGCGCACCGAAACCCTTGGGGCCATCCTCGATGTCGATGGCCGGCCCCACGCCGTAGCACTGCACACCCTTGGCGCGCAGGTAGGCCATGTCGGTCGCTCCGGTGCTCATGGCCGGCAGCGTGATGACGTTGTAGTGCTTCTTGACGTTGGCCTCGATGGCGGCAAAGGCGTCGGTGTTCAGGCGCGAGATGCCGTTCGGGCGCGTATCGCGGGCGCCGTAGCTGACCTCGACCGTCGGATCGTTGACGACCTTCTTCACCATCTCGAGGAAGGCCGCCGGATCCTGATCCGGCATCATGCGCACGTCGAGGGTGGCCTTCACTTCCGACGGGATGACGTTGGTGCGGTAGCCGGCATTGATCATCGTCGGCGAGATGGAGGTGCGGATCGTCGACGCGTGGCGCGGCTCGTTGTCGAGGAAGTACTCGTCGGCCGCGTCCTGCACCTTCGGGTCGGTGCTCAGGATGGCGCGGTAGCGTTCGGCGGGCGCCGGGTCCGAGATGCTGGCCAGGCGCTTGAAGTAGGCGGCCGTCGTCTCGTTGAAGCTGATGGGCGGCTTCCACTTCGCCACCGTCGACACCGCGGTCGTGAGCTTCACGACCGCGTTCGTGCGCAGGGGCACCGAGCCGTGGCCCGCCGTGCCGCGGGCCGTCAATTCGATGGCGCGCGGAATCTTCTCGAGGGTCTGAATTGACGCGAACGTGACCTTGCCGCCCTGGCGGTTGAAGCTGCCGCCCTCGGCGAGACAATACTCCGCCTCGATCTTGGGGAACCGGGCGTCTTCGGTCATGTGGGCGATGCCGTACTTGACCGCCCCTTCCTCGCCCGCCTCGAAGAGTGCGATGACGTCGCGATCGAGCGGCACGTTCTGGCGCTTGAGCATCAGCAGCGTCATCATGGTCGCCGCCACGTTGTCCTTGTCGTCGACCGTGCCGCGTCCGTAGATATAGCCATCCTGGCGGAGGGCGCTGAAGGGCGGATGGGTCCACTTCTTCTCGTCGATGTTCACCGTGTCGGTGTGCGCCATGAGCAGGAGCGGACGCTTCTTCCCGGAGCCCTTGAGGCGGGCCACGAGGTTGGGCCGGTGGTCCTCGAGCGCGAAGGTCTCGGTGGGGATGCCTGCCGCCTCGAGCACGGTCCGGATGTAGTCGACGACCGGCTTTTCGATGCCCGGGGGCGTGGTGGGCGGGTCGGTCGAGTCGATCTGGACGATGGCCGTGAAATGCTTCAGGGTCTCGGCATCCACGGCCGCCCAGTCGATGGCCGGGCCCTGCGCCGTGGCCGAGCCGGTGGCGGCGATGACCAGGGCAACCAGCACCAGTCTTCTCATGCGCGGGATGGTAACACGGGAGATCCGGGGCACCTGGCGCGCGCCGTCGGGCTCAATTTCGTGAAGCCGCTGACGATTTTGTTATACGCTCACGCCGTTCGCGCCACCATCGGCGCGAGAGTTTGGTCAAAACCCCCTGGGCCGAACTGGCAAAACGATTGCAATCTTGTCAGGCCGTCATGTCTTCGTCACCCCGCGTCGGTGTTGCGTGCCCCCGCCCCGTCGAACGCACGGCGGTCGCCGATTGGCTGCGCTCGGCTGGTTTCGAACCCGTGATCCTCGTGGATGCCTGTTTCGTCGCCTCCGAGCTCACCGGTCGGCCGCCCGTGTTGGTCGTGTCCGACGCCAGCCTCCTGACTCCGCATTTCATCCAGGCCATGCGCAAGGGCGATTCAAACCGCTCCATCCTGGCGATTGGCGACGAGGGCGACCCGAACGAAAAGGCCCTCACGCGCAAAGGCGTGTCCTTCCACGTGCGCCCGCTCACCGAGGCGGCTCTGGTGCTGGCCGTGACGCTGGCGCAGGCCGAGAGCCGCACGTCGCGGCGCTCCGAACGCAAGATGGTGGCGCGACTGGCCACTTCGATCGAAGGCGCGGCCGCCGTGCTGCTCGATGTGAGCGCCGAGGGACTGCGCCTGGAAGTGGACGCGGCGGGCGGCTCGAAGCTGTCGCCGCAGTTCGTGGTGCAGGTGCCGCTCTTGAAGATCGGCGTCCCGGTGCAGCGCGTGTGGGTGAAATCGGCGGCGGCTGGCCCGATCCGCAAGGTGCAATGCGGGGCAACGCTGCTCGCCACCGACGAGCGCACGACAAGGGCGTGGCAGCGTCTGGCCGACCCGGCAACCGGACACTTCGTGGTGCCGCGGCCGGCGGCCGCCAAGGTCGGCGCCGACGGGATCTTCGACCGCGTGTCGTCGCTCCTCTCGAACACACCGATCGTCGGCTCGCTGGCGCATCTGCCGTGGCGCGGTCGCTCGTAAGATCGGGGCAATACCGGGCGTTTGCGCCCTCCTGCGACGACTACGACACAACTATTACAGTCGGCCTGCGGCAATCCCGCTAGCCTTGATGGGCGTATGAAGCCCATCTCCTCAATCTACGGTCGCAAGTCCGCAACCGGCCTCAACTGGATCACCTTCATTGCGATGACGGTGTACCACATCGGTGCCGTGGCGGCGCTCTTCTACATCGACTCCGGCGCCATCCTGGCCGCCGCAATCCTGTGGTGGATCACCGGCAGCCTCGGCATCGGCATGGCGTATCACCGCCTGCTGACGCACCGCGGCTACAAGTGCCCGAAGTGGGTGGAGTACGTGCTCACCACCTGCGGCGCGCTGGCGCTCGAGGGCGGCCCGATCTTCTGGGTGGCCACCCACCGCATCCACCACCAGCTCTCCGACAAGGAAGGCGATCCGCACACGCCCAAGGAAGGGGCGTGGTGGGCCCACATCGGCTGGATCATGTTCGGCCAGGCGATGCACCACGACACGAACATCCTCAAGCGCTACGTGCCCGACCTGAGCAAGGACCGGTACCACGTCTGGCTCACGACCTGGCACTGGATCCCGCAGGTGGTCGTCGGCCTGGCACTGCTCGCCTACGGCGGCCTGCCCTACGTGCTGTGGGGCGTCTTCTTCCGCACGACCTTCGGCCTGCACGCAACGTGGTTGGTCAACTCGGCCACCCACATGTGGGGCTACAAGAACTTCCGCACGCGCGACGACTCGCGCAACCTGTGGTGGGTGGGCCTGCTGGCCTGGGGCGAGGGCTGGCACAACAACCACCACGCCCATCCGGTGTCGATGCGTCACGGTCTGGCATGGTACGAGTTCGACATGAACTACATCCAGATCAAGTTGCTCGAGAAGCTCGGCCTGGCGTGGGACCTCAAGGTGGCCCGCATGCCCAAGGACGCCTCGGAGATCGTCCCGCAGGAATCGCCCGACGCGGTCGACATCTCGGACGCCGCCCCGGTGGTGTAGGCACCCCAGTGGGGTAGACGCCGCGTGGCGGGGACGACCAGGGCTCGGTGGCATTCACCGGGCCCTTCGTTTGTACCCGCGACGCGTCGGCCCCCTGCCCCTAGAATGGGGCGATGACCCGCCGACAGTCGGCCACCGTGGCCTTCATCGTCCTGTGCGTCGTGCTCGTGGCGGCGGCGGTGTCGCTGAACATCGGCTGGATGCTCGGCAGCGGCCGGCAGGTGCTGCCGCTCGTGCTGGGCGCGCTGGCCTTCGCGCTCATCATCGCGGGCATCATCGTCTACACCGTGTTCCTGGTGCGCGAGCTGCGCCGCACGGAACAGCAAGACAGCTTCCTCAACGCCGTCACCCACGAACTGAAGACGCCGATCGCCTCGATTCGGCTCTACCTCGAGACCTTGCAGGCGCGCGACACCTCCGAGGCGCAGCGGCAGGAGTTTTACAAGGTCATGCTGGACGACGCCACGCGCCTCCAGTACACGGTGGAGCAGGTGCTGCGGGCGGGCGTGGCGAGTCAGCGGCGCAAGCTCGCGCATCGGGCGCCGGTGGATCTCGGCGCGCTGGCGCACGAGTGCATCGAGATGACCAGGCGGCGGCACCATCTCGGGGGCGACGCGGTAGCGTTCACCGGCGCGGCGCCCGACCAGCCGATGATCGTCAACGGCGACATCGACGAGCTGCGCACGGCCATCGGCAATCTGCTCGACAACGCGGTGAAGTACTCGGCCCAGGGCGTGCGCGTCACCGTGGAACTGGCCGCGCCGACGCCTGACACCCTGCGGGTGCGGGTGCGCGATCGCGGCGTCGGTATTCCGCGGCGTCAGCTGCGGCGCATCTTCAACCGCTTCCACCGCTTCCAGGCGCGCGGCTTCAGCGTGAAGGGCACCGGACTGGGCCTCTACATCGTGCGTTCGATCGCACGGCAGCACGGCGGGCGCGTCTTTGCCGAAAGCGAGGGCGAAGGGGCCGGCGCCACGTTCACGCTGGAACTGCCGAAGGCGGCGAGAGGCGCCCTGTGAGTCGCATCCTCATCGTGGAGGACGAGCGGCATCTGGCCGACGGACTGCGCTTCAATCTCGAGGCCGACGGTCACGAGGTGCAGATCGCCGGCGACGGCGTCGAGGCGCTCGAGGTGCTGCGTGCCGATCGCGGGGGTTACGACGTCGTCGTGCTCGACGTGATGCTGCCGCGCATGGACGGCTTCGACGTCGCGCACACACTGCGGGCCGAGAGCGACTTCGTTCCGATCCTGATGCTGACGGCGCGGGCTCGGCCGGAAGACGTGCTGCAGGGCTTCGAAAGCGGGGCCGACGACTACCTGCCGAAGCCATTCGAGCTGGCCATCCTGCTGGCGCGGGTGAAGGGCCTGCTCAGGCGGCGGCAGTGGCTACGCGGCCCGACCGAGCCGCCGAAGGCCGCCGCCGCGCCGCCGACCGCGGCCGACGTCCTGGTGTTTGCGGGCCATCGTCTCGACCTGCGCGCGCTCGAGCTGCACGCCCGCGGCCGCGCCTATCGCCTGACGATGATGGAAGCCGACCTGCTCGCGTATCTGGTCCGGCACGCCGGCCGGGTCGTCTCGCGCAAGGCTATCCTGGAAGACGTGTGGGGCCTGCATGAAGACACCGACACACGCGCCATCGACAACTTCATCGTGCGGCTGCGGCGCTATCTCGAAGCCGACCCGGCTAAGCCGACGCTGATCGTGACCGTCCGCGGCGTCGGCTACCGACTGCAGCTGTAGGAAACGCCCCTGCCCCATTTGGCACGAAAACGGCGCAATCCGCGTGCCGTTGGGGACAGGGGCTTCAGTCCAGGGCGATCCAGATGAAGGCCGTCGTCTGGGTGGCGCGGAAGTTGTCGTCGCTCACGAGCAGGATCGTCCGCTCGCCGCGCGGGCCCCGAGGGCCGAAGGCGATGCCTTCGAAGTTCGAAAGCGTCGCGAGCAACGGCGGCATCTGCGCCCGCCAGTCCGCGAGGTCGAGCACGAGGCGTTTCGGCGCGGGCACGGGCGCGCGGCCCTCGAGCGACGGCAGCGTCGAGACGTCGTCGGCCCCCTCGAGTGACACCTCGTAGAGCCGCACTGGGTTGTAGGCGGGCGCGCCCGCGGCGCCAACGAGGCACGCGCGCTCGAGGGCGAGCAGCGTCGTGTTGCTCAGAGCCAGAAGGTCTGACAGGCCGTTCTGGCCGTCCTCGCACGCCGGCCCGTAGCCGGCCACCGCTGGCGTCGGCTCGAGCTGATACGGCCACTCGCGCGCCGGCGACCAGCTACGGTCGGCCAGCCGCACGAACTCGACGAGCCGCACCAGCCCACCGCGCGACTGGCTCGACACAGGGCCATCCTGCGCCAGCGGCTGCTCGAGACCACTCACCAGGCGTCCGTCGGGCGTGGAGGTGAGACTCTCGAGGCCCAGGTTGTGCCGCACACCCGAAGTCTTGTCGGCGGGATCGATCGTGAAGTGCGGGCGCGGCCGGACGACGTCGGTCACGACGCCGTCACCGGTGGCGAAGAGCACCCGCGGCTGGCGGGCCACGCCGCCCCGGTCGAGGTGCCCTTCGTGCGTCACGGCGAACGACCCATCGGGAAACATCGCCAGCCCTTCCATGTCGAGGGCCGTGAGGGTGTCGTCCGGCAGGCCCGGCGCCAGCGTCAGTCGCGTGACCGCCGTGGGCTTCACCGCGAGCGTCGAGCCGAGCGCGATCTCCATCCAGACCAGCCGCGGCACGCGGATGTCGTCACTCGCCCCGGCCCAGCGTCCGCTGGTCCCATCAAACGCCAGTCCCGACAGACTGCCCACGGCCAGCCCGTCAACCGCGGGCAGCGTGCCGGCCGGGGCGACGAACACGCCGAGCAGGCGCGGCGCCACCACGGCACGGTCGACCGCCAGGGCCGGCGTCGGCGAGCGAGAGGCACAGGCGGCGGTGGCGCAGAGAACGAGGGCCGCCACGACCCGGCCGAGAAACCGCGATATGCTCAGACAGTTCCCTTTCCCAGGAGGTATTGATGCAAATGACGCGTAATCTTTGTCTTGCTCTCGTCGCCCTTGCCCTGGCGACTCCCGCCTTCGCGCAGACCAATCCGGCCACGGCCGCCGCCAAGGCCCAGTTCGGCATGATCAGCGGCGTACTCGAGAAGACCGCTGCGAAGATCCCCGAGGATCTTTACACCTACAAGGCTACGCCGGAAGTGCGGTCGTTCGGACAGCTCATCGGCCACATCGCCGACAGCCAGTTCGGCATGTGCGCGACGGCGGCCGGCGAGAAGCCACCGCAGGCCGGCATCGAGAAGACGAAGACGTCGAAGGCCGATCTCTCCAAGGCGCTGGCCGACTCGAATGCCTACTGCAATACCGTGATCGCCGGCATGAACGACGAGAAGGGCATGGAGGTCATCAAGTTCTTCACCGGTCCGACGCCGCGGCTCTTCGTGCTGGCCTTCAACGTCGCGCACAGCTACGAGCACTACGGCAACCTCGTGACCTACATGCGCCTCAACAAGATCGTACCGCCCTCGAGCGAGGGTCAGTAGAGAGCACGTGGCTGCACCGCTCGAGCCGTCCGTGTTGAACACGGGTGGACGTCGTCGGCGGTGCGTCTTGCGCCGCGGTTCCTGGCGCGCGGTTGCGCTCGGGATCGCGGCGATGCTTTGTCAGGGCTGTGCGCCCGCCTACTGGCTGGGCGCGCGGGTGCTCTATGACAAGGCCCCGAGCCCGCCGGCAGTCGAGTTGAACGTGTCCTACGATCCGGCGGCGCCCGCCGATCCCAAGCGCCAGCTCGATCTCTACCTCCCCGGCACCCGCGACTTCCCCACCGTGGTCTTCGTGCACGGCGGCGGCTGGGCGTGGGGCGACCGCACCCAGACCTTCGGCGGCGCCGACGTCTACCGCAATGTCGGCCGCTTTCTCGCCGGCCGCGGCATCGCCACGGCGGTCATCGGCTACCGCCTGGTGTGGCCGCTCGACTGGCAATCGCAGGTCGGCGACGTGGCGCGCGCCGTTGCGTGGGTGCAAGGCCATATCGCCGACAAGGGCGGACGGGCGGACCGGATCTTCCTGATGGGCCACTCGGCCGGAGCGCAGCTGGCGGCGCGGGTGGCGACGGATCCGGCGTGGCTGGCGCGTGAACAGGGCACCATCGGCGGCATCTGCGGCGTGGCCGCCGTCAGCGGGGCCGGCTACGACCTCGGCGACATCGAAACGTATCGCGCCGGTTTCGATCCGCTCTACTTCGCGGAGCGCTTCGGCGGCAGCCGCCTGGATGGCTCGTGGTGGCGCGACGCGTCGGTGGTGCCGTTCCTCGATGCTGACGATCCGCCGTTCCTGGTCGTGTCGGCCACCGGCGAATCCCGCGCCCTCAGACGCCAGTCGTCGCTCTTCCACGAGGCGCTCGGCAAGGCCGGCATTCCGTCCACGTTCGTGACGGTCAAGGGCTCGAGCCACGAGCGGATCATCCTGGAACTCAGCCGCGACGACAAGACGGCGGGCCCGGCCGTGCTGGCGTTCCTCGCCGACACCCCCTGCCCGCGTCCAGGGCCGTCGCGCCGGGCGCCAGCGGTTCCAGGCCGCCCGCGCGACCTGGTAGAAGTCGCGCCCAAGCGACTTACGCCTTGACGGCGCAGACCTCCGCAGGACGGACGCGGCCGGCGGCCGGCGCCAGGCGCACCGTGAACGCCGTTCCGCGCCCGGGCCGGGAATCGACCGATACCTCACCGCCAGCCTCGCGCATGATCTGCTGCACGGCGAACAACCCGAGTCCGGCGCCATCGTCGGGCGCCTTGGTCGTGAAGTACGGTTCGAAGATCAAGGGCAGATGGCCAGGCTGAATGCCAGGACCGTTGTCCGACACCGTGCACGCCACTTTGCCCTCGCTGGCAGACACCTCAACACTGAGCGCGGGTGCTTCGCCGTCGCCGCGCTCGCTCGTGGCCGCCTCCACGGCATTCTTGATGACGTTGAGGAGCACCCGCTGGAGCGCACTGCCCTCGATGTGCACCCACTGAGACGCCGCGGGAAGGTCGAGGCGCACGCGGACGTCCCGCAGCAGTCCGGCGCCGAGGAGCATGTGCAGGACGTCGGTGACCGCCCGGCCCAGATCGGCGGCCATCTGGTCGGGCCGTACGGCCGTCTTTCCAAGGGCCAGCAGGCTCTGGGAGTGGAGCACGAGACGATTCCGCGTGCGACGCAGCAGCTCCAGACTTTCGGGCGACGGCACGAGACCGGCGGCCGCCGCTCGTTCGATGGGCTCGCTCGCCGCGACCAGCTCGTCGGCCACGCTCGACAGTTCCAGCCCGATGGCGCCCGCCAGGGTGCCGGTTGACGCGAGCCGCTCGGCGCGCAGCAGCTGCTGCGACATCGCCTGCAGCTTGCGCCCGACCAGGGCGTTGTCGGCGGTCTGCAGTCGCGCCTGTTCGACGGCATCGTCGAGGGCGCGAATCAGGTCGTCGGGCGAGCAGGGCTTGGTCAAGAATCGGAAGACGTTGCCCTGATTGACGACGTCGATGGCGTTCTCCATGCTGGCCTGGCCGGTCAGCAGGATGCGGACCGCGTCGGGCGCCGCCACTTTCGCGATGGCGAGGAACTCGGCGCCGTTCATGACCGGCATCATGAAGTCCGACACGATGACGTCGAACGACTCGCTGCCACCGAGGAGCCGGAGCGCCGCCTGTCCGCCTTCGGCGGTGGTGACGTCGAATCGGCGGCGAAGCGTGTTGACGAGGCCGGCCAGAATCTGCGGCTCGTCGTCCACGCAGAGCACACGAGGGCGGTGGGCGGACGGCATCATTGCGGACTCCTGTCGGCTCGCTTCACCACCACCCGGATGGGCTCGCGGACCATGCCTTTGAAATTTCGCGCCCGCTCGACGAAGTTCTCGGTCACTTCGAAGCCGCGCGCCGCCAGCAGCGCGCCGCTCGTGAGCGTGACGTCCTCGGCGAAGATCGTTCCCACCCGCAGGCCGCCCAGCGAGACTTCCTGCACGCTGTCGCCGCTGTCGGAGTTCCCGTACAGCACGCCCAGCGCATCAAGCGCGCCGGGGTGATACCGGCCGGTGCGACCGCGCATGACGTCCACGGCGTGGCACGTCGACTGCCCCTGCGCGGTCAGCGCCTCGAACTCGGTGGCCACGGCGAGCAGGTCGGCGCCGCGCCGTACGTCGTTTCGCGACTCGTCAGCGCTACGGCCGGCGGCGTGCACGGCCGGCTTGTGGTAGCTGGCGAGCATGCCGCGAACCCCCTCCAGACGCGGAATGCTCGAGAGCAGACGCTCGGTGATGGCCGGGACGCGCGACACCATCTCCTGCTCCGCCTCGGACAGCGGGCGGCCGTAGTAGAGCCGCTCGAGGGTGTCGGGCGGCAGCGACATGCACCCGAGCTGCGACAGCATCGCCGCCACCTCCACCTGCCAGCGGATGGCGCCGTCGGTCTCGAACGCCAGGTCGGAGACCAGCTGCTTGATCCGGTTCGCCCGTCCGAAGGCAATCGGATTGGCGAGCCCAAGCACCTCCACGAGGGCCTTGATGCTGCCGTGAAGCGTCTCCTCGAGGAGCACTCGCTCGGAGGTAAGCAGACGATGCTGCTGAACGGCGGCGTCTACCGCCGCGGCCAGCAACGCCGGCGGGCAGGGTTTGACGAGAAAACGGAAGATCTGGCCCTC
This sequence comes from Acidobacteriota bacterium, assembly GCA_018000455.1. Lineage (GTDB taxonomy): Bacteria > Acidobacteriota > Vicinamibacteria > Vicinamibacterales > UBA2999 > CADEFD01. The sequence continues at coordinate 98,202 of JAGNJW010000007.1, forward strand.
GTTCACGGCCTGGATCGCCGAGGCCGAATCCGCATGGCCGGTCAGGAGCATGCGCGAGACGTCGGGCAGGAGCCCGCGGCACCGGCCGAGGAATGCCGCCCCGTCCATGCCCGGCATGCGCATGTCCGAAATGACCACGGCGGTGTCGGCGTGCTGCCGCAAAGTATCGAGCCCCTCGGCACCGCTGCCGGCCGTGAGTACCTGATACTGGCGGCGCAAATGCAGCGACAGCCCCGCCAGCACGTTGGGCTCGTCGTCCACGCAGACAATTTTCGGCCGCTCGGTCGCGGTCTTCGACGCGGAGATCACGACGCCACCCCCAGCGCGGGTTCCGCGCCCAAGCCCACTTCGGCCTGCGCGAACTCGCACCACTTGGCAAGGTCGGCCATGCCGCCAGTCCGCTCCAGGAACTCGACGTCCAGGGCGCCTGTCGCCTCGGCGTCGGTGCCTCCCCGGCTCGCCCACTCGACGAGCGCGTCGGCGATGTGGATGGCCCTCACCAGGCTGAGTGACTCCGGACTGGCCTGGCGGGGCTCGTGGTGATACGCCACCGCCTCGATGATCGAGACCGGCAGACCCCAGACCCCGATCAGATAGGCGCCTACGTCGGCATGAGTGGCCCCGAACCCCTCACTCTCGACTTCGGCGATCGGCCGCTGGCCGCCCGCCAGTTCCGCCGCAACCTTCACGAACTGATCCGGCATCGCTCGGGCGAGCACGAGCTGGCCGAGATCGCGCAGCAGTCCGGCCGTGAACGCGTCATCGCCAACCCCCGCCGCGCTCGCGATCCGGCGTGCGACGCGGCCCGTCCACAGCGAGGTGCGTTGCAGGCGATCGACCGAGAATCCAGACGTCGTGATCGGCTTCGAATCGAAGACCTGAATCGACAACGCCAGCGACCGCACCAGTTGCACACCGAGATAGGTCACCGCTTGCTCGGCCGAGGTCACGCGCCGGGCCAGGCCGAAGTAGGCCGAGTTTACCAGCTGCAGGAGCTTGGCGACCATGGCCGGATCCTGCTCGACAAGGCGCGCCACCTGGGCCAGCGCTACATCGTCGCGCTCCAGCAGCGCGGTCAGGTCCCAGTAGACCTGTGGCGCCGAGGGCACCTGATCGAGCCGCCCGACGACGGCTCCGATCGTTGGGTTGTTCAGACGCGTCTGCAGGGCGCAGGTACGCTCGATCACGGCGCGCAGCACATCGGCGTCGCAGGGTTTGCTCAGGTACTGATGGGCGACCGGGAGTGCCCGCACGATGGCGTCGCGGTCGGCGTGGCCCGAGAGCACCAGGCGGACGGTGGCTGGGTGTCGGGCCTTTACCTCGGCCAGCAGCGCCGCCCCGTCCATGCCCGGCATGCGCATGTCGGCGACGACCACGTCGCACGGGTTGGCCTCGAGCAATTCGAGGGCCTCGGCGCCCGATAACGCGAACACCAGGTCCCACACCGTGCGGTACTTACGAAGCAGGTTCCTCAACGACTCGAGCACCGGGGCCTCGTCGTCGACAAACAGGATGCGCCGTTTGGTCATGCTGCGACTCCGTCGAGAGCGAGCGACTTGCCGGCAATCGGCAACCGTATCGTGAAGGTCGTGCCCACACCGGCCTCGGTCTCGAAATCGAGCCGGCCGTCGTGCTTCTCGACGACGATGGATCTGGCCATCGCCAGGCCCTGCCCGGTCCCCTTGCCGACCTCCTTGGTCGTGAAGAAGGGATCGAAAATGCGGTCCTGTACCGACTCTGGTATGCCGCCGCCGGTGTCGGTGATGGTCACGACGGCATCGTCGCCGTCCAGGAAAGTCGCAATCGCGATGCGCCCCTTCTCGCCGGTGCCGCGCACCTGGTCACCGATCGCGTGCGCGGCATTGACGACGATATTGAGGACCACCTGGTTGATCTCGCCGGCATGACACCTGACGGTCGGAAGCGCTCCGAATGACGTCTCGACGTCGGCGACGTACTTGTATTCGTTGTTGGCGATGACAAGCGTGCTCTCGATGCCGCGATTGAGATCGACATCGGCCATGGCCGTTTGGTCGGGATGCGCGAAGTCCTTCATCGATCGCACGATCACGGCGACGCGGCTCAGTCCGTCGAGGGCTCGATCGAGGGCCGCGGGCATGTTCTCGAGCAGGTAGTCGAGGTCGGCGTCGGTCTCGGCTTGGGCGGCGGCCTCGGCGGCCTGGGCAGGCGGCCCGCCGGCCGCCACCGACGCGATGGCGTCGCGATAGCTGGCGACGAGCTTGGCGATGTCGGTCGTGGCGTCGCGCACGAAATGGACGCTGTCGCTGACGAACTGCACGGGCGTGTTGATCTCGTGCGCGACGCCCGACGCCAGCCGGCCGACCGATTCGAGCTTCTGCGCCTGCTGCAGTTCGCGCTCGAGCCGTCGCTCGTCGGTGACGTCGACGATGATGCCGCGCAGCACCTTGTCTCCTGCCGGGCTCTCGTGGACACTGGCCACGGTGCGCACATCGATCGAGCGACGGCCGGGCGTCTCGACGTGGAATTCGATGTCGCGGCCCGAGCCATCGACCTGCGCCCCCAGCTCGGCCAGCTCGGCCCCGACGCGCTCCCGGTCGCGCTCATGCACCATGTCCCACAGCCTTCGCGTACCCACGAACGCAGCGCTATCGCAGCCGAAGAGCGTGAAAGCTTGCGGCGCAATGTAGGCCACCGTGAGCGACGTGGCGTCGGCTTCCCATGGGATGGCGTGAGTGCTCTCGACGATGCGCTTGAAGCGGTCGGCCGAGGCCACCAGTTCGCTCGTGCGGGCCGAGACGGCCGCCTCGAGACCGCGGCGCTGCTCGGCCAGTTCGGCATCGCGCGCCTGGATGTGGTCGAGCATCCCGTTGAATCCATTGACCAGCTCGCCGATCTCGTCGTCGGTCTCACGAATCGCGCGAATCGCCGAACCGGGGTCGGCGCTGACGACGCGTGTCACCGCCGCGAGCCGGCCGATCGGCCCGGAGATGAACCGCTGAAGGCGCCAGCCGACGACCCAGGCGATGACCGCGCTGAGCAGTACGGCCGCCAAGAGGCTACTGCGCATGATCGCGGTCTGGCGATTGAACGACGTCCGGGAGAACTCGACCAGCAGGGTGCCCACATCCTCGCCCTGCACGCGGACCACGCTCGAGACGAGGAGGCGGTCGTCCTGGACGAGATGGTTGGCCCGGGTGTCCCTGTCGGGGTTTTGGAATTCTGCCAGCGACAGGGCCGCGCCCGACGTGCGGCCGTAGGTGGCCAGCGCCTCGCCGCTCTGGAGAAATAGTGCCGCTCTGGTCACGCGCCCCTCAACGGCGGCCAGCGTGCCCAGCGACTCGACGGCGGCCTGGCGGTCGCTGAAGGTCACGGCGGCAGCGTTTATGGCCGCCACGCCATCGACGAGCACCGACGCCGACTGCACGAAGTTGGTTTGCCGGACGGAGCCGTCCAGAAGTGCGATGACCACGCACGGGACCAGGATCGAGACGACACTCGTGGCCGTCACCAGCCCCGTGAGCCGGTGGGCCAGCTTGACGCGGGCAAGAAGCCCCTCACTTGCCGGGGTCGGCTTCTTGGCCATTGATGATCCTCGCAAGACTGAGCAGACGTGAACTCAGCACCAGTCCGGCGCGGCGGACGGCGTAGGGATTCACGGCGATGCGCATCGACTCGCGCTCGAGCACCAGGCTGGCCGCGCCGCCGTCCTTGAGGAAGGCGTCCGATTCCCCGACGGTGAGCACCGGAAGGTCCTTCAGGTCGTCTACGGCCCGACGCGTTTCGGCCCCGTCGAGAGTTCCCACGTAGAGCACGTGACATGCCGTGGCATCAGCGGAGGTCACGTCGAGCCGCCTGACCACGACCCCGCGAGCGTTCGTCCGCTGCGCCGGCGCCATGGCCACGAGCGCATCGGCGACGGCGTCGGCGCCCAGGGTACACAGCCGGAGGTCGCTCGATTCAGACGGCCCGGCGACCGGCCAGGTGGTAAAGCGAACGAGGTTGTAGACGAAGGTGGCCCTGACCGTGACGATGGCCAAGGGTTCAGCCGCGGCGGACACCCACGCCGTGAGCAGAGCAGTACCCAGCAAGCCTGCAAGTGACATCCCGAGTCCTCCCTGCGCCCAGTGCGCGTTGACTCAGGAATCGGCGCGCGAGTCGTTACCTTGAGGCAGGGTCAGTCGCCCTTGACTGGGTCGGCTCAGCGGCAGAGCTAGTGCTGGGCCGAGGCGCCCGGCGGAATGAAGGCGCTGAAGGTGTCGGCGAAGCGCCTGGCGTAGTCTTCGACCAGCGCCGCCACACGCGTGCGGTCGGGTGAGGCCACGATGAGGCCGGCGTGAAAGGGCTTCGACAGCCGCCACACTACCTCGGGCGCGTCGAAGGCCGTCAGGTCCGGCACTTCATCTTTCGCGAGGCAGGTGACGAGGCCCGCGTAGTCGCGGCGCAGTGACGGCAACGTGTAGGGCGCCTTGCCGCCAGCCAGCTCGACCTTCGCCCATTCGACCCACAGGTTCATGCCGGTCGCTGCTTCCACGAGCTCGACGATATGCGCCCCGCCGACCCGCGCCGACGTCTCGAGGAAGTACCAGCGCCCGTCGTGGCCCTTGATGAACTCGGTGTGCGACACGCCCCGTACCAGACCGAGCGTGCGCAGCACCTCGCGGTTGAACGCCTGCAGCGCGCTGTCGTCCTCGCCGCCGCGCGCGACCAGCTCGGTCGTGAACACCCCGCCGCCGTACGAGACGTCGAACGGCGGACGTCCGTAGCGGCTGGCAATCGACGCCAGCACCTCGCGCTCGTAGACGACGCTGTCGACGTGGAAGACGTCGCCGGGGACGAACTGCTCGAGCAGATAGGACGACGCGCGGTCGCCGAGTCCGTCGATGAGTGGCCAGAGGGCGGCCTCGGAGGCCACCTTGCTGATGCCGATCGTGCCGGCTTCCATCCGCGGCTTGAGCACCCAGGGCGCCGGCACGCGGGCGCAGAAGGCGCCGAGCCGCGATTCGTTCAGCACGTGGACGAACGCCGGCACTCGGACGCCATGCTCTTCGGCGCGCATGCGCATGGCGAGCTTGTCGCGGAAGTAACGGGTGGTCGTCTCGCCCATGCCGGGCACGCGCAGGTGCTCGCGCAGCGCCGAGGCCTTCTCCAGGTCGAAGTCGTCGAGCGGCACCACGCGGTCGATGGCGACCCGCCGGGCCAGATGGCTGGCGCCGAGGATGAGGTCGTCGAGCCGCCACTTCTTGTCGTCGTCGTGAACGAAGAAGATATCGTCCAGACTCTCGCGCGGCCAGTCGGCGTCGCGCAGGCTCTCTGACGTGACGAGGAAGACGCGCGCGCCTTGCCGCTTCGCCTCCCGCAAGAAGGCCTGGCCTTTGTGGTACGACGCGATGCAGAGAATGGCGAGAGGCTCGGGCATGACAGAACGGCTCCGCGGGTCTGCATGCTACCATCCTCGGCGTGAGCGTCTTCGACGAGACTCCGAAGGTTCCGTCCAGCCGCGCGCCCCTCGTGGTGGGCGGTGTCGCGGTCGTGCTGCTCCTCATCGGCGGCGCGTTTTTTCTGACCGGGCGCGAGGACGCGGCCCCGGTGGCCACGCCCGCCCCGGCCCCGGTGGTCGAGCGGCCGGCCGCCCCCGCCCCAACCAAGGCCGAGCCCGAATCGGCCGCGGAGCCAGAACCGGCGGCCGTTGAGCCGCCACGAACGCCGGCGCGGCGAGCCCGCGCGGCCGCCCCCGCCCCGGCCGAGGCTCCGCCCGCCGACGCGGCGACGCTCACCGTCGAGTCAGACGTGCCTGGCGCCTCGGTCTTCGTCGACCGCGCGTTCGTCGGCACGGCGCCGGTGACCCTCAAGAACGTCGCCCCGGGCGCCAAGCGCATCAACCTGTCGGCCGAAGGCTTCGAGGGCGTGCAGCGCGCCGTCGACGTGGCGCCGGGCGAGAACACGGTGACGTTGCGCTTCAAGGAAGTGCGCCTCAGCACCTCGGTCGGCGTCTCGCACAAGCACGGGATGGGCGGCTGCGATGGCACGCTCAAGGCCACCATCGACGGGCTGTCGTACCAGACGTCGAACAAGAACGACGCCTTCACCCTGCCCTACGCGCAGATCGAGACGTTCGAGATCAACTACCTCGAGAAGAACCTCAAGGTGAAGCAGCGGGGCGGCAAGACCTGGAACTTCACCGACAAGGCCGCGGTGAACGCCGACAAGTTGTTCGTCTTCCACCGCGACGTCACCGCCGCCCGCGACAAGCTCGCCAAGGGGTACACGGCGGCGCGTTAGACGCAGCCGTGCGCCGGAAGTTCCCGCCACCACCGCCGTCCGGATCCGCTTGATTCACCGTGCGGCGGGCCCTATTCTGAGACCACGGCGCCGTCATCCCGGCGACCGAGTGAGAGTCACATCCAGCCATGATGAAACGCGTTCTTCTGTTCGCGGCCACCAACATCGCGATCCTGCTCGCGATCTCGATCATTCTGAGCCTGCTCGGCATCGGCGGCTATCGCCTGGCCGGCGGCGGGCTCGACTACGGCGCGCTGATGGTGTTCTGCCTCCTGTGGGGCATGGTGGGGTCGTTCATCTCGCTGCAGATCTCGCGCTGGATGGCCAAGCGCATGACCGGCATGCAGCTGGTCGACGGCCGGAGCGGGCACGAGGAAGCGGACTGGGTCTACCGCACGGTCGAACGCCTGGCCGCGCAGGCCCAGCTGCCGATGCCGGAAGTGGGCATTTACAACTCCCCGGAGGTCAACGCCTTCGCCACCGGACCGAGCAAGTCGAGGAGCCTGGTGGCGGTGTCGACCGGCCTGCTGCGCGGCATGCGGCGTGAAGAGACCGAGGCGGTGCTCGCGCACGAGGTGTCGCACATCAGGAACGGCGACATGGTCACGATGACGCTCATCCAGGGCGTGGTCAACGCCTTCGTGATGTTCGCCTCGATCGTGGTCGCCAACATCGTCCGCCAGATGATTCAGGGCAACCGCGACGAGCGTGGCGGCGGGGGTGGCGGCTACATGATCGAGTTCATGGTCCGCATGGTGCTGCAGGTGGCCTTCGGCTTCCTCGGCATGTTCGTGGTGGGCTGGTTCTCGCGCTACCGTGAGTTCCGGGCCGATGCCGGGGCAGCTTCGCTCTCCGGCCGTCAGGGCATGATCGCCGCGCTGCGCCGCCTCCAGGGCACGCAGGCGCTGGTGGACAACCGCGAGCCGGCGCTGGCCACGATGAAGATCTCCGGCGGCAAGAGCTGGCTGGCGCTGGCCTCCACCCACCCGCCACTCGAAGAGCGCATCAAGGCGCTCGAGAGCCTGCGATGAGCGGTCTCGCGCTACGACGCGCCGGTATCACCTGTGTCACGGCCGCCCTGGTGGCGGCCGTGAACCTCGTCCCCGCAGCCGCCCAGCCGCAGACCCCCGACCAGCTGGCCGCCCGGGCCGCCGTCGAGCACTTCCTCGACGTCCTCGGCAAGCGCCACCTCGACCAGCTGCCGGCACTCTTCGACCCCAAGGCCACGATGGTGGTCGTCAGACAGCGTGACGGGCAGTGGAGTCACACGGTGTCGACCTCCGACGAGTTCCTGGCCACGCTCAAGGCGCAAGCCACGCCGACCATGTTCACCGAGCCGCTCACCAACGTCAGCGTGCATGTCGAAGACGGCCGGCTCGCCTTTGTGCGCGCCGACTTCACGGTGGTCATCGGCGGTGAGGTGCGCTCGCACGGCGTCGACTACTTCACGCTCGTGAAGGACGGCGGCGCCTGGAAGCTCGTGAACGGATCGTACACGTCGAAGACCGGCGCCCCGCGCTGAGTTCCGGGCCAGGAGGCGGCGCCCGCCGCCACCTGGGATTAGGATGGTGGGCCATGGCCGGCCCCCGAACGCACCCCCAGCTGCTCGGCGGCACCTGGTCGACGCTCCGCCTGATCCTTCTCCTCTGCTGTCTGGGCGTGAGCGCTGTCCCACTGGCGCAGCCCGCCGGTCCGGCGTCGCCACCGGCGGTCGTCGTGGCCGGCGTGGAGCCCGGCTCGGTGGCCGCTCTGGCCGGGATACGAACGGGCGACGTGCTGCTCGAGTGGCAGCGCGACGTCGTGGTTGTCGGCAGCGGCGAGCCACCTGCCGCCGCCGGTCACATCGCTTCGCCGGGCGACGTCGACCACCTGGCTCTCGAGGTGACGCCGCGTTCGCGGGTGACGTTCTCGGTCAGCCGCGACGGCGCCACGACGTCGCACACGCTGCCAGCACGGACGTCCCGGCTGGGCCTCACCGTCATCCCCCGTCTCGACGGCGCCGTCGAGAGCGTCTGGATACGCCTGCTCGCGGCCGACGCGTCACCGCCAGACGCGACCGACGACGAGCCGTTCGAGGCGCGAATGGCCGCGCTCGATCGGCCACTCGACGCGGCGTGGGTGCGGCTCCGCGTGGCCGAGCGCGCGCTCACGCGCGGCGCGGTGGCCCGAGCCCGGGTGCACCTCGCTCACGTCGTGCCGCTGGCGCCGTCGCATACCCGTCTGGCCGAGGCCGTGGCAGCCCTGCGGTTCGAGCTCGCCATGCGTGAGTCGGATTGGGACGAAGCCTGGGCGGCGGTCGAAACGGGCATGCCCGAGCTGCCCACCCTGTCGCGAGCGACCTGGCTGCTGCGGCGATCGGTGCTGGCGCGCCAGCGCGGACGACTGGAGGAGGCGGTCGCAGATGCCGAGGCCGCCGCCGCGATTCGTCATGCGCTGGCGCCGGGCAGCTGGGACGACGCCGAGGCGGCGGCGGAGCTGGGGCGGATCGCCGTGAGCCGCCGGCGCCTCGACGACGCGGCTCCGCACTTCGAGGCGGCGCTGGCCCTGGCCGATGATGCGCCGGCCTCGATCGATCGCGTGCGCCTCGAGTACGGCGTGGCGGATCTCGACTGGCGACGCGGACGCCTGCTCGACGCCGAACCGCGCGTGCGGCGCCTGCTCGAGCTGACGCGCGCTTTCGACGCCACGTCGGCCGAGCACGCGCGCAACCTCAACCTCTACGCCATCGTCCGCAGTCAGAGCGGTGATCTGGCCGCCGCCGAACAGGCCTTCGCCGAGGCGTGGACCATTCACCGCCGCCGCGCGCCCGGCGGCGCCGACGAAGCGTCGGCCCTGAACAACATGGGCATCGCGGCGATGCAGCGCGGCCGCTACGCAGATGCCGAGGCGTTCTACCGCCGGTCGCTCGAGATGAAGGCGCGGTTGAAGCTCCCGCCGCTCGAGCAGGTCTCGACTCTCGGCAATCTCGGCCTGATGTCGGTCGAACGCCGCGACCTGGCCTCGGCCCGCGACTATCTCGGCCGCGCGCTCGACCTCGTGCGGCAGGCGGCCCCCGATTCACTGCAGATGGGCGGCCTGCTCAGCAACCTGGCGCGGGTGGAACGTCTCGCCGGACGACTCGACGACGCCGAACCCCTGGTGCGCGAGAGTCTGGCCGTACGCAGCACGCTCGCACCCGATACCGTGCTGCATGCCTTCACGCTCACCGAACTCGGCAAGGTGCTCGAGGCGGCCGGCGCACTTGACGCTGCCACTACGGCCCACGAGCAGGCCCTCGCCATCCGCGAGCGGCTGGCTCCCGACGGCAGCAACGTGGCCGACTCACTCGACGCGCTGGGCCGGCTCGCCAGCGGGCGGGGGCAAGCGGAGGCGGCACGCGACCTGCACGCCCGGGCGGGCGCGATCTGGCGGCAGGTAGCGCCAGGGTCCGTCTACGAGGGACAGAATCTCGTCGCGCGCGCACGGCTCGACGTGTCCGGCGGGTGGCCCGTGGAGGCACGTCGCGCCTATGCCGAGGCCACGGCCATCTTCGACCAGCTCACGAGCGACGTCGGCGGCGCCTTCGACACGCAGGCCGATTTCCGTCAGGGCCTGGCCGCCTCGTACACGGAGTACGCGGAGTTCCTGCTCGGCCACGGCGATCCGGACGCGGCGTTCCAGGTCGTTGAACGCGGCCGCGCTCGCGTGTTCCTGGCGCAGCTGGCCGAACGCGATGTCACGGGCGCCGCCGATGTGCCCGCCGCCCTCAACGAGACGCGGCGGACCTTGACGCGCGGGTACGAGCGCCTGCAGCGTGAACTGGCCACGCTCAGCCCAGCCCGCGATGGCGCCCGCATCAACGCGGCGGTCTCGCGCCTGCGGCAGGTGCGACTGGAGCTGGCATCCGTCGCCACCGACATCGCGCGTCAGTCGCCTCGTCTGCGGGCCCTCGCCCCGACGGCGCCCCTCGACATCGAGGGCGCCAGGCGCCTGCTGCCGCCAGACACCGTCGCTGTGGCCTACGTGGTCGGGGAGCAGGCCTCGCACGCATTCGTCCTCACGAGGGACGCCGTCGACGTCTTCACGATCCCCTGGACACGAGCCGCGCTCGAAGAGCGCGTGGCGCGCTTCGAACGGCTGGTGGCCAACGGAGAGAGTGATTTGGGGGCCATCGCCGAGGTGGGAGCCGAGCTCTTCACGGCGCTCGTGGCACCGGCCGAGCGGACGCTCGTTGGCCGCGCGCGCCTGTTGGTCGTACCCGACGGCGCCCTGCATCGGCTACCGTTCGCGGCGCTGGTCAGACGGCCGTCCCGCGGGGGCCGCGGCCCGCAGTACTTGATGGAGTGGCGTCCGGTGCACCAGGTGCCGTCGCTCACCGTCTACGGGCAGTTGACGGCCGAGCGTCGCGGGGTTGTCGCGACCGCGCGGGTGCTGGCCGTGGGTAGCCCTCTCTACGCTTCGAGCGATCCGGTCGCGCAACGAGGAAGCGATCGCCTGATCGCCGTGCTCGCCGCCCTGCCGGGCAGTCAGCGTGAAGTCGACGCCCTGCGAGCCATCTACGGCGACCAGACGACGACGTTGAGCGGCGCCGACGCCACCGAAGCCGGCACGCGAGCGGCGATGGGGGATGTCGACATCCTTCACCTCGCCGTGCACGGAGTGGTCAATGCGACCTTCCCGCTCGATTCGGCTCTCGCCTTCACGCCGGTGGCACGTGACGATGCCAACGGGCTGCTGCAAGCCTGGGAAATCTTCGAGCGGGTGCGGCTACGCGCGCGCCTCGTCGTGCTGTCGGCCTGCGACACGGCCGGGTCGCGCGAGAGCGGCGGCGAGGGCCTGCTCGGTCTCACGCGCGCCTTTCAGTTTGCGGGCGCGCCGTCGGTCGTCGCATCGCTGTGGCGAGTTCCCGACGAGGTCACGCCGGTGCTGATGCAGGCTTTCCATCGTGAGGTACGGCGCGGCCTACCGATCGACGAGGCCCTGGCGAACGCGCAGCGGGCGATGCTAGGTCGCCCGGCCACCGCCCATCCCTACAATTGGGCGGCCTTCATCCTGAGCGGCCGCAACTAGTCGGCGAGGCACGGCGGGCTGGCACCAGGTCGACGCGATGCGGCCCTTCGGGGTGCCGGCCACCGTCAGCGGGAACCGGTGCGCGAGAACGCTGCAATCCTCGCTTCGACCTGCTCGAGGCGAGCGCGAAGCGCCTGGTTCTCGTCGGCCAGTTCACGCAGCGCCTGCAGCAAGACAAGCGGCAACTGGCTGTAGTCCACGGCCTTGAACCCGTCGGCCTGGTCGTGGACCAGCTCCGGCATCACCTGCTCGACGTCCTGCGCCACCAGGCCATATGTGCGCTCCCGTCCGAAGGCGCGCTCCGGAAACTCGTCGGCACGCCAGAAGTAGTGCACGGGCTGGAGCCGCGTGACGCGGCCGAGTATCGACGGGAACGGCGTGATCTCGCGCTTGAAGCGGGCATCGGAGGCACAAGTGCCGGCGATCTGCGTGCCGGCGCCGTTCTTCACGCAGTTGACGACGCGCACCTCGCCGTTCACGTGGAGCACGTCCTGGGGATTGGTCGTGCCGATCCCGACCTGCCCGTCATGGTCGATCGTCATGCGGGTACCCGCCGACGGCGAGCCGTTGGCGGTCGTAACGAAGCGAATCCGCACGCCTCGCGCCGAGGGCGTCCAGTTCTCGGTGGTGTCGAAGGTCACGGCACTCGAGTTGCCGGCAATCGAGCTGCCGTCCCAACCCGCGGCGCCGAGTTGTCCGATGGTCTCACCGGCGTTGAGCGCCAGCGGCGCGGCCTGTGTCCCGTTGGCCTTCCGAAGGTTGATGGACGTACTGAACACCGGGTTGGTGGTGAAGGAGGTCAGGCGCATGACCGCGATAACGGAGTTCACGATGTCCAACGACGCGACGGGGGCCGATGTCCCGATGCCAACCCGCGTGTTGCCGTCGCCGAGCACGAGGCTGTCGTTCTGCGAGACGATGGCGCCGGCGCCGATGGCGGTGGCGTTGGTGAGCGAGGTCGCCCCGGCATTGGCGCCCCGTCCGAGGAAGGTGTTGTTGGTCCCGGTCAGGAGCCCGTTGCCGGCAGACGCGCCCACCGCCACGTTGGCGGAGCCGGTGGCGTTGCTGAGCGCGGTGGCGCCGATACCGACGCTGAGGCCGCCAGTCGAATTCAAGGCCAGCACCGAGTCGCCTACGGCCACGTTGTCGCCGCCGCTCGTATTGACGCCCAGGGCCGACGGGCCCACCGCCACGTTGTTGCTGCCGGTGGTGTTGGCATCGAGGCCCTGGTAGCCCACCGCGACGTTGCGGCCACCCGACGTGGTGGCCTGCAGTGCCTGAGCGCCCACCGCGGTGTTGTTCGTTCCCACAGCGTGGTCGTGATCGCTTCGCGCGACGCTCGCGGCACTGCCCGGCCCGCCGAAGGCCACCTGCAACGTCGCCGCGCCAGTGGTCGCGCCGCCGGTGAGGCCCGTGCCGGCGATGACTTCGGTGATATCGCCGCTGCCTGAGCCGACGGCGACACAGGTCACGCTCCCGTTCTCCTGCACGAGACGCATGGCTTCCCCAGTGCGGCAGGTGCCGCTCACCCGCCGCAGCGTGACCGCCGGATCGATCGCCAAGGCGAGATCGCCCGACAGTCCACCGCCCGTGAGGCCCAGGCCCGCGGTGACAGCCGAGACGTCACCGGAGGACGTTGCCGCCGGACGCGGAGCCCCGCCGGCGTTGCCGTTGAAGATGAACGTCCCGCTATTGCCCGCGCTATCGGTCCACACGCCGCCGAGCGATGCCACGCTGATGCGCGCGTCGAGGGCGACGGCGGCCCCGCCCGGCACGGTGACGATGTGCAGACCGAACCCGATCGTGCCGTCGGGATTCTGTGTGGCCGTGCCAACGAGCGACGCTCGTTGGCTGGCGCCGCACTGGTCGTCGAAGCCGTCGACCGTGAAGACAGCGCCGGCCTGCACGACGTTCACGGTCACAACGTTGCAAAATGGCTGCAGCTGCCAGCGAAACGTGCCCAGCGATTGGGCCCCGACCGTGGCCGCGAGCAGCATCGACCAGGACAAGACCAGACCCAGCCGAAGAACCCACCCGTGCAGTGTGCCCGTCATTGCTTGAATGCCTTTCGCCACTCCAACCCTGGTGGCCCTTCGAACACGAACTCTCGCACCTTGATCTCGCCGCTGCACATGGAGCCGACGAGGCCCTGGCCGAAGCGCCGCGTGCGATGCTGCGCCGCCCGGCCACCGCCCATCCCTACTACTGAGCGGCCTTCATCCTCAGCGGCCGCAACTAGCGCCTCAGAACGCCTCGCCGATCGCCTTCGTGCAGTTGCCCCCGACGAGCTTCTGGATCACGAGCTTCGTGAGCTTGTAGTTGTAGGTCTTGTTCGGCGCGCCAAGCGTGATATAGGCGGCGACCAGCGTGTCGTTTGTGCCCATGGGCTTGTACTGTCCGCCGTTTATCTCGTACGACTTCAGCGACCAGCCGTTCTTCAGTTGCGTGCTGCTCTGCCCCGCAAACAACAGCAGGGTGGCGTTGCCGGTCAGCGGCTCCGGTGGCGGGATGAGCGCCGCGGTCTTGTAGGTGCAGCCGATCGCGTTCGGCGGATAGGTGACAAACCCGTTCTGGACGCCGGGCATGGCGCCGCAGCTGAACCGCCAGCCGCGTTTGACCGCCGTCTGGTAGGCCGTGAGGACGTTGACGCTGCACTCCAGCCCCGCGGCCAGGGAGGGCACCGGCGTCAGCGCGAGCGCGGACAGCAGCAGCCAGGCTGCGATGCGGCGATGGCACGTCACAGTGATTTCTCCACCGTGGGCGCGATGATCGACGGCGACGCCGCCTTCGTGCACACATCCGGGCCCGGCCGCACCTTGGGCGAAAAGCCGTTGGGGCAGGTGTAGTTCGCTACCACGTTCATCTTGCTCTGGCAGCCGTCCTTCCCGCCGTTGAACTGGTCGATCGCCTTGACGTAGCCAAACCCGCAGACGATGTTCTCGGTGGATGTGGTCCCCGCGGCATAGCAGCGGGCGGCGCTGCCACTGGTCTGAAAGGTGTAGCCGGCGGGACAGCCGAAGTACTTCTCGGCAGCCAGAGCCTCGGCGGTGGCGGCACGCGCCGGTCCGAGGAAAACGAGGGCGCCGAGGCACACGACTGAAACAAGGGCGATTCTGACAATGGACATGATGAACTCCTGAGTTGAAGTGGTGCGTCGGGTCAGGGGGTGGTGCACTGGGGAAAGACGATGCCGTCCTGCAGGGAGATGACGCAGGACTCCGCGGTGGCTGTCTTGTTGGTCTCTTTGTTGTAGTAGTCGAGCAACTGCTTCGTCACCGGACACCCGGGCGCGCTCGCGCACTGGTTCTGCAGACCGCAGACCTTGCGCACGAGGATGGTGCATTCGTTGGTCGGCGCGATGAGCTGGGTGTAGACCTCTTCAGGCGTCGGCGTCGCGCTTCGGCCCGGCACCGCCGAGAAGGGGAACTTCGCACGTGCGCCGGAGTACACGAGTCGCAGCCGGGCGGTTTCACCTTTGGCGTGCTCGACGAGGCGGGTGGCTGCCGCCAGTTCAATCCCGAGCGCTCGGGTGAGTGCGACCGGGCTGGCCGCGGCGAGCGCCGCGACCGACCGGATGCCGCTGCTCTGCAGGGTGGCGATCTGCGCTGTGCTGAGATTGTCGATCCTGGTCAGCGAGGGCTTAGTCCGGACCTGGCGAGCGTGCACGGCCCCGCCGCTCGTGCTGGCGACGACGCCTGCAATCCCGGCGGCGCAGATCGCCTGGATCACCAGCCGTCCGAATCGGCGGGCGAAATCCTGGCGCCTCACCGAATCACCTCCGGCGGCCGCTCGCCGGCGTAGACGATGGACACGGCCGCTCCAGATCGATCTGGAAGCACCACGGCCCCCGACGGGAGCCGCGCCTCCGGCTGGCGACGCGCGTTGAGCAGCGTGAGACGCCCGTCGCGCAGCTCCACGTAGCGGTCTCCAAACGAGACCGGCTGCCCTGGGGTGAGCCGCACGGCGCGACGGGGGAAATGTTGCTGCAGGTGTCTCGACATCTGGGCGTTGTCGAATCTCACTGGATCGACGCCGCCGGCATGACAGAAGTCACAGCCAACTTTCTGGTCGCAGATTCCGACCTGGCCACAGACGATCGTCATCTGGCTCGTGCCGCCCTGGATCCTGCCGATCTTGGTCCACCCTCCGTTGCCGTCGCTCTGATAGATGTGCGTGTGCGCAACAACTGTGGCGGCGAGTGCAGTCGTGAGGACGGCCAGAATTGCGACGAATCGAATGTGCGCGTTCAGTCGAACCGAGGCGCGATCTGCAAGCATGGTGTTTCCCCTCCGGGCGCCCCGGCAAATGGAGGCGCGAATACGAGTAGTGGTGACGGCGACGTGGGATGAACGCAGGGTGTTCACGGCACCTTCACTTCGTAGATCGCCGCCTGCTCGGGCATCGCGTACTGGAACGTGGCCACGACCTTGTTGGCTGCCTTCACCTCGATCTCATACGACTGACCGTCTCCCGACGGCGCCACTCTGAGGAACTTCGCCTCACCGGTGCCGCCGGTGTTCTTCCAGTCGAGCTCGCGGCCGTCGGCCTTGAGCGCCACGCGCAGGTTCGACCCCGGCATGCCGTTCTGTTTCTTCACGAGCACGGTCAACTGGTTGGACGCCGCCGCCTGCGCCCCACCGACGTTGAAGACCTCGGTCTTGTCGCGGGCCACCGCGTTGGCACGCCCGGCAGCAAAGTCGGTCGTGGCCCTGGCGGTCACGGTGTACGGCCCCGGCGCGGCCAGTGCCACGTTCGGGAAGGCGGCGGTCTGGTCGCCACTCGTGCCTATTCCGCTCGTGATGCGCGCTTCGTACGACGCCTCCTTCTGCTTGGCGTCGAGGATCAGCAACGTCACGATGACCGTCTCGCGCGGCTGAATCGGCTTGGTGCTGCTGGTGTTGCGCACGGTCACACGAAAAGTGTTGTTGCCGACCTGCAGCGGGCCGTTGTGGAAGATGCGGGCGATGGTCAGCGACGCGGCGGGCTGGGCGGTCGCTGGCACCGCGCTGGCAACGAGCATGGCGACGGTCAGGGCGACGAGTGATGCGCGGATCATGATGCGTGCTCCTGTCTGTTGGGGTTGGTTGATGGCGAAGCACTCCGTCGGTGCGGGCCTCACTCGAGGCGCAGACGACGCCAGGCGCTGTTTCGGATCTCGCGTCCGGCGGCGTCGACGGCAACCACCCGCCAGCGGATGTCACCATCGGGCGCGCGCTCTCTGAGCACCGGCGGAAGGCGATAGGCGCCGATGCCGCGCGGGACGAGCGCCGAGAAGACCGGGCGGTGTCCGGCGTCCTCGAACTCGACGCGGTAGACATCGGCCTGCGGCAGATCGAGCCACGCCAGGTCGGTGCCGGCGGCGGCCACGACCGCGCCTTCGGCCGGGCTGAGCGGCCGCAGGTCACCGGGTGCGGCGTCGCCCCCGACCGTGCGCGCTCCGCCCACGACGTAGCGCAGCGCGGGCAGCGGGAATCCCGCCACCGCACCGCTCGAGACGACGCCCTGACCGGCGCCGGCGCTCGCCAGGTTGGAGTCGCCTTCCTTGTCGTCGCTCGCCTCGATGCGCAGCAGCAGGTAGTAGAAACCTTCGGCGCTGGTCGGCAGGCGGCGCGGATCGGGTCCCGGCAGGGTGAAGGCGCGCGTCGAAGGCGGCAGGAACACGTTGAACCGGCCGAGTTCGGTGTAGCGGCGCTGCGAACCGCGCTCCTCGCGCGGCAGGGTGGCCTCGGTCAGCAGATCGCGCGACGTCGGCAGCTCCTCTCCTGGCATCACCACCTCCCAGCGTCCGCGCAGGCGGCCGGTGCCGTTGTAAGAGACCCTGGCGCGCGCACCGGGCGCCCGGTCGCCCGCCCGTACGTAGAGCACCGGCTCGTCGACGTCGAAGCCGATCTCGACGTCGAGGAGCGAGAACGGCACGCGGGCGCCGCCGCCGGCCATGCGACACGTCACCGCCACGAACTGGTCGGCGCCCCCACCGGTCACACTTGCGAACCGGCGCACGTAGAAGAAGCCGGAGTCGCCCCCTGCCTCGGCGGCCTGGTAGGCCCGCCGCGCGACCGACGGCGGGATCGACATGATGTCGGTGAGCGATCCGGTGGCCCGCGTGGACTGGTCGTAGCGCACGGGCAGACTGCCGAGAATGGTCGACGGATCGCAGCGCAGGCCAACGTCCGGAGCAGCCGGCAACAGACGGCTGCACCACAACGCTTCGACCGGTTGGTAGCCGGTCAGGCCACCGAAGGTGAGAAAGACGGTCGTCGCGCCCTGCGAGTTCACGTTCACACCCGTGGGATGCACCCGAATCTGGGCCAAGGCCGTCGGCGGCAGCCCGGCGAGAAGCCCGGCGGCGAGCGCGAGAGCCAGAACGCGGTGGCGAACGTGCGGGATGGCGTGACGTGACATGGGGTGGGCGTCCATCAGAAGAGCCGGAACGTAAGTCCGGTGTTGAGCGTCCAGAACTGCGTGTCGTCGGGCCCGGCAATCCCGGTGAAGAGGCCGGTGATGGTCTGGCGCACGTAGCGCACGAAGAACTGGCCCTGCAGGCGGTTCGGATGCGCGGGCAGGAAGGCGACGCCCTGCGTGAACGTGAGATTGAAGTCGATCGTCCGGCGCGAACTCGTGCGCGGCATGTCCTCGAGGATGTTGCGCGTGACAACACCGGTCAGCGTCGTGCGCGAGGCCGGCCGCAGCGTGAGATTGGCCGAGATGCGGCGGGTGATGTCGGTGCGCAGCGCTTCCTGGTTCTCAGCGTCCTCGAATGCCAGGTCGACGCCGGCATCGAGGGCCGAGCCGCGCGAGGCGCCAAGCGACACGGTGTGAACAAGGTTCAGCAGGTCGGCCCGTTCACGACCCGGCTGGCGATTGTCCTGCAGCGAGCGGTTCCAGGCGTAGCCGCCGCGCCAGACCGCGCCCTGCCAGGCGACGCCCAGCGTCTGGTTCAGACTCACCTGGTCTGGCACCTGGGAGGCGGCATCGAACAGCCCGCCGACGGGCAGCCCGTCGGCCGCCTGATGCATCCGGCTGAGCGCGTAGCTGAGGATGGGCCACGCCGCTGCGCGTGCGCTGGCGCCGGCGAAGGCCTGAAGGGGCAGGGCGCTGGTCCACAGCAGCTGCCGCGACTCGGTCGTGAGAATCGAGGCGATCTCGGCCAGGTTGTCGCGCGACCTGTCGTAGGTGAACTGCGAGGTGAAGGCGCCGAGCGCCGCCGTCACGTCGACGGCGTGCTGCTCGACGTCGGCGCGCACCGGCAACGCCACCGATCGGTAGAGCGGATCGACGCGGCTGTGGCGGTAGGCGGTGGTCAGGGTGGCGGTGGCCGATGGGCCGAGCTTCACGTCCTGCAGCAGCGCGTAGCTCACATCGAGGTAACGCGCCGTGCGTGTGGTCTCGGCCACCGGCACGATCGACAACCCGGCGGGCGTGCCCGGATCGCGCGGGTTCACGAAGCGGCTGCGCGCCAGGCCGGCGTCGAGCTGGAAGCGCGACCTGGCGTCAGTAGCCTTCACCTGCAGGCCGAGTCCGCGGCTCTCTTCGGGGTCGCGCACCGCCCCCTGATTGACGTTCGTCACGGGCAGCACGGACCCGACCATGAACGATCCTTCGACCCGTAACGCGCCGTGCCGCGACGGCACGAGTTCGAGGCCTACGGCGGCGTTGGCGATGCGGTGGGCGCCGTCGGCCAGGCCAAGCGGGTTGGCGTAGCCGACCAGCGTCGAACCGTTCACGGCCGCAAGCGACACGTCGAGCGCCGGGGCGAGGCGCGCGGTGCCCTCGACACCGCGTGACTGGAAGCCGTTCAGCAACATCCGGTGCGTGCCAACGCTGGCATGACCGGCCGAGAGCGCGCCCAGCCGGTGCCGGATGCCGACGCGGTAGGCGCTCAAGTCGACAAGCGGCGCCTCGTCCAGCAAGGTGCCGTAGCGCAGAGCCTCGGTCCGCTCGCTGACGCCGACGAGGTTGGCTTGGAGCGCGGTCGTCCAGCCGTTGCGGATGTAGGTCCCTTCGAGGCCGCCACGCACCGTCAGATCCTGGAAGGTGTCGCGCGGATCGGGCGGCTGCACCGGCGTGCGGCTCAGTTTCGCCTGGCCCGCCAGGCCGACCTCCACGGTCGGTGCGGTGGTGGCCTGCTCGAAGCCGCCAGGCGTCAACACGCGCAACGGCAGCTCACCGAGACGTTGCCACTGCTGCGACGGCGACACCAGGTAGAGCGTGAGCGTGTGGTCGCCGCTGGCGAATCCGCGGCCGGTCGGACGCAGGACGACGCTAGCGCCGGTCACCTCGGTGAGTCCGCTCCAGTCGGTGTCGGCCACGAGCACCGCCAGCCGTCCATCCTCGGGCATCAGGCCGCGGCTGAGGACGAACCGGGCGTGGTCGCCGGGCGCGATCCAGGCCGGAGCGTCGGGCGCGGCGGCCACCGTAACAGGAGCCCCGGGCTGGGCGGCCACCGGCGCCACACCGACCGCTGCGAGGAGGAGCAGCGCACAAAGCGCCAGCGTTGAGTTTCGATGCACCACGCGACAGCTCAAGGCATCGACCGTGCCAGGCACCAAAATCGTGCATCGCGCGCGGCCGCCGCGCGGGAAGGCCCGTGGTCGCGAGGAATTCCCGAACTCGACGCCGGTCGAGATGCAGCGTTGGGACGCGCTGTCGTCGCAGCGATGAGACGGCGCGTCGCAGACCTGAGACGCCGCTTGCCGCCGCACGGCCGGGCTGTCGCGGATAATGCGAGCGTGCGACCGCCCCCACCCGGCACCGTGCTCGACGGCAAGTACGTGCTCGAGGCGTCGATCGGACACGGCCGCTTCGGCACGGTCTACCGTGCGCGCCACGTCGCCCTGCAGCGACCGGTCGCCCTGAAACTGCTGCACGACGCGGCGCGGCTGGCCGCCGCCGACTTCCAGCAGTTCCGCATCGAAGCGGAGGCTCTGGCACGGCTCGACCATCCGAACATCGTCACGGTGCTGGACTTCGGCATCGACCCGGCCGACGGCGGGCTGCCCTATCTGGTGATGGAACTCGTCGAGGGGCGTTCGCTGCACGAGGTGACCGCCGGTGGCGAACCCGTCGATTTGACGACGGCCGCGCCGTGGCTGCGCCAGGTAGGCGACGCGCTCCAACACGCGCACGCCCACGGCGTAGCGCACGGCGATCTCACCAGTCGCAACGTCGTGGTCCTCGCCGGTGGAGAGCGGGTGAAGGTGGTGGACTTCGGGCTGGCGCAGTTGGAAGCCGCCGGAGGCGCCGACGCGGACCCCGCGCCGGATCCGACGCGGCGGGCGGTCGGGCGATGGGCGCTGACTCCTGAGTACGGCGCGCCCGAACGTCAGCGCGGAGAGTCCCCGACCGCGGCCTCCGACGTCTATGCGTTCGCGGTGCTCGCCTATCGGGTGCTCACTGGGACCTTCCCATTCACGGGCTCCGCGCGCGACATCGTGCTCGGGCACCTCACGCAGCCCCCGCCGGCGCCCTCGGCGCGGGTGCCAGCCCTGCCGCCCGGCGTCGATGCGGCGCTGGCGGCGGGCCTCGCCAAGCGCGCCGCCGATCGGCCCACGGCCAGCGTGCTGGCCGGGCAGATGGCCGTCGCCGCCCGTTCTCTCGCCCTGGGCCGCTGGCGGCAGCGGGAGCGTCCGCGTCGCATGGGTCTGGCTTTCGCGATCGCGGTGGCCGTGTCGTGTGCGAGCATCTGGCTGCCGGCACCGGGCGTCGTCGCACGGCTGGAGGGGCTCGCCGAGGACCTCCGCTTTGCGTCGGCACCGGCACGGACACCCGACACTCGACTGCTGCTGGTGGCCATCGACGACGACAGTCTGGCCGAGGACGCGCGACCGCTGGCGCAAAGCGGCGATGAGTTTGCCGCCGGGCTCGCCGCCGCCTTCGACGCCGGGGTACGGGCCGTCGCGCTCGATCTGCTGCTGCCGGAGGCCTGGGCCGACAGCGCTGCATTCGGCGCGCTGCTCACCTCGCACGCCGACCGTCTGGTGCTCGGCATGGTGTCCAACGGCGACACCGTCATCGGCCCCGAGGCCATCGGCCCGCTGGCGACGGCGGCTCTTGGGCCAGCGCGCGCCAGCAACCTCTTCGCGCTGGTCTCGAATACGCCGGCCGCCGACGGGGTGGTGCGCCGCGGACGCACGGCGGTTCGAGACGTCACCGCCACACCTCGCCACACGCTCGCTGGGAGGATGGCCGTGCTGGCCGGCGCGACGCCGCCGAGCCCGCTGGAATCGGCGTTCGTCGTCGATTTTACCGTCGCCTCCGAGCGGTTCGATCGCCTCTCCTGGCGGGCCTTCACCCTCGCGCTCGCCGACGGCGCGAGATTCGACCGGCGCCTGGTCATCGTCGGCGCGGAGTTCGCCGGCAGCGGCGATCGTCACCGCGTGGCGCGGCCCGGCGGCTGGCCGGTCGAGGTCTCCGGGCTGACCCTGCAGGGCCTGCTCGCCTCGACGCTGCTGCAGGGACCACGCCTGCAGGTGACGTCGGTCGCGGTGACCTGGCTGAGCTGCGCGCTCGTGGCCTTCGTTGTGACCCTCTCTACCCTCTGGCTCCCGCGGCGCGCGGTCCCGGTCGCGGTGGCCATTGGCATCGCCGGCGGCGTCCTTGTCGCATTCGCCACCCTTCGCGCCGGCTTGATGATGCCGCTGGCCCTTCCTTTGCTTGGATGGCTGACAGCCGCAGGTATCGCTGGCGCGCTGAGAGCCGCCTTGCCCAATCGCCCGGAGTAGAATCGCCGTCCTGTCGGGAGTCTCATTGTGATCAGCAGATTCGCGCTCCTTGGCGCCTTCCTGGCGTGGCCCGCCGCGTTCGACCAAACCACCCGGCCGAGCCAAGCTCGGCCAGACGCCTTGCCAGCCGCGATCGTCACCCTCGTCCAAGGCACGGTCGAGAGCCGGCAGCCACCTGCCTCGGCGCTGCTCCTGCAACGATTTGATCGAATCGCTGCCGGGACATCGGTCGAGACCGCCGCCGACGCGAGCGTCATCCTGGCGTTTCGTTCCGGCGCTCGCACCCGCATCGACGGCGGCAGTCACGTGCGCATCGAGACGGACGGGGTCACGCGCCTGGCCGGTAGCGTGACGCCTCTGGCACGGGTGCCGGTCGTGCCATTGGTGGCGGCGGTGGCCGGCGCCGGCCGCGTCGTGGCCGCCGTGCGCGTCCGCGCCGACGGTATCGTGGTACGAACACCTGACCGCGGCATGACGACCACGGCCGATGCCACGGCTCTCGTGTTCGAACCGGTCGCGGCCAACGTCTACGACGTCGAGATCGAGGACGGCGCGGCCCGGATCGTCTGGCGAAAACGTGTGCCGGCCTCGCCTGCCCGCGTCCCGGCCGGCGTCCTCGAGCCAGGCCACGCCTATCGCTGGCAAGTTCGGGCGCAGACGCCGGCAGGCTTCGTCCTCGAGGGCCGAGGCATGTTTGCGACGCTGGCGGCGGCCGAGACCCAGGCACGCCAGGCCCTACACGCGGCGGTTGTCACCGATGATCCGTCGTGGCCCGGGCTGCTCGCCGAAGTCGACTACTCACTCGGCCTGTGGGCCGAGGCGCTCGACGCCTTCGGCGTGATCCGTGACGACGGCGCGGCCGATGCTGCGATTCTCGGCCGCATCGCCGAACTCGAGCGGCGCCTGGCGGCGCCGAACCGGCAGGAACGCTGAACGACATGCCGTATCGCCTCGTTGTTGTCACCGAGCGCGGGCCGCAGCGCGTCGTGCTGCACGAAGGGCCCAATCTCGTCGGGTCGGACCCGGAGTGCGAGGTGCACCTGCCGCACCCGAGCGTGTCGCACCGTCACGCGTCGCTCGATGTCGGGCCGGACGGCGTCATGCTGCGCGATCTCGGCTCGAGCAATGGCACCATGGCGGGCCCGCGCCGAATCCGCGAATGCGAGCTGGTGCCAGGCGTGGCGCTGTTCTTCGGACGGGTGCCGGCGGTGCTGGAGCAGGTTGCCCAGCACGATCTCGACATCGCGATACCGTTCGGATTACCGGCCGAAGCGTCGGCCGGCGCGCCGGAAACAGGGCCCGCCGGCACGGTGACGCTGGAGCCGGTCGTCAACTTCGTGCTCGACGACCTGCCGCGCCTGCTTCGGCGCCTGGTCGATGGGACCGACACAGCGGGTTTCCCGCAGGACGTGGGCCAGGCCCTCTTTCTCACGATTCCCTGCCTTTCGCTCGACGTGTTATCGAGGGCGCGCGGCGAAGACGCCATCCGCTTCACCGCGCGGGCCGACGGCCAGGACGGCGAGACGGCAGTGGTCACCCGCGAGAGCACCAGTGGCGCCACCATCGTGCGCGCCGCCTTCGCCTCATTGCGGCTGGCCGACACCTACGGTCCGCTACTGCACACGGCCGCGTCGCTCGTGGCGCTCTCCGACGGCGCCGGCCGCAATCGGTCCTCGCGCGAGGCGCGCCCGCGTCAACCCACGCCGTCGCCGCCCGACCCGCCCACGCTCGATGCCGAGATGCGGACCCTCTATGCCGATGCCGCGAAGGTGGCACGAGGCGACGTGTCGGTGCTCATCACGGGCGAATCCGGCACCGGCAAAGAGCTGCTCGCCCGCTATCTGCACGCCGCCTCGTCTCGAACTGACGGCCCCTTCGTGGCGCTTAACTGCGCGGCGCTGCCGCGCGACCTGCTCGAGGTCGAACTGTTCGGCATCGAGCGCGGCGTCGCCACCGGCGTCGACTCGCGGCCCGGCAAGTTCGAACTCGCCGACGCCGGCACGCTGTTCCTCGACGAGATCGGCGACATGGCGCCCGAGACGCAAGCGAGTATCCTGCGCGTGCTCCAGGAGCGTCTGGTCTACCGCCTCGGCGGACGCGATCCGCACCCGGCACGCATTCGCGTCGTCGCGGCCACCAACCGCGACCTGACGCCGATGCTCGAAGACGGGCGCTTCCGCTCGGATCTCTATCACCGCATCGCCACCTGGGTCGTCGAGCTGCCACCCTTGCGTCAGCGCCGCGTGGACATCCCGGGACTGGCCGCGTTCTTCCTGGCGCGTGAGGCGGCGCGGCACGGCCGCCGGGTGGGCGGACTCTCGCGCGGCGCGGTCGAGGCGCTGACCGCGTTCGACTGGCCCGGCAACATCCGCCAGCTCGAACACGAGATGTCACGCGCGGTGCTGTTTCTCGACGACGGCGACACGCTCGACTCCGCCCGCCTCCATCCGGCGATTCTCGCCGGCACCGCAGCCAAGGGTGCCCGCTCGCTCGACAACGCGCGTCATACGGCCGAACGCGACGAGATCGTCGCCGCCCTCCACGCGCACCGCGGCGACGTGGCGGAAGCCGCGTCGAAGCTCGGAATCAGTCGGGCCACGGCGTATCGCCGCCTGAAGACGCTCGGCATCGATCCGGCGCGCTGGCAGTAGCCCGGCGGCCCCGCGCGGGCCTTTCGCTCGGGTCGGTCGCGCGACCGACGCGGTCGGCAGCATAGAATAGCGGCACGGCCACGGGGCCGCCGCCGAACATGATTGCCGAAACCATCGACGCCGAAGGCCACCTCATCGATTCGGGCGACCTGCAGGCCATCCTGACCACCGTCGTCGAGCAGGGCGCGACCTACGAGATCCTCCACTTCGACGTCGGGCGCACGAATTCCGACGCCTCGCGCCTGTCGATGCGGGTGGCGACCGAGTCGCAAGAGTCGCTCGACCACCTGCTCTCCACGCTCTCGAGCTTCGGGTGCTACGTCAAGGGCGCGCCCGACGCGGTCGTCCGAGTCAACGACATCGCCGGTGCCGCGCCGCTCGACTTCTACTCGACCACCAATCACCTGACACAGGTGCTCATCGGCGGCCAGTGGGTCACCGTCGGGGCGCAGCGCATGGACGCGGCAATCGTGGTCGACGGTGCACACGTGTTCTGCCGCAAGTTGCGCGACCTCGAGGCCGGCGACCAGGTGGTGTGCGGCATGCAGGGCATCCGGGTGAAACCGGATCTGCAGGATCGCGACAAACCGACGTTCGGCTTCATGAGCAACGACGTGTCGTCGGAGCGGCGCGTGGAGGTGGCGGTGGGCCGCGTGGCGGCGATGCTGCGGGAGGCGCGCGCCCGCGGCGAGAAGATCGCGTTCGTCGCCGGTCCGGTCGTCGTGCACACCGGCGGCGCGGAGTACCTCTGCGAGCTCATCGAGGGCGGCTTCGTCGACGTCATCCTCTCGGGCAACGCGCTGGCCGTCCACGACATCGAGGCCGCGCTCTCGGGCACCTCGCTCGGCATCGACCTCGACACCGGCCGGCCCGTCGAGCACGGCCATCGCAATCACATGCGCGCCATCAACGTCATCCGGCGCGCCGGCGGCATCGGCGCGGCCGTGAAATCGGGCCTGCTGACGAGCGGCGTGATGCACGCCTGCCACGTGCACAACGTGGCCTACGTGCTGGCCGGCTCGATTCGCGACGACGGGCCGCTGCCGGAAACGGTGATGGATCTCTCCGCAGCGCAGGACCGCTACGCCGAGGCGCTCAAACCGGTGGGCGTCGTCATCATGCTGTCGTCGATGCTGCACAGCATCGGTGTCGGCAACATGGTGCCGTCGTGGGTGAAGGTGGTGTCGGTCGACATCAACCCCGCCGTCGTCACCAAGCTCAGCGACCGTGGCTCGACGCAGACGATCGGTGTGGTGACGGACGTCGGGCTGTTCCTGCACCAGCTCGCCGTCGTTCTTCGAGGTAGTGGCCCCGATGTTCACGACGCTCATTGATCCGCCGACGCTCGCCGCCCACCTCGCCGATCCCCGCTGGGTCGTGCTCGACGCGCGCTTCGACCTGGCCGCGCCCGAGCGGGGCGAGGCCCTCTACCGCGAGGGACACGTCCCTGGCGCTCGCTACGTGAGTCTCGACGCGCACCTGTCGGGCGAGAAGTCTGGCACGAGCGGCCGGCACCCGTTGCCGGCGCCGGAGGTGGCCGCCGATCGCTTCGGCGCGCTCGGCATCGGCCCCTCGTCCCAGGTGGTGCTCTACGACGCCGACATGGGGATGTTCGCGGCGCGCGGATGGTGGATGCTGCGCTGGCTCGGGCATCAGGCGGTGGCGGTGCTCGATGGTGGGTTCGCCGCGTGGCAGCGCGCCGGGCTGCCGGTGACCGCCGCAGAGGAGCGCTGGACGCCGGCCGCGTTCGAGACCAAGGTGGCCGATGATCGGCGCGTGCCGGCCAGCGACGTCGAGGCGCATCTCGGGGAGGCGGGGCGCATCCTGGTGGATGCCCGCGCCAACGACCGCTTCCGCGGCGAGAACGAAACGCTGGATCCGGTCGGTGGTCACATCCCCGGCGCGGTGAACCGCTTCTTTCAGCTCAACCTCACGGCCGAGAAGACATTCAAGCCGGCCGCGGCGCTGCGCGACGAGTGGACCGCCCTCTGCCAGGGGACCGACGCGTCGCGCGTCGTCATGTACTGCGGCTCCGGCGTCACGGCGTGCCACAACATCCTGGCCCTGGAACATGCCGGCCTCAGCGGCGCGCGCCTGTTCCCGGGCTCGTGGAGTGAGTGGTCGGCCGTGCCCGACCGTCCGCGCGCGACCGGCGAGTTGTAGCGGGGCCTGGCCCCGGCTACTCGGCCCGCAGGGCCACCGATGGATCGACGCGCGATGCGCGGCGGGCCGGCAGGTAGCACGCGACGACGACGGCGATGCCCAGCACGACGGCCGCTACCGCGAAGTGACGCGGGTCCCTGGCGTTACTCCCGAACACGAAGCCCTCGACCGCTCGGGCCACGAGGCTGGCCAGCACGACGCCCACCAGCACGCCCGTGCCGGCGATGGTCAGGCCCTGGCGCACGAACATCCCGACGACGTCGCTAGGCCGGGCGCCCAGCGCCAGCCGCACGCCAATCTCCGGCACGCGCCGTCGCACCGAGTAGGCCAGCAGCGCATACACGCCCAAGCCGGCCAGGCAGACCGCCACGGCGGCAAACGTGCCCATCATCTCGCCCATGAACTGGGCTTCCCAGCTGACGAACCGCCGGCGCTCGGCCATCGACATCAGCTCGAACACCGGCTGATCGGGAAAGCGCTGGCGCATGAGCACGCGCGCAGGTTCGACCAGTCGGTCCGGATCCCCCGTGGCCCGGGCGAGCAGGGCCATCGACCGCGCGCCCGTCACCGCCTGCGGCAGATACAGACTGAGCCGCGACTGCGGCGTCTCCTCGCTCACCTCTTCGTAGTGCACGTCGGGGGCGACCCCGACGACGCGATACCAGTCGACCTCGGCCCGACGCCACACGCCGACGCGACGCCCGACCGCGCCGCCGTCAGGCCAGAAGCGCGCCGCCAGTGCCTCGTTCACCACGGCGACGCGAGCCGCCGGGTCGATCGTCTCGGCGGCGGTGAGCGGTCGGCCGTCGATGAGCGACAGGCCGAGCGTGTCGAAGATCCCGGCGCTCACGCCAATCGTCTGCGCGCCGATGCCGTCATCGACGCCGGCCGCGCCGTCGGCAACGACGCGGACGGGCGCGCCGCCATCGTCGCCCGGAATGCTGGTCGTGGCCGCGGCCGACTCCACGCCAACGATCGTCGACAAGGCCTTGGCGATCTCGTCGATGGCCCGCGCCCGGGCGTCTGGTGGATCGAACTGGTCGCCGGCCAGATACACGCGCATCGACAGGAGCGGCCGGTCGTCGAAGCCGAGGTCCGAGGTCTGGAGGGTGAGAAACCCACGCACGACCATGCTGGCACCGACCAGTAGCGCCAGGCAGACGGCCACCTGCGCCACGACCAACCCGGCGTGCAGGCGTTGCTGCCCCCGAGGCGGCGTCGCGCGCGCGGCGTCCTTGAGGTCGGCCACCAGATGCGGACGCGAGGCGCGCAGTGCCGGCAGCAGGCCGACGGAGAGAGTGGTCACGCCGGTGAGTCCGGCCGCGAAGAGCGCGATGCGCCAATCGAAGTCGAAGACCATCCAATACGGCAGGTCTTCCGGGAACGTCCCACGCAGCGCGTCGAGCAGCCATTCGGCTGCCACGAGACCGGCGACGGTGCCGGCGATGGCGACGAGGGCGGTTTCGACGAGCACGAGGCGCACCAGCCGCCCGCGCCCGGCCCCGAGCGCGCTGCGCACGGCCATCTCGCGTTGCCGGCCCGTGGCCTGCACCAGCATCAGATTGGTGAGATTCGCGCACGCGATGAGCAGCACGAAGCCGACGGCGGCCATCAGGGTGGTGCTCAGGAAGCGCGCGCCGCGATCGACCTGCGAGTCGCGGAACGGCAGCAGTCTGACGCCGAAGCCGCGGTTGGTCGCGGCGTGGTCGCGGGCCAGACGAGCGGCAATCGCCGAGGCTTCCTGCTGGGCCTGCGCCAGCGACGTCCCGGCGCGCAGCAAACCGACGGCATTGATGCCCCGGGCGTCGCGAGGCGCGTCGATCCACCGCAGGGGCAGATACAGGTCATCGCGCTCGGGAAAGCGAAAGCCCGGTGGCAAGACGCCGACCACCGTGCGCGGCAGGCCGTTCACCTGGATGGCGCGTCCGACGATGTCGGCCCGCGCGCCGTACCGTCGTTGCCACAGGCCGTGGGTCAGTAGCACCACGCGTTCGAGACCCGGGGCGGCGCCTTCGTCCTCGAGGAACAGCCGGCCGATCGCCGGCGCCACTCCGAGCAGTGGGAACAGATCGGGCGTGACCGACCCGCCACGCACGCGCTCGGCGGCGCCGTCCTGGCTCAAGGCGAGGCTGCGCCCGAGGTAGCCGCCGAGACCCTCGAACGCCGTCGCCTCGCGCAGGTCCAGAAGGTCGGCGTACGACACCTCCGAGTCGCCCCACGACCAGTCCTCTGACTGCTGGGCGTGGGTCGAGAAGAGGGTCACGACCCGGTCGCTCCGTTCGCCAAACGGCAGCGGCCGCAGCAGCACCGCGTTCACGATGCTGAACACCGTGACGTTGGCGCCGATGCTGAGGGCGAGCGTGCAGAAGACCGCGAGCGCGACGCCCGGGCGCTTGACGAGCCCGCGAAGGGCCTGGCGCACGTCCTGCCCCAGCGCCGACAGAGGATTGGTCACGGCGTCACGTTTACAAGCGGCATGCCGTCGTGGTTCAGCACGAGAGAACGTCGGATTCCCAACGTTTGCGGCCATCGTCCCAACCCCCAGCCCGGTGTTGGTGTCCGCAATCGGACACCGCGAGCCCGGGCCCGGACGTCGCCTCGGGCCGGCCGACGAGTCGGCCTTCGCCAGCCAACGTTCCGGCCCTTTGCGCCGTCCAACCTCCCGATTGCCATCCTCTGGGAGAAAGCCATGAGCATCCGCCCCGTTGCCGCCCTGACCCTCGCCGCGGCGTTCGCCGCCGGCGCGACCGTGCTCGCCGCCGACGGCCCTTGGACCCACGCCGACGCGCACGCCGAGGCACGGATCGTTGCCCGCGAGGTACATCGGGCCGTTCGCGAGAGCCTGCGCGACGTGCGGCACGAGATCCGGGCGGTCGTAAGTGAGGTGACTCGCCAGGTGCGCCGGTCGATCGGCAGCCACCGCGAGCCGTCGTCACGCGATCGGCGCGACGACCAGGTCGAGCGCGCGGCCGCGCGACAGCAGGCCCGCGAGACACGCGAACGGTCGCGCGATCTGCGGGACCGCGACCGTGAGGCGCGCGCCTTCCGTCAGGTGTCGCCTACCGACGATCCCTGCGAGCGCAACCGCGACAACAGCGACCGCGGCCACGCCTGCGAGGTGCGCGACACGCGACTCGGCGCGCCGGGTAGCCCGCTGGCGGTCGACGCGACGCCCAACGGCGGCATCCGCGTGGACGGCTGGGGTGAGGCCGACGTGCTGGTGCGGGCCGTCGTCCAGGCCTGGGCCGATACCGACGCCGAGGCGCGCGACACGCTGGCCGCCGTGCGCGTGACCGCCGCCGGAGCACGCATCACCGCCGAGGGCCCGGAGCGCGGCACCGGTCGCCGCGGACCGGGCTGGTCGGTCAGCTACCAGATCTGGGCGCCACGCCAGACGGCACTCGACCTCGTGGCTCGTAACGGCGGCGTGTCGATTCGCGGCATTGAGAGCGAGGCGCGCTTCACGACGACCAATGGCGGCGTGACCCTCGACGACGTTGCCGGCCGGGTCGTGGGACGCACCTCGAACGGGGGCGTCAACGTGCGCCTCTCGGGCGCGCGCTGGGAAGGCGCCGGCCTCGACGTGGAGACGACCAATGGCGGCGTGACGCTGACGCTGCCGCGCGACTACTCGGCGGCGCTCGAGGTCAGCACGGTCAACGGTGGCCTGCGCTCAGACTTTCCGGTGACGCTGCCCGAAGGCCGCCGCCGCGACCTTCGGACGACGCTCGGCAGCGGCGGTCCACTCATCAAGGTCCGCACGGTGAACGGCGGCGTGAAGCTGGCGGCGCGCTGAGCCCGGCGAGCCGGTGACGTCCCGCCCGCTACTCGCTCAGATGTGAACTGACGCGGCCGCTCGAGGTCTGGAAGAACTCGGCGTCGTAGGTCGCAAACTGCACGAGCAGCAGCCGGGTATCGCTGGCGCCACCGGCGAACCAGCGTTTGAACGACGGACGCCACATGCGCACGACGATTGACGGGTCGGTCACGACTTCTGTTCGGCCCGAGAGCGTGAAGTAGACGCGCTCGTCTGGACTCTGGAAGCTGAGGGTCACCACCTGGCGGCGGTGCGCCTCCCAGTCGAGCAGCGTGCGGGCGTCGGCCAGAAACCAGAAGGTACGTGCCGAGCCGCTCATGTCGGCGGCGTCCACCGGGGCGTGAATCGCGCCGAGCCCTTCAGTAGTCATCAGCACCGCTGGTTCGAAGCGCGCCAGGGCGCGCGCTACGAATGGCAGCGCGTCGAGGCCGCGTACGTGGTCGATGCGCGGTGCGGGCGATTCAGAATGGGGCGAAGTGACCACGGGCACTTAGCATAGACCCAGATCCAAGCGGAAAGTCACCTCACGACCGGCGCGGCCGCGGCGCCCGCCTGCAATGGTCGGCGAGGCGGCGTTGTCGCCTCCCTGGGGCGGCGGGGCCTTCGGCGAGGTGCTGGGCGACGGCGAGATCAGGCTCGGCAGCCCGCTGTCGTGGGTGTCGGCCGAGTCCGCCGGCGCGACTACAGACCGAAGAACGCCATCCCCAGCCACGACCTGACGAGCTCGAGGTGCGGCTTGACCAGCGCGCGGTTCGCCACCGGGCCCTCGGGCAGCGTCACCTCCGGCACGCCGAGCCTGGCGTCGCGCGCCAGCCCCTCGAGGCGCTCCTCCAGATCGCGGGCGTCGTAGCGCACGGCGTCGAGGCCGGCGGCCTGGAACACCCGCAGCCGCACCCACGAATACTCGGCGCGCGAGAACCCGGCCGCGTTCATCGCCGCAACCTGCGCCCGCCAGGCATCGAGATAGACGTCCGACAGGTCGGCTACGCCGCCGAGCAGTTCCGAGAGCGACGGCACGCGTGCCGCGCCGTCGGGCGCGCGGCGCGTCAGCTCGCGGTACCTCGCGGCGAACGCCTCGCCGGGCTCGCCGAGCGCGGCCCGCACCTGTTGCTGTACGGCGATGAAGCGCGTCAACTGATCCGGGGTGAGTTCGCCGGAGGCCGGCGGATCGAAGGCCGCCGTGTGGCGCAGATCGCGATCGATGTCGACGGCCTCGCCCAGTCGCGCGACGCCGTCCTTCACGTCGGTCACTGTCGTGATGAGCGGTTCGACCCAGTGCCAGGCAAGATAGGCGGTCACACCGGCGACGGCGCCGAGCAGCAGGAGCCCGGCGAGGCATCCTGCCATGAACTTCGTCATGGGGGGATTTTACAGGGCCAGCTTTAGTGTCTGAGCGCCACCATCGGATCGACCTTCGAGGCGCGCCGCGCCGGCACGAAGGCCGCAGCCAGGCCCGTGACGAGCAGCAGCACCGCCACCACGGCGAACGCCCGTGGGTCGTTGGGGCTCACCTGGAAGAACATGATCTGCATGGCGCGCGAGAGCAGCACGGCCAGTCCCAGTCCGATCGCCACGCCGATTCCTACCTGCCACGCGCCTTGCAGCAGCACCATGCGCATCACGTCCGTGGCACCGGCACCGACGGCCATGCGCAGGCCGATTTCTGGTGTCCGCTTGCTCACCGAGAACGCCATCACGCCGTAGAGGCCGACGACGGCCAGAAACAGGGCCGCCACGCCGAAGGCCGTGAACAGCGTGCCGAACACTCGCCAGCCCCAGGTGGAGGCATCGAGGTTCTGTTGAATCGTGGTGGTGAGGTAGATAGGCAGATCCCGGTCGAGCGCCACCACCGTACGCCGCACGGCCGCCGTCTGGGCCAGCGGATCGCCCTGGGCATGCAGCAGCACGGTGACGACGGCACTGGGATCCTGAGCCAGCGGCACGTAGAGCGCCGCCAGCACCGACGGGCCGATGTCCATCTCCTGCACGTCCTGCACCACGCCCACGACGGTGCGCCAAGTGACCGTATCCCCTTGCACCACGCGCACCTGACGGCCGAGGGCGCCGTCGGGCAGGCGATCGCGCGCGAAGCGCTCGCTGACGATGGCCACCGGTGGCGCCTCGGCCGAGTCGCTCCGCCCGAACACGCGGCCCTGGCGCGGCGTCACACGCAGCACGTCGAAGTAGCCTTCCGACACGGCTGACACCTGCGCCCGAGGGTAGCCGCGCTCGTCGGCGTAGGCCTCGCCTGGCACGGCCACGGGCCGCTCCTGCGCTCCTGGCGGCAGCGCCGTGCTCAGCGCGGCGCGCGACACGCCGGGAAGTGCCGCCAGTGGTTCGAGCAGCGCGTCGGCGAACCGTGTGCGGCTGGCCGCATCGGGATAGCCGGCCGCCGGCAGGCTCACGCGGGCGGCGAACACGTCGGCGGTGGCGATGCCAGGATCGAAACGCGTCACGTTCAGGATGCTCTGAATGACGAGCGCCGACACCACGAGCAGGGCGAACGACAACGCCATCTCGGCGATGACCAGGCCGCGCGACAACCGTCCCATCGCCAGGCTGGTCGTGCCGCGGCCCTCGTCGCCGAGCAGCGGCGCCACGTCGCCGCGCGAGGCGCGCAGCGCGGGCACGAGGCCGGCCACGAGCGCGGCCAGCACCGTGATGGCGGTCACGAAGAGCAGCACCGTGCCGTCGATGCGCACGTCGATCCAGAAGGGTGGATTCGTGTCGACGATGCCCCGGTTGAACATCGACGTCCCAGCCCAGGCGATGACCAGGCCGAGCGCCGCGCCGGCCATGGCCAGCACCAGCACCTCGGCCAGCGTCTGGCGCACGACCTCGGTGCGGCTGGCGCCGAGTGCCGTGCGCACGGCCACCTCCCTGGTCCGATCGGCGGCCCGGGCGAGCACGAGATTGGCGACATTGGCGCAGGCGATCACGAGCACGATGAGCACGGCGGCCAGCATCATCGTCAGCAGTTGCACGGTCTCGCTGCCAATGAACTCCTCCACGTAGGTCTTGACCTCGGTGGTGATGCCCTCGCGACGTGTCGGGTCGTCCTGGTTGAGCTGCGCCTCGATCGTGGCCATCTCGGCCGAGGCCTCGGTGCGCGACACGCCGTCGCGAAGCCTGCCGATGACCTCCAGTGCCTGGCGGTCGACCGCGCCCTCACGCGCCGGATTGATGGCCAGCGCCATCCACAGTTGCTGCGTCACGGGGAACGCGAAGGCGGGTGGCATCACGCCGACGATCGTGGCCGTGGTGCCGTTGACGCGCAGAGGTTGCCCGAGCACGTCGGCGCGCTCGGCGAAGCGATCGCGCCACAGACGGTCGCTGATGATCGCTTCCGGCTCGGCGCCGAGGCGCCCGGACGCCTCATTGAAGTCGCGGCCGAGCGCCGGCCTGGCTCGCAGGAGTGTGAAGGTATTCGGCGTGACCCACGCGGCGCTGTAGCGCACCGGCGTGCCGTCTGGCCCGACCACGTTGGCGCTGCCGAAGTAGAAGCCGGCCAGATCCTCGAACGACTGCTGGCGCCGGCGCCACTCGGCAAACTCCCACTGCGAGGCCTCGAAGTCGTCATCGTCCTTGATGTCGAACGGCGCGAGGTGCATCAGCCGGTCCGACTGCTCGAACGGCAGCCCCCGGAGCACGGCTCCGTTCAGGATGCTGAACATCACCGTGGTGAGGCCGATGCCGAGCGCCAGCGCCACGACCGCCAGCGTCGAGGTCATCGGCTGGCGGCCGATCATGCGCAACGCGAGCCTGAGGTCGTGCATGGGCGGCAATACGCGCGCAGCCCGTCCATTGTTCCGGGCCATCCCGCGGCCAGTGAGTCGGCTACAGTAGATCCATGCGACACACACA
The DNA here is from genome assembly GCA_018000455.1 of Acidobacteriota bacterium. Taxonomy (GTDB): domain Bacteria; phylum Acidobacteriota; class Vicinamibacteria; order Vicinamibacterales; family UBA2999; genus CADEFD01. Next base: position 132,728 of record JAGNJW010000007.1, read on the forward strand.
CCATCTCATCCGCGCGTGCATCGTGGCGGCCGCCCTGGCGGCCGTGCTCGTTCCGTCCACGGCCTCGGCCGATCTGCGCGCGACTGCCTTTGTCGGCTCCGCGCGTATCAACGAAACCAACAAAGGCACCTTCGGCGCCGCCCTGACGTTCGGTGGCCTGCTCGGCATCGAGTTCGACGCCTCTCGCCTCTCCCTCGGCCGCCTCGACAACGTCGACTTCGTGGACGTCGACGCCAGCATCACGACCTACATGGGCAACCTCGTGCTGCGTGCGCCCACCGGGCCGATTCAGCCCTACGCCTCGGCGGGCGTGGGCGTCGTGCGGGCGACCGGCGACGTCAGCGTGCCGTTTGCCGGCAGCGTCATCAGCGCCAGCGCGCAGGACGTGGCCTGGAACTTCGGCGGCGGCCTCTACCTGCTGCCGTCCGAGAACTTCGGCCTCCGAGCCGACCTTCGACGCTTCCAGACGGGCGACGTGAAGTGGACCGACATCACGGGTTTCGGCGATCTGCCACTGCCGAAGTTCGACTTCTGGCGCGCCACGGCCGGCGTCACGATCAAGTTCTAGCGCACCCGCCAGAGCATACCGGCGTCCCAGCCCCGGGACCCGGCCCTATCCTGTTCCCTGTTCCCCGCTCCCTGCTTATCGCAGATTGTCGATCGGCACCGGCGTCAGCGTGTCGGCCGGCGTGAAGCCGAAGACCTTGCCGTAGAAGTAGAGTTCCGATTCGAGCGCGCGCACGATGTTCTCGGCCTTGCGGAAACCGTGCTGCTCGCCCTCGAACGTCACGTAGGCCACCGGCAGCCCCTTCTTGCGCACCGCGTCGGCCATCATCTCCGACTGGCGCGGCGGCACCACCTTGTCGTCGAGCCCCTGCAGCAGGATGAGCGCGCAGTTCAGGCGGTCGACGAAGTGAATCGGCGAACGCTCCCGGTAGGTCGCCTGCGTGGCCGGATACCGGCCGACGAGCGAGTCCATGTAGCGCGATTCGAACTTGTGGGTGTCGGTCGCCAGCACCTCGAGATCGCTGATGCCGTAGTAGCTCGCCCCGGCCTTGAAGGTGTCGTGGAAGGTGAGCGCGGCCAGCGTCGTGTAGCCGCCGGCGCTGCCGCCGCGCGTGATGAGACGCGCCGGATCGGCCTTCCCCGCCGCCACCAGGTAGTTCGCCGCATTGACCGCATCGGCGACATCGACGATGCCCCACTGCCCGTTGAGGCGGCGGCGATAGGCGCGTCCGTAGCCGGTACTGCCGCTGTAGTTCACGTCGACCACGGCGAACCCGCGCGTCGTCCAGAACTGCACCTCGGGATCGAAGACGGGATCGGTAGCGCCGGTGGGGCCGCCGTGGCTGAGCACCAGCAGCGGCGGCGACGTGCCGGCCGGCGCGGCGAACGCGGGGTTGGTCGGCGGGTAGTAGAAGGCGTGCGTCTGCTGTCCGCCGCTGTCGAAGGTCACCGTTTCCGGCGCCGACACGTAGGCCCCCTCGAGCGTGTCCTGCCGTGAACGCTTGAGGATCTCGGCTTCGACACCGCCGAAGCTCACGCGCGTGATGGCCGGGCCTTCCGTCGGCGACCCGCCCACGAAGTAGGCCGCGCGCGAGGTGGCGACGAGCGACTCGAGCGGATCGAGCGTCAGCTCGAGCGGCTCCATCCGCCGGGGCGCGAGCGACAGCAGTCCCAGCCGCCAGCGGCCGTTCTCGGTCCACGTGGCGACGATGCGATTGGCCGACTGGAAGGCATAGGTCGTCATGCCGAACGACCACTGCGGCTTGCCGAAGTCGGCTTGCATGGCATGGATCGGCTCGATGACGCTCCCCTGCTGGCGGTAGAGGTTCCACCAGCCGCTGCGATCCGACACGAAGTAGAGCACGCCGTCAGGCGACCACGATGGTTGGAACACCGATTCCTCGGCACCGCCGGCCACGAGCACCGGCGCACCGGGCAGACCGCGCGCATCGAGCTCGGCGACGTAGAGCGAGGTGCCGTCCCACGGCATGTTCGGGTGACTCCACTGCAGCCACGCCAGCCGGGCGCCGTCGGGGCTCACGATCGGATCGGAGTAGAAGTCGGCGCCCGAAACCATCACGACGCCGGAGGTCGGCGCACTCGTGCCCAGAGGTATCGCCACGATCGAGGCCGGCGGCTGCTCGTCGCCCGACGTGTGGTCCTCGCGCACGCAGAGCAGCCGGCTCCTGGTCGTATCGACCCGGCACTGCGCGTAGAAGTACCCTTCGAGCGTGAGGGCTGTGGGCGTTCGGCCGGCGGCAAACGCGTAGAGCTTCTGATCGGCGAAGTTCGAGGCGTAGATCGTGCCCTTGTGCACGGCATAGGCCGCGCCGCCGTACTCGTGGACGCGGCTGCGCACGTTGAAGTCGCGCGGCGACACATCCACCGGGGGCGCTCCCGGTGACGACCGCACGAGCACGTTCTTGCCGCCTTCCGAGGCCCGGCCCTCGAGCCAGTAGAGGTCGTCGCCATCGATGGCGATCTGCCCGAACCGGAGCGCGCCGGCCGTGGCCCGCGCCGCGGTGAGCGGCGACGCCCAGGTCCCATAGGGCGCCACCGTCGGGGCCGGCCCACTCTCTGTCGCTCCACCGCCGCCACACGCTGCCGTCATGCTCAAGACCCCCACCGCCGCCGCATATCTCATGGCCGCCATCCGGGCATCTTACTTGGGGAGCCCGACAACCTCCTTGCTGTTCCCGGTTCCCCGTTCCCTGTTCCCTGTTCCCTGCAGGTATAGTGTCGGGCGTGGCGAAGCTGGGCGTGGTCGTGCCGGTGTACAGGGGAGAATCGACGCTCGAGGAGCTGCACCGGCAGCTCACGCGGACACTGGCCGCACTCACCGACGACTGGCAGATCGTCTACGTGGACGATGGCAGCACCGACCGGTCGTGGTCGATCGTCGAGGGCCTCGTCCACGCCTCGCCTGGCGTGACGGCGCTGCGCCTCATCCGCAACTACGGCGAGCACGTGGCCATCACGGCCGGACTCGATCATGTGGACGCCGACCATGTGGCCATCGTGGCCTGCGATCTGCAGGACGACCCGGCGGCCCTACCGGCTCTGCTCGAGGCCGCCGAAACGACCGGCGCCGATCTCGTACTGACGCGGCGGCTGCACCGCCAGGACGGATGGCTCAAGCGCACACTGGCGCGGCTCTTCTACGCGATGGCGCAGGTCCTGGGGAAGGTGCGCTACGACTATCGCGTCGGCAACTACCGCCTGCTCTCGCGGCGGGCCGTGACGCTGTTTTGCGAGTACCGGGAACGCACGCGCAACGTCAACGCCATCATGGCGATCATGGGCGTGCCGACGACGACCATCGACGTGCACCACCAGCCGCGCGGAGGCGGTGTCAGCGGCTACTCGCTCTACCGGTCGGCCCGGATGGCCTTCCACGTGCTGGTCGGCTACTCGGAAGTGCCGCTGCAGCTGGTCGTCATGCTGGGCGCCACGCTCACGGCCGTCGCCACCGTCGTGCTCGTGCGCGCCGCCTGGACGCCGCCCGATCCCGACCGGGCCGTGCAGGCAATCCATCTCGCCGCGGCCGTGCTCGTGTTCATCGGTGGGCTCATCATCCTCGCCATCGGGACGGTCGGCGTGTATCTGACCAAGAGCTTCGTCGAGTCGATGAAGCGTCCGTTGTACTTCGTGGCCGATCGCCAGGGGTTCTCCCTATGACATCACTCGCCGGGCGCTGGTGCGCCGCCGTCCTCGCCCTCGTCGTGTCGGCCTCGCCCCTCTTCGCGCAGGGGCTGCCGAAGGCGGCCTCGCCGGAAGCGGTCGGGCTGTCGAGCGAACGTCTGGCCCGCCTCACCCGCGCCATGCAGGCGGCCGTCGACGCCAGGCAGGTGGCCGGCACGGTGACGATGGTCGTGCGCAATGGCCAGGTCGCCTACCTCGAGGCGGCCGGCGCCCGCGACGTCGAGCAGGCCGCCGCCATGACGCCCGACACGATCTTCCGCATCGCGTCGATGACCAAGGCTGTCGTCAGCGTGGCCGTCATGATGCTGGTCGAGGAAGGGCGCCTGGCGATCACCGATCCGGTGTCGAGGTACATCCCGGCGTTCGCGACCACCACGGTGCTGGGCACCGTGAACGGACGCGTCGCGGTCGTGCCAGCCAATCGCGCCATCACCATCCGCGATCTGCTCACCCATACCGCCGGCATCTCTTACGGCGGCGGCCCGCTCGAGCCGTGGTATTCGCGGGCCGGGTTCACGCAGTGGTACTTCGCCGACCGTACGGAGCCGATGACGGCGTGGATCGACAAGCTCGCCACCCTGCCCTTCGACTCGCAGCCCGGCGAACGCTGGGTCTACGGCTACAACACCGACGTGCTCGGCAATGTCATCGAGCGCATCACCGGCCAGACGCTGGCCACCGTCATCGACGAGCGCATCGCGAGGCCGCTCAAGATGGTGGATACCGCGTTCTACCTGCCGGCCGGAAAAGAATCGCGGCTGGCCACGGTCTACGCCGCGGGGGACGATGGCACGATCACGCGCGCCGAGGACGGCCACCCGGCGCAGCGCCTGCTGGCGCATTCGGGCCAGGGCGCCTACGTGCGCGGGCCGCGCACGGCCTTCTCGGGCGGCGCCGGCCTGCTCTCGACGGCCGATGACTACGCCCGTTTCATGCAGATGATGCTGAACGGCGGCCAGCTCGAGGGCGTGCGGCTGCTGAGCCCGACGACGGTCGCGCTCATGACGTCGAATCATGTGGGCACGCTCTACCAGAACGGCGCGCTCGGCTGGGGCCTCGGCTTCGAGGTGATCGAGCAGGTGGGCCGCGCCGCGCGCTACGGCGGTGCCGGCGAGTTCTCCTGGAGCGGCGCGTATCACACCACCTACTGGGCCGATCCCGCCGAGCAGCTCGTCGTGGTGTTCCTGAGCCAGCTGCTGCCGGCCGGCCAGGCCGGCCTCACGGGCCGGGTCCGGACGCTGGTGAACCAGGCCATCGTCGGTCCGCCGTCGGGCACGACGACCCCGGCCCCCTCGCCCACCGCAAAGAAGACGCCGGTGCGCCCGGGCCGGAATTGAGCGTGTCGCGCGCGCCTACGGTCGCGTGCTGACGCCACTGCCGACCACGGCCGTCGTCGCGTTCACGGCGCTCGCCGCCGCGATGATGACGGTGTGGGCGCCGCGAGTCTGGGCCTCGCCGCACGCCCGCTCGCTGTGGGTGGCGCCGTTTGGTATCGCGTTGCTGGCGGCCCAGTCGAGCGGGCTCATCGGGACGCCGGGCCTCATCGCGCTCTTCGTGCTCATCACCGCCACCCGCGCCGGGTACCACGCGCCGGAGGGCGCCCTGCGCGGCTTCGCGCTGGCCGTGATGCTGGCCCTCTCTGCCGGCCTGCTCCTGCACGCGGTGCCCGGCTTCGAGAATCCGCGCCTGCTCGACAACGTGCGGCTCAGCCCCGATTCGGCACCCTACACGAAGTACCTCAACTTCGACAAAGGCGTGCTGGGGCTCTTTCTACTGGGGCTCTATGCTCCGGCACGCACCCTGCGCCGTTCGCCTGCCGGCTCCTGGCTCGCCGCCTTCTGGCGTTTCGCGGTGGTGGCCGCGATGGTCATGGTGCTGACCGTCGCCGTGGGCTACGCGCGCTGGGACCCGAAGCTGCCGTCGTGGTGGACAGCGTGGCTGGCCAGCATGGTGTTCTTCACGGCCCTGCCGGAGGAGGCCGTCTTCCGCCACGTCATCCAGGGCGGCCTGCAGGCGTGGCTGGGGCCGGCGCCGCAGTCGCGCTGGACGGCGCTGGCGGCCGGAGGCGTCCTCTTCGGCCTCGCGCACGTCGGCGGCGGCTGGATCTACGTGATGCTGGCCACCGCCGCCGGCCTCGGCTACGGCCTCGTCTACGCCATCACCGGCTCGATCGTCGCCGCCGCGCTCGCGCACATCGGCCTGAACCTGCTGCACCTGCTGTTCTTCAGCTACCCGGCGCTGCACAACGTCGGCTGACGTTCGCCCTTCGTGCGCCCGTTGCGCGCCCAGGCCGGATACGATGTGCCGCATGACGCACAAGGCCGTCCCCCGGGACGCGGCAGTTCGGGCTTCGGCCGTTCAAGCCACCACGCTCGACACGGAGTTCAAGCGCGGCTTGGGCCTCTTCGATTCGACGATGGTCGTCGTCGGCTCGATGATCGGCTCGGGCATCTTCATCGTGTCGGCCGAGATGGCGCGCCAGATCGGCAGCCCGGGGTGGCTGCTCGTCGCCTGGCTCCTCACCGGCGTCCTCACCATCACGGCCGCGCTCTCGTACGGGGAACTGGCGGCGATGATGCCACGGGCCGGCGGGCAGTACGTCTACCTGCGCGAGGCCTTCTCGCCGCTGTGGGGGTTCCTCTACGGCTGGACGCTCTTCCTGGTCATCCAGACCGGCACGATCGCCGCCGTGTCGGTGGGCTTCGCCCGTTACCTGGCGCTGTTTGTCCCCGGTATCGCCGAAGATCGCTACCTGCTCGCGCCCCTGCACCTCCTGCCGGGCTACGCCGTCTCGCTCTCGACCACGCAGCTGGTCGCGATGATCGTCATCGCGGTGCTCACCTGGACCAACACGCGCGGCCTCGACTACGGGAAATTCATTCAGAACGTCTTCACCACGACCAAGACCGGCGCCCTCATCGCGCTGGTTGGCGTGGGGCTCGTCTTCGGCTGGAACCACGAAGCCGTCGGCGCGAACTTCGACGATTTCTGGACCCCGCGCGGCTTCTCGCCGATCGTGCCGGGGCTGACGGCCGCCTCCGGCTTCGGGCTCTTCGTCGCCCTCTGTGTCTCGCAGACCGGGTCGCTCTTTTCGGCCGACGCCTGGAACAACATCACCTTCACCGCCGGCGAGGTGAAGAACCCGCGGCGCAACATCCCGCTGTCGCTGGCGCTCGGCACGCTCATCGTGATCACCCTCTACCTCCTGGCGAACATGGCCTACCTGGCGACGCTGCCGCTGGCCGCCATTCAGACCGCGACGGCCGATCGGGTGGCCACCGCCACACTCGAGGTGATCTTTCCGGGTCTGGGCGTGAGCCTGATGGCCGCCGGCATCGTCATCTCGACCTTCGGCTGCTGTAACGGGCTGGTGCTGGCCGGCGCGCGCGCCTACTACGCGATGGCGCGAGACGGCGTCTTCTTCACCTCGGCGGGCCGGCTGAACGCGGCCAAGGTGCCGGCGTGGGGACTCGGACTGCAGGGCGTGTGGGCCGCGTTTCTCGTGCTGCCGCGCACCTACGATCCGGCCAGCGGGGTCTACGGCAACGTCTACAACAACCTGCTCGACTACATCGTGTCGGCCGCGCTCGTCTTCTACATCCTCACGATCCTCGGGATCTTCCGCCTGCGCGTGACACGACCCGATGCCGAACGCCCGTACCGGGCCGTCGGCTACCCGGTCGTGCCGGCTCTCTACATCGCCGGGGCGGCCGCGATCCTCGCCGTGCTCTTCGTCTACCGCACGTCTACCACCTGGCCCGGTCTCATCATCGTGCTCCTGGGCGTGCCGGTCTATTTCCTCTGGCGAAGGACACCCGCCGAGTCGTAGGCCACCAGCCGTATACTCGCGCCATGCGATCCGTCCGGCTCACACGCCGTGTCCTGCTCGCGGTCGCGGCGACGGCGCTCGCCGCGGCGGCCCTCACCGCACGCCAGCCCGCGACACCGCCCAATCCCGCCGACGGCTTCATCGCGCGCGACGCGATGGTGCCGATGCGCGACGGCGTGAAGCTCTTCACGAAGGTCTTCACGCCGAAGAACCAGGCCGGGCCGCTGCCCTTCGTCTTCCGCCGCACGCCCTACGGCATCGACGGCGCGGCCGGCTCGTTCACGCGCTACTACAGGGCCCTGGCCGACGAGGGCTACATCTTCGTCTTCCAGGACATCCGCGGGAAGTTCCGCTCCGAGGGCGAGTTCGTGATGCAGCGCCCGGCGCGCGCGCCCGGCGACACGACCAGCCTCGACGAGGGCACCGACACCTTCGACACCATCGAGTGGCTGCTCGAGAACGTCCCCGAGCACAACGGCAAGGTCGGCATGCTCGGCGTGAGCTACGACGGCTGGACCACCATCATGGGCGCCATCGAGCCGCACCCCGCGCTCAAGGCCATCTCGCCGCAGGCCTCCCCGGCCGACATGTGGCTCGGCGACGACTTCCATCACAACGGCGCCTTCCGCCTGAGCTACGCCTTTGAATACGCGACCATGATGGAATCCGGCAAGGACGTGAAGAACTTCGAGTTCGATCGCTACGACACCTTCGACTGGTATCTGTCGCTCGGTCCGCTCGGCGCCGTGAACCGCAAGTACCTGCGCGAGTCGATTCCCACGTGGAACGACTACGTGCGTCATCCCGACTACGACCAGTTCTGGAAGCGCCAGACGCTGGTGCCGCACATCCGCTCCGTCACGGTGCCAACGTTGAATGTCGCCGGCTGGTGGGACCAGGAGGACTTCTACGGTCCGCTCACCATCTACGAGGCCCTCGAGCAGCACGATACCGCGAACCTCAACTACCTGGTGGTCGGGCCGTGGAACCACGGCGGCTGGACGCGTGACGGCACCGCCCTCGGGCCGATCCCCTTCGGCAGCGACACGGCGGCCTGGTTCCGCGATGAGGTGCAGGCGCCCTTCTTCGCCTACTTCCTGAAGGACAAAGGCAGCCGCGATTTCCCTGAGGCCCTCACGTTCGAGGTCGGCGCCAACCAATGGCGCCGCTGGAGCCAGTGGCCGCCGGCGAAGGAGACCACGACCGTTGGCCTCTACTTCGGCGCCAACGAGCTGCTCTCGATCGGCACGCCGCCGGCCGCAGGCGCCACCGGGTCAGACGCCTTCGTGTCGGATCCTGCGCACCCGGTGCCGTATCGCCAGCGCCCGATCCAGCCCACCTACTTCGCCGGCGGCTCGAAGTGGTCGACCTGGCTGGTCGAGGATCAGCGTTTCGTGGACGACCGGGCCGATGTGCTCAGCTGGGAGAGCGCGCCGCTCACCGCCGACCTGACGATCGCCGGAGAGGTGGTGGCCAAGCTCTTCGCCTCTACCACCGGTACCGACGCCGACTGGGTCGTGAAGCTCATCGACGTCTACCCCGAGCAGTATCCCGAGAACTGGAACCTCGCCGGCTACCAACTGATGGTCTCGAACGAGGTCTTCCGCGGCCGCTACCGCCAGGGCTTCGAGACGCCGGCGCCGATTCCGGCCGGCCGCGTGCAGGACTACACCTTCAGCCTGCACACGCAGAACTACACCTTCAAGGCGGGCCACCGCGTGATGGTGCAGGTGCAGAGCACCTGGTTCCCGATCATCGACCGCAACCCGCAGACCTTCACGAAGAGCATCTTCGATGCCGAGGAGAAAGACTTCGTGAAGGCGACGCACCGCGTCTACCGGTCTGACCGCTATCCGTCACGCGTCGAGGTCGCGGTCGTCTCCAGCCGCTAGGCGGGCGCGGTCAGCGCTCACGATCGGCCAGCGCCCGTTCGAGCGGGGGCACGACCTGCTTCTTTCGCGACATGCATCCCTCGAGGTAGAGGGCGCCGTCCTCGAGCGGCATACCGAAGGCGCGCTCGACGTCTCGGAGGTGATCGCCGCTGCACCACAGATGGCTGCCCTTCTTGCCGATGTCGGTCACGACCAGCACGACGAGCGCCAGCGCCTTGGCCGTGCGGACGCGCTGCAGTTGGTCGACGAACTCCTGGTGGCGGGCGACGATGGGCGTCGCGTCGGGCACTTCGATCTGGGCGATGCCGACCCGGTGGCCACCCATGTCGAACTCCTTGAAGTCGGCTTCGATCAGGTCCGCCGCCGAGCGCGACGCGACATCGCCACGCGCCGCCATCAGCTCCCGGCCGAAGACGGTGACGTCCACGCCCGCCAACGCCCCGAGCCGGCGCGCCATCTCGCGGTCTTTCCCCACGCACGTCGGCGACGCGAACACCAGCGTGTCCGACAGGATGGCCGCCAGCAGCGCGCCGGCGATGGCCGGCGGCGGCTGGACGTCGTGCAGGAAGAACTGCTCGGCGATGAGGGTGGCCGTCGCCCCCACCGGTTCGCAGTGGAAGACGATCGGCTGCGGCAGATGGAGATCCCCGACGCGGTGGTGCTCCCACACCTCGAGGATGGTCGCGTGCGCGACGTCGTCGACGGCCTGCGCGACCTCGTTGTGATCGACGAGGATGAGCCGCCGTCCGGTGCCGCTCATCACGACCTCCGGCGTGGGCAACGCGAAGCGGTCGAGCACGTAGCGCGTCTCGCTCGTCACCTCTCCCGCCCGCGCCGGGCGCACGCTGTCCTCGCCCAGGGCCGTCTTCAAATGGGCATAGGCAATAGCGGAGCACACCGAATCGGTGTCTGGATGCCGGTGGCCGATCACGTAGGTCGGTTGATCCATCGCAGGCTCGGGGGTTCTTCGACGCGAGGCCATGGGCGCCAAGCCCGGGCTCGGCGTGATTGTACGTGGCCGCGGCATTTTCCGATGACCTGAGGGAAATCCAGCCGAGCGCGATCAGCCGACCGCGGCAACTGGGCTCCAACCGGCCACACCGGACCGAGCCGAGCGGCACACCGTTTGCTCCCCCTCCCCCTGGAGGTCGGTGCGCGTCTGCGCCGGTGGGCCATGCCACTCGATGTCGTGCACAAAGACGTGAGTGCGATGCGACAACGCCCGCACCTCGTCGACTACGCGAAGGCCCGGGCCGCGTTCTCGTGGCCGGCCATCCGCCGTGAACTGGACGGACTGCCAGCGGGCCGTGGCCTGAACATCGCGCACGAAGCGGTGGATCGCCATGCCGCCGGCCCCCGCGCGCGCCATCCGGCACTGCGGTGTCTGGGCAAGGACGGTGCGGTGCGGGACCTGACCTACGGCGACCTGGCCCGCGCCTCGTCACGTTTCGCCAACGTGCTCGACGGTCTCGGCGTCGCGAAAGGCGATCGCGTCTGCTCGCTGCTCGGCCGCGTGCCGGAGCTCTACGTCGCAGCCCTCGGCACGCTGAAACACGCCAGCGTCTTCTGCCCGATGTTCTCGCAGTTCGGGCCGGAGCCGATCAGCCAGCGCCTGGCGCGTGGCGATGTGCGGGTGCTCGTGACGACCTCGGCGCTCTATGCCCGCAAGGTCGCCGGCCTGCGCGATCGTCTGCCCGCGCTCGAACACGTGCTGCTCGTGGATGCCGAGGCCGATCTCGACGGCCAGGCGCAGGCCCTGCCACCGCTCATGGCCGCGGCCGCCGACAGCTACACGATCCCGCCGACCTCGCCGGACGACATGGCGCTGCTCCACTTCACGAGCGGCACGACCGGTCTGCCGAAGGGCGCGGTGCACGTGCACGAGGCCGTGCTGATGCACTTCGCCACCGGCCGCGACGTGCTGGACCTGCATCCCGACGACGTCTTCTGGTGTACAGCGGATCCCGGCTGGGTCACCGGCACGTCGTACGGCATCGTGGCGCCGCTGCTGCACGGCGTCACCTCGCTCGTCGACGAAGCGGACTTCGATGCCGAGCGCTGGTACGGCGTGCTGCGCGATCAGAAGGTGAGCGTGTGGTACACGGCCCCCACCGCCATCCGCCGCCTGATGCGCATGCCGGGCCGCCCGGTCGAGCGCTACGACCTCGGCGCCCTGCGGCTCGTGCACAGCGTGGGCGAGCCGCTCAATCCTGAGGCGGTCGTGTGGGGACAGAACGCCCTCGGCCTGCCCATTCACGACAACTGGTGGCAGACGGAAACCGGTGGCATCATGATCGCCAACTTCGCCGCCATGGACATCCGCCCTGGCTCGATGGGCCGTCCGGTGCCCGGCGTGGAGGCGGCCATCGTCCGGCGGACGCCCGGCGGCGTGGAGGTCATCACCGAACCCGGCGTCGAGGGCGAGCTGGCGCTCAGGCCCGGGTGGCCGTCGATGTTCCGCGGCTACCTGCACGACGAGGCGCGCTACACGAAGTGCTTCGTCGACGGCTGGTATCTGAGCGGCGATCTGGCGTCGTGTGATGCCGATGGCTACTTCTGGTTCGTCGGCCGCGCCGACGACATCATCAAGACCTCGGGGCACATGGTCGGCCCCTTCGAGGTGGAAAGCGCCCTCATGGAGCACCCGGCCGTGGCCGAGGCGGGCGTCATCGGCAAGCCGGATCCGCTAATCGGTGAGCTGGTCAAGGCTTTCGTCGCGCTCAAGGCCGGGCACGCGCCCGACGACGCCCTGCGCAACGACCTGCTGGGGTTCGTCCGCACCCGCCTCGGGCCGGCCGTAGCGCCCAAGGAGATCGCCTTCGTCGACAGCCTGCCCAAGACCCGGAGCGGCAAGATCATGCGCCGGCTGCTGAAGGCTCGCGAGCTCGGGCTGCCCGAAGGCGACGTGTCCACCCTGGAGAACGACTGATGGCGAGCGCCCTTCCGGATCGTGAGCGCGCGCGGCGCCTGCTGAGCCAGATGGTCCACATCCGCCGGTTCGAGGAGAAGTGCGCCGAGCTCTACAGCGCCCAGAAGATTCGCGGCTTCCTGCACCTCTACGTCGGCGAAGAAGCGGTGGCCACGGGTGTCATCGAGCACCTGTTACCAGACGACGCGGTGGTCGCCACCTACCGCGAGCATGGGCAGGCGCTGGCGCGCGGCATCTCGGGCGGCGCCATCATGGCCGAGATGTACGGCAAGGTCGAAGGCTGCGCGCGTGGCCGCGGCGGGTCGATGCACATCTTCGACGCCGCCACCCGCTTCTACGGCGGCAACGCCATCGTCGGCGGCGGGCTGCCGGTGGCCGTCGGGCTCGCCCTGGCCGACAAGATGCAGGCCCGGCCGGGCGTGACCGCGTGTTTCTTCGGTGAAGGCGCGGTGGCCGAGGGCGAGTTCCACGAGTCGATGAACCTGGCGGCACTGTGGCAGCTGCCCGTGCTCTTCGTGTGCGAGAACAACCTCTACGCGATGGGCACGCCGCTCGACATCAGCGAATCGGTGACCGAGATCGCGAAGAAGGCGGCCGCCTACGACGTCGCCAGCGCGGTCGTCGACGGCATGGACGTGCTGGCGGTGAGCGAGGCCGCGGAGGCCGCGATCGCCGCCGTGCGGGCGGGCCGGCCGTTCCTGCTCGAATGCCGCACCTACCGCTTCCGCGCCCACTCGATGTTCGACGCGGAGCTGTACCGCTCGAAGGACGAGGTCGCGAAATGGAAGGCGCGCGACCCCATCACCACCTTCACCGCGCGGATGCTGGCCACCGGCGTGCTGACCGAGAGCGACACCAAGGCGGTGGAGCAGGAGGTCGACCTGGCGGTCGAGGAGGCGGTGGCGTTTGCGGAGGCGGGCACGTGGGAGCCGGTCGAGGATCTCATGCGCTTTGTCACCTCCGAGAGAGGGCCGTCGTGACGACGACTACCAAGGCGCGCACGATGACCTTTCGCGACGCGGTGCGCGAGAGCCTGCACCAGGCGCTCCTCGCCGATCCCCGGGTCTTTCTCATGGGGGAAGACGTCGGCCGCTACGGCGGCTGCTTCGCCGTGAGCCGCGGCCTGCTCGCGCAATTCGGCCCCGAGCGCATCCGCGACACGCCGCTCTCGGAGGCGGGCTTCGTCGGCGCCGGCATCGGGGCAGCCCTCGGCGGCCTGCGTCCGATTGTCGAGATCATGACGTGCAACTTCAGCCTGCTGGCCCTCGATCAGATCATGAACACGGCGGCCACGCTGCTCCACATGTCGGGCGGGCAGTTCAACGTGCCGATCGTGATCCGGATGTCCACCGGCGGCGGCAAGCAGCTGGCCGCGCAGCATTCCCACAGCCTCGAGGGGTGGTACGCGCACATCCCGGGCATCACCGTCGCGACGCCCGCCACCATCGAGGACGGCTTCGGCATGCTCACCACGGCGCTCGAGTCTCCCGACCCGGTGCTCATCTTCGAGAACCAGACCCTCTACAACATGGAGGGCGAGCTGCCTGCAGATGCCGGGGCGGTCGACCTGTCGCGGGCCGTCGTGCGGCGCAACGGCACCGACCTCAGCATCCTCACCTACGGCGCCAGCCTGCACAAGTCGCTCGCCGCCGCCGACGTGCTGGCCGAGGAGGGCATCGCCGCCGAGGTCGTCGACCTGCGGGTGCTGCGTCCGCTCGACGACGCCACCATCATGGCCAGCGTGGCCCGGACGCATCGCGTGCTCATCGTCGATGAGGGGTGGCGCAGCGGCGGGATCTCGGCCGAGATCAGCGCCCGCATCCACGAGCAGGCCTTCTACGAACTCGATCGGCCCGTCGCCCGCCTGTGCGCGGCGGAAGTGCCCATCCCCTACGCCCGCCACCTCGAAGGGGCCGCCCTGCCGCAGCGCGACACCATCGTGGCGTCGGCGCGGGCACTGGTGAAGACCGATGCCTGACTTCGTCATGCCGAGCCTCGGTGCCGACATGGAGGCCGCCACGCTGGTGAAGTGGCGTGTCGAGCCCGGCCAGGCCATCCGCCGCGGCGACATCATCGCGGAAGTCGAGACCGAGAAGGGCATCATCGACATCGAGTGCTTCCAGTCGGGCGTGGTCGAGACGCTGGACGTCGCGCCGGGTACCAAAGTGCCGGTGGGCGCCAGGATGGCGACGATCCGGGCCGACGGCGGAGCGGGTGATGCCCCGTCTCCGGTACCCGCCGCGGCCCCACCGCCGGCCTCTCCAGCGCTGCCGGTCCCGCCAGCTCCGCCGAGAGACGCGCCCGCACCGGTGGCCGCACCAGCGCCGGCAGCCAGCGGCGAACCCGCCGCCGCGCCTCCCCCAGCGCCGGCGCCCGTCCCCCGGCCTGCCGCAGCCCCTGAGCGCAAGGCGCGAGTGTCGCCCCTGGCCCGCGCCCGCGCCGCCGCCAAGGGCATCGACCTCACAGCCGTACACGGCACTGGTCCGGGCGGCGCGATTCAGGCGGCCGACGTCGAGCGCGCCCTGAGCGCGCCGTCGCCGGCCGCAGCGGCGCCGGCGTCGCCTGGCACTCCCGGGGGCGCCGCGCCCGACGTGGGGCTGGCGCCGATGCGCCGCGCCATCGCTGCGGCGATGGCCAAGTCGAAGCGTGAGATCCCGCACTACTACCTGCAGACCCGCATCGACATGCACCGCGCGTTGCAGTGGCTCCAGGCCGAGAACCAGCGGCGGAGTCTGGCCGAGCGGGTGCTGCCGGCAGTCGTGCTCTTCAAGGCCACGGCCCGCGCACTCCGCGACGTGCCGGCCCTCAACGGTCACTGGGTCGACGGCGCGCACCGGGTGGCCGACCACGTGCATCTCGGCTTCGCCATCGCCCTCAAGGGCGGGGGTCTGGTTGCGCCGGCCGTTCACGACGTCGACACGAAGTCCTGCCGCGACCTGATGGCCGAGCTGCACGAACTCATCCCCCGCGCGCGGTCGGGACGTCTGCGCAGTTCGGAGATGACCGATGCCACGCTCACCGTGACCAACCTCGGCGATCTCGGCGTCGAGTCGGTGAACGGCGTGATCTACCCGCCACAGGTGGCGCTGGTCGGCTTCGGCCGCATCCTGGAGCAGCCCTGGGCCGTGCAGAGCATGGTCGGCGTGCGGCCGATCGTCACCGCGTCGCTTGCCGCCGATCACCGCGCCACCGACGGCCACATCGGCGCCCGTTTTCTCGATGCGCTGGACCGGCACCTCCAGCACCCGGAGCAGCTATGACCGATGTCGAACTGACCCGCGCCATCACCGACGAACTCCGCAAGGTGGCGCCTGAAACCGACCCGGCGGCGCTGGCCGGCGATCGGCCGATCCGCGAGTCGCTGGACATCGACTCGTTCGACTTCCTCAACGTGCTCATCGGCCTCGGCAAGACGCTCGGCGTCGACGTGCCGGAAGCCGACTACGGGCAGCTGACCACGCTGGACGGCATGGTGCGCTACTTCCACGGCCGGGTCTGAGGCCGCGGGCTCCTCGAGCGATGACGATACGCGGGCCGGACTTCGCCGACCGCCAGTGGGTCGCGGCGCTCGCGCCGCCGCTGGCCGTGCGCCTGTACAGCGACCCGCCAGAGACGGCGGTGCAGCGGCTGTTGCTGCTCGCGGTGTCGCTTGGCGTCGTGTATGCCTGGGCCGCCCTGTTTGCGCGTTCGGGCGGGCGGCCACTGGGCCGGGGGCTGCCCGCATTCGCCATGACGTTCGTGCTCCTGCTACCGGCGGGGGTGGCGTGGGACAGCGCCGTTGTGGCCTTGAGCTTCGGGGCCGTCTTCGGCCGGGAAATCTTCGGTGGACGCCCTCCCCTGCCGCCGGCCTTGATCGGGCTGTCGTTTGCCATCTTCTCGTTTCCAGACGGCGGGTTCGAGACCGACGGCGTGCTGGCGCGATCGCCGGACGTGCTGTTCGCGGCGGCGTGTCTGCCCGGGGCGGCGCTCCTCATGCTGAGGGGTTCGCTGGCTTGGCAGGTTGCCTTGGGCGCAGTGGCCGGGGCGGCGGCGGTGGGGCTGCTGATGGGCGACGCCGAGTGGTGGCAGCATCCGGGCCTTGGCACGTTCGCCGCTGGCGTCCTGTTCATGGCGGCGGTCTCCGGGAACGCCGGCACGGGGCAGGCGGCGCGATGGCTGCACGGCCTTCTGGTAGGGGCGCTGATCGCCATGATCCGGCTCGCCACTCCCGAGCACCCCGACGGCGTCATCTCCGCCGTACTGCTGGGAGCGTTGTTTGCCCCGCTAGTGGACCGCGTGCTCAGTTGGAGGTCGAGTCATGGCTAGCTGGAATCCGCTCTCGTGGTGGCGGGGCTTCCTGGCCCTGTCCAACGACACCCCGGCAAAAACGCTCGGCATCACGCTGCTGGTGGCGCTGGCCTGTTCGCTGGTGGTGTCGTTGACGGCGGTGGCACTGAAGCCACGCCACGATGCCAACCGGCTGGCCGACAGCGTGGCGCACATCGAGGGGATCGTGGACCTGCTGGGCGGCGGCCTGCCAGATACGCGTTTCGTGGACCTCGCCTCCGGCGCCTATGTCGACCGCGATCCGGGCACGCGCACCACGGTGCCGGACGGGCGCGATCTGGCGGGTCTGGGCGAGCGAGAGGACGTGGCGACGGTCTTCGAACTGCGCGAAGGCGGCGTGGTGACCCTCCTGATTCTGCCGGTGCGCGGCACCGGGTATCAATCCACACTCAAGGCGTATCTGGCGCTGAAGGCAGACTTGAACACCGTCGCCGCACTGGTCTTCTACGAGCAGGGGGAGACGCCGGGCCTGGGCTCGCGCATCGAGGAACGCGAGTGGCAGGACCTGTGGCCCGGCAAGCAGCTGGCCGACGCCGACGGCGCCATCCAGATTGAGGTGGCCAAGGGCGCCGGTAGCGGCGTTCACCAGGTCGACGCCGTCTCGGGCGCAACCCGCACCACGACCGGCGTCACCCGCTTGCTGCGGTTCTGGCTCGGCCCCGACGGCTACGGGCCGTATCTGCAGCGCTTGCGCACCGAAAGGGCACGATGACCACGCGCGCGCGGCCCCTGATCGATCCCATCCTCGTCACCAACCCGGTGACGCTCCACGTGCTGGGGATCTGCTCGGCGCTGGCGGTGACGACGTCGCTGGCCACGGCGCTCACGATGAGCGCGGCGCTCATCTTCGTGCTCACGCTCTCGAGCGGCGCCATCAGCCTGATCCGCCGCCACATCCCGCGGTCGATCAGGCTGATCGTGCAGATCACGATCATCGCCTCGCTGGTCATCGTCGTGGATCAGGTGCTGCAGGCGTACTTCGTTGCGACCAGCAAGCGCCTGAGCGTGTTCGTCGGCCTCATCGTCACCAACTGCATCGTGCTCGGCCGCGCGGAGGGCTTCGCGATGCACAACCCGCCTGGGGCCAGCCTGCTCGACGCGGTGGGCAACGGCCTTGGCTATACGCTGGTTCTCGTCGCGATCGCCACCGTGCGCGAACTGCTCGGCACCGGCCGGTTGCTGGGTGTGACCGTGCTGTCCACCCAGGCCGATGGCGGCTGGTTCACGCCGTGGGGCCTGATGGCCCTGCCGCCGAGCGCGTTCTTTCTGCTGGGCCTGCTGGTGTGGGCCGTGCGCACCATGCAGCCGGGCCAGGCCGAGCCGGCGCGAGAGCCGCTCGACGGCGAGGTCCGGCGATGACCACCCTGCTGCTGCGCGCTGTCTTCACCGACAACCTGGCACTCGCCTTCTTCCTCGGCATGTGCACGTTCCTGGCGGCATCCCGGCGGATGGAGACGGCGTTCGGACTGGGCCTGGCGATGATCGTCGTCGAGGCGATCACCGTGCCGGTCAACCACCTGCTGTTTGCCGGCGTCCTCGGGCCCGGCGCGCTGGCCTGGCTGGGATTCGGCGACTTGGACTTGAGCTTTCTCGTGCTGATTGCCTCGATCGGCGTCATCGCGGCTACCGTGCAGATTCTCGAGATGGTCCTCGACCGCCACTTCCCGCGGCTCTATCGCTCGCTGGGCATCTACCTGCCGCTCATCACCGTGAACTGCGCCATCCTCGGCGCCAGCCTGTTCATGATCGAGCGGCGTTACACGTTGGCAGAGAGCACCGTCTACGGCATCGGATCCGGCGTGGGCTGGGCGCTCGCCATCTGGGCGCTCGCCGCCCTGCGCGAGCGGGTCGACGAAAGCCACGTGCCAGCCGGGCTGCGCGGCCTCGGGCTGGCGTTCATCCTCACCGGCTTCATGTCGATGGGGTTTGCCGTCTTCGGCGGCCTGAAGCTCGGATGAGCCTGCGATGACGGAGATCCTGCTCGGCAGCGCGGTATTCACGGGGCTGATCCTGGCACTGACCTTGATCGTGCTGGGCGCCCGGGCCGTGCTGATTCCCCGCGGGCTCGCCCACATCACCGTGAACGGCGACCGGGTCGTCGACGCCGACCTCGGGAGCAGACTGCTGGGCGCGCTGGAACACGGGGGGGTCCATCTGCCGACCTCGTGCGGCGGGGTCGGCACGTGCGGTCTGTGCCGGGTCACCGTGAGCGGTGCCGGGGACGTGCTGCCGATCGAACGGGCGACCTTGACCGAGACCGACATCGCGCACGGCGTCCGCCTCGCCTGTCAGGTCGTGGTGCGCGACGACCTGACGATTCGCGTGGCTGAAGACCTGCTGGCCGCTGAGTCCTGGTCCTGCACCGTCAGCCGCACCCGATCCGTCGCGCCGCTCATCAAGGAAATCGTGCTCGCGTGGCCCGAGGGGCACGCGAGAAGCCTTCGGGCGGGGTCCTACGTGCAGGCCACGGCGCCGCCCTTCACCCTGCCGTTCAGCAGGATCGTCGTGGAGCCCGCGCACGAAGCGGCGTGGGCGCGGCTGGGTCTCAGGCAGTTGACGGCGGGGTCTACGGTCCCGGTCGCTCGAGCCTATTCCCTGGCCAACCATCCCGGCGAGGCCGACGCGCTGTGCCTCAACATCCGCTTGGCCCTGCCGCCGGCCGGCCGGCCCGAGGTGCCGCCGGGGGTCGTCTCGTCGTACCTGTTCGGGCTCGAGGTCGGCGACGCCGTCACGGTCTCGGGCCCGTTCGGCGATTTCTTCATCAAGGACACCGACCGGGAGATCGTGCTCGTCGGCGGCGGCGTCGGCATGGCGCCGCTTCGGGCGCACGTGTTCGACCAGCTCGAATGCCGCAAGACCTCCCGTACGATCAGCTACTGGTACGGCGCGCGTGGGCGCATCGATCTCTTCTACGACGACGATATGGAGCGGCTGGCACGCGACCACCGGAATTTCTCCTGGCACGTCGCGCTGTCGGATCCCGCGCCCGGCGACGCGTGGGACGGCGAGACGGGATTCATCCATGATCTCGTCTACCGCCGGTACCTGAAGGCGCATCCCGACCCGGCGGCCTGCGAATACTATCTGTGCGGCCCGCCGCTGATGGTCGAAGCGGTGCGCGCCCTGCTGGAGCGACTCGGTGTCGCCGGCGAGAACATCATGCACGACGACTTCGGAGCCGCCTGGTGAGCCTGTTCCTGTTCAGCTTCGCGGTGATCGCGCTGGCCATCCTCGGGCTCGCCGCCGGGCTGCTGCTTGGCCGTCGCCCACTCAGCGGATCCTGCGGCGGAAACACGGTGCTCAGGGTGTGCGCGTTGTGCGCGCCCAGGAGGAAGCGATGACTCGAACCGTCGCCGACATCATGTCGACCCGGCTGGTGACGTTCTCGCCGGAGATGAACATCCACGAAGCGATCCGCATCCTGCTCGAGGAGCGGATTTCCGGCGCGCCCGTCGTCGACGCTGACGGCGCCCTGGTCGGCATGCTGTCCAAGAAAGACTGCTTGAGGATCGTGTTCTCGTCGCGATATCACGACGACCGCGGCGGGCCCGTCCGCGACTTCATGAGCACACCGGTCGAGACCATGGACGCCGCATTGGACGTGGTGAGCGCGGCCCAGCACTTCCTCAGCAGTCACTTCCGCCGCTTTCCGGTCCTTCGCGACGGCAAGCTCGTCGGGCAGGTCAGCCGCTACGACGTGCTCAAGGGATTGACGGCGTGACGTGACGCCGGCGGAGGTGGAGCGCCTCGGTCATGAACGTCACGATGCAGGGCTGTGAGATCGTCTGCCGGTGGCCGATCGGCAACGGGCCGTCGTCGTAGGCGAAGGCTTGATCCGGCGCGAAGGGTTCGTCGGCTGGGACGTGATGGACGAGCCGCTCCGGAGCCTCGGCGCGGCCGAACGCGCGGTCGTGTATCCCGTCTTCAAGGCGCGACGGCTACCCTGACAGGCCGGGCGCTCATCCCCAGCCGAATCACCGCGGCTGCCATCAGCCCCAGCAGCGGCAGGCTGGCAGCGTTCACGATCGGCCAGCCCAGGTGGGTGATGGCCGGCCCGGCGGCGAGCGCGGCCAGCGCCTGCACGCCAAACACCACGAAGTCGTTCAGCCCCTGCACCCGGTAGCGTTCCGAGGGCGCGTAGCTCGTCGTCAGCAGCGTCGTGCCGGCCACGAACAGGAAGTTCCAGCCGATGCCGAGCAGCACGAGCGCCGACAGGTAGTGCATGAAGTGCTGCCCGACGAACACGCTGATGACGACGCACACGGTCATGAACCCGAGGCCGACGAGCATCATCGGCCGGATGCCGAGCACGCGGATGAGCCAGCCGCTCGCCAGCGACGGGAGGTACATGCCGAGCAGGTGCATCGAGATGACCGACTTGGTGTCGTCAACGGGCATGCCGTCGACGACGTGCATGCTGATGGGCGTGGCCGACATGATGAAGCTCATCACGCCGTAGGCCGTCACGCCCGCCAGAACCGCCGTGACGAAGGTCGGCTGGCGCGCCACCTCCACCAGCGGCCGCGTCGCCGGCACGACGGTCACGGCGCGGCCAGGCGGACGATGCAGGGCGAACAGGATGAGGGTCGCTACAGCGAAGATGCCGGCCAGCACGACGAACGAGCCAGTGAACTCCGGCCAGCCGCCGAGCAGCCGGGCGCGGTTGCCGAGTTCCGGCGCCAGCACGGCCGCGGCGAGTGTGCCCAGCATCACCGTCGACACCGCCCGGCCGGCGTCCTCGACGCCGACGAACTCGGCGGCCGCGAAGCGGTACTGCTGCACGAAGGCCATGTTGGCGCCGAGCAGGAAGCCGGCTGCGCAGAAGCCGGTGAAGGCGCCGGCCGCGACGCTCGCCGCGCACAGGAGCGCCGCGCTCATGGCCACGAGCGCGCTGCCGATGAACGCCGGCCTTCGGCCGATGCGCTGCATGAGCAGCGCCGCGGGAATCGACGAGAGCGCGCCGCCGAGCACCGAGAGCGAGAGTGGCAGAGTCGCGAGTGCCGGATACGGCGCCAGCTCGGTGCCGATGATGCCGCCGAAGGTGAAGAGCATGATCGTGCCGCTGGCGGCACACGCCTGGGCCAGGGCGAGAATCCAGACGTCACGCATCCGGGCCATGGTACTCGACCCCATCGCGGCTTCAGCGTCTGGTCTACCTGGGCAGTCCAGCCGTGGGTGGCCTGAAGGCGGGCACTACGCGCTCGGCGGTCTGGCTCGAGCCGTCATGCGGCGCTCACGCCGCCGGCCCGCGCCATCCGGCTGTCCGCTCGAGGGCCGTGGCCAGCGCCGCCTGCTGTCGCAGCAACCCGTGGAGCGTCGCCCAATCGGTCACGTTCCACGGCTCGACGGCGACGTGCTGCAGTTGCTGCGCCTGCACCCACACGCGGCCGGTGGCGCCGGCGGTGTCGAAGAAGGCGGTGAGGGCCGCGCGCGTCGGCGCATCCAGCCACCCCTCGCGCACGGGCACGCCGTCCTGCACGGTCAGGAAGCGTTTGTCGAACGCCGAGTCGCCGGTGGCCAGCGGCGCCGGTCCGAAGATGCCGGGAAGGCGTCCGGGCATGACGTCGATCTGGTGCATCTCCCATCGGCTGCCGGAAAGCGGCGTCGAGGTGATGAGCAGGTGGCCCGTGGGCCCGCGGTAGCTGGTCGTACCGCGGCCGCGCACGCGCAGCTCCCGCCGCACTTCGAAGGCGCGGCGGTCGACCTCGATCGTGAACCACTCGGTGAACTCGTCACGACGGGTGGTGGGTGCTCCCGCGGCGGTGGCGAGGGCCGTGAGCTTGGCGGCGTACTTCCGCCGTTTCAGCCGCGGCTCGATCAGCATGACGAGGAAGGCCAGGACGAAGAGGGCCATCCCGATCTGCGCCCACAACGGCGCCGCCTGGAGGCCAGCGATGAGCTCGGACATGGCGGCGATTCTACGCGCGATCCGCCGCGATCGTCAGACCGCCGACGGTGAGCACGATGCAGGCGCCGGGGAAGAGGGCCAGCCACGGTTCGGTCGCCATCGCCGACTGCGCCTGGTAGAGCATGCTGCCCCAGGTGGCCGAGGGCGGCTGCACGCCGACGCCGAAAAAACTGAGGGCCGACTCGACGAGGATGGCGCGGCCCACGGCCAGCACCGCCGCCGTGCGGATGGCGCCGGCGGCGTTCCTCAGCACGTGCCGCCAGACGACCCGCACGTGGCCTGCTCCGACCGCCATCGCGGCCGTGACGTAGTCGCTGCCGGCAAGCGATCGCACCGCCGCACGGGTCACGCGCGCCGTCTCCATCCACCCGACGGCACCAACCAGGAGCACGAGCGCCGGCACCGATGGCTGCAGCGTGGCCGCCGCCACCATGAGCAACAGCAGGCGAGGCATCGAGAGCACGGCGTCGGTCGTGCGCATCAGCACGGCGTCGATCCAGCCGCCCACGTAGCCGGCCGCCGCACCCACCGCCACGCCGACGCTCACGGCCACGAGCGCCGCGAGCAGGCCGATGGCGATCGAGACGCGCCCGCCGAAGAGCGCGCGGCTGAAGACGTCGCGGCCGATGTCGTCGGTGCCGAACCAGTGCCCGAGCGACGGCGCCGCCCGTCGATTGGCCAGATCCAAGGCATCGGGCGCGTACGGCGCCATGAGCGGCGCCACCAGCGCGACGAGCGCGAGCACGGCCAGCAGCGCGCCGCCCTTCTTCATGCGCGCACCCGCGGGTCGAGCCACGCGTGCAGCAGGTCGGCCACCAGGTTGAAGAGGATGACGGCCACCGAACTCGCCATCAGGAGCGCCATCAGCACGCTGTAGTCGCGACGGCCGAGTGCTTCGGTGAACAGGCTGCCCACGCCCGGCCACGCGAACACGCTCTCGGTGACGACGGCACCAGGCACGAGCAGCGCCGCATCGAGCAGCACGACCGTGATGACCGGCGCCAGCGCGTTGGGCAGCGCGTGGCGCAGCAGCCGGGCGCGCCGTGGCAGGCCGCGGGCGCTGGCCGCCGCGATAAACGGCGCACCGAGCACATCGACCATCGAAGCGCGCAGGTAGCGCATCCAGGCGGCGGCATGCACGAAGGCGAGCACCGCCGCCGGCATCACGAGGAACGACAGCCGCGTCAGCCATCCGCCGTCGACGGCACGACCGGCCGAGGGCAGCCAGCCGAGGCCGATGGCGAAAGCGAGTTGCAGCATCAGACCGAGCCAGAACGCCGGCAGCGACACACCCACGGCGGCCACGCCCGAGAGCGCGCGGTCGACAATCGTGCCCCGGCGCACGGCGGCGATGAGCCCGGACGGCAGCGCCACCACCAGCGCCAGGGCGAAGGAGGCCAGCAGCAGCTCCGCCGAGGCCGGCAGCCGTTCGACGACCCGGGCGAGCACGGGACGGCCGTCGCTGAAGCTGTAGCCCCAGTCGCCGGTGACGAAGGCGCCGAGCCAGCTCACGTACTGCACCCACAACGACCGATCGAGGCCGAGCGCCCGCTTCAGTCGTTCGAGATCCTCTGGCCGCACGCCGGGATTCGACAGGTAGACCTCGAGCGGTCCGCCCGGCACGAGCTGCAGCAGCCCGAAACCGATGGCCGAGACGATGAGCAGGAGCGGCACCGCCTCGAGCGCGCGCCGTAGCGCCAGGTGCGCGAGCGGTCCTACTGGAGCGTCCACGCGTGCACGTTCCAGAACGGCCCGGTGTTGGTGGGGTTGCCGGTGAAGCCCTCGAGGCGCGCTGGCACGGCGTCCAGCTTGGTCACGCCGTAGAGCGGAATCTCGATCGCGAGATCGGCGATTCTCGCCTGTGCCTCATGCAGGATCCGCCGTCGCTCGCCCTGGTCGACGGTGCGATCGGCAGCGTAGACGAGACGGGTCAGTGCGTCGTCGGTCACGTAGTTGATGTTGCGGCCGCGCGGCGGCATGCGGTCGTTGGCGAAGAAGAGCGTGAGCTCGGGATCGGCCGGCAACTGCCACCAGTGCAACATGGCGTGGAACTTACCCTCGAACCACAGCTTGGAGATGCTGGTACCGTCGTGAAGCTGCACGGCGGCCTCAACGCCTACGTCCCGGAACTGCCGCTGCAGCACCTGTGCCACGTTCTCGCGCACGGCAAAGCCGGCTTGGGTGATGAGCGTGAAAGCGAAGCGCTGGCCGCCCTTCTCGCGCACGCCGCCGCCGCGCGTGGCGCGCCAGCCGGCCTCGTCGAGTAGCGCCTTGGCGCGTGCCGGATCGAAGCCGTAGCGCCGCACCGCGGGATTGTGCGCCCATGACACCGGCTGCACGGGCCCGTGGGTCACCGGCGCCAGGCCCTCGAGAATCGTGGTCCCGAGCAGCTCGCGGTCGATCGCGTGGGTCAGCGCCTGTCGCACGCGCACGTCGGCAAACGCCGGGAAGGCGCGCTGGTTGAGCGTGACGTGCTCGTAGCCGTTACCGTCGATCCGATGCACCACGACGCCGGGGATGGCCGCCACCTCGCGGTGCTTGTCCCAGGGGAACATCACCACCATGTCCACCTCCCCGCTCTTCAGCTGGTTGATGCGCGTGTTGGTGTTGGCGATGAACTTGAAGGTCAGGGTCGTGATGGCGGCCGGCGTGCCCTGCCAGTAGTCGGGCACGGCCTCGAGCCGGATGAACTCGCCGCTCTTCCACTCGGCCACCTTGTAGGGGCCGGTGCCGAGCGGCGCGCGGTTGTAGTCGTTGGCGGTGTCGATGTCGCGTCCGTCGAGCACGTGATTGGGCAGCGTGCCGCGCACGAACTGGAGTTGGTAGGGTGCGTAGACTTCCCGGTAGTGCAGCACCGCCGTCAGCGGGTCGGGCGTCTCGACGCTGGTGATGCGGTCGAACCCGTCGGTGCTCTCGGGGTTGTAGGCCGGGCTGTTGATGGCCTCGACCGTGAACTTCACGTCGGCGGAGGTGTGCGGCGTGCCGTCGTGCCAGTGCACCCCGGGCCTGAGCCGCCAGGTGACGTCCATGCCGCCGTCTGGGCGCAGCACCACGCCGCCGTTCTCGAGCGTGGGCACCATAGCGGCCAGCAGCGGCACCACCTCCATCTTCTCGTTGGTCGTGACGAGACCTTCGACGACGCACGTCTCGATGTCTTCGAGGATGTGCGTGCTGAACCGGTTCAGCGTGTCGGGTTCGCGGTCGTAGCCGACGACCAGCCGGTCGGTGGGCCGCGCCGCCAGGCCGGACGAGGCCGGCCCGTTGCCAGGGGTCGATCCCCCGCCGCACGCGCCGGCCACGACGGCGGCCGCGGCAGCCACGAGCACCCCGAGGAGCCTCGCCCGCCTCATCACGTGCTCTCCTCGGCAAGCATCAGCCGGGCAATCAGTGCCACCGGAATCGCGCCGTGCTTGAGCACGCGGTCGTGGAAGGCGCGCATCGAGAAGGCGCCGCCCTGGCGGGCCCACAGGTTGACGCGCAACTGATGCAGCCCGCGCGTGCCCAGCCAGTACATCGCGGCGGTGCCGGGATACATGCTGTTGCGCACGGCCTCGGCCCTGGCGGCCACGCCCGACATGTGCGCGCGGTCCTGATAGAGCGCCGCCGCCTCGGCGAGAGTACGCCGGCCCGTGTGCAGCGACAGATCCACCACCGCCCGCGCGGCGATCCGCACGCGCGTGTGCTGCTGCGCGATCTGTTCGAGCGGCGTCAGGAAGCCGATCTCCTCCATGAGGTCGCACACATAGCAGGCCCAGCCCTCGGCCAGGCTGCCGCCGGTGAACATGGCGATGCGGTTGGCCGTGTCGACCGCAGCCACCTTCCCCACCCGCGAACGGCCCTTGTAGGCGTGATGATTCTGCACGTGATGGCCGATGGCGCCGTGGTGCACCACATGGTTGAGCGTGACGACGCTGTCGTTGACCGCGCGGAGCCGGGCCTCAAGCGCCTCGTCATCCAGCCCGTCGATCGGCGGCACGACGTAGTCGAAGGTACCAAACGGGTCGAAGGGCGCTGGCGACCTGTAGTGCAGGTAGTAGAGGTGCTCCGCCGCCTCGCGGGTGTGCGCCGGAATGGGCACGTAGCGCAGGGGCGCCATCGGCCAGGTGACGAGCTTGTAGTCGTGCGCCTTCTGCCAGCAGGCCCGCCACTTCTCGTCGAAGCGGGCCAAGTAACCCTCGGCGGTGGGATGTTCGGCGGCCAGCAGATCCTGCACGGCGGCCCATCCGCCATGCGGACGGCTCATCGCCTCGAGACGGGCGGCGGCCTCATCCAGGGCGTCGGTGGCCTCGGCCAGCAGATCGGGAATCGGCGTCGTCACCCAGTGGCCGCGCCGAAGGAGCAGCGCGAGGAGCTCTCCGCCGGCGTCGCTTCTGGGCGCCTCGGGCAGCGCCGCCACCAGCGCCACGAAGCGGCCGAGGGCCTCGGCGGCGTGGGTGGCCGATGCCCGCCACGCGGCAGCCGCGCCGTAGCCGATGGAGTCTGCCTGAGCGTCGACCCACGCCGGCAGCGCCTCCTCGAAGAGCGACATGCCGGCCCGCGCCTCGCGCACGGCACGTTCGCGCCAGTCGGCGGGCGCCTCGCGCAGGACGTTGGCGGCGGCGGCCAGGAAGCCGGGCACGGCGTCGAGCCTGGCGCGGGCGTGGTCGAGGCGGGTGGCCAGCGGGCCGAAGTCGCGCGTCACCAGGCTCAGCACGCCGAAGATCGCTTCGCCCGTCCACAGCGTCGGGTTGCGGTGCACGAAGTGACCGCTGGCGTGCTCGGCTCTGGCAATCTCCAGGACGGCATCGGCCAGGGCGAGGTCGACTTCCAGGGGGAAGGCCGTCACGGCATCGTCGGGCACGCGGCCGGCCAGGTCCAGTTCGCGACGCACGGCCTCCTGGGCGTCGGCCTCGGCATCGAGCCCGGTGGGCGACCAATCGGGCAGGCGGTCGTCGTGGGCGTGGAGGCCGGTGAAGGTCGCCGACACCGGCCGCTGCCGGTAGAACGTATCGAAGAAGCGATCGAGCGCGGTAACGACCGCCTCGGCCGCTCCTACGCGAGCGGCAGTGTCACCCATCGCCGTTCCCTGAACGAGAGCTCGACCGCATTGATGGTCTCCTGCACCCACGCGCCATCGTCGAAGCTGCCTTCGTTGACGTCGTCATCCGCCAGGATCTCGCCGATGAAGCTGCTGACGAGGTTGGCGTAGAAGAGCGTGCGCCACGACTCCTCGGCGCTGCCACCGGGCGGATAGAACTCCACCGGCACCTCGGCCCGCGTGAACTCGACGTGGTCTTTGTCCGCCAGCCAGATCCGTTCGCAGATGCCGTGCTCCTCCACCAGCCGGCAGATGACGGCGCCCTCGCTGCCGTAGAGCCGCGCCTCGATGCCCGGGTAGTTGCCGACCGTGACATAGCTGGTCTGGATCGAGCACAGCGCTCCGTTGGCGAATTCACCCAGATAGATGTCGCCGTCGTCGATGTTCATCCGCTGCATCTTCCCCGTGGCTCGCACCATCCGGTTGGGGATGAAGTTGCGCATGGTGCCGACGACCTGCGTCAGGTCGGCGCCCACCATGAGGTGCGAGATGTCGATGACGGGCGCGCCGTAGCCTTCGAGCGAGGAGACGTGCAGGATGTTGGGATCGGCGTTGGGATCCACTTGCCGCAGCGGGTTCATCGGATCGAGCCACTGCGAGTTCTGCTCGTAGCCGTTGAAGATGAAGGGCGTGCCGACGTAACCATCGGCGACGAGCCGGCGGAAGTAGCGCATCGCCGGCGCGTAGCGGAAGGTGAAGCCGAGCTTGGTCTTCAGCCCCTTCGAGCGCGCCAGGTCGGCCGCTCGTCGGGTGTCCTTGAAGTCGAAGGCCACCGGCTTTTCGCACAGCACGTGCTTGCCGGCCTCGAGCGCCGCCCACGACAGCGCGAAGTGCGTGCTGCTCGGCGTGCACACGTCCACCATGTCGAGATCGTCGCGGGCGATGAGGGCCTCGTGCGAGTCGTAGACGTGCGGGATGCCGAACTGGCGGGCCGCCTCGTCGGCGAGTTCCTGCGTGGGATCGGCAATCGCCACCAGCTCGCATCGCGGGTCGCGGGCGAATCCCGGGAGGTGGGCGGCTCTGGCCCAGGTTCCGGCACCGAGCACTCCGACACGAACGCGACGAGACCGAGGCATGTGGCCGCGATGATATCGCGAGCCGCCGGCTCACCGGTCACCAGTCGTCTGGCGCCGGCAGATCGGCGAGCCGGTAGACGCCCCGCGCCGGCGACACGGCCACCCCTTCGGCCACCAGCGCGCGGTTGCCGAGGCCGGCTTCGGCACGCGAGAGCCCGGTGACGCGCGCCAGTTCGCCCGGCACCGTCATGCCGGCCCTGGTGAGAAACGCACGGGCGATCTCGCGGCGAGCCGCCTCAGGCGTCACGCGCATCGTGAGCTCGTCGGGGAAGCGCCCGACGGCAAGCGTCCAGATGTAGGTGAACCACGGCGCGTAGAGCACCTCGCTGGCCACGACCAGCATCGCCGCCTGCAGCTCGTCCATCGCCTTGGTGAAGGCGGGGCGATCCTTCACCCCGGAGTCGTCGCGCAGATCCCCAGACGCCATCTCCCATTCCCGGCGCAGCACTTTCAGGATCGCACGGGCATCGCGGCTGAGGCGCGTGGCTTCGGCCGTCTTGCGTACGCCGTGGAGCGCATGGAAGTGGGGGATCATCCGCGGCGCCAGGAACATCGTCTTGCCGCGCGCCAGCTTGGCGTAGTAAACCTTGCCGCGGCGAATGACGTCGTCCTTGAGCAGCCAGGTGTGTGACGCCTCGGGATCCTTCTGCACGTTGCGCGGCATGACGGCGTCGCGACGGCCGCACACGGCCACGTAGAGCGACGGGCCCGGCTTCCTCGAGTCGGTCAGGCAGGCGGCAAAGCCCACCTGCTCGATGAACTGCTCGGCCTGGTACGCGGATTCGACCTGGCGTGTGCCTTCGCGTCGCCAGCCGCGATCGCGGAAGTCTTCGATGTCGTCGGGGAGGGCGTGGCGGGGCATCGAACGGCCTTCATGCTAGCCTGCCCTTCGCGGGCTTGCGCATCGAGTTCTAGGCGCCGCTACGGGCGGAGGTTGAGTCGCCGCTCCGCCGTCACTACAATGGCGCCTCGTTCGGTGCCGCCCGGCGGGCGTTGAGAGGCTGATGACGATGACGATGAATCGATGGCTGGTGATGGGACTTGGCGTCGTGGTGCTGGCGGCGTGTGCCGCCACCGCCTCAGCGCAGGCGCAAGTGAAATACGTGAAGTACGAGCTGGGCGGCAGCGCGTCGTGGGGCATCCTCGAGAACGAGACGACGATCCAGTCGCTCTCGGGCGTGCCGTGGGCCGGCGGCAAGCCGACGGGCCGGCGTGTGAAGCTCGCCGAGGTGAAGCTGCTGGCGCCGGCCGAGCCGAAGAAGGTGATCGCCGCCGGCCTCAACTACAAGAGCCATATCGGCCAGGCGTCGCCGGCGAAGTACGTCGGGCTCTTCGCCAAGTTCCCGACCTCGCTCGTCGGTCAGGGCGCCGACATCGTCTACCCGGCTGATGCCACCAACCTCCACTACGAAGCCGAGATCTGCATCGTCATCGGGAAGAAGGCGCAGAACATCTCCGAGGCCCAGGTCAAGGATCACATCTTCGGCGTCACGCCCTGCAACGACGTCAGCGAGCGTAACTGGCAACGCGACGACCTGCAGTGGTTCCGCGCCAAGGCCGCCGACACGTTCGGCCCGATGGGCCCGGCGCTGGTCACCAATGTCGACTACACGAACCTCAAGCTCATCGGCCGCCACAACGGTGAGGTGGTGCAGGAGACGACGACCGACCTGCTCATCTTCGACATCAACAACATCGTGAGCTACACGAGCCGCTACATCACGCTCGAGCCCGGGGACGTCATCTTCACCGGCACGCCGGGAACGACCAAACCGATGAAGCCCGGCGACACCTTCGAGGTGGAGGTGGTGGGCGTCGGTACGCTGAAGAACACGGTCGTCGCCGCGAAGTAGCGCGCTAGAAGCGCGACGCCCGAATCCAGGTGTCCGACCGCGCCCACGCCTTCTCCAGCCGGGCGTCAACGTCGGTCGTAGGCTTGCCCTGCGCCTCGAGCGCCTGTTGCAGGCCCAGCAGCGACCAGCCGTTGTGCGGATGCTCGACCAGCTCCTTCAGGTAGGTGGCCTCGGCTTCCGCTGCCATCCCGGCTTCGAGCTGCATCGCGCCCAGCCAGTGCCGCGCGTCGAAGGGTAGCGGCTCCGGCTCGTCGTACTCGAGCGAGTCGTCGAGCTTGACCGCCTCCTCGAACTTCGCCAGGGCCGTCGTCTTGTCGCCGAGATAGCGCGCGATCTCGCCCTCGAGGATGTTGCCGGCGATGCCGAGCAACTTGGCCGCCTCGTGCGCGCGGAAGCTCTGCTTCGAGGTCGACGCCGCCTTCTGCACGCGCGAGAGATACAGGCGCGCGAAGTCGAGCTCCCCGGCCCTGAGCTTCGCGTAGCCCTGGGCGAAGTCCCACAACCCGGCCGGCACCTCGCGCTCGGGCCGCTTGTCGACCGCCGCAATCTCATCGAAGCGGCCGAAGCGCAGCAGCGTCAGCACCTGATACATCGTGTCGCCGGTGCTCTTGGCGTAGTCCTTGCCGGCCTGCGTGGCAACCGCGCCCTGGCTGTCGTTCGACGCGGCGAAGAGCAGCATGTGCAGGTTGTGGTCGGGATAGATGGCAAAGCCCTCGCCGATGCCGGCCTTCAAGTCCGAGTGCCAGGCCTGGATGTTGGCGCGCACGCCGTCGTTCCAGCGGCCGATCTCGTTCCAGGTGTGCGACGGCATGTGGTTCATGTGGCTGGCGCCTGGCACGGCGTTGCCGAGGAACTCGGCGCAGGCGGCGGCCTTGCCCGGATCCACCGTGGATTCGGTGGCGTGCACGTAGAGGTGGCAGGCGCCCGGATGCTTGATGTCTTTCGCCAGCACGCCCTCGAGCACCTTGTGCAGGCGCTGCACGTTGGGATCGTTCAAGTCGCGCGTGCCGCGGCGCGGCTCGAGCAGGAAGAGCGCATCGGCGTAGAGCGTCACCGCGTCCAGATCCTCGGGCAGCGCGTCGGCCACCTTCTTCATCGCGTCAGCGTAGGCGCGCTCTTGATCCATGCGCTTCTTCGCGTCGAACGTCGGGACGTAGCGCACCTGGATGGCGTCGATGAAGGCCTGCTCCCAGGGCAGCTTGGCGTGCATCTTGAGCGCCAGCGCCTTCTTGGCGGCGGCGTAGGCAAACGGCGAGTGCTCGGCGAGGATCGGCCCGTTCAGATACGAGCCCCAGGCCCAGGCTTCGCCCCAGTAGCAGATGGCACAGTTGGCGTCGCGCTGCCAGGCGGCGCGAAACGAGCGCACCGCGTCGAGCTTGGCGAACGAGTACATCATCTGCATGCCCTGCGTGAAGAGCGCCTGGGCTTCGGAATTGGCCGTGGTGATGGTCTTCGTGAAGGGCCCGAGGCCCACGGTGTAGATCGGAATGGGCTCGGCGACGTATTTGGGCAGTTCCGGCACGGCCCCGGGCTGGGTGGAGGTCGAGGCGCCGTCCATCGCCATCATGTCGTGCTGAGCCAGGGCGGGTGTGGTGCCCATCAGCACCGCCACGCCTGCCGCCAGTGTGACCATTCGCACGCTTCTACGACAACAGCCCATCAAAGCCTCCCCGGTCCGTGACCTTCCGGACCCGGGCCGGATCATACCGGAACGAGATGCGTTCGACCTGCGTCGGGGCCGGTCCGCCCCTGGTGGTCAACCCAGCCAGGCGTGGAGGGTGCAGTCGCTGCGCACGTACTGCGCGCCAACCGCGACGTAGACGCGAACGGTGGCCACATTGTGGAGCTGGGTCTGGGTCTCGGTGACCTCGCCCGCCGCGTGGTTGACGGCCGCCAGCTCGCGAATCAGGCCGGCATACGCACCGGGGTGCTCACGCCGACAGGCGCCAAGACTGCCGGCCCAGAGGGTGACGCCACCAGCACTCGATGCCGGTTCCACGCGTCGCGTGCTGGCCCACCCGGCGAGTCCGCCCTTGCCGTTGTCGGCCACCACCATGCGGTCGGCCATGCGGCCGCCGCAGCACTGCCGGGCCCATTCGAGATAGAGCGCGTCACTGCGATCGCGCGGTAGCCACGGGTCGAGTTGGAAGCGACCACGGAATCCGGCAAACGCCTCCGCGGTGATGGCCAGCACCTCGGCCTCGTCACGAGGTTCGAACGGGCGCACCTGCCCCACGTCGCGCACCGGCGGCGGCGCCTGGCGGCGAGGGTGCGTGAAATAGGTCGCCAACACGTCCATCGTGCGAAACCCCGCCGCTTCGAGGGCGGCGATCGCCTCCATGTCGGCGACGTCGGCCTTGGCGGTGAGGTGGCGGATGCCGCGCGAACGGCACTCGGCCAGCACGCTGTCCAGCACGTGGGTCAGCAGCGGGCCGGGGGCCGCGGGCCCGCGCAGCCAGTCGATTCGCGCCATCGGCACGCCGAAGAACGTGGAATCCCAGGTGAGCGGCCGGCACGAGCCAATCACCGCGCCGGCGCCGGCGCCCGCCACCCGCATGAAATGGCCGTCCACCGCGCGGCTGCGCGCGATGTCGGCCATGAGCATGGCGTGCTGGCGGGTGCGCGGCCAGACGCGGTAATCGCGGTAGGGCTTGAACGGGTAGAGCCCCGCCAACTGGTCGAGGAGCGGCTCGTCGTCCGGCTGGAACTCGCGCACCGTCACATCGCGCTCCTCATCACCCAACGCTTCTCGGGCACCACGAGACGAGCGACGGGCTCAGCCGCGGGCAGAGGCCTCGGGGCGGGCACGGCGGCTGCCACAGTTCGGGACGACATGACGGGACCGGATCGCAGGACGACTCCGCAACTGCAGGGAGAAGGTGGCACGCGCCGCTCTACTATATGGCCGATGCGGCGACCTGCCGCGGGTAGGCTGTCGCGGTGACGCGCCGCCACTGGCTGGCCGCCCCGGCCGGAGTTTCTCCAGCGCTCATGACCGGGATCGGTCGGCCGCTACGGGCGCAGGTCAGCTCGCCGGCACCCGCAACGTCGCGCGGGGCGACTCGCCGCAGCCGATGCAGCGGATGCAGCGGATGCAGCGGATGGCAACGTGGACGCGGCGCGCCCTGGCCGGGGTGCCGGTGGCCCACAAGGATCGCGGCGTCGCACGGCTGCAATCGTCGCGATGTCGAACGAGACTTGGCCGGCACGGCGCTGGCTTGACCGTGATCTCGTGGTTGGCGCCGCCGTGACCGTTCTGGCGGGCCTGGTCCGTGTCGCCTTCATCGCTTCGACACCGGCGTCGGCGCCGCTCTCGGATATGGCCGAGTACTGGGAGCGGGCGCTGTACCTTTTCCGACACGGCCAGTTGTATCCAGACAGCTGGCGCATGCCCGGCTTGCCCGTGGCGTTGTCGGCGGCATTCATCGCTGTGGGTCACGCCTCGCTCGAGGCGGCGCGAGGACTCAATGTGCTGGCTGGGATGCTGGCCGCGGCCTGACCTACGGGCTGGCACGTCGCTCCGCCCCGAGCGGCTGGACTGCGGGCGCGGCGGCCGTCGTCGCCGTGTATCCGAGTCTCATCGTCTACGCGAATCTGGTGGCCACCGAGTCGCTGGCAATCGTACCGATCCTCGGCGCACTCGTCGCGGCCACCTACCCAACCTACCGCGGCGCGTGTGCGCTGGGCGCGCTGATGGGTGTGGCGGTGCTCATCCGTTCGGCGAGTGTCGCCTTGCTTCCAGCGGCGGTCGCAGCTGGCCTTTACTCCCCCCCGGGGGGGACCGGCGCGGTCGGTGCCGGGTCGGTCCGCGCGCGCAACGTGGCGACTGCGCGGCTCGCGGCTTGCCGTCACCGCCAGCGCGATGTATCTCACATTGCTCCCGTGGTGATGGCACAACTACGACCTTCACCGCGCGTTCGTACCGTTCGACACGACCGGCGGGCTGAACGTGCTGATCGGTGCCGTCCCCAACGCGTCCGGACGGTGGGACTGGTCGGCTGTTGGCCAGCTTCAACAAACCGAACTGGCAGGCATCGACGTGACCACACCGGCCGGCTCAAGTCTGGCGACCTCGCGGGCGCTCGGTCACATCGCGCGTGACACGCGCGGCTGGCTGGCGTTGATCCCTGCGAAGTTGGCGGGCCTGTTCGCGCTGGAAGGCCGGGAACAGGCCTATCTCTATTCGATCGGCTATTTCGGGCCGGACCACGACGACGTCATCGGCTGGTGGGCCTGGGTGATACTTGCCTCCTTTCCGCTGCTGGTCCTGGCCGCCGCCGCTGGAGTGGCGGTTGACGGCGGGGTGACCCGCGCCGTGGCCGCACCGGCACTCTGCTTCGTCGCCGGCACCGTCGTCATGCACGCTGCGTCGTTCGGCGATCCACGCTTCCACTTGCCGCTCGTGCCGGCACTGGCGGTACTGGCGACCGGACTGTCACGACAACCGCGGCGGATGATCGCGACGCGCGTCGCCTGGCTCGCGGTGCTCTACATCTGCCTGGTCCCCGCGTGGTACGCTCAGCTCGCAAACTACATGGACCATCTTCCCGTCCTGACTGCGCCAGGCGGCTGGCAGAGTCACCTTTCGTTCGACGACCTGCTGTGACGTTCACCTATCTCGGCCTCGGCCTCACGATGCTCGCCACGTTGCTGCTCGAGATCGTCGACAGCCGCCTGCTTTCGGTCGTCACCTGGTATCACCTGTCGTTCGTGGCCATCTCGGTGGCGATGCTCGGTGCCTCGGCCGGGGCCGTGGCCGTGTTCGTCTCGCCGACGCGCTTCCCGGTGGCGGACAGCCCCCGGCAGCTCGCCCTGTGGGCGGGCCGCTTCGCCATCGTGCTGCCGCTGTCGCACCTGCTGTCGCTGGCGATTCCGATACCGGACGGCCAAGCGTGGACGGCGATGGATCTGGTGGTGCTGGCGCTCGCCCTCGGCATCGTGGCGGCACCGTTCGCGCTCGGGGGCATCGTGACGACGCTCGCCCTGACGCGCACCGACGCCCCGGTGGGACGTCTCTACGCCGCGGATCTCCTCGGTGCGGCCATCGGCTGCCTGGCGGCGGTGGCGCTCCTCGACGCCACCAACCTCAGCGCGGCGGCCTTTGCGGCGGCGGCCTTTGCCGCGCTCGGCGCGCTCGCCTTTCGCCGGGCGGCGGGAATGACACTGGGGCTGGCCGTGCCCGTGACGCTCCTCGTGGCGCTCGCGGCGATGAGCGTCAACGTCAGGAGCGAAGCCATTCGCGTGCTGTATCCGAAGAACCGCTTGGCCTGGTCCCAACCGATCCTGGCCAGCTTGTGGAACAGCCACGCCCACATTTTGGCGTTCCGGCCCACGGTGGGTCCGGCCTTCTACTGGGGCGGCGGCGACGGCTCCGAGCAGTTCCAGAACAACCAGGCGTTTGTCGTCGTCGACGGCGAGGCCGGGACGCCGATGACCGAATGGGATGGCAACCCGGCATCCCTCGACTGGGTGTCGTACGACGTCACCGCGCTGCCCTATCATCTGCGCAAGGCCGGCACGGTCGGCATCGTCGGCGTCGGCGGCGGCCGCGACATCCTGTCGGCCATCTGGAGCGGCAGCCCGTCGATCACGGCCGTCGAGATCAACGACAACATCGTGGCGCTGCTCACCGAGCACGCCCGACGCTTCACGAAGATCGCCGACTACCCGGGCGTGTCGCTCGTGCACGACGAGGGTCGCGCCTATCTCACCCGCACCAACGAGCAGTTCGACGTGCTGCAGATGTCGCTCGTCGACACCTGGGCGGCGACTGGTGCTGGGGCCTTCACGCTCAGCGAAAACGGCCTCTACACCCGCGAGGCCTGGCGCATCTTTCTCGACCGTCTGACGCCCACGGGCATCATCAGCGTGTCGCGCTGGTTCTCACCGGGTCAGGCGTCCGAGACGAGCCGGCTCATCGCACTGGCCGTGAGCGCCCTCGTCGACCGCGGCGCCACGACGCCCCTGCAGCACATGGCGCTCGTGGCCAGGCACAACGTGGCGACCTTGCTCGTGTCACCGGCGCCGTTCAGTCCCGCCGATCTCGACGAGATCGACGCCGTGAGCCGGGCCCGCGGCTTCACGGTGCTGGCTTCGTCGCGCCAGCCGAGCGCGGACCCGCGGCTGGCCGGGATCCTCGCGAGCACGTCGCAGGCCGCCCTTACGGCGGCGGTGTCCGACCCGATGTTCGACTATCTGCCGCCGACCGACGCGCGTCCGTTCTTCTTCAACATGGTGCGGCCAGGCGCCTGGCTGACGACGCTTGCGGCGCCGGATGGCGGCGTGATTGCCGGCAACCTGAGGGCCACCGGCACGCTGGTGGCGATTCTCGCCGTGTCGCTCGTGTTCGTGGCCGGCACCATCGTGCTGCCCTTGCTCGTGCGGGGACGTCCGGCCATGCCGGGACGGAGTCTCTCGGCCGGACTCGGCTACTTCACGCTCATCGGCACGGCGTTCATGTGCGCGCAGGTGGCGTTCCTGCAGCGTTTCTCGGTGCTGCTCGGCCATCCCACCTACGCGTTCGTCGTCGTGCTCTTCTCGATGATCCTCTTCGCGGGTCTCGGCAGTTATCTCTCGGAACGCGTCGTGGGTGGGCGCGGCGAGCGCTTTGCGCCCTGCACGTGGCTGCTGGCAGTGGGATTGGCCGCCATCGCGTTTTCGATCGCTGGCATCTGCGCCACCGCCGTGGCGTGGCCGACCGCGGCCCGCATCGCGACGGTGGTAGCGGTGGTGGCGCCGTTGTCTCTGCTCATGGGCCTGTGCTTCCCCCACGGCGCCCGGCTCGTGCAGTCGCGCGATGAGTCGGCGCTGGCCTGGATGTGGGGCGCCAACGGTGCGGCCGGCGTCGTCGCCTCGATCGGCGCGGTGATGATCTCGATGACGCTCGGCATCGAGGCGAACCTGTGGGTGGCGGGAGCCGCCTACGCCGTGCTGCCGCTCGTGGCGTCGGGGATTGCCACGCTTGGCGTGGCGTCGGCAGCGACGACGCGCGGCATGACGCCGGCACGGGCGTCTGGCGGCACGACGCCGTCCGAGGCGGCCGGCGCGTGAGCGCCGAACCGATAACGAGCGCGGGCGCCGAACCGCCAGTGGGCGCAGGCTCGTGATCGGCATCGCTGGCTGGGCGGCGGTGACCGTGGCCGCGCGCCTGGCCGTGTCGTGGGCCTCGGCCGATGCCGGGGTGTTCGCCGACATGGCGCAGTACCACGAACGCGCCGTGCACTTGGCGACGAACGGCTCGCTCTATCCGGATGCGCTGCGTGGGCCGGGCTACCCGGCGCTCCTCGCCTTGACCTACCGCCTGTTCGGCGTCTCGTTCTGGTGGGCGCGCGTGGCCAATGCGCTCGTCGGCGGCGCACTCGCGCTGCTCACCGGATGGCTCGCCCGGCGAGCCGGGGCCGGCGAACGGGCCTGGATCGCGAGTGCGATCGTGGCCCTTTATCCCGCGCTCGTCCTGTCGTCCGTGTATCTCATGCCGGAGGGCCTCTACACGCTGCTGGCAGTGCTCGCGCTGCTGCTCGTCGGCCATCGCTCGCTCGGGATCGCGGCGGCCGCTGGGGCGGTTGCGGGCATGGCGATGCTGACCCGATCGGTGGGCGTGACGCTCGTCGTCGTGGCGGCAGCTGTGCAGGCCTGGACCGTCGTGACGAGCGCGGCCGCGGCGAAGGTCGCCGGCGCGCGGCTGGCCGTGTTCGTCGGCGCGTGCGCGCTGGTGCTGGCGCCGTGGTTGCTCTTCACGACGCGCGTGGCCGGCGGGCCGCTGCTCGACACAACTAGCGGGATGAACGTGCTGCTCGGCAATCATGCCGGCGCCACGGGCCGGCTCGACATGGCGGACGACCTGCCACTGCGGCAGGCGCACGTGTTCGGAGCGGCCAGCGAGGCCGACGCCAACGCCCGCGCCCTGCGCGCGGGCGTGGCGTGGGCGGTGAACCATCCCGCCGCGTCGATGCGACTGGCCGGTGCCAAGCTCGGGTACCTCTTCGGCCTCGAGGGTCGCGAGCACGCGTGGGGCTACTCGGCGGGCTACTTCGGCGAGCGCCGAGCGGCGACGGTAATGGCGTGGGGCGGGCTGCTCATCGCATCGTTCCCGCTCCTCATGGCGGGCGCGGTGCTCGGCCTGGTCCGGGCCCGCGGAGCGTGGCAGCCCGTCCATGTGGCGCTGGCCGCCTTCGTTGTCGCAACCGGCGCGCTGCATGTGGTCAGCTTCGGCGAGAGCCGCTTCCATCTGCCGCTCGTGCCGGTGCTCGCCGTGGCCGCGAGCCTTGGCGTGGGCCCGGTCACGTCGATTGGAAAAGGACGACTGATGCTGGCCGGAATCGTCGTGGCGGGGCTGGCCTCGGCGTGGGTGGGCCAGGCGCCTGAGTTGCTGGACGCGCTCAGGGCCCTCCGCGCCCCCGACGGCTGGGTCACACCCCGTCCGTATTGATGCCCTGTCCCGACTGGCACGACGATTGCGCAGAATTCGTGCCAGTTGGGACAGGGGCAGGCTGCGTTTCTGCCACACTAGGCCTCTGACTTCGAGGTCCAGCCCAATGCGCACCAGCCTTCGCCGCTCCGTTCTCGCCTCCACCCTTGCCGTGCTGTTTCTGGCGGCCGCCGTCACCTTGCTGGCCCAGCCGGCGCGGGTCACGGTGCCGCGCCTCACGGCGCCGGAGGCCTTCTTTGGCCATCAAATCGGCGCCGACTTCGTGCTGCCGAACTACACCAAGTTCACCGAATACGTGCGGCTCCTGGACAAGGAGTCCGATCGGATGGTCGTGCAGTCGATCGGCACGACCGCCGAGGGCCGCGATCAGCTGATGACGATCATCACGGCGCCAGAGAACTTCAAGAAGCTCGATCGCTACCGCGGGATCGCGCGCCGCCTCGCCCTGGCCGAGGGTCTCACCGACGTCACCGCCCGCGCGCTCGCCAAAGAGGGCAAGGCCGTCATCTGGATCGACGGCGGCCTGCACGCCACCGAGGTGCTCGGCGCGCAGCAGCTGCTCGAAACCATCTGGCAGTTCGCGAGCAAAACCGACGACGAGACGCTGCGCATCCTGCGCGACACGATCATTCTTGCCTCGCACGCCAATCCCGACGGCATGGAACTCGTGTCCGACTGGTACATGCGCAAGCCGACGCCCACCGAGCGCAGCACCGGACAGATTCCGCGGCTCTACCAAAAATACGTCGGCCACGACAATAACCGCGACTTCTACTCGATGAACCAGCCGGAGAGCACCAACATCAACCGCGTGCTCTACCGCGAGTGGTACCCGCAGATCGTCTACAACCACCATCAGACGGGCCCGACCGGCACGGTGATGTTCTCGCCGCCCTTCCGCGATCCGTTCAACTACGCGTTCGACCCACTGGTCGTGAACACGCTCGATCAAGTGGGCTCGGCCATGCACGCGCGCTTCGACGCCGAGGGCAAGCCGGGCGTCACCACGCGTTCGGGCTCGAACTACTCCACGTGGTGGAACGGCGGCCTGCGCACGATGGTCTACTTCCACAACCAAGTGGGCCTGCTCACCGAGACCATCGGCAACCCGACGCCCGAGCAGATCGGCTTCGTGCCCGATCGCCTGATCCCGCGCGGCGACTACGCAGCCCCGATCGCGCCACAGACGTGGCACTTCCGCCAATCGATCGATTACTCGATCACGGCCAACTATGCCGTGCTCGACTTCGCGCAGCGCTACAAGGAAACGCTTCTCTACAACATCTACGTGATGGGCCGCAACGCCATCCGCCGCGGCTCGAGCGACACCTGGACCGACTACCCGCGGCGGGTCGCCGAAGTGAAGGCCGAGATCGCCAAGGACATGAAGCTGGAGCCGGGCGATCCCAGGATGGTGGCTGGCGGACGCGCCCAGACCGTACCGGCGAAGTATTTCGAGCTCCTGCGCAAGCCCGAGTGGCGTGACGCGCGCGCCTACGTGCTGCCGTTGGATCAGGGGGATTTCCTGACCTCCACGAAGTTCGTGAACGCGCTCATCAAGGCGGGCGTGACCGTGCATCGCGCCACGGCCGCCTTCAGCGCTGGCGGCAAGCAGTATCCGGCTGGATCGTACGTGGTGAAGGCGGCGCAGGCGTTTCGTCCGCATGTCATCGACATGTTCGAACCGCAGGATCACCCGAACGACTTCCAGTATCCCGGCGGGCCGCCGATTCCGCCCTACGACAACGCCGGCTGGACGCTGGCGTTTCAGATGGGCGTGGTGTTCGATCGGCACCTCGAGAACGTGGACGGGCCGTTCGAGGCGCTGACCGATCTGGCCAGGCCCGCACCGGGCGCGGTGTCGTCGCCCGCGGGCACGACCGGCTACGCCATCGCCCACAAGCACAACGACGCGTTTGTCGTGGTGAATCGCCTCTTGAAGGCGGGGGAAGAAGCCTACTTTGTGGCCGATCGCCGCTGGCAGAGCAGCGATGGCACGGGCGCGATCTACGTGCCGGCCAAGGCGTCTACCGCGGCGGTGCTGCAGAAGGCGGCAACGGACCTCGGCATCAGCGCGACGGGCGTCGCCGAGCGGCCGGCTGGTGCGCTGCACACGCTGCGCAAGCCGCGCATCGGCCTCTGGGACCAGTACGGCGGCTCGATGCCATCGGGACACGTCCGCTGGCTGCTCGAACAGTTCGAGTTCGACTTCGAGGTGGTGTTCCCGCAGTCGCTCGATGCCGGGAATCTCAACGCCAGATACGACGTCCTGCTGTTCCCGGATGGCGGCATCCCGGAGAATGCCGGCGGCGGTGGGTTCTTCGGGCGACAGCCGAAGGCGGAAGAGATCCCGGAGCAGTACCGCGCGCACCTCGGCAGCGTCACGATCGACAAGACAATCCCGCAGCTCAAGCAGTTCGCGGAGGCCGGCGGCGTCATCGTGGCCTTCGGTGGGTCGGCCGTGCTCGGCCATCACTTGGGGTTGCCGATTCGTGACCATCTCGTGGAAGTGACGACGGCGGGTGGCGAACGCGCACTGCCCCGTGACAAGTACTACGTGCCGGGATCGATTCTGCGCGTGGCGGTCGAGAACACATCGCCGCTCGCGTTCGGCCTCGGGCGCGAGGTAGACGTGCTCTTCGAGAACAGCCCGGTGCTGGAGCTGGCGCCAGACGCGTCGCTCAAGGGCGTGCGGCCGGTGGCGTGGTTCGGAGACCAGGCGCCCCTGCGCTCGGGCTGGGCGTGGGGCCAGCACTACCTCCGAGGCGGTGCAGCCGCGGTCGAGGCTCGCTTGGGCAAGGGCAAAGTGTTCCTCTTCGGCCCCGAGATCACCTTCCGCGCCCAGCCGCACGGCACCTTCAAGTTCCTGTTCAACAGCATCTACTACGGCGCCGCCGAGTAGCCCCCTGCCCCGAATGGCACAAGAGCTGCGCAGCTTTTGTGCCATTCGGGGCAGGGCAATCGCTGGCCCATCGATTGCAACGTGGGACCCGGGTCCCACTCGTGACACGTCCTCGACCGCATTTCCCAGCCAACACCGTCCTTCACGTCTTGAACCGCGGCAATGAGCGGCGCAGGCTGTTCACGGACGCTACGGACTATCGAAGGTTCGTTCAGCTCCTGGCACATACTCAGCGGCGCGTGCCCATGCGGCTGCTCGCCTATGCGCTGATGCCGAATCACTGGCATCTCGTGGCCTGGCCATCCTCGGCGCGTGAGCTGTCGCATTTCATGCAACGGCTCTGCTGGAGACACGCGGCAGATGTTCGCACGCGCACCGACACGGTTGGCAACGGCCATGTGTACCAAGGCAGGTATCGCGCTTTCCTGATCAGAAGCCAGGTTCACTACTTCCGCGTCATGCGCTATGTCGAGGCCAACCCGCTGCGCGCCGGATTGGTGAGCCGCGCCGAAGACTGGCAGTGGTCCAGCCTGCATGAGCGGCTTCACGAGTGGCGTCTGATTTGCGCGGGCCCGGAACACCTGCCTGCCCTCGAGCAGTGGCTGGAAGAAGTCAACCGCCCCATGACGCCCGAAGAGGTCGCACAAGCACGCTGGCGTCGCTAGTCGGCCCCGGCCCCGAATGGCACGAATACTGCGCAGCATTCGTGCCATTCGGGGCAGGGCGTTACAATCACGGGATGACTTACTACTCAGGCAAGGATCTGGCTGGTGCGTTCCGCACCGTCCGCCAGAACACGATTCAGACCGCGCAAGACATTCCCGATGACAAGTACGGCTTCGCCGCCGCCGACGGCTGCATGACGGTCGGCGCGATGTTGGCCCATCTGGCGGCCAGCACCAACTTCCATCAGCAGCTGCACGGCGTCGACAAGAAGTCGCACGTATCGATCGAGGACTTCGGCGCTTACATGGGCGCGGCGCAGAAGATCCAGGCGTCTCTCACGACCAAGGCCGACATCATCGACGCGCTCATGACCCGTGGTCAGGAGTTCGCCAGCTGGCTGGAGACGCTCACCGACGCCCAGCTCGGCGAGCAGGTCACCTTCCCGGCGGGACTGCAGCCGCCCAGCAAGAGCCGCTTCGAGATGCTGCTCGGCGCCAAGGAGCACGAGATGCACCATCGCGGTCAGCTGATGGTCATCCAGCGGCTGCTCGGCGTCACGCCGCACCTCACGCGCAAGCGGCAGGAACAGATGGCCGCCCGCGCGGCGGCCGCGTCCGCACCCGCGCAATAGCGCCACCACTACGCGACCGCAACAACGCCACCGCTACGACCGCGGCACGGACACGAAGGACGCCGCGCCCGAGACGAACACGAGCAGGCCCACGCTCAGCCACGTCGCCAGCAGCGACGACGGCCGCTCGAGCGCGATCCAGATCGCACAGACCGCCACAACGAGCATCAGCGGCACGACTACGAGCGTCGTGAGCCGCGAGTGCGCGTTGTGGTAGGCCGTGGAACCCGTGACGCCGACCGCGCCCACGAGCGGATAGTGCACGGCCTGGATGAACCAGATGAGTCCGGTCATCGCCCACGTCGCGGCAGCGTGCACCAGGAGCACCACACCGAACAGAGCGGTCACGCCGGTTGGACGTCGCGCCGCCGCCGTCTAGCCCAGGCACAGCGCCGCAGACGCAGCTCACCCGCGCGGGGCGGATCGCGTCCTGGGTCACGCTACACGTCGGCGAGCGCGGCGGCCGGAGACACCCTCGACGCCCGATAGCTCGGCACGACCAACGCCACCAGCGTGACCCCCGTCAGCAGCGCGGCCGAGACGAGCCACACGCGCAGATCCGTCGGCTCGACGCCGTACAGGGCGGCCGTCATGGCCCGTCCTACCATCCACGCCGCGGCCAGTCCCAGCGCGCCGCCGGCCGCCAGCAACACGAGCCCCTGGCGAAGGAAGACGGCGCCCACCTGCGCCGGCCGGGCGCCGAGCGCCATGCGGACACCGATCTCGCGGCGGCGCTCCGCCACGGTGAAGCTCACGAGGCCGTACAGCCCGAGCGCCGTCAGCAGCAGGGCCACGCCCGAGAACCACGCCGCCAGCAACGCCGG
Source organism: Acidobacteriota bacterium (assembly GCA_018000455.1). Taxonomy (GTDB): domain Bacteria; phylum Acidobacteriota; class Vicinamibacteria; order Vicinamibacterales; family UBA2999; genus CADEFD01. The sequence continues at coordinate 176,777 of JAGNJW010000007.1, forward strand.
TGAGCGGCGCGTGACGAGGTGCTGGTCGAGACGCGCTTGCATTGGCCGCGCGTCGTCCATCGCCAGATCGGGGTCCACCTGGCGCACCAGCGGTGTGAGGCGGCCGGCAAGCTGGGTCGCCGGGAGGTGCCCTCGCGCCACCACGAACACCTGCCGGTCGGCGTTGAACCGGTACGGGAAGTAGATGGCACCCGGCGCGTCGTCCTCCACCAGGCCGGCCTGCTTCACCGCCCCCACGACGCCCACCACCGTGCACGGCGTGTCGCTCGGCGCGGGTATGGAGCCCAGATACACCTGCTGTCCAAGGGCACTCTCGCCCGGCCAATAGCGGCGAGCGTAGTCGTCGTCCACCACGCACGCCGGTGAAGGACGACGTGAGTCGTCGGAAGTGAGCACCCGCCCTTCGCGCAGCGGAATGGCGAGCGCCGCGAAGTAGTCGCCGGTGACGCCGTAAGCGTAGTGCCCGCGTGGCGACGTATTGGGCGCCGGCTGGTAGCCCACCACCGTGGTCGCGCTCTTGATCGTCTGGCCGCTGAGCGGCACGTTCGTGCCAAGGCCCACGGCCGTGACGCCAGGCTCGGCGGCGACGGCCTCGAGCAAGCGGTCGGCGGCGCCGAGCATCGCGTCGCCGGTCGGATACGCCGCAGCCGTCAGCGTGATCCGCCCGGCGGCCGCGCCCTCGGGCGAGAATCCCGGATCGAGCGCCAGCGTGCGGGCCAGGCTCGTGCTCAAGAGGCCAGCCGCGGCCAGCAGCACGAAGGCCAGGGCCGTCTGGGTCACCGCAAAGCCGCTGCGCAGGCGGTGCGCCGCGCGCCCACCGGTGCCGCCGCGGCCCTCGAACCGGGCGGCGATGCGGGCGTGGCTGCGCAGGTGGAACCACGCGATCGGCGCGCCCAGCAGCACGCCCAGCGCCGCCGCCCCCAGCAGCGCGACGAGCGCCAGGCGGGCGTCGAAGGCGACGTGTGCGGCCATCGGCAGCCGGTCGGCGCCGAGCGCGGCGAGCCCGCGAATGCCGGCTGCGCCCACCGCGAGGCCCAACAGCCCGCCCGCCACGGTGACGATCGAGGTTTCGATCAGCACCTGGCTGACGATGCGGGCGCGGCTCACGCCCAGGGCGTGCCGCACGGCCATCTCGGGCAGCCGGCCACTGGCACGGACCAGGCACACGCTTGTGAGGTTCACCACGCCGATGACGAGCAACAGCAGCGCACCGGCCTGCAGCAGCAGCAACAGCGGGCGCACTTGCGCCACGTGGTGCGCACGCAGCGGCACCACCAGCGAGCGGAAGCCGGCCTCGACCATCAGGGCCGCCTGCGGGTTGTCCTGCTCCATCGCGGCGTTGTGGGCGTCGATCTGCGCCTGTGCATCGGCCAGCGAAGCCCCAGGCGCGAGACGGCCGATCATGCGCGTGGTGCTGCCGGAATGGCGCTGCTGCGGCGTGCGCTGCTCGGGCGCGGTGACGAGCGGCATGTACAGGCGCGATTCGGACGACAGCAACGCAAACGACTCGGGCAGCACCGCCGCAATCGGGCGCGGCACGCCGTCCACGCGCAACATCCGTCCCAGCGCGGCCGGGTCCGCGGCAAGCTGTTGCCGCCAGTAGCCGGAGGTGACGACCACCGGGCCGCCGGGCGCGGCCGCTTCGGCGGGCGCCGTGCCCAGCGCCATCGACACGCCGAGGGTGTCGAAGAAGTCGGCCGACACGTAGCTGACCGGCTCGCGCTCGGCGGCGCCCGTCTCGCCCACGATGGCTGACCGCTCGCGGTAGATCGACAGTTGCTCGAATGCCGCCACACGCGCGCGCCGTTCGTAGTAGTTGGTGATGGAACTGCCGTCGTCGAGGACGTTGGCGCGAGGATAGGTGTTGTAGATCTCGACGAGACGCTCGGCCGCCGGAAACGGCAGCGCGCGCAGCAGCACGGCGTCCACCACCGCGAAGATCGCCAGGTTGGCGCCCACGCAGATGGCCAGCGTGGCGATGGCCGCGGCGGCAAAGCCACGCGACTTCGCCAGCCCGCGCAGCGCGTAGCGGACGTCCTGACCCATGGCATCGACCAGGCGCAGCCCGAGCGACGCGCGGCAGTCCTGGCGGATGGTATCGACGCTGCCAAGCTCCAGCCGCGCCTGGCGGCGAGCCTCCGCGGCGGGCATGCCGCCACCTTCGAGGTCCGCGGCACGCGCATCGAGATGGCCTGCGAGTTCGTCGGCCATCTCCCGTTCGAGCCGCCCGCGCCGACCGAGAGAGGTCGCCAGGGACCGGAGCCGCGCCCACAAGGTGGTGATGGCCATCACGACACCTCGTCCGAGGTCGCCTTCAGGGCCAGGGCGATGGCCGTGGCCAGACGGTTCCAGCCCGCCGTCTCTTCCTTGAGCCGCCTGCGGCCGGCCGCGGTAATCGTGTAGAACTTCGCCCGGCGGCCGTTGTCGCTCTGCCCCCACTCGGCGGCAATCAGACCCTGGTGCTCGAGCCGGTAGAGAGCCGGATAGAGCGAGCCCTGCGGCAGATCGATGGCGTTGCCCGAGATCTGCTTGATCCGCAGCAACACGCCGTAGCCGTGGAACGGCTTGAGCGCGACGGCCTTCAGGATCAGCATGTCGACGGTGCCGGGCAGGACGTCGGCCGGTTTGTTGCCCATCTGGGGTGCTCCTCGTGGTCGGCGGCGAATCGACGCCGTCTCTCCTAGTCTGACAAGGAGACGGACGGACGGCACAGGAAGTTGCACCCATGTTGGCAGGCCGTGAGCAGGAAACGCTCGCACCGAGGGCCGCGCCTTGGATAGGATCGGACGAATGTCCTCACGTGTCGCCGCCGTCCTTGCCCTGACCGCACTCCTCCTCGTCTCGCCGGCGTCGCTTGCCGTGCGGGCTCAAACCCCTGCGCCGGCCGCCCCGGCCGCGCTCGTCCCCGATCCGCCGTCCACCTGCTCGAGCTGCGCCGAGTGGAATGCGCCGCGCCAAGCCTTCAAGATCTACGGCAACACTTACTTCGTCGGTCCGGCGGGCGTCTCGGCGCTCCTCATCACCTCCGATCGAGGCCACATCCTGGTCGACACGGGCCTGCCGCAAAGCGCCGCCCTCATCGACGCCGGTATCCGCGCGCTCGGCTTCAAGACGACCGACGTCAAGCTCATCTTGACCTCGCACGGCCACTACGACCACGTGGGCGGTGTGCGTGCGTTGCAACGCTACACGCGCGCGGAGGTCGTGGGCAGCCCGCAGACGGCACGAGCGCTCGCCATCGGCGGTCCGACGCCCGACGATCCCCAGGCGCCGCCGCAACCACCGCCCGGGGTGGACTACTTCCCCGCCGTTGAGAACGTGCGCGGGGTGAAGGACGGCGAGGTCGTGAAGGTCGGCGCACTCGCCGTGACCGCCCATCACGTGCCCGGCCACACGCCCGGCGCCACGACCTGGACGTGGCAGTCGTGCGAGGGCACGAAGTGCCTGAACATGGTCTACGCCGACAGCATCTCGACGGTCTCGAACGAGGGCTTCCGCTTCACCGGCGACGGCAAGCGTCCCAGCCTCGTCCCGAGCTTCCGCGCCAGCATCAACAAGTTCGCGGCGCTGCCGTGCGACATCATGGTCTCGACCCACCCGGTCGCTTCGAACATGGACGAGAAGCTGAAGGGGCGCGCAGCGATGAAGCCCGGCGATCCGGATCCGTTCATCGAGCCCGGTGCCTGCAAGGCGCTGGCAGCTACGTCCATGAAGGCCCTCGAAGACCGGGTGAAGGCCGAGAACGCCAAGAAGTAACGGCGTGACATGAAACGGGCCCGCCGCCTCGGCAGGCCCGTTTGTCGCATTACACCCGGCGCGATCGTGCCGGGCGTCGTGGTCGACGAGATCGCGTCACACGATCTCGAGTGCGAAGGCCACCGTGTCGCGCAGGCCGCCCTGGTGCAGGAAGCCGGCGCCGTTGGTGGTCTTGAGCGACATGGTGAGGTTCACCGCGAAGCTGCACTTGACGTGCGTGCCGAGCAGCGTCGCAAACGACACGCCGGTCGAGAGCGCCGCCGCGGCCGGCGGCATGCCGGCGTTGGCCGCCGCGTCCGCCACCGGCAGGTTGCCGTTCGAGATGGCCGGCGGATTGTGCACCGGCCCCTCGAGCCCGCGGTAGGCCGTGAGCGCGTAGCGGTGCAGGAACATCTCTTCGGGGTGATACGCACGGTGCCGCACGTGCAGCAACGCCGTGCCCGGCCCCGACAGGAAGAGGCACGTGCCCACGGGGATGGGACTGCCGGCCACCTGCACGCCTTCGATGTCGCCCGTGCCGGCGCGGTTGTCCCACCACAGCATGTGGGTGAGGCCCGAGAACGGCACCGTCGGGAACGAGTCGATGCCGCCAGACTGCTCCCACAGGTGATAGAGGAACGGCGCATCAGTACCGGGCCCCGCAGCGCCGGTAGGACGCAGCCGCTGCCCGGCCGCGTTGAACACTTCCACCGTGAGCACGTGCCGGCCGTTGCCGAACTCGGTCGAGTCGATCTGGCCGTGGAACTGGTTGGCCAGCCACTCCTCGTTCGACGGCAGGTCTAGGTCGTAGGGAATCGTCCACAGATCCGTCTCGCCGCTCGCCACTGGCCCGGCCGCCAGCGGCACGGCGATCACCTGGATGCCGCCGCCAGCGAAGCGGAACTTGCGCCACTGCGTGGAGGGCGGACTGATGCGTCGCGGCGTGCCCACGGGATTGCCGGCACCATCGGCAGCGGACACGGTGAGGCGGTAGTACTTGGCACCGGCGCCGCGCAGCGGCTCGCTGAAGCGGTAGAGCAGATTCAGCGTGCCGCCCAGATTGCAGTTCCGCAGCACGCCCTTGGCCGCGGCGAGCGTCGATGCGGGGAACAGCAGGCCGCTGTTGAAGTCGGGACCGCTCACACGATCCCACCCGGCCGGTGCGGGCGACTCGAGATTGTGGCTCTCGGTCGTGCCGATGAGCTCGAGGAATACCGCCGCGCCGGGCACGGGGGGCGTGTCGCCGCCGCGGCAGGTGATGGCTCGACGATCGTAGGTGGTGAGCGTGGGCGTTTCGCCGAGGCCGAACCACTGCCCGGCCGCGCGTCCATCGTAGATGGTCACGGTGACGCCGTTGATGAGCTGCTTGACCACGTAGGCGACCTGGTCGAAGCAGTTGAAGGGCGGGATGAACGGGAAGCTCCGCCAGCACACCTGGAACTCGCCGTCGGGCTGCAGGAAGCCCGAGCCCACCAGGTGCGGCGTGCCGCAGTGGAAGAGGCGGCGGAAGTAGGGACGTGCCTCGATGTAGGCCGCCTGGTCCAGCGGTGAGAGGGTGCGCAGCGCCACCAGATCGCGCCGGGCGTTGAGCGTCAGTTCGTCGGGCACGCCGCCGCGCAGGAACGGCGCCGGATCGGGACCGGGCCGCGGGCCGAAGGGATCGGGGCCGATCGGATCGGGCCCGATCGGTCCCGGATCGGGATCCGGAATCGGAAACGGAATCCGCTCGAGCTCGCGGATGATCTCGTCGATCCGCGGATCGAAGACCACGATCGGCCGCCAACAGCAGCGCCGCAGGTAGACCTCGACCACGCCTTCGCAGACCGCGTAGCAGCGCCGCGGGAACAGCAGCTCGGTGCCGAGGCCCGGTGCGAGTGCCAGGTCGGCCGTGCGGCCGGCCACGGTCTCGGCGGCAGCAGCGCGAATAGCGGCCCGCGCGGGCAGGTTCGGCGCCAGGAGGTCGCTCACGAGGAACGGCCAGCGGCAGGCGCGGACCTTGCCGCTCACGCAGCGCCTGAGCGGCCAGAGCCGCTCCCAGCGGCCGCGCGCCAGTTCGATGGTGGCCGTGCCGCGCAGCATCTCGGCCACGTGCCGGGCACGCAGCAGCACGACGTTGTCGCGCGACAGCGCCTCCACCTTCTCGTCGGCGGAGGCAATCGCCACGTAGGCGGCCTCCTTCAGAGCGTCTTCTTTCAGATCGACGCTGCCCTTGTCGTCGACCTTCAGGGTCGCCAGCGGCTTCAGGGCCGCGTCGGTGATGTGGATGACGAGCGCGGGCGCTTTCTCGTCGGGCGCGCGGTCGACCAGAACGATTCGTGCCATGGCAAAGCTCTCCCCTTCTGTTGTGGTGGTGGCGTTCGGGTAGTGCCAGCGCGGCGGGGGATGCCGGCCGTCGTCACCTCACGCGCGTGCGCTTGGGCACGCAAGTCCGTCACACAGGGGACGGCCGCGACGCGAAGTTTTTACGTGAACGGTAGAAACGGGGCCGCGCATCAGGCGCGATAGGTGCGTCAGGCGGGTCAGGCGGGTCAGGCGGGTGGGCGGGTGGG
>JAGNJW010000028.1 GCA_018000455.1 Acidobacteriota bacterium
TCAGGGTGACCGACGCTCAAATGGCCACCGTGCAGCTCACACCGCATCGCTTCCACGGCGAGTGGAACTACACCATCCGACCGGCAGCGACAGAACCAGTTCCCACAGTTGTTTCCTGACAGGCCCTTAGTCGCCCGAGTCGAAGATGCGTCTAAGCCGCGCGCTCGTTGCGTCCGTAGCCCGCCCCGACGGCCACGGCGAGCATCAGCACGAGGGCCCATGAGTAGGCGTTGTGCAGGCCGGCCTCGAGCGGCGCGATTCGCGGCAGCCCCGCCGCCGCCCCCGAGGCCGACGCACTGGCAGCAAGGATCGTCGGCAGGAAGAACGGCAGCAGGAAGGGCCACGTGCAGGCGGTGAGGTCGAGCAGGTTGGCCCGGCGCGAACCGCCGTCGCCGCTCCACGCCGCGGCCCGGGCGACCACGCCGCTGGCCTCGAGCGCGGCGACCAGGCCCACGAGGAGCAGGGTGAAGACCGAGACGCCCACGCCACGTTCCAGCCCGTCGATGACGACGCTCGTCGCCGTGAGGCTCCCGGGCGCCACGCTGAGCACTTGATCGATCCCGAGCAGCCCAACCGTCAGGGCCAGCCCGACCGCCGCCACCACGCCGAAGAGCAACGCTTCGACGAGATGCCGGCGGGCCAGCAGCAGGCCGAGGACCAGGGCCGGCACGGCCAGCATCGGCAGGCCGCGCGCCCCGCCCTCCACCGCATCCATGGCGGGCCCAACGACCTGGCCGCTGCCGAAGAGGACCGCGGCCACGACGGCGGCCAGGCCGGCCGGCAGCACGTACTTCAAGCGGGCGCGCACGGTGCCACCGATGTCGGCGCCCTGCGTGCCGGCCGAAGCGATGGTGGTGTCGGAGATCGGCGAGATCGAGTCGCCGAAGGTCGCGCCGCCGAGAATCGCGCCGAGGAGCACGGCTGGGTGCGCGCCCACACCGGCCCCGGCGGGATACAGCAGTGGTGCGCAGATGATGATGGTGCCGAAGCTCGTGCCCGTGGAGGTGGAGACGACCGCACAAGTCAGGAAGGCTGCGCCGGCGTACCAGCCTCCAGCCAGATCGAGCGCGCGCGCCGACCAGCTGAGCGCCTGGACGAAGCCGCTGGCGGTGAGCACGCTGCTCAAGACACCAGCGAGCAGCCAGGCGATCACCATCAGCAGCACGACCGGTCGCGCCATGCCCGCCACCAGCGTGTCGGCATAGCGGCCGCGATCCCGCGCGAGCATCAGGCCAACGGCCAGGGCTGCGACGAGCACCGGCCAGAAGCCACGCTCGTCGGGCGCCCCCTGGAAGGCCAGCCATCCAACGCCAGCCAGAAAGACGGCCAATGGGGCCAGCTCGGCGGCAGTGCCGCCGTAGAACGGCAGCGGCGCATCGGCGCGGTCGGGGTGCGTCACTCGTAGACTCTGCAGGTGGCGCGTCGCGGACGCAGGGTCCCGAGCCGGCCAGTGAGGCGCGTATATTACTCGCGAGGCTTGGCCGAGGGCCATCGGGAATGATGATCCTGGGAGCCCTGCTGGCCGGTGGATTGTGTGGCCCCCGCACGCGGTGCGGGCGCGCGGCGCCTGACGGCGCGGATCGGAGCCGGGATGACGGCGGAACGCGATGACACGTTCGAGCTCTACGACCTGCGGGTGGAGGTCGAGGCTACCGCCCGGCCGATGGTGTGTCAGCACGTGGTCGGCGAGGCGTTCGAAGTGCATGGGGAGCTCATCGTCATGGGCGCCGGCCAGACCTTCTCGCACTATGCCCTGGCCGCTATCCTGCCCTTCTTACCGGCCAAGCAGCGTCCGACGCATCCTCACGACTGGATGACGACCGATGCGGAGATCGCCTGCCCCGATCCGCACTGCGGCGCGCGCTTCCGCATCACGCGGCTCGACCGCCGCACGTTCAGCCACGCGAGAACGACTGTCGTGCCGCTGCCCCGCTGATGGCGCCGCTCGTGCCTCGCGTCGCGCTGTCGTCTGGCTACACCATCCCGCGGCTCATCAAGGGCGGCTGGCAGCTGGCCGGCGGACACGGCGAGATCGATCGCGGGGCAACCCTCGACGACATGAACGCGTTTGTCACCGCCGGCATGACATCGTTCGACTGTGCCGACATCTACACCGGCGTCGAGGCGCTGATCGGTGACTTCGTGCGCGCGCGCGGCGGGCCGGACGGTCTCCAGCTTCACACGAAGTACGTGCCGGATCTCGCAGCGCTCGGATCGCTGACGGCAGAGGACGTGGCCGCGGCGATCGACCGCTCACGCGCCAGGCTCGGCGTGGACGTCGTGGATCTCGTGCAGTTCCACTGGTGGGACTACGAGCGGCCGGGGATGCTCGAGACGGCGGCGTGGCTCCACGCCCGTCAGCGCGCCGGCGCCATCCGCCATCTCGCCCTCACCAACTGCAACACCATGGCAACGCAGGCGATCGTCGACGCTGGCGTGCCGGTGGTCGCGCACCAGGTGCAGTACTCACTGCTCGACCAGCGTCCGGCCGGGCCGATGACGCGTTTGGCCGCTGTCAACGGCATCGGGCTGCTCTGCTACGGGGCGCTGGCCGGCGGCTTCCTCTCGGAACGCTTCCTCGGCAAACCGGCTCCAGTTGCGCTGGCCAACCGCTCGCTCGTGAAATACCGGCTGGTCATCGACGAGTTCGGCGGATGGGAGCGCTTCCAGCGGCTGCTCGCCGTGCTGGCCGACGTGGCGACCAGGCACGGTGTGTCGATGGGCACGGTGGCCGTGGCGTGGGTACTGGCGCAGCCGCAGGTGGCCGGCGTCATCGTCGGAGCCCGAAATGCCGCCCACCTGAGCGACACGATCCTCGCGGCCAGCCTCACGCTCGACGGCGATGACCTGGCCGCGCTCGGCGCCGTGCTGGCCGAAGGCGAGGGCGTCACCGGGGACGTCTACGATCTGGAGCGCGAGAAAGGCGGGCAGCATGCGGCAATCATGCGCTACGACCTCAACGCACAGGCCGGACCGGGACCTGGGCTCCGGAGCTGAGGCGTCCCGGACGGTCCGGCAGCGACGTCGCACGCCGGGATCTCGCGCGGGATAGAATGTGCGCCTGATGCGCAGCGTGGTCTACATCATCGGCACCGGCCCCGGCGCGCCGGGCCTCATCACCACTCGCGGCCAGCGCTGCCTCGACGCTGCCGACGTGGTCATCTACGACCGCACGGTGCATCCGCGAGTGCTCGAGCTGGCACCGCCCGGCGCCGAGCGCATCGACGTCGGCCGGCCGGCGCGCGAAACCACCGACCAGGACGCCATCAGCTATCTGCTGGCCGAGAAGGCCCGCGAGGGCAAGATCGTCGCCCGCTTGAAGATGGGCGATCCGTTCCTCTTCGATCACGGCGGCGAGGAAGCGCTGTTCCTGCACGAGCAGGGCATCCCGTTCGAGGTCGTTCCCGGCGTGCCGGTGACGCTCGCCACCGCCGCCTACGCCGGCATTCCGCTCACCTACCCGGGCGGCGGCGACACGCTCACGATCGTGCGCGGCCACGAGGCCGGCAATGGTGGCCGGGTCAAGGTCAACTGGCAGCACCTGGCGAAGCTCGATGGCACCATCGCGTCGTACGGCGGACGCGACGAGCTGCTCGGACTGGTGCGGAACCTGGTCGACCACGGCCGTGCCGACGACGATCGCGCGGCCCTCGTGCTGCACGGCTCGCTCGCCGGGCAACAGACACTCGCCGGCACGCTCGCCGAGATCGCGGCCCGGCTGGAGGCCGGACTCGACGGCTCGGCGACGCTCATCGTGGGCAAGGTCGTGGGCCTGCGCGACCATCTACGCTGGTTCGACCAGCGGCCGCTCTTCGGCCGCCGCATCCTCGTGACGCGTTCGCGCCATCAGGCCGGCGAGCTCGTGGAGCTGCTCGAAGCTGCCGGTGCCGAGGCGATTGAGGCCCCGGTGCTGCGGGTGGCGCCACTCGAGGACTTCGGCGCGCTCGACGCTGCCAGCAACACCCTCGCGAGCTTCGACTGGGTCGTGTTCACCACGGTCAACGGCACCGAGGCATTCCTCCATCGCCTGCTCGAGCGCGGCCTGGACGCCCGGGCGCTTGCCGGTCCACGGCTCTGTGCCATCGGCGTGGGCACGACCGAACGGCTGGCGCGATTCGGCGTGCGTGTCGACCTGGCCGTCGAGGGTCAGGCTGTCGAGAGCGTCCTCGAGGCGCTGGGCGGTCGCGCTGCCGTCGCCTCGCAGCGCCTGCTCGTGCCATCGTCCGAAGGCGGCCGCGATACGCTCGGCGACATGCTGGCGGCGGCCGGCTCCGACGTCACACAGGCGGCGGCGTTCCGCACCCTGGCGGTCGACGACAACCCCGAGCTCGACGTTTACGGACAGCTCCTGCAGCGCCGAATCGACGTCGTGACGTTCACCAGCGCCGCGGCGGTGCGCTCCTTCGCCACGCTCTACGGCGAGGAACAGGTCGCGGATCTGCTCTCGCACACGACGGTCGCCACGGTTGGACCCGCCGCCACCGACGCGGTGCGCCGGCTGGGCGTCGAACCGGCGATCGCCGCGGCGACGCCGTCGATTCCGGGGCTCGTGGACGCCATCCGGGCGCACTTCCAGTAACCCGCCCGGTCAAGGAGTAGCCGCATGCTCGTGTCGATTCGTTCCGTCTCTCGGACGACCGCGATTCTCTCGCTGTGTGTGCTGGCGGCCTGCGGGCAGGCCGCGCCGCTTCCCCCTCCCGCCGTGGACCTGCTCATCACCAACGCCCGCATCATCGACGGCACGGGTACGCCGGCACGAGACGGCGCAATCGCTGTGGCCAACGGCCGCATCGTGGAGGTGGTTGCGGCGGCGGGCACCGACGCCCTGGTGGCTCGCGCCAGACGCGTGGTCGACGCGAAGGGCCGCGTCGTCTCCCCCGGTTTCATCGACATGCACTCGCACTCCGACATGCCGCTCGTGACCGACGGCCGGGCCCACAGCAAGATCCGCCAGGGTGTGACGACGGAGGTCATCGGCGAGTCAGGGTCGATTGCGCCGCAGAAGACGCCCACCGAGGCGCAGCCGTGGACCGACTTCGCCGGCTACTTCGCGCTGCTCGAGAAACAGGGTATCTCGGTGAACCTGGTCTCGTACGTGGGCCTCGGGACGGCGCGCGAACTCATCATCGGCAACGACAACCGCCCGCCGACGGCGGCTGAGCTCACGGCCATGCAGGATCTGGTGACGGCGTCGATGCAGCAGGGAGCGGCGGGAGTTTCGACCGGCCTCATCTACCCGCCGAACGCGTTCGCGACACTCGACGAGCTGGTGGCCCTCTCGATGCCTGCCGCCGCCTTGGGCGGTCGCTACGCCTCACACCTGCGCCACGACGGCAAGAAGCTGCGCGACGGCATCAGCGAGGCCATCACCATCGGCGAGCGGGCGAAGCTTCCCGTCCACGTGTTCCACATCAAGGTCACCGGCCAGGCGAACTTCGGACGCATGAAGGAAGTCGTGGAGCTGGTCGAGGCGGCGCACGCGCGCGGCGTGCAGCTCACCGCCGACATCTACCCTTACGTTGCGAGCAGCACGAGCTTGACGGCGACGCTGCCGCAGTGGGTGATGGACGGCGGCGCTGGCAAGATGGTGGAGCGCCTTTCAGACCGCCGCACGAGAGCCCGCGTGCGCCGCGACATGGAGGACCCGGACGCCGAATGGGACAACCGCTACCAATCTGCCGGCACGTGGGCCAACGTGCAGCTGGCTTCGATTGGACGCACCCGCGGCGTGGCCGCCACCGACGCGTCTCCCAACCGCAAGTACGAGGGCATTCGCGTGGCGGATGCCGCCAAGGCCGCCGGCAAGGATCCGTTCGACTTCGTCTTCGACCTGCTGGTCGAAACGCGCGGCAGCGTCGGCTGCGTCTACTTCATCATGTCGGAGGACGACGTGAAGCTGGCGATGCAGCAGCCGTGGGTGGCCTTCGGCTCCGACGGCTCGGCCCTGTCAATTGAAGGCCCCCTGCGCTCGGGCGTGCCCCATCCGCGCAACTTCGGCACCTTTCCGCGTGTGCTTGGCAAGTACGTCCGCGACGAGAAGGTCATCCCGGTGGAGGAAGCCATCCGCAAGATGACATCGCTTCCGGCCGCCACGCTCAACCTGCCGGATCGCGGCGCCATTGCCCCGGGCAAGTGGGCCGACCTCGTGATCTTCGATCCGGCGGAGGTGCGCGACACGGCTACCTTCGAGAACCCGTTCTCCTATCCCCAGGGGATCGACACGGTCGTCGTCAACGGCGAGGTGGTGCTCGACGAGGGCACGCACACCGGCGTGAAACCCGGTCAGGTGCTGCGCCGCCACTGACGGCGGCTCTCGGGCCGCCAGCCTTCACGCGCGCGGGCGTTCGAGCGTGATCTTCGGCGTCGGCGTGCCGCGCCACGTGAAGCGGTAGGTACGCGCCCGGCGCACGTTGACCACCAGCGCCGGGCGGAAGCAGGCCACGCAGGTGCCGCCGTCGTGCCGCACGCTCGGATACGCGACGCCGAGTCCGCCGCCGGCCAGCAGATCCTCGGCAAGCTGCTGTGAGGCGACATAGCTGGCCGGGTCGAGGCACGCGCCGAGCGCGCCCTTGGCCCGGCGCAGGTCGTGAAAACTGGCGCTGAAGTCTGCCAGATAGTCGTCGTAGGTGACCGAGTCGTCGAAGCGGTCGATCTCGGCCAGCTGCACGGTCTTGTGAAAGGCCACCTCGGCCTGCGAGGTCGCCAGATCGAACCCGGCGTACCACGCGCCGCGATCGGGACCGCTGAAGCGCGCGCCCAGGGGGTGAGCGTGACAGAACGACGCATTGATGACGGCGGCGTTCGGCACGCCGAACACCAACTCCTCGGGGCCGATACCGGGCAGACGCGACTGTGCGGCCAGCAGCCGGTCGTTGGTCGCGGCGTCGAGCTCGAAGATGGCCGCCAGGTGCGCGTCGTCGTGGGCGATCGGCGCGAGCACGCTGTCGCCCTTCGCTGCGTAGTGCGACGGTACGAGGCGGTGCGTGTCGTACTGGCGGACGAGCGAGACCGGCGGGGTCATCAGCCGGCGCGACGCGCGTCGAGCAACCGCCGGACCGTCTGCAGCGCAGGCAGGCCGCCCTGGATCATGAAGGCGAGTGGCGTCGTGCCGCCGAAGATGGGATGCCGGTTGGCCAAGTGGACCCACTCGTCGGCGATGGCCCGGCCGTGCAGGATGTTGAGCGCCTTGAAGATGCCGATGAGGTACGAGACGCGGGTCAGCCGATCGACCTCGAGCACGCGGTCGGGCCGGCGCTTCATCTCATAGAATGGCCCGTTGGTGACGCCGCCAAGCAACGCGCGCGCGTCTTCATCGCGCACCTTCCAGCGTGCCATGATGCTGAAAAACGCTGTCAGCGCCGGCGCCGACAGCCGCTCGCGAGCGGCCGCCGTCCCGAGGTCGGTCGGGACGTCGACCTGGTGGCGGGTGACCGGATATTGCAGCGGCACGGCAGTCATGGGGATGAACTCCTGATCAGGAGTGTAATTAATACTGATACTTCTGTCAACGGGCCCCAGCCCACGCCAGTGGCGACGTCGGGTGCCGGCGGGTATCAGTTGCGCCAGGGCATCAGGCGTTCGATCCAGGCCACGCGTGTCAGGTCGTTGTAGATGACCGTCACCATGAGCGCCATGATCAGGACGAAACCGGCAAAGAGCATCCTCTCCTTCATCGCCAGCGAGAAGTCACGTCGCGCGATCGCCTCCATGCCCATGATCGCCATGTGACCACCGTCGAGGACGGGAATCGGCAGCAGATTCAGCAGGCCGAGATTCAAGCTGATCGAGGCCATCAGGGCGAAGAGCTCCACCCAACCCTGACGCGCCGAGGCGCCCGAGAGCTGCGCGATGCCTACCGGTCCCAGGAGCTGTTTCGGCGAGGCCCGCCCTGTGAAGAGTTCCGCCAGCGTGCGGAGGATGAGGCCGGCCGTCTGCACATTTCGCTGCACGCTCAAGCCGAGGGCCTCGACCGGGCCCGGCGTGTACGATGTGGTCTCGTTGCCGAGGGTCACGCCGATGACGGCGGTGTCGCCGCGCGTCTCGGGGGTGACCGTGAGGGTCCGCTCGACCCCGTCGCGTTCGACGACGATCGTCGTGGCCTGGCCGCCGCGCGTACGCAGCAGGTCGGACACGTTGCGGGAGTAGACCATGCGCGTGCCTTCGATGCGCTTGATCTTGTCGCCGCGCTCCACTCCGGCCTTCTCCGCCGGGTCTCCGGGGTTGACGGCGTCGATGACGGGATAGGTGTCGGGCAGCACGCCAATCGTGCCGACCTCGAAGGTGCTGTCGGTCTGCATCGTGACCTTGGAGGAGGCCGGACGGACCGTGACGGTGCGCTCCTCCGTGCCGCGGCGCACGACGAACTCCACGTCGAGATCGGGCTTCGACGACACCGCCATGTCGAGCTCTTCCCAGGTGGAGATGCCGCGGCCGTTGATCTTCACGATCTCGTCGCCGGGGGCGATGCCGGCGGCGGCGGCCGGGGAATCCGCCTGCACGACCCCGATGACGGCGGGCCGGCTCAGGAAGGCGAGCACACGGTCGCCCTGCATCAACACGATCGCGAGCACGAGCACCGCCAGAATCATGTTCATGGCCGGGCCGGCCAGCAGGATCTGGAAGCGCTGCCACTTGCTCTTCGACATGAACTCGTCGGTCGCGCCCTGAGGATTGTCTTCGGGGTTCTCGCCCGCCATCTTCACGTAGCCGCCGAGCGGGATCAGGCTCAGGCAATACTCCGTGTCCCCCTTCTTGAACGACAGCAGCTTGGGCCCGAAACCGAGCGAGAACGTATGTACGCGCACGCCGTGCCAGCGGGCCAGCAGGAAATGCCCCAGCTCGTGCACGAACACGAGCACGCCCAGCACGAACGCGAACGCGAGCGGTGTCGTCAACATCGAACCACTACCTCTGCTCCGATTCTACCTGCTCGCGCACGAGGCCGCGGGCGTGAGCCTTGGCCCAGGCGTCGACGGCCCGTACAGCGGGCAGCGTGTCGACCGGCGCCGCCCGATGGGCGTCCATGGTCGCGGCAATCACGTCTGGAATCGCGGTGAACGCGAGCTGTCCAGCCAGGAATGACGCGACGGCGACCTCGTTGGCCGCATTGAGCACGATCGGCAGGCTGCGGTCGGCCTCGAGGGCGCGGAAGGCGAGGCCCAGGCACGGGAACTCGTCCCACGCCGGTGGATGGAATTCGAGCGTGCCGGCGCGTGCAAGATCGAGATGCGGCACCGGCGTGTGCCAGCGCTCGGGATACGAGAAGGCGTACTGGATCGGCAGCCGCATGTCGGTGGTACCCAGCTGGGCCAGCATCGATCCGTCGGTGAACTCAACCAACGAGTGGACGATCGACTGCGGATGGACGACGACGTCGATCTGGGCGGCCTCGACGCCGAACAGCCAGTGCGCCTCGATGACTTCGAGCCCCTTGTTCATGAGCGTGGCAGAGTCGATGGTGATCTTGGGCCCCATCTGCCACGTTGGATGCTTGAGCGCCGCCGCCGGCGTGACCGCCGCCAGGCTGGCACGCGTGCGGCCGCGGAACGGCCCGCCGGAGGCCGTGAGGATGAGTCGCCGCACGTGCTGCGCCTGATGCCCGTGCAGGCACTGGTGGATGGCGTTGTGCTCGCTGTCGACCGGCAGAATGGCAACGCCCCTGGCCCGGGCGCGATCCATCACGAGCCCGCCGGCCATCACGAGCACTTCTTTGTTGGCCAGCGCGATGGTCTTGCCGGCGTCGATGGCGGCCAGCACCGCCTCGAGGGCTGCCGTGCCCGACGAGGCACAGAGCACGAGGTCGACGTCGGGCCGCGTCGCGACCATCACCAGGCCGTCGTCGCCCACGCCCCGCCACGCCGGCTGGTGGCTCGTCGCGGCGACCAGACGCGCGAGCGCATCATCGGTGGCCATGGAGACGGCCGTTGGCCGGTGCCTCACGACCGCCGGCGCCAGCACCTCGGCGCTGGTCGCTGCGGCAAGGCCCACGATCCGCACGCGCTCGGGATGCGCCTCGGCCACCGAGAGCGCGCTGGTGCCAATGGAGCCGGTGGCGCCGAGAATCGCAACCCGAATCATGCCAGCGTCACGAGCAGGTAGAATAGCGGCGCGCAGAAGAGCAGCGCGTCGATTCGGTCGAGCACGCCGCCGTGGCCGGGAATCAGAGTACCGCTGTCTTTCACGCCGGCCGCGCGCTTGAACGACGATTCGAAGAGATCGCCGGCGATGCCGGCGATGACCATTCCCAGGCCGGCCACCCACACCGCGCCAGGATGCAGCGCCGGCAGCCACCAGTGCGCGATCGCCAGCAGCGCCAGCGGCGCCAGCACGAGGCCGCCAATCGCGCCTTCGACCGTCTTCTTCGGGCTGATGGTGGGCGCCAGCGGCCGCCGCCCGAACGTGCGGCCCGAGTAATACTGGCAGGTGTCGCTCGCCGCGACGGTCGCGACGAGCGTCAGCACACCCTCGCGGCCCGTCACCTGGTGGATGGCCACGAGCGCGCCGAGCGGCAGGCCGATGTAGACCGGCGCCAGCAGGCCGGCACCGGCGCCGTGCACGAGCGGCGCGCCGTGCAGGCCGCTGGTCATGAGCGACACGCCGAGGGCGACGAGGATCACGCCGAGCAGCGACGGCACGTGCACCCACGGCAGGGCTACGGCGGCGCAAGCGGCGAGGGTCGCCGCCAGCGCCGGCAGGAATGGCAGCGGCGCCCCGACTGCGCGGGCCAGCCTGGCGAACTCGAGGAACGCCAGGCCGGCGACGGCGAGCGCCACCGCGAGCAGCGCCGTCGAGGACAGGAACCAGACGAGCGCAAAAGCCGAGGCGGCGAGCGCCACGCCGCTCACGAAACGTGTCATGACTGCGGGAAACCTACTGGGCGCCGGCGGCAACCGGCACCGACGCGATACCACCATACCGCCGATCGCGCTTCTGATAGGCGATGACGGCCTCGAGCAGGTGCTGGCAGCGGAAGTCGGGCCACAAGGTGTCGGTCACCCAGATCTCGGCGTAGGCGATCTGCCAGAGCAGGAAGTTGCTGACGCGCATCTCGCCGCTGGTGCGGATGAGCAGATCGGGATCGGGCTGTCCGGCGGTGTAGAGGAACTCGGAGAAGCGCGCTTCATCGAGCGATGATGGCGACACGCCGGCCTCGATGGCTCGCCGTGCGGCGTCCACGATCTCGGCGCGGCCGCCGTAGTTGAGCGCGATATTGAAGCGCATGCCTGAATTGCGGCTCGTCTTGGCCTCGGCCTGCAGGAGCTCGTGGTAGACGTCCTCGGGCAGCTCGTTGGGGCGCCCGATGGCCGTGAAGCGGATGTTGTTCGTCAGCAGGGTGTCGAGTTCCAGTCGCAGATAGCGGCGGAGCAGGCTCATGAGCACGCTGACTTCGGTCTTCGGGCGCTTCCAGTTCTCGACCGAGAAGGCGTAGAGCGTGAGCACATCGAGGCCCAACCGGGCCGAGGCCTCAACCGTGTCGCGCACCGCGTCGATGCCCGCACGATGTCCCTCCACGCGCGGCAGATGGCGCTGGGCGGCCCAGCGGCCATTGCCGTCCATGATGATGGCGACGTGTCGAGGAATCCGCTCGGGGACCATCTGTCCGACGAGCGCATCCTCGAGACCGCCGGGAGGAATCCACGCGCGCAGCTGGTCGAGGCCCATGGGTCGTTCAGCGAGGCAAAGGGAAATCTTACCGCAGCTGACAGCCCAACTGGGTGTCAGCCCTCGTAGTGGACCTTCCAGAGGTGCAGGCCGCAGGCGGGCGCGGTCGGGCCGGCGTCGGCCCGAGCGCCGCCGGCTAGGGCGCGGCGAACGTCGGCTACCGAGAGCCGTCCCTTACCGACCAGCACGAGGGTGCCCGCCATGGCGCGCACCTGATGGCGCAGGAAGCCCGAGCCGGCGACTTCGACCATCAGCAGGCGGCCGCGGTCGGCGGGCGCGGCGCACCACGGCGGCAGCGCCGGAGCCGGTTCGACAAAGCAGGTCCAGATGCGGCGCACGGTGGTCTTGACGTCGCTCCCCTGCGCCTGGAAGGCCGAGAAGTCGTGCTCGCCGACAAAGAGCGCCGCCGCCTCCTGCATCGCAGCCAGCGACAACCGCTGTGGCACGTGCCAGGCCGCGCGGCGCAGCGAGGGCTGCCCCGTCGCCGCGTGCCAGATGTAGTAACGGTAGGTCTTGCCGCGGGCGTGAATCCGCGCATGGAAGCGGTCTGGCATCTCCTCGGCCGCGACGACCCGCAGATCGGCCGGCAGCGAGGCATTGCAGGCCCTTACGAGCCGATCTGGGGCAATCGCCACCGTCAGCGTGATGCTGGCGACCTGGGCCGCGGCGTGAACTCCAGCGTCGGTGCGTCCGGCGGCCGCCACGTGCACCTTCGCCCCTTCGATGCGGCTGAGGACGTCTTCGAGTTCGCCCTGCACGGTGCGCTGTCCCGTCTGGCGTTGCCAGCCGGCGAAGTCGGCACCGTCGTAGGCCAGCACCAGCCGCAGGGTGCGCGCGTGCGCGGGCATCGCGCCTCCAGCCGTCAGCGCCGCGAGCCCGGCTTGGTCACCGGCACGCCCTGCTGGCAGAGCGGGCAGGCGTCGGCGGCATGGGCCAAGACGTTCATCGGGCACAAGCCGGCAAACGGTACTGACAGACCGTGGGCGCCGTGGCTGCGGTCCATGATCGAGGCCGCGCCGACCACCGTCGCGCCGAGCGCCTCGGCCACCGCGATCGTCTCGCGCGTCGAGCCGCCGGTCGTAAGAACGTCCTCGACGACGAGCACCCGATCGTCCGACGACAGGGCGAAACCGCGCCTGAGCGCGAGGGTGCCCTCGGTGCGTTCGGCGAAGATGGCGCGCACGCCCAAGGCCCGCCCGACTTCCTGGCCGATCACGATGCCGCCCAAGGCCGGCGAGAGCACCACATTGGCGCCCCAAGAGCGCGTCAGATCGGCAATTCCGGCCCCGAGCGCCTCGGCGCGGGCAGGATGCTGGAGCACGAGCGCGCACTGGAGGTAGCCGGAGCTGTGGAGACCCGACGACAGCCGGAAGTGCCCTTCGAGCAGGGCGCCCGACTCTCGGAAATGGCGCAACACGTCGATGTCGTTCATCGAGCGGTAGTATAGCCGTGGGGACTGGCCGAACCCTGACCCGGCCCGGGACGTCTATGGTTGTGTCGTGGTCCGCCGCAGACGCCCGCGCACGGGGCGGCAGCGATCTTGCTCGGCAAACGTCCGGGTGCCGGCAGGTGCCCACGGTTTCGGTCATCGGGAGAACCAGCACATGTTCGGGATTCGACGGTCGGCGGTAGGCGCGGCAGTGATGAGGGCCCTGGTCGGCCTGTCCGTTTTTGGAGCGGCGGCTGTTCACGCCCAGACACCTGCGGCCCCCGAGCCGGAGCGCCGCCTGAGCGTCACCGATGCCGTGCAGCTGGCACTCGAGCAGAACGCCGACCTGGAAGTGGTGCGGCTGACGCCCCAGTTGCAGGACCTGGGCGTGTCACAGGCCCGCGCGGCCTGGGCGCCCAGCATCACCAGCCTCGTGCAGGGCGACAACCGCAACAGCCCGCCGAACAGCTTCCTGTCGGGCGGCCAGACCAAGGTCACCAACACCCAGGCACTCTACAACTTCGGCCTGACGTCGGCATTGCCGTGGTACGGCTCCAGCTACCGCGTAGGCTGGGACAACTATCGCTCGACCACCAACAACCAGTTCGCGAACTTCTCGCCCCAGACCGGCTCGACGCTGTCGCTGAACTTCACTCAGCCGCTGCTGCGCAACTTCAAGATCGACGGCAACCGACAGCAGCTGCAAGTCTCGCGCAAGAACCGCGAGATCTCGGATGTGCAGGTGCGCGAGGCCGTCGCCAGCACGACCCGGTCGGTCAAGAACGCCTACTGGGATCTGGTCTTTGCGATCAACAGCCTCGACGTGCAGCGGCAGTCGCTCGATCTGGCGCAACGCTCGCTCAAGGAGAACCGCGCCCGCGTCGAGATCGGCACCATGGCGCCCATCGACATCGTGCAGGCGGAGGCGGAGGTGGCCCAGCGCGAGGAGGCCGTGATCGTGGCGGAAGCCGCCATCGCCCGCGCCGAAGACCAGCTGCGCGCGCTCATCTACGGTGAACACGCGGCCGAGCAGTGGGCCGCGCGCCTCGTGCCCACCGACGCGGCTACCTTCACGCCGGTCGCCGTCGACCTGCAGGCTGCCGTGCAGCAGGCGCTCGACGCGCGCACCGACCTCCAGCAGGCACAGAAGACCATCGAAGCCAACGACATCTCGATCCGTTATCTGCGCAACCAGATCATGCCCGACCTCAATGCGTCGGTCGACTACGGCGCCACCGGCATCGGCGGCAGCCAGTTCATTCGCGGCGCCGGCTTTCCGGGCCCCGTCATCGGCTCGGTGAATCGGCCGTTCACCGACGTGCTGGGCGACATCGTGAGATCGGACTTCCCGACCTGGACCTTCGCCCTCCAGCTCTCGTACCCGCTCGGCAACTCGAGCGCCGACGTCAGCCTGGCGCGCGCCAAGCTGCAGAATCAGCAGTCCCTCAAGCAGTTGAACTCGTCGAAGATCCGCGTCGCTACCGAAGTGCGCGAGACCGCGCGTACGGTCACGACCAACGCCAAGCGCGTCGACGCCACGCGGTCGTCGCGGGCGCTGGCCGAGAAGCGCCTCGAAGCCGAAGAGAAGAAGTTCCAGGCCGGCATGACCACCAACTTCTTCGTGCTGCAGGCCCAGCGCGACTTGAACCAGGCGCGCAACAACGAGCTGCAGGCCCTCATCGACTATCTGAAGTCGGTCGTGAACTACGAAACGGCGCAGATCGCCCCGCTTGCCGGTGGTGCCGGTGTCACCGTGGTCTCGACGGCCGGCGGCACGGCCACCCGAACCACCGGCTCGCAGCAACAGCAGCAATAGGCGCGACACCACCTTGTGGGGGCCGTCGCCGGCGCCGCCCCGCCCCGGGGAAGCTCCATCAGTCGCGCGCGCCGGTTTGAGGCGGAGCGGCAGTGGCGTAAGATTCGGCGCGTGCCGAAGCTGTCGGTCACCCTCATCACGCGCGACGAGGCCGCCAACCTGGCGGCCGCGCTCGACTCGGTCGCCTGGGCCGACGAGATCGTGGTCGTCGACTCGGAGAGCCGCGACGCCACGGTGGACGTCGCCCGGCGCTACACGTCGAAGGTGCTAGTGCGGCCGTGGTCGGGCTACGTCGAGCAGAAGAACCGCGCGGCGGAGGAAGCCACCCACGACTGGATTCTCTCGATCGACGCCGACGAGCGCGTCACGCCGGAACTGGCGGCCGAGATCCAGGCGCTGATGCGCGACGAGCCGGCGGCTGCCGGCTATCGGGTGCCGCGCGTCACCTTCCATCTCGGCCGCTGGATCCGCACGACCGACTGGTATCCCGACCATCAGCTCCGGCTCTACGACCGCCGGCGCGCGCGCTGGGCGGGAAAACTGGTGCACGAGTCGGTGCAGGCCCATGGACCGGTCGTGGATCTGAGAAGCGAGCTGCAACACTTCGCCTACCGCGACCTCTCGCACCACCTGCAGACGATGGATCGCTACACGACGCTGGCCGCACGCCAGATGCGTGACGATGGACGCACGGCCGGTTGGCTCGACCTGGCCGTGCACCCTCCGGCGGCATTCCTCCGCAACTACGTCCTGCGCGGCGGTTTTCGCGACGGCTTGCCGGGCTTGGTCATCTCGACCCTCAATGCGACCTACGTGGCCCTGAAGTTCGCCAAACTCTGGGAATTGTGTTCTCACTCCACCTCGACTCCGCCCGCACCTGGCGCGGCGGGCAGCAGCAAGTCCTTCTGACGGTGCTTGGTTTGCGCGCGCGCGGCCACCGGGCCGTGCTCGTGGCGCACCCGGAGGGCGTGCTCTATCGGCGCGCGAGCGAAGGCGACGATCTGGTGCCGCTCGCCCCGCGTTCGGAGGTCGATCTCGCCTCGGCGTGGCGGCTGGCCCGCGTCATCGCGATGCACCGGCCCGACGTCGTCCACGCTCACGATCCGCATGCGGTGGCCATGGCCTCGATGGCCCTCTCGTTCCGCGTCGGGCCGAAGGTGCCGACGCTGGTGGCTTCGCGCCGCGTCGATTTCCACTTGCAGAAGCATTCGTTCTCGCGGTGGAAGTACCGCCAGGTGGCCTGCTTCATTGCGGCGTCGAGGGCGATCGCTGACGTGCTCGCGGCCGACGGCGTGCCCAAGGCCCGCATCACGGTCGTGCACGACGGCATCGACGTGGAGCGGGTGATGCACGTGCCGGCGGCCGACCTGCATCGGGAGTTCTGGTTCCCGCGCGGCGCGCCGGTGCTCGTGAACGTGGCGGCGCTCGTGCCGCACAAGGGCCAGAAGTTCCTCGTCGATGCCATGGCGCGCGTGCGTCGGACGATTGCCGACGCGCAGCTCGTCATCTTCGGCGAAGGCGAACTGCGCGGCGCTCTCGAAGCGCAGATCCGCGAGCTCGGGCTCGACAAGCACGTGGTGCTGGCCGGCTTCCGCGAGGACGTGCTCGGGCTGACGCGGAGCGCCGATCTCTTCGTGCTGAGCTCGGTGACCGAAGGCCTCGGGTCGACGCTGCTCGACGCCATGGCGATGGGCCTGGCCGTGGCGGGCACGCGAGCCGGCGGCATCCCGGAGGCGGTGGAGGAGGGCGTGACGGGCGTGCTCGTACCGCCCGGCAACAGCGAGGCGCTCGCCGACGCGATCGTGCGGCTGCTCGGCGATGCGGCCATCCGGACACGCATGGGCGAGGCCGGGCGTGCGCGGGTGCGGGCCGAGTTCGGCGTCGACCGGCTGGTCGAAGGCACGCTGGCGGCCTACCGACAGTACGCGCGGTAACGACCGTCGCTCAGCGCTTCCCGCCCGGCGCGCCCCAGCGGCCGCTCTGCATCTCGTTGAACCGCAGGCCGGCCATCGAGATGTTGGCCATGAGATGGGGCGCCAGTTCGTCCACGTCCTCGATGGCTTCGTCGAGTTGCAGCTCCCCGGCACCCAGGCTCCCGGTGGTCGTGCGCAGCCGGTCGGCCAGGAAGACCGCGAGCGACTGGTAGAAGCGGGCGGCGAAGCCGACGTCCTGGCGCAACTTCTCCTGCAGCGCGGCCCGGGGCACGGCGCCGACCCGTGATTCCACCTCGGCACGCACGCTCGCCGTCGGCGGCCGGGCATCGACGAACGAGATCTCGCCGACCACGTCGCCCGCCTTGAGCTCGGCCACGCGCGGCGCCGCCTGCGTGTAGACGACGAAGCGGCCATCGAGCACGAAGTAGAGCCACTCGGTCGGTGTGCCCTGGTGGATTAGCTGTTCGCCGGAGGCGAGGGTCATCTTCTGCCCGTGGCGCATCATCCACGCCACGTCGAGGTCGTCGAGAATCCCCAGGAAATACAGCGCTCGTCTCATGTGATTCCTCACGCCTTCACACGGTCTGCCGCCGCGCAAGATCCGCGAACGGCCCGCCGCGCTGCAGCAGATCCAGGTAGGTACCTTCTTCCACCACCGCGCCCGCCTCCATCACGTAGATGTAGTCGGCCTGCTCGATGGTGCTCAGCCGGTGGGCGATGACCACCCGTGTCGCCTGCAGGCTGGCCAGACTGCGCGTCACGATGGCCTGTGTCTCGTTGTCGAGCGCACTGGTCGCTTCATCGAACAGCAGGATGCGGGGCCGGCGCACGATGGCCCTCGCGATCATCACGCGCTGACGCTGGCCGCCCGACAGGCCGCCGCCGCCCTCGGCAATCAGGGTGTGCATGCCCATCGGCATGGCCCGGATGTCGGCGTCCAGGCCGGCCATCGCCGCCGCCGCCCACGCGTCCTCCACCGTCAGACGTGAGGCGCCGACGATGTTGCGGAAGAGGGTATCGCTCATGAGCCGCCCGCTCTGCAGCACGACGCCGATCTGCCGGCGCAGCGCCTCGATGTTCAGGTGCGCCTGATCCTGCTGGTCGAAGTAGATGGCGCCGGAGTCGGGCGTCTCGAAACCCATCAGCATCCGGAACAGCGTCGACTTTCCGCTGCCCGATGCGCCGACGACGGCGACGAAGCGCCCGGCCGGGATGCGCATCGACACGTCGCGCAACACCAGCGGCGTGTCGGGACGGTAGCGGAAGTTGACGTGCGCGACCTCGATATGACCCGAAAGTTCGCCCGGATCACCCTTGGATCGGTCCGTTTCCGGCACCGTCTGCAGAATCGGACGCGCCCGTTCGTAGAGCGGCACCAAGCCGAGCAGCGACACGACGGCGCCGCTCAGGCCCAGGGCCGCGATCTGGAACTGTGCGAACGCCGCGTTGAAGGCCAGGAATGATCCGGTCGAGAGCGTCGGGCCGGTGTTCTGTCCCAACAGCCTGGCCGTCGACCAGAAGATGACCGCCATGGCCAGCACCGGCATCACCGACGTGAACACCGCCAGGCCGATGCCGACCAGCCTGGCGCGCCGCGACGCCCGCTTCCGGATGCTGAACTCCGTCGCCCACGCTGCGAAGGCCCGGTTCTCGGTGGCCGAGACGCGCAGCTTCGAGATGCCGTTCACGAACTGGAGCAGCATCCCCGACAGCCGTCCGGCGGCGGCCATGACTTCGCGCTGATAGCGCACGTCGAGCCAGCCGAGCAGCGCCGTGGCCGCCACCATCAATGCCGTGAGTCCCGACGCGAGGAGCGCCAGCTGCCAGCTGTAGTAGAAGAGCAGCCCGAAACTGAACAGCGAGAAGATGCCGGCGAGCAGTGACGAGATCACCGAGCCGGTGAGGACGCGCCGCATCGCGCTGATGCTGAGGCTGCGCATCGCCAAGTCGCCGGCCGAATAGCCGCGGAAGAAGGGAACGGGCAGGCCCAGGAGACGATCCCACACGGCCGCCTGGAGCGACGCGTCCATGCGACTCTCGATCCGCTGCATCGAGAAGTTCTGCACCAGCTGGAACAGCACGCCACAGATCGCCGCTGCCACGAGGAGCACTGTTACCACCAGCAGCTGCGAACGGTCGGCGCCGGGGATCACCGTATCGAAGACCGTCCCGGTCACGATCGGCAGCACGAGCGCGAGCAGGCCGGCGCCGATGCCCATCAGCAGCACGGTCGCGAGATCGGATCCGGCCCCCTGCAAGCCGAAGCGGATGAGGTCAGTCACGTCCAGCGCGCGAGGCGGAAATGGCCGATACAGGCACCAGGCCATCGGCTCGAGCGTGGCGGCGACCGCCTCGGTGACGCGCGTTTGCAGGCCGGTGGCTGGATCGTGGAGATCGTAGCGCCGCGCCGACACGGGCAGGAGCGCGACCGGCGCGCCATCCGCCTCGCGTCGGGCCACCAGCGGCCCGACATCCTGGGTCCACCAGGCACCCTTGAGCGCCACGATCCGCGAGCGCACGCCGAGGGCCACGGCCACCGCGCTGACGGGATCCTGCGGACTGAGGGGCCCCAGATCGGCCTCGGTACCGAAGGTCATCCCCATCGCGCGTCCGACCAGGCGACAGGTGAGCCGCCACGGATCGCCGGTCGCGTCGTCCAGCCCGGTATCAGCGGCGCCGGTGGACCCGAGCCGGCGGAACGCGCGGTCGAGCCGCTGGCGCTCCGCAGCAGCTCGGCGTTCGAGGCGGGCTGTCTCGCGGACCCGGGCCCGCTCGACGTTCCGCGCCGCGGCGCCCAAGGTCATCGTCATGAAGCGGTCGAACGCCTCCCAGAACCCTGGGACTTCGAGCTGCGAGGCGGTGTCGGCGGTCGTCGCCTCGCTCGGCGTCGCCATCTCGAGCCATCCAGAGGCCGCCACTGGGAACGCCTCGCGGCTAACCGGCATCTGGTCGTCGCCGAGGAGGTGCGCCGTGCCGGCGGTCAGCGTGACCCAGACCACGCCGTCCCGCGGCAGCAGAACGCGGGCCTGCTCCTTCACGGCGAGCGCCTGACCGGCCTCGAGCACCGCGAACACGCGTGGCAGGACGTCCCCGGCGAGCGCTCTCGACACCATCGTGATCCAGGCGTCAATCGACTCGGCGAGCGGTGCGCGACCGTCGGCTGGCAGCGTCGGGGCAGCCAGCGCCGCGCGCGGCACGGCGCGCAGGCCGGCGTCGGGCGTCGGCACGGCTAGCAGCGCACGGCCGTCGCTGCCCGGCGCGACGCCAAAGAGCATCTGGCCCGGCGGGACGCGCAGCACGTGATGCCGCACGCCCATGGCCTCGCCGTCGCGCACCTGCACGAGGAACACGTCGACACTACCCCGCTCCGCCAGCCAGGCCAGGGCCGGGTCGGTCAGCAGCACCGGCGTTGCCGCCGCGCGTTCAGTGGGTCCGGATGAGCCGGGCATACGCGCCGTCCTTGGCGACCAGGTCGTCGTGGGTGCCGCGCTCGACGACCGCTCCGCGTTCGAGCACGATGATCTCGTCGCAGTCACGGATCGTGCTGAGACGATGCGCCACGATGAGACAGGTGCAGCCGCGGCGGCGCAGCGCATCGTCCACCCGCTTCTCGGTGAGGACATCGAGGGCGCTCGTGGCTTCGTCGAGCACGAGGATGCGCGGGTTCGACACCATCGCGCGGGCGATCTCGAGGCGCTGGCGCTGCCCGCCGCTGAAGTTGCGCCCCTGCTCCTCGACGCGGTAGTCGTAGCCGCCGGGCCGGTTGGCGATGTCGTCGTGGATGCAAGCATCGCGCGCGGCCTGCAGCAGCGTGGGCTCCTCGACGGTGTCGTCCCAGAGCGTGAGGTTGTCGCGAATCGTGCCTTCGAAGAGCGTGATGTCCTGGTCCACCATGGCGACCGAGCGGGCCACGAGACCGCGCGGCAGGTCGTCGCGCCGGGTGCCGTCGAAGCGGACCTCGCCGGACCAGGCCTGAAACAGGCCCACCACCACCTTGGCGACAGTCGACTTGCCGCTGCCCGAGCCGCCCACGAGCGCCACGCGCTGGCCCGGCGTGAGCGTGAGGCTGAAGCCGGCGATGAGCGGCGGCTCGAGCCGGCTGTAGCCGAACGTGATGTCGCAAAGTTGGAGTCCGCCTTCGAGCCGGTCAGGTGTGCCGGGCGGTGCCTCGAGGCCGCCGGCCACGAGGGGATCGGGAGCACAGCGCAGCACGTCGTCCAGCCGGTTCATGTCGCCAGCCACTTCCTGCAGCCGCCCGCCGAGGGCCATCAACTGGTTCACCGGCTCGACGAAGCGCTGCAACAGCGTCTGGAACGCGAGCAGCATGCCCATCGTGAGCACGCCGTCCATGATGCGGCGGCTGCCGAACCCGATTACCGCGGCGGCGTTCACGCCGGCCAGGAGCGGCGGCACCGCCGACAGGTACTGGCCCACCACCCCGAGGTGGTTCTCGG
The DNA here is from genome assembly GCA_018000455.1 of Acidobacteriota bacterium. Lineage (GTDB taxonomy): Bacteria > Acidobacteriota > Vicinamibacteria > Vicinamibacterales > UBA2999 > CADEFD01. The sequence continues at coordinate 21,295 of JAGNJW010000028.1, forward strand.
AGGTCACCACCCGCGCCTGGTGTCCGGCCCACGTGCTGAAGAACTCCGACTCGGTGCCCGACGCCTTGAGGGTCTCGAGGCTCTGCAGCCCGGCCATCGACGCGCCCACGAGTTTCCCCCGTTCCTGCAGCAGCCGCAGACTGGCATCGCGGCGCCGTCGGGCCAGCAACTGCAGCACGACGAGGTTCAGCACGGCCACGCCGATGGCCAGCAGCGTGAGCAGGACGTCGTACTGGAACATCAACGCCGCGAAGAAGCCCACCATCAGCAAGCCCACGAGGCTCGTCGCCAGCTCACCCGAGAGCAGCGCCGCCACCGTGTCGTTGATCTCGACGCGCGAGACGATGTCGCCGCCGAAGCGCTGCGAGAAGAACTCCATCGGCAGGCGCAGCACGTGCCAGAAGAAGCGGCTGGCCCCGACCGTGGCGAGCCGCGTCTCCATGGCCAGCAGACCGCGCTGCTGCAGCAGGGTGAGCAGGCCGGTCACGACGGCCGTCACGGCCATCGCCAGCAGCATCGGCCGCAGCCAGGCCGTGGATCCCTGCACCAGGATGCTGTCGACGAAGATCCGCGAGAACACCGGCACGACCATTCCTGGCAGCACCAGCGCCAGCGTGGCGAGCACGGCGTAGGCCAGGGCCAGCCGGGTGCCAGGCAGGCGGTGCCGCAGGGCCCGCAGCACCGACGGCGGGGCGCCGCCGGGCTGGAAGTCCGGCCCCTTCTCGAAGACCAGCACCACGCCGGTGAACGACTCGTCGAACTCCTGGTCGGAGACGACCCGCGGGCCGTGCGCGGGATCGTTCAGGTAGACACGCCCGCCGCGGAACCCCTCGACCACGACGAAGTGATTGAAGTTCCAGAAGACGATGAGCGGCAGCGGCAGGTCGCGCAGCTGGGCCGGCTCCTTCTTGTAGCCCTTGCTCAGCAGGCCGAAGGTGCGCGCCGCCTTCACGACGTTCAGGGCCTTGCTGCCGTCGCGCGACACGCCGCAGGCCACGCGCAGCTCCTCGAGCGGCACGAAGCGGCCGAAGTGGCCGAGCACCATCGCCAGCGCGGCGGCCCCGCACTCCACCGCCTCCATCTGGATGACGGTCGGCGTCTTCACCCGCGTGCGTGTGGCCACGTCCCGTTCAGCTCACGCCAAGGGCGGCCTTCAGTTCAGGCACGACCAGGTTGATCGGCCGCTGCCGGCGCGTGACGACGTCGCCAACGCACAGCGTGCCGCCGGTCAGCGTCACCGGGGCCCCGAGCGGCGACGACCAGCGGTAGCCGCTCGGCGTCGCGGCGTCGGTGCTCATGCGCACGCGCACCTCGGTCACGGGCCCGCGTGCGCCGAGCGCCTGCACGAGCGGCGCGTTCTCGAACACCCGCATGCTCGCCGCCTCGGTGGCCGGGTAATCGGAGACGAACGTGACGGTGCCGCGGATGAAGCCGTATTCCTCGCGCCGCACCGTCGTGGGCAGGATCTCGGCGTCCATGCCGGCATGGAGATCCTTGGCCCGATCGGCCGCTACGTAGAGCACGGCCTCGAGCGTGTCGACATCCGGCTGCAGGCTGATGATCGGCGTGCCCACGGCCACGAGGCCGCCGGGCGACACCTTGATCTCGAGCACCTGGCCGGCATACGGGCTCACGACCCGCGATGCGCTCTGCAGCTGCGCCTCGAGCACGCCCACTTCGCGCTCCAGCTCGGCGACCTGATTCTGCAGAGCGAGATTGGCCTCGATGCTGGCCGTGCCGGTCTCGAACTCGATCGCGTCGAGCTGGGCGAGCCGCGCGCGCCGGGCCGAGGCGGTGGCCTGGGTGTTCTCGAGCCGGGCCCGCGTGTCGGACACCTGCGACTTCGTGATGAGCCCCTTGGCGAGCAGCTCCTCGTCCACCGGAATCTGCTCGCGGATGGCCTGCGCCTCCTTGACCAGACCCTCGATCTCGCGTTCGATGTTGGTGCGTTCGCGCCGCAGGGCCTCGAGTTGCAGCCGCCCGCGATTGCTTCGCACCTTGAGCATCTCGTCGCGCTGGGCGATGGTCTCGGACAACCGGCTGCGGGCGATGCGGATCTGCTCGACGAGCGAGGGCTGCGCGACGGTGCCGATCACCTGCCCCACCGCCACCCGGTCGCCGACGTTGACGGTGATGTCGAGCACCTGGCCGGCCCCGAGCGGCACCACGTTCCGGACGCCGCCAGATCGGATCAGCACACCTTGCCCCGAGACGCGCGTCGTCAGCTCGCCGAAGTAGCCCCACGCCACCGTCATGCCGAGAAAGATGAGAATCGACAGCAGGGCCAGCCAGGTCTTCGGGGTGGTGACGCGCAGCAGTTGATCGAGCTGCTCGGGCGACGACATCCGCTCGAGCGCCACCTTGCGGAAGATCTTGCTGGCCTCGGACGAGTCGGTCATGGCCGGCCTCCCGCCGGCGACAGTGGCCGGAAGAACACCTCACGGGCCGGCGGCGTGAGCACGGCGCCGTCGACGAGCGTGCCGCTCGCATAGCGCAGCTGCACGACACCGAGCGCATAGGCCTGCTGTGCGGCGACCAGGTCGAGCAGGGCCTCGGTGAGCCGGCCTTCCACCGTCAGCAGGTCGGTCAGCGAGCCGACGCCGAGCCGCAGCTTGTCCTGTTCGCCGTCGAGGGCGGCCTGAAAGCCGCGCACCGCGCCGGTCGCCCTGGTCAGCCGGAGCGTGCCGTTGGTGAGTGCCGTCACGGCGTTCACGACCTCGGTGGCGATGACGCGGGCCCGCTCGGCCCGCAGCCACAGCGCCTGCTGATAGGCGGCCTCGAACTCGGCGCGTTCGCCCTGCGCGGCGATGTTGGCCAGCGGACGCACCCAGCGCATTCCGACGACGGCGTCGGGGCCGGCGGCCTGGGTGAAGGGCGCGCCGAGGAAGGCGCCCGGACTCCGCCCGGCCCGCAGGCTGGAGTAGCCGGTGCTGAGCGTGAGGTCCAGTTGCGGGCGCACGCGGTTGCCGGCCACCTGGCGCAGGACATCGGCCGCCGCCCGGCGCTTCTCGGCGGCGAGGTAGTCGGCACGCCGGGCCAGGGCGAGCTCGATGAGGGCCTGCACGCGGTCCGGGGCGATCGACGGCGGCGCCTCCGAGAGGCCGTCCGGAAAAGCGTCGACGGGCGACGGCAGGCCCGCGATCTCGTCGGGCGGCAAACCCATCGCGAGCGCCAGGCCCGACCGCGCTTCGATCACCTGCTGCTCGAGCGCGAACCGTCCGGCGGCGCGGCTGTCGAAGTTAGCCTGCGCCTGGTTGATCTCGCTGCGCGGCAGGCGGTCGGCGTCGACGAGCGTCGTCACGGCCTCGACGTAGGTGCGGCCACGAGCCTCGGACTGCGTGACGATCTCAAGTTGCCGCCCCGACGCCACGTACTGCCAGTAGCGGCTGGCCGTGTCGAGCACGAGGTCGGCGGCCTGCTGCCCCAGGTCGAGCCAGCTGGCGTCGACGTCGATGCCCGCCGCCGTTTCCGGACCTGCCACGATGGCCGCCCCTTTGCCACGCAGCAAGGGCACGGTGACATCGAAGCTGACCCTGGTGCGGTTCACCCCTTCGAGCGTCTGGAAGTTGTCGGTGGCGCGATTCACCACCACGCTCGGACCGAGGGCAATGCCCGATCGCAGCAGGCGCTGGGCGCTGCCGCTGACGCCGAACGTGTTCTCGGTGAGGGCGCTCACCGGCACGCCGGCCGCCAGCGCCCCCATGCGCTCGGCCTCGGTCAGCGCCGTGTTGGTTCGTTGCTCGGTGGCGCCGCCCTCGACGAGCGTATCGAAGGCGCCGCTCCGCTGCTGCCGGACGGCCTGGCTGATCGCCACCCGCTGTCGCTGGACGGCGAGCAGCGGGTGCCGCTCGAGTGTGGACTGCACGGCGACGACGATGTCGAGGGGCGCCGGCAAGGCCGGGCGATTCTGTGCAGCGGCCGGCCACGTCAGGAATGACGGGACCAGGAACACTCCCGTGACGACGCCAACGACGATGGCCGCGCGCATGCGAACACTCCCGATGGAACCAAGCCCGACCATACGGTATCCTATCGGCGCCGAATCCAGGCAACAGGAGCTGACCATGAGTGCTGCCGTAGAGATCGAACGTTTCGCCAAGGATGTGCAATCCAACGAGGCCCTCCGGGCCGAGATCAAACCGCTCGGCACCGACCAGGTGGCGATCCTGCGCCTGGCCAACGCCAAGGGCTACAACTTCACGATGGCCGATGTCGAAGCGCTCGGCGCGAGCGGCGAGCTGACCGACGAGCAGTTGGCCGGCGTCGCGGGTGGGCTCACCATTCTCTACACCGACGGCAAGACCACTTTGTCGGGCGGTTCGTACGCGGGCGTGTACAAGAGTGGCAAGAACGTATTCATTTGGTAGGAACGGCCGACGACGGATCGCCGGGCGCGCAGCTGGGTCCCCGCCCAGAAGGTGCTGCGCGCCTGGATGACCGGACGGCCGCCACCTGCGCGCATCTGAAACGGTTCTTCGAGCTGGTCGAGGGCGATCCCGACTTCCGTGCACGTCTCATCGACGAGCAGGTGCCGCGCGCGCAGGTGCTGGCTGACGCCGGGATCGCCCTGCCGATCGAGGAGATGGCGAGTTTCTGGAAGATCCCTCTGGTGCTCCGGCTGCCGAGATCCGAGCAGGAGAGCTGGCATCGGGAGTTCGAGCAGAGCGACCTCGCGAAGCTGTGGGCCTGGTGGCGGCAGGGGGACGCGGCGCGCCACGGCACGGCGAGACCACGTGCGGTCCCTGTCGATCCGCGGGCCCGTCGCTGGCGGGACCGCCATCTTTCGAGAGTGCGGAGTCACGCCCTCGCCGCCGAGGACCTGAGCCACTTTCCCCTGCTCTCTTTCGAGCTCTCCCAGGGCTGCTCGGTGCAGTGCTGGTTCTGTGCGCTGGATCCGGAGAAGCTGAAGAGCTACTTCGCCTACACGCCCGAGAATCAGCAGCTCTGGCGCGAGGTGCTGCGCCACTCGTGGGAGCTCTTCGGCGAGGGCTGCCAATCGACGATCTGCTATCACGGCACGGATCCCACCGACAATCCCGACTTCTTCAGTTTCCAGGACGACGTCATCGAGACCTACGGCGTGCTGCCGCAGGTCACGACCGCGCAGCCGCTCCGCGACGTCGAGTGGACGCGGACGCTGTTGCGCTACCAGCAGCAGCACCCGCCGTCACATCACCGCTTCTCGGTCCTGACGCTTGGCATGCTGCGGCGCATCCACCGGACATTCACGCCGGAAGAACTGCTCGACGTCACGCTGGTGATGCAGCACAAGGAGGCGCTCAACCGGAAGGTGGAGTGCGGACGCGCGGCGGCGCGGCCGGATCGTCTCGAGGCGGAGTCGCAGTATCGCGCGACCGCGCACATCCCGGAGCCAGGCGACGCGCAGACCACCTGCGAGTGCACGTGCGGGTACCTCGTGAACATGGTGACCGGGCGGATTCAGCTGATCAGCCCGGCCACGCCGTCCCCCAGCGCACCGCTCGGCTATGCCACGCATGCCGAAGGCACGTTCCGTACGGGCGGTGAGTTCCGGGCCTTCCTCGAACAGACGGTCGCCGATCACATGCGCGAGCGTCTGGCGCCGAACGCCACGGTGCGTCTCTGGGACGATGTGCAGTACGAGCGCCTGCCAGACGGCTTCCGGCTCGCTTCGCGGTACCGCGCCCAGACCGTCCGCGGCGGCGCCCACTTCGGTCTGCTGGGCGACCTGCTGCACGACGGCACGCGCACGACGGCCGACATCACCGACGAGCTGATCCAAGCCGGCATGCCCGTGCTGGACGCGGTGGCCTGGCTCGACAAGGTCTACCAGACCGGCGTCATCGCCGAGCCCTGAGGCGGTGCCCGGGGCGGGTCGGCGACGGCGACGGCGACGACCTCAGCCCAGGGCGTCGTAGCGCACCGCGATGACTTCGAGCCGCTCGGGGCCTCGCGGGGTACGCAGCGTCACCACGTCGCCGACCTTCGCCTTGAGGAGGGCGGTCGCCATCGGCGATCGCCATGAGATGCGATCGGCGCTGGCATCGAGTTCGTCGACGCCGACGATGGTCACGGTGCGCTCGTCACCCGATTCGTGCTCGAAGGTGACCGTCGCACCGAAGAACACGCGCCCGTGCGCCTGGCCGGCGTTGTCGACGACCACGGCGCTGTCGAGGCGCTTCGAGAGGAATCGGACCCGCCGGTCGATCTCGCGCAGCCGGCGCTTGCCGTACAGGTAGTCGCCGTTCTCCGATCGATCGCCATTGGCGGCTGCCCACGCCACGGTCGTGACGAGCGCGGGCCGCTCGAGCTTCCACAGACGGGCGAGTTCGTCGTTCAAGCGCTTGAACCCGCCCGGCGTGATGTAGTTCTTCGGGGCCGGGTCCGCGCCCTCGCTGCCGGGTTTCAGGGCCTTCGGCCGCCTGACGAACGTGCCGCCGCTCATGCGCGCTTCCCCGCGCGCCGGGGCCGGCACACCGCGTGCAGCGGGCACTGCGCGTTGGTGCGCGTCGTGCCGAACCCGCAGGCGCCCATCATGCCGATGTGGCACATCGAGAAGTCGTAGCGCACCGGATCGTCGGGAGCGAGACGTCGCAGGCTCGCTGTGATGTCGACGGCCATCTTCCATCCGGGGCTGACACGCGAGGTGAGGCCGAGGCATCGCCCCACGCGGATGATGTGGGTATCGAGCGGCACGATGAGCTGGGCCGGACGGACGGTCCTCCACAGGCCGAGATCCACGGCGTCCTGGCGCACGACCCAGCGCAGGAACAGGTTGAGGCGCTTGCACGCGCCGCCCGACGAGGGGCGGGAGAAGAAGTAGCCCACGCCTGGTGCGGGCCGGTGGCGCCCGTAGATGGCCGCGAGGTCAAGGGCCATGGCGCGGCGTGAGAACGACTCGATCGCGGCCTCCACGGTCTCGTCGCCGGCGTGACGGCCGCCCTCGGCGAAGAAGCCCTCGAGCGAGCCGCCATCGCCCAGCATCTGGTGGAGCTGCCAGGCCAAGGCGGCGAGGTCGCGGCTGCGAATCCAGCGATGCCCGAGCCCGTCGAAAGCTACGGCCCGCTCGGGAGTGAAGGCCCTGAGGAACGCCGCCGGCGACGGTCCCATCACGCCCAGCACGGCATCCACCGTCTGCAGCACGCTCTGGACGCGCCCGAAGGCGAGCGCGGAGGCGATGAAGGCCACGACTTCCCGATCGGCGGGATCAGAGAACCGGCGCACGGTCCAGATCGGATCGCGAGTCGAGTGCGTGAGATTGAAGCTGTGGTAGGCGCGGTCTAGCGCGGGCGCAAGCGTCGTGAGAGCCGCGGCACCCGCAGACGGACGTTGCATGACCGCCCTCGCCTACTGGAACGCCGGGGCGCGGTCGAGCGCCGCCAGCACCCGCATCACGACCGTCGCAACGCCGGCGAGGAAGTCGGGGGCGATCTTGTCGGCTGTGTCGGTGGGCTGATGGTAGTCGGCGTGGTCTTCGACGCCGAAGTACACGAAGGGGATGCCGGCGGCATCAAAGGCCCCGTGGTCCGACTGCGTGGTCCAGTCGTCGTGGCCGCCGCCGGTGTCGTGGCCGAAGCGCACGGTGATGGACGCGCCCTCGACCGCCGTCTCGAGCACCGGCTTCAGGCGCGGCCAGCGCCCGGGCCCGGCGATGAAGATCTCACGTGCGTCGCTCCTGCCGACCATGTCGAAGTTGACATTGAGCGCCAGCCGGCCGGCCGCCATCGGCGGCATGCGCACGAAGGCGCTGGCGCCCTGGAGGCCCGCCTCCTCGGCGTCGAAGAAGGCCAGGAACAGCGGGTGCTCGAATGGCGTCGCCACACAGCGCGCGGCCACGTGCAGCAGCATCGCCACTCCGGAGGCGTTGTCGTCGGCGCCGTGGTAGGTCTGGCCGTTGCGGATGCCCAGGTGGTCGTAGTGAGCGGACACGACAATCGCTGGGGCGGCGGGACGCTTCCCCGGGCAGCGGGCCACGACGTTGGTGCCGGTCACGGTCGCGCCGCTGGCCGTCGAGAACTGAAAGGGCATCGCGAAACCGTCGGGCATCGCCGGTTCGACGCCCAGCGCGGTGAGCCGCCCCACGATCCACGCCCGCGCCCGCCGCGCCCCGTCGGTGCCAGCGGCCCGGCCGTCCATGCCGGGCGCGGTGAGCGCGGCAATCGACGAAAGCAGCCCACGGACGTCCTCGGCGGCCGCCGGCGGCGCGGCGGCGACGGCCGGAGCCACCTGGCGCGCCACCAGGCGATCTGGCGCCACGAGCGGTGCCAGTAGCAGCAATCCGGACGCAAATGCGCGGCAAAGGACATGGTGTCGGCGTGTCATGACGTCCCGATTCGAGGAGTTCCGCTTATGATGGGGCGCCGCCCGTTGGAGCCACCGGTCGCTCGGATGGACACATCGTACCGCGGCAAAGGTGTCGTAGCGAAGGAAGGCGTCTCGTCCATGGTAGTGGCAGTTCCGAAAGAGAGTTGGCCGGGCGAACGACGTGTCGCGGCCACCCCCGAGACCGTTGCCAAGCTGGTGGGCATGGGGTTCGAGGTCCACGTCGAGTCGCAGGCCGGTCTCCTGGCCGCCTTCGCCGATGACGCCTATGTGAAGGCCGGTGCCACCATCGCGCCCGACGGACCAGGGCTCTGGGCCTCGGCCGACATCCTGTTGAAGGTGCAGCCGCCGTCGCCGGCCGAAGCCGACCAGTTGAAGCCGGGCACCATGCTCATCAGCTTCCTGTGGCCCGGCAAGAACAAGGACCTCATCGATCGGCTGGCCGCCAGGAAGGTCCACGCGATCGCGATGGATCAGGTGCCGCGCATCACGCGGGCGCAGAAGATGGACGCGCTGTCGTCGATGGCCAACATCGCCGGCTACCGCGCGGTCATCGAAGCGGCGAGCTTCTATGGCCGTTTCTTCACGGGGCAGATGACGGCCGCCGGCAAGGTGCCGGCCGCCAAGGTGCTGGTCATCGGCGCCGGCGTGGCTGGCCTGGCGGCCATCGGCGCAGCCCGCAGCCTCGGGGCCATCGTGCGGGCCTTCGACACGCGCGCGGCGGTCAAAGACCAGGTCAAGAGCATGGGCGCCGAGTTCATCGAACTCGACGTGCACGAGGACGGCGAAGGCGTCGGCGGCTACGCCAGGGAGATGAGCCCGGCCTTCATCAAGGCCGAGATGGAGATGTTCGCGGCGCAGGCGAAAGACGTCGACATCATCATCACGACGGCGCTCATCCCCAACAAGCCGGCGCCGAAGCTCATCACCGAGGAGATGGTGCGGAGCATGAAGCGGGGCTCGGTCATCGTGGATCTCGCGGCCGAAAATGGTGGCAACTGCGAATGCACGATGCCCGGACAGGTCGTCGAGGCCCACGGCGTACACGTCATCGGCTACACCGATCTGCCGAGCCGGCTGGCGCCGACGGCCAGCCATCTCTACGGCAACAACCTCGTGCACCTGCTCACCGACATGGGCGGGGCCAAGAACTACCGGATCGACGAAGACGACGAAGTCGTGCGCGGCGCCCTCGTCCTGCGCGACGGCGAGCTGAAGTGGCCACCACCGACGAAGGAGGCGCCGCCGGCCCCGGCCAAGCCAGTCGCGAAGGGGCCCGTCGCCACCACCCCCTCAGGCGGGCACGGCAAGGGTCACGGTCACGGCGCTCCCGCCGCGGGTGGCGGCGCCAGTTCGGCCGTTTTCGCGCTGGTCGCGGCGGTGCTGCTCACGGGGCTCGGCCTGGTCGCCCCCGGGGAGTTCCTCTCCCACTTCACCGTGTTCGCGCTGGCGGTGGTGATCGGCTGGCAGGTGATCTGGAACGTCACGCCGGCCCTGCACACGCCGCTCATGAGCGTCACCAACGCCATCAGCGGCATCATCCTCGTGGGCGGCATGCTGCAAGTGAACGGCCCGCCCGGATCGCTGATGGTCATCCTGGGCGCCAGTGCCATCCTCCTGGCCACCATCAACATCGTCGGCGGTTTCATGGTCACGCAGCGCATGCTGCGGATGTTCCGCCGCTAGCGAGGATCCCGAGCCGTGCCTGAATCACTCGTTACCGTTGCGTACATCGTCGCCGGGCTGCTGTTCATCATGAGCCTGAGCGGACTCTCCGCCCAGGCCACGGCGGCTCGCGGCAACATCTACGGCATCGTCGGCATGGCGATCGCCGCGGTGGCCACCGCCCTCAGCCCGCGTGCCGGCGGCTACCCGGTACTCGCCGGTGCGATGGCGGTGGGTGCGGCGATCGGTGCCGTGCTCGCGGCCCGCGTCCAGATGACGTCGATGCCGCAGATGGTCGCCATCCTGCACAGCTTCGTCGGCGCGGCCGCCGTGCTCGTCGGCCTCGGCGGCACGCTCGACCCGACCGTGCCGCACACGGGCATCGAGGCGACCATCCACCAGATCGAGACCTTCGTCGGCGTGTTCGTCGGCGCCATCACCTTCACCGGTTCGGTCATCGCCTTTGGCAAGCTGCAGGGCATCATCGGCAGCAAGCCGCTGCTGCTGCCGGCCCGGCACCTGCTGAACCTCGCAATGGCGGCGGCGTGCATCTTCTTCGCCTCGCAGTTCATCGGCCATCCAACCCTCGGACCATTGCTCCTGACGACGGTGGTCGCCGGCGCGCTCGGCGTGCACCTCGTGATGGCGATCGGCGGCGCCGACATGCCGGTCGTGGTCTCGATGCTGAACAGCTACTCGGGCTGGGCCGCCGCGGCCGCCGGGTTCATGCTCAACAACGACCTGCTCATCATCACCGGCGCGCTCGTCGGCTCGAGCGGCGCGATCCTCAGCTACATCATGTGCAAGGCCATGAACCGCTCGTTCCTGAGCGTGATCTTCGGCGGCTTCGGCGCCGCCGAGGGCACCGCGCCGGCCAGGGCCGACGGCCAGCCGCAGGGCGAGGTAACCAGCATCAGTGCCCCGGAGACGGCCGCCCTGCTGCAAGAGGCCAGGAGTATCGTGATCGTGCCCGGCTACGGCATGGCCGTGGCGCAGGCGCAGTACCCGCTTTACGAGGTCACCAAGATCCTGCGTGACAAGGGTGTCAATGTGCGCTTCGCCATCCACCCCGTGGCTGGCCGCCTGCCCGGGCACATGAACGTCCTGCTCGCCGAAGCCAAGGTGCCGTACGACATCGTGCTCGAGATGGACGAGATCAACGACGATCTCCCCACCACCGACGCGGTGCTCGTCATCGGCGCCAACGACATCGTCAACCCCGGCGCGCTCGACGATCCCTCGAGCCCGATCTACGGCATGCCGGTGCTGGAAGTCTGGAAGGCCAAGAGCTGCATCGTGATGAAGCGTGGCATGGCCAGCGGCTACGCCGGCGTCGAGAACCCGCTCTTCTTCCTCGACAACACGCAGATGCTGTTCGGCGATGCGAAGAAGATGATCGACGCCATCCTCGCCGAGCTGCGATAGACCCTCGCGTTCACGCCCCTGCGATTACAGGCGACGCGGACCCATCCGCGTCGAGCATGGCCTCGCCGACGAGCACTGGCACGCAGGCGCCGCCGACACTGGCACGGATACCGTCTGGCGAGCGCCAGGCCGTGGCCCGTAGCAGGCTGGGGCGGCCCATCTTCACGCCCTGGTGGATGTCGAAGGCCGCCCGCTCGCGAGCGCTCAGCGACAGGAGTAGGGCCGCTAGCGGCGTGGCGGCGCTGCCGGTGGCAGGGTCCTCGTGGGTGCCGACGAGCGGCGCGAACATCCGGGCCGCGAGCGTCGACTCGCCGGTGCGCGCGTAGAGGTAGAGGGAGAAGCGGCCGGCGAGTCCGGGCGACTGGTCGAGGAGGCGGCGAAACCGGGCCAGGTCCGGCACCGCCGCATCGAGCCGCGCCGCCTCGACCTCGGCAATCACGTAGGTGTTGCCGACGGTGGCCAGCGTCGGGGGGTGATGCGAGACGCTTACGTCCCCTGGGAGCAGGCCGACACACCGAGCGATCTCGGCGGGGTCCAGGGTGACGCCGAGCGCGAGCGCCTGCGGAGCGTCGATCTCGGCGCCCTGTACCTGGCCGTCGGCGTACGACAGCCGCACGGTGACGACCCCGGCCGGCACCTCGAACTGGTAGCGATCGCGTCCGTGGGCCCCGCCGCGCGCCAGCACGAACGCCGTCCCCACCATCGGATGCCCGGCGAAGGGCATCTCGTGCGTGCGATTGAAGATGCGCACGCGGGCCGTGTGCCCGGACTGCGCAGGCGGGAGCACGAAGGTGGTCTCGCTCAAGTTGAACTCGGTCGCCAGCTGCTGCATCTGGCGGTCCGACAGGCGGGCGGCGTCTGGGAAAACCGCTAGGGGATTGCCGCCGAAGCGCTGCGCCGTGAAGACGTCGACGGTCTCGAAATGGTGGGTCGGCATGGTCAGTTGATGGCGCTCATGCGCAGTGCTTCGCCGCCAGCTTCCCGAGCGAGGTCATCGCGCGCATGGTCGCCGTGCGGCCGACGGCCCGCTCGAACTTCGCGAGGGTGAGCTTCGACTCGCTCTGCTTGAGCGTGGACAGCCAGTAGACCTCCTGGCCGTGCACCGCGAAGCGATCGAGCGGCGACGCCAGCGCCGCCAGCCCCCTCCTGCCGGCGGCGTCGAGCGGGCCGCGCAGGAACGCCGCCACGAGCGCGCCGGCACCGGCCACATCGGCGGCGGGGAACGGCGCGCGGGAAGCCGCCACCGCCACCTCGGTCGTCGTGCGAATCAGCGCCGGCACCTCGTAGCCGAGGGCCTTCTTCAGGTGCGCCTCGATCTTCTGTTCGAGGGTCGGCGTCACCTTCGCGCTGGCCGAGAAGATGACGTTGCCGCTGGCAATGAAGCTCTCGACCTCCGAGAGGCCGGCCCCGGTGAAGAGGTGGCGCAGCTCGTCCATCTTCACGATGCGGCCCCCGACGTTCACGGCACGGAGGAAGGCGACGTAGCGCGGCATCGCGTCAGCGGCTCCGCACGGGCTGGGGCGACGGCGGGACGGCTCTCTCGCACGGCAGGTGCAGCCACATGCGCCATGAGTATACCGGCGGCACGCGGGACCAGCAGCGCCGTGACACTGCGGGGCTGTCGTCGAGCTCGGTGCGCGCGGGTAGAATGGCGAGTCCAGGAGATTCCATGCTGCACCTCACGGTCGCCTTGGCCGCTGCCCTTGTTGTCCTCGTCCCGCCGCCCGTCGCCGCGCAGTCCGCCGCCCAGGAGGCCGTGCCGCGTTCCCCGTGGCGCACGGCCGATGGCGTGACCGTCGACGAAGTCGGCGATCCGCAGTACTCGACCTTCTCGCTGTGCGCGATCGATCCGGCCACCGGACAGTCGGGCGCGGCCGTCACCACCCGCGTGCCGTTCGTGGGCCGCGCCGTGCCGTGGGTGCGTGCCGGTGTCGGCGCCGTCTGCACGCAGGCCTCGACGATGGTCGAGTACGGCGTGCGCGGACTGGACCTGATGGCGAAGGGCGTCGACCCGAAGGACGCCACCGCGCAACTGCTCGCCGACGACCCCGGCCGCGAGTCGCGGCAACTCGGCATGATCGACATGCAGGGCCGCACCGCCGCACACACTGGCAAGAGCAACAGCGCCTGGGCCGGTAGCCGTCAGGGAAAGAACTACACGGTACAGGCCAACATCATGGTGGGGCCGGAGGTGGTCGAGGCCGTGGCCACCGTGTTCGAAGCTACCGAAGGCACCGGCATGCCGCTCGCCGAGCGCATGATCCTCGCTCTCGAAGCCGGCCAGTCGAAGGGCGGCGATAGCCGCTGGGGCAACCTGCAGTCGGCTGCGATCCGCATCGCCGATCCAAACGATCCCGGCCGCGGCAACGACTTCATCGCGCTCGCCATCGAGGTCGGCGAACATGCCGAGCCGGTCGGCGAGATGAAGCGGATTTTCTACACGACGCAGCGCCGCCTCGGTTACCGCACGTTCTCACAGGTGGAAGGCCCGGATGTGGTGGAACTGAAGCGCATGCTGCACGCCGTCGGCTACTGGCGCCCGTCGCTGGCGGCCCTTCCCGAGCCGCCCAAGCCGCCGAACGCGCGCGAGATGCAGGCGCTGCGGACGACCAACCCCGCACAGGCCGACGCACTGCAGGCCGATGCGCGCAGCGCGGCCGCGGCCTTCGCCCGCGACTACGCGCAGTTCGACGCCGAAACCGTCGCCGCCGTCGATGGTTTCCGCAGGGACAACAAACTCACCTATGCCGGCAATCCACCAGGGCTGGTGGACGAGCGATTCGTGGCAGCCCTGCGCAGGGTCTATCTCAGCAGCAAGACTGTCGTGAAGTAGACGATTCCGTTGCCGGGCCGCCGACGCTGCGGCCACCGGCCCGACACCAACCGTCTGCGCGTAATCGCACTCGGCTGCGCTTCCAATTACCCGCCGCGATGCTGGCATGACTATTGCTAAATCGGTGCGGATGTCCCCGCTGTTCGCCTTCACAGCTGCCGCGCTGGCCGCCCTGGCTACGCTATGGCCAGGCGAAGGCCACGGTGTCGTGCCGCCTGACCTGCGGTCAACGCCGATACCGTCGGCGTCGGTGGGTGCACCGGACCCTCCGGCAGACCTGCAGGTGCTGGCGGTGCGTGGCCTCACGGTCACCCTCGCGTGGCAAGCGGCCGAAACGGGCACGGCCCCCACCAGCTACGTGATCGAAGGGGGCTTCGCTCCCGGCGAGGTGCTCGGCAGCATTCCCCTCGCCGGCGCGGCCACGGCGGTCACCTTCGACGCCCCCGCCGGTCGATTCCTCGTGCGCGTCCACGCGGTCGCCGGCGGCATGCGCAGCGCCGCCTCGAACGAGATCCCGCTGGTGGTCGCGGCGCCGCTTCCGGCTCCTGCGGTCGCACCGTCGGCGCCCACGCACCTGCTCGGCCTCGTCGACGGCAACAGGCTGTCGCTGTCGTGGACGTCGACCTTCACCGGCGGGCCGACCGAGCGTCTGTGGCTGCGGGTGACCGGTACGCAAACGGGCGAGGTAGCCGTTTCTGCTGGCGAGACGTTCAGCGTCGACGGTGTGCCGCCAGGGACGTACACCGTCGCGCTGGTCGCAGAGAACAGTGCGGGCCAGAGCGCGCCGTCGCCGCCGCTGACGCTGCACGTGCCGGGTGCCTGCAGTGGCCCGCCGCTGCCACCCACCACGTTCCGATCGTGGCAAACGGGTTCAACGATCTCGATTGCCTGGAACCCACCCACGACTGGACCCGCCGTCAGCCACTACACGGTGCGCGTCAGCGGTGATCTGTCGCTGCAATTCGACACCGTTGATCGGCTCGTGTCGGCGCCCCTGCCGGCCGGCCAGTATGCGGTGCACGTCGTGGCGACCAATGCCTGTGGCGTATCGGCGTCGGTGCCGGCAGCGCCGGACTGGACGGCGGTCACGTTCCTGAACGCCTCGCACGTCGTCTACTGGAAAGCGGTGCCCGGCGTGCGGCACTACCGCATCTTCACGTCGACGTCGGCGCAGGATCTCGAGCCGCTCGGCCCCGGCATGCCGTTCATCGAAGCCACCGGGTCGCCGGTCGTCGTGCCGGCGGTCGATCCAATGACCCCGATCTTCTATCGCGTCTTCGCCGCTGACGGCCCACTCGTGGGCGGCGGCGGCCCGGTGGCTGTCACCACGACGTTCAGCGTGCGCGATTCGGTGCCCTGGTCGGGCGACGTCACGCCGGCGCTGTGGGACATCGACGGGGATGGCTGCCTCGATCTCATCGGCGGCTGGGGCAACTGCGATGGCACGTTCCGCGGCTACTCGCTCGATACGGTCGGGCTCTTCGGCCTGCGCGCCAATGGCCGCGGCAATCGCGACTCGCGCTTGGCCGACTTCACCGGCGACGGCATCACCGACATCATCTCGAACATCTACGACCGCGCCGACACCACGCCGTTTGCGACGATGCTTCACGTCGGTGACGGGCAGGGCGGCTTCACCGAGGATGCGGGTATCGCCGCCATGCAGATTCGCGGCTTCGGTGAGACGATCGTCGCCGCCGATTTCGACAACGACGGCGACATCGATGTGTTCCTGCCGCACTACTCGCACGTGGGTGACGGCGGGCGCAACTGGCTGCTCATCAACGATGGCGCGGGTCATTTCACGGACGTCGCCGAGGCGGCCGGGGTCGCCTTCAACCAGCACGTGCCGCCCGAAGGCGCCCAGGCCGTCGACTTCAATCAGGACGGCTGGCTCGACCTCCACGTCGCCTCGCACCTCTTCATGAACAACGGCGATCTGACCTTCACGGACGTCGCTCCCGCGCTCGGCCTGCCGGTGCTATTCGACGAGGGAATGCGCCTCCTCGACATCGATCTCGACGGCGACTTGGATCTGGTGCACCACGACTCGGCGGTCACGCGGCTCTTCACCAATGGCGGCGAGACGTTCGACACGGGGCAGATCGTCAACGGAGCCGACGGCGCGACCTTCGGCTACGGCCTGAACGTCTGCGACGTCAACGGCGACGCCTTCGAGGACGTGATCGTGGGCGGCAACGACCGCTCGAGCTCATCAGGCCTGCCCGTGCTGCTGCTGAACGTTGGCGGACGCCTGCTGCGATCGGACCTGGCAGACGGTGAGCCGTCCTATCATGATCTGATGGCCTGCGCGGACCTCGACGGCTCGGGTCGGCCCGACCTGCTGAGCCGCTGGACGGACAACACCTCGCTCGTCCAGCGCTTCAGGAGCTTCATCTCACAAGGCGCACCCCTGGGCGCCATTCGCCTGCGCGTCGTCGGCGGCGACGGGGCCCGGAACCAGCAGGGCCGTGCCATCACACTTCGCCCGCTGCAGGGACCGGACATGACGATCCTGCGGACGGTGGAATCCGGCTCCGGCTACATGGCGCAGAACGGCTACGACCTGCTCATCGCCACACCGTGGCCCGGCGACTACGAGGTCGAGGTGCGTTTCGCCAGTGGCTGGGTGCGGACCACGGCCCGCCCCGGTGATGCACTCACCATCCGCGCGGACGGCACGGTGACCGCTGGCCTGCAGTAGACCGGTGGCGGCCGCCACCTGTTCCTACTTTGAAGAGGCTCTTCGGCAGTTTCACGTGCACGCCCATCGTGGGCTTGTCGACGAGTTGCGTCACGGCGACGTGCCCGGCCACGCTTACAAGCTGATAGGCCTGGTGCTTGGTGAGGCCGCGCGTGCGGGTCAGGAAGTCGACCATCTCCTGGATGGCGATTCCGGTCGCCACGGCCAGGTCCGGATCGGCCCCGATGCTGATGTAGTCGGTGGGCGTCTCGGCACGCGGCCAGTTCAGCGACTCGCCCTTGCGGACGGTCAGCCTGAGCCGTCCGCGCAGCGACGTCTCGATGGCCGTCTGGCTCACTTCCCCATCGCCCTGCGCGGCGTGGCCGTCGCCCACGGCGAAGAGCGCGCCCGGCACGAACACGGGGATGTAGAGGGTGGACCCGGCGGTCAGTTCACGGTTGTCCATGTTGCCGGCAAAGCGGCTCGGCGGGTTGCTGCTCACCCGGCCGACGGCGGCCGGCGGCGCGACGCCCATGCTGCCGAAGAAGGGTTTGAGAGGCACGACGATACCGGGAAAGAACTCCGCCGTCATCGTCGCCCGGTCGAGGGGCACGATCTTGATGGGCACGCTTCGATCGCAGTTCTCGGGCAGGAAGCCGCTGCAGCCGTTGTAGCCGTAGTCGATCGGCAGGTCGATCGACAGCACCTGCACCTCGAGCACGTCGCCGGGCTCGGCGCCGTCGACGAAGACCGGGCCGGTGAGGATATGACCGCCCGGCCCGCGCCGATCGCCCGTCACCTCCGCGACGATCTGCCTGAGGGACGCCTGCACCTTCCCGGGCGGCAGGCCGGCCTTCTCGAGACCGGACGGCGAGTTCGTGAGGAGCGTGTCCACATCGATGACGTCGCCCGAGGCGATGCGCAGCACCGGTCGTGCCTCGGCCCAGTAGTAGCCGTAGGCGACGGTGGCCGGTGTGGCCTCGAGACGGTGGGTGCGCGGCGTTTGCGCCACGAGCAGCGGCAGCTCTGCGGCCGCGATGAGCGCCAGGACCAGAATGGAGTGCGCGCGGACCTCTGGTGACATCGCGGTGTCCTAGAGAGTTGAACACGAAGTTCGCTGACATATTCCTGGCGGGGCATCCCGCCTCGCGGCGTTGCTCCTCCCTCGGATATCCGCCATATCCTCGGTCGTCGCGCCTTGCGATCCGGGCGCCGCACCAGGAATACTTGTCACCGAACTTCGGTTCCAGGACACTAGCGGGCGGTCACCGCGTCGGTTGCCGCGGGCGTCACGAAGCGCTTGAAGAAACTGCCGTGGGTCCAGTGCGGACGGGTGTCGCGGTTGGCCACCCGCACGCACAGTTCGCCGACGAGCGCAGTGAAAGCGGCGGCCGCGCCGCGATCGATCGGCTGATCGAGATCGTCCGACGGTGCGTGATAGCGCTCGCGCGTCCAGTCTGCAGCGATGGTCGCCTCGGGCGATCCTTCGTCGTAGCCGACCATCAGCGCCAGCGCCGGCACGCCTTCGCGCACGAAGCTGTACTGATCGCTGCGAATGAACCGGTTGCGCTGCGGCTCAGGGTCGGCCTGCACACCCACCTGTACGGCCGCCGCCACGGCCCGCACGTCGTCGCCGAGCTCCGACTCGTCGAGTCCGAGCACCATGAGCGTCTTCAGCGGAAAGAGCGGCAGGAACATGTCCATGTTGATGTTGGCGACGATGCCGTCCTTCGGCACGGTCGGGTTGAGGGCGTAGTAGCGCGACCCGAGCAAGCCCTTCTCTTCGGCCGTCACCGCCGCGAACACCACCGAGCGTCTGGGCCGCGCCGCGGCTACGGCTTTGGCGGCTTCGAGCAAGGTCGCGACGCCGGAGGCGTTGTCCATCGCGCCGTTGTAGACGGCGTCGCCGGCGATGGCGGCGCCAATGCCGACGTGATCGAGATGCGCCGTCAACACGACGAACTCGTCGGCCAGTTCCGGGTCGCGGCCGCGTACGATGCCGGCGACGTTCTGCGACTCCACCACCTGGCTGTCGACGGTGACGGTTGCGCGCAGCGACGGCGCCAGCGCGAAGTGCGGCAGCGCCCGGCCCTCGTCGGCGATCTTCAGGATCTCGGCAAACGTGTGCCCCGAACCCTCGAAGAGCCGCTCGGCCCTGGCAGGGTTGAAGGCCACCGCGATCTGCTGACCGGCCGTGCCGTCGAGCGACGGGTCGGCCAGGGCCATGGCGGGATTCAGCCGGTTGGCCGAGGAGCGCTCCCACGGCACGTCCATCGTCTTGGGGTTGGCCAGCGAGATCGTCCCCACGGCCCCCAGACGTTTCAGCGCGGCCCAGCGTTCACCCGCAGACTGATAATGCGCGCTGAGCGCCCCGGGCACGCCGCGCGGGCTGCCCGTCAGGTAGACCACCACCTTGCCCGTCACGTCGAGACCAGCGAAGTCGTCGTGCTCCACTTCGGGGATGACCAGGCCATGGCCCGCGAAGACGAGCGGCGCGTCGACCGCCGGCGCCGAATCGATGCGCATGCCGATGGTGGCCTCGTCGCCCAGCACGACCGCGGCCGCCTTGCCGCGCCGGACCAGCGCCAGGCTCGACCGCGACTCGTCGATCCTCCGCGAGCGGAAGGTCACGGGCTGCAGGAAGCCGTTGCTGCCGGCCGGCTCCACGCCGGCTCGCGTCAGCTGGTCGGCTACGTAGTTGGCGGCCTTGCGGTGCTCGGGACTGCCGGTCTCGCGGCCGCGCATGTCATCGTTGGCGAGGAACGCCACGTGTGCCCACCAAGCGGCGGCCTCGTCGTCGGTTTCGGCAGCCGTGGCGCCCGCAGGCTCGCTTCCGGCGGCCGGAGGCGCCGGCACCGCGCAGGCCGTGAACGACGCGGCCACGAACAGCGCGAGCAAGAGACGATCCGTCATACGTGGCTCCCGGACTTCGATTGGGGCGCGCGCTCACCGCGGCGCCGGTTTACCGCGCGTGTTCGGCTGCCAGGTGCTCCCCGAGCACATCTCGTCCGAAGTCACCCTTGAAATCGCGCCACACTGCGTGGATGTGATTGCCGTCGTTCTGCGTGTTGTCGTACTCGACGAGGAACGTCGGCCCCTGCAGCCGATAGTAGTGCTTGGCGCCCCGCGCCGTCGGCCCCGCCCAGGCGAAGGTCACCAGATCGAGACCAGCGGCGGTCAGGCGGTTCATCCGATCGGCTGCCAGGTCGGGCGCCATCATCGATGTGTAGGCACCGAGCAGGCGCATCACCGCTTCGCGCTTGGCAGCAGTCAGGCGCCCAAGCGGGATGCCGGGTGGCGCCAGTGGCGCGATATCGCGCTTGTTCGCGGACACGATATCGCCAGGAGCCGTACCGGCAATCACCGCCGTGGCCCGCTCAGTACCGCTCAGCGAGTCCACGACCGCGCGGCCGGCGTCCTCGAGAGACGCCAGCACCCGCAGACCCTTCTCAGGGCCGTCCTTGACTTCGGCGGGATTGGCCCCCGTGAAGAGCGGCGACGTCGCCACGACTCGGCCGTCGCGAATCGCGAAATGAAGCGACAGATGGTGACCCTCGACGCGCCAGCCCCATCTGCCGCGCGGAACGGGCGTGCCGAACACGGTGACGTGATAGTCGAGGGGCGAGCGGGCAAAGCGCGGGCTGTTCTCGATGGCGCGCAACACGTTCTCGAGCTGGATGATCGCCGAGGCCGTCAGATATCCCTGCTGACTGAGGCCGGTCTTGAGCAGCGCGTGCGCCTTGTCCTTCTGCGCCGCCGACATCGCGCGCAGTGCCAGGCCCTTGCGGGGAAACATCTCGTTCGGGATGAAGTGCCAGTGCAGCCGTTCGTCCGACGCGAAATTGAACACGGCCTGCTGTTGCTCGGCAGCCGAGAGCGCCGCGACGAAGGCGCCGGCGGCCGTAGCCATGCGGGCCGCAGACTGTTCGGTGGCGACAATCCCCGCCCACCCGGCACTGGCGGCGAGGGCCACCGCCACAGCAACGCGGATCATCACGCTCTTGTGCATCGGCCTTCGATCCTTTGTCGAATCTGGTCGCGTCGTGCCCTAGATGAGGGCAATCGACACGTACTTGAGGTCCAGATACTCCTCGATGCCCCACTTGCCGCCCTCGCGCCCGAGACCCGACGCCTTGACACCGCCAAACGGCGCCTGCGGCGTCGACGGCACGCCGTCGTTCACACCGACGATCCCGAAGTCGAGTGCCTCGGAAACGCGGAACGCCCGTGACAGATCGCGCGTCCACAGATACGCAGCCAGCCCGAACGGCGTGCCGTTGGCTGCCGCCACCGCGTCGGCGTCGCGCTCGAATCGCACGAGCGGCGCGACGGGACCGAATGTCTCTTCCTCCAGGATGCGCATGCCGGGCACGACGCCCGTGAGCACGGTGGGTTCGAAGTAGAGGCCCTCGCGCGGCTTGCCGCCGACGAGCGCGCGGGCGCCCTTGGCCAGCGCGTCGGTGACGTGAGCCGACACCTTGTCGTGGCCCTGCTGGTCTACCAGGGGGCCGACGCTCACGGCCGCGTCGAGCGGATCGCCCATCCGCAGGGCCTTCACCACGTCACCGAGCCGCCGCGCGAACTCGTCGTGGATAGCTGCCTGCACGTAGATCCGGTTGGCGCAGACGCACGTCTGACCGGTGTTGCGGAACTTCGACGCCACCACCTCGCGCACGGCGAGGTCGAGGTCGGCGTCGTCGAAGACGAGGAACGGCGCGTGGCCACCAAGCTCGAGCGACACGCGCTTGACGGTCTTCGCCGCCTGCGCGGCCAGCAGCACACCCACCTCGGTGCTGCCCGTGAAGGTGAGCTTGCGAATAGCGGGCTCGTCGAAGAACACCGACGAGACGAGCGCGGGATCGACGGTGGTCAGCACCTGGAATACGTCCGCCGGACCACCCGCCTCGCGCCACAGCTCTTCGAGCCGCAGGGCGGTGAGCGGCGACTGCTCGGCCGGCTTGAGCACGACCGTGCAGCCGGCGGCAAGCGCTGGCGCGGCCTTGCGCGTCACCATCGCCGCCGGGAAGTTCCACGGCGTGACGGCGTACACCGGGCCGACGGCCTGCGGCCGCACGAACAGCCGCTTGTGCGTGAACTGACTCGGCACCGTCTCGCCGTAGACGCGCTTGGCCTCTTCGGCATACCACTCGACGAAGGCAGCGGCGTACTTCACCTCGCCGCGCGACTCGGTGATGGGCTTGCCCATCTCCTCGGTCATGAGCCGCGCCAGCCGCTCCTCGTCGTGGAGGATCAGATTGAACCACCGGCGCAGGATGGCCGATCGTTCGTAGGCGCTGCGATCGCGCCAGGCCGGAAACGCCTCGATAGCGCTCCTGGCCGCGGCACGCGCCTCGGCGAGGCCGGCGTTCGGCACGCTCTGCACGCAAAGGCCGGTGGCGGGATTCTGGACGTCGAAAGTCGCGCTCATGCGAACACCTCGCGGCAGGCGCCGGCCAGGATGTCGAGACCGCGCGCCAGCTCATCGGGTGGAGTCGTGAGCGGCGGCAGCAGGCGGATCACGTTCTTCGCCGTGCCCGACTTCAGCAGCAGCAATCCGCGCGCGCGCGCCAGGTCCACGACCTTCTGCGCACTGGCGGCGTCGGGCGTCAGGTCGGCGGGCGTGACGATCTCGATAGCCTTCATCGCCCCCAGGCCGCGCACGTCGCCGATCTGCGGATGCGCCTTCGCCATGGCATCGAGCGCGGCACCGGTGGCGGCGGCCTGACGCGTGGCCTGGTCGAGCACAGCCTCGTCCCTGAATACGTCGAGCACCGCGAGCGCCGCTGCGCAGGCGACGGGATTGCCGGCATAGGTGCCACCGAGGCCCCCCGCCGCCGGGCCATCCATGATGGCCACCTTCCCGACTACGGCCGATAGCGGCAGTCCGCCGCCGAGGCTCTTGGCTATGGTGACGAGATCGGGCTCGATGTCGTAGTGCTCGTAGGCCCACATCTTCGCGGTGCGCCCGAAGCCGGTCTGGATTTCGTCGACGATGAGCACGATGCCATGGGCCGTGCAGATCCTGCGCAACTCACGCATGAAGGCCACAGGCGCAGGCACGAAACCGCCTTCGCCGAGTTGCGGTTCGATGATGATAGCGGCCACCTGCGACGGCGTGACACGCGTGTCGAAGACGTACTGCAGCGCCTTGAGCGCGTCAGCCGACGACACCCCTCGATACTCGTAGGGGAACGCCGTGTGGTAGATCTCCGAGGCGAACGGCCCAAAGTTCTGCTTGTAGCCCGTGCTCGACGCGGTCATCGAGAGCCCGAGCAGGGTGCGGCCGTGGAAGGCGCCGTTGAAGGCGATGACGGCCGGGCGGTTGGTGTAGCCGCGCGCGATCTTCACGGCGTTCTCGGTGGCCTCGACGCCGGTCGTGAGCAGCAGCGTCTTGTTCGGCCCACCGGCAACGAGCGCGTTCAAGCGCGCCGCCAGCGCCACGTAGGGGTCGTAGCTGGCCACCTGGAAGCAGGTGTGCATCAGGCGATCGAGCTGCGCCTTGGCGGCCGCGACCACTTTCGGATGCCGGTGCCCGGTATTGAGCACGCCGATGCCGCCGATGAAGTCGAGGTACTCGCGGCCTTCCGTGTCCCACACGCGCGCGCCTTCGGCCCGGGCCACGAAGAACGGATGCGTCTCGGACACGCCTCTGGCGACGTGCTCGGCACGGGCGGCGGCGGTGGCAAATGGCGAGGCGGCGGCAGGTGTCGTGCTCATCGAGTGACCTCGTGCTGCATAACGGCCCAGAGGCGCTCGACGTCAGCGCGTTCTGTGAGTTCGGACCCGACCGAGGCGCGAACCATCCAGCGCCCGTCGAGCGTGGCCGGGGTCAGGTAGGCCTGCCCCGATCGGTTCAGGCGATCACACCACGCCTGGGTGTGCGTGTCCATCGCCTCGGGAGCCAGGCCGGCCGGCTCGTGCCGGACGCAGAGCGTCTGCAGGGGCACCGGCGCCAGCAGCCGCCAATCCGGCGTGGCCGCCACCTGCGCGGCCAGCCACCGCGCGTTCTCAAGGTCGCGGCGCAGGCGCGCCTGAAGGCCCTGCACGCCCTGCTCGCGGATGAGGAACCAGAGCTTGAGGGCCCGAAAGCGGCGCCCGAGCGGGATCCCCCAGTCGCGGTAGTTCTTCACCAGGCCATCGGCCGACGACTGCAGGTAGCTGGGGTTGGTAGACATCACGCGCACCAGGTGCTCGGCATCGCGCACGTAGTAGACCGAGCAGTCGAAGGAGACGCCGAGCCACTTGTGGCCGTTGAGCACCACCGAGTCTGCCGCTTCGACGCCCTCCCACATCCAGCGGCACTCCGGCAGCACCATCGCCGAACCGGCCATCGCAGCATCGACGTGCAGCCAGACGCCGGACCCCGCAACCACGGCAGCAATCGCCTTCACCGGGTCGAGCGCAGTGGTCGTCGTCGTGCCGGTCGTGGCCACGACCGCACAAGGGACTCTGCCGCCGGCCCGATCCTCGGCCATGGCGGCGGCCAAGGCGTCGGCTTTCAGGGCGTAGTCTCGGTCGCAGGCGACGTGGCGGATGTTGTCCCGGCCGAAACCCGCCAGCAGCGCCGCCTTGTCGACGGAGCTGTGGCTGTAGGCCGAGGTGTAGACGACCAGCGCGTGCGGCGCGGCCTGCAGACCGCCGCGCGCCATCGCGTAGCTGGTGACCCGTTCGCGTGCCGAGATGAGGGCGATGAGCGTCGAGGTCGACGCCGTGTCCTGGATGACACCCTGCCACTGGCCCGACAGCCCCACCATCTGGCGCAACCAGTCGGTGACGACTTCCTCCACCTCCGTGAGGGCCGGGCTCGACTGCCACGCCAGTCCCAGCACGCCGAGGCCGGTGGAGACGTAGTCGCCGAGCACGCTGGCCAGCGTGCCGTTGCAGGGGAAGTAGCCGAAGAACGCTGGATGCTGCCAGTGCGTGAGCCCGGGCGCGACGATCCCGTCGAGGTCGGCGAGCACCCGCTCGAAAGGCTCTGGATCCTCCGGCGGCGACTGCGGCAGCTGGGCCTTGATCTCACCGGGCGCGGTCGTAGCCATCACGGGCCGTTCGGCGACGCGAGCGCGGTAGTCAGCGATCCAGTCGACCACGGCGTGGCCGTGCTTGCGGAACTCGTCGGGTGTCATCGCTCACCGACTCCAGACGTTGTGAATCCACGACGTGGCGCTCTCGAGCGCGTCGATGAAGCCCGGCACCATGTGGTGCGGCACGTCATCGATGTACACCCCTGTGACGTCGGCGCCGCGGCCCTTGAGCGTCTGCACGGCTTGCTCGAGCGGTTCGATGGGCACGGTCTCGTCGGCCCGGCTGTGGATCACGTAGAGCGGCATTCTGAGGAGCGGTGTCGCCCAGTCGGTGCCGGCATCGAGTGCCTTGCGGGCCGCCTGGGCCTCGGCACGCGAGCGCACTGGCGCCGTGATGGGCAGCGCCGCCATTGGGATTGCCGCGCGGAAGAGCTCCGGATGGGTCGCGCCCAGGTACCACGCGCCCTGGCCGCCCATGCTGAAACCCGTCACGAGCGACCGCTTCTGGTCGATGGCGTGATCCTTCTTCACCTGCTGGACCACGGCGAGCACGGCCACTTCGCTGTCTGGATGCGCCCAGCTGAACTCGGGCGCATCGGGCGCCACGATCACGGCGTTCAGCGCCTCGAGCGCCGGGAACACCAACTGGCCGACATAGCCGAGGCCGAAATATGGCGAGAGGCCCGGCTCCTGCGTGGTGCCGTAGTGCAGGCCGACGATGAGCGGATAGCCGCCCTCCGGGGGCGGAGCCTTCGGCACCAGCGTGCCGTAGGTCAGAGTTCGATCGCCAACTTTCAGCTCGCGCTGGTCCATCGTGACCGACATCTGGTCCAGTCGCTGCCCCGGCAATCGTCGCATGGCCGGGATCGTAGCGGATTGGTGCACCATGCGGCTAGCACGACGCAAAGGAGGGAACCGGCGGGCGAGCGCCGTGGTCTCTAGTGTCTACGCCGGAAGACCGCGACGCCGCCACCGACGAGGTAACACATCGCCATGCCGGCGGCGAGCGCGGCCGACGCGATCATCGGCTGATAGCGTCCATCATAGAGGCCCACGGCCGCCCAGACGGTGAACCACAGCCACGGCCGGGCGAACTGCAGGGCGCCGGTGAGCGGCGCGGCGAGTCCGCGAGTCACCGTGAAGAAGCCGAAGGCCCCGGACCCCAGGCCTGCGGCGACAACGCTGCCCTGAGCGGTCGCCTCGGCGCCGACGAACACGGCCGTGACGATGGCGAAGAGCGCCACGGAGGCGAAGCCGGCGTAGATGCCGGGCAGGATGTCGGAAGACTCGAACGGCACGGGCGTCTGTGGAGTATACCGGTCGGCGCGGCGCCTCAGCCGGCGGCCGCGATCGGACTCGCCAGCATGATACGGTGGCCGTCGGCGGTCCGCAGGCCGAACTCGCGCATCCCCCAGGGTTCGTCCCGCAAGCCCTTGGTGACCTCGGCGCCCGCAGCCACGACGCGGGCGTGGCACTCCTCGACGTCGTCCACCACGAGATAGGCGAAGTAGGAGTGGTCACCGAGAGCGCGTGGTGGCAGCGCATCTGGACAGGCGCCGGCCATGATGCGGCAGTCGTCGCGCTGGAAGAGCCGCCACCCAGGATCGCCCATCTCGTGCACCTCGAACCCGAGCGCGTCGCGATAGAATGCCGCCGACCGTGCCAGGTCGGGCACCGCGAGGACGTACATATGACGACGGATCATCGTTCCTCCGGCCGGCGCCTGTCGCCCTCACTTGAGATCGGGAGGCGCCGGCGCCGGCACGCGGACATTGGTCCGCAGCGGCCATTCCGTTGGTCCGCCCCCGCCCCACGCCCACAGGCTGCCGTCGGTGCGCACGGCAAACGTGCTCCGGCCGGCGGTGAACACGGCGGCCACGGCGGTGATCTTCGGCGTGATCGGCGCGGCCTGGAAGCCCGTGTGGCCGCCCGATCCGGTTTGGCCCCAGTCGTTGTTGCCCCACGCGCGCAGGGTGCCGTCGCGGAGCAGCGCCCCGGTATGGCGCCCATGGCGCCCGACCGCGATCGCCACGACATTGGCGACGCCGGGCACCGGCCGCGGCGTGAGATCGTAGCCGTGGTTCTGGCCCACGGACCCGACCCGCACGCCGAACCCGAACTGGCTGTTCAGGTTGGAGCCCCAGGCCCACACAGTGCCGTCTTCCTTGAGGGCGGCTGAGACGCCGAGTCCAGCGGCGACGTCGGTCACATCGGTGAGGCCCGGCACTTCGCCCACCGTATCGAGGGGGAGTTCCTGGCGCGGCGGTCGCCCGAGGGCGCCATGGAAATTCGATCCCCACGACAACACGCGGCCGTCCGTGGTGAGCGCCAGCACGTGTTCGCTCCCGGCCGACACACGCGCCACCCGTTCGAGCCCGGGCACGGGGACCGGCAGGAAGGCCGGGCCCCTGGACGGAGGGCCGCTGTAAGACTTCGGCGCCCGATCGTCGCCGATGTTGCTGCCGCCCCAGGCGCGCACGGTGCCATCGTCGAGCACGGCATAGCCGGATACGCCGCCGGCCGCGATCGACACGACATGTTCGAGGCCCACGATCGGTCGCGGACGCTCGATGCCGCGATACTCCATCGCCTGGGTGCTGCTGGCCAGCAGCGGCGCCGGACCGACCGGGCCTATGCCGAGCTGCCCCTGCCTGGGATCGCCCCACGCCATCACGGTGCCATCATCGAGCAGCGCGAACGACGACGACGTTCCGGTGGCAATGTCTTTAGCGGGTCGCGGCAGCTCGATGGAGACAAGACCTCGCGTGACGAGCCCCGGGCCCGGGATGTTCGCCAGCGGCCCGAGCTGGCCGGTCCAGTAGTTGCCCCAGCCGCCAACGGTGCCGTCGGACCACAGCACGAGCAGGTGCGTGTCGCCGGTGATCTTGACGACCCGTCGCGCCGGCGCCGTCTGCGCGGCGAGCGGCGCGTGACGCCACGACCCCAGTCCCACGGCGACCAGTGCCACGACAGCGGCAGCGATCTCCGATCTCAACGGGCATCCCCGAACGTGGCCTTCAAGTAGGCAATCGATCCCTTCATCAGCTTCTTCAGTGTGGGCAGATGGAGGTCACTGAGACGCTTGACGTAGATGCACGAGGCGCCGTGCGACACCGGCCCCAGCGCCGTCATGAGGTCTTCGTAGCCCTTGAAGCCCGGCATCACGTAGATCACGAGATTCTTCGCCCGCGGCGAGAAGGCCACGAGCGGCCAATCGCCTTCCCGTCCGCTCGTGTACTTGTAGCGATAGGCGCCGAAGCCCACCAGGCTCGTGCCCCACATCACCGGCGGCGCCTTGGTCACGCCCGACATGATGTCGACGAGCGCCCGGCAGTCGTCGCGCATGCCAGGGCTCTTGACCTTGGCCAGAAAGGCCGCCATGGAGGCCGTGGTGGGCTTCGTCTTTGCCTCGGCCACGTTCGTCCTCCGCTACTGGGCGAGCGCCTTTGGGTCGATGCCGGTGCCGAGCGTGAACGATGACCCGACGGCGCCGACGACGGCGGATTTGCGCGGCAGCCCGAGCGCCTGGCGGATGCGGAACACCGCCTCGATGCCGGTGCAGTGCGCCCCGAGGAAGTAGGTCACGCGCGCCTCCTTGAGCTTCGAGGCGGTCCACGCCAGCGTGTCGTCCGAGGCCGCAAACAGATGGAAGCCGCCGATGGCCGCGTGCACCGGCGCGTTCTGCACGGCCTTCTGCGCGTACTCGAGCGTGTTGACGATGCCGGCATGGCCGCAGCCGCTGACGACGACCAGTCCTTGCGCCGTCTGCACCACGATCGACGAGTCTTCCGGCACGTTGTCTTCGATGGGCCCGGCCGGCGTCATGAGACGCGTGCTGACACTCCAGTTCTTCTCAGGGTAGGTGCGCGGCACCGGTCCGGTCATCCAGACGCCGGACGCCAGGGCGGTCGGCTTGTCGTACTCGACGAACGTGCCGCCGAGCTTCTCGTACTCCGCCTTGATGGGCAGCAGGCCGCCGCCTTCGCGGCCCTGCCGATCGAGGCGGCTCGTGAAGATGCCCTTCGCCACGTACGCGCGGCTGAGCGCCTTCGGGTTCTTCTTGGACATCTCGCGGCGCAGCGTCAGGAGCCCGCCGGTGTGATCGTCGTGGTTGTGCGTGATGACGACGTCGGTGATGTCCGCGAGGTCTACCCCGAGCTCGGCGGCGTTCTTCAGCACGGTTTCGGCCCGGGCGCCCGTGTCGATGAGCCAGCGATGTCCGTCGACCTCGAGCACCGCGGCAAAGCCCCACTCGCCCACGCCCTCGCGGGCGCTGCCCACGAGCATCGTCGAGAGCACCGTGATCTTCATCGCCGTGACCGGCGGATCGGTCGACTGTGCCCGAGCGGGCACGGCCAAGGCAACGAGCGCGGCGGCAAGCAGAGCGTACGCGGACTTCATGTGCGATCCTCCAGCGCCGGGCGGCGCCCGACCGGCAGGCGCCGATTGTGGCACAAGGGGAGGCGGGCCGACGGCGGGTAGAATGCCGCAATGCTGCCCTGCCAGAAATCGCGCTTCTCGCTGCCCGCCGACGAGCACTACCTGAATTGCGCCTACATGTCGCCGCTCTCGGTCTCGGTCGAGGCGGCGGGTATGACCGGAGTGGCCAGAAAACGCGTGCCGTCGCGTATCGCGACCTCTGATTTCTTCACCGAATCGGACCGGGCGCGCGCGCTCTTCGCGCGGCTGGTCAATGCGCCCGACTCTTCGCGCATCGCCATCGTCCCGTCGGCGTCCTATGGACTGGCGATCGCCGCCCGTAATTTGCCCGCTGCCCGCGGCCAGAACATCGTCGTCACCGACGAGCAGTTCCCGGCCAACGTGCACGCCTGGCGGCGGCTGAGTCGTGAGCGCGGGGTGGAGCTGCGCACGGTGGCACCGCCGCCGGTCGTCGAGGGCCGCGGCCACGGCTGGAACGCGCGGTTGCTCGAGGCCATCGACCGGCAGACGGCGATCGTCGCGCTCGCCCACCTGCACTGGACCGACGGCACCAAGTTCGATCTCGACGCCATCGGCCGGCGCGCGCGCGAGGTCGGGGCGGCGCTGGTCATCGACGGCACTCAGTCGGTCGGGGCGCTGCCGTTCGACGTCGCCGCCGTCCAGCCCGACGCGCTCATCTGCGCCACCTACAAGTGGCTGATGGGTCCGTATTCGATGGGCATGGCCTTCTTGGGTTCGCGCTTCGATGACGGCAAGCCGCTCGAAGAGACATGGATTGGCAGGGCCGGCAGCGAGAACTTCAAAGACCTCGTGAACTACCGCGACGACTACCAGCCAGGCGCGCTGCGCTACGACGTGGGCGAGCGCAGCAACTTCGCGCTCATGCCGATGGTGGTCGCGGCGCTCGAGCAAGTACTCGAGTGGCAGCCGGCGCGCGTGCAGCAGTACTGCGCGGCGCTCACGGTGGAGCTCTTCGACCAGCTGCGGGCGCTCGACTACACCGTCGAGACGCCGGAGTACCGCGCGGCCCATCTCTTCGGCCTGCGCGCACCGGCCGGCGTCGACATCACGGCCGTCGGCGAGCGACTGCGCGAGCGGAAGGTGTTCGTCTCGCTGCGAGGCTCGGCCCTGCGCGTCTCGCCGCATCTCTACAACGACGGGCGCGACATCGCGGCGCTCGTCGACGCCCTCGGCCGCTAGGCCGGTGCTCCGGGTGGTGCAGGCGTATTGATCGCGTAAACCCACGGCGGCGGCACGGCGCCGACGGGCGCGCTGGCACGAAGGGTGGGGGCTGTTCGCGGTAGTAATGGCGACGGTGGTCGCCACCGCGGTGGCGCCCGGTCAGGCCCAGACGGTCGACGTGACCGGCGAGTGGGCGTTCGCGGTGAAAACCGGCATGGGGTCTGGCAGCCCGAACATTTCGTTCCAGCAGTCGGGCGAGACCATCACCGGGACCTACACCGGCCAGCTCGGCAACACCGACTTCAAGCGCACCGTGAAGGGCACCGACATAGCGTTCTCGTCAAGAAAAAGTAGCGATCAGAACGCGGTGACTGCCACGCCTTGGCGACAGAGTGGACACTCCGCCGCCGGGTGGTTCTCCGGTGCCGGATAGTCGACCAGCGGAACGTTCGGCACGCCGAGCGTGACGACGGCCTCGCCGCGGTCCACGATCTGTGCCGTGCACACGACGGCGCCGCCAGCGGCGGCAATCAAGTCGGCGCAGTGCCTGAACGTCTGCCCGGTGTTGCGCACGTCGTCGACGAGCAGTACCTTGGCACCCTGTACGACGCGCGTATAGAACGGTGACAGCGCCTCGGCGCCATCGGGCCCGTGGTGCAACGGCGCAAACGAGTAGGGGACGCGCGTGAGCGGCCGGCGTCCGTCGAGCAGCCCGGCAATCGTGTGTGCCAGCAGGGCGCCGCCGGTGGCCGGCCCGGCAACGACCGTGATGGTGTCGGTGACGCCTGGCGGCAACACGTCGATGAGATCCTGCGCCACGCGCCAGATCGTCGAGGGATAGCGGAACAGCTGGTGCGGATTCAGGTAGAGCCGTCCGTGGTAGCCATTGCCGTAGTCGAAGTGGCCTTCCATCACCACCTCGAAGCGCCTGAGATCCTGCAGGGCGCGCGCCCGGATGTCGTCCCGCCTGGTGTCCATCACTGCGCGTCCTTCGCCAGGGCGAGGCCGGATGCGTCGTTCACGTAGACCACCTGCCCGCCGACGATGGTGGCGGCTGCGATGCCGCGCAACGTCCAGCCATGGTAAGGCGTGTTGTTCGACTTGCTGGCCAGGCGCGCTTTGTCGATCGTCACGCTGTGGTCGGGCGCGAGAATCGTGATGTCGGCCGCCTGGCCTTCGGCGAGGCTGCCTCCGGGCACCTTCAGGATCCTGGCGGGATTCACCGACATGAGCTCCACCAGGCGCGGCAGGCGAACGACGCCGGCGTGCACCAGGCGGTCGAGCGCGATCGGAATCGCCGTCTCGAGGCCGACGATGCCGAACGGCGCTCGGTCGTACTCGACGTGCTTCTCGTCGGCGTGGTGCGGCGCGTGGTCGGTGGCGATGACATCCACGCTGCCGTCGGCGATGCCCGCCAGCATGGCGTCGCGGTCTTTCGCTTCGCGCAGGGGCGGATTCATCTTGGTGTTCGTGTCGTAGGGCATCGGCGCCCCGAGCAGGGCGTCGGTGAGCGTGAAGTGATGCGGCGCCACCTCACAGGTGACGTTGACACCCCGGCTCTTGCCCTGACGGACGGCTTCGAGCGTCGTCCACGCGCTCATGTGTGCGACATGCACGTGCCCGCCCACCATCTCGGCGATCAGGATATCGCGGCCGGCCGTGATGGCCTCGGCGATGCCGGGAATGCCCCTGAGGCCGAGCGAGGCCGCCATCGGCCCTTCGTGGGCCACGCCCTCGCCCTTGAGTGACGGGTCTTCGCAGTGCTCGATGAGCGGCATGCCGAACATGCCTGCGTATTCCATCGCACGGCGCGCCAGCAGCGCCGTCGACACCGGATGCCCATCGTCGCTGATGGCCACGCAGCCGGCCGCCTTCAGCTCGGCGATGTCAGCCAGCTGTTCGCCCTGCTGCCCGCGCGAGACGGCGCCGATCGGATAGACGCGCGCCAGGCCGGCATCCGCGGCCTTCTTCAAGATGAGCTCGGTCACGCCGGCGTTGTCGTTGACCGGCTTGGTATTGGGCATGCAGGCCACGGCGGTGAACCCGCCGGCCACGGCCGAGGCGACCCCCGTTGCCACCGTCTCCTTGTGCTCCTGGCCCGGCTCGCGCAGGTGGACGTGCATGTCGATGAAGCCGGGGCACACGACAAACGCCGGCGAGAGGGCCACGACCTGGCCGCCGGCGGCGAGGCCGACCGGCAGATCGCGCCCGACCTTGGCGATGACGCCGTCGACGACCAGCACGTCATACGCGCCGTCAACACCGTTTGCGGGGTCCACGACCCGCCCGCCCTTATACAACCGTTTCATCTTGCGCTCCGCCTCCGGCGAGGAGATACAGCACCGCCATCCGTGCGGCCACGCCGTTGGCCACCTGATCCAGGATCACGGAATAGGGCCCATCGGCGACTTCGCTCGAGATCTCGACGCCGCGGTTGATGGGTCCAGGGTGCATCACGATCACGTCGGGCGCGGCCCGTTCGAGGCGCGTCTCGGTCATGCCGAACACGGTGAAGTACTCGCGCAGCGACGGGAAGAATCCGCCTTCCATCCGTTCGAGCTGGATGCGGAGCATCATCACGACGTCGGCGCCCTCGACGGCGGCGTCCACTGAGGTGGTCGTCTTGACGCCGATCGCTTCGAGGCCCATCGGGATGAGCGTCGGTGGCCCGCACACCCATACCTCGGCGCCGAGTTTCGTGAGCAGCAGGACGTTGCTGCGCAGCACCCGGCTGTGGAGCAGATCGCCAACGATAGCCACCTTCAGACCGGCGATGCGCCCCTTGCGCTCGCGGATCGTGAAGGCGTCGAGCAGAGCCTGCGTCGGATGCTCGTGCAGGCCGTCGCCGGCGTTCACGATCGGCGACTTGCAGATCCGCGCCAGCAGGTGCGGCGCGCCCGACGACGCGTGCCGCAGCACGATCATGCTCGGGCCCATCGCCTCGATGTTCCTGGCGGTGTCGACCAGCGACTCACCCTTGACGACGCTCGAACTGGACACCGCCACGCCGAGCGTGTCGGCGCTCAGCCGCTTCTCGGCGATCTCGAACGACGTCCGCGTGCGCGTCGACGGCTCGAAGAACAGGTTGACGACGGTGCGCCCGCGCAAGGCCGGCACTTTCTTGATCTGCCGCTGCGAGATCTCTTTCATCGCTTCGGTGGTGTCGAGGATGAGCAGGATCTCCTCGGGCGTGAGTTCGGCGATGCCGAGCAGGTCCTTGCCGCGTAGCGCCGTCGCCGGCAGCGCCACCTCGGTCGCGGGCGCGTCCATCGTCACGCCCCGCTTTCCACGGTGACATCGTCGGAGCCGTCGATCTCGCTGAGCCGCACGTGCACGTTCTCGCGTCGCGACGTCGGAATGTTCTTGCCGACGTAGTCGGCCTTGATCGGCAGTTCGCGATGCCCGCGGTCGACGAGCACGACCAGTTGGATGGCCTTGGGCCGGCCGAAGTCGATGAGCGCATCGAGCGCCGCCCGCGTGGTACGGCCCGTGTAGAGCACGTCATCGACCAGCACGATGACCCGGTCGTCGATCGAAAACGAGATCTCGGTCTTGCGCACGAGCGGCTGCGGCCCGACGGTCTGCCGCATCAGGTCGTCGCGGTAGAGCGTGATGTCGAGGGCGCCGACCGGCACGTCGTCACCGGAAATCGCCTTGAGAGCAGCGGCGATGCGGCGCGCCAACGGGACACCGCGCGAGCGGACGCCGATGATGGCCAGGTTCTCGACGCCGCGATTGCGTTCGACGATCTCGTGCGCGATGCGCACGAGCGCACGGCTGATGCGATCGGCATCCATCACGACTGGCATGGGAACACCTCGAATCGACGCAGGAAGCCAGGGTACGGGTACACAGCGCCGAGACGGCACGGACCGGCCGACGGGAGCGGACAGGCGCAGAACGCGCCGGGACTGGACGTACGTGGCGGCATCGACACCTCTTGGCGAGCTCGCCGGCTCGCGGTTAAAGAGACGAACGGCAGTATAGCACCGTGACGCTCGCGCGAGCGCTAGCGTCCGTAGCCGGGAATGAACGTCACGGGCCGCGTGGCGGTGAAGGCCGGCGTGAAGAAGTCGCTGCGGGCGCGGCCGTCCATGTCACGGCCGATCGGCAGGCCGAGAAAATAGAGCACGGTCGGTGCGATGTCGGCGACCGACCCGCGTTCCCGGCGGCCCGGCTGTACGGCCGGCCCCATCGCCATGACGAAGCCGTCCGGCGCGCGCTCGTGAGTGCCGCTCAACTGGTCGTCGCCGACCAGGCGTTCGAGGATACGCTTCACCGGCGTGAGCGGTTCGATGCCATGGCTCGACACGACGATGACGAGGTCGTCGGGACCGAGTGACTCGTGCAGCCGGCCAACGGCGGCGTCCAGCACCGCGTAGTAGTCGTCGAGGACGGTGCCGAAGGCGTCGTGCTCCTCCGCCGTGACGTCCCCGAACTCCTCAGGCGAGGCGAAGCGCAGGAAGTAGTGTGCGACGGCGTCGAGTCCCGGCAAGCGCAGCGCCAC
This sequence comes from Acidobacteriota bacterium, assembly GCA_018000455.1. Classification (GTDB taxonomy): domain Bacteria; phylum Acidobacteriota; class Vicinamibacteria; order Vicinamibacterales; family UBA2999; genus CADEFD01. Next base: position 56,355 of record JAGNJW010000028.1, read on the forward strand.
GAAGCGGGACGGGCGCGCGGCCTCGAGGGCCGCGAAGAGACGCAGGTGCAGGCTGTCGGCCTGCGCCGGTGCGGCGTCGACACGGCCGTCGGAAGCGGCACCGCGCAGCAGTCGTCCCGCCCGCGCCAGGACGTCGCGCGGATCGGGCGCCAGCGGCAGGGCCCGGGCAGCTGCCACCGCCGTCCACAGCGAGGGCGGCGACACCGCGGCGGCGCCATCGAGCGTAAAGCGGGCATCATCCACCCGGTGCAGCACGTCACTGACCACGTAGCCGCGCACCGGCGGAGCCGGATGCGTGAGCGGCCAACCGATGACGCCCACGCGCACACCCCGCTCGCTCAGGATGCGCCACAGCGGCATCGAGGCCATCGAGTCGGGCCCGTGGGGTTCGGCACGCAGGAAGCCGTAACGAACGAGCGCCTGCGAGAAGACGTAGTCGGGCAATACGTCGACGCGCGGGGCCTGGTCGCTCACGACATAGCGCGCCGCCGATCGCACGCCGCTCGTCTGCGGCATCCGGCCCGTGGCAACGGTCGTCCAGATCGGCTCGGCCTGGGTCGGGCGCAGCGTGGCCAGGTAGGCCGAGGCGCCGGCGTCGAGCAGGCGGCCGAAGTTCGGCAATCGCCCTTCGGCCACTGCCAGCGAGATATGGTCGAGCGATGCGCCGTCTACGGCGAGCAGCACCACCCGGCCGCCGGCCACGTCGGGACCGACCGGCGGACGGACCGTCCGGGTCGGTAGCGCGACCGGCGTTGCGGTATTGGCCGAGCCACGCAGGGTCAGCGGCACAGCGACCGAGAGCGCCATCGTGGTCACGAGCAAAACGCCGCTCGGCGCCGTGCCCCGCCGTCCGATGTGCGCCAGCGCCACGATGAGGAACACCCCGCCGCAGATCGCGACGGCGATGGCGGCCAGCGACATCCGCCGCGCTGTGTCGGCAGCGAGGAAGGGTGACAGGTCAGCGGCGTTCAGCCACAGCACCGTGGCGCCGACGCTTGCCGAGATCGTGCACATCCAGGCAAGCACCCGGACGCTCAGCCAGCCCGGCGACAGCACTTCGACCGCCGCCACCTGGCGCAGCACCACCAGCGCATAGAACACCAGGATGGCGTTGGCGCCGTAGGCCAAGGCGAAGGCGGCAGCGAGGGGACCGGCCTCCGAGAGCGGATAGGCGGGGTTCAGGTGCAGCGTCGCCATCGTGAGGTACGCCGAGAGGAGCGCGCTCGCGATCGCCGAGTTGGTCAGGACGCGGAGGTAGCGCACGTCCCGATTAGAACCCGAAACGCCCTTTAGAACCTGAACCGCACGCCGAGCGTGGGCAGTCGCGGGATCGCCTGGTCGCGCTTCTCGACGATTGCCGGACGGTCGGACGTTGCATCGTAGGCCAGTTCAGGGTCGAAGGCGCCGGCGTTCTGGCGATCGAGCAGGTTGATGACCTCGGCGTAGAGTTCCCAACGTCCGGCGGCGCCGCGCGGGCGCCAGGTGACGCGGGCGTCGACACGCGCGAACACCGGCAGCCTGGCGCCGTTCAGGTTGCCGATGCCGCCGAAGTCGACGCCGTACTCGAGGAGGCCCCGGCTATCGCGGGCCGGCAGAATCTCGTCGGTGACGCCGTCGGCATCGACGTCGAGCACGTCTTCGCGCCCCGCCACCCGCAGGCCGAGCGGCGCGGTGCGCGGGAAGCCCGATGCGATGCGGGTCGTGGCCGCCACTTCCCAGCGTGGGGTGAGGGCGTACGACGACACGAGCGTGAAGGCGTGCCGCCGGTCGTACTCGAACGGGTACCGCCGGCCGTAGGCCTCACGCTCGGCCCTGCCCCAGGTGTAGCTGGTCCAGCCGGTGAGCTTGCCGCCGCCAGGCCGATTCAGGAACACGTCGAAGCCGTACGAGCGGCCCCGGCCGTCGTTGGTCGGAATGGTCGTGATGAGCGGCGATACCGGGATGCTCGACTGCAGGGCCGCCGGGAAATCGTAGCGCGCCACGCGGGCGAGCCGCTCGGCCTCCGGTTCGAGGCGGCCGACGAGCACGTCGGTGAAGCGCTTGTAGTAACCCTCGACTTTCGCCGTCAGGCCCGCGCCCAGCTCGCGCTCGATGCCAAGGGAAGTCTGCCACGCCCGCTCGCTCCTGAGCGACCGCACTTCCGGATTGGTGAAATCGAGAACGTAGTCGCTCTGCGCGAGCTTCTCGTAGCCGGGGCTCTGGGTATAGCGCCCGGCGGCGCCAATGACGCGGGTGACGCCGTCGGGCTCGACGGTGGCCGACACACGCGGAGACAGCAGCGTCTCGCCGGTGAGGCTGGCGCGATCGAGGCGCAGTCCGGTCTGGAACGACACCTGTGGGGCGGCCTGCCAGGTGTCTTGCAGCCAGGCGCCGCCGCGGGTGGCGGCCCTCGACGAGGCGAGCAGGTCTGGCAGGCCGGCGCCCCCCTGCACACTCGAACCGTTGGCGGCGACAGGATTGCGGTCGCCAAGGATCTGAAAGCGCAGCGAGGTCGAGAGACGATGCGCTTCCAGGCCCGTCTCGACCACGTGTCTGCCGGCGGCCCACGCCAGCTCCTGTCGCAACGACAGGTCTCTCACGCCGAGCCCCCGCTCGAAGACTACGCTCGCCGTGCTGATGCTGTCGTCGTCGGGCGCGTTCGACCGCTGCGAGGTGTTCTGGAAGGAGGCGTCGACACCGAACGTGGACCGCGTGTCGGAGAACCCGACGATGGTATGCGACTGGCCTCGCGTGCCGAGTGACGCATCGACCCGCAGCCACGCAAGGTCGTTGTCGGTGTCGTCCTGGAACTCGCCGCGTGCGTCCTCGTCGTCAATCGAAATCGCGGCGGCCTGGCGACTCGTCAGGCTGAACATCGTCACGCGGGTGCCGGCCGATGGCGCCCACGAGACGCGCCCCTGCAGGTCCTGGAACGCCGGAAACTCCTGATCGGTGATCCGGGCGGCGACCAGGTCGTAGTAGGTACGCCGGCCGGTCACGAGCCAGGAGCCCCTGGCGCCCTTCGGCAGGCCGCCCTCGAGCACGATGTTGGCATCGGTGATGCTGAGCGACGCCGAGCCGTTCATCATGCCCTGGCCGGTGCGCCCGTCGCGGTTCTCGACGACGAGCAGCGACGACAGCCGGTCGCCGTACTTGGCGCTGAAGCCGCCGGTGGCCAGCTCGAAGCGCTGAATGGTTTCGGGATTGAAGGCGCTCGTCAGGCCGAACAGGCGATACGGATCGTGTACCTCGACGCCGTCCATCATGGTGAGGTTCTGATCGGGCGAGCCGCCGCGCACCGACAACCGGCTGCCGAACTCCTCCGTGGCGGCCACACCCGGCAGCGTCTGCAGCGTTCGATAGACGTTGTCGAGCGCGCCGGGCGTGCGGAGGACTTGCACGGGCTGCACCGTCTCAGCGGCCGGCGCGGCCGTTGGCGCCGAGGCCACGACGGCCACGGTGGTGGCGAAGCCGGCATCGGGTGCGAGCGTCAGTTCGGCGGAGGTGGCATCGGCCGAGCCGACGTCGATGGTGGTCACGAGCGGGAAATGGCCCATCGCGACCACGGTCACTTCGGCGGCGCCCGCCGGGACGCGGAGCGCGAAACGCCCGGCCGGATCGGTGAAGGTGCGCGCCGTGCCAGACGACACTTCGGCACCGGCGATCGGCGCCTGCGAATTGGCATCGATGACGACGCCGGAGATGGTGCGCAGTGCGGCAGGTGGCGCCTGGAACCGTGGCGCGGCGCCGGCATCCAGGAGCGGGCCGGCCGCGAAGGCGAGCGCCACGACGAGATGGGCCGTTAGAAGCGTGGACATTGGTGGAACGGAGGCAGGAGCTGGCACTCTGCAGTATGACGCGATCCCTGCGATCAGGGTTGCCGAGCGGTCGCAGCAACGACCAGGGGCCGGCGGCTGAATGGGCGTGTCGGGCTCGCGCCGCGCGCTCGGGCTGTGCCGGGCGTTCCCAGCCGCTAGCCGCCAGCCCCGAGCCGCTAGTAATATTCCCCCGTGCCACCCGTCGATGTCCGCGCCGCCGTCATCTCCAATGTCCGGCTGTCGCCCGATTACAACGTGCTCACCATCGCCGCGCCCGAAGTCGGCGCCCTCACCGAACCCGGGCAGTTCGTGATGCTCAAGACGACCGACGCCTCGGATCCGATGCTGCGCCGGCCGTTCTCGGTCTTCGAAGTGCTCCGCGACGACCTCGGCACCGTGCGCGCCATCAGCATCCTGAACAAACGCGCGGGACGCACCACCGGACTCCTCTACGGCCTTGAAGCCGGCGATCCGGTGTGGTGCCTCGGCCCCCTTGGCCTGCCTTTCAATCCACCCACGAGCGGCGAGGCATGGATGGTGGCCGGCGGCGTCGGCCTGGCACCCTTTGCCACCCTGGCCGAGGCCCTGGTCGCGCTGAACGTGCCGACGACGCTCTTCTACGGCGCCCGCACGTCCGACGAACTCTACTACCTGGAGTTCTTCGATCGGCTCGGCGTGAAGCTCGTGCTCACGACCGAAGACGGGGGGCTCGGCGTGAAGGGCCGCGTGACCGGCCCGCTCGCCGAGTCGCTCGAGGCACTGGGTAAGCCGAATCTGGTCACGGTGTATGCCTGTGGCCCCGAGCCCATGCTGGCCGCAGTGGCAAAGCTCGCGGCGCGCCATGGCCAACCGAGCGAGGTGTCGATGGAGCGCACGATGGGCTGCGGCCTGGGCGGCTGTTACAGCTGCGTCGTCCCGGTGATCCACGCCGACCAGGTGACGCGCTACGTCCGCTCGTGCATCGGCGGTCCGGTCTTCGATGGCGCCACGGTGGCGTGGGAATGACCGCCATGGATCTGTCGGTCAAGATCGGCTCGCTCGAGATGCCGAACCCGCTCATCGCCGCCAGCGGTTGCTTCGGCTACGGGCTGGAGTACGAGGATGTCGTCGATCTCTCGACCCTCGGCGGCGTCGCCACCAAGGGTCTCTTCCTCGCCGAGCGCCAAGGCCACCCGCCCGAGCGCATCGCCGAGACACCCTCGGGCATGCTGAACGCGATCGGCCTGCAGGGTATCGGCGTGCACCGCTTCATCCGCGAGAAGCTGCCGCTCCTGCGCCAGCGCCGCGCCCGCACGATCGTGAACATCTGTGGTACGACCCTCGACGAGTACGTCGAGGTCGCGCGCATCCTGTCGGATGCCGAGGGCGTCGACGCACTCGAAATCAACATCTCGTGCCCGAATATCAAAGAAGGCGGCATCCAGTTCGGGTGCAGTCTCGACGGCACCTTCAGCGTCGTCAGTGCGGTTCGCAAGGTCACGACGCTCCCGATCATCCCGAAGCTCACGCCCAACGTGACCTCGCCTGCCTCGTTCGCACGCGCGGCCGAGGAGGCCGGCGCCGACGCCATCTCGCTCGTGAACACGTTCCTCGCCATGGCCATCGACGTCGAGCAGCGCAAACCGAAGCTCTCGAACGTGGTGGGCGGCCTGAGCGGTCCGGCCATTCGTCCGATTGCCGTGCGGATGGTGTGGGAATGCCGGCAGGAAGTGAAGATCCCGATCATCGGCATGGGCGGCATCACCGAGGCGCGTGACGTGCTCGAGTTCATGATCGCCGGCGCCAACGCGGTGCAGGTCGGCACGGCCAACTTCGTCGACCCGTTCATCTGGAGCAAGCTGCTCGACGGCCTCCGCGACTACCTGCAACGCCACCAGATCACGCGGCTCGCCGACATCGTCGGCGCGCTCGACACCACCTCGCCGGCCAAGGCGCACGCATGAACCCCATCCTCGTGGCGCTCGATGTGGATTCGGCCGCCGTGGCGCTGGCCCTGGCCGACCAGCTCCACGGCGCCGTCGGCGGCTACAAGATCGGCAAGCAGCTGTTCACGGCCGAGGGTCCGTCAATCGTGCGCACGCTGGCCGACCGCGGCGAGCGCACCTTCCTCGATCTCAAGTTCCACGACATCCCCAACACGGTCGCCGGCGCGGTGGCTTCCGCCGTCGCCACCGGCGCCTGGATGGTCAACGTGCACTGCTCGGGCGGCAGCCGGATGATGCGGGCCGCCGCCGAGTCGGCGGCCAGCGCCGCGGCGAAGGCGGGGCGGCCGCGGCCGCTCGTCATCGGCGTGACGGTGCTGACGAGCATGGACGAAGCAGCACTGGCCGAGGTCGGCACCTCGCGGCGGTTGATGGACCAGGTGCTCCATCTGGCCCGGTTGGCGCAGACCTCGGGGCTCGACGGCGTGGTCGCATCTCCGCTCGAGACCAGCGCCATCCGCGCCGCCTGCGGACCAGATTTCGTTATCGTGACGCCGGGGATCCGAGCTGCAGCCGACGTCGGCAACGACGATCAGGCGCGCACGATGAGCGCGGCCGAAGCAGTGAAGGCGGGCGCGACGTATCTGGTCATCGGACGGCCCATCACCTCCGCGGCCGATCCGCGAGCCGCCGCGGCAGCCATCGCGGCCCAGCTTTCATAGCAGCGGACGCGCCCCGAAACGACGACGGGCCGGCCCCGAAGGACCGGCCCGTGCCGTGAACCGTGACACGCCGCGATGACGCGGCTGCCCGCTTACTTTGCCGTGATGACGAAGTGCCCGCGGCGGTTCTGCTGCCAGCAAGTCTCGTTGCTCTCGGTGCAGAAGGGCGTTTCCTTGCCCTTGCTGATAACCGTGATGCTGCTCTCGGGAATGCCGAGGCTGACCAGATAGCCCTTCACCGCGGTCGAGCGCCGCTCGCCGAGGCTCAGGTTGTATTCAGCGGTGCCGCGCTCGTCGCAGTGGCCTTCCACCGTGATACGCAGCGACGGCCACTTCTTGAGGTAGTCGGCGTTGGCCTGCAGAGGACCACGCGCATCCTCGCGCACGCCATACATGTCGAGATCGAAGTAGACGTCGGCCAGCACGCCTTCACGCGTGAGGTCCGCGATGCTCTTACCGGCCCAGATCTCGGCTTCGGTCGGCACGGGCGGCGGCGGCGGCGGAGGCGGAGGAGGCGGCGGCGGAGGAGGCGGCGGCGGCGGCGGCGCCACAACCGGGGGCGGGG
>JAGNJW010000029.1 GCA_018000455.1 Acidobacteriota bacterium
ACCGGGGGCGGGGGGGGCGGCGGTGCTGGCGGGGGGGCCTTCTTGGCACACGCCTCAGCGAACATCAGCAACGCAAAGCTGCAGATGATCGCAATCGCCGCGTGACGGGCTGGCAAACGCATCATGTATCTCCTGCGGGTTCGTATGAAAATCGTTCGCGTCGTTTGGGAGGTTCGACGCTTGGCAGAGTAGCCGTAGCGTTGGCGGGCTGTCAACGAAGATCGGAGGTGTTTTGGGCGGGAATCTGCCCTGAAGCACCCGCCGGCAATCCGGACACGAGGTCCACCGCGAAGAGGCGCAGCCCCAAACGCCGCCGATCGCCCGAGCCATCGCGCTCGGCCGGTGAGAAGGTCTGAGTCGTCGTGAGCACCATGCGGCCTCCGGCAGCTTCGATCGTGGCCGCCAGCAGGCCGATGCGAACCGTGAAGTCGCCGCGCAGTTCGACGCGCCCGAGCAGGCTGTTGGCGGCGCGCACCTCGAGCGTCGAGGGGCCCGGGAAATAGGCCAGCGGCGACTCCCCGCGCACTTCGAGCGTGAGGTCGCCGGCCGTCTGCGGCACCTCGAGCACGGCCTGCTCGCCCATCCAACGCCAGGCGCGCCCCTGGGCATTGTCGAGTTCTGGTTCGTGGAAGCCTTCGCCGTAGGCCCACATGAGGACGCCCGGCGACTGCACGTCGAACTGCTCGATCGACGTCGGCACGACCGCGCCGAGCGTCGCCGGTGCCGAGCGCACGCTGAGCGTGGCCCACTCTCCGGCGCCGGCGAGCGCAGCGGCCGGCAGGGACACGCGCCGAACGAAGAAACCCGGATTCGGCGCCACGACCCACGACTCGAGATCGCGGCCGTCGAGCGCCAAGGTGAAGGTGACCGGCGGGTCGTCAGCCGCACCGAGATTGCGGCCGCCGATGACGACGAGGGCAGCCTCAGGGCGCCGCCTGATGAAGGCGTTCACCGGTTCGAGATGTGGTCCGCGCCCCATAAGGCGCGCCATCCCCGCCGTTTCAGGCGTCAGACTCCAGCCCTCAGCGGCGAACCATCCTGGCGCCGCCAACCGGTAGAGTGAAACGTCCTCCGGGCGCATGCCGCCGAGCCTCGACAGACTCGGGATGTCCCACGTGAAGTCTTCGCGCGCGCGCCTGGCTTGCGGATCGATGAGCGCCAGGTCGGTGCGGCGAGGATCGGCGAGAAACCACAGCGGCCCGGTGGCGCCGGTGCGCCAGTGCCGCGCCAGTTCCAGCCATTCGCGCCGCGGCGGCGACGGCAGGCGCGGCCCGACGTCGCGCGTCTCGGCTTCGAGCGGCCGCTGCAGCGCCTGATGCATCGCCAGCAGCGGCCTGGCGCCGGCCTCGACCTCGGCCGCCAGGCGATCGAACAGCCGCGCCGTGGGGCTGCCCCGCTCCGCGTAGGCCCGCTGCCCGGGCACGGCGATGCTGAGACTCCACGCTGCCACGGCGACCCCGGCCACGACCCCACCCCGGCCGGCCGCATCGAAGGCTGCCGCGGCGAGAAACGCCACCGGTACCATGAGCGGCAGGGCGTAGCGCGAGAACACCGTGTCCTGGAACGCGAGGTGGAACGCCAGGTACGGCACGGTGATGGCGCCGACGGCCAGCAACGCCCGACGCTCGCGCACCGCCAGCACGATCGCGCCGATTGCCGCCACGACGAGCACGACGCCGGCCAGCGGCACGCTGTCCCACGGCCAGACGAAGGTACGCATGAGCGCGAAGGCGGCCAGACGCGGCGTCGGATTGAGGTAGAGCATCTCGACGCCCGCAAAGTCTTCGCCGGCCTGGGAGCCGAGGGCGGCAAGATACGCGTTCAGGCCGCCGCTGGCGACGACAAGCGGAATACCCCACGCGAGTGCGCCGGCTGTGAAGGCGACGGCGGAGCCGAGTAGCGCGCCGGCCAGCCCGCGGCCAGCCCGATCGGCGAGCACGAGCACGAGCAGCGGCGCCGTCATCCACAGCGTCTGCGTGCGGAAGCCGACGGCAAGGCCGGCCAGCAGGGCCCCGAGCACGATCATTCGCCCCGACGCGACCATCTCGGGCGCCGCCAGGCGGCGCGAGCCGTCACCTGCGGGATGCTGGCGCCACCACGCCAGGCCGAGGCAGGCCAACGCCGCCGCCGCCGCCGCCAGGCCCGGCACGTCGCTCATCGGTCTGGCTGCCAGGTACCACGTCAGCGGACAGGCGGCGAACAGCAGCGCGGTGAGCGCGGCGCGGCGCGTGAGCGATGGCTGCCCCGTGCGCCCCGCACCCCCACGCGCCAGCGTGGCGCTGAGGCGGGCGATGAGCCACACGAGCGCCAGGGCGCCGGCCAGCGACAGCGCCGCCAGGGCGCGCGCTTCCACGCGGTCGGGACGCCCGTCGGGCCACGCCATACGCGTGACGGCCGTCGATGCTTTGCCGAGGGCGATGTACACGGGATAGCCGGGCGGATGCGGCCGGTGCTGCCCGGGGTCGAAGTCGCGGACACCGAGGGCGAAGTTCACCGAGTCGATGTCTTCGAGAGTGGTCGGGAGCGACGTGACATGCCCGCCGATGACGCCGACCACCACGAGCAGCACCGCGACCAGGCCCGCCCGGCCGGGCGCGGCAGGCGCCGGCCAGTCGCCGTTCACGAGATCGGCCTGAGCAGCAGTGGTTCGTTCAAGCTGCCCTGCCGGTAGCCGCGCGGATCGACCTCCACTGCGGCATAGCCGGCCGCCTTCACGCCGGCGACGATGCGGGCGCTCACTTCGGGCTCGAGCGCGCGGGTCATTTCGTCGGTGGCGAACTCCAGTCGCGCCAGCTGCTCGAAGTGCCGCACGCGGAACACGCGGAAGCCAAGCGCGCGCACGGCGTCTTCTGCCCGTTCGATCTGTTTGAGCGTCGGCGCCGTGACTATCGTGTGATGCGGGATGCGCGACGACAGGCAGGCCGAGGCGGGCGCGTCCCAGATCGTCAAGCCGAGGTCGCGAGCCAGCACCCGGATTTCGTCCTTGCCGAGCTCCGCCTCGTCGAGCGGGCTGAGCACGCCGTGGTCGCGGGCGGCCTGCCGGCCGGGGCGATAGTCGCCGCGGTCGTCGGCGTTGCTGCCGTCGATCACCGCGGCAATGCCGCGCGCCCTGGCGAGGGCGGTCAGCGTGCCGTAGAGCTCGGTCTTGCAGTGGAAGCAGCGATCGCCGGCGTTGGCTCGATAGCCGGCGCGCTCGAGTTCCCAGGTCGGCACGATCTCGTGGGCGAGTGCGAAGTCGCGGGCGACGCCCACAGCCTGCTGCCGGTGATGCTCGGGATATGACGCGCTGTCGCCGGTGACGGCCAGGGCGCGCGCGCCGAGCACGCGCGTAGCCGTCACGGCGAGGAACGCACTGTCGATGCCGCCGCTGAAGGCGACGACGACCGAGCCCAGGGCCGCGAGCCGGGCGTCGAGGGTCGCGGCCTTGACGCGCACTGCGTCCGGAGGCACGAACACGGACGCGTCACTCATCGCGGCCCCGTTCAGTCCTCGTCGTCCTTGTCGTCCTCGTCGTCGTCGTCGAAGTCGTCGTCTTCCTCTTCCTTCTCTTTTTCGTCATCATCGTCGTCGTCGTCATCGAGATCGTCGTCATCGGCGAACTCGAGTTCGAGCGGCGAATCATTCGAGACACGCAACAGAGAGCCGCACTCCGAGCAGCTCAACTCGTCGCCGATCTCGGCGTCGGCGCTGTCGATGTCGATCTCGGCGTCGCACTCGGGGCAATACGCGGACATGCGGACCACTCCTCGGAAAACAACTTCGACACACGGCTGCGCCCCATCGCACGGGACGGCGCGCGGAGCCGCGAAGAAGTGTTCGAATTATATGGGGAACCTGAGCTATTCTGCAACGAACTCGGGGCCGGCCACACACAGTATGTCCACGAATCCGACGACCGCGAAATGCGTGGTCATCGCCGACGACAGCGCGTCGGTGCGCGACAGGTTCCGCACGGCCGTCGAAAGTGCCGGGCATCGAGCCATTACGGTCAAGAGCGCGGCTGAACTGTTTGCCCGTGTCCGCGCCGATCTGGACCGGCTCGACCTGCTGGTCGTGGACCTGCGGCTGCCTCATTGCTCGGGCGCCGAACTCATCGGTACGGTGCGGAAGCTCGACGATGGACGCCTGCCGATCCTGGCCTTCAGCGGCACCGTCTCGAGCGCAGACGAGGTGCGGGAACTGGCGGCCCTGGGCGTGGCCGGCTACGTCAACGAATACAGCGCGGTGCAACACATCCTGCCGTCGCTGGCGCCGCACCTGTTTCCCGATAACTTCAACCGGCGCGGCAGCCCACGCGTGGTGCTCGGCATCCCGGCGGCCTACCACGTGGGCGCGACGATCGCGGCCGCGCTCTCGCTCAACATCTCGCGCGGCGGCATCGCCATCCGCACGACCAGCCCTCTCGAGCCAATGACCAAGGTGCGGGTGCGCTTCCGCCTGCCGGGCTCGAAGAAGGACTTCGACATCGACGCGCACGTGCGCTGGAGCGACCCACGCGCCGGCATGGGCCTGCAGTTCGACCGCGTCGATCCGGCCGACCAGGCCGACATCGACGAGTTCGTCGACGGCCATTTCTTCCAGCCGCGCAAGCGCGAAGCACCAGCACCGACCGACTAGAACTCGGTCGTGTCGGCCGGTCGAAACCAGCAGGCGAAACGAACGATCCCTCGCGCGTCCCTCGCGCGGGCCTGGCCCGCCACTGTGATCCGAGCGCCGGCTATTGATGCCTCAACAGCCGCATCGCGTTGGCCACGACGAGCACCGACGCGCCGGTGTCGGCCACCACGGCCATCCACAACGTCGACATCCCGAACACCGCCAGCACGAGCACCGCCAGTTTCAATCCGAGCGAAATCGCGATGTTCGTACGGACATTGACCAGTGCCGCGCGGCTGAGACGGATGGCGTAGGGCAGTTTCTGCAATTCGTCTGACATGAGTGCGACGTCGGCCGCCTCGAGCGCGGCCGCTGATCCCACGGCGCCCATCGCCACGCCGACGTCGGCCGCGGCGAGTGCCGGCGCGTCGTTCACGCCGTCGCCCACCATCGCGATCGGGCCATAGGCCGCGCGCAGTTCCTTCACCGCGGTGAGCTTCGCGGCGGGCAGCAGGCCGGCACGCACGTCGGTCACGCCAGTGGCGCGGGCCAGCGCTCTTGCCGAGGCAGCGGTGTCGCCGGTGAGAAGCGCGACGTGCGCAATGCCCTGCCCCTTCAGCAGCCGAACGACGTCGGCGGCCACCGCGCGCGGGCGGTCGGCGACGCCGATGGCCAGCCGCGCCACCCCGTCGATGGCGACGAAGACGGCCGTCTGGCCGTCGGCGGCGAGCGCGCTGGCAAACGGCGCCGTGTCGGCCTTCACGCCGCGTTCACCAAGAAGTGCGGGATTCCCCACCAGCACGTGCCGGCCGCGCCATCGCCCCTCCGCCCCACGGCCCGGCAGGTCGCGCACGTCGTCGGCGCCGCCGGCCTCCACCGATCGCGCACGCGCAGCGGCCACGATGGCGCCGGCGATCGGGTGGGCCGAGCGCAGTTCGATGGCGGCCGCAGCAGCGAGCGCCTCGTGCTCGTCGGCGTCGCCGATGGCGACAATCGATACCACCTGCGGCTCCCCCGATGTCAGCGTGCCCGTCTTGTCGAACGCCACCACCCGGACGCCAGCGAGCCGTTCGAGATGCGCGCCGCCCTTGATGAGCACGCCACGCCGCGCCGCCGTGGCCAGGGCCGCCACGATCGAGACCGGGGTGGAGATGACGAGGGCGCACGGACAGGCCACGACGAGCAATACGAGAGCGCGATACGCCCACTCGCCGGGACGGCCGCCGAGGAAGAGGACCGGCACGAGGAACGCCGCCAGCGCGCCGGCCACGACGACGGGCGTGTACCAGCGGGCGAATCGGTCGATCAACTGCTGCGCCGGCGCGCGTTGGGCCTGGGCAGCTTCCACGAGATGCACGATGCGGGCGAGCGTCGTGTCTCTGACGGCACGCGTCACGCGCACGTCGAGGGCACCCTGACCATTGACGGTGCCGGCGAACACTTCGTCGCCCACGCCGCGCGCGACCGGCAGCGACTCGCCGGTGATGGGCGCCTGATTGATGTCGGAGGTGCCGGCTACGACGACGCCGTCGAGCGGCACCTTCTGGCCGGGCGCGACGACGATGATGGCGCCAGGCAGGACGGCGTCCACCGCCGTCAGGTGCTCGTGACCGCCATGCTTCACCAGCGCCTCGACGGGCGCGAGCGTCATGACGCCGCGAATGGCGCGGCGCGCGCGCTCCATGGTCTGCACTTCGAGCCACTGCGACACGGCGAAGAGCCAGATGACGGCGGCCGCCTCGGCCCAGTCGCCGAGCACGAGCGCGCCGCTCACGGCGACCAGCATCAGCACGTGGATGTCGAGCTGGCGGCGCCCGAGCGAGGCCAGGCCCTTGCGCGCCGGCTCGCGTCCGGCCAGCAGTACCGCCAGCGCGAACAGCGGCCACGCCAGGCGCGGGCCGGCGGCCACCGCCTGGACGGCCAGACCGAGCGCGATGGCCGCGCCGGCCACGCCGAGCGGCCAGGTGGACGCCCCCGAGGCTGGTGTTTCCAGCGGCCGCTCGTGCTCGAGCCAGGCCTTCATCCCGGTTTCGGCGACCGCGTCGGCGATGGCGGCGGCCGTCACGATCGCAGCGTCGTAGGAGACGCGCATCTTCTGCCCGAGGACGTCGACGTTCAGCGCTTCCACCCCGGCCAGCGGCGTGAGCCGCCGCTCGAGAATCAACGCTTCTTCAGCGCAGTCCATGCCGGCGACGCGGAACACCGACTCGGCGTGCAGGGCGCACTTGGTGCAGGCGACGGTGGCCGCGGTGGTCACGCCAGGCGCCTCCGGGGCTTGGCGGCCGCTTCCTCGACGTGGCGCAGTCCCTGGCGGAAGAGCGTCACGATGTGACGATCGTCGAGGGTGTAGAAGACCATGCGGCCGGCGCGACGGCTGCGCACCAGGCGCAGCGCCCGCAGCAGCCGCAACTGGTGTGAGATCGCCGACTGGCTCAGGCGCAGGAGCTGTGCGAGATCGCAGACGCAAAGCTCGCCGTGCGAGAGCGCATCGAGCATCCGCACGCGCGTGGGATCACCGAGGGTCTTGAACGTCTCGGCCAGGGCCTCGACCGATGACGGACCGATGAGCGCCTGGCGCAGACGCGCCACCCGTGACAAGTCGATGTGGAAGACATCGCACCTATCGGCCGGCTTGTCGCCCGACGCCGGTGGCGCGCTGAGCAACGGGCGGGTGGCCCGCAGCCTGACATCTGAACGACTGCTCATACGTTCATGATAGCAGGCGTCGGGTCCGGTTGGCGGGGACGGCGGCGATGGGCCTGCCGCGGCCGCTTCCCTACGGCGTCAACAGCTGGCGGCTGGTCGCGGCCCCGTTCACGGCGCCCCGTGAGTAGGCGAGCGACCGGTACTGGCCCTGGCGCCAGAGTTCGTTCTGATCGAAGTAGTGCGGGCTCATCGGGTGGCCCGATTGCCCGGCCGTCAACGCCACTTTCGACTCGTCCCAGCTCCCCACGTCGAGCACCTGCCGCCACGACGGGTACTCCCAGGCGCCGAAGCCGTTGAGGCGCTTGTGGCTGATCCGCATCACCGTCGTGCCATCGCCCGTGACCGGGACCGGACCGCGATTGAACAGCCAGCCGAGCACCGGGCCGCCTTCCGCGAGGGGATGGGCGAAGCGCGCCGCGTGAATCTCGTCCCAGCCGCGTCGGCCGCTCGACCACTGCTCGACATCGCCAGCCGCATCGGTCGCCGCCAGCAGGAAGGTGTCGTCGCGTGACTCCCGGCGCTCGACCGTGCCGATGTCGTCCCACCACCGCGCGTTGGCATCGTCGAGAATCGAGTAGAGGCCGGCCGGGCGTTCCGCCCCGGCCCACTGGTAGTAGCGCCGGAAGAGATCGGCCGGCAATTCGTCGGCGAACGTGCGCCGCCACAGGCGGTCTTCGAAGGCCTCGAACACGGCCGGCACCTCACCACCGTCGACCACGAAGTTCCAGCCGCGCAGACGCTCGAGCAGGGCCATGCCGCGGGCATCGCCGCCGGTCTGTTTCGCGTGCGCAAGCGCGCTGTCGAGGCCCTGCAACACGTCGCGCGCGGCGCCGCTTTCGCGGTCGAGCTGCAGCGTTGTCGTGGCGTTGACGTCGACCTTGGCCGCCGCCAGCGCCTGCGTGATGCGCACGGCCCGGTGCGCGCCCAACCAGTCGCGGGTGAGAAAGGGGCCGTCACCACGCAGCACCGGATTGTTGGTCGTTGCCAGGAAACCACGTGCGGGATTGAAGAGGCGCGGCAAGGCGCCGGGCCCGCCAATGGGCGCGCCCCGTCCGGCGGCGCCCGGGGCCACGGGACTGGCACCATCGCTGCCGGATCGAGCCGGCAACTGCCCCGTCATCAGGTAACCGATATTGCCGTCGATGTCGGCATAGAGCGTATTCAGGGAGATCGCGGAGAGCGCGTCGAACGCGGCCTGAAAGTCGCTCCAGTTGCCGGCTCGGTTGACTGCTTCGAAGGCATCGCCGTAGCCGCCGTCGAAGCCTTCCCAGCTGAGGACCAGCGCCCGCTCCTGACCGCTGCGCGGGACGTCGGCCGTCAGCCACGACGGCGGGGATTCCCACTCCAGCGACTCGTCGGCGAAGACGACGCCGAGCGAAGTCCTCCACACCTCGAACGGCACGGGCGTGGAGCGCCCCTTGACCGGAATCGGCATCGCCTCGACCGTCACCGGCTCCCAGCCCTGCGCCCCCTGCACCCGTTTTCCGGCCAGGTCGAAGGTCTGCACCGTGAAATCCTGCACGTCGGCGCCAGTATTGGTGATGCCCCAGGCGATGCGGGCGTTGTGGCCGATGGCGACAAACGGCGTGCCGGGCACGGTGATCCCCTGCACGTCGAGTCCAGCTGCGACGAGGTGCAGCTCGTACCACACGGCCGGCATCTCGACGATCAGATGTGGATCGTTGGCCAGAATCGGACGGCCGGTCGTGGTCCGCGTGCCGGCCACCACCCAGGCATTGCTGTTGCCGCGCGGCGCGGTCGGGTCGAGCCAGGCCAGGGCCGGCGGATAGGGCGCGCTTCTCGCTGCCTGCGACGGCACCGGCGGCGCTGGGGGCGTCGCGGGCCTTTCGGCCGGCGCCGGAGTCACGGGCGGCGGCGGCGCGGTCTCGGCAAGTTCGCCGAGCACCGTCGGCGCCGAGTCGGGATAGCGGCCGGTGAGCGCGTCGGCGGCCGCCTGCCCCAGCGCGCGCGAGAGCGCGTGCCGTACGAGTTCGGCGCCCTGGTTTTCGGCCAGCCGGAACGCGAGAAGGCGGCCGACCGCCAGCGAGTCTTCGGCCGTCCACGGCGCCGGCGTGATGCCCAGCAACTGGAATTCGAGCGGCCGCTGACGGCCCTGCCGCGTGGCGGCCGCAGCATTCACTCCTTCGGCATAGCGCGTGAGCGCCGTCTTGGCCGACGGGCCGAGCCTGGCCAGTTCCGCCCTGGCGGCCGCCCGGATGCCAAGCGTGAGCATCCGCCGGTCTATCGGCAGCGTCGCCTCGCCGAGCACCTCCGACAACCGCCCGTAGGCCGCCCGCCGGTAGAGCTCCATCTGCCAGAAACGGTCGCGGGCATGCAGGGCGCCGGCCACGAACCAGGCGTCACCGGTGTCGCGGGCATAGGCATGCGGCACGCCGTAGGCATCGTGCAGCACTTCGACCGGGCCACCCAGACCAGCCAGGTGCCATTCGCCGTCCAATTGGGGGACAGACTGACGGGCCCACCACCAGGCGCCCCCACCGGCCAGGATGACAAGCAGGAATATCGCGATGAAAAGCCGCTTCACAGACCTCCTCGGCGACGCGCCCGACGCTTGCCCGGCATGGTCGGTTCGACTAGGATCGAGGGCTGTCGTAGCACCACCGCGACCCGTCTAAAGCTTACAGTTTAGACGCCAGACTTCAAAAGACGCTCAGGCGGAGGAGAGACACCGTGATCGAGGTGCAGCACCTCACCAAACGCTACGGTCCGTTTACGGCCGTCGACGACGTGAACTTCAGCGTCGGCGCCGGTGAAATCCTGGGCTTTCTCGGCCCGAACGGCGCCGGCAAGACCACGACGATGCGGATCATCACCGGCTACATGCCGGCCTCGGAGGGCACGGTCACCGTGGCCGGCCACGATGTCTTCAGCGCCCCCATCGACGCCAAGAAGTGCACCGGCTACCTGCCCGAGACCCCGCCGCTCTATCCGGACATGACCGTCCGCGACTACGTGACGTTCGTCGCGCGTATCAAAGGCGTGCCCTCGAAAGACGTCGCCGGCCGGGTCGACGACGTCATGAAGAAGACCCACATCGCCGACATGGCATCGCGGCACTGCGGCAAGCTCTCGAAGGGCTACCGGCAGCGCGTCGGTCTGGCCCAGGCGCTCATCCACAATCCCGACGTGCTCGTGCTCGACGAGCCGACGGCCGGTCTCGACCCCAAGCAGATCATCGAGGCGCGCCAGCTCATCACCGAACTCGGCGGCAACCACACGGTGGTGCTCAGCACGCACATCCTGCCCGAGGTTTCGCAGACCTGCCACCGCGTCGTCATCATCGCCAAGGGGAAGGTCGTGGCCGTCGACACGCCGGCCAACCTCACGGCGCGGCTGCGCGGGAGTGAGACGATGTTTCTCCAGGTGGTGGCGCCTGGCGCCGATGTGGCGCCGGTGATATCCGCAATGCCCGGCGTCACCCGCGTGAAGGCCGACGTCGCCGACGGTGGCCTCACGTCGATCGAGATCGACAGCGAACAGGGACGCGACGTACGCCGCGAGCTGGCGGCGACGGTCGTCGGGCAGGGGTGGGGACTGCTGGAACTGCGGCCCATGCGCATGAGCCTCGAGGACATCTTCCTGAGCCTCACGACCGAGGATGCGGGCCTGACGACCAGCGAACCGGCCGCCGGCCCAGCGGAGGACGCCCATGCGTAACATCGTCACCATCGCCCGCAAGGAGCTGCAGGCCTACTTCGCCTCGCCCATCGCGTATGTCGTGATCGGGTTCTTCACGCTGCTCTTCGGCTACTTCTTCTACACGCTGCTGTGGTACTTCGAGCGGCAGAGCATGCAGATGGCGCCCGGCATGGGCGCGTCGCTGAATATCAACCAGATGCTCATCGGTCCGGTGTTCATGAACGTCAGCGTGATCGTGCTCTTCGTGATGCCGATGATCACGATGCGCACCTACGCGGAAGAAAAGCGCTCCGGCACGATGGAGCTGCTGCTCACCTCGCCCCTCACCGACCTGCAGATCATCCTCGGCAAGTTCTTCGGCGCCCTGGGACTGTATGCGGCGATGCTGGCCGTCACCATCATCCACGTGGCCGTGCTGTTCATCTACGGCAGTCCCGAGTGGAAGCCGATCGCGACCGGCTACCTCGGTCTGCTGCTCATGGGCGCGTGCTTCATCTCGGCGGGGCTGCTGATTTCGAGCCTCACGAAGAACCAGATCGTGGCCGGCATGGTCACCTTCGCGGTGTTCCTGATGCTGTGGGTCATCAACTGGATCGGGCAATCGCTCGGGCCCACCGGCCAGGCGATCGTCACCCACCTCTCGATCACGGATCACCTCGACGACTTCGCCCGCGGCATCATCGACACGAAGCACCTGGTGTACTACCTGAGCTTCATCGTGTTCGGGCTCTTCCTCACGGCCAAGTCCGTGGACAGCGAACGGTGGCGGGGCTGATCATGGCCAAGATTGCAGCAATCGTCGGGTGGGTGGGCACGGCGCTGGTGGCGGTGGCCTTCGGGCTGCGGTTCCTGAAGCCGGAATTGGACGTCTATCGCACGTACACGGCGTGGGCGGGGCTGGCGTGCATCCTCGTCTACCTCGTCGCGCAGTGGCGCGAATCATCGACCGGTGCCAGCGCGCGCGCGACCAGGATGGGCACGATGTCGATCGTGAGCATCATCGCGATGCTGGCGATCCTCGCCGCGCTCAACTACCTTGGCGTCAGGCAGAACAAGCGGTGGGACCTCACCGCCAACCAGGTCTTCAGTCTGTCGGAGCAGACGCTGAAGGTGCTGCAAGGCCTCGACGCGCCGGCCAAGCTCACGGTCTACGACCTGGCCACGGGCTTCGACCGCATCAAGGACCGGCTCGAGGAATACACCTACCAGAGCAAGCAGCTGACGGTCGAATACGTGGACATCGATCGCCAGCCGGCCAGGGCCAAGGCCGCAGGCGTCACCGCGGCCGGCACCCTGGTGCTCGAGTACAAGGGCCGCGTCGAGCGCATCACGCAGACCGAGGAGCAGGACATCGCCAACGCCTTCATCAAGGCGACGACCGGCCAGGAGCGGATGATCTATTTCACGCAGGGCCACGGCGAGAAGGATCCGGCCAGCAGCGAGCGCAATGGCTACAGCGCGGTCGCCGAAGCGCTCAAGGGCGACAACTACGGCTTCGAGAAGCTGGTGCTCGCGCAAACCTCCGCCGTCCCCGACAAGGCGACGGCGGTGGTGGTCGCCGGGCCGGTGACCGACTTCTTCCCTGGCGAGATCGACGCCATCAAGAAGTACCTCGCCCAAGGCGGCACGCTCTTCGCGATGCTCGATCCGGCAGAGAAGGCCGGGCAGGGCGCGCTGCCCAACCTCACGGGCCTGCTCAAGGAGTGGGGCATCGAAGTGGGCGATGACATCGTCGTCGACGCTTCGGGCGTCGGCCAGATGTTCGGCGCGGGCCCGACCGTGCCGGTGGCAGCGAGCTACCCGGCGCACCCGATCACCGAGCGCTTCAATCTGATGACCGCCTATCCCCTGGCGCGATCGCTCACGACCACGACGGTCGACGGCCGCACGCCGCAGTCGATCATCGAAACGAGCGATCGCAGTTGGGCCGAGAAGGACCTCGACGGCCTGATTGCCGGTACCGACGTCTCGCTCGACCCCGACAAGGGCGACCGGCAGGGGCCGATCTCGCTGGCGGCGGCCGTCTCGGCTCCAGCCACCGATGCGCCAACGACGCCGGAACCAGCGGCCGGCACCGAGGCGCCGCCCAAGCCAGAAACGCGCATCGTCGTGATAGGCGATTCCGACTTCGCGGCCAACTCCGGCCTCGGTATCCAGGGCAACAAAGACCTCTTCATGAACACGCTCGGCTGGCTGTCGCAGCAGGAGGGCCTCATTGCCGTGCGTCCGAAGTCGCCGGAGGATCGCCGGTTGACGATGACGGCCGACCAGGTGAACCAGGTGGCCATCCTGTCGATTTTCATCATCCCGGGGGCGATTTTCGCCCTGGGGATCTACACCTGGTGGCGGAGGCGGTAGGCGATGAGAGGGGTCTGGTCGACGCTGGCGCTGGTGGCCGTAGCCGCCGGCCTCGGCGCGTACATCTACTTCGTCGATGCTGACCGGCCCGCCGGCGAGGTGAAGGAGAAGGTCTTCACCGTGGCCGCCGACGACATCGAGGAACTGCGCGTCACGGCCAAGGGCGAGACGTCGGTGCTGAAGAAGGCCGACGGCAAGTGGATGCTCGTCGAGCCAGTGGCGACCGACGCCGACCAGAATGAGGTGACCGCCCTCATCGGCGGCTTGACCTCGCTCGACATCACCCGCGAGGTCGATGCCAACGCTTCCAGCCTGGCGGAATATGGGTTGACCGCGCCGAAATCCGACATCACGTTCACGGCGAAGGGCGGGGTGACGGGCCGCGTGCGCCTGGGCGATCAGACGCCGACGGGCAGCGATCTCTACGCCGTGAAGGGCGACGAGGCGCGCGTCGTGCTCGTCGCCACCTTCGTCGAGACGAGCTTGGCCCGCTCGCCGTTCGATCTGCGCGACAAGCGCGTGCTGCGCTTCGAGCGCGACCAGGCTGACGGTCTCGAGATCACGGCCGCCGGACGGGTGCCGGTGACCTTTACGCGGGCGAACTCCGACTGGCGGGTGACGGCCCCGGTCAACGCCCGCGGCGACTACGGCGCCATCGAGGGCCTGCTGACGCGGCTCTCGACCACCATGATGTCGGGGATCGAGACCACCGATCTCGCGGACCTGAAGAAGTACGGCCTCGACAACCCCGCGTCGTCAATCGTCGTGAAGGCCGGATCGAGCACCGCCACCCTGGTCGTCGGCACCTCGGTCGAAGGCAAGGCCTACGCGCGCGACCTGGCGCGACCGATGGTCTTCACGGTCGACCCGGCGTTCGCCACCGAACTACTCAAGGAAGCCGGCGAGTACCGCAAGAAGGAGCTGTTCGAATTCCGTGCCTTCTCGGCCAAGAAGCTGATCGTGACGCGCGGCGCCGACACGATCACGTTGACGAAAGTGGCGGGCACGGGCGACAACCCCGTGGACAAGTGGACCATCACGGCCGGAGGCACCACCCGCGACGCCGACGCCGCCAAGATGGATGACCTGCTCGCCAAGGTCGCGAACCTGCGGGCCGACGTGTTCGTGGCCGCAGCACCAGCAGCCGCTTCGACGCCCGCCCTCGATGTGCACGTCGAGTTCGATGACGACAAGCAGGAAGACGCCAGCATCGGTCGCGATGGCGCCGACGCCTACGGCACCCGGCCGGACGAAGCCGGAGCCATGAAGCTGACCGCCAGCGCGGTGGATGAAGCGCTCACGGCCCTCGACGCCGTGCTGGCGCCGCCGCCACCAGCCGCCGCCGCGCCGCCCGAGAACAAGAAATGACGGCGGGCCGGTTCCGCGCCCTGGCGCTCGGAGCCGTGCTCATCGTGACCGGCTGCGCCACCCGACCGGCCGCGCCGGTCAACGCCCCGCCGTCGCCGCCGGCCAGCATCGCGGCCACGACGCCGGCACCGGTGCCTCCGGCGCCGGCCGCTTTGCGCACTGACACGCTGCGCGGCGTCGTCGAGGGCGTGCTGGCTGCCCCCACCTTCGAGCACGCGAACGTCGCGTTCGTCGTCCGATCGCTCGCCACGGGCGAGACACTGTATAGCCGCAACGGACGCACCTGGCTCGTGCCGGCCTCGACGATGAAGATCCTGACGGCGGTGGCGGCCGCCGAACGCCTGGGCTGGGGCTTCCGCTTCGAGACGCGCCTGGTCGCGACCGGCCCGATCGTCAACGGCGTCGTCGACGGTGACCTCATCGTCGTGGGCACGGGTGATCCCACGATCAACCGCCGCCACCCGAGTCGCATCGACACGTTCGACGTCTGGGCCCGCGCCCTCGAAGCGATCGGCATCCAGCGCATCAACGGCCATGTCATAGGCGACGACAGTCACGTCGAAGCGCCGGGTTGGGGTATCGGCTGGGCCTGGGACGATCTGGTCGAAGACTACGGCGCGGCGGTGAGCGCGCTGCAGTACCACGAGAACGTCGTCACCATCACCATGGGGCCTGGTATCACCCCGGGCGCGCCGCCCGTGGTCTACATGTCGCCGTCGAACCATGGGC
Source organism: Acidobacteriota bacterium (assembly GCA_018000455.1). GTDB lineage: Bacteria > Acidobacteriota > Vicinamibacteria > Vicinamibacterales > UBA2999 > CADEFD01. Next base: position 15,418 of record JAGNJW010000029.1, read on the forward strand.
TGCTGGTGGACGTACGGGCCGCCACCTCGGCCGAAGGCACGACACCCGAACTGGCCGTCGCGCGGCTGCCGGGCACGCGCATCCTCGAAGCACGCGGACGCGCGCCCTGGGGCAGCGCGCCGGTCAGCACGTCGGTCGCGGTCGACAACCCGACGCTGTTCTTCACCGGCGAACTGCGGCAGGCGCTGCTCCGGCATGGCATCGCCGTCGACGGCACCGCCGTCGACATCGATCAGGAGTCTGACCGTGCCCGCTGGCCGGAAGGCACGACACTGCTGGTGGATCAGTCGGCACCCCTCAGTGAGATCGCCGCCCAGATGCTCTCGTGGAGCATCAACCTCTACGCGGAGTCGCTCGTCATCGCCCTCGATCGGGAAGAACCAGCCAGCATCGGTCGTGGCGTCATGAGGCTGCGCGAGACGCTCGACGCCCTCGGCGTGCCGTCAGACGGCTACCTGACGCGCGACGGCTCGGGTCTCTCGCGCAACGACTACCTCTCGGCCGACGCGCTCGTGGCGACGCTGGAAGCGGCATGGCGACGTCCTTACCTGCGGGAGCAGCTCTCGGCCGTGCTGCCGGCAACCGGTATCCCCGGCACGCTCGAACATCGCCTGGCCGGCACGCCCGCGGCGGGGAGGGTGCACGCGAAGACCGGGTCGATGTCGAACGTCCGCTCGCTGGCGGGCTTGGTCGAGACCGCGGCCGGCGAGCCGCTAGTGTTCGCGTTCTTGACCAACGGCTTCCACGGGCGCGGGTCCGACATCGATGCGCGCGTCGACGAGTTGCTGCTGGCGCTGGTCGCGCTTCCTGCCCGCTAGTCTGACGCTCCCCCATTCGCCAACGGGCGGCACGCTGCGCTCGGAGCCTGGCGCGTCGACAATTCCTGTGCAATCAGGCGGTTCGCCCGCCTGACGGCCGCTCCTGGCACCCGTCCGCTCACATAGAACCCGCGCCATCCCGTGCGCCGTCGCGGGTGACCGGACACGTCGACAAGGACGTGCTCACGATCACCATCGCGCCAGAGGACACAGAACCGGCCGGAACGTTCACGCCCGAACGAAACCGCAAGGCCCGGCGAACTGCCGGTTTCGAGGCTGAGGGTCGGCCGCCCCCGTGCACCTTGGCGGAAACGGCGGTCTACAACGTGATGAAGCGGCCGAGCAGGAGGGCCATCACGAACCCCGCGCCGCCCACGACGATCGCGCCGGCCATGCCGACGACGAAGGGTTTCAACCCGACACCCTTGAACACGGTGAAGCTGGTGTTGAGTCCCACCGCAGCCATGGCCGTGCCGAGCAGCCACCGCGCGCCGACGGTATCGCCGATGAAGGAGGTGAGCGCGCTCCAGCCCGCCTGGTCCCAGAGACCGAGTGCGAGGCTGCCACTTCCGAGCATCGCATCGGCCACCGAGCGCAGGATTGCCATCCCGACGAAACCCAGTACGAACACCGGCACGAGCGCGCGCCAGTTGGTCGCACGCACTGTCCTGCCGTCGGCGCCGCCGTGACGCGCGTGCAGCCACGTCAGCAGGGGAATGACCGCGGCCAGGAACAGATTGCGCGTGAGCTTGGTGACCGTGGCCACGCGCAGCACGGCGTCGTCGGCGTAGATCTGCCGGTAGGTGAGCGCCGCGCCGACGACTTGCGAGGTGTCGTGAACCGCGGTGCCGAGAAAGAGGCCGATAGCGGCCGATCCCGGCAGCAGCGCGTGCGCGAGGTAGGGATAGACGAGCATGCCGAAGAGCCCGAACGCCACCACGTTGGCCACGGCATAGGCAACCTCGCGTTCGTCGGCATCGATGGCCGGCGCCGTCGAGACGATCGCCGTGACGCCGCAAATGCTCGTGCCGGCCGCGATGAGCGTGCCGAGCCGCGGCGGCAACCCGAGCTTGCGGTTGAACCAGGTGACAAACAGCAGGCCGGTCGCGATGGCGACCATCACCACCGGCACGCCAGCGATGCCCAGGCGCGCCATTTCGACGACGCTCAGCTTGATGCCGACGAGCACGATACCGAGGCGCAGGATGGTGGCCGTGCAGAACTTGAGGCCTGGCCCGAGAAGTGTCGGCAGCGGCAACAGGTTGCGCAGCAGCAGGCCGAGCACGATCGCCACCGGCACGCCGGAGATCGGGCTGGCGCCAGAGAGACCGCGCGCCGCCAGCAATGCCTGACCGATGACCTCGGCCAGCGCGAAGCCGGCGAGCATCACGCCCACCGACGCCAGCAGTCCGGGAAGCCACGTCATCACCGCAAGCACGCGCCGATTCTATCCCTGAGCTCGAACCAGACCGCCACCTGGCCGCGGTGCCGGCTCACCTCAGCAGCCAGACGCCGCCAACCACCACGGCTGCCGCAGACGCCGCATACAGCACGGTCTGGCGCATCGACTGGCGCGAACGGCCGGCGGCGAGCGCCATCGAGCCGAGCAGCGCGGCAAACAGTGTCATGGCGGCGATGGCGCCGGCGCCGAATCCGCCAAGATACAGCAGCGAGTCGACCCGCGAGGGGAACACCAGCGACGGCAGCACCCCGTAGAGGTGCGAGCTGCCCGCCAGCCCGTGCAAGGTGCCCATGGCAAACGATGGCGTCGAGGACACGTGCTGATGCCGATGTGGACGTCGGGCCCGCCAGATGCCCCACAGGCCCACGCCGAGCAGGGCGACGCCGACCAGCCGCTCGCTCCACGCCGAGAGCGCCTCGAGCGGCAGCAGCTCGCGGAAGGCCACGAGCAGCGTGCCGACGAGCAGCACACCTGCCGTGTGGCCGATGCCCCATGAGAGGCCGGCGCGCCAGGCCGCGCGATCGTCGTCGGCGGCCATCGGCGCCACAGCCGCCAGATGGTCGGGCCCGGCGAGCACGTGAAAGAATCCGGCGGCGAGGCCGGCGGCAAGAGCCAGCAGCGAGGTCATCGACTACCGCTGAATTGCCTTCAGGACGAAGAACTCGTCGAGCGCGAGAGGACCGATCTCGCGGCCGATACCGGAGTGCTTGTAGCCGCCAAACGGCGCCAGCGGATTGAATCGGCCTCCGTTGACGTCCACCTGCCCGGTGCGCAGGCGCCGGGCCACGGCCATCGCGCGATCGGTACTGGCCGACCAGACACCGCCCGCCAGACCGTAAGGCGAATCGTTGGCGATCGCGACCGCGTCGTCGTCAGAGTCGTAGGGGATGATGGCCAGGACCGGACCGAAAATTTCTTCCTGTGCAATCACCATGCGGTTGTCGACGCCGGCGAAAATCGTCGGCTCGACGTAGTAGCCGGTGGCAAGTTGTGCCGGACGTCCGCCCCCGGCGACCAGCCGCGCTCCTTCGGCTTTGCCACGGTCGATGTAGCCGAGCACGCGCTCGCGCTGCGCCGACGAGACCAGCGGCCCGAGGCGGGTTGCGGCGTCGAACGGATCGCCCACCGTCAGCGTTGCCAGCTGCGCGACGGCGCGATCGATCGCCTCGTTCTCACGGGAGCGTGGCACGAGCATCCGTGTCCACGCCGAACACGTCTGCCCGCTGTTCTGCAGGGCATGGTTCACGCCGGCCGGAATCGCCTTCTCGAAGACCGCGTCGTCGAGTACCACGCATGCCGACTTGCCGCCCAGCTCGAGACACACTTTCTTGAGGCCATCGCCGGCCACTGATGCCACGCGACGGCCTGCGGCGACCGAGCCGGTGAAGCTCACCATGTCGATGCCGGGGTGGGCCGAGATGGCCTCGCCGACGACTTGGCCGTCACCGGCCACGATGTTGAGAACGCCGGCAGGCAGGCCGATCGCCAGCGCCGCCTCGGCTAGCATGAAGGCCGAGAGCGGCGCCAGTTCGGCCGGCTTCAGCACCACCGTGCAGCCAGCGGCGAGCGCCGGCGCGATCTTGCAGACGACCTGGTGCAACGGGTAGTTCCACGGCGTGATGCAGCCGACCACGCCGATCGGCTCCTTCACGACGATCGAATTGCCCAATTCCTCTTCCAGCCGCGCCTCGAGGATGTACTTGGCGTTGGCGGCGATCATCGACACCGGGAACTCGGCCTGCACTTTCTTGGCGTAGCCGTGCGCGGTGCCCACTTCGTGAGTGATGGCGGTAGCGATCGCCGGCACGCGCGTCTTCATCTCGGCGGCGAGCTTCTCGAGCCAATCGACGCGTGCGGCGACGGTGGTGCGGCCCCAGACGCCGTCAAACGCCGCCCGCGCCGACGTCACGGCGGCGTCGACGTCGGCGACGCTGCCGCGCGGCACCCGGCCGATGACCTGCTCGGTGGACGACGAGACGACGTCGAGTCCGTCGGCCGAGGTGGAGGCGCGCCACCCGCCGTCGATGTACTGGTGAGAGTAGATGATCATGAACAATGCCTCGCCCGTCAGAACGGCTGCTTCGGGGCCATCCGTCGATTGTATCCCGCGGGCAGACTGGTATCCTGACGAGTCGGTGCCACCGGCTAGGCGCCGTCAGACGGAGTCGAGTGCAATGCGAATCGAAGGGAAGACGTTCATCACCACCGGCGGCGCGTCGGGACTGGGCCGGGCAGCGGCCGAGGCGATCGTGGCGGCCGGCGGCAACGCCGTACTCGTGGACGTGAACGCCGAGGTCGGCGCGGCCACCGAGGCGGCACTGGGGGCACGGGCGAAGTTCGTCGAAGCCGACGTCACCAGCGAATCCGACGTGCAGACGGCGATCAAGACGGCGGTCGCGCAATTCGGCGGACTGCACGGCGTAGTGAACGCGGCGGGCATCGGCCCGGCGGCCAAGGTGGTCGGCAGGAACGGCCCGCACGCGCTCGATCTCTTCGAGAAGACGCTCCGCGTCAACCTGACCGGCACCTTCAACGTGATCCGGCTCGCCGCCGCTGCCATGATGACCAACACGCCGGAGGCCAGCGGCGAGCGCGGGGTCATCGTGAACACGGCGTCGATTGCCGCCTACGACGGTCAGATCGGCCAGCCGGCCTACGCCGCGTCGAAAGGCGGCATCGTGGCACTCACGCTGCCGGTGGCGCGCGAGTTCGCGCCGGTTGGCATCCGCTGCGTCACCATCGCGCCTGGCATCTTCGACACGCCGCTGCTGGCGGCGCTGCCGGAAGCTGCGCGCGTGTCGCTCGGCCAGCAGGTGCCGTTCCCGTCGCGCCTCGGGCGTCCCGGGGAGTACGGAGCGCTCGTCCGTCACATCGTGGAGAACGAGATGCTGAACGGCGAGGTCATCCGCCTCGACGGCGCGCTGCGGATGGCGCCGAAGTAGAGAGCCGGGCCGCGGCTGGGGCTGGGCTCGAGCTGGGAAGACAGGAGCCGGCAGCCTAGGCTGACAGCAGATCGCGGGCGGCGCCGACCATGTCGTCGAGGCTGCCCGAGAGGCCGCCGCCCTGCGCCAGGTCCGGCTTGCCGCCGCCCTTGCCGCCGAAGCGGGCCACGAGCGCCTTCAGCACCGCGGACGCGTCGATCGGCACGTCGGCCGCGCGTGCGATGACGGCCAGGGCCGGCTGCCCGGTGGAGAATACCGCCGCGCATCCGCCGGGAGTCGCGGCCACCGCCGCAGCGATGGACTTCAGGCCGGCCGCCTCCCAGCCTTCGAGCGCCTGCGCCACGATGACGCGGCCGCCGACACGGGCGCCCGTCGCCACGAGATCCGCCGCCATCTGGCCGGCCAGCTGCTCCTGCAGCCGCCGTACCGTGCGTGACAGGGCCTTGTTCTCGCTCTGGAGCCGTTCGATGGCCGGCGCCAGTTCCACGGGCGAGACGGAGAGGGCCCGGTTGGTGGCCGCAAGCGCGTCGCGCCACTCGCGCAGCTGGGCAAGCGCGCGGCCGCCCGAGCGGAACTCCACGCGCGTGCCGCCCTTGAACTTCTCCCACCCGGTGACGCTGATGAGGCCGACGCCGCCCGTGCGGGCGACGTGCGTGCCGCCGCACGCGGACAGGTCGTAGTCGGTCACGTCGATGAGCCGGAGCGTCCCCGCGCGTCCGGATTCCTTTCGCAGCGGCAGGTTCGTGGCCGCTTCGGCGCTGACGAAGCGCACGTGGACCTCCCGGTCCTGCCACACGATGCGGTTGGCATCGTCTTCGGCAGCGGTAATTTCCTGCGCTGACACCGGCCGACCCAGGTCGATGGTCGCCGCCGCCGTCCCGAGATGAAAGCTCTCGGTGCGCGCCCGGCACAGCGTTTCGAAGGCCGCCGACAGCACGTGCTGGCCCGTGTGCTGCTGCATGTGGTCGAAGCGGCGCGCCCAGTCGACGACGCCGTGCACGCGTGCCCCCACGTCGAGCGGCCCGTCGACGACATGCACGATGCAGCCATCGTCATCCTCCACCACGTCCACGATGCGGTGTCCTGCCAGGCGGCCGAGGTCGTGCGGCTGCCCGCCGGAGGTCGGATAGAACGCGGTGGCAGACAGCGTTACCGCGAAGCCTCCAGCCGACGGCGCACAGGCGGTGACCTGGGCCTCGAACTCGTGCAGGTAGGCGTCGGTGTAGTAGAGGCGATCGGTCATGAGTGGGTGGATGGGGCGAGGAGCGGATCGCGGGTGCCGGCCTCGGCAAAGCCGATGGCGCGCAGCCGGCAGCTGTCGCAGTGACCGCACGGGGAGCCGTCGGCGGGCGGGTCGTAGCAGCTGTGCGTGAGCCCGTAGTCGAGGCCGAGCGACTGGCCCAGGCGGATGATCTCGGCCTTGGAGAGCGCGATGAGTGGCGTGTGCACGCGAAAAGCCGCGCCGTGGGCTCCGGCCCTGGTGGCGAGGCGCGCGAGGGTCTCGAAGGCGCGGATGAACTCGGGGCGGCAATCGGGATAGCCCGAATAGTCGAGCGCGTTGACACCGATGACGAGATCAGTCGCGCCGACGACCTCAGCCCACCCGAGCGCCAGCGACAGGAACACGGTATTGCGCGCCGGGACGTAGGTCACGGGAATGACAGCCGGATCGATCGGCTGATCCTTCGGCACGGCGATCTCGCCGGTGAGCGCGGATCCGCCCAGGCGCGACAGCTCGACGTCGATTTCGAGGTGGCGCGCGACGCCGAGCGCGGATGCCACGCGGCGCGCGGCCGCCAGTTCCATAGCGTGGCGCTGGCCGTAGCGCACGCTGAGAGCGTAGAGGTCGAAGCCGTCACGCCGGGCCACGGCGGCGGCGGTGTAGGAGTCCAAGCCTCCACTAAGAAGGACAACGGCCGCGGGCATCAGCCTATTTTCACACGGCCGCGGGGAGCGACGAGGGGGCCGGTCGTGTCGCCGCGACCCGGAATCTGGTACAAGGGCGTATGCGGGTTACGGTGGCCGTCATGATGTCCATCCTGGCGACCGCCTGCGGCGACAGTCGGCCCGCGCCCGCCGCCACCGGGGCGTCAACCGGCCCGGTGGCCATCGTGACGATGCCAAAATTGGCGCCAGGAGCCGAACTTCCCGCCGCTTCACTGAGGGTCAGTGTGGCGAAGGGCGCGGCCCAGGTCCAGATTCGGCTGCCAGACCTCGACCGTCCGGCCGCCGAGCTCATAGCGGAACTCGAAGACCGCGAGACGGGCGAGATCCGTCGCTGGTCGATCGAAGCCCTGCCGGCAAGCGAGGGCGGTGCCATGGCCGTCACCGTGCCGGCCTACGCCGTGAGCCCGGGCACGCACGTCCTCTCGGTGTGGGCCGGCGACGCCGATCTGCTTCGGCGCTACCTGTTCGACGTCGTCGAGCGCTGAACGGGGTCGGCGGTGTGCGCTGTCCTTGCGCCGCCCCCCGGCGCCAGAGGACACTCTTGGTGGCGACAACATGATGGATCGCACGCTGGCCATGCTCGAGTCCTCTCCCCTGTTCGACAAACTGACGCCGCGTACCAAGCAAGCGCTGCTCACGGCGTCGTCCATGCGCTCTCTCGCCCCTGGCGAACGTGCGTTGGTCACCGGCGAGGTGAACAGCGCCCTGTTCGTGATCTGCGAGGGGGCGGTCGACGTGGTGCTGCCCGGTATCGACGCCCCGCACGTGCGGCTGGGGCCTGGCGAGTGCTTGGGCGAGCTGTCGTTGCTCGACGGGCAGCCCGTCTCGGCGAATGTCGTCGCCGTCGAGTTCACGACCCTGCTCGAGCTCGACAACGTGCAGGTCTGGTCGCTCATCGACTCAAGTGCCACCTTCGCGCGCAATCTGCTGCGCGTGCTCGCCGGCCGCGTGCGCCACGACCACACGGTGCTGGCCGAGGCCAGCGATGAGCGGCGGCGCTTCGAGCGGCTGTCGATGGTCGACGGCTTGACGACCCTCCACAACCGGCGCTGGTTCGATGAGATGTTCCCGCTGCAGGTCGAGCGTCTAGTGCGTGAGGGCCGGCGCGGCGCCCTGCTCATGGCCGATGCCGACCGCTTCAAAGACATCAACGATCGGCACGGACACGCCGTCGGCGACGCGGCGCTGCGCCGCATCGGCAAGTCGATTCTCGCCGGACTCCGGCCTGGTGACTTGCTCGCCCGCTACGGCGGCGAGGAATTCGCGGTGCTGGTGGCGGACGCGGACCAGGACGCCGCGACGGAGATCGCCGATCGCCTGCGGCGGGCGGTGGCGGAAAGCGCCTCGGACGGAGCACCCGAGTGCACCATGTCGTTCGGCGTGGCAGCGATCACGCCCCACGAGAGCTTCGACGGGCTCGTTGCCCGCGCCGATGGGGCGCTGTTCCGGGCGAAACAGGCCGGCCGCAACCGCGTCAGCTCCTAGACGCCGCGGACCTCGGCGCCCCAGATGTACTTGTGCACCTGCAGCTGCACGCGCACGGGCAGGCGGTCCTCGAGCACCCACTCCGACAGCGTCTTCGGCTCGAGCTGCCCGTGCACGGGCGATAGATGCACGGCGGCGACGCGGGTCGCGAGCCGTTCGCGCGCCAGCACGGCCCGCGCGTAGTCGTAGTCGGCCCGGTCCGCGACGACGAACTTCACCTCGTCGTGCGGCCTCAGGCGCGCGAAGTTCGCCGCGTCGTGCCGGGCTGCTTCTCCGCTGCCAGGACACTTGACGTCCATGACGATGGTCGCCCAGGCCGGCACGTCCTCGATGCTCCGGTGCCCGCCCGTCTCGATGAGCACCCGGTGCCCCGAGGCGTGCAGGCGCTCCATCAGCGGATAGAGGTCCTTCTGCAGCAGCGGCTCGCCGCCAGTCATCTCGACGAGCGGGCACCCGAATCGTTCGACCTCGGCCGCCACCTCGTCCACCGACATCTTCCGGCCCTCGTGGAATGCATACGGACTGTCGCACCACACGCAGCGCAGGTCGCACGCCGTCAGGCGGACGAAGACGCACGGGCGGCCCGCGTAGGACGACTCGCCTTGGATGGAGTGGAAGATTTCGTTGACGGTCAGCATGCTCGCGGCCACCCCGGCCACAATCGATTATTGTAGTCCGATGCCGCCGGCCACGTTCTACACCAAGCCCACGTGAACGACCTGCAAGAACGCCAGGAGTTTCCTGGCCGACCGCGGCGTCAACGTCGAGGAACGCGACATCAACAAGGCGCCGCCGTCGCGCGCGTTCCTGGAACAGCACATCGACGCCCGGGACTTCCTGCGCTTCGTGAGCACGCGCAGCCCCGTCTTCAAGACTCGGCCGCTGCCCACCTCGAAGAAGGAGGCCATCGATCTGATGATGAGTCAGCCCAACCTCATCAAGCGTCCCATTCTGGTGCACGGCGCTACGGTCACCTTCGGCTTCGATAAAGAGGCGTACGCGAAGACGCGATGAGCCTGCGGATCGGCGCCTCGGGGTGGAGTTACCCCGGAGGCCGTGGCACCTGGAACGGCGTATTCTATCCAGCTAGGGACGCCCGTCCCCGCGGCTTCGACGAGCTCGAGTTCTACGCCCGTTGGTTCGACGTGGTCGAGGTGAACTCGACCTTCTACGGCCAGCCGCGGGCGAAAACGGCGCAGGCCTGGGCCGACCGGACGCCAGCCGGTTTCGAGTTCGCGGTGAAGCTGTTCCAGAAGTTCACTCACCCGGCGATGTTCCTGGACGCGGTGGCGGCGAGTGCCTCCGGCGTGTCGGATGCGGCGCTGGCCGTCGCGGGCGACATCAGGCAGGCCGACGTGGACCAGTTCAAGACTGGCGTCGAACCCCTGGCGCTCGCCGGCAAGCTCGGGCCGCTCCTCGTGCAGTTCCCGCCGAGCTTCACGGCGAATGCCGCAAGCGTGGACTACCTGGGGTGGCTGCTGCGCACGTTCTCTGACTACCCGCTCGCCGTCGAGCTCAGGCACAAGACGTGGAGCGACGCGGGCCACGAGACGGCGGCGCTGCTGGCCGCCTACGGCGCGGCGTGGGCGCTCATCGACGAACCGAAGTTCCGCTTCTCGATCCGCCAGAATTGGGCGGCCCCGGTCGAGACCGCGCCCGAACGCTTCGCCTACGCGCGCTTCCACGGACGCAACGCCGCCGAGTGGTGGCACCACGCCGCGGCGGAAGACCGCTACGACTACCTGTATACCGCGGCGGAACTGGCGCCGCTGACGGAGTCGGTGTCGAGTCTGGCGACCCAGGTGAGAAGGGCCTACCTCTTCTTCAACAACCACTTCTCGGCACAGGGCGTCGCCAATGCGGTGCAGTTGCGCCGGCAGCTTGGCGACGAGGTGCCCTCGCCGCTTCCGCCGGCGCTCGTGGAACGGTTTCCCTGGCTGGAGGCGCCGTCTACTTGACGGTCATCCGCTTGATGACGTCCTCGGCCTGGATCTTCTGCACGACGTCCATGCCGGTCGTGACCTTGCCAAACACCGTGTACTGCCCGTTCAGCCGCGCCACCGGCGCCAGCGTCACGTACATCTGACTATCGGCCTTGGAGGGATCACCGGCATGCGCCATGGCCACCGCGCCCAGCACGTGCGTGCGGGTCTTGGTGATCTCGGCCACGCCGACCGGCTTGCCGCTGCCGCCCGTACCCCAGCGGTCCTTCTTGGTCATGTCGCGGGTCTGCGGATCGCCCCATTGGATGACGAAGCCCGGCACCACGCGGTGGACGCGCATGCCGTTGTAGAAACGCTGCTTGACGAGCTCCACGATCCGCGCGACGGTCTTCGGCGCCTCGGCCGGATAGGTTTCGAACTCGAATACACCGCGCGAGGTCTCGACCACGATCACGGGACCGGCCGCTGCGGCCGGCGTCTGCGCCGTGGCAGGCACGGCCTGCACCAGCGCGACCAGAACGAGGCTCGGCACGAGCCGAAGGACACGGGACAGCATCAGGAGTCTCCTTTTCTCGAGTGGCCCGCCTTGGTCACGCCGAGGCGCGGACAGTCAGCCACGATCGCACAGTCGTCACACCGAGGGTACACCGGACGGCAGCAGTTTTGACCCCAGGTGACGAGATACAGATTGAGATATCGCCACCAGCGGGCGTCGGTCGCCCGATAGAGCGCCTGCTCGGTCTCGTCCGGCGTGGTCGTTCTCACCCAGCCGAGCCGGTTGGAGATCCTGTGCACGTGTGTGTCGACACATATGTGCTGCCAACTCCCGAAGGCCACGATCAGCACGAGCGTCGCGGTCTTGCGCCCCACGCCAGGCAGAGTCACCAGCTCGTCGACCGATGACGGCACACGACCGCCGTAGACGGTGAGGAGCCGCTGGCAGGCCGCCTTCACGTGGCGGGCTTTGGTGCGGTAGAAGCTCACCGGGTAGATGAGCGTCTCGATCTCCTTGACGCCGAGCTTGGTCATGGCCTTCGGCGTCCGTGCCCGCTCGAACAGGCGGGTGGACGCGGCCAGCGTCGTGGCATCCTGGGTGCGTGCCGAGAGCAGCGTCGCAATGAGCACCTGAAACGGGTCCTCCCGTTGGGACTCCGCGATCTTCTCGATCGCCGGCAGCTCGAAGCCGTCGATCTGACGCGCCAGTTCGCGCAGCACGCGCTCGACGCGGGCCGGTTCCGGACGCCCGATGCGCACGCGCGGAGGCGGCGCGGCAGCTGGGCCAGCCACGACGGCGCCGGCGGCGCGCGGGCTCATGGCACCGGCGTCAGCGCGGGCTTGCCGTCGAGCACCGCCAGCACGTTGGAGACGGCCAGATCCGCCATTGCCGTGCGGGTCTCGGTCGTGGCGCTGGCTAGATGCGGGATGAGGAGTGCGTTGTCGAGCTCGAGGAGTCCGGGGTGCACCACCGGCTCCTTCTCGTAGACGTCGAGCGCCGCGCCGGCGAGCAGGCGCTCCCGCAGTGCCCACGCCAGGGCGGCTTCGTCCACGACCGGCCCGCGAGACGTGTTGATGAGATAGGCCGAGCGGCGCATCTTGGCGAGCGCCTTCTGATCGATGAGGTGGGTCGTCTGGGGCGTGAGATTGACGTGCAGGGAAAGCACGTCGGAGGTCGCCAGCAGGCGATCGAGCGGCATGGCCGTGGCGCCCGGCACGCCGGTCACGACCTGGTCAGTGTAGGCCACCGACATGCCGAAGGCCGGGGCCTTGTCGGCCACCGCGCGGGCGATGCGGCCCATGCCGACCAGCCCGAGCTGCTTGCCGCGCAGTTCCATCCCGAGCAGGTGGTCGAGCGCCCAGCCCTTCCACACCCCGGCCCGAAGTTCGCGCTCACCTTCGCCGAGGCGACGGGTGACGGCCAGGATGAGGGCCCAGGTGAAGTCGGCGCAGGCGTTGGTGAGCACGTCGGGCGTGTTGGTCACGACGATGCTACGGGCGCGGCATGCCGGCACGTCGATGTTGTTGAAACCCACGGCCACGTTGGCCACGACCTTGAGCGTTGGCCCGGCGGCCTCGAGCACCGCGCTGTCGATCGGTTCGGTGAGCAGGCATACGAGCGCATGCTTGCCGATCACCCGCGACAGCAGGGCCTCGCGCGAGATGACCGTCGGCTCGGCATGGAGATCGAGCTCGCAGGCCTGCTCGAGGCGGTCCAGCACCGACGACGGGAGCCGGCGGGTGACGAGCACGGAGGGCTTGTTGGTGGACATGGCTGAGACGTTCAGTTCAATGACCGTAGCACTGGCAATGGCCGCAGTGCGTGCAGGTCACGGTGGGCTCGATGAGACACTCAATTTCGCCAGCAGGCCGCACCAGATCGAAGCGGGCGAAGCTGACATGCGCTCGGTCGGCCACGGGCGCTGCCGGGGCTGGTCGATGGGCGGACCAGGCGGCCACGCTCGGCGCAGTGCCCATGTGGCGCGCGATCGCCTGTTGCACGAGGAGCCTGACCTGCCGTTCGTCCATCGTTCTACGCCTCGACGTCCACCTGGTCGACGATGCCGATGATCGCAGCGTCGATCGGCGCCATCTTCCTGCCGACGATGTCGGCCGCCGCCCGGCCCTCCACCACGACCAGCACCCGTTCGGAGACGCCGGCGCCGACGCCGTCGACCGCAAGGAGGGCCGTACCGACCGCCTTGCCCTCCGGTGTCTCCGGCTGCACGAGCAGCAGCTTCGCGCCCTCGAACTGCGGACGCTTCACGGTGGCGACGGCCTGCCCCACGACCCGCGCCAGGATCATCGCTCCCCCAGCGTCCAGTGGTCGAGGATGCCGACGATGCCGGCATCGGCCGGCACCTCGGTGGGATGAAACGGGAACGACGCCTCTTTGCCACGTACGAAGAAGACGTCGTCGCCCACGCCGGCCCCGACGCTGTCGACCGCGACGAGGGGGCGGCCCTGCGGCTCGCGCTCCGGGCCGAGCGGCTGCACGACGAGCAGCGGCACGCCGGCGAAGGCGGGGTCCTTGCGGGTGGCGACCACGTCGCCGATGACGCGTCCGATCTGCATGGCTAGCGAGCCTTCGCCTCGCGCCGGCTGGTGCCAAACCGAAGCTTCGGATCGCTAGCGGCAGTGTTGCCTGGCCCACGCTCCGCGTGAGCGCGACGCCTTTCAGGGCTCTCACCGTGTCTGATTAACATGTGACGGAGCCCTTTAAGACGTCGAGTGGGGCACGTCCACCTGATCGACGATGCCGACGACCACGGCATCGACCGGCAGGTCCTTCATGCCAACGGCCATGCGGGCCGAGCTGCCGCTGACGATCAGCACCGTGTCCCCGACGCCGGCATCGACGGTGTCGATCGCGACGACGTGATTGCCCTCGTTCTGGCCGTTGGGATCCACCGGGCGAGCCAGCAACAGCTTGCAGCTGACGAGCCGTGGGTCCTTGCGCGTAGCCACGACCGTGCCGACGATTCTGGCAAGCAGCATGGCAGCGAGCGGGAGGAAGGGCGCTAGCCCTTCGTGCTGGCCTTGCCGATCGGCAGGATGTCTTCGAGGTTGGCGTGCGGCCGGGGGATGACGTGCACCGATACCAGCTCGCCGACTCGGCGGGCGGCGGCGGCGCCGGCATCGGTAGCGGCCTTCACGGCCGCCACATCACCGCGCACGACCGCGGTGACGTACCCGGCGCCGATCTTCTCCCAGCCCACCAGGGTGACCTTGGCGGCCTTGACCATGGCGTCGGCCGCTTCAATCATCGCGACCAGGCCCTTTGTCTCGACCATCCCGAGCGCTTCGCCCATTCCATTCCTCCGCCCGGATTCCGGGCCGGGCCGGCAAGCGGCCCCCTGCTATCGCACGCCTTTGACGGCCTCGTCGATGAGGGCCGCCAGCTGGCCGTATGTTAGCCGAATCTCTCCGCCCGTGCCGAGCTGATGGGAGGAGGTCGGCGGCAGGGCCGGCGTGTCGGGCACGAGCTGCGCCGCCGACCCCGGTGCGTCGACGAGCTGGCAATCGGCGTCGGGCCGGGCCGCCGGATCGGCGCAGATCGGCGCCGGCGAGCTGATACCGTACATGCCCCGCAGCCCCTGCAGCCGGGTCACCTCGTCGCGCGACAGCAGGTTCTCGCGGCCGAGCGAGCGCGCCACAAGGCTGATCTTCGCGAAGTGCTCGATGGTTTCCATCCGGTAGTAGGCGGTGAACAGATCGGCGGCCACCGCGAGCGCGCCGTGATTGGCGAGCAGGAGGCCGTCGTGCGCCTTGATGAGGTCGCGAATGGCGGCCGGAAGTTCGGCCGTGGAGGGCGTTGCGTAGTCGGCGATGGGAATCCCGCCAAGTGTCGTGATCACTTCGGCCAGCACGGCGCGGTTCAGGGGCACGCCGGCGACGGCAAAGCCCGTCGCGGTGGGTGGGTGGGCGTGCACGACGGCACCGACGTCGGGGCGCTGCCGGTAGACCTCGAGGTGCATCTTCAATTCGGACGAGGCGTCGCGGGCGCCGCTGACCTTCGCCCCGGCCATGTCGGTCACGACCATCATCTCGGGCGACATGAAGCCCTTCGAGACGTTCTTCGGCGTGGTGAGCAGCCGGTCCGGGCCGAGCCGCACGCTGATGTTGCCGTCGTTCGAGGCGACGAAACCCTGCACCCAGAGGCGTCGACCGACCTCGACCATCTCGAGGCGCGTTTGTTGTTCGTCGGGATAGGTCATGCGCGGCTAGCCGCGGCGCGCGAACACGTCACGGCACTGCTCGGAGCAGAACCACACCGTGGCGCCGTCGGCGATGGCGCTGAGGGCCTTGCCGGGTACGACGAACGTGCCGCAGACCGGGTCCTTCACCATCTTCACTGGCTGCCCGCCTGCCCGCGGGCGCGGCACTTCGCCTCGCGTGGCCTGCGACAGCCCGCCCATGAAGCGCCCCACCGCCCGCAGCACGAGGAGCGCCATGACGACGAGGAGGAGGATGCGCAGCGTCACCGGCGTCAGGCTCCAGACGCGCCTGCCGGCGGCGCAGCCGGACCACCCGGATGCGCCTGCTGCAGGCCCTCGAGCGCCTTCTTCGCGGCTTGTGCTTCCGGGCTGTCGGGCGCCGTGGCAATGACCTGCTGCCAGGCGGCCGCGGCCCCGGCGAGATCCTGTTTGCCGAACGCCTTCACGATCCCCATGTTGAGCATCGTCTTGGTGTGCTTCGGGTCGACCTTGAGCGATTGCTCGAACTGCTGAATCGCCTTGTCGGGCTGATCGGTGTAGTAGTACGCCACGCCGAGATCGGTCGACACGTTGGCGTCGTCTGGCTTGAGGCGCAGCGCCTGCTCGTACCACTCGACCGCCTCGGGGTAGCGCTCGGCGTCGAAGTAGAGGTTGGCGAGTTCAACGCGCGGCGACGGATCGGACGGCGCGCCGGCGGCGGCCGCGACCAGTGCCTGTGAGCGGCTCTCATCGAGCGGAGCTGCCGGGGCACGATCGGCTGGGCCGGCGGTCGCCGGAGCGGCGGCAGCCACCGAGGGCGCGGCGGTCGCGGCGACGCCGGCCGACTGCTGGCTGCCCAGAATCCATCCGACGATGACGCCGAACAACATCCCGGAGATGGCAAAAGCGATGGAATCGGCGCGCATGGGGAATCCCCCTCAGGATAGCAACGTCCGACTCAGCCAGTCTACCAGCACCGCGTCCACGTCGGGATCGCGCTCGAGGAGCTGGGTGCCGTGCGCGACGACGGGCGAGACGCGCTGGTCTCGGCCGGTGGCCGTGCCGCTGACCATGCCCTGCACGGTGCGGCGCGCGTAGGGGTCTTCGCTGCTCGTCACGAGCAGCATCGGACGACTGCCGAACTTGCGGAGTGCGGCGTCCATCCGCACGCCGCGGAAGTCGGCTGCGGGTGACAGCAGCGCCACGCCGCGCACGAGCGGCGACTCGGCCGCCGCCATCACGGCGACGGTCGCGCCGAGCGACGCACCGACCACCGCGATACCGCGTCCGCCGGTCTCGGCCGCGAGGAAGTCGATGCCGGCCTGCACGTCGAGCGCCATGGCGGCCGCCGGGGTCGACGCGCCGCCCGATCCGCCATGCCCGCGCAGGTCGATGGCAAGCGCCGTGAGGCCCGAGAACTGCAGGCGCTCGGCGAAGCGTCGCCAATCGTCCTTCGTGCGAGTGAACATGTGGACGAGGACGACCGCCGGCGCCGTGGCTCCGTCGGCGCGATAGATCGTGGCGGCGATCGCGACGCCATCCGACGTGCGCAGCTGCAGCGGCTGGCCGGCCGCGAACGCTTCATCCCCAGCGAAAAGCAGTCCGAGCAGCAGCGCCGCGGCGCGGCGCGGTGTCACGCCGACGCTCCCACCGCCGCCAGGTAGGCGCGCACGGAAGCAGGTAGCCCGACGAACAGCGCCTGGCTCATCAGCGCGTGGCCGATCGAGACTTCCTCGAGATGCGGCAGCGTCCGGAAGAGCGGCAAGTTGCGGAGATCGAGGTCGTGGCCCGCATTCACGCCCAGACCTCGCTGGTGGGCAGCCTGTGCTGCGGTCACATATTGCCGAAAGCTCGCGGTGCCGGCGGCCTCTCCGCGCTCGAAGGCACGGGCGAAGGGCTCGGTGTAGAGTTCTACGCGGTCGGCGCCGAGATCGGCAGCCAAGGCCACGGCGTCTGGGGCTGGGTCGACGAACAGGCTCACGCGGATGCCGGCCGCGCGCAGGTCGCGCACGACGGCCGCGAGTTCCTGTCGCGGGGTGTCGAGAGCCCAGCCGGCCTGGCTCGTGATCTCGCCCGGGCGCACGGGCACGAGCGTGCACTGGTCGGGCACGACCTCGTGGACGAGCGCCAGAAGCCCCGGCCGCGGGTCACCCTCGATGTTGTACTCGACGCGGCCGCGCAGCGGTCTGAGGAACGCGGCGATCTCACGGACGTCGGTTGGGGTGATGTGTCGCTCGTCGGCACGAGGATGCACCGTGACGCCGGGTGCGCCCTCCTCGACCACCACCCGCACGGCGTCGAGCACCGAGGGCTCATGGCCTCCGCGCGAGTTGCGAAGGGTGGCAACTTTGTTGACGTTGACGGAAAGACGGATCATGGCGAGGCGGCACCGGGGTGGCAGTGGCTAGCGGTCGGTGGCTAGTAGCTGGCCGTCGTACGGCACTGGCCCACAGCGTATCATCCGGCCGCGCTGCCGCGCGATGCAGGCTACGCCAGGGTGGTGCGGACGGCGTGGGCGATCTCGTCGGCCCAGGCGTGGATCTCGGCGTGGTCGCGGCCTTCGAGCATGATCCGGAGCAGTGGCTCGGTGCCCGAGTAGCGCACCAGCAACCGGCCGTGCCCGGCAAGACGGTGCTCGACATCGCGCATCGCGGCCGCCACCGCCGGCACCTTCGAGACGTCGGTGCGTTCACGTACGCGCACGTTGACGAGCACCTGCGGGTAGCTCGTCAGCATGGCGGCGAGCGTCGCCAGCTCGTGACCCGTCTCGATCATCGCGCGCAGCACGTGCAGCGCGGTGGCGATGCCGTCGCCGGTGAAGAGGTGACTGGCGAAGATCACGTGGCCCGACTGTTCGCCGCCGAGGGCGAGACCCCGCTTGAGCATCTCTTCCATCACGTACTTGTCGCCGACCGGACACCGCACCAGGTCGACGCCACGCTCCCGGAGCGCGATCTCGAGACCGATGTTGCTCATCACCGTGGCGACGATGGCGCCGCCTGGCAGCGCCGACTCGCGCCGCAGCTGATCGGCGCAGATGAGCATCACCGCGTCGCCGTCGACTCGGTGGCCGTGATGATCGACGAACAGCGCACGATCGCCGTCGCCGTCGAAGGCCACGCCGAGGCGGGCACCCGACTGCACGACCGCCGTCTGGAGCGCCTCCATCGCCGTCGAGCCGCAGCCTTGATTGATGTTGCGTCCGTTGGGTGCGACGCCGATCGCCATGACGTCGAAGCCCAGTGCCGAGAACAGCGCCGGCGCGATCGTGGTCGTGGCGCCGTGCGCGCAATCCACCACCAGGCGCGCGCCGGCGAGCGGGCCAGCGTGGCCGAGAATCTGCTGGAGGTGCGCGACGTAGTGCGCGGTGAGCTCGGCGTCGGTGCCCGGCACCGCGACACCGTCGGGCACCTGCCACGACGCGTCGGCCACCATGTGCTCGATCCCTTGCTCCTGCGCTCCCGAAAACTTCTCGCCGGCACCGGAGAAGACCTTGAGGCCGTTGTCGTGAAAGGGGTTGTGCGAGGCCGAGATGACAATCCCGAGGTTGAAGCCTTCGGAGCGGGTGAGATAGGCGACGGCCGGTGTCGGCACCACCCCGAGACTGACGACCGAGCCACCCTGCGACGCCACGCCGCGCGTCAATGCCGCCTCGAGTTCCGGTCCCGACTCGCGAGTGTCGCGGCCGATGAGCACGCGGGGCGTCGCGGCGCCCGAGACGCGCGCCAGCGCCGCGCCGACACGTGCCACGGTGGCCACATCGAGCGGCGGTCGCCCGGCTTCTCCTCGGATTCCATCGGTCCCGAACAGCGTCACGGCTTCTCCTGCCTCGCGGCTACCGACGGCCGCCCGTGCGGCTGAAAGAGACGGTCGACGGCGCGATCGTCCGCACCACGTAGCGCGGCGACGACTCGGCCTGCACGACCAATTGGCGATTGGCCACGCCGCCAGCGAGGTCGACGAACAGCGTGATGTCACTCGCCGTCAGGTCTCGCACGATCTCGTCGGCGCCCTGAATCGTGACCGACGCCTCGCCCGGCGTCAGCCGCCCCGCCGTCCGCCCCCGCAGCGTGATGGGGACGCCAGTCAGGGTCCGTTCCGATGTATCGGCCGCAATCGTGATCGTCACTACGGCCGTGGCGGCCCCGGAGAGCCGCAGGGCCGACTCGCTGGTGTCGATGGTCACCGCCTCACGCACGAGGCTGGTCGCGCGCTCAATCGACACCAGTTCTGTGAAAACCTCGGTCACACTGCGCACGACGCTCTCGGGGCCTTCCACCCGCACCTGCGACGGCGTCACCGACACGTTCGTCACGCTGTGGCCGGGGACGGGTGTGCCCTCGACCCGCGGACGCACCGGCACGACGGCGGAGGCCGTGGCCTCGAGTTGCAGGGGGAGGGTCGGCGGCGTCACCTGCATGACATCGATGCCGAACGGGGCCGTGACCTGCGCGGGCGTGAGCGGGAAAAGGCGCCGTCCGGCACGGACGCCGTCGAGATCGACCACGGCCGAGAGATCGGCCGGGCCGAGGCCCGAGAGCCGGCTGGCTGGTCCGCGCACGCGCACGGTCACCGTGTCGGGGACCGTGCTCACGAACTCGAGATCGGCGGGCGCCCGCTGTAACTCGAGCCCGACGCGGATCGTCCGCTCGACGATGGCGTCGCCGGTGACGACCATCCACAGCAGCGTGGCGACCACTACCGACAGCAGCTTGAGCCCGGCATGGCGGACGGCAAAGCGTGCCATCAGTCCATCGTCGCCGCGACAAGGCGACGCTCCGGGCGGGCCTGGGTCCGCTTGATGAGAGCGCGCAGGCGCCGGCGCAGTTGGTCGGGCGTGAGTCCACGTTCGATCTTGCCGTCGAGAACGAGCGACACTGCGCCGGTTTCCTCGGACACGACGAGGGCCACGGCGTCGTTCTCCTCGGTGACGCCGAGCGCCGCGCGGTGACGCGAACCAAGTTCGCGGGCGAGCCTGGTGTTCACGCTGAGCGGCAGGAAGCACGCCGCGGCGGCGATGCGATCGCCCTGCACGATGACTGCGCCGTCGTGCAGCGGCGAGGTCGGCTGGAAGATGCTCACGAGGAGATCGTAGGTGAGCCGGGCATCGAGGGGAATGCCGCTTTCGATGTGGTTCCTGAGCCCGATCCCGCGCTCGACGATGACCAGGGCGCCGATGTGCTTGGTGGCCAGCGTCTCGAGCGCCACAACCAGTTCCTCGATCGAATCCTCGTCAGGTTCGACGCGGCGCAGGTACTTGAAGAACGACGCCCGCCCGAAGTGCACGAGCGCGCGGCGGATATCGGTCTGCAGCAGCACGATGGCCGCGAAGACGACGTAACCGACGACGTTCCGGATCAGCCAGTTGATGGTCTGGAGTTCGAGCGCGCGCGACAGATAGTACAGGCCGACAATCGCGCCGAGCGCGACGGCCATCTGCGAGGCCCGTGTGCCACGGATGAGCTTCAGCACCTCGTAGACCACCACCGACACGATGGCGATATCGAGGAGATCCCACCAAGTGACGGGCGGACGGTCGAAGAGCGAATCGAGCCAGGGCATGGGTGATCACGAGTTGCGCGGAGTGCCGGCGCGCGGACCGGGCGCGCCGGTGTCCCCTTGCGGCCAGGGCCCAGCGGCGTCTAGGACACTGGGGACCACTCCCCTGCCTAGTCGGCGGAGGTCGTTCCGCCGGCGCCGGCTCCCGTGGCGTGCTCCCGGATCATATCCGCGACCCGCACCACTTGCGCCATCTCGGAGACGGCGTGCACGCGGACGATGTGGCTGCCGCCAAGGACAGCGGCCGTCACCGCGGCGGCGGTCGCCCAATCCCGGTCGGGCGGCGGAATCTGGCCGACGGCGGCGGTCAAGAACGACTTCCTGGACGGCCCGACCAGCAGGGGCCGGCCCAGCGCCGCGACGGTTTCCAGCCCGGCGAGCGCCGCCACGCTGTCGGACGCGCGTTTGGCGAAGCCAAGACCCGGATCGAGGATGATCTGATTCCAGGCGACGCCACGGCTGAGGGCTCGCTCGAGCGCCCTGGTCAGGTCGCGGGTGACGTCCAACGCGACGTCGTCGTAGACGGCGTGGGCGTACATGTCGGCCGGCCGGCCGCGCATGTGCATGAGCACGATCGGCGCCCCACGCACGGCAACGATGTCGCCGAGAGCCGGATCGAACTGCAGTCCGCTCACGTCGTTGACGATGACGGCCCCCTCATCCAGCGCGAAGCGCGCCACCTCGGCTTTCGTCGTGTCGATCGACAGCGGAATACGGAGCCGGTGCAGCTTGCGCAAGACCGGTAGCAGGCGCTGGCGCTCGTCGCGGCCGCCGACCGGCGCAGCGCCGGGCCGCGTCGACTCGGCGCCGACATCGATGAGGTCGGCGCCGCCGGCCTCCATCGCCAACGCCAGGTCGAGGGCGCGCTCGGGGTCGAGCCCGGCACCGCCGTCGGAGAACGAGTCAGGCGTGACGTTCAGCACACCCATCACGAGCGTACGCAGGCCAAGAACGAGCGGAGCGCGTCCGGCGAGCGGCAGGGTGAAGGGGGCTCGCGGCGCAATCATACCGGCGGGACGTCGAGACGCGGCCACGCCGGTGGTCGACCGGCGCGGCGCGTAGGGCTATTCCTGAGCGAGCGGCTTCGGCGTAATCGGAAGCAGCGGCGAACGCTCCTTGTCGCGGGCTCGCTCGCGCGGTTCGTCGGCCGGCGCCGCGGGCGCCGGCGGCGCCACCGGCGGCTCGTCGATCGGCAGGCCGTTGATGATGCGCTTCACCTGCTCGCCGTCGAGCGACTCGCGGGCCAGCAGCGCGTCGGCGATCTTCACGAGCGACGCCTTGTGCTCGGTGAGCAGCGCCGTCGCCGTGTCGTAGTTCGCGCTGACGATGCGCTTGACTTCCTGGTCGATGCGCTCCGCCGTGACGCCGCTGTAGTCCTGCTGCTGGGCGATCTCGCGGCCCAGGAAGATCTGCTCTTCCTTCTTGCCGAAAGTGAGCGGCCCCATGGCCTCGCTCATCCCCCACTCGCACACCATCTTGCGGGCCATCTCGGTGGCACGCTCGAGGTCGTTGCCGGCACCGGTCGTGATGTCGCCCGTCGTCAGCTCCTCGGCGATACGGCCGCCGAGCAGGATGGCGATGCGGTCCATGAGGTAGACCTTGGAGTAGTTGTGCTTCTCGTCGAGGGGCAGCTGCGTCGTGAGACCGAGCGCCATCCCTCGCGGAATGATCGTGACCTTGTGCAGGGCGTCGGAGTGCGGCAGCAACACCGCCAGCAGCGCGTGGCCGGCCTCGTGAATCGCCGTGATCTTCTTCTCTTCCTCGGTCACGATCATCGAACGCCGCTCGGCGCCCATGAGCACCTTGTCCTTGGCGAACTCGAAGTCGATCATGGCCACGGCCTTCTTGTTCTGACGCGCGGCGTTGAGCGCTGCCTCGTTGACGAGGTTGGCCAGATCCGCGCCGGCAAAGCCCGCCGAGCCGCGCGCCAGCACGCGGATGTCGACGTCGTCAGCCATCGGGATCTTCTTGGTGTGGACGGCCAGGATGCCTTCGCGGCCCTTCACGTCGGGGCGATTGACCACGATGCGGCGGTCGAAGCGGCCAGGTCTGAGCAGCGCCGGGTCGAGCACGTCTGGACGGTTGGTGGCCGCCACCAGGATCACGCCCTCGTTCGACTCGAAGCCGTCCATCTCGACGAGGAGCTGGTTGAGCGTCTGCTCGCGTTCGTCGTGCCCGCCGCCGAGGCCGGCGCCGCGATGGCGGCCGACGGCGTCGATCTCGTCGATGAAGACA
This sequence comes from Acidobacteriota bacterium, assembly GCA_018000455.1. Taxonomy (GTDB): domain Bacteria; phylum Acidobacteriota; class Vicinamibacteria; order Vicinamibacterales; family UBA2999; genus CADEFD01. The sequence goes on from JAGNJW010000029.1 coordinate 38,500, forward strand.
ATGCAGGGCGCGTTCTTCTTGCCCTGCTCGAAGAGGTCGCGCACGCGGCTGGCGCCGACGCCGACGAACATCTCGACGAAATCCGAGCCGCTGATCGAGAAGAACGGCACGTTGGCCTCGCCGGCCACGGCGCGCGCCATCAGCGTCTTGCCTGTGCCCGGAGGGCCCATGAGCAGCACACCCTTGGGAATGCGGCCGCCGAGCTTCTGGAACTTCTGCGGTTCCTTCAGGAACTCGATGATCTCCTGTAGCTCGTCCTTGGCTTCGTCGACGCCCGCCACGTCACGGAAGGTCACCTTTTTCTGTGAAGAGGACGACAGCTTCGCCTTGCTCTTGCCGAACGACAGCGCTTTGTTCCCGCCGCTCTGCACCTGGCGCATGAAGAACACCCAGAAACCGATCATCAGCAGGATCGGGGCCCAGGAGTACAGGATGGCCGCCCAGGGCGATTCGGTGGGCGGTTTGCTCTCGACGCTCACGCCGCGCTCGATGAGGCGGTTCGCCAGACCTTCGTACTGGAAGGGGGCGTAGGTCCGGAAGTTCTCGAGGCCCTTGGTGACGCCGGTGATGTCGTTGCCGACGATGACGACGCGCTGCACCTGTCCGGCGTCCACCCACGACACGAACTCGCTGAAGGCAACCGGGTTCTCGTTCCGCTGCAACCTCGACGAGAAATTCCACACGAGCAGCCCAACCACGAACAGGATGGACCAGAACACGAGGCTCTTTGCGGTGGAGTTCACGATGCCTCCGAGCCGGGCACGACCGGCTGGTCAAAAGTCAAGACTATCACGTCGTCCTCGTTCCCCGTGGCTGCCGCCTCGGCGTCTACGGCATGCCCGACCACCCACACGATCCGGCCGGTGGCATCGACCACCACCGGCACAGAGTCGCGTGCGCCGCGCGGAACCTTGCGATCGACCAGCAGGTCCTGGAGCTTGCGCGACCCCCCCAGCCCCAGCGGCCGCAGGCGGTCGCCCGGCAACCGCCCACGCACGACGAGCGGCGTGGCCACCGATCCCTTGATCATCAGACGCCGGAAGGGGCCCGTGGGCTGCTCCAGATCCCTTATCGGCCTTTCAGCCGTGAGGCGGCACCTGGTCCCCAGTTCCGGGAGCGCTACGGCCCCAGGCACCGACAGCACTCGTGACGGCATCGCCGCCGCGGGTGCTGGCCGCGGCTCCCTGATCAATAAGACAGCATCCTCGGAAAAACGTTCCACCCGCAGGCCAGCGACCTCGGCGGCGGCTGGGCCGGTGGGCCGGCAGACAGCCAGCAGCGCCTCGACGGCGGCCAGGTCCGGGGCGTGCGGTGCCCCGGCGACCTCGATGGCCCGCCTGGCCACACGGCGCGCCAGGGCGGGCGGCAGGGCGGCAAGGGTGGACCTGACGAGCTGCACGCCGTGGGCCGTCGTCGAGACGACCGACGGCAGAGCGGCGGCCGCCAGCGCGCTCAGGAGCGCCTCGTCAGCCGAGACTGCCTCGGCCGTTCGAGCCAGCACCCGGATCGCGGCGGGCTGGAAGCGGGCCACGAGCAGCGGAATCAGTTCGTGACGCACGCGGTTGCGCGGCAGCGCGACGTCGCTATTGCTGGCATCCTCAACCCAGGTCTCGCCCCGGGATTCAAGGTCGGATCGCAGGTCCGCGCGCGTGCAGTCGAGCAGCGGGCGCACGATGGTGCCGCGCTTGGGCAGAACGCCACGAAGTCCGCGGGTGCCGGCGCCGCGCAGCAGCCTGAGCAGCACCGTTTCGGCCTGATCGTCGGCCGTATGAGCGACGGCGACGACCTGTGCGCGCAGAGCGAGTCGCGCCCGTTCGAGGAAAGCGTAGCGCGCCTCGCGGGCCGCCACCTCGACCGACACGTTCGCGGCCGAGGCGAGGGCCGGCACCGCGACATGTTCAACGAGGCACGGCAGGTCGAGCCGGTCACACAGGGCGCGGCAAAAGGCCTCGTCGCGACCGGCTTCAGGCCGCAACTGGTGATTGAGATGGGCGACGCCGGCTACGACGAGGTCACCATCGGCGGCCAGGTCGCCCAGCAGGTGAAGCAGCGCCACCGAGTCGGACCCGCCCGAGAGCGCCGCCACGACGCGGCCGCCCGGCGTCCAGAGATCATGGCGTGCGACGTAGCGCCGGACCCGCCGAAGAAGTGCGGTGCTCAAGGGGTGCGCCTGGGGCTGTGACGAGCCGAAGCTCACGCTTCGGCTCGAGCGGTCAGAGCGAAGGCTGGTGCCGGAGGGCGGACTCGAACCGCCGACCCTGCGCTTATGAGACGCATGCTCTAACCGGCTGAGCTACTCCGGCAGGAACTGATGACTTTATCACGGCCCTACGCTCGCCGGCCGCTCGACGAGGGCCGCCGCCAGCAGCGGAATGAGGATCTCGTGGTGGCCCGTCAGGTGGAAGCCGCGTCCGATGCCCGCGGTGGGGCGACGGACGACGTTGGTGAGCGGTCGATAGTGGGGCAGGAAGTCGAGGTCGACGGTCGTCAGGCCCGTGAGGTCGTGCCCATGATTGCGCGCGACGGCCACGGCCTTGAGGAACACCTCCGGCAGGACCACGGCCGACCCGCAGTTCAGATAGACGCCGCCGCCCAGACGGGCCACGAACGACGCGAAATGACGGAAATCGCGCAGGCTGCCTTCGCCGATCGCTGCGCCCGATGCGTCAGGGTGCATGTGCACGATGTCGGTCCCGACGGCGACGTGGGCCGTCACCGGAACCTTGTGCCGCACCGCCGCGCAGAGCAGACTGACCTCGGCGTGGTCCGGCGTTTGTGCCGCGAGCCACTCGGCGACCGCGCGTCCCAGGCCCCAACCGCGCGAGACCCCCTCGACGACCGCGCGGTTGATTCCGGTGCCGGTCTCCTCCGCCATCCCGAAGGCCCCGGGGCCGAGGGCCGCGTCGACATCCTCGGAGGTCGCCCCAGACAGCGCGATCTCAACATCGTGGATGAGGCCCGCGCCGTTCATCGCCAGTGCCGAGACATGGCCCCGAGCCATCAAGTCGATGAGGACGGGCGCGAGGCCGGCCTTGATGACGTGAGCCCCGAGACCCCAGATGACGGGCGCCGGCCGTTTCGAAGCATCGGCGATGGCGTCGATGACGGTCACGAGATCTCGCGCCGCGAGCAGGTTCGGCAGGCGCGACAGCCAGTCGCCGATGCCGCTTCCCGGCTGGTGGGCCCGGGCGAAATCCGCGCGTGTCACCTTGCTCGCCCGCGACGCCAGCGGGTACCGGCGCACCCCTGACAGGTCGAACTCCTCGTAGTCGAGTTTCATGCCGAGAGCATAGCGTGTAGGTCGCCCACAGGCTCCCTCGCGGCGATGCGCACCGCAACACGCTGGCCGGCCCCAGGCTCGTCGGCGGAGGCGGAGTCCCGCTAGTCGATCAGCATGGCATCGCCGTAGCTGTAGAAGCGATAGCGCGCCGTCACCGCTTCGCGATAGGCGTGGCGCACCGCCTCAACCCCGGCCAGCGCCGAGACCAGCATGAGCAGCGACGACCTCGGCACGTGGAAGTTGGTCACCAGCCCACTCACCATCCGGAACTGGTGCCCCGGCGAGATGAAGAGCGCTGTCTCACCGCTCTGCGCGCGCACGCGGCCGTCGGCGTTGCGATCGAGCGATTCGAGCGTGCGGGTCGTCGTGGTCCCTACGGCGATGATCCGGCGGCCTTCGGCGCGGGCCCGCGTCAGGGCCTCAGCCGCCACAGCGCTGACCTCGAACGCCTCACGGGCCATGCGGTGGTCGGCCACGAGCTCCGCGCGCACCGGCTGGAACGTGCCATAGCCCACGTGCAGCGTGATGGCCGTTCGCTCGACGCCCGCCGCCTCGAGCGCGGCGAAGATCTCCGGCGTGAGATGCAGGCCGGCGGTGGGCGCGGCGACCGAACCCTCGTGGCGAGCGTAGACGGTCTGGTAGCGCTCGCGGTCGCTCTCGGCATCCGGCCGCTTGATGTACGGCGGCAGCGGCATGTGTCCCAGCCGGCCGATTGCCGCCATCACGGCCGATCCGTCCCGCGTTCTGAGACGCACGATGCGGCCGTGCTCGGCGCGCCCGAGCACCTCGCCGTCGAGCTGCCCGCCGGGTCCATCGAAGACGAGGCGCGTTCCGGCCGAGACGCGCGCGCCCGGGCTCACGAGCGCCTGCCAGCGCTCCTCCCCCGTCGCGGCGCTGGATGGGTCGAGCCGCGACACGAGCAGGCATTCGACCGCCCCCTGCCCCGGTTCACGATGTCCGAGGAGCCGCGCCGGAAAGACCCGCGTGTCGTTCAGCACCAGCAGATCGCCACGGCGGAGTAACCCCGCGAGGTCGTGAAAAGCGCCGTGCGTGACCTGGCCGGACACGCGATCGAGCCGCATCAGGCGCGAGGTGCCGCGCACGGGGGGAGGCGCCTGCGCGATGAGCTCGGGAGGCAGATCGAAGTCGAATTCGGAGGCGCGCACCGACCACGATCTTAACGTGGCGAACGAAAAGATGGCCCGGGCACCCCTGGAAAGTACCCGGGCCGAGACCGACGTCGGCAGGAGATTCAGTGCACGCTGGAGGTGCGAACGGTGCGCGTGTCGGCCCAGTCGGTGGCCACGATGGCCCACAGCACCTGGTCGTGGAACTCGCCGTCGCTGGTTCGGGCGCGGCGCAGAAGGCCCTCCTGCGTGGCGCCGAGCTTGCGCAAAGCGCCATTGGCCCGGCCGTTACGCACGTCGATGCGGAACTCGGCACGGTGCACGCCCATCTGTCCGAACAGGCAGCCCAGCACCAGCCGGCCGGCCGTCTGGAAGAGCGGCGTGCCGCGGAACTCCTCCGCGGTAACGGCGGCGCCTTCGACCATCGTGCACGTGTGGTCCATCGAGCGGACTCCGATGATCCCGACGGCGACGGCCGCGTCGGCCGGGACGACCACCCAGAACGCCATGGTGCCGGCGCGGCGGCCGGCCTGCAGCGTCTCGATCAGCGATTCAATCCCGGCGACACTCGCCGCAGGAGGCGCGGCCACGATCTGTCCAAAGGCATCGTCCGGCAGCGCCGTCAGCAGCGACACGGCGTCCGAGGCGACCGGTTCGCGCAGTGTGAGCGTCTCACTCGTCAGCGTCGGCAGCGCCTCGCGCCAATTGCTGGGGGCGACATCGACAGCGGCTGCTCCCGGGGGAGTGGCGTGGATGGCAGCCGTCCGAGCGGTCGTCTGTGCCTTGGCCATGTGTCACCTTGCGCCGCACCGGACCACGCTGGCCCCAGACCGGTGAAGGTCTGGAGCCCCCGTGGGTGCCGGCCGAACGCTGCCGCGCTGGGGGAGCGAAGTCGGTGCCGGGCGTCGTGACTTGCCCGGCCGTGTCCCGTGAAAGTGCAAGGCACGGGCCACCGCAGCCAAACGTGCCGCTCGGTCACTCAACTCACTGCGAAGCTTGCACTTGCAGGCATTCCACCAGCGCGCCGTCGGCGTCGGCGTCGTGTGTCATTACGGCACAGGCCGGGTTGCATCCGTGCGCAGTCACTTCATCAACTCGCTATCGCTGAGGGAGTTACGACTGTGGGCCGATCTGACACAGGCCTCATGACCAAACGGGCGGCGATGACGATAAACGGCAAGCCGTTGATGAATCACGGATTACCGTGCCGGTCGAGACGCCGTTGGGCGGTGTGGGTGCGCCAGAACGAGACAATCGGGACATCGCGAACGCTGGATCAGAATGCCCACCGGATGAGCACGGCTCCGACGGTGAAACCGGCGCCGACCGACGCAACGAGGATTAGATCGCCCTTCTTCAGCCGCCCCTCCAGCACCGCGTCGTTCATGGCGAGGGGGATGGTGCCGGCCGTCGTGTTGCCGAAGCGCTCGATGTTGATGATCACCTTGGAGCGGTCGATACCCACGCGCTCGGCGACCGCTTCGATGATCCGGCGGTTGGCCTGATGTGAGACGAAGAGGTCGATGTCGGCGGCGGTGACGCTGTTTCGGGCGAGCAGCCGCTCGCACAGGTCCCCGGTGCGGCGCACGGCGAACTTGAACACGGTCGAGCCGTCCTGCTTCACGTAGTGCAAGCGCTGGTCCACCGTCTCGTGCGATGCCGGCTTGAGACTGCCGCCGGCCGGCATGCACAGGGCCGCGCCGCCGCTGCCGTCGATCTCGTGCGCGAAGTCGATGACGCCGAGGCCCGGCGAGGACGACGGCCCCAGCACGACCGCTCCGGCGCCGTCACCGAACAGGACGCACGTGGTGCGATCGGTGTAGTCGATGATGCTCGACATCACGTCGGCGCCGACGATGAGCGCGTACTTCGACGAGCCGGCCGCGATGAGCTGACTGCCTACCGTGAGCGCGTAGGCGAAGGCCGAGCAGGCGGCACTGACATCGAAGCCCCACGCGTGCGTCGCGCCGAGCTTGTGCTGCAGCAGGCAGGCAGTGCTCGGGAACAGCATGTCGGGGGTGACCGTGCCGACGATGATGAGGTCGATGTCGGCCGGCGTCAGCCCAGCCCGACGGATGGCTTCGGCCGCGGCCTCCCTGGCGATGTCAGAGGTGCCGACACCGGGCTCGACGATGTGGCGCTCGCGAATACCGGTGCGCTGCAGGATCCACTCGTCGCTCGTTTCGACCAGCTTCTCGAGATCCGCGTTGGTCAGCACGCGCGGCGGCACGTAGGTGGCCAGGCTCTTGATTTCGGCGCGGCCAATCGAGGTCGTGCCGGCCAGGTTGGCGATGGATGTCCTCAAAACAGTCCTCTCCTGGGCGCCTGGCGCCCGAAGTACTCGTAGGCTCGTGCAGTGGCCACGCGGCCGCGCGGCGTGCGGTCGAGGAAGCCGGCCTGCAGGAGGTACGGTTCGTGGATGTCTTCGATGGCGTCGGGCTCTTCGCTGAGCGCCGCCGCCAGGGTGTTGACCCCGACCGGGCCGCCCCCGAACTTGTCCATGATCGTGCTGAGCAGGCGACGGTCGGTCTCGTCGAAGCCGAGGTCGTCCACGACCAGCATCGCCATGGTGGCACGCGTGACCTCGACGGTGATGGTGCCGTCGGCGCGCACCTGCGCGTAGTCGCGCACGCGGTGCAGCAGGCGGTTGGCGATGCGCGGCGTGCCGCGCGAGCGGCGGGCGATCTCGAGCGAGGCATCGGGATCGAGCGGCGTGTTGAGAATCCGGGCCGAACGCCGCACGATCACATCGATGTCGGCCACGGTGTAGAAGTCGAGCCGGTGGTTGATGCCGAAGCGCGCGCGCAGCGGCGCCGTCAGCAGCCCGGCGCGGGTCGTGGCGCCAATCAGGGTGAAGCGCTCGACCGGCACCTTGACCGAGCGTGCGCCGGGCCCCTGCCCGATGACGATGTCGAGCTCGAAGTCTTCCATCGCCGGATAGAGAATCTCTTCGATCGTCGCCGGCAGGCGATGGATCTCGTCGATGAAGAGCACCTCGCCCTGCTGCAGGCCCGACAGCATCCCGGCGAGGTCGCCGGGTTTCTCGATGACCGGACCGGACGTGGTGCGGATGGCGGCCCCCATCTCGTTGGCAATCACGTAGGCGAGGGTCGTCTTGCCGAGCCCGGGCGGCCCCCACAACAGGATGTGATCGAGTGCTTCGCCGCGCTGCCGGGCGGCGGCAATCGACACTTCCAGGTTCTCGCGCACGCGATCCTGGCCGATGTAGTCGTCGAGACGGCGCGGCCTGAGGCCGGCTTCGAACTGCGCGTCGCCGTCGCCCGTGACGGACGACACCACCCGCTCGGTCATGCCCGCGCAAGCTCCTTGAGCGCGGCGCGCAGGGCGGCCTCGAAGCGGGGCTGCTCCTCGCTCGCGAGCTGCTTGTCGAGCACTTTGTCCACGGCTGAGCGATGGTAGCCGAGATTCAGTAACGCCGACACCAGGTCGGTACGCACGGCATCGGTGACAGCCGCGATGGGCGCAGCCGTCTCGGCGCCGGGGGCGGCGGGCAGTTTGTCCTTCAATTCGAGACACATCCGCTCGGCCGTGCGCTTGCCGACACCCGGGATGCGGGTGAGGCGCGCGACATCGCCCCGCTGCACGGCCGCCACGAAGTCCACCGCGTCGATGCCGCTCAAGACCGCAAGCGCGAGCTTCGGACCGATGCCGCTTGTCGCGATGAGCTTCTCGAAGACGGTCAGCTCGAACGTCGTCGGGAACCCGTAGAGGGCGAGCGCATCCTCGCGAACGTGCGTGTGGATGCGGAGTTCGACCTCGGTTCCAGGGTCGCCCACGACGTAGAAGGTGGAGACCGGCACCGCCACGTCGTAGCCCACGCCGTGCACGTCAACCACGAGGCGCGTCGGGTGCTTCTCGACCAGCCGTCCCCTCAGCCACGCGATCATGGGCGGCGCGCGCTCGCCCGCGCCGGTCGCGCCGCCTTCGGTTCCTTCGCGGGCCGGTAAGCCCGCCAGCTCTTGAAGGCGAGAGCGCCACGCACTTTGGGCACGCTCACGGCGCGGGCCGGCATGCGATGCAGGTGGCAGAGTGCCACGGCGAGCGCGTCGGCGGCATCGTGCGGCGTCGGCGGGCGCTCCAGGCCGAGCAGCAGGGCGACCATCTGGCCCACCTGCGCCTTCTCGGCGCGGCCGTAGCCGACCACGGCGCGCTTGATCTCGGTGGGCGTGTACTCCGCCAGCTCGAGCCCGGCCTCGACGGCCGACAGCATGGCCACGCCGCGCGCGTGGCCGAGCGTCAGGGCACTGCGGACGTTGGTGGCGAAAAAGAGGTTTTCGATGGCCACGACATCGGGCCGGCAGTCCTCCAGGAGGGCCGACAGCCGGTCGTGGATGAGCGCGAGGCGGGCGCCGAGCGTCGGCACCCCGGCCGTGGCAATGGCGCCGCACTCGACGAGACGATGGCGCCGACCGTCGGACTCGACACACCCGTAGCCGGTGCGCTCCGACCCGGGGTCGATGCCGAAGATCCTCACGCGAGTGAGGCCTCGATCTCCTTCTCTTCGATGTCGAAGTTGGACCAGACGTTCTGCACGTCGTCGTGATCCTCGACCGCCTCCATCAGCTTGAGCATCTGCCGGGCTTCGCTGCCTTCGAGCTTGATGTAGTTCTGCGGCAGCATCGAGAGCTTCGCGGTGACCGGCTCGATGTTGAGGGCCTTCACGGCCTCCTTCACGGCCTCGAAGGCCGCCGGCTCGCACATCACCTCGAAGCTGTCGCCGTCGTCACGGAAGTCGTCGGCGCCGGCCTCGAGCACGGCCTCCATCAGCTTCTCTTCGTCGACGCCGGGCTTCTCGATGACCATGTAGCCCTTTTTCGAGAACATCCAGGCCACGGAATTCTCGGCGCCGAGATTGCCGTTGTACTTCGCGAGCATATGGCGGATCTCGCCAACGGTTCGGTTCTTGTTGTCGGTCATCGTCTCGATGATGACCGCCGCGCCGCCAGGGCCGTAGCCTTCGTAGTTGATTTCTTCGTAGGTGACGCCCGGTAGTTCACCGGTGCCGCGCTGGATGGCGCGCTTGATGTTCTCGGCCGGCATGTTGGCGGCCTTGGCCTCGGTGACCACCGTGCGCAGCCGGGGATTCATGTTGACGTCGCCGCCGCCATTCCTGGCCGCGACGGTCATTTCCTTGATCAGCCGGGTGAACAACTTGCCGCGCTTGGCATCGAGCGCGCCCTTCTTGTGCTTGATCGTGTGCCACTTGGAATGGCCGGACATGGTGCAGCTCCAGATGGGAAAAATCGACCCTTTAGCGTATCAGACCTTGCGGGCAATGATGATCCAGGCGTCGGCATCCCGGTGCCAGGGCCCGCCGTCGTAGTCTCCGAGCACGGCCTCGACCCGGAAGCCGGCGGTGGTCAGACGGCGCGACATCTGGCGCACCGACAGGGTGCGGAACGTCAGCGCGAATGAGTGCCTTCGTACTGCCCGGCCGCGCCGTTCGACGAACTCCTGGTCGAAGATCGTCACGCCTCTGGGAGCATCCTGCCGCACCGACTCGATAAGCGTGATCTGGCTGCCGCCCGGGCTGCGCCGCCCCTTCAGACTGACGCGTTTCGAGTACTCTCCCCAGGCCGGAAGGTCCGCTACGAGCTCGAGAGCGAAGATGCCGTCGTCGGCGACGACGCGGCCAACGTCCTCGAGCGTGGCCCTCAGATCGCGCTCCGACAGGAGCGACTGCAGGACGCCGTAGGGCGCCATGACCATCGGGAAGGCAGCGGCCGGAAAGGGCAGAGCACGGATGTCGGCACGTACGAGGCTCGGCCGGTGGCCGCGGCGCTGCCTGACGACGCGGCGCCTGGCGCGCGCGAGCATCTCACCCGAGCGATCCACGCCAACCAGACGCACGCCTTCGTGGGCGAGCGGCATCGTGACCCGGCCGGTGCCGCAGCCGAGCTCGAGCACCTGGCCTTCGACAGCGCCGGTCATGCGAAGCCAGAACGAGACGTCGCGGCGGCCGAGCGTCTGGGCGTTCTCCCAATCGTAGAACGGTGCGTAGTCGTCCCAGCCGTGCCAGCCTTCCTCGAGCCGAACCGGCGGACTTGGGCCGGGGGCTTCGGAGGCACGGCCGGCTGGGGCCTTCACGCGTTTCGCCATGCTCAGGCCCAGGGGAGCGGTGCACCGCTCTCGGCCTGCTGCGCGGCCAGTTCCTGCACGCGCTGGACGAACGTCAGGACTTCGGCCGGAAAGTCGAGCGGCGCGAAGTCCGCGAGGCGCACGCAGGCCACGCGCACGAATCCCGCGGCCACGCGGCGATTTTGTTCCGTATCCCACATTTCGAAGGCATAGCGAAGCCGCCGAGGGTTCTCAACGCCCGGATCGACGCCGATCCTGAGCAGCGTGCCAATCGGGACGGGCGCCTCGTAGCGAATATGCGCCTCGACCCGCGGTATCCCGAGGCGCCCCCCTTCGAGCAGCGACTGACGCGAACGGCCGAGGGCAGCGATGTACAGCTCTTCCTCGACGTCCTCGAACCAGCCGAAGTAATTCGGGAACCAGGCGATGCCTGCCGCGTCGCCGTCGGACCAGTGCACCTTCTTCAGAACAGAGAAGTAAGCCATGCGGGGGCGAGTATACCGGGCGGCAGGCCGGTAAGATGACGCGATGACATGGATCCTCCGCGTGGCCTTCCTGCTGGCGGTGGCCCGGGGGCTGGCCGGCCAGTCGGGAGTATCCGGAGCCGACCCGACGCCGGCGACGCTTGACGAATTCAGGATGGCGGCCGCGCGCATCGTCGAAGACGCCGGTCTCCCGGGGGCTGGTCTGGCGCTCGTCCGGACCGGCGGCGTCGAGTGGGCGGGCGGGGTCGGCCTCGCCGATCGTGACGAGCGGCGGCCCATTGGCGCCGACACGCTCTTTCGCGTCGGCTCGGTGAGCAAGACCTTCGTCGCGATGGCGCTGGTGCAGCTCTACGAGGAGGGCCGGCTCGACCTCGATGCGCCAGTGGCGTCGCTACTGCCGGAGCTAAGGATCGACAACCCGTGGGAGGCGTCTGAGCCGGTGCGGGTGCGCCACCTGCTCGAGCACACCGCCGGCTTCGACGACATGCATTTCAACGAGATCTACGTACTGGATAACGCACCCGACCGGCCGCTCGAGGAGGTTCTGCTGCGCAATCCGGCGACCCGGCGCGTGCGATGGCGGCCGGGCACGCGCATGGCCTACTCCAACCCTGGCTACGCGGTGGCCGGCCGGGTCATCGAGGCCGTCGCCAAGATGCCGTTCGACCAGTTCATCCTCGAGCACATTCTCGCGCCGCTCGACATGAAGACGAGCACGTTCTCTGGCGACACCGAAGCCCCGGCCCTGGCGCAGGGCTACGAGTCGAGGACTGGTCCACCCGTGAGGCGCCGGCGGATCTGCTTGCGCCCCGCCGGCGCGTTGCACACGTCGCCGCGCGAGCTCGCGCACTTCGTCGAGATGCTGCTCAACTGGGGCGAGCGCGGCAGCGGCTACGTCGTCGATCCGGAGTACCTCTCGAACATGGAGTGGCCGCGGACGACGGCCGCCTCGAAGGCCGGTGTGCGCGCCGGCTACGGACTGGGCATCTACAGTACGATCGACCTGCCGCACCACGTGCTCGGCCATCAGGGTGGCATCGACGGCTTCCTCTCCGCCTATGGCTATTCCCCGTCGCGCGACGTCGGCTTCGTGGTGTTGCTGAATGGCACCTACACCCCCGACGTCCTCACGCGGCTCTCGTCGCTCGCCCTCCGCTACCTCAAGCGCGACGTCGAGCCGACGCCCGCCGAGTCGATGACGGTTCCCGTCGAGTCCCTGCGGCGCTTCGAAGGCTACTACCACGATGCCAATCCCCGGAATGCGATCCTCGAGGCCATAGAGTTCCCGACGAGCGGGCGCGTCGTACGCGTGCACGAGGGCCAGCTGGAGATGACGCCGGTCTTCGGGGATGCGACGCCGCTTGTTCCGGTCAACGATGCCCTCTTCAGACGCGACAGCGAACTGACCGCATCGCTGGCCTTTACCGAGGTGGGCGGCACCTCGGTGCTGGCCGGTGCGGACATCTACGCGGAGCAGCGCGCGCGGTGGCCGATCGACTTGCTGCGCGTGACCCTGGGCCTCGCCCTCGCGTGCGCGGTGGTCGGGCCGCTCGTGGCGGTCCTGCATGGGTGGCGTCGAGGCAGCTGGGGTGGCAGGATTGTGGCGCTCGGCGTCTGGTGGACGCTGGCGGTGGTGGCGCTGGTGTCGATCGTCTGGGCGGCCGGCACGGCATCGGCGGAGGAACTGGCGCGACCGGGGGGCCGAGCGCTGGCGTTGCTGGCGGGAACGGTGGTCTACCCTGCCGTGGCGTTCGCACTGCTGCCGGTTACCGCCCGGGCATGGGTCATGGGCGTCGGCGGGCGCCTGGGTGTATTTGCCGCCTTGGTGGCGTGCGCGCACACCGGGCTTGCCAGCTATCTGGGATGGTGGGGTCTCATCGCGTTCCGAAGCTGGACCTACTAGTCGCGACCAGCGTCGCGGGAGATCTGTACTCATGGAGCATCCGTCAGTCGTGCACGCCGTCGATCACGCAGTCTTTGCGGCCGGGAAGATGGGCAAGGCCACGATCTTCACGTCGCCGCGGCTGCTCGTCGGACTGAACGCCTTCGAGCCAGGTCAGGCGCACGCGCTGCACGCACATGCAGGGATGGACAAGATCTACCACGTGCTCGAGGGCGAGGGCGTGTTCCTCCTCGAAGGTCGCGAGCTCCCGATGCGCGCCGGCGACCTGCTCGTCGCCCCCGACGGCGTGCCGCACGGCGTTTGCAATAGCAGTGCCGCGCGTCTCGTCGTGCTGGTCGTGCTGGCGCCGGGAACCGACGCGAAGTAGGAGGCGAGGCTCAGCGAGCCGTATCATCGACCGGTATGCCTTCTGAGACCCATCGGAGCCTTACCCGCCTGTCGCGTCACTTCCGGGTGACCGGACCGCTCGGGTTCCGCCTGCACGCGTTCTCCCCGGACGACACCCGCAGTCTGCAGCTGAAGCGCCGAACCGACGCCCTGCTCGAAGAAAGCGCGGAGGTCATGGCGAAGCTGCAGGAGCGCCTCTATGCGCAGGACCGCTGGAGTGTCTTGCTGATCTTCCAAGCCATGGACGCGGCCGGCAAGGACGGCACCATCAAGCATGTGATGAGCGGCCTCAACCCGCGCGGGTGCGAGGTGCACAGCTTCAAGGCGCCGTCGAGCGAGGAGCTCGATCACGACTTCCTGTGGCGAACCTCTGCCAGGTTGCCACGGCGCGGCCATATCGGCATCTTCAACCGCTCGTACTACGAAGAGATGCTGGTCGTGCGCGTGCACCCTGAGATCCTTGGCCGGCAGCAGCTTCCGGACGAGCGCGTCACGCCGCGCATCTGGCGCGAGCGCTTCGAAGACGTCGTGAGCTACGAGCGCTACCTGTCGCGGCAGGGCGTCGTCATCCGCAAGTTCTTCCTCTACGTCTCGAAGGAGGAACAGCGCCGGCGCTTCCTCGAGCGCCTCGCCGATCCGGACAAGCACTGGAAGTTCTCGCTCGGCGATCTGCACGAACGTGAGGTCTTCGATGACTACCTGGCGGCCTACGACGATGTCGTGCGCCACACGGCTTCGTCGTTCGCTCCGTGGTATGTGGTGCCGGCAGACCACAAGTGGTTCACGCGTCTGGTGGTGGCCTCGGCGGTCATCGAGGCCATCGAATCGGTGCAGCCAGCCTTCCCGGCGGTGGACGGCAAGACGCTTCGGCAGCTGAAGGCGGCGCAAGCCGCTCTGCGGCACGAGGCCTCGTCGGTGCGGGAGCCCCAGACGGCCCATGGGCGGCGGCGATCGTGAGTGCCGCACCCGGGCTCATTGCGGCCGGCCGCGGCCGGCATCGTTGCGGGTGGTGTGGCGCCGATCCGCTCTACGTCACCTACCACGACACGGAGTGGGGCCGACCGGTGATGGAAGACCGCCGGCTGTTCGAGAAGATTTGTCTCGAAGGCTTTCAGGCAGGGCTCAGCTGGCTGACCATCCTGCGGAAGCGGGAGCACTTCCGCGCTGGCTTTCGCGGCTTCGATCCGGCCACGGTTGCTGGCTTTGGCGCCGAAGACATCGCGCGCCTGCTGGCCGACGCCGGTATCGTGCGTCACCGCGGCAAGATCGAGTCGGCCGTCAACAACGCGGCACGGGCGCTCGACCTGCAGTCGGAATTCGGATCGCTGGCGGCATACGCCTGGTCGTGGGAGCCACCGAAAGCGGAACGGCCGTCGCCCCTGACCTGGGCCGCCGTGCGGGCCATGCCGACGACGCCGTCGTCAACGGCGCTCTCGAAGGACCTCAAGCGGCGGGGCTGGAGCTTCGTCGGGCCGACTACGATCTACGCCTTCATGCAGGCCATGGGCCTCGTGAACGATCACATCGAGGGCTGCTACGTGCGGACGGAGGTCACGCGCGATCGCCGGGCCGCCTCCCTCCCGGCGTCCGCTACTGTTGTTCGACGCTGAACCCGGCCGCGGCCAGCATCGCGACGACGCTGTCGGCGCCCACCAGGTGGGCGCCGCCGACGACCACGAGACACGGCGCGGCGTCGCTGGCGCACGCGGCGATCTGAGGCACCCACGCGCGATTGCGATCGACGAGCACCCGCTGGTAGACGTCCGGCGACTCACGGAACTCGTCGAGCAGGAACCGTTCGAGCGCCGCCACGTCGCCGGCTCGCCAGGCCCGCACAATCTCAGCAACGCCGCTCACCTGCGTGTCGATGTCCGACAACACGGCCTTCAGCATGTCGATCTGCACCGGCATGGGCAGGGCGTCGAGAGCGGCGATCTGCGACGCGGCGGTCTCGAGACCGCGCACCGGACGGGCCGTCGCCTGGGCCCGGTCGTAGAAATGGCGGTCGAGACCAAGCGACGGATCGTAGCCGGCGCGCTGCAGGGCGGGCACCGCCAGGGTCATGGCGGCCAGCCACGGCTTCATCCGCTCCACAGCCAGCATCGGCAGGCCGACGGCAGTCGCCTTGGCCGCCACGAGGGCGGCCGTCTCGCGGTCGAGCAGGGTCGAGAGTGTGCGTCCGCCGGTCAGCATCGCCTGGGCCGCGATGGGCAGCACGATGGCCGGATCGGACGCCGCACCGAGGTCCACCTCTTCGACGAGCGTGTGTGACTCGGCAAACGCCCGCTCGTAGATGGCTGGAAGAGGATAGGCATCCTTGGTGAGGACATGCACCGAACCGACGAGCCAGGCGATCGTCTTCGTGTCCTTGGTGACCCTCCACACGAAGTGCCTGCCCGACCCGGCGGCGGTCGCCTGGGCCCAGGAGACGGCGGGAGCAAACGCCGCGGCAACGACGAACAGGCAGGCGGCGGGCCGGCGTGCGGTGCGCATGGTCGAGCGTAGCACGCAGCCACGTGATGCCACTGCGCCTACCGGCACGCTGCTACCATGAGCGCAATGACCTTCGGAGATCGGCTGGCCGGCGCCCTCGTGATGGCGCCCATGACGAAGGGCTCGAACCTGCCGTATCGCCGGCTGTGCGTGGAACTGGGCGCCCGCGTCACGATGAGCGAGATGACAGTGGCGCGACGCCTCAAACAGAAGCGTCGGGGCGAGTTCGCGCTGATTCGCCGCGCCCCCGACGAGCCGTTCTTCGGCGTGCAGCTGGCCGGGACCAACCCCGACGAGATGGCCTGGGCCGGCAGCCTGGTCGAAGTCCGCGGCGCCGACTGGGTCGACATCAACTTCGGATGTCCCATCGATCACTTCACGCGCAAGGGACTGGGGGCATCGATCGGCCGCCAGCCGCACCGCGTCCGCCGGATCGTCGAGGCGATGAAACGCGGTGTGACGCAGGTGCCGGTCACGGCCAAGATCCGGCTCGGTTGGAACGACGAGGATCGCAATTTCCTCGACCAGGCTCGGGCCGCCGAGGACGGCGGCGCCGACGCCATCACGGTGCACGGACGGACGAGGAACGCCCGCTACCGGCTGGCAGCCGACTGGGAGGCGATCGGCCAGGTGGTGAGTGCCGTGAAGGTGCCCGTCGTCGGCAACGGCGACGTGCTGTTTCCACACGATATCGAGCTGGCGCGCGCGCGATCGGGATGCGCGGCGGTGATGTCAGCACGCGGCGTCCTCATCAAGCCGTGGCTGTTCCGCGAGTCCGCCGAGGGATACCTCGATCTCGATGGCGAGGCCCGCGTCACCATCTATCGGCGTTACGTCGAGCTCGCCCTCGAGCACTGGGGCGACGACGAACACGGGCGGGCCAGGGTGCGGGAGTTCCTGCGCTGGCACGCCGGCTTCTGGTGCCGCTATGCACGCCGGCGAGACGACGGCTCGTGGCCAACGATGCAGCAGCGCGAGGACTCGCCGGCGCTCCATACGCCGCTCGAAACGCTGCTGGCCAGGGCCGACGACGCCGCGCTCGACTACGTGACCGAGTGCCTGCTGGCCGGTGTGCCGCTCGATGCCGGCGCCGCGCCGGCGATTCGGGAATCGGCGCGCGCCGCTGACATCGCGGTTGAGGGCTGACGGTGCGCACAGCGCCAGGCGCATCGGCACGATGGATGGTCGCCAGCGCGCCCGCGGTCGTCTTTCTGACGGCAATACTGTCGGTGCGAGGTGCCGCCGCACAGCCGCCGGAGGTCGTGCCACGGCTCGACGTGGCGCGTCTGACCGGTGTGTGGTACGAGATCGCCACGACGGGCACGTGGTGGCATCGACGCTGCTTGAGCGACACGCGATACCGCTTCGATCGGCCAGACCCTCGAGGCCTGCAGGCCAGCAGCATCTGCACGACGCCTCGAGGCGTCACGGAGCAGCGAGGCCGGCTGCGGGCGGCGCGGGGCGGGGATGGCCGCTTATCCATCCGTTTCACACCGGCCGTCTTCGCGTGGCTGGCAGCGACGTGGAGCGACTTCTGGGTGCTTGAGGCCGGTGACGACTTCGGCTGGCTGCTCATCGGGGACAACCAGCGGGAGCGCCTGTCGATCGTGTCGCGCACGGTTTCGCTCGATGAGGCCGCCATCGCCCGGGCGGTCGCCGCCGCCCGGCGGCAAGGCTACAGCCTGCAGCGGCTGACGCGGGTGCCACACCCGGCGGGCCCGACGGGGCTGACGCCCTCCGACTAGCCGCTGCTGTCGAGGCGGTGAGCCGCCTTCCGGCGCTCGAGTTCCTCGAGCGTGCGCGGCCAGTCACCCCTCAGAAGACGCGACAGGCCGCGGTCGGCGAGCAGGCGGCCCTCGGTCTGGCACCTCGGGCAGTAGTTGGCTTCGTTGGTCGCGTAGCGAAGACGCTGCACCGATGTCTGGCAGACCGGGCAGTGCTGGCCGTATCGCCCGTGCACCGCCATCCCGTCGCGAAAGGCCGTCACCTTGGCTGGGAACGCCTCGCCGGCGTCGGAAATCAGCCGATCGCGCCATTCGCTGAGGACACTTCGAGCCGCCAGATGGAGCCGTGCGCATTCCTCGTGGCTGAGGGCATCGGACATGCGCAGCGGTGAGAGCCGCGCGCGATGGAGGATCTCGTCCGAGTAGGCGTTGCCGATGCCGCTCACGATCGCCGGGTCGGTGAGCGTGCGCTTCAGCGTGTGGCGCTCGCTGGCGAGCGCATCTCCGAATTGCTCCAGCGTCGCCTCGAGCACTTCGAGTCCGCCGGGGTCCATGAGGGCCAGCGCGTCGCGGTCGGCTGCCACGTGCACGGCGGCGCGCCGGGTCGTGCCGGCCTCCGTCAGGATGAGCGACCCACCGTGCACGTCGATGGCCATGAGGCCGAGCCGTTTGGGGATCGGCGCACCGGCGGCCTTCCACTGGAAGCGACCGGCGATCATCAGGTGGATGACGAGGAACGGCCCCCCACAGTCGAAGACGATACGCTTGCCCATCCGCCCCACGCCGGTGATCGGGCGATCAACGAGAGCCTGGATGTCGGGGGTGGTGGTTCGAACCAGAAAGGGACTGGCAAGGCGGATCGCCCCGATCGACCGACCGACCACCCGCGGCCGCAGGGCGTGAAGGTAGAGCTCGACGTCCGGCAGTTCCGGCACGGCTGGCATCGTAGCAGTGTCTGGCGTGCGCGGCGCTCGGCGGCGTGGCGTTGCTCGTCTATGCTGGGCAGGTCATGGAACGGACAGGCTGGACCGTGTGGATGGCGATTGCCGCCGGAAGCGCCTTGGGCGGCGTGGCCCGCCACCTGTGCACCGAAGTCGTGACGCGCATCGCCGGTCCTGGATTTCCCTGGGGCACGGTGCTCGTCAACGTGGGCGGATCGGTGGCCATCGGGGCGCTCGCCGCCATGGTGACCGGCGGTGCGCCGCCGACGTGGACCCCACTAGCGCGACACGCCATGATGACCGGGGTCCTTGGCGGCTTTACGACGTTTTCGACTTTCAGCGTGCAGACCATGGCCCTGCTGCAGCAAGGACAGGTTGGCGCCGCCACCGCCAACGTCCTGATCTCGGTACTGGTGGGTGTCGCGGGCTGCTGGGCGGGGTTTGGTGCGGTCGTGGCACTCGCACGGTGATATCCACGGCGCGCCTGGTCGCGACCGCGTCAGCGGGGGTTCGAGAGCTCCGCGAGTCGCCGCTGTACCTGGGTGTTGGCCGGGAACTCCGACCTCAACGTCTCGAGTACTTGCCGGGCAGCCGTCATGTCGCCGATCGCGGCGAGGGCGGCGGACCTGAGGAGGCCGGCACGGACCCGCAACCGGGTGTCGTCGGTCGGCACCCGGATCAGGTCGAGCCGAGCCAGGGCACTGGCGGAGTCTTGCCGGTCGTTGATGAGCGATTCCACTCGTGCGAGCTGCAGCTCGAGGTGATCGGGGAAGCGGTCGGCCACCAGGCCGATGAGAGCCGCTGCCTCGTCGAGCCGTCCCGACTGGCGGTCGAGGTTGGCCTGATGGTGAGCCGCCGCGATGAGCAGGCGATTCACGTCGCCGGGGTCACCGGTATGGACCGCGACGCCGCCGGCGTAGCCATAGACCAGCCGGCCACCAAGATCGCCCGCGCGGTAGAGCACGCCGACGGCCACCAGGCCGGCCACCGCCGCCGCGATCTGCACGCTGCGCGCAGCCGCGTACTGGCGCGCGGCGAGGGTAGCGGCAACCGCCTCGATCGCGAGCAGCAGGAGAAAGGCGTTGCGGGCGCGCTCGCCCCACTCCTCGTGCGCCACGACCGCGGGCCGCGTGCCGGGCACACGCTCGACCGGTCCGTGGGCATCTGATCCCGAGCGGACTGCCACCAGACTGGCCATAGTGCCGAGCCCGACGAGGGCCAGCGCGGCAGGCGACAGCCAGGCCGCACGCCGCCAAAGCGCCAGCCACCGGAACAACACGCCGACCGTGATGAGCGCCACGACGAAGTGGACGACCTGGGGATGAAAGGCAGCAAGGCTCGGCATGAGATTGATCTCCGAAGAGCCACCAGTCTAAGGCCAAAAAAGAAAAGCCCGACGCATCCATGCGTCGGGCTTCTCCTTCGATATATCCCCGGCAGCGACCTACTCTCCCACGCACCTGCGCACGCAGTACCATCGGCGGTGGCAGGCTTAACTTCCGTGTTCGGAATGGGAACGGGTGTGACCCTGCCCCTATGGCCACCGGGAAACTTGGTGTCTGGGGTCCAGCCGCGGGCTCTAATATGCGAGCCGCGCGACCGGTCGTCCCAGATCATCTCGTTTGAATATCCTGCAATCGATCGTTCTTTGATCACACACCCGCAGCGGGCGAGTGAAAATGGTCAAGCCTCACGGCTAATTAGTATCGGTTAGCTCCACGTATCGCTACGCTTCCACACCCGACCTATCAACCTGGTAGTCTACCAGGAGCCTTCAGGGACTTGCGTCCAGGGAAATCTCATCTTGTGGAGGGTTTCACGCTTAGATGCATTCAGCGTTTCTCCCTTCCGGACTTAGCTACCCGGCGCTACCACTGGCGTGATAACCGGTACACTAGAGGTCCGTCCAACCCGGTCCTCTCGTACTAAGGTCAGCCCCACTCAAATTTCCTCCGCCCATCACAGATAGAGACCGAACTGTCTCGCGACGTTCTAAACCCAGCTCACGTACCGCTTTAACCGGCGAACAGCCGGACCCTTGGAACCTGCTACAGCTCCAGGATGCGATGAGCCGACATCGAGGTGCCAAACCCTAGCGTCGATGTGAACTCTTGGCTAGGATCAGCCTGTTATCCCCGGCGTACCTTTTATCCGTTGAGCGATGGCCCTTCCATGCGGGACCACCGGATCACTAAGGCCTGCTTTCGCACCTGCTCGACTTGTTTGTCTCGCAGTCAAGCTCGCTTATGCCTTTGCACTCTACGGCTGATTTCCAAACAGCCTGAGCGAACCTTCGCGCGCCTCCGTTACCGTTTAGGAGGCGACCGCCCCAGTCAAACTACCCGCCTAGCAGTGTCCTGAGCCCGGATGACGGGCTGCAGTTAGAACGCCGGAGTCGTAAGGGTGGTATCTCACCGTTGGCTCCCCCAAATCCGAAAACCTGGGTTCAAAGCCTCCCACCTATCCTGCGCATACGACGCCAGCATTCACTACTAAGGTGTAGTAAAGGTGCACGGGGTCTTTTCGTCTTGTGACGGGCAACCGGCGTCTTCACCGGTACCACAAATTCGCAGTGCCACTCGTTGAGACAGCGCCCAAATCGTTACGCCATTCGTGCAGGTCGGAACTTACCCGACAAGGAATTTCGCTACCTTAGGACCGTTATAGTTACGGCCGCCGTTTACCGGGGCTTCAATTCAGAGCTTCGCCTTGCGGCTAACCCCTCCTTTTAACCTTCCGGCACCGGGCAGGCGTCAGACCCTATACGTCGTTTTCGACTTAGCAGAGCCCTGTGTTTTTAGTAAACAGTCGCTTGGGCCTCTTAACTGCAACTCCCTCCCGCTTCGTGCCGCGTGGACACTAACGGTAACGGAGCACCCCTTCTCCCGAAGTTACGGGGCAATTTTGCCGAGTTCCTAAACGAGTGTTCTCACTTGCGCCTGAGGATTTTCTCCTCGCCTACCTGTGTCGGTTTGCGGTACGGGTACCCAGACATCTCCTTAGAGGCTTTTCTCGGCAGCGTGGCGTCTACGACTTTATGTCCTTACGGACTCGCTTCGATCCCTCAGGGTTTGCGATCCACCGGATTTGCCTAGTGAATCCCCCTACGAATCTCAACCTGGCGCCTTGCGGCCCTCTCCAGGCTCGTATAGCCTCCTGCGTCCCCCCATCGTGATAACGATATCTAGGTAGTTCCGGAATATTAACCGGATGTGCATCCGCTACGCCTTTCGGCCTCGCGTTAGCTCCCGACTAACCCTGAGCGGACGAACCTACCTCAGGAAACCTTAGGCTTTCGGCGGGGAAGATTCTCACTTCCCTTCTCGCTACTTATGCCGGCAGGGTCACTTCCCAACGCTCCACCAGTCCTTACGGTCTGACTTCGCTGCATTGGGAACGCTCCTCTACCAATCGCGGACCTCGCAAGATCCGCTATTCGACGGCTTCGGTCTAGTGCTTGAGCCCCGTTATATTGTCGGCCCGAAGCCGCTTGACCAGTGAGCTATTACGCTTTCTTTAAAGGATGGCTGCTTCTAAGCCAACCTCCTGGTTGTCTGAGCGTCTTCAGATCCTTTACCACTTAGCACTAAGTTTGGGACCTTAGCCGGTCGTCTGGGCTGTTTCCCTCTCGACTATGAAGCTTAGCCCCCACAGTCTCACTCCCGGAATACGTGTCGACGGCATTCGAAGTTTGGTTGGATTCAGTAAGCTGGTAAGCCCCCTAGTCCAATCATGTCTCTACCACCGTCGCCGACCTTCCGAGGCTGCCCCTAAAGGCATTTCGAGGAGAACGGGCAATCACGGAATTTGATTAGCCTTTCACCCCTACCCTCAGCTCATCCAAGCTGTTTTCAACCAACACTGGTTCGGACCTCCACGTGATGTTACTCACGCTTCATCCTGGCCAAGGGTAGATCATCCCGCTTCGCGTCTATTCCCAGCGACTAAAACGCCCCATTCGGACTCGCTTTCGCTACGGCTCGCTTATCGCTTAACCTCGCCACTGAGAATAACTAGCCGGCTCATTATGCAAAAGGCACGCGGTCAGGCATTCCCGGTTGCCCAGGCATAGCCCTCCCACTGCTTGTAGGCATACGGTTTCAGGTACTATTTCACTCCCCTCACAGGGGTGCTTTTCACCTTTCCCTCACGGTACTGGTTCACTATCGGTCGCCAACGAGTATTTAGCCTTGCCGGATGGTCCCGGCGGGTTCCCACGGGATTTCTCGTGTCCCGCGGTACTCAGGTACCTGCCCAGAGAGTCGGAGTCGTTTTCGTCTACAGGACTGTCACCTGCTGTGGTCCCACTTTCCAGAGGGGTTCGACTAACGATCCGTTTTGTAACTCTCCGGCCTCGCGGCCAGACAGGCCCTACAACCCCAGAGAGCAAGCTCCCTGGTTTGGGCTATTCCGCGTTCGCTCGCCGCTACTAGCGGAATCACTGTTGTTTTCTATTCCTTCAGGTACTGAGATGGTTCACTTCCCTGAGTTGCCTTCCAGCACCTATGGATTCAGTGCAGGATGCTACGGTATTACCCGTAGCGGGTTTCCCCATTCGGAAATCCCCGGGTCGAAGCTTGTTTGCAGCTCACCGAGGCTTATCGCAGCTTACCGCGTCCTTCATCGACTGTTGGCGCCAAGGCATTCACCGTACGCCCTTAGTAGCTTGACCAAGTAAGCACTCGCACACTGCGTGTGTGTGATCAAAGAACTACCGATTGCAGGATATTCAGTT
>JAGNJW010000030.1 GCA_018000455.1 Acidobacteriota bacterium
AGGCCACGTGCACTTGCGGCGGCACTTCGTTGTGCGACAGCACACCCAGATGCGGCAGCACCCTGGCGAAAAGCCGCCAGATGTGTGGACGCAACGTCGGTGTGCACAAGAGCACAGGTTGTGCCACTGCGCCGGCGAAGACCTCGCCGATCTTGCTGGCCAGGCGTTGGGCCTGTGTCGGGTCGATGGCCAGCACCGCGCCGTGCTCGGTCTTGACGATCGACGAGACCAGCCGCTCTTCGAGCGCCGGCGACAGCGAGATGGCCGGCAACTCGTCCTTGTCGGTCTGGTAGGGCCGGCAGATCGACCGCCCGATGGCCGCCCGGACGGACTCGGCCACCGCTTCGGCGTCCTTGGAGCCGGGAGCGGCGTCGGCCACGGCCTCGAGAATGGTGGTCAGGTCGCGGATCGACACCCGCTCGCGGAGCAGCTGCCGGAGCACACGCTGGATATCGCCGACCGAGGCGATCTTCGGCACCAGCTCCTCGATGAGCTTCGGCGAGGTCTGCGCCACCCGGTCGACGAGCTCCTTGGTGTGCTGGCGGGTCAGCAGGTCCGGGAGGAAGACGCGAATCGTCTCGGAGAGGTGCGTCGACAGCGCCGTCGTCGGATCGACCACCGTGTAGCCGGCCGCCGAGGCGCGGTCGCGCTGCTCAACGCCGATCCAGATGGCCGGCAGTCCGAACGCCGGCTCCTTGGTCTGAACCCCGTCGAGGCCGGCGCCGGCAGTACCGGGATTGATGGCCAGCAACCGGTCGGCGTAGAGCTCGCCGCGGGCCACCTCGACGCCCTTGACGAGAATCGTGTAGTGCCGCGGTCCGAGCTGGAGGTTATCGGCCACGTGCACGGCCGGCACGACGACGCCCGTCTCGGTGGCGATCTGGCGGCGTACCGAGCGGATGCGGGCCAGCAGCGTGCCACCCTGCGACTCGTCGACGAGCGAGACCAGCGCATAGCCCACCTCGACGCCGAGCGGGTCGATGTTCACGCCACCGTCGAGGGCGTCGGGCGCCGCGGGCGGCGCAGCGGGCGCCGGCACGGCGGCGGCGGCCGCACGTCTGGTCGCGTAGGCGGCGCCGCCGAGCGCCAGCGCCACCGTGATGAAGGCGAATTTCGGCAGCCCGGGGATGAGCGCCAGGGCGACCAGCGCCGCGGCAGCGGCGGCCAGCGGCCGCCAGCGCGCCAGCAGTTGGTCGGCGACATCATCGCCCAGGTGCGATTCCGACGCCGCGCGGGTCGTGATGAGACCGCCCGACATCGACACCAGCAGCGCCGGGATGGCGGTGACGAGGCCTTCGCCGATGGTCAGGATGGTGTAGGTCTGGGCGGCGGTGGCCAGATCGACGCCGTGCTGCAGCACGCCGATGATGAGCCCGGCGACGATGTTGACGAAGGTGATGAGGATGGCTGCGAGCGCGTCGCGCTGGGTGAAGCGGATGGCGCCGTCCATCGAGCCGTAGAAATCGGCTTCGCGTCGAACCCTGTCGCGCCTGGTCCGCGCTTCGGTCTCGTCGATGGCGCCGGCGTTGAGATCGGCGTCGATGGCCATCTGCCGGCCCGGCATCGCGTCCAGCGTGAACCGCGCCGTCACCTCCGAGATGCGCACGGCGCCGTGGTTGATGACGATGAACTGGATCGCGATGAGGACCAGGAACACGACGATGCCGACGACGAAGTTGCCGCCGACCACGAACTGGCCGAACGCCATGATGACGTGCCCGGCCGCTTCGACGCCTTCGTGCCCGTGCATCAGGATGAGGCGCGTGGCGGCGACGTTGAGGGCCAGGCGCAGCAGCGTGAGCAACAGGAGCAGCGACGGGAAGACCGAGAACTCCACCGGGTTCTTGATGTAGACGACCGTCAGCAGCAGCACCACCGAGAGACCGATGTCGATCGAGAGCAGCAGATCGAGCAGCAGCGGCGGCAGCGGTACCACCATCAGCATGACGACCGCCAGGAGGGCGACCGGCACGAGCAAGTGCGAGGGGTTGCGGGAACTGGTGGTGGCCATGGGGCGCTCAGAACATCAACTGACGGATGCGGACGAGATAGGCGAGCACCTCGGCGACCGCGCCGAAGAGATCGCCGGGAATGGAGTCGCCCACTTCGGCTCCCTTGAAGAGGGCCTGGGCGAGCGGCTTGTTCTCCACGATCGGCACGCCGTGCTCGCGTGCGATCTCCTTGATGCGCGCGGCCAGCAGGTCCTGGCCCTTGGCGACGACGAGCGGGGCCGACATCGAGCCGCGCTTGTACTCGAGCGCCACGGCGAAGTGCGTCGGGTTGGTAACGACCACCGTCGCCGTCTTCACGGCGGCCAGCATGCGCCGGCGCGTCATGTCGCGCTGGATCTTGCGCACCCGGGCTTTGATCTCGGGATTGCCGTCGCTCGACTTGGCTTCGTCGCGCAGCTCCTGCTTGGACATCTTGAGCGACTGATAGTGGCGCCACCACTGCCAGCCGACGTCGGCGCCGGCCAGGCACAGGAGCGCCAGACCCCCGCGCACCAGCAGGCGCCACACCCAGGTCCAGCCCTCAGTGGCGGCGGCCGCGGGCGTCATCCAGGCCAGGCGGGGCGTGTCGGCGAGCGCCTCCTGGCCGAGCGACCACAACACCGAGGCCACGATCGTCACGGCGATGATGGCCTTCACGACGGTGACGCCGGCCTGCGACGGCGCGAAGCGCTTGAAGCCGTTGGCCGGGCTGAGCTTGTTGAAGTTGGGCGTGAGACGCTCAGGTGCGAAGACCCAGCCCGATTGCACGAGGTTGCCAGCCAGTCCGGTGGCGGCGGCCGTGGCCATAAGGGGTGCGACGATAATCGCCAGCAGCACGCTGTCGTACTGCGCCAGCAGGCCCAGCGACTCCGGCGTGACGGCCACGTGGGCGCTGTCGCCCAACCCGCGGAGGACACCGGCCAGGTGCTGCTGCAGCCGTCCCAGGCTGGTCGCGCCAAACTGGGCCATGACGGAGGTCACGGCCAGCAAGGACAACGCCGCGACGAGGTCGGCGCTGCGCGGCACGTTGCCCTTCTGTCGGGCTTCCTTCAGCTTCTTGGCTGAAGGTTTTTCGGTCTTCTCTCCGGTCGAGGTGTCGGCCACGTTGCCCTCACCTAAACGCGCTGGCCGCGCGCAAGGCCAGTTCGCCGACGCCCGACGACGCCGCCCGCACGATCGACGGTACCACCGGCGCCATCGCGGCCATGGCCAGCAGGCCGACGGCGACCCGCAGCGGCGGAGCGACGACCATCAGGTTCAGCGTTGGCGCCACGCGCGCCATGAGCGCCGTGCCGACCTCGACCAGCAGCATCACGACGACGATCGGCGCCGCCAGCCGCACGCCGAGGACGAAGACGATCCCGAGCAGCTGCACGACGGTTCCGCCGAGCGAGTTGCCGATACCCCCCTCGCCGATCGGGATGGCCGCGTAGGACGCGGCGAGCGCACGCAGCAGCGCGTGATGACCGTTCACGCCGATGAAGGTCAGCAGCGCGATGTTGCCGTAGAGGTTGGCGACGAGGTTGCTCCGCACGCCACCCTGGGGGTCCACCACCGAGCCGTAGGAGAGCATCAGTTGGCTGCCCGTCAGGTGGCCGCCCAGTTCGGCGCCGGCCAGCACCGCCCGCAGCGCCAGCGCCATCAGCAGGCCGATCGCCATCTCGCGCACCACCACCAGGCCGAGGCCGGCCGTCGAGGCGAACGACTGCGGCGGCACGGCCGGCACCAGCAGCACCGCAACGATGACGGCCAAGCCGACTTTCACCGGGGCCGGCGCGAAGGCGCCGCCGAAGACCGGCGCAGCCGCGATGAGGGCGCCGGGGCGCGCCACCAGGATGCCGAGCTCGGCCATGGTCGAGAACTCGTTCACCGCGCGAGCTCCGGTAACCGCTGGATGAGGCCGGTCGAGAAGGCCGACACCACGCGCAGCATCCACGGGAACGTGACCGCGAAGGCAACGAAGATGGCGGCCGCGCGCGGAATGAAGGCCAGCACGTTGTCCTGAATGGACGTCACGGTCTGGAACACGCTCACGAGCACACCGGCCAGGAGACCGGCAGCGAGCATGGGCGCGGTCACGATGACCGCCGTTTCAATGGCCTGACGCACGACACCGACGACGAGGGCTTCGGACATGTCACACCTGGCGCGGGTCGGCCCGCTCAGAGAAAGCTCTTCACCAGCGAGCCGACCAGCAGATGCCAGCCGTCGATGAGCACGAAGAGCAGGATCTTGAATGGCAGCGAGATCATCGCCGGCGGCAGCTGCAGCATGCCCATCGAGAGCAGCGTCGTCGAGACCACGAGATCGATGAGCAGGAACGGCACGAACAGGAAGAAGCCCATCTGAAAGCCCGTCTTGAGCTCCGAGATGGCAAACGCCGGAATCACGACGCGCATCGGCAGTTCGGCCGGTGAGTTCGGGCGCGGCACCCGGCCGAGTTCCACGAACAGCGCCAGGTCGGCCTCGCGCGTCTGCTTGAGCATGAAGTCGCGCAGCGGCGGGGCGCCCCGGGTGAGCGCCTCGGTGACGTCGATCTCCCCGGCCATCGCCGGCTGCACGGCCAGCGCATGGATGCGCTCGCCCACCGGCGCCATGATGAAGAACGTGAGGAACAGCGTGAGCCCGACCAGCATCTGGTTCGAGGGCATCTCCTGCGTGCCGAGAGCCTGCCTCAAGAAATGGAAGACGATGGCGATTCTCGTGAAGGAGGTCATGATGACGAGGATCGCGGGAATGAACGACAGCAGCGTCAGGAAGAGGACGATCTGCAGCGGCGCGGAGACCGCGCCAACGCCGTTCACCGTGAGGTCGAGCTGATTCATGACGGATCCGGGGTCTCGAGTGACGCGCTGAGCGCGTCGGCGAAGGGCTCGTGCAGCTCGGTGACGAGTGAGACGCCGCCCGGAGCGACGCCGACCAGCAGGCGCCGGCCCTCGACCGCGACGACGACGAGCGAGCGCTTGTCGCCGAGCGACAACGCCGACTCGACGCTGAGCACCTGGCGGCCGCGACGCGCGTCGGTGACACGCTTGAGGCCCCACACCATGGCGACCAGCAGCGCGCCGACGATGCCGAGCGCGGAGAGCGAGCGCAGGCCGAGCGTGCCGAGTGCTGCCGGATCGGCGACGGTCTGGGCGACCTGCATGAGGGCGACGAGCGGGGTCATTCCCACCCCACCCCCGACGGCACCGTGAGGCGCGAGATGCGCACGGCGGCCGTGTTCTCGACGACGGCCACTTCGCCGCTGGCGATCGACACGCCGTTGACCCGGACGTCGAAGTCGCTGCCGGCCGTCTCGGCCAGCCGCACGACGCTCCGCTCTGCCAGCTGCAGACACTGAAACACGGTCATCTGCCTGGTGCCGATGATGAAGTCGACGGTGCAGACGACATCGGCCATCGGCGCCAGCGCGGCCAGCCCGGTGTCGCCGTCAGAACTGGACGACGAAGTCGGAGAAGAGGACATCGACCACCTCAATCTCGTGCAGGGCGTCAGCGACGCGTTCGGCGATCGCCTGGCGCAGCGCCACCTTGCCCTCGGGCGTCACCAGCGCGTCGGCGAACTGCATGCCGAGCAGTTCGAGGACGATGGCGCGGGCCTGCATCGCGAGCACAGGAATCTCGGCCATCTCGGCCGCCTGCGCCGCGTTGCCGACCACCAGCTGCACCGTGACACGCACGAAGCGCCGGCCACCCTCGTCGGCCAGGTTGGCGACGAACGGGTCGAACGACACCAGGCCGCGCTCCTTCGGAGACACCGTCTTCTCGACCGGCGCCTCGTCGTGGGCGGCCGCCTGCGTCTTGTAGTAGTAGCCGCCACCGGCCAGCGCCACGACGACGCCGCCGATCATGAACATCTTGTTCTTGCCGCCGGCCTTGGGGGCGGCCGCGTCAGCGGCTGGAGTGGCGCTCACTGCTCGCCCACGGGCAGCCACTGCCAGGCCACGCCGCCTCCGGGATAGGCGCCCTGGATGACGTCGATCGGACCATAGCCGTCACCGAAGTCGATCTTGTCGTGGTCGGTCTGGGTGGCGTTGATGCCCTGCGCCTTCAGCCGATCGACCACCGCCGGCAGGCTTTCCGGCATCGGCGGATAGTCCTGGAAGACCCGCGCGGCGATGTACTTCGAGGTCATGGCGTCGCGGATCGTGGGATCGTCGATCTTCGAGTGGTTGAAGCCGGCGAGCTTCGACCGGTAGGCGCCGCTGGCGTCGGACAGGCCGGGATCGACCGCCTTGGCCACGGCGCCGGCCGTCGTGCCCGTGCCGCCGATGAGTCCGGTCAGGAAGCTACCGAACTCGGCCTTGGTCAGCTGGCCGTCCTTGTCGCCGTCGTACTTGTCCATCACGCGCGAGATGAGCTGGCTGATGGCGTCGCCGCTCGTGGTGTTGTTGGTGCTGGTGAGATTCATGGCGGTCCTCTTATTCGGTGGTCATGTCGAAAGGGGTGTCGGTGTCGGCCGTCTGGCGCCGCCCGCGCTGGCGGTGCGGGTCCGGTTGGCGCTGGCGCGGCTTGGCCTGGCGATCGCCCTGCGCCTCCGGGCGCTCGGGCTCGGCGACGGTCAGTCGGTCGAGCCTCAAGCCGTGCTCGACGAGCGCCTCGCGCAGCGTGGCGGTGTGTGATTCCATCCAGCGCCGCACTTCCGGCGTGTCGGACTGCAGTGTGGCCGTGACGACGCCGTGCTCGACCTTGATCGAGGCCACGACCTCCCCGAGATACCCGGGCTTGAGCGTGACGCGCGCTTCGCCGAGACCACCGCTCCACTGCAGGCGGATGGACTTGACGATCTGCGAATGCACGGATTCGGCGGTCGTCGGGTCGAGGGCTGGCGGCGGAAGCGCTCCCTCGACGAGCGGCCCGCGATCGCGCAGGGCCAGGAGTTCGAAGGCCGGGACCGCCGTGGCGGACAGACCCGGCGCGCTGGGCGTTCCGGCCGCTGTGGCGTCGTGCCCGAGGGCCTCCATGAACGCGGTCGACGCGAGCGCCGCGCGCCACGCCGCGCCGGCCGCCGGCCCGAACCGCGCCGCCGCGCCGTCAGCCGCCAGGGCCATGCCCGGCGCCGCTTCGGCGGCGATTTCGGTCGCGCCAACCACGGCGGCCGAAGCCCCGCTCACCGACCCTGCAATCGGGGTAGCCGCCGACTGGGTCCCGTTGCCGGTCCAGTTCTGGCGGTGGCCCGAACCGTGGCCCTCGCTGCCCGGCCCGGCGCCGTCGGTCGTGACCGGCGAGACGACGTCGCGGCCGGCTTGCGCGAGAAGGCCCGCCGCCGGTGTGGCGGGCCACTCGGCGCCTTCCTGCCGCGCCAGCGCCCGCTGCAGCGCGAACAGGCGCTCGGCGCTGGCCGGTAGTTGCTGCGATACTGCAGCGGCGGGTGCTCTGTCTGGCAGCACTTGTGGCGGCGCCTCGGACGCCGTCTCAAACGCTGTCTGAGGCGCCGTCTGAGACGCCGTTTCTGGCGCCGTCCCGGGGAACGGCCCGGGTGCCGCGACGGCTCCGGCCCCAGGTGCGCCCTGGCGGCCAAGGTCGGCCGCGGCCACTCGCGCGGTTGCGCGGCTCTGCCCGCCGTGAACGAGGGCTGGCGGCGCCTCATCGAACGTCCGCGCGCGGGCTGGGGTCTCGCGCATACCGCGACGACCTTCCAGCCCGCGCGCGTCAGCCTCGACCTTGGTCGGCGGCATCCTGCTGCCGGCGTCTTCGGCCGGTCGATCGACCGGCGCGAGGTCGTCGTCGACGGCCTCGCCGGCCGTCACCGTCGCGGCGCCGGAGAACGTGTTGCCGGAGGCGGTCACGCGTATCGGCGCGGCGCTTCCGGCAGTCGTGGTGTGCGAGGGTTCCGCGCGAGCGCCGGTGACGCTGGCGCCCGCGCCCTCATCGCCCGCCGAAACCTCGCCCGGCTCACCGAGTTCCACGAGAGGCGGCGCCGGCACGGCCGGCAGCGCGAACGTCATTGGCACGGCGCCGGTGCCGGCGGGCTCAGCCAAGTCGGTCTCGGCGTCCTCCGCGCTGGCCGCATCAGCTGCGGCCGGCACCGCACCGGCCGCCTTCCCCGCCACCGCGGACGTCGTGAGCAGCCAGCCGGTGAGCTGGCGGAACACCTCATCGAACGCTTGGTCGGCTACCGGGGAGCCGGCGGGCAGGACGATCCCGGCCGCGGCCTTTACCGGCAGAGTGTCGCCGGTGCCCGAGGCCGGCGCGCTGTGAATCCCGTTCACGTCACCGCTCCTTAACGCTTGAGGTTCAGGGTTTCGACGAGCAGTTCGTCGGCGACGGTGATGCTGCGGGAGTTGGCCTGGTAGCCGCGTTGCGCCAGGATCATCTGCGTGAACTCCTGAGCGATGTCCACGTTGGACTGTTCGAGCGCGCTGCCGAAGACGCTGCCGCGGCCGCCCGTGCTGGCGATGCCGACGTTCGGAATGCCCGACGACTCGCTCTCGGCATAGCGGTTCGACCCGAGCTTCACGAGCCCCTGCGGGTTGTTGAAGCTGGCCAGTGCGAGCTGCGCGATGACGATCGTGCGGCCGGCGCCGATCGAGGCCTGAATGCGGCCAGACGAGTCGATGGTGATCGGATTGATGGTGCCGGCGGCGTAGCCGTTCTGCGTGATCGACGAGGTGGCCGAGGTGGCCGCATAGCCGGTCAGGCTCGCGGTCCCGTTGTTGTCGTAGAGATCCCACGTGAAGTTCGTCGCCGCGGCACCGTTGGCCCAGGCCGGGCTCGTCACGACGACATCGGCTGCCGGCCCGGTCAGAGCACCGGTGGCGCTGAACGTAACGTTGCCGGCGCTCAGTGAGACCGGCGTGCCGGCGGTGCCGCCGGCAACCTCGCCGCCATCGACCGAGATGTCGTAGCCCCACGCGCCGGGGCCGGTGTTGGTGTAGGTGATGGTGGCCACGTGCACGTCGCCGAGCGCGTCGTAGACCTGCAGCGAGGCGGTGAATGTGTCGCCCACCACGGCGGCCGCGTCGAGGTTCGACACGGTGCCGAAGAGCGTCGTCGGGGCGGGCGCACGCAGCACGCCCGGCGGGATCACGATGTCGCTCGGCTGCCCGGTCGTGACGAGCGCTCCGGTCACCGGATCGGTGGCCATGTAGCCCTGCACCGCCAGGCCCTCGGAGCTGATCAGCCGGCCATTGGCATCGAACGAGAAATCACCCGCGCGCGTGAACGAGCGGTCGTTCGAACCGCTGCCGACGATGAAAAAGCCGCGGCCCTGGATGGCCACGTGCGTGTTGACGCCGGTGTTCTCGAGGCCGCCCTGTGCGAAGTTCGGCGAGATGGCGCCGGTCGTGACGCCGAGGCCGACCTGCATCGGGTTGGCGCTCGAGCCGCCAATGCTCTGGCTGACCAGGTCCATGAACTGCACCGAGCTGGACTTGAAGCCCACCGTGTTGATGTTCGCGAGGTTGTTGCCAATCACGCTCAATTTCTGCTGATTGGCGTTGAGGCCGGAGAGACTTGCCGAGAAACCCATGCGTCGTGTCCTTCCTGTCGGAAAACCGTGTCGTTAGGTGGCGCGCTCAGTCGCGCGGGTCGCCGTGCGTGCGGTAGAGCGGTTCGGAGTCGCGGGCGACCAGTCCGCCCGGCGGGTGTTCGAACCACCTACGCACGGTCGTGAAGAGGTGCTCGACCGGCATCACGTCGCGAAGGGCCGACGCGGCGAACCGTGCCTCGTGGCCGTAGTGGTCCTGCAAGTCCGGTTCATCCAGTGTCAGCACCAGTCGCTCCTCGGGCCCGTGCCCGATCCGAGAGGTATCAAGGGCGGTGCCAGACCCTGGGCGGGATTCAAGCGCGGGCCACGGCTGCCGATGTTCAGGCGCAAGGCGGCGGACGGATGCTGGTTTTGCTGGAAGATTCGTGGCTACGGGGGCGGGCGGGAGGCGAAGGGCGGGGCGGCGGCGAGCGGCCGCCGGGAGCGATGGCCGCCGCGGAGCTGTCGGTGCGCCGACAGCCCCGCCGGCGGTCCGGTCGGCTACCCCTCGGCAGCCGGCGTCAGCGCTGCGGTGAGCGCGTCGATCTTCTCGTTCATCTGCGTCAGCTGCTCGAGCGTGCTGAACTGGGCCAGCTGCGCCAGGAACTCGCCGTCGGCTTTCGGCTGCGTCGGATCCTGATTCTGCAACTGCGTCACGAGCAGGTTCAGAAAGGCGTTACGGCCCATCATGTCGTCGGGCGAGGCGAGGGGCGATGGCGCCGAACTGTGGTCGTATGCGGTGGTGGGGTTGATCGTCACGGGTGCCTCCGGCGTCGAGGGCCTGACCCGCAAAACGCAGGCTGGCCAGTTGATCCATCTCCTGAATGTGCGCACGGTCGCGCGCCACGCAGTACTTCCGCCAGGCGCGCTCGCGCAGGCGCTCGAGCACCCGTCGCTTCTGCATCGCCTGGTTGAGCGCGCCGGCGGCGCGCCCGGCCGCCTGATCGGCCTCCGCGGCCTCGCGCATGGCCGCATGCACGCCGAGCCGCAAGCGTCCTATCCAACTTCGGTGCCAATCGAGGGTACCGTGCGACGGGCCGGCCGCCGCCGCGCCTTCGAGGGCGCGCCCGGCCTCGACGACGGCGACCCGCGCTCCTGCCAGGGTGGCATGCGCCCGTTCGGCCACGGCCCGCTGCCGCGCCAGCGCCGTGCGCGCCGCTTCTTCCTCGCGGCGTCTGAGGTCGAGCACGATGTCGGCACGAAAACGGAAGGGACGCATCGTTAGATGGCCTGGAGGGCGTTCAGCGCATCGCCGAAGCCCACCAGGGTGTCGGCAGGCTGGCACAGGAAGGCCTGAATCCGTTCCTTGCGCTCGAGCGCCTGGTCGATCCGCGGCGTCGTGCCCTTCACGTAGGCGCCGACGCTGACCAGGTCTTCGGTATCGCGCAGCGTCGCCAGCCACTCGCGGACGTCGGCGGCGCGATGCCGATGCCCCACCTCGGTGACATCGGGCATGGTCCGGCTGATGCTGGCCAGGATATCGATGGCCGGATAGTGGTTCCTGCCGGCCAGTTCTCGCGACAACACGATATGACCATCGAGGATGCCGCGCACCGCGTCGGCAATCGGCTCGTTGGTGTCGTCGCCCTCGACGAGCACCGAGTAGACCGCCGTGATGCTGCCCTTCCCGCGCACGTTGCCAGCCCGCTCGAGCAGACCCGGCAAGAGGGCGAAGACCGAGGGCGGATAACCCTTGGCGGTCGGCGGCTCGCCCGCCGCCAGCCCGACCTCGCGCTGCGCCATGGCAAAGCGCGTGACCGAGTCCATCATCAACAGCACGTTCAGTCCGCGGTCGCGGAAGTACTCGGCGAGCGCCGTCGCGCCGTAGGCGGCCCTGAGCCTGACGAGCGGCGGGCTGTCGGAGGTGGAGACGACCACCACCGATCGCTCGAGACCGGACGGGCCGAGGTCGTGTTCGAGGAAACTCCGCACCTCGCGGCCACGTTCGCCGACCAGGGCCAAGACGACGACATCGGCCGCGGTACCGCGCGCCATCATGCCAAGCAGGGTGCTCTTGCCGACGCCGCTGCCGCCAAAGAGGCCGACGCGCTGGCCGCGGCCGCACGTCAGCATGGCGTCGATGGCGCGCACGCCGGTGCCGATCGGCGCCACGACCGGATCGCGGTCGAGCGGGTTGAGGGCGGGCGGTCTGAGCGGCGCGCGGTCGTCGGCCCGGAGCGGACCGAGCCCGTCGAGCGGGCGGCCGAGGCCGTCGATGACGCGCCCGAGCAGCCCTTTGCCGGCCGCCAACGTCAGCACGCCGCCGCGCGCGACGATACGGTCGCCGGGGCGAATGCCGGCGGTGTCGCCGAGCGGCACCGAGAGAAGACGGCCGTCGCGAAAGCCGACCACTTCCACCGGCAGCACCTCGCCACCCTCGGCGCGCCGCAGTTCGCAGACGTCACCGACGCGCGCTCGCGGTCCCTGGGATTCGACCACCAGACCCACGACGCGGGTGACGTGGCCGAAGACCGGGGCCGGTTCCACCTCGCGCAGTTTGGCCAGGTACGGCCTGAGCGACAGCGCGCCCTCAGGCTGCGGCATCATCACGCAGTCCCACCGGCACGGCTGCGCCCGGTCTCGCATCGCCGAAGAGCGCCTGCGCCAGCTCGTCGATCTGCGTCTCGACGCCGATGTCCACCGAGCCGAATTCCGACTGCACCACGCAGCCGCCACGGCGTACCGAGGCATCGGCCACAATCGCCACGCCGTGCGTCGACACGGCCGAGGGTCCACGGCCGAGCATGACGCCGGCGTAGTCGTCGGGATGGAGGCGGATGCTCGCCGTGGCGATGTCGGCCAGGCGGTCGAGAGCCACACGCGCCATGGCCATCAGCAGATCGCGGTCGAGCGAGACCTCGCGCTGCAGCACCTTGCGGGCGATGGCGAGCGCCAGTTCGACCACCTCGCGCTCGGTGCGGCGAATGAGGTCGGCGCGCAGGGCCTGCAGGTCGTCGAGCGTTTGCGCCAGGCGGCCGAGCGTGGCCTCGGCCCGCGACGCGCCGGCTTCGGCACCGGCCCGCTCGCCCTGGGCGTAGCCCTTGGTGAAGGCCTCGCGTTCGAGCGCCGCCAGATCGGGTGGCGACATCCCGCCGGACA
Source organism: Acidobacteriota bacterium (assembly GCA_018000455.1). Lineage (GTDB taxonomy): Bacteria > Acidobacteriota > Vicinamibacteria > Vicinamibacterales > UBA2999 > CADEFD01. The sequence goes on from JAGNJW010000030.1 coordinate 12,561, forward strand.
CGGGCCGCGGTTCGGCGTCGCCGTGCAACATCGTATGCCGGGTGTCGACGGTTGGGCCGCCCCAGACGAAGCGCTCCGGGCGGGCAGACGCCTGAACACGGCTGGCCCTATACGACATACGGCTCTCCCGCTCCGGCGCCGGTGGTGATGATGCCCTCTTCCTCGAGCTTGCGCGCAATCGACACCACTTCCTGCTGAGCCTTCTCCACGTCACGCAGCCGCACCGCGCCCATGATCTCCATCTCTTCCTTGAGCATGTCGCCGGCTCGCTTCGACATGTTGTTGAAGAAGCGGTCACGAATCTCGGCGCTCGAGCCCTTGAGGGCGACGGTAAGCGCCTTCTTGTCGGCGCGGTTGATGAGCTCGCGAATGCCGTTGTCCTCGACGGTGGCGAGATCGTCGAACACGAACATCAGGTTTCTGATCTGCACGGCCAGATCCTGCGACCGCTCCTCGACCAGCTCGAGGGCCCGCTGGCTCAGCCCGCGCTCCATGCGATTGAAGAGTTCGGCCACCGCCTTGACGCCGCCCTGCGACTCGCGGGTCGGGCCGCCGAGCGACTTCAACCGCTGGTCGATGACGCTCGAAATGCGCTCGATCACCTCGGGCAGCACCTCGTCGATGCTCGCCATGCGGACGATGACGTCGGTCTGCATCTCGTCGGGGAGTTGCGACACCAGCAGCGCGGCGCTGGTGGCGTTGAGACGCGCCAGGATGACGGCGATGGTCTGCGGGTGCTCGCCGAGGATGAACTTGGAGAGCTGCTGCGGATTGGCCTTCTCGAGCGACGCAAAGCCTGCCGTGGCCTTGAACGACGTGATCACGCGGTCGATGATCCGCCGCGCCGCCTCCGGCCCCACCGACTGTTCCAGCAGGCGGCGTGCCTGCTCGACGCTGCCGGTCGCGATCTGGTCGGCGGCATCGGTCATGTCGCGGAACTCCGCCAGTACCGCTTCCCCGACGTCCGACGGCACCTTGCCGGCGGCCGCCACTTCCCTGGCCAGCGCTTCGACTTCGTGCTCCTGGAGGTACTTGAATACCTCGGCCGAGCGCCCCTCGCCGAGGGCGAGCATGACGATGGCGGCCTTGCGGGCCCCGGTGAGTGGTGTCTGCGCGGCGGCCATCGGCTAGCGATCTTCCTGGGCCAGCATCGCCCGTACGAGCTTGGCGACGTGCTCGGGTTCGTGCTCGGCCTTGTCGGCGATGCTCTTGAGCGACGAGGCGCGCGGCGTCTGGCGTCCCGCGGCGGCCTGCAGTTCGCCCTCGAGTTCGGCGACCGTGCGGCCGCCGGCCAGCGCCGGCATCGCGCCGCCACCGGCCAGGGCGGCCGTCCCCGGGGTCGCACTGAGTGCAACGCGGATCATCGGGCGGATCACGGCAAAGAGGGCCACGAGTGCCAGCAGGCCAACGAGCGCCCACCGCATCACGTCGCCCACCGAGACACCGAGCGTCGAGACGACCGTGGGCGAGACCTGCTTCCACCATGGGGCCTCGGGCGCCTCGACGGCTTCGGGCGTCTCCTCGAAGGCGATGTTCTCGACGGTCAGCTGGTCGCCGCGGGCCGTGTCGAGCCCGACCGAGGCTGCAACCAGCCCCTTGATGCGTTCGATCTCGGCCGACTCCCGCGGCTTGGTGGTGGCCGGCTGCCCTTCGGCGCCTGGCGCACGCGAGTCGTCGACGATGACGGCCACCGACAAGCGCTCGATCTGGCCGCCCGGCGCAACCGTATGACGGGTCTTCTTCCCGATCTCGTAGTTGACGGTCTCGCTGACGCGGCCCGACGTGCCTTCTGCGCCCGCGGCCTGAAGGGCCGGGTTGGCCGTGCTGGCATCGGGGGGCTGGTTGGCGCGGGCGCCGGCCACACCACCCGCGCGCGCCGTCTTCGAGGCCGACGAGGTGCTGGCTGAGGTGTCGGAGGAACTCTGGCGGCTGCGCATGACCGGCGTCTGGTCCCAGACCTCCTCGGTTTCCTCGGCCGTGTCGGACGAGAAACGCGCCGACACGTTCACCCGCACGCGGCCGGGCCCGACGACGGGTTCGAGGAGACCGACGACCTTCAGGGTGAGGTCGCGTTCGAAGCGCTGCTGGTGCTCCATACCCGGCCCCGGCATCTCGGGCTCGCCGTTCGGCTTGGACAGCGGGCGGCCGAAGGTGTCGACGATGACCACCGATTCGGGGCGCAGTGATTCGACGGCCGAAGCGACGAGGCCGGCGATGCCGGCCACCGTCGAGGGCGCCAGCGGCCGCGCGTTTCTCAACTTCAGCACGACCGACGCCTTGGCCTGCTGGGCCGATTCGGTGAACAGTGAGTCCTTGGCGAGCGCGATGTGGACGCGCGCGCTGGCGACATCGCTGATGGTCGAGATGGTGCGCGCCAGCTCGCCCTCGAGGCCGCGCCGGTAGTTCACGTGCTCCAGGAACTCGGTCGTGCCAAACGAGGTGCGGTCGAAGATCTCGAAGCCGATGCGGCCGGCCATCGGCAGTCCCTGCGACGCGAAGTCGAGGCGCAATTCGTCGACCCTGACGGCCGGAACCATCAGCGTCGAGCCGCCATCGGCGAGCAGATAGGCCGTGTTGGACGACTTGAGCCGGGTGATGACCGCATTGGCGGATTCCGGATCGAGGTCGCGGTAGAGCGCCGTGTAGGACGGCGTGCTCGCCCAGTAGGCCGAACCGGCGATGACGCCGACCACCGCCACGAACGCGGCGATGAGGCTCGCGATCTGGCCGGCCGACAGCGTCGTCCGCAGACGGTTGGCGTGCGCGAGGAGCTGCTGGGGATTCACGAATCAATCCGACTCAGATGGGCATGCGCATCAGATCCTGATACGCCTGGACGAGCTTGTTGCGGACCTGCACGGTGAGCTGCATCGAGATCTCGGCCTTCTGGAGCGCCAGCATTGCCGTGTGCACGTCGCCGCTGCCGTCGGTCATCGCGGACACCGCGCGGTTGGCCTCGCCGGAACTCGACTCGACCGCTTCGAGCAGCTTGGCGAGCGAGGCACCGAAGTCGCCGCCCTCGGTCGCGGCGCCGCGCGTGGCGGCGCCTGGAACGGCGGCGGGTGCGGACGTGCCGATGGAGGTAATGGCCATGACTAACGTCCGAGTTCCAAGGCCCGCTGGATGGTGTCGCGGATCAGGTTGATGGCCGTCAGGTTGGCCTGGTAGGCGCGCGCCGCCCCGAGCATGTCGACCATCTCCTCGGGGACATCGACGTTCGGCATGGCCACGAAGCCTTGGGCATCGGCGTCGGGATGCGAGGGCTCGTAGCGACGACGGAATTCGGACTGGTCTTCGATGATGTCGTTCACGGTCACTCCTACCGCTTCGGCCCGGCCGAGCGCGCCGCTGAAGGGCTCGATCGGCTCGGCGCGCAGCACCACGTCCCGCCGGCGGTACGGCTGGCCGTCGGGTCCGCGGGTGGACTCGGCGTTGGCGATGTTCGAGACCGCGACTTCGATGCGGGCGCGCTGCGCATCGAGGGCGCTGGCGCTGGCGGCGATGGCGTTTCCGAGCGGCATGACGGGCGTCTACCTACCTTCCCTCGTTGATGGCGTAGCGCACGAGGCGGAACTTGGCGGTGAGTGCGGTTTGCGCCCGGCTGAAGTCGCCGGCGGCGCGCGTCATGGCGAGCAGTTCGCGGTCGACCTGCACGTTGTTGCCGTCGCGCCTGGACTGCAGGCCCTCGACCTCACCCGACTGCTCACTGTCGGGATCGGGCCGGCCGAGGTGCTTGTCGCTCGTGCGGCGCATGGCGCCCAGCTGGCTGTCGAGGGCGTCGTCGAACGAGACGTCACGCGTGCGGTAGCCGGGCGTGTCCAGGTTCGCCAGGTTGCTCGCCGCCACGGTCTGCTTGGCGACGGCGTTGTTCAACTGACGTCCGAGGGCCGCGAGGATGGCGGCGTCGCTGATCTCAGGCACGCCCCGGCCTTGAGCAAGACTGGTGCCCACCGCCTCAGGGCACGGCGTGACCGGCGTTCTGTGCAGTTCTGTACGGCCGGTGTCGGCGGACCGACACGCTATCGTCGGTGCAACGACGCCAATTGGTGACTACCGAGCGACGCCTCGATGCGACCGAGGGCCGACTCGATGCGGGTCAGACGATCGCCGAGCTCGGTCGTGGAGAGGCCCGGGCGCCCGGGCAGCGGTGCCACCTCGTGCTGGAGCAGCTGGCGATTCTCCCGTTCGAGCGACTCGCGGTCGACGATTCTGCGCAGAATGACGTCGAGCTGCCCGAGCGAAAAGGGCTTGGTCAAGTAGTCGTAGGCGCCGAGCCGGACGGCCGCGATGGCCGAGTCGAGCGAGGCATATCCGGTGACGATCACGACGTAACTGGAGGCATTGGCCTGGCGCGCCGCCTTGAGAACGGCCAGCCCATCGGCGCCCGGCAGGCTCAGATCGGTCACCACCACCTTGAACCGGCCGTTCGAGCGTTCGAGGGCGGCAATCGCGGTTCGGCCGTCGGTGGCGCCGGTCACGGTCATCCCCAGCTTGGTGAAATACGAGGAGATGACCTCGCGGACGGCTTCGTCGTCGTCGACGACCAGCGCTTCTATTCTCAGAATTGGTTCTGACGGCATGGGAGTTGCTACCCTCGCTCAACGGTAATCGGCAGTGTGCAGGAAACCTGTGGAGGCGACGCCTCCCGACCGAGAAGCACTAGAGCAGTAGTGCTGCCAGTTCGAGCAACCATGACACAAGCACCTCCCCCGACCGTTCTCGTCGTCGAAGACGAAGCCGCCCTCCGCGAACTGATCGCCGAGTCCCTCGAAGCCCAGGGCTTCGCCGTCGCCCAGGCGGCTGACGCCGCCGACGCCACTGAACGTCTCGCCGGCTTCGCCTACGATGCGCTGGTCGTCGACCTGCGTCTGCCCGACGCCGACGGCATGGACGTGCTCGACGCCGCCCTCGCCCGCTACCCCGAGATCAAGGCCGTCGTGATGACCGGCTTCGGCGGCGTCGAGGAGGCCGTGCGGGCCATCAAGCGCGGCGCCATCGACTTCCTCATCAAGCCGTTCCAGCTGGGTCAGTTGGCGCACGTGCTGCACGCCGGCATCACCGAGCGCCGGCTGCGCATCGAGAACGCGCAGCTACGGGCCCAGTTGCACGACCGCTTCAGCTTCGACAGCGTGGTCGGCCGCAGCGCCGCCATGCAGCACGTGTTCTCGACGCTGGAACTGGTGTCGCCGATGAACAGCGGTGTCCTCATCCAGGGCGAGACCGGCACCGGCAAGGAGCTGATCGCGCGGACGATTCATTTCAACAGCCCGCGGCGCGACCAGCACTTCGTGGCCTTCAACTCGGCGGCGATTCCCGAAAGCCTCGCCGAAGCGGAACTGTTCGGCCACGTGAAGGGCGCCTTCACGGGCGCGGTGAACGCGCGCGTCGGCCGCTTCGAGCTGGCCCACAAGGGCACGCTCTTCATCGATGAAGTCGGCTCGATGTCGCTGGCGCTCCAGGCCAAGCTGCTGCGCGCCCTGCAGGAGCGCGAAGTCGAGCGGGTCGGCGAGTCGAAATCGTTCAAGTTCGACATCCGCGTGATTGCCGCCAGCAATGTCGACCTCCGTAAGCTGGTCAAGGAAGGGGCCTTCCGCGAGGACCTCTTCTACCGCCTCAATGTCGTGCCGATCACACTGCCGCCGCTGCGCAGCCGGCGCGAGGACATCGCCCTCATCGCCCAGCACTTCCTGCTCAAGTCGTGCAAGAGCAACGGCCTCAGCGGCAAGGTGCTCGGCCAGGCGACCTTGCGCGCGCTCATGGACTACGCGTGGCCGGGCAACATCCGCCAGCTCGAGAACGCCGTCGAGCACGCGGTCGCGATGAGCGGCAGGGAGTGCGAGGTGGCGCCGTCGATGCTGCCCGAGGACGTCCGCCACCCCGGCCACTCGACGCTGCTCACGCCGGTCACGATTCCCGACGAAGGTCTCGACTTCACGTCCGTCATGTCGCAACTCGAGCGCGAGCTGCTGCGACGCGGACTGGAGAAGACCGGCGGCAACAAGCGCCAGGCGGCGCGGCTCCTCAACTTGAGCCGCACGACGCTCATCGACAAGCTGAACCGCCTCGGAGGCGACGAGGCGGTGTCGGCGGCCTAGTCCCGCGGATGCTTGGTGCCGGATAGCGCCGCGACCGTCACCTCGATCCGGGTACCACCGGCCGGCGGCGCCTCGATCCTGAGCGCCCCACCCACGGCCTCGACGAGGTGCCGGGCCACCTGCAGGCCGATCCCGAGCGTGCCGGCCGACGCGCCCGGCAGCGGCGGCCATCCGAAGATCGCCGCCGCGCGCGCAGCGGGGATCCCGGGGCCGTTGTCTTCCACCGCGATCGTCACCACCTCGCCACCCTGCACGGTCAACCGGATGAGCCCCCCGACCTGTCCGGCCAGGGCCTGCTCGGCGTTCACGACCAGGTTGAGCAGCACCTGCTGCAGTTCGTGCCGTGCCATCGCGCACACGACGTCGTCGCCCTCGGCTGACGCGGTGAGCCGCAGCTTCTTGAAGGCGTGCTGACGGAAGGCGAAGACCTGCTGCGCCAGGGCGAACGGCCGGGCGCCGTCGCCTGCCGGGGCGTCGGCCCGAAGGAACGCCATCAGGTTGTGAAGCACGGCCGTGGCAGCCGCCGACTGCCCGACGATGGACGTCGTGCGTTTGGCGACCGCCGCTGGCGTCGGGTCGAGCGCCAGCACTTCGGCGGCGCCGCTCATCACCTGCAGGATGTTGTTGACGTCGTGAACGGTGGTCGCCAGAAGTCGAACCGCGAGAGACTGCCGGTTGACGGCGGCCAGCCACTCGGCGGGCGGCGGACCGGATACCCAGGCGGGCGCGGGCGGGTCCACGGACACGGCGCCCAAACCATAGCACGACTGGCGGCCAGGCCCGGCACGCCCACGCCGGCCTGGCCGACGTCATCCGGCCGACTCGAGTCTTGTAATATTTTGTGTGCAACGCCTGTTGAAATGTGTAGCATCTGTGCTCCACGGATGAGGCGCATGGGCGCCTGACGAGGAGCTCGAGCCCGCCCCCAACTCGATCCTCACCACGGTAATCGTCTCGAGGCGTCGCCGGATGCTTGAGCGCAGCAAGGTACCCCCCCGGCTCCCGAGAGCCGTGCGGTCGTTCGTGTCGGCCCTGTCAGATGGCCGGCCGGAGGGCCACGACTCGTTTCAGGCGCTCTTCGAGGCGAGCCCGCTGCCGCTCGTCGTCAGCGCGGTCGACACCGGGGAGGTCGTCGCCGTGAACGGCGTCGCCGAATCCCTCTCGGGCTTCTCGGTCGACGAACTCCGCGGCCGCACGGTCTACGACTTCGGGCACTACCGCGACGCCAACGACCGCGAGACCCAGATCGCCGAGGCCGAGGCCACGCCGTCGGCCGGGCGCGAAGTCAGGTTCCAGAACGCTCGCGGCGAGGAGTTGCGCCTGCTGGCGCACACGAGCCGCATCGTCCTCGACGGCCGTGAGTGCTTCCTGACGGCGTTCACCAACGTGACGGCGCTCGGGCGGATCGACGCCGGGCTGCTCGCCGCCCAGCGCATGGAGGTCATCGGCAAGCTGTCGGGCGGTGTCGCGCACGAGTTCAACAACCTGCTCACGGTGATGCAGGGCCATCTCGATGCCATGACCGACGACGCGCACCTGCCGGCAGCCATGCGCGTGAGGGTCGATGCCCTGGGCCGGGCGGTCGCGCAAGCCACTCGTATCACGTCGGGCCTGCTCACCTTCTCCGGGCGCAACCCTGGTGCGACCTCCATCATCGACCTGAATGCCGCGCTCGCAGGGCTTCGCTCGCTCATCACCGGCACCCTCGGCGAGACCATCGAGGTGCAGTGGCAGCTCGACGCTTCTCCCGCGACCGCCATGATGGCCGACTCGCACGTGGCACAGGTGGTGCTCAACCTTGCCTTGAACGCGCGCGACGCCATGCCGGAGGGCGGGCACCTGGTCATCGCCACGAGCTATGTCACCGAGGCGGAATCCGCCGACGGCGTCGGCGGCCCGGGACCGTGGGTGCGGCTGCAGATGGACGACACCGGCCATGGCATGTCGGAGGAGGTGCAGCGCCATGTCTTCGAGCCCTTCTTCACGACCAAGGCGCCCGGCCGCGGCACCGGCCTCGGCCTCTCCATCTGCCGGGGCATCGCCGAACAGGCCGGCGGGCACATCGCCGTGCAGTCGGTGCCCGGCTCGGGCACCAGCGTCCGGCTCTACGTCCCCTGGACGCAGGCACCTGAGCGAACCGCCAGGCTCCGGACCGCGTCGCCGAGCGGCGCCAAGATCGTGCTGTTGGTCGAGGACGAGGCCGACGTGCGACACATCGTGGCGGAGATTCTCCGCCGGGCCGGCCACTTCGTCCACGAGGCCGATGGCCTGGCGAGCGCCGAGTTGAGGTGCGACACGCTGCCGGCGCTCGACCTGCTGCTGACCGATCTCGTGCTGCCGGGCGGCAACGGCCTCGAAGTCGCCCGGCGCGTGCGCGCCCGCTACCCCGGCGTGCCCGTGCTCTTCATGTCGGGGTATTCCGAGAGCGTCTTCGCAGGCGGCGAGGCGGTCGAGCGCCTGCTGCAGAAACCGTTCACGTCCCGCACGCTGCTCGACACGCTCGACCGGCTCTTCGAAGGCTGAGCGCGCGGACGGAGCCGCCGGCCTGCATTCAAGAGCAGCCCGGGCCGGCCGATGTTCCTCCCGGATGGCAGCCACGGTCAATCAGGTTCACGTCGCGCGGCAGCCGATCCTCGACGCGCGCCAGCAGGTCTTCGGTTACGAACTTCTGTATCGGGCCACCTCGGCGGCTGACGCCTGCAACGAGGTCGACGTCAGCGTATCGGCGCGGGTCATTGGCGATGCCTTGCTGGGCATCGGCTTCGACACGCTGACCGACGGGCGCCGCGCCTTCATCAACCTGGACGGGCAAACGCTGCTCGCCGACGCGAGCGGCCTGTTCGATCCCGAGCAGGTCGTGCTCGAGATTCTCGAGAGCGTGTCGGTGACGCCCGAGGTGGAGGCGATGTGCCGATCGCTCCACAATCGGGGCTACGCCCTGGCCCTCGACGACTTCGTGCCGGGTTCGGCGGCCGAGGCGCTGGTGCCGCTGGCGCGGTTCGTCAAGCTCGACGTGCTCGCGCTCGCCCCCGACCAGCTCCAGACGACGACCAAGCGCCTGCTGGCCGCGGGCGTGACGGTGGTGGCCGAAAAGGTCGAAACCGCCGAGGTCTTCGAGCGGGCCCGCACGGCCGGCTGCTCGCTCTTCCAGGGCTACTACTTCTGCCGCCCGGCGACCTTCTCGGGCCGCGCGCTGCCGGCCGGCCACGTGACGCAGATGCGGCTCGTCGCGGCCTTGAATCAGCCGTCGGTGTCACTTGGCGCCATCGAAGACCTGCTCAAACACGACGCCTCGCTCTCCTACCGCGTGCTGCGGTCGGTCAACTCGGCCGGCTTCGGCCTGAGGCGCGAGGTGCACTCGATTCGCGAAGCGCTGCTCCTGCTCGGGCTCGACCAGGTGCGCAAGTGGAGTGCGATCTGGGCCTTGGCCGGCCTCAACCGCGGCCCGACGGAACTGGTGACGATGACGGTCATCCGCGCGCGCTGCTGCGAGTTGCTCGGTCAGGCCCTCGACCGCTCCGATCAGGGTGCGGCGTACTTCCTGCTCGGGCTCTGTTCCCTGCTCGACGTGCTGCTCGGGCACCCGATGGAGGCGGTGCTGGGCGAACTGCCGCTCGACCCGGAAATCCACGCCGCCCTGAGCGGCGAGACGAACCCCGCCCGCCGCGCGCTCGACGCCGTCATCCACTTCGAGCAGGGACGCTGGCATGACGCCGCGGCAGTCGCGACCTCGCTCGGTCTCGACGCCGACACGCTGCCCGATGCCTATGCCGATGCGCTCGGCTGGGCACGCAAGCTGACGCACGGCGGCGCCTGACGCTTCGCGCTTCCCGCCCGCAGCGGCGCTCGGTGAGTGGCCCGTGCGCTCGGCACGCCGAGGCGCTGCACAGAAAATTCGCGCCGGCGTGAATTTCCGTGCAGCATGGATGCCATGATGGTCCGTCGCCGGAACTTGCAGGCCCGGCGAACGGAAGGACCCACGTGAGTAGTCAGTCTCCGAGTCGGCGTGCCGGTCCCCCTCCGGCCCGTCGAACGGTGCTCGTGGCCGGTGGCGGCGACGGTTTTCGGCGCCAGCTGGCCGCCCTGCTCGACACGCAGGGCTACGGGGTGGAAGCGGTCACCGACGCCAGCGCGGCGCTGTCGGCGCTCGTCATGCACGCGCCCGACGCGGTCGTGCTGGGCGATGCGCCCCCGGCCTTCGACGCCGTCGACGTGTGCCGCCGCCTGCGCGCGCATGCCGGCTCCCGCCGCACGCCGGTGGCCGTCCTGGCGCCTTCGAGCGTGCCGGCCGAGGCGGCCGTTCAGCTCGATGCCGACTTGCTGCCGAGTGATGCCACGCCAGCGCAGGTGGCCAACTGGGTCACCACGCGGGTCCCGGCCGAGACCACGCCTTTTGACCGCCTGCGGCTGACGCTGGCGCGCACGGCCGACGACGCCAGCACGGCGGCCAGGCCGGGCGGTGCCACGGCGGCCGCCGACTGGCCGCTGTTGTTCCAGCATGCCGGCGACGGCGCTGCGCTCGTGGATGGCGACGGCCGGGTGCTCCTGGCCTCCGACCGTTTCGCGGTCGAACTCGGTCAGCCCTCCGCCGCCGACTGCGTGGGCCGCGACCTGCTGTCGTTGCTGCCCAGCGCGCCAGCCGCCGGCCACGCCGACACGAGGCCCCCGACGCTCACGGTCACGGCGACACGCGACGGCGAGGTGGTGCCGATCGACATGGAATTCACGCCGGCAGGGCACGGCCCCTCGGCCCCGGTCTTCGTCACCCTGCGCAATCAGCGCTGGCGCCGGGTCGCCACCGACGCGCTTGGCGCCAACCACGATCTGGCCGAACAGCTGCGGCGCTCGCAGAAGATCGGCGCGCTCGGCCGGCTGGCCGGCGGCGTGGCCCACGACTTCAACAACCTGCTGCAGGTGATCGCCGGCTACGCCGAGACGCTCGGCGCGGAAGGTCTGGACCATCCGTCGCGGCGGCGGTTGCTGCAGCGCATCCAGCGCGCCACCGATCGGGCGGCCTCCCTGACGCGGCAACTGCTGGCCTTCGGCCGCCGTCAGGTGCTCGTGCCACAGGTGCTCGACCTCAACGTGACGGTGCTGTCGCTCGAGCACATGCTGGGGCGCGTCATCGGCGAAGACGTCCAGTTCGTCAGTTCGCTGGCGCCAGACCTCATGCGCGTGAAGGTCGACCCCGGCCAGATCGAGCAGGTGCTGCTCAACCTCGCCATCAACGCCCGCGATGCGATGGTGGAAGGCGGCACGCTCGAAGTGGCGACGGCGAACTTCCTGCTGTCCGACCCCTGGAGCCATGCCTCGCTGCCGGTGTCGGTGCCTGGCGGAGACTGGGTGCTGCTGTCGGTGCTCGACACCGGCACGGGTATGGATCCTGAGACGGCAGCACAGGCGTTCGAGCCCTTCTTCACGACGAAAGACGCCAGCCGTGGCAGCGGCCTCGGCCTGTCGATGGTCTACGGCATCGTCAAGCAGAGCGGCGGCTTCACCTGGATCGAGACCGCGCCAGGTGCCGGCACGAGCGTGCACGTGCTGCTGCCGGCCGTGCACGACGACGACGTCGTCGCGGCCCGCGACGACGGCTCGGCCAGTAGCCGCATCGAGTCGGCGGGCGGCACGGTGCTGCTGGTCGAAGACGATCCCGAAGTGCGGACCATCTTCACTACCTTCCTCAAGGATGGCGGCTACGTGGTGCTCGAGGCGGGCGACGGCCGGGAGGCGCTTGAGATCTTCGAGCGGCATGCGGCGGCCATCGACGTCGTCGTCACCGACGTGGTCATGCCGAACGTGAGCGGGCCGTCACTCGTGAGCGCACTGCGCGCCCGCAATCCCGGCGTGCGTGTGCTGTTCGTCTCCGGCTACACCGATCAACTCGAGCTCGACGGTCAGGATCCGTATGCCGCGCACGTGACCAAACCGGTGACACGCAGCGCCCTGCTCAAGCACGTCGCCGCGCTCATCGGTCAGTCGGCGTCGTAGGCGTTGGGCCTCGGCCAGCGCCGATCGACCCCACGTCCCTTGGACTGGAGCCAGCCCGGGTAACTGCCGATTCCCGATGCGAGGCCGAGGTGGACACCAACGGACACACAACAGACCTGGCAGCGGGCGTCGGGCGGACGACCCCGCCCGCCAAGGCCCGTCTGCTGCGCAATAACTGCGAGCTGCCGCCGATTCCGTCGGTGGCCGTCAAGCTCATCGGCCTCCTGGCGCGGGAGGAGGTCGGGCTGAGCGAGGTGGCCGAGACCGTGTCGACCGATGCCACGATCGCGGCAGAGGTGCTGCGGGCCGCCAACACCGCTTACTACGGCATCCGCGGCGAGGTCACGAGCATTCGCCACGCCACGACGCTGCTCGGCATTGCGCGCATCCGCGCGCTAGCGGCGACCATCGGCCTGCGCCGCTATCTCGGCCAGGCTCTAAGACTGCCGGCCGTGCAGCGCGCCTGGCGTCACAACATTGCCTGCGCAGCCACGGCCGAACAGATCGCGCTCAGGGTGGGCGGCAGCCCTGCCGACGCATACACCGCCGGACTGCTGCACGACATCGGCCGGATGGCGCTCATCGTCGCCCATCCACAGCAGTACCCCGCGTTTCTCGACGCCGCCGACGTGCGGGGCGCCGAGTTGCTGCGGCTCGAGCGCGATTTGCTGGGGATGGATCACTGCGAGGCCGGCCAGTGGTTTGCGCAGCAACTGCTCCTGCCACAGGTCTTCCAGGACGTCGCCGCACATCACCACAATCCGGAAGCCATGGGCCCGACCGACATGCTGGTGCGAGTATCGGTAGCGTGCCAGCTCGCCGAATGGATGGGCTACTGGGTCACGCCGTTGCCGGCGCAGCACGATCAGGATCCGGCCCAACTCGACCGCCTGACGCACGCCCTGCCGCTCGCGCAGCGGGTGACGCTGCTCAGCGAGGGGGCGGATCTCATCGCCGACGTCGGTGAGCAGGTGCGCGCCACCGAGAGCATGTTCGAGGCTTGACGGGCAGCTGTCTTCGGGCCGCACCGCGGGGCGTGGCCGTCGCCGGTTCAAGTTGCTTGCCGACGCGCCGATTCCGAATTCGGGAAATCTGTGTGACGATGACGCAGGGCAGCACTCCATGGCGCACCGCAACCGCCCACCGCAGGGAGACGCCGGCCACCGGCGTGATCCCCGAGCCATGACGCCGTTCGAGCGCGCGTGGCTGATGGATCGCGGCCCGACGGCCGAGGTCGCCCGCGATCCGCTCGGCGCCTCGCTCCGGCAGGCCCGGCGGCGCCCGGTACAGGCATTGACCGCGGCCGTGCCGATCGATGCGGTCGCGGAAGCCCTCACCATCGTCGACCGCGACGGCTGCCTGGTGCGGGTCAATGCCGCCTTCGAGCGCTTGGTCGGCGTCTCGGCCGCCACGCTCGAGGGCGCGTTGCTCGAGCGCTACGTCACCGCGCCGCCCGGGCCCGAGAGCATGGGACCGCTGGTGCCGCCGAGCCCAAACTCCCGGCGCACGGCCGCCTATCTTCGTGCCGACGGCGCCTGGTGTCCGGCCGACGTGCATGTCGAGCGGCTCGACACCACCGGCTGGTCGCTCGTCACCGTGCACGACCGCGATGACCGCACGCGGCTCGAATCGGCGCTGCAGGACAACAAAGACCTCACCGAACAGCTCCGCCGCTCGCAGAAAATCGGCGCGCTCGGCCGCCTCGCCGGTGGCGTCGCCCACGACTTCAACAACCTGCTGCAGGTGATCGGCGGCCATGCCGAAGCGCTCGGTGCCGGCGAGCTCGATGCCCCGGCCAGGCGGCGCCTGCTGCGCAGCATCCAGACGGCGACGGATCGTGCTGCCTCGCTCACCCGCCAGCTCCTGGCGTTCGGACGCCGCCAGATTCTGATGCCCGAGGTGCTCGACCTCAACGTCACGGTGCGCACGCTCGAGCGCATGCTCACGCGCGTCATCGGCGAAGACGTGCAGCTCGTCAGCACGCTGGCGCCGGATTTGGCCGCCGTCAAGGTCGATCCCGGCCAGATCGAGCAGGTCGTGCTCAACTTGGCCATCAACTCACGCGACGCGATGATCGACGGCGGCACGCTCGAGATCGCCACCGCCAACTTCGTCCTCGACGAACCGTGGGCACACGAGTCGCTGCCGGTGCGGGTGCCAACCGGCGCCTGGGTGCTGCTCTCGGTGCGCGACACCGGCTGCGGCATGGACGAGAACACCGCCACGCAGGCCTTCGAGCCCTTCTTCACGACCAAGGACATCACCAAGGGAAGCGGACTCGGGCTGTCGATGGTCTACGGCATCGTCAAGCAGAGCGACGGCTACACGTGGATCGACACCTCGCCCGGCGCCGGCACCGCCGTGCACGTGCTGCTCCCGGCCGTGCTCGATGCGGCCTTGCCCGCGCCGCGCCCGCGTGAGACGCCTCCTCCCGCGCTCGACGAGCCGGCGGGCGCCACCGTGCTGCTGGTGGAAGACGACCCCGAAGTACGCGGGCTCTTCTCGCGGTTCCTCGAAAAGGCCGGCTACACGGTCATCGAGGCCGCCGACGGGCGTGACGCGCTCGAGCTGTTCGAGGCCCGCGGCGCCGGCATCGATCTCGTCATCACCGACGTGGTGATGCCCAATATCAGCGGCCCGGCGCTCACGACCGCCATCCGCGCCCAACGACCCGACGTGAAGGTCCTGTTCGTCTCCGGCTACGCCGACGAACTCGAAGCCGGCATCGCGCACGCGCCGTTCACGGTGTTGCTGCACAAGCCGGTGACCCGGCAGATGCTCGTCGATCAGGTCGCCGCGCTGCTCGGTGTGACCGCCTAGCGTCCCGAGCGCCATGCCCGGTGGCCGCGCCGAGGATCGCCGCACACCACCGGAGTTGATACGCCGCGTAGTTGACGACGGCGGTCGCGCCGGCGCTCACACGCGGCCCGGGGCCAGGGTGATCGCGTAGATCTCGCGCCCGCCGCGCTCGTGCAGGCTCGCCCGCAGCGCCTCGGTCACGGCGTCGACCACCAGGCGCCCGAAGAACTGCAGGCCGTCGCTCGGGGGGCGATTCGGCTTCATGCCGTCGGGAATCGACAGGAAACGGACTTCCGGGCCGAAGGTGGCATCGAGCACGTTGGGGCCGAAGGTGCCGGCATGGAGCGGTCCGGCGACGAACTCCCAGAAGGGTGCGAACTCAGTGAAGCGTGCCCTCGCCGGATCGTAGTGGTGGGCGGCGGCGTAGTGCACATCGCCCGTGATCCACACGACGTTGTCGATGCGCTCGTCATTGATGAAGCGCAGCAGGTCGGCGATCTCGAGCTCGCGGCCGAGTGGTCCGCCGCCGTCGCCCTGGGCCACGGCCTCGAAGTTCGACGGGAAGTCGCGCACGACCAGACCGATTGGCAGGCTGCTGGCCATGACCTTCCACGTCGACGTGCTGGCGACGAGCGCCCGCTTGAGCCAGGCCACCTGCGCCGAACCCATCAGCGCCGACGCCTCGCCCAGCGTCGTCTGCCGGTTGCCGCTGTTGGCGCCGCGGTAGCTGCGGTGGTCGAGCAGGAACACCTCGAGCGGGCCGTAGCGCACCGAGCGGTAGAGCCGCTCCGGATCCACGGCCTCGAACGGCATCGGCGTGTACTCGAAGCAGGCCTGCCGGGCGCGGGCGGCCAGCAGGGCGACCGACTTCTCGGCAAAGCGCGGGTCATCGTCGAGGCGGCGCTCGAAGTACCAGTTGTCGCGCACCTCGTGGTCGTCCCACACGGTGAGCTGTGGCACGGCGGCATTGAAGCGCCGCATGTGCGCGTCCTGCAGGTTGTAGCGGTAGTTGCCGCGGTACTCGGCCAGCGTCTCGGCGACCTTGCTCTTGGCCTCGGTCGTGAGGTTCTTCCAGACGCGGCCGTCGTCGAGCGGCACTTCCGTCGACAGGGGCGCGTCGGCGTAGATGGCGTCGCCGAGATTCACGAACAGATCAGGTTCAACGCCGAGCATGCTGGCGTAGGTCTGCATGCCACCGAAGGCGGGGTCGAGGCCCCAGCCCTGCCCCACCGTGTCGGCTGAGAAGACCAGCGACACGTCACGGGCCCCGGGCGCCGGCGCCGTGCCGAGCTGCCCCGCCACTGGCTGACTGAACTGGCGGATGTCGGAGAGGTCCTGGAACGACACCCGGTAGAACACCCGCTGCCCGCGCGGCAGATCCGTGAGGTGCACGCGGGCCGTGAAGTCACTGCCCTCCAGGGCCGACGGGCCAACGACGCGCCGCGCGTTCCGGAACGTGTCGCTGGTGGCGTACTCGACGATCATGCGCGCCGACCGGTCGGCGCGTGCCCAGACGACCGCGGCGTCGTCGCCGACGAACGTCGAGGCGACGCCGTCGGTGACCAGCGGACGCACGCCCGGCCCGGTCACGATTCCCGGCGCTTGCCCGAACAGCGTCGGCCTGGCGACGAGCGCGCCAACGGCGCTTGCGACGACGCCGCGAACGACCTGGCGCCGTGACAGTGTGGCAGCGTGGCGGTACCTCAGCGTCGTCCCCCCTGTTCCCTGTTCCCTGTTCCCTGTTCCCTGCTCCCTGTTCCCTGTTCCTAGAACGAGTACTTGAGCGCCAGCTGGATGATACGGCCGTCTTCGGCCGCCGTGATCTGGCCGAAGGGTGCGGTGCCAAACGTGCCGCTCGGATTGCGGAAGCGGGCCTGGTTCCACACGTTGAACGCTTCGATGCGCGCCTGCACGCGGTGCCGTCCGGCGAAGTCGAAGTTCTTGAAGATCGACAGGTCGGTGCTCTGGAAGCCGGGCCCCCGCACGCCGTTTCGGCCGGCGTTGCCCGGCCGCTCGCCCGAGGCCGCCAGGCTGCGCGCGACAAAGCAGCTCGTGTCGAACCACTGCGCCGTGGTCCTCGGCCCGTTGTTCGGATCGCACGTCACGTCGGGACGCTGCGTCTGGTAACGGATGTCGAGCACTCCTCCCTGGTTGACCGAGAACGGGAAGCCCGTCTGCGCCTGGTAGATGCCGTTCAACTGCCAGCCGCCGGCAATCGCCCTGAGCGCCACCGGCTTGTCCTCGAACCGCGGCAGCTCGTAGCCGAAGCTCAACACGAAGCGATGACGCGCATCAAACAGCGCCGGCCCCTTTTCGGCCGCCAGCGCCGCGTCGATGCTGGCCTCGTCGCCTTGCGCCACCGGCAGCACGGGACGCGACTCCCCGCCGATGTTCAGGCCCGAGACGTGGTCGGTGGCCTTGCCGAGCGTATAGGACGCCAGCATGTTGAAGCCGCCAGTCGGTAGCAGCCGCACGCTCGTCTGCAGCGAATCGAACCACGACTGCGCCACCGAGAAGGTCGGCCGCACCAGCGAGAACGCCGGCATGAGGCGGGCGCCGCGGGTCGTCTGGCCCGGCGTGTAGACGCCGGGATTCACCTCGAGGAACATCGGCAGGTTGTGGCCGCGCGAGCCGACGTAGGCCACTTCGGCGCCGATCTTGCCGGCGAACTGCCGCTGCACGCCGAGGTTGAAATGGTACGCGTACGGCGACTTGAACTCGTCGCCCCAGCCGATGATCGTGAGGTTGGGCGGGAACGGGTTGGGCGGACCGGCCACGGCCGCCAGCGGATCGGCGAGCGTGATGGGCGTCGGTGTGTTCAGCTCGACCAGCGGCGTGAAGGGCGGCGACAGCACCCCGCTCTGGAAGAAGTCGCCCTGACCGGCCAGCGCGTCGTAGAAGACGCCGAAGGCGCCGCGGACACTCGTTGCCCCATCACCAAAGGGATCCCAGGCCACCGACACCCGCGGCGCGAAGTTGTTCTTGTCGGTCGGCACGATGCCGCGCGGCACGCCGGTGTCGCCGGCGTAGACGAGCCCGGCCGGGGCATTCGGATAGACCGTCGACTGCTGCCCGGTGTGGAAGCCGGTGATGGCGTCGTTCTTGTCGATGAACGGCGTCGGCAGTTCGTAGCGCAGCCCGAGGTTGACGGTGAGCTGCGGCGTGACACGGAAGTCGTCCTGGATGTAGCCGGCGAAGAGCCAGCCGTAGCCGTCCTGGATGGCCTGGGTGGTGGTGGCGCGCGCCTGCGACGGCAAGCCGAGCAGGAAGTCCGCCGCACCGTTACCGGTGAAGCCGCCGTTGAAGGTGAGGTCGCCGTTGGGACGGTTGATGAAAGCGATGTTCATCGCCTCACGGCGCACATCGACCCCGAACTTCAGCGAGTGGCGGCCGGCAATCCAGGTCGCGTCGTTGGCCGCCTGCCACACGTGGTTGACACGGTTCACGAAGGGCTGCTGCGGATCGCCGAGCGCGGAAGTGCCGCCACCGAAGAAGCCGGCAACGTTGAACGAGGGCAGGCCCGCCGCCAGCGGATTGGTGTTGGCGAAATTGATGCCGAAGTCGCGTGGATTCAGGCCGCTCGTGACGGCCGGGTTGGCGCTGATGCGGTTGATCGAGAAGCGCGCCTGGTTGATCAGGTTGGAGCGGAAGACGTAGCTGTGCGAGACCAGGGCATCCTGCAGCGTGGCCAGCGATTTCTGATCGACGGCGGCGATCACCCGCGGCGTCGTGCGGTCGGTGTCGCTGCGCATATAGCGCAGGAGCACCGACTGCTTCTCGGACACCTGGAAATCGAAGCGGGCGCCGTACTGGTCGCGCACGTCGTTCACCGTGGGGGAGATGATGTAGCGGTTGCCGGGCGAGTTCGGCAGCGGCACGAACTCGCTCAGCAGACGCGCGGCCGCTGGGCTGATGCGGTTGGCCGGGATGGTATTGCCCGGGAACGGCAGGCCGGTCAGCGGATCACGGATCGAGGTCGCACCGAAGTTGCCAGTCCGCTGCGCTTCCGACAGCACCAGCACGTTGTTGGTGATGCCGGCGTCGTTGCGGAAGCCCTCGTAGTAGCCGAACCCGAACAGCCGGTTCTTGACGACCGGTCCGCCGAGCGTCGCCCCGAACTGGTTCTGCTTCAGTTCCGGCTTGGGCTGGTTGCCGGGCGCGAAGAAGTTGCGCGCCTGCAGCGCGTCGTCGCGGTTGAACTCCCAGGCCGCCCCCGAGAACGTGTTGCTGCCCGACTTGGTCACGACGTTGACGACCGAGCCCGCGTTCCTGCCGTACTCGGCGCCGAAGGCGTGGGTCAGGATCTTGAACTCCTGAATGGCATCCGGCGGCGGCCGCAGCACGAAGCCGGTGTTGAAAGTGTCGTTGTTGGTGGCGCCGTCGAGCAGGAAATTGTTCGACTGGTTGCGCATGCCGTTGACGTTGAAGCCGCCGGTGACGTTGCCGAAGCCGCCCGGCGTGGCGTCGCCGCCCTGGCCGCCAAGGCCGGTCGGCGGCGCGACCACGCCCGGAATGAGCGTGCCGAGCTGGGTGAAATTGCGGCCGTTGAGCGGCAGATCGACGACCTTCTGCTCGTCGATGACGATGCCGCGGGTCGCGTTGGCGGTCTCGACGAGGTTGGCCTTGGCGGTGACCGTCACGGTCTCGCTCACCTGGCCGACCTCCATGTCGAAGGCGACGCGGGCGGTCTCGGTGACCGTCACGCGCACGCCTTCATGAACGGCGACGCGGAAGCCGGCGAGCGACGCCTTGACGTCGTAGACGCCCGGCTGCAGGAGCGGCAGCGTGTAGAGGCCGTCGGCACCGCTCACTGCCGTGCGTACGGCACCGGTGGCCGTGTTGGTCGCCTCGACCGTCACGCCGGGCAGCACACCACCCGAGGCATCGACGACCACGCCGTTGATCTGGCCGGTGGCCTGCGCCAGTACCGTCGTCGCCGATGACGCCAGCACCACCAGCATCAGGATTCCGATCTTCACGGTCACTCGCATACCCTACCCCTCCAGGAGCTTCGACAGAGAGTGAACCAGACGACGTTGGTGGCTGTCAAACAATGTCACGCGCAACTCGCGTTACACTACCGGCACATGTCGCGCCGCGCGCTGTGCCCATGGATGGCGGTCGTGGCGCTGCTGGCGGCCGCCCCGGCCACGAGCCAGACCCTGCCCGTGTCGTCGAGCGACGGCCGCCGCACGCTCACCGCCGTTCGTGCTCCAACGCCGGTCATCATCGACGGCGTGCTCGACGACGCCGTCTGGCAGACGGCGCCCGCTGCCGAGGCCTTCGTGCAGGCGGACCCGCGGGAAGGCCAGCCGGCCAGCGAGGCCACCGAAGCCTACGTCGCCTTCGACGACGAGTTCCTCTACATCGGCGCGCGTTGCCGCGATTCCAACCCGGCGGGAATCGTCGTGAACGACATCCACAAGGACTTTGCCGGCACCGAGCAGGACACCTTCGAGGTGCTGCTCGACACCTTCGCCGACCGTCGCAATGGCTTCGTCTTCGCCACCAACGCCGCTGGCGCTCGCGCCGACACCCAGATCGCCAACGAGGGCCGCGACGTCAATCCGAACTGGGACGCGGTCTGGTGGGTGGCCTCGGCCATCACCGCCGAGGGCTGGACGACCGAGTTCCGCATCCCCTTCAAGACGCTGCGCTTCGAGCCGGGCGACGGGCACCTGTGGGGCCTGAACTTCGCCCGCCGGATCCGGCGGAAGAACGAAGTCACCTACTGGTCGCCGGTGGCGCGCGCCTTCAGCATCGTGCGGGCCTCATCGGCCGGAACGCTCGGCGGCCTGCCCGATCTGGCGCAGGGGCGCAACATCCGCGTCAAGCCGTACGTGCTCGGCGGCGCGGTGCGGCCGCTCGGCGGCACCAGCTTCGCGCTCGACCGGAGCGCCGGGCTCGACGTGAAGGCTGGCCTGTCGCCGTCGCTGACCCTCGACGCCACGGTCAATCCCGATTTCGCCCAGGCCGAGGCGGACGAACAGCAGGTCAACCTGACGCAGTTCAGCTTGTTCTTCCCGGAGAAGCGCGAGTTCTTCCTCGAGAACTCGGGCGTCTTCTACTTCGGTGACATCCCGCGCAACCAGCGCCAGACGAGCCGCTTCCGGGCGCCTGAGGAGGATTTGCTGCTCTTCTTCAGCCGGCGCATCGGCCTGACCGACGACGGCGCGCAGGTGCCGCTCTACGGCGGACTGCGGGTGACGGGCCGGGCCGGCAACTACGGCCTCGGCGCCCTCAGCATGCAGAGCGAGGGCTCAGGCGATCGCCCGGGCCAGAACTACAGCGTGGCGCGCGTCCGGCGCGACGTCTTCGGCAACGCCGACATCGGCGCCATCGTCATGTCCCGCCAGTCGGCGAGTGATGGCGGCGACTACAACCGCGTCGCTGGCATCGATGCCAACTTCCGCGTGCTCACGAGCTTGAGCCTGAACGGCTTCGTCGCCCGCTCGGACACGCCGGGGGAGGACCGCGGCCAGGGTACCGCGAAGGGGTCGATCGGCTGGGAAGACAGCCGCCTGCGCCTGCAGTACTCGCTCATGAACATCGACGAAGGCTTCAAGGCCGACATGGGATTCGTGCGCCGCACCGGCATCCGGCGGCACTTCGTCGATTGGGCGTCGTTCCTCCAGCCGGAGTGGCTGGCCAGGCGCGGTATCCGCCAGGTGCAGCCGCACGCGCGCTCCTTCTTCTACTACGCCCCGAACGGCGATCTGGCCACGCGCCAGGCGCACATGGCGGTGCAGGTGACATGGAACAACGGCTCCCGCATCGAGTACGCCCTCGAGCCGCGCACCGAGGCGATCGCGCGCCCGTTCAATATCCGCAGCGGTGTCGCCATCCCGGTCGGCCGCTACGACTGGACGCAGCACCTGTGGGTGGTCGAGTCCGACCATAGCCGCGCCCTCTCGCTGTCGGCCCGCATCACGCACGGGGACTTCTGGCGCGGGCGCCAGAAGAACGTCCAGACGAGTCTGCTCTACCGGCCCAACCACCGCCTGTTCCTCGACGTCGGACTGCAGGTCACCGACATCACGCTCGACGAGCCGCAGACCTCGTTCGTCACCACGCTCGTCAACTGGCGATCGGGCTACTCCTTCAACACCAACATGTTCCTCGACGCGCTCGTGCAGTACCGGAACGACGTCCGGCAGTTCTCGTCGAACGTGCGCTTCAACCTCATTCACCGCCCGCTCAGCGATTTCTTCCTCGTCTACAACGAGCAGCAGGACACCGACGGCCTGACCTCCGCCGGGCGGGGCCTGGTCGTCAAGTACACGCACCTCTTCTCGTTCTAGGCGCCCGGCCCGCCGTGGGCATCCGCGTTAGGATGAAAGCCCATGCCGTTGCCCCCCGCCTTTGCTGTCCCAGCACCGTCCACCAAACCGCCGCTCGATATCGTCCTGCTCGAAGGGCCCCGCGCCCGTATCCGCGAACTCGGTACGGTCGTGCGCGTCGGGCGCGACCTCATCCGCGGTTACCGGGCCCTGCATTTCGTGGGTCCCTGCGTGACCATCTTCGGATCGGCCCGCTTCACCGCCGACCACCCCGTCTACGAGCAGGCGCGGGCGATGGGTGCGGCCGTCGCCCGGCTCGGCTTCACGGTGATGACCGGTGGCGGCCCTGGCGTGATGGAGGCCGCCAATCGCGGCGCCAGGGAGGCCGGTGGCCCGTCGGTTGGCTGCAACATCGAGCTGCCGTTCGAACAGCAGCCCAACCCCTATCTGGATCGCACGGTCACCTGCCGCTACTTCTTCGTCCGCAAGGTGCTGCTCTTCAAGTATTCCTACGCCTTCGTGGCCATGCCCGGCGGACTGGGCACGCTCGACGAGCTGTCCGAGGCGCTCACCCTCATCCAGACCGGCAAGATCCGGCAGTTCCCGGTGGTGCTGGTCGGCGCGGATTACTGGGGGCCGTTCAGGCAGATGCTGGAGGCGATGGTGAGTGCCGGCACCATCTCGCCGGGAGACCTGGACCTCATGCTCATCACCGACTCGGTGAGCGAGGCCATGGCCCATATCGAACATCACGCCGTTCGAGGGTTCGGGCTGACCAAGGCTGGGCGGCCGTCGGCGTGGCGGATGCTCGGCGAACGCGCGCTGGGGAGCTCGCGCTTCGGACCCACCGGCTGACCAGGCACGCGGCGCGCGATCGGGCTCAGCGCGCCACGGGGCTGCTGACGGCCGCCATCGCCGCGGCGGTCAGGGCCGACAGGACGAACCCCCAGCACATGTCCACCACCGTCATGCGCAAGGTGTACTGGGTGAGCGTCGCGTCAGGAAGGTTGCCAGTCCGGCCGCGAAGGGCTTCAGCACGTCGAGCACGCAGGTGGGACGCACGGAACATGCGGCGAGGTTCCACCACGCCGGCCGCAGCCGGCGCGCCGGCCGGGACGCGGTAAGCTGAGGCATGCGACTCGTGAAGCTGGCGGTGTCCAGTCTCAGCCCCACCGTCGGCGCCGTGCGCTCGAACCTAGCGCGGGTCGTCGGCGCCGCCCGAGAGATGGCCGCCGACGAGGTCGCGCTCGGCGCCTTTCCCGAGCAGGTGCTGGGCGGCTATCCCCCCGAAGATCTCGTGCAGTGGCGGGCGTTCCTCGACGCCCAGCGGCGGGCCCTCGAGTCGTTTGCTGCCGAGACGGCCGACCTGCCGACCGTCTACGTGCTGGGGCTGGCCGTGCCGGTGGGCCCGCTGCTCTTCAATGCCGCCGCCGTCGTCCATCGCGGCCGGATCCTTGGCTGCGTGCCGAAGGAGAAGCTGCCCACCTACAACGTGTTCTACGAAGCACGCACGTTCTCGCGCGGCGGCCCCGGCCTGGCGCTCGACGCGGCCGGTGTGCCGCTTGGCGACTACCTGTTCCAGTTCGACTTCGGCACCGTCGGCGTGGAAGTGTGCGAGGACGCCTGGTCACCGGATGGCCCGATGCGCCGCCGCTGCCTCTCGGGCGCCGAGATCATCGTCAATGTCTCAGCCTCGCCCTACCGCATGGGCGTCCACGCAACACGCCGCGAGATGCTGGCCACGCGCGCCGCCGACAACCAGACGGTGCTCGTCTACGCCAATGCCGTCGGCGCCCAGGACGGTCTCATCTACGACGGCGGCGGGTTCATCTTCCAGAACGGGCGGCTGGTGCACGAAGCGCCGCGCTTCATGGAACAGACGAGCGCGGCGGTGGTGGATCTGGATCGCACGCGGCGGCTGCGCCTCGAACACACGACCTGGCGGGCGGACTGCGAGCACCATGTGCGCCGCGAACGTCCCGTGGCCGTGGTGCGCAGCGAAGGTGCCACGGCCGACGCCGGCGGACTCCGCTACCCGCCACCGGCCGGCGGCAGCTTCTTCCTGCCGGCCCCGTCGCCGCCGCCCACCGACGCCCGCGACGACGCGCTCGACGATCTGTTCGAGGCGCTGGCGATGGGCGTCGAGAGCTACTACACGAAGACCGGCGCCTTCCAGTCGCTCGGCCTCGCCCTGTCGGGAGGGCGCGATTCGATGCTCACGCTGCTGGTCGCCTGGCGTGCGGCCGCCAGAATCCTCGGCCCGGCGGCAGCCGCCGACGCGGCCGCCGCCGGCGGTCTCATCACCGCCTTTTACATGCCGACCCGCCATTCGCAGGCCGACACGCGCGACGCCGCGCATCAGCTGGCGGCGGCGCTCGGCGTCGCGCTTCACACCGTGCCGCTCGACGAGGCCTACGACCGCGAGGTCGAGGTGACGAGACAGATGCTCGGCGGCCGGCCACCGGGCGAGATGACGCGTCAGAACGTACAGGCGCGGCTACGCGGCCAACGCATGTGGAACTGGGCCAACACCTCGGGCGCGCTCTTCCTCCAGACCGGGGACATGAGCGAAAAGGCGGTCGGCTACACGACCATCGGCGGCGACCTCGAAGGCTCGCTCTCGGTCATCGCCAACGTGCCGAAGACGGTGGTCGAGGCGCTGCTGCACCGCCTGCACGCGCGCTTCGGCCTGGCCGGCATCGCCGCGACGCTCGCCACCGTTCCGGGGCCCGAACTGGCCGACCAGCAGGTGGCCGAACGCGAGTTGATGCCCTTTCAGATTCTCGACGCCTGCCTGCATCTTTACGCCAGTGAGAAGCTGTCGCCGGCCGAGGTGGCCGAGGCACTCGTCAGTGTCTGCCCGGGCCACGATGCAGCGTATCTCGCCGCGTGCGCCGAGCGCTTCGCGACGCTCTTCACGCAGTCGATTTACAAGTGGGTGCAATCGCCGCTGGCCCTGCACGTCGGGTCGCTCGACCTCGACCGCGAGCGCGCACTGCAGATGCCGGTCGTGCAGCGGACGGAGTGGTAACAGGATGACGAGTCGCCTGCAGCGAGGAATGGCCGCCGGCGTCGTGGCCGCCATGGCCGTGCTCGGCGTGGCTCGGGCGCCGGTCGACGCCGCGGTCGCATCGGCCCTGGCACAAGCGCCCGCTCCGGCGGCGCCCCAGCCGCCGGCACCAGCCGGCGACGAGACCCAACCGGTCTTCCGCTCCGGCGTAAAGCTCGTGCTGGTGGACGTCTCGGTGACCGGCGACGGCGATGAGCCGATGGCCGACCTCACGGCCGGCGACTTCGAACTCACCGAGGACGGCGTGCCGCAGACCGTGGAACAGGCAACGCTCGTGCGCCTCGATGGCACCCGGCGCGACAACGGCGAAGCGCTGGAGATCCGCTCGTCCGACCACGCCATCGCCGAAGCCGCCCGCGACGACGTCCGGCTCTTTGCGGTGTTCATGGACGACTACCATCTGGGCCGCTTTCCGCAGGAGATGCTGCCGCTGCGCAAGGGCCTGAGCGATTTTCTCGGCACCATGATGGGTCCCCTCGATCTGGTCACGGTGATGAACCCCATCACGCCGCTGAGCGCGCTCGAGTGGACACGCGACAAAGCGAAGCTCGTGCGCGAGATCAAGGCCTACGAGGGCCGCAACGACAACTTCATCGGCCGTAGTGCGCTCGAGGAATCGCAGAACCTCTCGCGCAACATCTCGCGCGTGCGGTCGCAGGTGGTCATCACGGCGCTGCAGGCCCTCGTCATGCACCTCTCGGGCCTGCGCGAGGGCCGCAAGACGCTGCTCTTCGTGTCGCACGGCATCCCGCTGCTCTTCGACATCTCGCTCGAACCGGATTTCCAGGCGATTCTGCGCGAGGCCAACCGCGGCAACGTCGTCATCGACACGCTCGACCCGCGCGGCCTCGGGCAAGGCACCTTCGTGCACAGCACGCTCTACCGGCTGGCCAACGAGACCGGCGGCCACCCCATCGTCAATACCAACGATCTCTCGAAGGGCCTCGAGGCGGTCGTCCGCGACGCCAGCCACTACTACCTGATCGGCTACGCGCCCACGCGCGACCTGAACGACGGCAAGTTCCACAAGATCGCGGTGAAGGTGAAGCGCAAGGGCGCGCGCACCGTCGCCCGCCGCGGCTACTGGGCGCCGTCGGCCGACGAGATGAATCCGGTAACGGCGGCGCCCCTCGAACCCGCCGTGTCGAGCGCGCTCACGACGCTGCAGTCACGGCGCGAGGCCCGGGTGGCGCACGTGGAGACCGGCTTCGCCCCGGGCGAGGGCGGCAGCGTGCGCCTGTCGGCCATGTGGCGACCCGTACCGGGCTTCAGGGACCCACCCGAGCGTCTGAGCGTGGACGTTCGCGACCAGCACGGCGACCCGCTGGCCGATGCGGAAGGCGTCATCACTCCGGACGGCACGGGCGTGGTGCGGGTCGACGTGCCGGTCGGCGCGGTGCTCGTGCGTTTCAGTGCCGCCAACGCCGACGGCGACATCGTCGACCGCTGGGAGGTACCGCTCACGGTGCCAGACCTGAGCGGCGCCACTCTGGCCGTGGCGACGCCGGTGTTCGTCCGGGCCCGCACCACGGCGGCCTACCAGGCGCTAAGACGCGGCGGCGCCGGCGCGCCGAGCCCCGACCGCGAGTTCCGGCCCACCGACCTCATCGTCGTGCGCACGACTGTCGCCGGCGACGATGGCGCGCCGCCGACGGTGACCGCCGAGGTGCTCACGCGCGAGGGCAAATCCCTCGCCGACCTCCCGGCCGGGCACACCGGCGGCCACTATCAGGTGGACCTGCCGCTCAGGGCGCTCGCGCTCGGCGAGTACGTGCTGCGCTTCACGGCCACCAGCGGCGACACGTCGGCCATCAGCACGGCCGGCTTCGCCATCGTTCGCTGAGCGGGCGATGCCGGTGGCTGGCCCTTGCGTCATCGTTGCCGATCTCGCCGATCCCCGGCTCGATGCCTACCGGCTGATCGGCGAACCGGCGGCCCTCCTGGCCCAGGGACTGTTCGTCGCCGAGGGACGATTGGTCGTCGACCGCCTGGTAGGCGGTCGCCGGTACCGGCTGCACTCGCTGCTTCTGACCGAGACGGCCGCGACCGCGATGACGGCCACGCTTGCCGCACTCGACCGGACGACGCCGGCCTTCATCGTGCCGCAGGCGGTCATGAACGGCGTCGTCGGCTTCAACATTCACCGCGGCTGCCTCGGCCTGGCCGCGCGCCCCGTGCCGACGACGCTTGACGCGTTGGCGTGGGCGGCGCTCGATCGGGTGGTCGTCGCCGAGGGCGTCAACAACCCCGACAACATCGGCGGCCTCTTCCGCAACGCCGCGGCGCTCGGCGCCGGGGCCGTCGTGCTCGGGCCCGGCTGTGGCGATCCGCTCTACCGGAAAGCCATTCGCACGTCGATGGCGGCCACGCTCGGCCTGTCCTGGGTGGCAACCGCCGACTGGCCCGGGGCCCTCGATCGGATGCGCGCCGAGGGGCTGTCGGTGGTCGCCTGCACACCCGACGCCGACGCGGCCTCGCTCTACGAGGTCGTGCTACCGGCCCGCGCCGCCGTGCTCGTTGGCGCCGAAGGCGATGGCCTGTCCCAGGCCGCGCGGGCGCACGCCGACCTCACGGTGCGCATCCCGATGCACGGGGAGATGGACTCGCTGAACGTGGCGACGGCGGCCGCCATCGTGCTGAGCGCGCTCACCGCGCGCCGCGCCACGCCCGCCGAGTAGCGCCGAGGCCCTCAGGCGTCGGCGGCCCAGCCGAGCGAACGCTGGACCGCGCGCTTCCATCCCTCGTAGCCGCGCGCGCGGACGTCGGCCGCCATGACCGGCGAGAACTCACGATCGAGAGCCCAGTTGTGACGCACGTCGTCGAGCCCGTCCCAATAGCCGACGGCCAGGCCCGCAAGATAGGCGGCGCCGAGCGCCGTCGTCTCGGCCACCACCGGCCGGCGCACCGGCACGCCGAGTTGATCGGCCTGGAACTGCAGCAGCATGGCGTTGACCGTGGCACCACCATCCACCTTGAGGTGCGGCAACACGAGACCGGTGTCCTCCTGCATCACCTCGAGCACGTCGCGTGTCTGGTAGGCCATGGCGTCGACAGCCGCCCGGGCGATGTGTTCGATGCGGGTGTCACGGGTCAGGCCGACGATCGTCCCACGCGCATGCGGATCCCAGTAGGGCGCGCCGAGGCCGACGAACGCCGGCACGAGATAGACGCCGCCGGCATCGGGCACGTCGCGCATCAGGCGCTCGACATCGGCCGACGTGCTGATCGCCCGCAGACCGTCGCGCAGCCACTGGACGGCCGCGCCGGCCACGAACACCGCGCCCTCGAGGGCGTAGGTCGTCTTGTCGCCGAGCCGCCACGCCACCGTCGTCAGCAAGCCTTTTTGCGACGCCACCGGCCGCGACCCGGTGTTGATCAGCATGAAGCAGCCGGTGCCGTAGGTGTTCTTGGCCTCACCGGGATCGAAACAGGCCTGACCGAATAACGCCGCCTGCTGGTCGCCGGCCGCCCCGGCGATCTTGATCGCGCCGCCAAAGAGATCGCTGTCCGTTTCGCCGTAGACCTCGCTGCTCGCCCGCACCTCTGGCAGCATCTGGCGCGGCACGTCGAAGAGCGCCAGCAGATCGTCGTCCCAGCGGCGCTGATGGATGTTGTAGAGCAGGGTCCGGCTCGCGTTGCTCTCGTCGGTCACGTGCACGCGTTGGCCGGTCAGGCGCCAGATGAGAAAGCTGTCGATGGTGCCGAACAGCACCTCGCCCCGGGCGGCACGCGCCCTGAGACCGTCGGTCGTGTCGAGCAGATGCTTGATCTTCGAGGCCGAGAAGTAGGCGTCGATGACCAGGCCCGTCCGCGCCCGCACGGTCGGCTCGTGTCCGGCCGCTTTGAGGCGATCGCACAACGGCGCCGTCACGCGACTCTGCCACACGATCGCGTTGGCCACCGGCTGCCCCGTCGCCTTGTCCCACAACACGGTCGTCTCGCGCTGGTTGGTCACACCGATCGCGGCGATGTCGGCGGCCGTGACGCCGGCCTTCGCGATCGCCTCGCGCGCGGTCTGGAGCTGCGTGCGCCAGATGTCTTCCGGGTCGTGTTCGACGTGCCCGGGCTGTGGGAACAGCTGCGGATACTCCTGCTGCGCCGAGGCCACGGCGCGGCCGCCGCGGTCGAACACGATGGCGCGGCTGGACGTCGTGCCCTGGTCCAGGGCCAGCACGTAGCGGCTCATCGAACGTTCCCCGTGGGATGGAGCCGCGTGATACAGGCGTCGTAGATCGCACCGCCGACGACGCCGCCGATGGTCGGGCCTGCCAGCGGCACCCACCACCAGCCATTGCCGGCGGCAAACACGCCGCTGCCCCACCCGGCCATCGCCGTGAAGAGGCGTGGCCCGAAGTCGCGAGCCGGATTGATCGCATAGCCGGCGTTGAAGCCGAAGGCCACGCCGATGCCGACGACGAGCAGGCCCACGAGCACCGACCCTGTCCAGGGCGGCGCCGCCACGTTCTTCGCGTCACCGATGGCGAACACGCCGATGACGAGCAGCGCCGTGCCGACGATCTGATCGACGAGGCCACCGCCGAGCGAGAGGAACGCCTGGGGATAGGTGGCGAAGATGCCGGCGGTGGCCTGCGCGCCGGCAATCTGCCGCACGCCGCCGTCGAAGGCCGTGAACGCCTCCCGGTAGGTGAGGAAGACGATCGCCGATGCCAGGAACGCTCCGGCCGTCTGCGCCACGGTGTAGGGCGCCACCTTGCTCCACGGCAGGCCGCGGTGCACGGCCAGCGCGACCGTCACGGCGGGATTCATGTGCGCACCAGACACGCCCCCGGCCACCAGCACGCCGATCATCACGCCGATCCCCCAGCCGAGGTTGATCGCCAGGTAGCTGCCGTTGGCACTGGCGCTCAGCACGACCTGGGCGACGACACCAACGCCGAACATGATGAGCATGAAGGTGCCGAGGCACTCGGCGGCGAGTTCACGAACCAGTCCGCGAGACATAGGCGCGCATTATGTCAGCGACGGGCTGGCGCGGGAAGGCCATCACGGCCGGGCGGTGAGGCAACGGTAGAATGCGGGTTGAATGTTCGCCGAGATCGTGCAGGCCGTGCGCGTGTGGGCCGACAGCGCCGGCGGCCTCGGCGTGCTGGCGGTGGCCGTGCTCGACTCGAGCGTCATGGCCCTGCCCAACCTCACCGACGGGCTCGTGATGTACCTCACCATTCAGCATCCCGCCTGGTGGTGGTACTACGCCGCCATGGGCACGGCCGGCGTCGTCATCGGTTCGTTGCCGCTCTATGTCGTGGCCCGACGCGGCGGTCAGGCGTTTCTCGCCCGCCGTCTCTCAGGAACGCGCGCCTCGGGCGCCATCGCCTGGTACCGGCGCAGCGCCTTTGCCGCCATCGCCGGTCCGGCCTTCATCCCGCCGCCGATGCCGCTCAAGATCTTCGTGTTGCTGGCCGGCGCGACCGGCTACCCGCCCTGGCGCCTGGTGGCGGCGCTCGTCCTCGGGCGCGGGTCACGTCACGCCCTCGAAGCCGGGCTCGCCGCAGCGTATCGCGACGAAGCGATCGTGGCGTTCGAACGGCACGGGTCGACGCTGGCATTGGCGGTGCTCGGCGTGGTCACCGCCGTGGCCGCCGGCCTTTACCTGTGGCAAGCGCGGCGGACACCCGCCTGACGCGATGGCCGGCGTCTGGGATAATCGGGACACCGGCCGCGGCGACCATGGCAGACCTAACTTCTCTCTCGGTGGATGTCTTCACGGTCGTCACAGACGCCGTGACCGACGATGTCATCACTCGCCTGACTTCACGCCTCACACCCGACGAAGAGGCGAGAAGGCAGCGCCTGGTGCGAGACGTCGACCGCCGAACGTTCGTCATCGCCCGCGGGCTCATGCAGAGGACCCTGTCGGCCTACGGCCCGACCCCGCCCGGCGACTGGCGCTTCGAGACCAACGACTACGGCTGCCCCTTCGTCGTCGCCCCGCAGGCCGGCACGCCGCGGTTGATGTTCAACCTCTCGCACACGACCGGCCTGGTCGCGCTGGCCGTGACGCGCGGGCACGAGGTGGGCGTCGATGTCGAGAAAGTCGATCGCGTCGTGCGCGAGGACATCGCCGGGCGTCACTTCGCACCAGACGAGGTGCGCGACCTGCAGGCACTGCCCGCAGCGGCACAGCCGCGTGCGTTCTTCGAGTACTGGACGCTGAAGGAGGCCTACATCAAGGCGCGCGGCATGGGCCTGGCCATCCCGCTGGGCGACTTTGCCTTCATCCTGCGGCCGCCGAGTAGCCCCGTCATCCGCTTCGTCGATGGTTTCGAGGACCGATCCGACCGCTGGCAGTTCTGGCAGGCGTGGCCCACCGCCGTGCACCGCCTGTCGCTGGCCGTCGCGCGCGACGGGGCCGACCTGGCCGTGACCCTCACCACCACGTCGGCCGAGACGCTCGTGCCGTGACGCTCTGGGCGCTCAGCGATGTGCACGTGGGCTTCGAGGCGAACCGGAAAGCGGTCGAGGCGATGGGCGAGCACCGCGACGACTGGCTGATCCTCGCCGGCGACACCGGCGATACGCTGGCCCAGCTCGAGCTCGTGCTCGAGGTGGTGACGGCGCGCTTTGCCAAGGTCATCTGGACGCCGGGGAACCACGACCTGTGGACGCCGCGGCAATGGCCCGACGAACGACGCGGCGAGGCGCACTACGCGCGGCTCGTCCAGGCCTGTCGGGCCCTGGAGGTGGTGACGCCGGAGGATCCCTATACGGTGTGGCCGGCGACCGGGCACGTCATCGCCCCCTGCTTCACCCTCTATGACTACTCGTTCGGCCCTGCGGGATTGACCGCCGAGCAAGCCGTGGCGTGGGCGGCCGAGAGCAAGGTGCAGTGCGCCGACGAGCTGCTGCTGTCGCCGGCGCCCTTCAACTCGCGCGCCGCCTGGTGTCACGACCGGGTGACGGCCACCGAAGCCCGCCTCGACGCCTTGCCCGCCACGGCGCGGCTCATCCTCGTGAACCACTTCCCGCTCCGGCCCGACGTCACCGTACTGCCGCGTATTCCGCGCTTTGCGATCTGGTGCGGCACGACCCGCACGGCCGACTGGCACACGCGCTACCGGGCTGATGTCGTCGTCTCGGGTCACCTCCACATGCGCAGCACACGCTGGCGCGACGGCGTCCGATTCGAGGAAGTGTCGCTGGGATATCCCGCCCAGTGGCAGCAGAGCAAGACGGCCGACCACTACCTGCGGCCGATCCTGCCCGAGCCGCCTGCGCGCGACGGCTGGGGCAAGGCGCAGACCGTGATCCGCCACTGGTAGCGGGTCAGGCCGGCGACCGGCCCAGCCGCTACAATACGGGCCATGCGCTTCCTTCGCTGGCTTCCGGTGCTGCTCGTCGCCGCCAATCCTCTCGCCGCACAGACGCCGACGGCGTTTGCGCGCCCCGAGCTGCTGGTCGAACCGGCATGGCTGGCGGCGAACCTGCAGACGGCGAACCTCCGCATCGTCGACATGCGGCCGCGCGGCTTTGCGGAGGGCCACATTCCGGGCGCGGTCTGGCTCGACAACAACGCCATCCGCAATCCGAAGGCGCCGCCCACGTTCCTGCCCACGCCGCAGGAGTTCACGGCGCTCATGGGCCGCCTCGGCATCTCGAACGCAACCAAGGTCGTCGTCTACGACGAACGTGGCGGGCTCTACGCCGCCCGGCTGTGGTGGATTCTGAACTACTACGGTCACACCAACGTGGCGCTCCTGAACGGCGGCTGGGGCCAGTGGGCCGGCGGCCAGCGTGCGACGTCGACCGACACGACCATGCCGGCGGCAGTGGGCTTCACGGTGGGCCGGAGCACGGTGGGCGTGGCGACGGCCGACGATGTCAAGGCCGCTATCAACAAGACCGGCACCAAGCTCATCGACGCGCGCACGCAGAATGAGATCGACGGCAAGGATCTGCGCGGCATCAAGCGCGGCGGCTTCATCGAGTCGTCGATTCCGCTCTACTGGGAGGACGTGCTCGAGCCCACCTCGCGCGTGCTCAAATCGCCCGCCGAGATCGCCCGCATCTGGAAGGAGACCGGCGTCACCACCGGCGACGAGGTGATCGTCTACTGCCAGGTGGGCATGCGGGCCAGCCACAACCTGTTCACCCTGGCGCTCATCGGCCACGATCTGACGAAGCTGAAGAACTACTACGGCGCGTGGGAAGAGTGGGGCAACCGCGACGACACGCCGATCAAGAACAGGGAATAGGGAGCAGGGCGCAGGGAACAGGGAGCAGTGCCACAGAACCTTATCGGTAGATTCCTCGCACGGCTGGCCACGCCACGGTTGTTCCTGCTGGCGGCGGGGCTGCTCGGCCTCGACATCCTGATCCCCGACTTCATCCCGTTCGCCGACGAGTTGCTGCTCGCGTCGCTGACGCTCCTCTTCGCGCGGCGAAAGCCAGGCCTCTGACCGCGCCTCGGCGCACTCAGCGCCGAAGCGCGAACGACATCTCGATGACGACGAGGCGGCGCGCTGCGCAGCCCTCGGCGACCGGCGCCCGGAAACGCCACAGTCCGGCGGCGCCGGTTGCCGCGGCGACGAGATTCGCGTCTTCGATGCCGCCGGCCCAATCGAGGCCGGTGAGGGTGCCATGTTCGGTGACCTCGCCCCGTAGTTGCACGGTGCCGCCCACGTGCCGCGCGATCTCGGTGTTCGGATACTGTGGCTTCACCTCGTCCACGAGCCGCGGCCATGACGCTGGCGTGTCGCCCTCCAGGAGCACAGCCGGACCACACCGGTTCGACCGCGCACTGCTCCGGCTGGCGGCCTGACGCGCTCGGTCGTCAGGATGGGCCGCCAGCGGCTCGATGCGGCTGCCGAGCCTGTCGGCGATGCGCTCGGCCACGTAGGTCGCAAACTCCGCTTGCCCGTAGATGGTCGACTGCCCCCTGGCCAGCTCGAGGCGGTAGGGCACGAATACGGTCGACGTCGTGAGAACGGCCCCGACCGCTAGACGCGCCGGCTCGAACTCCGGAGCGACGAAGACGTGGAGAGTCACGCCGTGGGGCGTCTGCGTCGCCGTCAGGTCAAGCCTGCTCGCGTCCGGCCAGTCGCGATCGTAGGGCGTTTGCCGGGTCACGAGCAGGCCGGCTTGGCTGTCCTCGCGCTGCACCCGCAAGCCCATCGCCCGCATCGTGTCGCGCGCCGCGGCAAACACCTCGGGCGCTGCCTCGCTCCACGAGCCACTCGCCGCGCAACACGGACGTCGCGGCGACTTGTGCCGTCAAAGCGGCGGACGTCGATGCCCAGATCGCCGCGACGATGCCGGCGCCAAGTGCCCGAAACACGTCGACACGCATACGCTCGCCCCAGGCAAGAGACCCGGGATTGTAGTCTTGACTGGCTCCGGCCGGTCCCCTATCGTCGTCCTATGCTCCGGAGACCTGACATGCAGACACGCCGCCCCCTCGCGCCGATCGTGGCGCTCCTGGTTGCTTCACTCACCTTGTCCCTCAGTGCCGGCAACGCGCCCTATCGCGCCCGCGGTGGCATGGTCGTCTCGCAGAGCGACATCGCCTCGGAAGTGGGCTGGAAGGTCATGAAGGAGGGCGGCAACGCCATCGACGGTGCCGTCGCGACGGCGCTGGCGCTGGCGGTCACCCATCCAACGGCTGGCAACATCGGCGGCGGCGGCTTCATCGTCTACCGCAGCGCCGACGGCACCGCCACCACCTTCGACTTCCGTGAGACGGCGCCGGTCGGGGCCACGCCCACGATGTGGATGAAGGACGGCAAGTACGACTACGACATCCACCACAACACGCACCGCTCGGTGGGGGTGCCTGGCACCGTCGCCGGCCTGTATCTCGCGCACCAGAAGCTTGGCAGCAAGCCCTGGAAGGATCTGGTGCTCCCGGCCGTAGCCCTGGCGCGCGACGGCTTCGAGTTGACCGAGGGCCTGGCGAGCTCGCTCGAGCGGATGATTCCGGAGTTCAAGAAGTACCCGGCCTCGCTGGCCCAGTTCTCGAAGAACGGCGTGGCCTACAAGGCGGGCGAGATCCTCAAGCAGCCCGACCTCGCCAGGTCGCTCCAGCGCATCGCCGACCAAGGTCCGGCCGGCTTCTACGAAGGCGAGACGGCCGAGCTCATCGAGAAGGAGATGCTGGCCAACGGCGGCCTCATCACCCGCGCAGACCTCAAGAACTACGTCGCCAAAGAGCGGGTGCCGCTCAAGGGCACCTATCGCGGCCACGAGATCATCGGCATGCCGCCGCCGAGTTCCGGCGGCATCGCAGTCATCCAGATGCTGAACGTGCTCGAGGCCTTCGATCTCAAGGCCAACGGCTACGGCTCGGCACAGAACCTGCACCTGGTGGCCGAATCGATGCGGCGCGCTTTCGCCGACCGCGCGCAGCACATCGGTGATCCCGACTTCAACAGCGCCATCCCGGTCGCCCAGCTCATCTCGAAGGACTACGCCACCCAGCTGCGCAAGACCATAAACCCGAACAAGGCGTCGGTGTCATCGCCGACCTCGTTCTCCTGGCCGACCGAGTCGCAGGAAACGACGCACCTCTCGGTCGTGGACGGCAAGCAGAACGCCGTCTCGATGACCTACACGCTCGAGTACGGCTACGGCTCGCGCATCGTCGTCCCAGGCGCCGGCTTCCTGCTCAACAACGAGCTCGGCGACTTCAACTCCGCGCCCGAGATGACCGACGATCGCGGCAACATCGGGACCAAGCCGAATCTGGCCCTGCCCGGCAAGCGTCCGCTCTCGAGCATGGCGCCGACCATCGTCGCCAAGGACGGCAAGCTCTTCATGGTCACGGGCTCGCCCGGCGGACGCACCATCATCAACACGGTGCTCATGACCATCCTCAACGTCATCGACTACGGGATGAACGCGCAAGAAGCCGTGGACGCCGGGCGCATGCACCACCAGTGGCTGCCCGACCGGCTGAGCATGGAGCGCTACGGCTTCTCGGCCGACACGATCGCGAAGCTGAAGGCCATGGGCCACACCGTGAGCGAAGCCGGCGGCCAGGGCGTGGCGGAAGTGATCGCCGTCGGCAAGGACGGCGTGCTCGAGGGCGGCATCGACGGCCGCGCGTCCGATGGCGGCGCGGCCGGCAAGTAGTCGTCGTTACGGCAGCTCGAGGGCGGCTTTCAACTGCGCCGCCGTCAGGCCCTTCACGTAGACGGACGTGCCGGCGTCGAACTCGCGGGCACGCGCCAATCCGCCCACCACCACCGGATCGAAGCCGGCATCGGTCACCAGGCGCACCGTCATCGCGATCGCCGCCGCGTCGTCGGCGGCGATCGGGATGCCGAGCTTCTCACCAGCGCGGTGCGCCTCCTTGGTGACTTGCGTGAAGCTGAGCGCGTTCAGCGCGCGCACCAGTCGCACGCCCGGGAGATGCTCCTTCGAGGTCACGCCGGTGCCGCGCGCCAGGCCGTCCTTCCCCACCTCACCGTCGCGATCGACACGCGGATTGCCGACGTCGATGACGATCTTGCCTTGCATGAGCGGCGCGTAGTCCTTGCCCACCTGTGGCAGGGCGCCGTAGGGCACGGCAATCAGGATGACGTCGCCGATGCGCGCCGCCTCTTCGGGGAGCCCGGCCCGCGCCTTGGCACCCGCCTGAGCCACCAGCTCCGTCAAGCTCTCGGGATGGCGCGACGAGAACAGCACCTCGTGCCCGGCCTTCGCCCACAGCAGTCCGATGGCCCCGCCCTGGCGGCCCGAGCCAATGATGCCGATCTTCACGGGGCCCGGCGACTGCGCGCCAAGGGGCCATGGGCGAACAGCCGCGGCGGCCGCGAGTGCGCCGCCGGTGAGCAGAAACGTGCGGCGTGCCGGCCGCGAGCGCGTGTGCATGGGTGCCTCCCTGGCTCTCGGCGGGAGTATACGACCAGCGGCAGCGCCTAACCCCAAACCGCAGCTGCGTTGGCGTGGCATCCGGTCGTC
The DNA here is from genome assembly GCA_018000455.1 of Acidobacteriota bacterium. Taxonomy (GTDB): domain Bacteria; phylum Acidobacteriota; class Vicinamibacteria; order Vicinamibacterales; family UBA2999; genus CADEFD01. The sequence goes on from JAGNJW010000030.1 coordinate 49,712, forward strand.
GGACACCGCGCCAGCGCACCTGCGCTGTGGACTCAGTGTCGTGGCCGTTGACGCGGCACCTCGTCCTCGAGGGCGAAGGCGACGAGGCGGGCCGGTCTGCACCGCCGGCAGCGCCGTCTCCCAGCTCGTCTTGCCCGTGGCCTTGTCGAGGGCACGGAACACCGGCTGACCGCCCCAGCCCTCGCCGGCGAAGAGCAGCGTCTTGGTAGCGAGCAGTCCCGCCCGTGAGCGGCTCCCCGTTGGCGGGAGCGTCACGGCTTTGAGCAGCGGATGATCGCGAATCGCCGGTGGCGTCCCGCCATTGGGGACTTGCCACGCAATCTCGCCGCGCGTCGGATCGAGCGCGGTGATGCGGCCGTAGGGTGGCTGCACGATCGGCAGTCCATCGATGGTGGGAAGCGCCGAGCGTGCCACCGCCACGTAGTCCATGTCCGACTCATCGCTTTCCTCGAGCGCGACGAGCGATGGTTGGGTGGCGCTGACCACGTGATCTCCGGCGTGAAGTCCACGATGTCGTCGAGCGTCAGCCCTTGCCGGTCGAATGCCGGCGGCTTGGTGGGAAACGGCTGGGTGGCGGCGGTGCGTTTCACCGGGCACGTCGCTTTGCGGCACGGCGCGGTCGTGTTGTCGTAGTCCCAGATGTCGTGATGAATCTACTGGAAGTACCACACCACCTTGCCGGTCCGCACGTCGAGGCACACCAGGCTCGACGAGCAGACGTTGTCGCCGGGGCGATGGCCGCCGTAGAGATCGCCGGTCGGCGTTTCGACCGGCAGGTAAACGTAACCGAGCGCGTCGTCGGCCGAGACTACGCTTGAGATCGACCATCCCGTCGGCGCCGAACGACGGGACGGGACGGCCGGTGCGACCATCGAGCAAGACGAGACGGAAGCCGGGAGTCACGACCACGATGCGCGCGCTCGTGCCATCGGTCCGGTAGGACACGCCGCGGCCTGAGTTGCGCCGCCTCGTTCTTGAACTCGGGCTTCGGACCGGAGGGACGCAGATCGCGTTCCCACGCCACCGCGAGCCTCGCCACGTTGTCGCGCGTGATCGAGGCGAGCGGCGAGTAGCTGAGGCTGCGGTTGTCGCCGTGATAGGCCCGCCACTCGCCGGCCGGCGCCGCGGGAGAGGTTGTTGGCGCCTGCGCCTCGAGCGCGACGGCCCCGCGCAGCACCGCGACGACGACTGCGTGACGGCGTGGCAACGTCACCGCTTCCCGGGAGCTCAGCCGCGGCTGGGTGCTGGCGACTCGCCGTTCCCCGCTCCCTGTTCCCCGTTCCCTGCTCCCTGTTCCCTGCTCCCTGCTCCCTGTTCGTTCACGTAATCGAACCCGAAGCGGCCCTTGACGCACAGGTTGCCCAGGGTGACGCCGTTCTCGAACGGTGACGTCACCGTGACGATCCGGTCGTCCTGCACGTGCGTCGTCAGCGTGCAGCCGACGCCGCAATACGGGCAGATCGTGTCAATCGCCGTCTGGCGTTCGGGGCCCCAGTTCCCGGCCTGCCGCAGTTCGAACTCGGACTTGGCCATCAGGGCGCCGGTCGGACACACGGCGATGCAGTTCCCACAATACACACACGCCGACTCGGGCAGCGGCACGTCGAGCTCGGTCGAGATGTGAGCGCGGAAACCGCGCCCGGCGACCGCGATGGCAAAGGTGTTCTGGGCGTCGGTGCCGCAGGCTTCGACGCACTTGTAGCACAGCACGCACTTCGAGTAATCGCGCACGTAGAGGTCGTTGTCGTCCTTGAGCGGCTGGGCCACGGTGGCCGCCTGCGGCCCGAAGCGCGACGGGTTGGCCCCGTACTCCGCCAGCATCGGCGCGAGCTCGTCCGCCGTCGAGAGGTCGACCGACGAGGCGAGCAGTTCGAGCACGACCTTGCGCGAGGTCCGCACGCGCGGCGAGTTGGTCTGGACCTTCATCCCCGCTTCGGCCTTGCGCGAGCAGGCCGGCGCCAGCACGCGCGCCCCCTCGAGCTCGACGACGCAGACGCGGCACGCGTTCACGGGCGTGAGGGTCTCGAGGTAGCAGATCGTGGGGATGTCCTTGCCCGCGGCTCGGCAGGCCTCGAGCAGCGTCGCGCCCTCGGCGACGTCCACCGACTGGCCGTCGATCGTGACCGATACGAGGGCGCGGGCTGGCGCCAGCGGTGCCGCCGGCACGACGGCGCCGCGCGGCGGCAGATTGAACCAGATGGCCTGTTCATCACTCACGACGCGTGCTCCCCTCGAAAGACGTGCAGGCGTTGCACGGCCGACTCGATCGCCGACGAGGCCGTCTGGCCCAGCCCGCAGATCGACGCATCACGCATCGCCTGACCCAGTTCGGCCAGGAGCGCCAGCCGTTCGGCCGACGCGGCGCCTCCGGATGTGCGCAACTGCTGCAGCAGCTCGCGCTGTCGGACGGTTCCGACCCGGCACGGCACGCACTGCCCGCAGCTCTCGTCCTCGAAGAAGCTCGCGATCCGTCCCAGCAGGTCGGGCAGATCGGCGGTGTCGTCGAAGACCATCACGACGCCGGAGCCGAGCGTGAGTCCCGCCGCCCGCGTGTCCTCGATCGTGAGGCGCAGGTCGAGCGACTCGGGCCCGACGAACATACCGGCCGCGCCACCGAGCAGGATGGCCCGCAGCGACCGATTGTCTGCGACGCCGCCGGCGCGATCCACCACCTCGCCGAGCGTCACGCCAAACGGGTACTCGTAGAGACCGGGGCGCGCGACATGTCCCGACACGCAGAGCAGACGCGTGCCGGCAGAGTCTGGCGTGCCGGTGGCCGCCCAGGCCGCGGCGCCCCCGGTGAGGATCGGCAGCACGTTGGCAAGCGTCTCGACGTTGTTGACCACGGTCGGCTGGCCGAACAGCCCGGCGTGACTGGGAAATGGCGGCTTCGATCGCGGCTCGCCACGTTTGCCCTCGAGCGAGTTGAAAAGCGCCGTCTCCTCGCCGCAGATGTAGGCGCCGGCGCCGCGGCGGATCTCGAGCTCGAAGGTGTAGCCTGAGCCGGCGATATCGTGACCGAGCAGGCCCGCTGACCGCGCAAGAGCCGCGGCCTGTGCGATGCGCGCCTCGGCATCCGGATACTCGCCACGCACGTAGAGAAAGCCGCGCTCGCTGCGCGTGGCGATGCCGCTGATGGTCATCGCTTCGACGATCGCGAACGGATCGCCGGTCATGAGCACGCGGTCCTTGAAGGTCCCCGGCTCGGACTCATCAGCGTTGCAGACGACGTAGTGCGGCAGCGCCGGCTCGGCGGCCACGGCCTCCCACTTCACGCCGGTCGAAAAAGCGGCGCCGCCGCGACCGAGGAGCCGGGCCGCCTTCACCTCGGCGATGACGCCGGCTGGGCCGAGGGCAATGGCCCGTTCCAGGGCGCGATAGCCGCCCGCCGCCCGATACGCGTCAAGGCTGGTGGCATCGATGACGCCCACGCGCGCCAGGAGCGTGCCAGGCTCACCGGCCTGTGGCACGCCCGCCCGCAGTTCGACCAGCGACTCCGTCAGATGCCCGCGTGTCTCAGACGTCAGCGCGCGCGCCACCGCGTCGGCCGACGCCGCCGGCGCGACCACGACGCGTTCGGCCGGATCCCCGGCAGCGACGACCAGCACCGCTGGCGCGCGATCGCACTGGCCGAGGCAGGGACTGCGCATCCATGTCGCGTCGCGGCCAGGTGGCGCCGTGCCCGGCGGCCCGAGCATCGTCGTCAGTGTCTCGCAGATCGTTTCGGCGCCGCGGGCGCGGCACGCCACGTCGTCACACACGTGCGCCACGGTTCGCGGGCGCGGCTCGGTCGCGAACAGATGATAAAAGGTCAGCACGCCCCACGCCTCGGCGGGTGGCACGATGAGCCGCTGACAGATGTAGTTCATGGCCCCGCGGCTCACCCAGCCCACACGGTCCTGCACGGCGTGAAACGCCGGCAGCAGCAGATGACGTTGGGCCCTTGCCACCGCCCCTCCGCCACGCGCCGAGCGGCCGTCGCGCGCGATCTCGCGGGCGCCACCCTCCCAGCCCGACGTGGGAGCGCCGAGCAGCCGATCGACGGCGTCGCGCTCCTCGGCCGTGGCTTCCGGCCCGATGACGTGAATATCCACCGCTGCTCCTTGTCTACGCCTCGACCGCTTCGATCTGCACGGCCGCGGCCTTGAACTCGGCCGTGCCCGACTTCGGATCGACGGCGTCGATGGTGAGGCGGTTGGTCGCCACCTCCTCGGGAAAATGGAACGTCATGAAGGTCAGGCCCGGGCGCAGCGCCGCGTCGATGTGCACCGGCGCCACCACGCAGCCCCGCCGCGACCGGATGCGCACCGGCTGGCCTTCGACGACGCCGAGGCGCCCGGCGTCCTCCGGCGAGAGATCGACCGTCTCGCCGCGCCGCACCGGCGACGCGTACGGTCCGGTCTGCACGCCGGTGTTGTACTCCTCGAGCCGGCGGCCGGTCGTCAGGCGGAAGGGGTACTCGGCATCGAGGGCTTCAAACGGCAGGGCGTGTTCGACGACCGAGAACGGGGCGCGCGGGCCAGACACCGGGCGTTCCCACAGTCGTCCGTGCAGGAACGCCTCGCCCGGGTGGTCGTCGTCGTAGCACGGCCACTGCAGACCGCCCTCGGCTTCGAGCCGCGCGTAGCTCATGCCGGTATGCACCGGCGAGAGGCGACGCAGCTCGTTCCAGATGCCCTCGGCATCGGTGGCCGGCCAGCTCGCGCCCATGCGCCGCGCCAGGTCCACGATGATCGCCAGGTCGTCGCGGCTCTCACCGAGCGGCGGCTTGGTCCGGCGCACGCGCTGCACACGCCGTTCGCTCGACGTCACGGTGCCCTCCGTCTCGAAGGCGCCGGCGGCGGCCGGCAGCACGACGTCGGCGAGTTCGACCGTGGCGGTGTGCATCACGTCCTGCACGACGAGGAAGTCCACCTTCCGGAGCGCGGCCCCCGAGTGGTTCTGATCGGCCTCCGATCGCGCGGGGTTCTCGCCGATGACGTAGAGCGCCGTCAGGTCGCCGCGGGCCATCGCCTCGAACATCCCGGTCAGGTGCCAGCCGCGCCGGGGCGGCACCGCCACACCCCAGACGCGATCGAACTCAGCGCGCACCGCGTCGTTCTCGACGTGCAGGAACCCAGGCAGGCGGTCGGGCAGGGCGCCCATGTCGCCCCCGCCCTGCACATTGTTCTGGCCGCGCAGGGGATTGATGCCGGAGCCCCAGCGCCCGACGTGGCCTGTGAGCAGCGCCAGGTTGATGAGCGCCAGCACGTTGTCGACGGCGGTGTGATGCTCGGTGATGCCGAGCGTCCAGCAGATCATGGCGCGCGGCGCGGTGGCGAACCCGTGCGCCATCTCGCGGATGACGGCTGCTGGGACGCCCGAGGCCTGCTCACCGCGTTCGAGCGTCCACGGCAGGACCGAAGCCTTGTAGGCCTCGAAGCCGGTGGTGGCGTGGTCGATGAAGTCGCGGTGCGCAAGGCCCGAGACGATGATCTCGCGCCCCATGGCGTGCGCCAGTGCGATGTCGGTGCCGACGTCGAGGCCGGCCCACACGTCGGCCCACTGGGCCGACGACGTTCGCCGCGGATCGATCGCGTAGAGCCGCGCCCCACGCCTTAGCCCCTTGAGCAGGTGGTGAAAGTAAATCGGGTGCGTCTCACGCGCGTTCGAGCCCCAGAGCAGGACACAGTCCGTCTCCTCGATCTCGCGGTACGACGTCGTGCCGCCGCCCATGCCGAACACTGCCGCCAGACCGGCGACGCTAGGAGCGTGTCAAGTGCGGTTACAGCTGTCGATGTTGTTCGAGCCGATGACGGCGCGCGCGAACTTCTGCGCCGCGTAGTTCATCTCGTTGGTGCCCTTCGAACAACTGAAGAGGCCGAACGTCGATGGACCACGGCGCGCCACCGCCTGCCGGAACCCCGCCGCGGCCTTGTCGAGCGCCTCATCCCAGGTCGCGCGCCGGAGCGCGCCGCCACGAACGTCGCGCACGAGCGGATGTGTCAATCGTTGCATGCGAGCCATACGCCGAAGAATAGCATCCCCGCCCGCACCAGGGGGCCTGGTCGGACACCGCGCTCGCGGGCAGCGCCCGACGGCTAGGGCTCGAGCGTCCAGCGGGCGAGCGGCGTCGACAGCAGCAGGTAGCGGCGGCGCAGCGCAACCACGCGCGGCGCCAGCTCGGCTACCGGAAACTCGCGTGCCCGACAGCGATCGCGTAGCACCCGAATCTCGTGGCGGTAGAGGTCGTTCAGCGCGTCCCGTAGCGCTTGTGGCGTGGTGTCATCCCGCGGCGCGAGCCCGTGCGTGGCCAGGGCCTCGAGGATCTCCGGATGGTAGGTCGGCATCAGGGCGAGCAGAGCAGAAGGTACCCGCGAGCCTCGGTGGCCAGGGGCCCAGGGGTCTCGTCATCGGCCAGCAGCTGCTGCACGCGCCGGTACGCGTCGCACGCGCCGGCGCCGTTGCCGCGGCGATCGCGCGCCCGCGCCACACCGCGCCAGGCCGCCGGACTCTCGCGCGCGGCGAGCGCACGTTCGAAGGCGGCCTCCGCCAGCTGGTAGTCGTTGACTCCATGCCAGAGCTCCCCGGTTGCGAGCTCGATCGGCAGCGGCCAGCGTGGCGGCGCGCCGGCGAGGGCAAGGCGCGCGGAGAGTGCCTGCGCCTCCTCGATCCAGACGAGCATCTCGTCGCGCTCGTCCTGAGACGCCGCGGCCGCCGCCCGCAAGACGGCGGCGGCGTAGGCGGCCTCCGAACGCGGTGGTCCGAGCGCGGTAACGATGGCGATGGCCTCGATCACCGGTGCCAGCGCCTCGGGACTACCGCCGCGATTGGCGGCGGCGACCGCCGCCGTCCAGCCGCGCCATGCCCAGGCCGCCAGGCGGACCGGGTCGCAGGTGATCTCAGCGCTGGCGCCGATCCGCACCCGCTCGGAGGCGGAGGCATAGGCGCCGCGCGCGACATCGGCGGCCGTCTGCTCGAGCACCGCCTGCGCCGCCGGTGGGCACTCGGGTCGCGACGATTGCGGCGCGACGGCCGCCAGGATCGCGAGCGTCCAGGAGATCAGATCCGACGACATCCGTGTACAACCAATTATGCCGGGCCAGCCCTGCGCTGTCGGCCACCTGGAGTTATCATGAGCCCGACTAGAAGGAGTCGCTAGATGAAGATTGCACGTTCCTCCGCGTCGCGTCGACGCGGCCTCGCCGCGATGGTGTCGACGATTGCCGTCGCCTCCCTGGTCCTCGCCGGCGCACAGCAACCGCCCGCCAGCCCCGCCACGCCCGCCGCCAAGCCGGCCGCACCTGCCGTGCCGACCCTGCCGGCGCCGTCGCGCGCCATCGTGCCGGTGGCCGCCAGTTCGGTGGCGGCCAGGCCGGATCAGTGGGTCGGCGAGTACGTGGCCATGACGGGGATCGTCGAAGCGAGCCTCGGCGCGATGGCGTTCACGGTCGATCAGGACAAGACCAAGGCCGCGCCCGACGTGCTCGTGCTGGCGCACCGCATGAGCGATCCGGTGGCGCCCAACACCTACGTCACGGTGATCGGTCTGCTGATGAAGTACGACCCGGCGGACGTCGCCGCCAAGTCCAAGGCCCACGCCCACGATCTCGGTGCCGATGCCGCCAAGTACGAGGGCAAGCCAGTCGTGCTCGCAACCTCGGTCGTCAACGACCGGATGCTCGATCTGGCTCGCTTCATCCCGCCCGCCATGACACCGGAGGAAGAGGCGCTGCAGAAGGCCATGCGCGGCGTGCCGGCGGCCTCGGGGGAGATGCGCAAGGGCGCCGACTCCTCGAACGTCGAGATGGCCACCAAGAACATCGCCACGCTGACGGCTGCCTTCGCCGAGACGGAATCCTTCATGAAGAAGCGCGGCAAGCTCGATGCGATGAAATGGGCCGCCGACGCCCGCGCCAATGTGCTGGCCGTCGAGAAGGCCGCGAAGGCGGGAACGTGGGACGGGGCGAAGACCGCAGCGGCGGCCGTCGGCTCCGCCTGCGCGACCTGCCATACGCCGTACCGCGAGCGTCTCGAAGACGGTTCGTTCCGTTTCAAGGCCCGCAGCTAACGGGAGTCGCCTCGTCGCGGCTCGGCGAGCGACTCGTTCACGCGCCGAGTCGCTCGAGCATCCGGTAGAAGGCCCGCCGGCTGACGCCCAGCGTCGCCGCCGCCGCCGACTTGTTTCCTCGCACCGCCGCCAGGGCCGCCCTCACGCGCAACCGCTCGGCCTGAGCGACGGCACTTCCACCTGCCCCCCCTGCCCTGCCGGCGCCGCCGCAGGTTCCGGGACCGAAGCCACAGGCTTCGCGCACCGTGTGCGCGGCAATCACCACATCGTCGCTCAGCGCCGCGGCACGCATCACCACGTGCCGCAATTCGCGCACGTTGCCCGGCCAGCGACGCTCCTCCAGCAGGGCCAGCCCGGCGCCCGACCAGGTGCGCTCGGTGAGTCGCAACCGTCGGCAGGCGTCGCGCAGGAGCGCCGTGGCGAGCCCTGCGATGTCGTCCCGGCGCTCCTCGAGCGACGGCAGGTGTAGGCGCACGCCCCCGAGGCGATGGACGAGGTCAGCGCGGACCTCGCCGCGCGCGATGAGCACCTCGGTATCGTCCGACGTGCCGGCAATGACATGCAGGCCCTCGCCTGACGGCAGATCCGCCGACGCCGTCAGGGCGCGCACGAGCGCCGTCTGTTCGTCGGCGGCAAGATCGCGCACTTCGGGCACGAAGCAGGTGACGGCGCCGCGGACTCCACGTGCCGCCTCACGCAGGTACTCGCGTTCGGCGCTGTCTTGCGCGCCGAGCAGCGTCACCTGCGCGCCGCCACGGCACGGCCCAAGCCGGTGCATCACCGCCGCGAGCGTGGCCTTACCGGCCCCGGTTTCGCCAGTGATGAGCGTGGCGCGCGCATGCGGCGCCAGGCGTTCGACGGCGTGGAAGAGCGTCTGCATCACGGCCGACTGGCCGAGCATGCCGTGAAAGATCCGCCCGCCGTCACGGGCGCGCCCGAACGAGGTCTGGGCATCCAGCACGCGTCCGGCGGAGCTGTCGTCGAGCAAGCGTGCCGTGGCGTCGTCGGGCATCGGCGGACCTTTCCGCCTACTGAATCGGCGCCTCTGTCGAGAACTTGAATCACCCCGTGTCGCCATCGGGCAGCCCATCGGCATCTGGCGATCGGGCAGTCAAGCCGCGGAGGCTGCGGCCGATTGACTCGCCGTGACCGTCGTGTTCGCGCGGCGTCTGGGCCCGGCGGTGGCCCTGACCGCCGCGATACTGTGTCTCGCGTCGGCCTCCACGCCGGTTGGCGCCATCGGCCGCCTGGCTGGCGACGCGCTCCTGGCGCGCGCCAGCGCCGCCGCGGTGCGCGGCGTGGTCGTGGCCGTCTCGGCAGAGCGCGACCCGTCCGTCGACACGATCTACACACACGTGCACCTGGCGGTGACGCGGGCGTGGGGGTTTCCGACCCCGCCAGCGGTCGTCGAACTCAAGCTGCTCGGTGGGGCGACGGCGACCCAGGTGCTGGTCGTGGGCGGCCAGGCGCGATTCGCGGTGGGCGAAGAAGTGCTGGTCTTCCTCGATGTCCGGCCCCGCGATGGTTCCCTGTCGGTGACCGGCCTCGAGCGTGGCAAATGGACGGTGCAGACGATGTTGGGGGGTCCGGCGACGGTCACTCGCCAACGGCACGACGACGATGCGCCCGGGCCGGCGCGCGACACGATCGCCGGCGCTGAACTCGACGCCCTGGCCGCACTGGCCGGCACCACCGTCCGTCTGCCGGCGTTGGCGCTGGACGCGCCGCCGCGCCACGACCGAATTCTCGCACCCATGGCGGCCAGCGATGCGCCTGTTGGGGGCCGCTGGCACGAGGCCGACTGGGGGGCGCCGATCTTCGTCGACTCGATGGCCGGCGGTCATCCCCTGTTTCCCAGCGGCGGCTTCGGACAACTGCTGCGCGCCATCAACCTGTGGGATGGTGCCAGTGCGCTGCGCCTGCTGCCGGGTGTCTTGCGCGGCCCGCGTTGCTTCGGCAACAGCGAAACGGCCGACGGTCGTGTTTCGATCAGCTACGACGATCCGTGCGGTGAGATCGCCAACACGAGCCCGACACTTGCTCTCGGCGGCGCCTACTACTCGAGCGCCGATGTGCGCGTCGTCGGCGGAACGCCCTACTGGAAGATCACCAAGGGCGTGGTGGTGCTCGACGATGCGCGCGCGAAGTTCTCCAGCCTGAGCACCGGCTGCTACGAGGAAGTGCTGACCCACGAAATCGGTCACGCCGTCGGTCTGGCGCACGCCACCTCGACGCCAGCGGTGATGGCGCCGTGGCTGGCGCTAGAGTGCGTGAATCGCACGGAGTCGTTGCCGCTGCAACCGCCGGATGTGGCGGCGGTGGCGGCCCGCTATCCGAGCGTCGTGCCGGCCGATGGGCCGCCGGGCACGCCGGCCGGCCTCACCGGACTCGTGACGGGCTCCAGCGTGCAGGTCTCGTGGCTGCCGACCGGGGCCGCGGCGGCCAGCTATCAACTGATCGTGGGCAGCCTGCCCGGAGCTGCGGACGTGGGCGCCTTCCCCGCTGGCACGACGAGTCTCGTGGCCACCGGCGTCGCACGCGGCGTGTACTACATTCGCGCCGTGGCGATGAATGCGCACGGAACCAGCGCGCCATCGCCTGACATCGTGGTCGTGGTGGGCGATGGCCTGCCGGGTATCCCGGTCGGCTTGCTGGCTGCCGCGGGCCAGAACGGCGACGTCCGGGTGTTGTGGCAACCGCCACGCATGGGCGCGCCGCCGCACGGCTACGTGCTGCTCGTCGGCACGGCAGCCGACTCGCCGGCGACGCGCATTCCGGTGGCGCAAACGGCGCTCTTCGCCCAGGGGGTCAAGTCGGGCACCTACTTCGTGCGGGCGGTGGCAGTGAACGGCGCTGGGGCTGGACCGGCCTCACCCGAGATCCTCGTCGTCGTTCCCTGACGTCCCCTGGAGGGCCGAACCCGTACAGACGACAGGGACGCCCGCCGGACATCTGCCGGTCGAGCGCCCCTGCGCGGCTTCTTGTGGCCGTTGTCTAGGGCAGTGCCGTGACGCAGATGGCCGTGACTGTGAGGGTCCAGTTCGGCGTTCCCGTCTGGGCCTCTCTGAGGCTCACCGTCCACGACGAGGCGCTCGCCGGGCCATTCTGGAGGACGTATCCTCCGCTCGTGAGGTTGGTGGCGAAGCCACCACCCACAACGGAACCGCCGGCCGCGCAGGTCGCTGTCACCGTCTTGGTGCTCGTCGTGTTCTGGCCCAAGCTGGCCACGGCCGTCGCGTAGCCGCTCACACCCGGAGCGCCCTGAGCACCGGTGGGGCCCATCGGGCCCTGAGGACCCGCCGCACCGGTGCTACCGGCTGGCCCCTGTGGCCCAGCCACACCCTGAGGACCCGCCGCACCGTCGTTACCCGCCGGGCCCTGCGGACCGGCCGCACCATCGTTACCTGCCGGGCCTTGCGGACCGGCCGGACCCTGCGCGCCGTCGTTGCCAGGCGTACCCGCCGCGCCGTCGTTGCCCGCGGGCCCCTGCGGGCCCTGAGGCCCTGCCGGACCCGCCGCACCATCGTTACCCGCCGGGCCTTGCGGACCGGCCGGACCCTGCGCGCCGTCGTTGCCAGGCGTACCCGCCGCGCCGTCGTTGCCCGCGGGCCCCTGCGGGCCCTGAGGCCCTGCCGGACCCGCCGCACCATCGTTACCCG
>JAGNJW010000031.1 GCA_018000455.1 Acidobacteriota bacterium
GCCCTGGCTGGCGGCGCGGACGACGTCCATGACGACTGCCTCGCGAGTGTGAGCGGGCTAGGCCCGCGACTGGTACTCGCCCGTCTCGGTGCTGACGCGAATGACGTCGCCTTCGCCGACGAAGGGCGGCACCTGCACGATCATGCCGGTCTCGGTGGTGGCCGGCTTGAGTTGGTTGGTGGCCGTGGCCCCCTTGATGGCCGGCACCGTCTCGACCACCTTCAGGTCGACCGTCGGCGGCAACTCGATGCCCACCGGTTCGTCGCCGAAGAACTCGACGCTGATGGTCATCTCGGGCTTGAGGTAGCCGGCCGAATCGCCGAGGGCCTCGCCCGTGAGATGGGTCTGCTCGTAGCTCGACGTGTCCATGAAGTGATGCCCGCCGGCATCGCTGTAGAGATACTGCATCTTCTTCTCGTCGAGCACCGCGCGTTCGACGACGTCTTCCGAGCGCAGACGCTGTTCGGAGCTGGCGTTGTTGCGCAGGTTGCGCGTCTTCACGCGGACGAAGCCGCGCAGGTTGCCAGGCGTCTTGTGCTCCAGGTCGAGAATCCGGAGCAAGTCGCCGTTCTGGAGGATGATCATGCCCCGCTTGAGGCGCGTCGCTGCAAGAGTGTTGGCCATGGGTGCTGTTCGAGGTGGGCCTCGATCCCCCGGATGCTACCACGCCGGTCCTGGGGCGCGCCCGGGTGATGGCCCGAGCGCCCCCGTGCTACCATTCCCGCGTGGCGTTCGCGCGCTGGGATCCTGTTCGTGACCTGCTAGCGATCCAGTTGAAGATGGAGCGCCTGCCCGCCCCTGCTCCGCAGGGCTGGGTGCCGGCTTCCGACTTGTGCGAGACCGCCGACGCCTACATCGTCACCGCGGAGTTGCCTGGTGTGGCGCGCGCGCAGATACGCGTCGACTATCACGACGGGCACCTCACGTTGCATGGGCGTCGCGACGCGCGGGTGGCCTGCGAGCAGTACCACCAGGTGGAACGCGGCCACGGCGAGTTCTCGCGCAGCTTCCGCCTGCCGCTCGGGATCGACGCCGAGCGCATCGCCGCCGACCTGAAGGACGGCGTGCTCACGGTGGTCGTGCCGAAGGCTCCAGGGGCCGGGCCACGCAAGGTCGAGGTCGGATAGCCTCTGATGCGCCGCCTCGCGCTCGCCACCTCTCTCCTGCTGGCCGGGCTGGCCGCTGGCCTCGTCGTCTCGGGAGGCACCGGCGCCGTAACCGACGCGACGGCCACCGATCAGGCAGCATCGCCCCCACAACCGCGCTCCAGTGCCCCGGCCGTGCCCCAGCCGGGGCCCGACTTCACGCGCGTCGCCGAGCGGGCGACGGCCGCGGTGACCAACATCGCTTCGCTGCACCGCGTGGCAGTGTCGAACTCGCCGTTTGCCAGCGATCCGTTCTTCCAGTATTTCTTCGGCAACCAGGCCGACATGTTCGGCTCGCGCCATCGCTACGAATCGAGCCTCGGCTCGGGCGTGGTCATCTCGGCCGATGGCTACGTGCTCACCAACAGTCACGTCGTCGGTGACGGCGAGGTGGAAGTGACGGTGGGTCTCGACGACAAGCGCGAGTTGCGGGCCAAGGTCATCGGCGTCGACACCTCCACCGACCTCGCCCTGCTCAAGGTCGAGGCGACCGGGCTCCCCACCTTACCGTGGGGCGACTCCTCGAAACTGAGAGTCGCCGAGTGGGTGCTCGCCATCGGCAACCCGTTCCAGCTCAATCAGACCGTCACGCTCGGCATCGTGAGCGCGCTCGGCCGGGCCAACGTGGGCATCGCGGCCTACGAAGATTTCATCCAGACCGATGCCGCCATCAATCCCGGCAACTCGGGCGGCGCCCTCGTCAACGCGCGCGGCGAGCTCATCGGCATCAATACGGCGATCTTCTCCCAGAGCGGCGGCTATCAGGGCATTGGCTTCGCCGTGCCGAGCAACCTGGCCCGGAGGGTGGTCGACGACCTGAAGAAGTACGGCCAGGTACGCCGCGGCTCGATCGGCTTCATGGAGCTCTCGCCGCTGACCTCGCGGCTGGCCGACGAGCTCGGGACGACGGGCGCTGACGGCCTGGTCGTGATGCGGATGGTGCGCGGTGCGGCCTACCAATCGGGGCTGCGGCCCGGCGACGTCGTCCTCAGCCTGAACGGCACGCCCGTCAGCGACGTGGCGGCATTTCAGCGCGGCGTCGCCGATGCCGAGGTCGGCGGCACGATCACCATCGAGATCCTGCGCGAGTCCACCCGCCGCACGCTCAGGGTGCCGGTGCAGCAGGAAGCCCGTCAGCGCAGCCGCTGACCGCCGCCTCGTTCGCGCCGCCGTCCTGCGCCCGCGACGGCGTCAATCCCCGGCGTCGGCTGGCGCGGCTGCCGGCCAAGGACGCGCCCGGTGGTCGGCATTCCACGTCCGGGTGCCCGAGACCGCTGCGCTGCCGGCCACCGTCGCCCGCCAGTAGCGATCGCCACCGCGCGACAGGCCGATGCGGCGCGTCCAGCGGATGGCCGACGACCCACCGTCACCCGCGTGGATGCGCAGGTCGCCGGCGGCCAGTGGCCGCCGATTGTGCGCGCGGCCGACGGCGAAGGCACGCGTCAGATTGCCGGGTCCGCGGCAGAGCGCCGCGTCGGGCGGCGGGGCCTGTCCGGGTTGGGCGCGACGGCGCCGCATGATCGCCTGGCCGTCGAGCGGTTCGACCGCGCGCAGCAGCAGCGCCGCGGGGCGGCCCTCCTCCTCGGTCACCGCGTTCAGCAGCCAGTGCATGCCGTAGTTCAGATAGACGTAGGCACAGCCCGGCGCCTCGTAGAGCGGCCGGTTGCGCGAGGTCGGTCCAGCCGCGGCGTGGCAGCCGGGATCCGATTCGCCGATGTAGGCCTCGACCTCGACGATGCGTCCGGACACGACGCCCGCAGACGTCTCGTGAACGAGTGTCGCCCCGAGCAGTTCGCGCGCCACGACCAGCGTCGGCCGGGCGAAGAACGCTGGCGGAAGCACGCGGCGGACGCGCTGGGACACGGCCGTCAATCCTCGTGCCGCTAGGCCCCGCGCGAACGGTCGGCGGCCGAAAACACGACGCCCGAACCGGCGTCGAGGTAGACGCCGTTCGAAACGGCCAGCTCTTCATCGGCCGGGAGCGCTATCACCGTCTGCGTCGGGGTAATCATGACCAGCGTGCCGGTGCGCTCGCCCATCGTCACGGTGTCGCCCGGCCTGAGTACCTTGCGGGCGTAGAAACCCGCAATCATGTTGCGCGTCACCTCGCGGCTGCCGAGTCCCAGTGACAACCCGAAGGCCAGCGCGATGCCGCCGAGCGCGCAGATCGTGACGATGCGGATCATCTCAGTGTCGATCCGCAGCTGAGCCAGCGCCATGATGCCCGTAACGAAGAGGATGAGGGCCGACGACACGCTGCCGAGCGTGGGAGCGAGGTCGATGCCCGAGTCGTCGGCGGCCCGCCGCACGGCCTGGCCGGCGAACTCGGCCGCCGCGCTGCCGGCCAGCAGCACCGCGATGGCCGCGATGACGTTCGGCAGATACGCGAAGAACGCGCGAATCGAGTCGGCGATGGGCGCCAGCCCCAGCACGGTGGCGCCCGTCTGCGCGAACAGCAACAGCGTGCCGGCGTAGACGACGGCGGGAATCCACTCGCTGGCCGGCTGGCGCACGCCCAGGCGGCTGACGAGCGCGGCCAGGCCGAGCGAGTCGCTCAACCGGTCGACCTGCACGCGGCGGCAGGCCACGCTGGTCATGCGCCGGATGAACTTCGCCGTCAGCACGAGCACGATGGCGGCGACGATGCCCATCGCAATGCGCGGCACGACGCCAGTCACCGTCGCCACGAGATCCTGCCAGGCCGTCGAGAGATGCTCAGTCAGCACGCCGTTTGCCTCCCGTCCCGCCGAGGACGTCGAAAATCGCGCGCAAGTACTCGAGCACCACGCTCGTCAGTCCGTGCGCGCCCAGCTCCACCGCCTGCCCCGACAACTCGCGGCGCGCAATCGACCGGTGCACGCGGGTCATCAGCCCTGCCCACTCCGCCTCTTCGTCCAGAAAGCCCGCCAGGCCGAGCGGTTGGGCCTCCGGCGTCTCGTCGGGTGCCGTGGGTTCAGCCACCATCGGCTCCAAGCGCGGTGCGCAGCTCCTGCCGGGCGCGCAGGATGCGCATCTTCACCGCCGACAGCGACACGCCGAGGGCGAGGGCGATCTCGTCGTAGCTCATCTCGTCGAGTTCGCGCATGACGAGCGCCTGCCGCAACGTCTCCGGCAGCCCCGCCACGGCGGCCCGCACGCGCGACACGTCGGCCGCCCGGTCGATCGCCTGGTCGGCGTCGGGAGAGACGCGCAGTGCGGCGGCGTCGGGCGCGGCGTCGTCGAGCGCCATCTCGCCGTCGCGACGCCGTTCGGCCCGCCGGTGGTTCAGGCAGTGGTTGACCTTGATGCGGTAGAGCCAGGTGGAGAAGCGGGCGCGGCTCTCGTACTTGCGCAGGGCGAAATAGGCCTTGACCAGCACCTCCTGGGCCAGGTCCTCGGCTTCGTTGGCCGACGTCAGGTAGCGGCAGTTGGCTACCACGCGGCTCCGATGGCGGACGATGAGCTCGTCGAAGGCGCGCGTATCGCCCCCGCGGGCGCCTTTGGCGCGCTCCACGAGGGCGGCGTCCGGATCGTCGTCAGGCAGACTCGGTTCGGCCACGGGCTAGCTCGTCGGCAGTATTCTACCGGCTGCCGCCAGAGCGGAGAGCGGGATGCCAGTGACGTCATGCGGGAGGCCCTTCCCGTGAGACACCGCGCCCCGCCTGAAGGTCACGTCGGATTCCTGCCAGCGAGCAGCGGGCGCAGGTAGCGGCCGGTATGAGAGGCCGGTTCCTCGGCCACGTGCTCGGGCGTGCCCATCGCGATGACCCGGCCACCCGCCGCACCGCCTTCTGGGCCGAGATCGATGACCCAGTCGGCGGTCTTGACGACATCGAGGTTGTGCTCGATGACCACCAGCGTGCTGCCGGCCTCGAGCAGTTTCCTGAAGGCCGAGAGGAGCTTGGCGATGTCGTCGAAGTGCAGGCCCGTGGTCGGCTCGTCGAGGATGTAGAGCAGGCGGTCGCCACCTGCCGACGCCAGGTGCGACGCGATCTTCACCCGCTGCGCTTCCCCGCCAGAGAGCGTCGTCGCCGGCTGGCCGAGCCGAATGTAGCCGAGGCCGATCTCGTCGAGCACCTGCAGGCGCCGCAGCACCTTGACCGAGCCGCTGAAGAACTGCAGCGCCTCGCGCACCGTGAGATCGAGGATCTGCGTGACGTTGCGGCCCTTGTACTTCACGTCCAGCACCGCCGGCTTGAAGCGATCGCCGTCGCAGTGCTCGCACGGGACGTAGACGTCGGCGAGGAACTGCATCTCGACCTTCACCTCGCCCTCACCCTGGCAGGCCTCACAGCGGCCGCCGGGCACGTTGAACGAGAAGGCGCTCGCCGTCAAGCCGCGGCTGCGCGCGTCCTTGGTCGCCGCCAGCAGCTCGCGGATGGGATCGAAGGCCTTCAGGTAGGTGACGGGGTTCGAACGCGGCGTGCGGCCGATCGGCGCCTGATCGACCAGCACGACATCACTCAACAGCTCGGCCCCTTCGAGACGGCGGTAGAAGCCCACCTTCCGATCCCAGTCGCCTTTGGCGCGCTTGAGACCGGCGTAGAGCACATCGTGCACGAGCGTCGACTTGCCGGAGCCGCTCACGCCGGTCACGCAGGTGAGCGTGTTGAGCGGAATCTCGATGTCGACGCTCTGCAGGTTGTGTTCGCGGGCCCCGATGAGCCGCAGCTTCTGCGGCGAACCCTTGCGTCGCTGCACCGGCACTGAAATCTGCAGTTCGCCGCGCAGGTACTTGGCGGTGAGTGACCGCGGCTCGACGGCGAGGTCGGCCAGCGAGCCGCTGAAAATGACTCGGCCGCCGTGTTCACCGGCCCCGAGCCCCATGTCGACGACGTGATCGGCGACCTTGATCATGTCGGCATCGTGCTCGACGACAAGCACCGAGTTGCCCTGATCGCGCAACTTGCGCAAGATAGCGATGAGACGCTCGTTGTCGCGCGAGTGCAGGCCGATTGACGGTTCGTCGAGCACGTAGAGAGTACCGACCAGCGAGGCGCCGAGCGAGGTGGCCAGACTGATGCGCTGGGCCTCGCCACCCGAGAGCGTCGACGACAGCCGGTCGAGCGTGAGGTAGTCAAGGCCGACATCCGCCAGGAAGGTGAGCCGGCGGCGGATCTCGACCAGCACCTTGTCGGCGATCGCCGCCTCCTGCGGGCCGAGAGCCAACGCTTCGAAGAATGTCTGCGCCTCGCGCGTCGTGAGCGCCGACACCTGGTCGACCGTCCGCTCGCCGACGCGCACCGCCCGCGCCTCGCGCCGTAGTCGCGTGCCCGCGCACTCGGGACACGTCTGGTAGCCGCGATAGCGGCTGAGGAAGACCCGGACGTGCACCTTGTACTTCTTGCGCTCCAGCCACGCGAAGAACCCGCGCACTCCCCACCACGTCGCGCCGTCACCATCGACGACCAGGCGCCGCTGCTCGACCGTGAGATCGCGCCACGGCACGTCCAGCGGCACGCCGATCGCTTTGGCCACCTTCTTGAGCTCGGCCAGGTGGGGGCGGTAGTGCGGCTTGGTCCACGGCTCGATGGCGCCCTGCGCGATCGACTTCGCCTGATCGGGCACGACCAGGTCGACGTCGAGCTCGATGATGTTGCCGAAGCCGTGGCACGACGGACAGGCACCGAACGGATTGTTGAACGAGAAGAGGCGCGGCTGCGGCGCCTCATACGGCAACCCGCAGGGACGGCATTCGAAGCGCTCGCTGAAGACGTGTCGCACGTCGGCGGCGCCTTCCTCCGCCAGCTGCACCGCCCAGGCGGCGCCGCCCCCCTGCTGATAGGCCACTTCGACCGAGTCGGTGAGGCGTGAGCGCTCCTCGACACTGGTACGCAGGCGATCGACCACGACCGACAGCGCTTGGCGCTTCTCGAGGTCGGCAGCGGTGAGATCTTCGAACGTCACGGCGCGGCCGTCGATGAGCAGCCGCCCGAAGCCCTTGCGGCGCAGGGCATCGACCGCGGCGCGCTCCGGTGAGAGCGGCGCCCCGGGGTTGGGCGCGTCGGTCGTCGCGTCGTCGCCCTCCGCGCGGTCGTCGTCGCCGTCGTCGGCCGCCGTGTGCGGGGGCGCAGCGCCGGCCAGGACGGGCATGTCAAAGCCGATGAGCAGACGCGTGCCCGCCGGCAAGGCCAGCAGCCGGTCGGCGACCACCTCGGCGGTCTCGCGAACGACCTCGATGCCGCAACCGGTGCAGAACGTCCGCCCGACACGCGCGAAGAGCAAGCGCATGTAGTCGTGCACTTCGGTCACCGTGCCGACCGTGGAACGCGGATTGCGCACGCTGTTCTTCTGACGGATGGCGATGGCCGGCGCGATGCCCTCGATCCTGTCGACGTCCGGCTTCTCCATCCGTTCCAGGAACTGCCGGGCATAGGCCGAGAGTGACTCGACGTAGCGGCGCTGGCCTTCGGCGTAGAGGGTGTCGAAGGCGAGCGACGACTTGCCCGACCCGCTGACCCCGGTCAGGACGACGAGCTTGCCGGCCGGCAGCGTCACGTCGACGTTCTTGAGGTTGTGGGTGCGAGCCCCTTTGACGACGATCGGGTCTGGGAAACGAGCGGGTGGCATGGGGCGCGAGGGAGGCGGCACAGGCCTGATGCGCCCGCCGCCTCGAACCCTAGATGGTAGCGCACTCGCCGCCGCCAGTGCGCAGCAGCGTGCAGCTCCAGATTCCTGGACCGTCGGCGCACCGACAACAATTCTCGTCCATCGGCTCCAGTCTTTGGCCGCCCGTCACAATTTCGGTGGAGCGGCCGCGCGGAATGTCATTGAACTTCCCGCCCTGGCCGTCTGGCACGGTTCCTGATATGGACGTCGCCATCGGGATGAGTCCAATGCCAACTGCAGCAGCAGGCCGGAGCGTCCTCGTCGTCAACGATCAGGACGCCCTCCGCCAGGCCATGGTCCGGACCTTGCTCGCCCGCGGCTTCCGGGCCAGCACGGCGCGTTCCGGGCGCGAGGCGCTCGAGAGCGTGCGGACCGACAAGCCGGACGTCATCCTGATGGACATGGATCCGCCGGCGCTCGAGGGCTGGGAATCCGCCCGCCGGCTCAAGGCCGATCCGGTGACGCGCCACATCCTCGTCGTGGCACTGTCGGAGAACGCCCACACCGATTCCCGCAATCTCGCGATGCGCGTCGGCTGCGACGCCTTCGAGTCCAAGCCGGTGGACATCGACCATCTCGTGGCGAGCGTCGAGAAGTTGCTGCCGGCCTAGTCTGCTCCGGCTTGCCCCTTGGCCTCGGACGGCCACAGGACTACCATCCAGTCACCTGGTGCCACGTCCGGGCGGGCGCCACTTTTTGGTCAATGGCTGGCACCTCTTCCCCGACCGGGACCGCTGGCGCGCCTCAGGGCGCGACGTGGGAGTGGACCGTCACGTCCGACCGCGTCACCTACTCCGCGGCGTGGCACGCGCTGGTCGGCGACGCCAAAGGCGACACCACCGAGTCGTTGCACGCCTGGCTCGGCCGGGTGCACCCGGATGACATCGCGTCGGTCATGCACGCGCTCGATCGCCATCTGAGCGGCGCCGTCCCCGCGTTTCGCTGCGAACACCGGCTGCGCGCCCAGGCCGGGGCCTTTCGCTGGGTCGTGGCCGAGGGCGCCGTCGAGCGCGACCTTGCCGGGCGCGCCGTGCGATTGGCCGGCACGCTCGCCGACGTGCAGGAGCGTAACCGCACCGACACGCTGGCGGGCCTGCCAGGGCTGTTCGCCCTGCGCGCCCACGTCGACCGCCTGGTAGCGGCCGCCCGCGACACGCCCGCGGCGCGCTTCGCGCTGCTGCTCGTGGACATCGATCGGTTCGGCGCGTTCAACGCCATGCTCGGTCACGCCGGCGGCGACGTGCTGCTGCGGGAGGCCATGCGCCGCCTGGCGCGCTGCCTGCGCGAGGGCGACCTCGTGGCCCGCATCGGGGTGCACGACACCCAGGCCGTGGCGGGCGACGTAGCGCTGCCGCCGCTTGGCGGCGACGAGTGTGCGCTCGTCATTTCGAACCTCATCGACGCGCGCGATGCCCTGCTCGTGGCGGGCCGCCTGCACGATGCGCTGGCGGCCCCCTTTCCCATCGCCGGCCACCGGCTCTTCATCACGGCCTGCGTGGGCGTCGCCATCAACAGTGCCGCCCACGATTCGGTCGACGATTTGTTGCGTGACGCCTATTCGGCACTGGTACGCGCCAAGGCCCGAGGCCCGGCCGAGACGCAACTGTTCGATGACTCGGCGCGCGCCGTGGCATCAGAGTTCATGGAGTTCGCGGCCGACCTCGAGACCGCCGTGAGCGAGCGCCAGTTCGAGATGTGGTTCCAGCCCACGGTGCATCTCGGCAACGGCTCGATCGTGCGCGCCGAGGCGCTGCTGCGCTGGCGACATCCGGTGCGCGGGCTGCTCAGGCCGAACATCTTCGTGCCGCTGCTCGAACAAGCCGGCCGGCTCGTGCCGCTCGGCTGGCAGACGATTGGCGACGCGTGCCGGGCGCTGGCCGGCTGGCGCGCGACGCATCCGCCGGCGCAGGCCATGCGGATCTCGATCAATCTGTCGAGTTCGCAACTGGTCGCGCCCGACCTCGTCGCGCAGCTTCAGGGCGCCGTCAGAGAGGCTGGTATCGACCCCGGCGATCTCGAGGTCGAGGTGGCCGAACTCGATGCGATGACCCACTTCGAACGCGCGGTCGAGGTGTCGCAGGCGCTGCGCGCGGCGGAGTTCAAGGTGGCCCTCGACGACTTCGGCCTGGGCCTGGCGACGACCGAGCACATCCGCGCGCTGGGGGTCCACACGCTGAAGATCGACCGCAGCTACCTCGGCGGCAATCCGCAGCACGGCGGCAGCGCCGCGATCGTGCAGTACGCCATCGAGCTGGCCGCCATTCTCGGCATCGAGGTCGTGGCCGAAGGGATCGAGACACCGTCGGAACTCCAGGCGCTGAAGCAGCTGAGCTGTCCGCTCGGTCAGGGCTTCTTCTTCTCGCGCGCCGTGCCCCCAGACGAACTGCTGCGGCTGCTGGAACTCGACGCCACGGGCGCGACTGCCTGGTGGGCCGGGGCCGCGCCGTCGGCGGCCCGCCGGCGCCGCGACTCGGACGCGGCGGTCTCGGCCGCGGGGCGCTGAACGGTCTCAGACGTGCCCGGACGCGCGAGGGAGGCGTGGTAGAATCGTGTGTCCTGCTCGGGGGTGACCCGCGTGCCGGGCGGTACGCCGGGCCGGTGTAGCTCAGTTGGTAGAGCAGCTGATTCGTAATCAGCAGGTCGCTGGTTCAAGTCCAGTCGCCGGCTCCAGTTCGCCCCCTCCCTGGGATCGTCCGCGCGGCGCGGGCTCCGTGTTAGCCTGACCCTATCGTCGCCAGACTCTGCTGGGAGGCCCACATGAACCACGGGCATTCGCTTCTGGTCGCTCGCGAGTTCGTGGTCGCTCTTGCGCTGCTCGCCACCGGGGTGCCCGTTGCCGTCGCCCAGCCGGCGCCACGCCCGCCCGCGATGGCGCCGCCGCCGCCGTCAGACTTCATGCTCGGTCGACCGAAGGTCTTCCTCGCGCTCGATGGCGGCTTCCTGTTCGCACGCGCCGGCAGCGACCTCTACGACTTCGTCACCGATCAGCTGACGATCGAGAAGCGGCAGTTCAATACGCCGGTCTTCGGCGGGCGTGCCGGCGTCGCCATTTCGCCGCGCCTGGAGATCGCGGTGCTCTACGAGAGCGCCAGATCCCAGACCGCCTCCGAATACCGGGAGTTCATCGATAACCAGGGCTTGCCGATCACCCAGACGACGCTGCGCCAGGATCATCAGATCGCGGCCACCGTTCGCTGGTCGCTGCTGCCCTCGGGCCGCCGCATCAGCCGCTTCGCCTGGATCCCGCGCACGTTCACGCCGTTCATCGGCGGCGGCGCCGGCGCCATCAAGTACCGATTCGAGCAGTACGGCAGCTTCGTCGACTTCGAGACGCGGCGCGTCTTCGACGACCGATTCCTCTCCGAGGGCTGGGCACCCAGCGCCCACGCCCTGGCCGGCGCCGACCTGCGTGTGTATCGCAAGCTGTACGTCACGGGAGAGGCGCGCTACACCTGGAGTTCGGCACCGCTTGGAGCCGACTTCGTCGACTTCGAACCAATCGATCTGGCCGGCGCGCGACTCGGCGCCGGCCTGAAACTGGTGTTCTGATTTCGGGAGTCTGCCTATGACCCGCACCATCATCGCGCTGTCGCTCGTAGCGTTCACCGGTCTCGCCACCAGCGCCGGGGCGCAATCGCCCACCGTTCCCGCGCCCGGTGATCCCCACGGCCGGTGGGGCGCCTTCGTCGGCTGCTGGCGCTCGGTGGACGATCCGGCCGGCACCGGGGCGCGCGTCTGCGTCGTGCCGGCCACTCGAGGCGTGACCCTGACGACCATCGTCGGCGGGCAGAAGGTCAGCGAAGACACGCGCGTGGCCGACGGCATCGCTCATCCGGTCGACAGCGACGGCTGCCGTGGCAGCGAAACCATTCGCTGGTCTGATAACGGGTTCCGGCTATACCGCACGGCCACCATCGCGTGCGACGGCGGCCTGCCTCGCACGCTGGCCACCGCCTCCTTTTTCGTGCCCGGGCCCGTCTGGGTCGACATCGAGACCGTGGATGCCGGCGGCACGACCAGCGTGCGGGTGACCCGCCTCGTGCGGTCGAGGAACCAGCAGCTGGCTGACGGCGCCCCCGTCGCGCGCCCGGCCGCCGACCGTGCCTGGTCCGCCGAAGCCATGGCCGGCTTCACCGTGCCGGACGTCATCGATCTGAGCCGCGCCCTGCCGGCCGACGGCGTTCAAGCCGCCCTCACCGAAGCCCCGGCACGGTATCGCCTGAACGCCAGGTCGCTGGTCGCCATGTCCGACGCCGGTGTCGGCGACAAGGTCATCGACCTCATGGTCGGGCTCACCTATCCAGAGAAGTTCAACGTGCAGCGAGTGGCCGGCGGCAGCTGGAGCGCCGGCGCCCCCGGGTTCACGGGAATGTCCGATCCCTTCTTCGCGCCGCTGGTCGGGAGCGCCGCCATGTTCAACTGCTACTCGAGCTATGGCTGGGCCGCCTCGAGCTATTGGGGGAACTGCATGGGCTACGACCCGCGCGCCTATTCGATGTACCCCGGCTACTACAGCGGCTACTACGGGGTCTACGGCCCCACCTGGGTCGTGACGCAGCCAGGGGCGGGGACAACGACCCCCGGGGAAGCGAGCGGCGAAGGGCGCGTGGTCAACGGGCGCGGCTACACGCAGGTGCGCCCGGTGGACACGACCTTCACGGGCGGCAACGGCAATCGCGTCAGCGGCACGAGCGCGGGCGACAGCTCGTCATCGGGCGGTTCGTCCGGCAGCAGTGGCGTGAGCGGCTCCGGCTACTCGGGCGGTGGCGGCGGCGAGCGGACGGCCGTGCCGCGCGGCCCGGGCGGCGGCAGCTAGCGCCGCGGCGCCTCAGCTCGCCGTGACCGGCTGGAGCGACGGCGCGCTCACGGTCGAGACGCTTGGTCGAGACGGCAATGCGCTGCCTCCCGCGCTGCGGGCTTCGCCCCAGAGGACACTCGACGACAGGTCGCCGTGGATGGCCGGCACGAGCTCGATGAAGTGTTCGACGAGGGTCGCATCCATGGCGCCGGTGGCCGCGTCAGTCCGCAGCTCGTCGCACGCCCGGTCGATGCCGAGCGACTTGCGATACGGGCGGTCGGTGGTCATCGCGTCGAAGGCATCGACCACGCCGATGATCTGCGCCAGCAGCGACACCTCGCTGCCCTTCAGCCCGTCGGGGTAACCGCGCCCGTCGAGCCGCTCGTGGTGCTGCCGGATGATCGGCCGCACTGAGGTCAGCGACCTGAGACCCGCGCACAGCCGTTCCCCGATGACGGTGTGCGATTTCACGATCTCGTACTCCGCCGATGTCAGGCGTCCCTGCTTGAGGAGGATCGCATCCGGGATCCCGACCTTGCCGACGTCGTGGAGCAGCCCGCCCTTGCGCAGCGCCCAGAGATCGTCGGCCGAGAGACCGATCGCCCGGCCGAGCGCCACGGCATAGGTCGACAGGCGGTCGCAGTGCCCTTCCGTGTAGGCGTCGCGCGCTTCCACGGTGAGCGCGAGACTGACGATGACGGATTCGGCCGACTCGAGATCGTCGGTATAGCGCTTGAGCCGTGACAGCGAGCGCACGCGCGCGGTCAGCTCCGACGAGTCGAACGGCTTGGTCAGGAAATCGTCGGCGCCGGCCTCGATGCCCGCAAGCCGATGTTCGCGGCCGACGAGACCCGTGAGCAGCACCACCGGGATGAGGCGCGTCGCCTCGTAGCGCTTGAGTCGCCGGCACACTTCGAAGCCGCTGGCGCCGGGAAGGTCGACATCGAGCAGCACCACGTCGGGGGCGCACTGCGCCACGGCGCCAATCACCCCTTCGCTGTCGTGGAGCACGTCGGCGATGAAGCCCTCGGCCGCCAGCAGCCGTCTGAGCGCATCGGTGAACGCAGGCGAATCGTCGACGATGAGTACGCGGCGGGCCCCCATATCACGCATGAGGTCCCTCAGTGCCGCGCCAGGTCGCGTAGCAGTCGAGCGTTCTTGGCGACCACGCGGTTCTTGCCCTGGCGCTTGGCGGTGTACTGCGCGTCGTCGGCGCGTTCGTAGAGACTGGCCGCGGTATCCCCGGCCGCGCACTCCGAGAGGCCGCAGCTCACCGTCGGCACACACGGCGGACGCCCCTCGACACCAGCGGCCGTGCCACTGATGCGGCTGAGCACCCCGGCCAGCCGCGATTCGGCCTGCCGCGCGGTCAGCCCGGCCGCCAGCACGGCGAACTCGTCGCCGCCCACCCGCGCCACCAGATCGTCGCTACGGAACGACTGCAGCAGGCACTGCGCCACGTAACGGAGCACATCGTCGCCCACGGCGTGGCCATGGGTGTCGTTGATGCCCTTGAAGTCGTCGATGTCGAGCACGGCGAGCACGAAGTTCGGGCGCGACTGCGCCAGCCAGCGCGCCAGCGTCGCGTCGAAGCCGCGGCGGTTGGCGATGCCGGTGAGCGAATCGGTGGCCGCTTCGTCCTTGACGGTCGACAAGTCCTTCTCCAGGGCCGCGACCCGCTGCGTGAGCGTGCGCGCCGTCTCTTCCCACGCCTTGCGGCGCTTGGCCGCGACCTGCTTGAGCGTGAGCACCTCGGCCATCAGGCGCACCTTCATCTGGCGGGCGTCGTTCAACTGACCGATCGCCTCGAACCGTTCGGAGGACTGGGTCAGGCTCGTGTGCATCGTGGTCATCTCGGCGCCCATGGTCGCCATGACGTCGCGCAGCGCCTCGACCACCGCAAAAGAATCCTCGACCCGCTGCGTCCGCAGCTGCTGCAACCGTTCGATGAGCTCGCGCCCTTCGGTGAGGCAGGCCTTGGCCAGTGCCTCGACATCGGTCGTCGGCGCGCCGGCAGCCACCGCCGTGCGGCAGGCCTCGAAGCGAGCGGCGAGCGAGCCCCAGGCGGCGTCTTCGTCAGCGGCGAGGAAGTCGCGTGCCCAGGCCAGCACTTCGTCGAGCAGGCGCACGACCAGCGTGTGGTCGCTCTCGTGCCCCCGGCGCCTGATGTCGAGCGAGATGACCGCGTTGTTCGCCATGAAAGTCCTCGTACGCCGCCCGCGAGGGCACGCGCGTTAGGACGCCTCCAACGGATGAATCGGCTCGTCGCCGTCGCGCTTGAACCACAGCGGCAGCATGCCGTCGGTGCCGGTGTCTGGGAAATCGAGGGCCACATGGCCATCGAAGAGCGCCTTGACGGCGTCGGTCACCTGTTGGGCGGCGAGCGGTCGCGAGATGGCCAGGGCCTGGTGCGGTTCCGCCGCCAGCGCCAGCGCGCGTGCCACTTCGTCGGAGGTGCCGAGCAGCTTGAGCGACGGCCGGCCCGCCAGCCACACGGCGCCTTCGTCCGGCGTGGCGCCGGGCAGGCGGTCGGTCACGAGCACGGCGTCGGGCTGCAACGCCATGACGCGCTCGGCATCCTCGGGGCTGTTCACCGTCTCGACGTCGTGTCCCTGTCCGCGCAGCACCGCCTGCAGCAGGCGGCGATGCGTTGGATCGCCTTCGACGAGCACGACCGTGTGGCCGGATTCGCGAGCCGATTCGACGCTGCGCGGGCGCAGCACCGTGACGCCATCCGACGGCAGCAACAGCACCACGCTCGCCACCCGGTGCCCGTCGGTTTCGACCATCACGCGGCCGCCGGCACGCCTTAGAGCCTCGATCGCGGCCACCCCGGTGTCGTCGCTGTCGCGCCGGTGCTGACCGGACAGAGCGGGCGGCTCGGCCGTGAGGTAGCTGATCTCAACCCGCACGTAGCGGCCAGGACGCGCCGTCACCGGCGAGGCCGGTCGACGGATGCCGACCTCGACGTTCATCGTCCGGAACGTCAACGTCCCACCGTGCGGCATGGCTTCGATGGCTTCGGCCGACAGCGCCGCCAGCGCGTGATGCACGACGGCGCGGTCGATCGAGACCGTCCACGGATGGGGCGCCGGCTGCACCGCCACCGAGAGGCGATGGCCGAACGTGCGTCGCAGATCGTCCTGCACCGCGGCCAGCAGGGCGTCGATGTCGACGGCGCGCACGGCCTGTTCGCGGCGCTGGCTGAGGCCGCGTACCCGCGTCGAGACCTGCGCCGCCGAGGTGACGGCGCGGCGGATGGCGTCCACGGCGCCGGTATCCACCACCCCTGACCCAGGCGTCACGAGACACTCGGCATGGCCGCTGATGATGGCCAGCAGGTTGTTCAGTTCGTGCGAGAGCTGGCTCGCCTCGTCGCGCTGCACGGGCACCGCCGTCGGGCCGGGTGCCGCGCTGGGCCATGCTGTAACGGGCTTGATCGACACGCGCAACGACGCCAGGGTCCGCGGCGCGTCGAAGGTGGCGACCAGATCGACCACCGACGGCAGCGCCTTGCCGTCGATCTTCACGAGATCGGCGTCCCAGCGCTCGAGGCGGCCGGTCACCGCCGCAGCGCCCAGCGCTTCGGCCAGCCGGTCGGCATCGCGACAAAAGAGGCTCAGATGGACGCCCACCGCTTCGAGGGGGTCGACGAGCCCGAGCAAGCGGGCCGCAGCGGGCCCACACTCCAGAATGCGGCCGTCGGGCGACACCACCAGCTCGGCCACCGGCGTGAGGAGATCGGCGGCCGGCACGGGGGACGTGGACGGGACGGGAACGGCGGTTTGCGCGGCTGGCATCGGCACCTCGCGGGAACATCAGCCTGCGGCAGCGTCCGCCGGCCGGCGTCGGCTGGTGGGCCGACGGTTGTTCCCCGGTTGGCCAATCGGCCACCGGGGGAAAAGCTTTAATGGGGCGGCGGCGAGGACGCCTCGGCCTCACCGGCGGAGGGCCCGGCGCCGGCGCGCAGGGACTGTTCGAGACGGGCCTGCGACTGGCTGCGCACGACAATCGACACGCGCCGGTTGTGCGGGTCCATGGGGGCCTCCGGGAGGCGCAGCTGGGTGGCAGCAAAGCCGCGCACGCTCTGCACCTGGCCGGGGTTGAGGCCGACGGCCTCCATGACGCGCCGGGCGGCGTTGGCGCGGTCGGCCGACAGCTCCCAGTTCGAGTAGGCGCGGCCGGCGCCAAAGGGCCGGCTGTCGGTATGGCCTTCCACCACGACGTCGTTGGTCATCATGCCGAGTTCGCGGCCAATGATGCTCAGGATGCGTTCACTTTCGCCGCGCAGTATGGCGCTGCCGCTGTCGAAGAAGCTCGACCCGTCCTTCTCGAGCAGCTCGATGCGCAGCCCTTCCTCGGTCACCGAGAAGGCGATCTGGTCGCGCAGCGCCTCGAGCCCGCCGGCATCGGCCAGGCTGTCGCGAATGTGCTCGGCGGCCTGCTCCATGCGCTTGCGCTCGACGGTCAGGGCGGCCGCGTCGGGCATCGTCAGCGTCTCGGGAGCGCGGCCCTCGTCGATGCCGGTCATGCCGCCGGCCATCAGGCCGGTCGACTTCTCGAAGTCGAAGGCGCCGGGATCGCGGAAGTACCCGGCCACCGACTTCTTCACGTCTGGGCTGGCGCCGACCAGCCACATGACGAGGAAGAAGGCCATCATGGCGGTCACGAAATCGGCGTAGGCCACTTTCCACGCGCCGCCGTGGTGCCCGCCGTGTCCGCCGCGGTTCTTCTTGACGATGATGATGGGCTGCGTGGGCTTCATGGCTTAAGCCGCCATCGCTTCCGGCTTGCCCGCCGCCTTACAGAACTTCTCGGTCTCCTCGAAGCCCGGACGCACTTCGTGCGGCAGCACGCGGCGCGCGAACTCGATGGCGATGGCCGGCGGCAAACCCTTGAAGGTCGCCAGCACACCAGCCTTGATGCACTTCTCGTAATTGCCTTCGTCGTCGACCCGCGTCTCGAGGTTGGTCGCCAGC
Source organism: Acidobacteriota bacterium (assembly GCA_018000455.1). Classification (GTDB taxonomy): domain Bacteria; phylum Acidobacteriota; class Vicinamibacteria; order Vicinamibacterales; family UBA2999; genus CADEFD01. The sequence goes on from JAGNJW010000031.1 coordinate 17,511, forward strand.
GGCCCGAACATGCCGTAGGAGAGCAGAATGCCGAGGAAGGTGCCAACCAGCGCCGCGCCGACCTTCTCGCCGATTTCCGACGGCGGCCCGTCGATGGCCTGCATCGTGATGACGACGCCGAGCACGGCGGCGACGATGCCGAGGCCGGGGAACGCGTCGGCTACCTTGGCGAGGGCCGCCGACGGCGCGCGCGCCTCGCTGTGGTGCACGTAGATGTCCTCGTCCATCAGCGCCTCGAGGTCGTGCGGCGCCATGCCGCCGACGATGATCACCTTGATGGAGTCGGACAGGAAGTCGAGCGACGCGTGACGGGCGAGGAACTTGGGGTACTTAGAGAGAATCGAGCTGTCCTTGGGGTTCTCGAAGTGACCCTCGAGCGCCATGATGCCGGTCTGCTGCGACAGGCGGAACAGCTGGTAGAGCATCGCCAGCAAATCAGCGTAGTCGGCCTTGGACAGCCCCGGCGAGAGCACGCCGATCGACTGCTTGGCCATCTTCGTGATGACCGCCATCGGCGTGCTGATGAGCAGCGCTCCGATGGACGCGCCGCCGATGATGAGGAACTCGTTCGGCTGGTTGAGCAGCGCGAGTTTGCCGTGGTGCATGACGTAGCCGCCAAGCACCGAACCGATGACGATGAGGAGCCCGATGATCGCAAACATGTCGTGTATGTGGCCCGGGACGAAGGTCCGGGGGACACCTGGGCAATCGGCGTGCCGAAGATTTCCTTGACCTCGCCGCCCCGCCGCCCCGCCGCCATGGCGGCACCAGGCAGCCGGCACTCTATAATCGGCCGTCGCCCAGATGTCTGCGCCCATCCTGCATGTCGCGCCGTTCCTGTGGAGCGGCGCCGGCAAAGTCATCACCGCGCTTGCCTCGTCCCAGGCGCGTCGGGGGCCGGTCGTCGTCGTGACGACCGGCCGACACGAGGCGCTCGGTGACTGGCCAACCTACCGGCGCGCGCTGACCAGGGCCGGGGTGCGCCACGTCGCGATCGACACCTTCCATCGCGACGCCAGTACCGTCTGGTCGAGCGCCGCCCGCCTGGCGGCGCTGCTCACCGAACTGCGCCCGCGGGTCGTGCACGGGCACGCCGGCATGCCGACCGGCATCGTGGCGCTGGCTCGTGACATCGCGGGAAGTCGCGTGCGTCTCGTGGGCCAGATGTACAGCTGGGGGCCGGACCGTCCGGGCTGGATGGACTCGCAGGACCTCTGGGCCTTCCGCCAGGCCGATCTGGTCGTCAGCTCAGCGCGCGCCTACAGCCGCCGCCTTCGCGAGGGAGGCGTCCTCGCACGCCGGCTGGTCTACCTGCCGTGGGGACTCGACCTTACGGCACTGCCCTTCCGGGCTGCGGCCGACACGCCCGACGGGCCGCCGGTCGTTGGCTTCGTTGGCCGGATCGAACCGCGCAAGAACCAGCTGGCGCTCGTCGAGGCCTTCGCCAAGCTCCGGCGCGCCGTGCCCGGCGCCCGCCTCGAGCTGATCGGCCCGATCGCCGACGATGGCTACGCCCGGCAGCTCACCGCGGTCATCACGCGCCTCGGGCTCGGCCAGGCGGTGCGGGTGACCGGACAAGTGCCCGACGTTGCGCGTCTCGTGCGCCGCTGGGCGCTCTTCGCGTCGCTCTCGGCCGATGAAGGCCAGGGGCTCGCAGTACTCGAAGCGATGGCGCTCGGCGTGCCCGTGGTCGCCAGGCGCGTTGCCGGCGTCGAGGACTTCCTGACCGGAGGACACACCGGATGGGTAAGTGCCGGCGCGAGCGCAGCGGCGATCGCGGCAGAGATGCGCGACGCGCTTACCGATCGCCACGCGGCGGTCATCGTGCGACGGGCGCGCCAGATGGTCGAACGACGCTACGACTGGGCCGTGATGGCCGGCGCCTTCGAGCGCCTGTACCGCGGCCGAGGCCGGGACGCGCGCGGCCGGGCATAGCAACCGCCCGGGCACGCCGCCTCATGCCGCCCGTTCGGCCGCCGTCGCGGGCGTGTCTGCCCCTCCCCGCCGCACCGCGTGCGACAGTATCGCCTTCACCGGAATGGCATCGAGGAGTTGCAACTGCGTCAGCTCGTGCGCGAACGACGAGCACAGCACGAGGTCGACCCGGCCAGGTGTCCACTCCGGCGCCTGCACCGTCACGCCCCGGTAGGTCGTGCCCTGTCGGGCCGGATTGGTGTCGAGAAACGCGACGACCTGAACGCGCGCCAGCTCCGGCACACATTCGAAGAGGCGATCAGTATGACCGCCGATGCCGAAGATCGCGACGCGCGCCTTGGCCGTTGCCCAGCGCTCGATGAGCGGCAGCAGCCGGCTCCGGTAGGCCGCCGGATCATCTTCGCGCTCGCCGCTGCCGAGAGTCTGGGTCCAGTCGTCGCCCCACTGCGCGATGTCCTGGTAAGGCACCGGAAATCGGCGCGTGTTGTAGTTCTGCAGCCACCAGCCATCCGCGATCGGCGAGAACGTCTCGGCGGTGGTGCGCTCGAAGAATGCCGTCTTCCCTACCGTCTCGAGCAGCCGGAACATCGCGTCCTCGCGCAGGAAGTCGAATAGCTGACGAATGGTCGGAATGTGGATGTCGTCCACCACGAGCAGGCCGCCGGATTCGAGATGCGGGTAGAGCTTCCAGTACTCCATGTTGGGGAACGGGAAGCCGTGCGGTCCGTCGATGAAGACCAGCTGCAGCGGCTCGGTGAAGTCGTGGCTCATGAGGGTGTGCTGCGACGGCCCGTCGATGAAGCGCACGTGGTCTTTTCGCAGCAGGAAGCTGTCGGCGGCGCGCGTCAGGCTCTGGCCGGCGTCGAGGGCGAACACGGTGTGCTGTTCGCTCAGGTGCGAAAGCAGCAGCGTGCTCTTGCCGGCGCCGGTCTCGACCGAACGGCGGATGGTACGCGCGGCAGCATGCCGCGCCAGGGCCTCGAGGTTCGGCATCTCGAGACAGCCGGCACCATGCCAGTCGGCGGGCAAGGCGCCAAGGGCGGCGAGAAGTTCGGGAAGCGGCGTCATTGACAGATCTCCGTGAAGGGTGCAGGCCGGGGCACGGGGTGAAGACTGGCCAGTGAGAGTGTTGAGGACAGGTCCGAGGGCAGGGCGGCCAGGAGTCGATCGAAAGCCGTGCCAGAGGGCGCGTCGTTCGTGGTGCGCCGGCGGCGGCCGATGGCCTCAGCCAAGAGGACGACAATATCGTCGGCTGTCGTGGGCGTCACCACTGGCACGTCCGCCGCGTTCGCCAGCGCCCGCACTGGCCCGTCCCACGGTGTGCCGTCGCCCGAGAGAATGGCCACGACGTCGGCGTGCGCAACCGCATTGGCCATCGCGGCGGGTGTCACGTCGTCGAGCAGCTGGACCTGCAGCAGGGACGCCAGCGCCGCGGCCCACCAGTCCGCAGCACTCGGGGCAGTTTCGTGCTGGTCGCTCCGCCACGACACGGATGCGCCATCGAGTTGCCCGCCACGGGCCGCCGCCGCTACCGTTTCGAGCATCGGCCTCACGCCCGGCGACGTGACGTGTCCGAGGCAGAGAACGCGGGCAACGGCCGGCCCCGGGATCGAGGCGGTGTGTGCACGCGGATGTCCCACCGCCTGCACCGGATGCTGCAGGTAGTCGCCGAGCCGTGCGGTATCGGTCTGGTCGGGCGTCACGACGACCAGACGCGCTCCGGCCGCATCCGCCAGGGCGCCGAGGGCCAGCCGCCAATAGGCCTGCAGAGCCGCGGGCGGAAGCTGCAGCGCGCTCCGCTCTGGCGCCGTCAGCCACAGCGCCACCGTGGGCACGTCGGGTAGCGCAGCGGCGGCGAGGACGCGCGCCAGTCCGAGACACTCCGACAGCGACGGCTCGATCACGATGAGCAAGTCCGACGCCGCGAGGCGCAGGTACCCCAGCGCGTTCGCTCCATTTGTCGCCGCCAGCGCCGCGGCCCGCACCAGCCCACCGACGCCGCCCTCGAGGTCGCGGCTCTCGACCTCCTCGCCAGCGCACTCGACGACCGGCAGCACCTCGACACCGGCGCCACAGGACTCGAGCACGTCGGGTCGGGCGGCCAGCGCCGCTCGGCAGGCCACGACAGGAGTGTAGCCACGACCGGCGGCACCAGCGGCGAGATCGCACAACCGGCGCATACGCCACCAGCGCGAGACGCCCGCTCCGGAATCCCAGAATGCCGCCACGCGCCGGCCCGCCGCGCGCGTCGCCGCATGCGGGGCGCCGAGGGTCGCGCGCAGTGTTGGCGACAGGCGTTCGAGCAGTCCGCGGCTCACGAGTCGCGAATCGCAGAGCCCGAGCACAAGCCCGCCGGCCTGGCGATACGCCGCCAGATCGCGCCACATGTCGTGCTCGAAGGTCTCGGACGAGAGCACGACCAGGTCGTCCGGCCGCGAGGCGAACGCCGTCTTCGGCACGACGGGCAACCCTTCTGGACTGGTCGCGGGTCCAGTGCCTCGGCCATCCACGATGAGGTCGGCGGCGAGTCCGGACTCCGACCATGCCGCCAGCAATTGGCGCGTGTAGGCACCGTTTCCCCAGACGACGACCCGCCCGGGCCGCGCCTCGTCGAACGCGAGGCGGAGTCGATCGATGGCCATCGCGTCGACGGCCCACACCGGACCTCCCATGGCCGAGGCCGCCGTGCCGTACAGCCTGATCAGGACCGCGATGGATTCGTAGCAGGCCTCGGCCGAGAAGAGCGCGCCGGCATCGACACGGGCCCGCTCGGCGAGTGCGAGCCGCTCGGCGCCGTCGCCGAGCAGCCGCGCCAGGGCCGCGGCGAACGGTGCCACCTCGTCATGCACCTCGAGGGCGCGGCCGGCGCCCAGACCGGTGCCGGTCACGCCGGCGGTCGTCGTCACGACCGCCTTGCCAGCGCACGCGGCTTCAACCACCTTGATCTTCAGGCCCGACCCATAGAGGTAGGGCGCCACGACCACGCCACAGCCGGCGACGTCCCCGCCGATGTCGTCACAGAACCCCAGCAGCTCGAGACCCGGGGCCTGACGTAGATGGGCCGGGACGGCGGCGCAGATGAGGCCGGCCATGCGCAGGCGCGCCGACGGCCGGGCCGCGCGCACGAGGGGCCAGACCCGCTCGAGCAACCACGTCGCCGCCTGCACGTTCGACTGATTGTCGCTGGCCGCATACAACGCCACGTCATCGACACCGGGGGCCGCCGCTGTCGCGCCGGCCGCCGCGTGCCGGGCGCTCAGCAGATGCTGCCCCGGCTGCACGTCGCGGGCGATACGGGCATGATCTTCCGGCGTGATGGCGACGAGCGCGTCCCACTGGCGCCAGAGAAAGGCCTCGGTCGCCGCCGGCATCGTGAAGCTGCTCGCGTGTCCGGTGGCCCTTTCGCACGCCTCCGCATGCTCGTGCATCACGTCCTGCACATCGCACACAGTCAGCACCGTGCGACGCAGTCCGGCGAAGATCGGCGCCGTGAACGCGTAGGTGGCGACGACCGCGCGGTATGGCTCGGCATCGAGAATCCCTCGCACCAGCGTCGTCAGCGGCGCCGACGGCCGCATGTGGGCGGGCGGCGGTTCGTGACCGCTGTAGAACACGCGGAGACGCGCGGCGCAGGCGGCCGCCTCGCTCGATGAGGCGCCGCCCTCGACGGCGAAGACGCGCCGGAAGGCGGCGTACTGCGCATCGACCCTTGGCACGCGCGGACTGGCCTGATAGACGAGGTCGATGAGGAAGCCCTGCGCGGCGAGATAGCGCGCGATGGCCAGAATGCGCTGGATGTTGCCGTGCCCAACGTGATCGAGACAGAACGGATACACGATCAGGACGGCGCCGCCTGGCGAGGTCGACACCGCAGTCATCGCAGCCTCAGGACGCGCTCCGGGGGGTACCCGAGCGTGTGCAGTTGATTGACGATGGTGTCGGCGTGGGTCAGCGACGCGACGACGACCGACGTGTGCTCGCAGAACCGCGGCGGCTCGATCCGCACTCCGGCGACCTCAACGCCCCACTTCCCAGAATCGTTGTCGAAGACGCCGCGCAGAGCGACGCGCGCCGCGCGCAGCCGCGTCACGAGCCCGGACGTGGCGGCGCCGGCACCGAAGACGACATGCGCCGCCGGGCGACCGTCGTTTTCCGTCACATCCGGCAGCTTGACGGCCGCGGCCAGGGCCACCGCCGGCTGCTCCGGCCGCGGCTGCTCGAGCATCCTGGCGCGGTACCATCGCTGGTGATGGCGGAAGATGTCGAGCTCGCCGGGCTCGGTGAGGCGCCAGCGGACGTAGGCCGGGTCGAACATCAGAGCACCCGGGACGAGGTAGCCGAAGACGAGGAAGTTGAGCCGCCGCAGCAGCTCGACTTCGCTGTGCCGGCGGCGCGTTTCAAGGCCCGTGTCAGCGGCCAGCGCGAGCGGGCTGTCACCCACGACCACCGCGCGCCGGCCGAGCAGCATCGCCTCGAGCGCGGTGCCGGAGCTGACGGTCAGGACGGTGTCGCACTGCGTGATGAACGAGGTCGCCGAGGGCGATGTGTCGGTTGCAGCGAGCGTCGGCGAGTAGCGGGCGACTGAACCCGGGTGGTAGCGCACGAGCACGTCGATGGCGCGGTGATGGCGCCGCGCCATCGACAACAGATCGAGCGCGCCGATGCCGTGCACGTAGGCGTTGTCCTCACCCTGTAGAGCCACGCCGACGCGGTAGCGCGGCGGCTCGGCGCCCGGCGCAGGCGACGGCGTGCGCCGCAGCACTTCGAGCATCTCCTCGCGGTCGAGCAGGGGCACGCGGGCGGCCATCGAGAGCCGCCGAAACGTGCTGTAGCGACTGGTAGCTTCCGACGCCCGGCTGACGCCGCGGCGGTCCCAGTACCCCGTCATCACGTAGCCGGGAGGCCGCAGCGGGCCGAACTCGTTGTGCACGATCGGCAGCCCGCGCTGGCGCGCGACATGTGACACGCTCGGGTTGTTGGCGAACGCCAGGATGGCTTCGACCGGCGCCTGACTGTCGAGCTCCTGCAGCGCCAGGCCGAACGCCGCTTCGAGTTCGGGCAACCGCCGGGTCACGAGCTGTCCGTACATCTTCCAGCTCGAGCCGAGACGCCGCAAGCGCGGCGCCAGGAGGTCGGCGGGCAGGGCCGCATGGGACACGCCGGCAAGGTCGACGGGCGGATCGTAGCCGTAGGTCGTGCGCCAGCTCTCCTGCCACTCCGGACGTCCCGCCGCCTCGAGCGAGGCGGGCGCCTCGAAGTAGGCGGGTTCGCCAATGAAGCCCACCTGCTCCCGCCCGAGCGCCGCCAACTGCGCGTAGAAGACGCACAGGTGCCGGGCGCGGACGTCCTCGAAGACCGAGGGGATCAGGAACGACGCAAACATGGCTGGCGGGCCGCCGGGCGGCGGTGTCGAGCCGCCGACTGCGACGTCCGGAGTCCCGGACGGGCGGCGGCGCTGATGGCGAAGATCCGGCGGTGTCCAGCAGCGGCGCTCACGACGGCTCTCCTGCAGCAAAGCCGTTGCCAGCGGCGAGCGTCTCGAGGACGTCGGCGAGGCGGGGAAAGATCAGCAGCGTGCCATCCGACGTCGTCACGGCGAGCGTCGCGCCAGCCCACGCCACGCCCAGCGGCGAGTAGCAGGCGAGCCGAAACGAGGCGCCGTCGGCACGGTCGAGTCGCACCAGGTCGCCAAACGGGTGACTCCGCGCCTGCCAGCCAGCGCCGGCCGCCACGCGCGCACACTGCCCTTCGGTGGGCGCCGCAACCCGTGTCCACTGATCACCGAGGCGCCGGAACTCATGGTCCAGTCGCCGTCGCTCGAGCACGCCCGCGGCGTTTCGCACCACCGGTGCCACGGTCAACTGGTCGCGCTCGGTCCTGAGGAAGCCCGCCGCCGGCAGTTCACCGCCCCGCCTCGGCGCGGTACCGGGCGTCCAATGCCAGATGGCGCGATCGCGCGCGCACCAGACGGGTCCGTCGTCGCCGCCCCACGCCACGTGCACCGGCAGGAATGGCAATCGTTCCGTGACCACGATGTCGCCGTCAGCCCGCCGAACAAACGCGTCGGCCGTCACGGCGTTCCAGGCCAGCGCCCCGCCCTCGCCCCATGGCACTTGCGCTGAGATGGCGCGCGGCCACTCGGCCAACCGGGTGCACGCGCCGTCCTCCGACAGCAACCAGCTGTACGACTGCTGCGCTTCGGTGAAGACCGCATGCGTCGCGTCCCAGGCAGCGACGCTCCAGCCCGGCCCCACGCTGCCAGGTGGCGCGACAATCGGAGGCACGGCGGGCAGCCCATCGCGCAGGAACCCGGTGCGAGGGTCCGGACCGGCTGAGGGTCGCACGAGCGTGCCCGTGAGCGCGCGCATCAAGGCATCGATCTTGAGCGGGAGGTCGAGCGCCGGTCCGGCCGCTTCGGGCACCGGCAAGGCCAGGGCGCGCGAATCGAAGAAGCGCCGGTCACCTAGCGCGCGCCGAGCGGCGCCTATCAGCCGCAGCGTCCGGAGGCCACCAGCGCCGGTGGGTATCGGCGCCAGCTGCGACTGTAGCGTTACCCGTTCGCAGGCAATGGCGGCGCGCGCCCTGCGGTCGACGCCGTCGGCGTCTGGCTCAGCGTCGACGCCGTCGACGACCGGCACGATCGGTGCGTCGTAGAACCGGCGTGCCGCATCGTCGTCGGAGGTGCCGTGCGCCGTGACCGCGCCAGCCGCGAGCAAGTCCTCTTCGAGGGCCGCCACGAGCGGCCGGGCATCGGCTGACCACGTGAAGCGCGCCGACAGCGGCACGGCCCAGCTGTCGCCGCCGCCGCTCAGGTCCTCCCCTGCCGCAGCCACGGTGCCGGGCCGGGCCAGCACTCGCGCCGCCAGGTCGAGGGCATGGGCCAGCGTCTCGCCAGGCGGGCGGGGGTCGGTGGCCGGTGGCCGGGTGCCCTCGATAACCGCTTCGTCACCCGTCAGGCGGGCTCGCGACGCCGCGACACGATCGGCCTCATGCCAGCGCGGCGGCGGAAGGTCCGTCGCCACGGGCGCAGACGGCTCCAGCCGCGCCTGGCGCGACAGCCCGCGATGACCGTTCGCGGCCGCAGCCAGCACCGCCTCGGTCGTCAATGTCGGCCGCCCGAACGAGAGCCACTCCGGCAGGGGTCCGGATCCCGAGCGGGCCGCGGCTTCGACGCCGGCCAGTGCCGCGTCGAGCACCGGCCCGATGCCGGCATCGGGCGGGGTCGCGCAGTGATGCGCGACGCGATCGCGCAGCTGCGCATCGCGCTCGGGCCATCCGGCAAGCGCCTCTTCGAGGGTGGCCTGCACGATGCCCGGTCCGTGCAGGATGCCTGCGCCGGTAGCGTTGCTGACACGTCGCGGTGCGGCTTCCTGCGCCCGGGTCACGATCCAGTTGCGGAATTCCAGGAAGTGCGGGGCGGTGACGACGGGCCGGCCGTCGAGCCCCGGCTCCTCGACCCGCGGGCGGGCGGCAAGCGACTGCTGCCAGATCTGGCGCAGGCTGACGCCCTGCGCCGCGTAGCGCGCCCAGTCGTGGTCGAATGCCGTGCCGCGGCAATACGGACGGCCGTCGGTGTAGGCCAGGTCTGCCCCGACGAAGACGACCGGTCCGCAACCCATGCCGATCGCAAGATCGAAGGCCGACGTCAGCACCGATCCCCAGGCGCGCACGACCGGGCGGTTGACGCCAAGTCCCGCCAGCCAGGGCCATGGATGGTGCTCACCAACGCGGAACAGCCCGACGCGGCCTGTCAGCGGCTCGAGGGCCTGCGGGTCCACGCTGCCCTCAGCCATCACCCACGTCGAGCGGCGGGCCGGCACGTCACGGAGATGGCGGCCGTTCTCGGGCGTGGGGTCGATGGCCACGACGAGATGCGGGTCGATGCCCGCCGCGACGAGCGGACGCCACGCGGTGTCAGTGGAGACGATGAGCGCGCGCCCGGCCAGCGCCGCCAGCGCGGCCAGCTGCCCGTCGAGTGACGGCCCGGCACCGACGACGACGGCCGGCACGTCGGCGAACCGCCCTACCAACACCGCTGGTGACGCGGCTGACCTGAGATGGGCGAGGTTGGTCAGCGTGTTCAGCACGTAGCGACCTGCGTTGTCGGCGCGAGCCCGGGCATTCATCCTGGCGCTGGCCACCGATTGCTTCATCAGCCGGGCAGCGGCCAGCATCGCCTCAGGGGCCAGGCGCGCCAGGCCGTCGTGCACGACGACGGGCAGGTCGGCGGCGGCCTCCGGCCGGTCGAAGGTCCGCCACAGCTTTGCGGCGCCGTCGAACTCGGGTCCGATGAGCACCGTGAGCCGCCCATCGGCGTACATCGCGGGCGTGCGGCTCAATGCGGCACGCGCCAGTTCGGGCAGTGGCTCCAAGACCACGATCGAAGCGGCCGGCCAGCGCTCATGCGCCGCCTCGGTCACGTAGCCGAGCCCTGCTCCGAGAATCACGACGACGGGCGGCGAGGCGGCTGCGATTCGTGCGATGCGCACGCGGGCCTCCAGCATCGGATCCCGTGCGTCGTGGAGCGCGACCCACTCGCCGTCCGGACCAGACACCGACGCCAGCGGCTGCGACACCTGCCGGCCCGATTCGATGCGGACGAGCGGGGCCGAGGCGACTGGCAGCGACGCAGCAGGATCGGGCGTCATGACGTCGGCGGGCCGCGTCAGCTGACGGCCGCTACGGCCGCACCGGCGCCGTCCGCCTGCATGGCGCGGCATGTTTGCACGAGCGCCCGCTTGTAGGCGGCCAGCAGGTCCCACCGGCCGGACGCCTTGAGCGCCAGGTCGAACTGGCGCAGCGGCAACGAATGGTCGAAGCTCATGGCGAGCCGGATGACCTCGATCGCCTCGTCGCCGCAGTCGAGGCGGCGATAGTAGCGATGATGGCCGTCGATGATGGTGCCGGCCTGGTCGACCAGGATCGGGACGTCGTCGTCGGTGTGATCGAGCGGTCCGACCTGCGATCGCGTCCAGCGCGGTGTCACGACGGCGAGCGGCGTCCAGGCGCGGTAGCTGGCGCCGGCACGCGCAAACGCATCACAGACGTCGAGGAACGTGCGGTCGTTGTTGAAGACGATGCGCAGGTCCCGGTAGTGCACGTGGAACCTGTCCTTGACGGCGGGTGTCTGCTCCTCGATGACCAGCCGCTCGTCGAAATACTTCGAGCGCTGGGGTTCGGCCACCGGAATAGCCTCGACCTGCGAACCGCCGATGATCCGGGTCGGCACTTGCACGTTGGCCCGGCACTCGGGATCGCTCTTCGTACGGTAACCGTCGCGCACCAGGACCTCGAGTGCGACGGCGGCCTCAGCGACCACGGCGGCGAAGTGGCGGAACTCGTTCACGCCGAACACCAGGCGGTGCTCGCGGTAGTGAATGTGCACCGATTCCGACAGATCCACGAACAGCCGTTTGTTGTGGTCGTCCCTCGGCTCCAGCATCGTCTCGGACAGCGTTCTGAGCACCTCACCCATGGCATTCCTCGCGTTGCCGGCCTGCGGTCCTGCCTACGACCGGAAGCGCCCGACGACCACCCGGGCCGGGCGCGAGGATGGCAGCGCCGCCCCCGGCATCACCGGAAGCTCGCGGCGAGGCGATGAGCGCTTGCGCGCCCGGCGCGCGGCCGCCGGCGCGGCCGCCACGTCGGTGCCCACCACTGCCGTGCAGGCCCAGCGCAGATAGGCGAGCCACTCGTCGCCGGGCAGTCCGTGTCCGTAGTAGAAGCCCTGGAGGTCGTCGCAGCCGAGCGCCCGCAGGCCTCGCGCCTGCGGCTCGGTCTCGACGCCTTCGGCGACCACGTGTACGCCGAGCGTGCGCCCGAGCGCCACGACCGCGCTGACAAGCGCCGCGGCGTCCTGCCCCTCGGGCAGCTCGCGGGCCAGCGCGCCGTCGATCTTGATGCTGGCCGGACGCACGCGCCGCAGGGCCCTCAGGGACGAGACGCCGCTGCCGAAGTCGTCGACGACGACCCCGATGCGAAGGTCGGCCAGCTCGGCGAGCACCTGGTGCACGCGGGGATCGTCTGAGACGAGCACCGACTCGGCGATTTCGACCTGCAGCGCCGTCCGAGCCATCCCGTCATCGATCAGCCGGCGCAGGCACGGCACGACGGCGCCATCGACGAGTTGACGGCGCGACAGATTCACCGACACCGGCACGTCGAAACCCGCCGCTCGCATGCGTTCGGCCGTCGCCGCGGCACGCGTCAGCACCCACTGAGCAAGCCGGCCGGCCAGGCCCGCCTCGTCGGCGGCCTCGAGGAAGGCGCCCGGGAGGAGCAGGCCGTGTCCGGGGCGTCGCCAGCGCAGCAGTGCCTCGCACGCCGAAATGCGCCGACGCGAGGATTGCCACACGGGCTGGTAGTGCAGTTCGAGTTCGTCGTTACCGAACGCGCGCTCGAGCCCGGCGTCGAGCGCCGTGCGGACCCGCGAGTGTTCGTTCATGCGCGCGCGGTAGTAGCGATACTGGTTCTTTCCCGCCGTCTTGGCCGCATACATCGCCGCATCGGCATGGCGCACCAGGGCCGCGGCGTCATCGCCGTCGCCAGGGAACACACTGATGCCGACGCTGGCCGTGAGGTCGGTCGTGTGTGGACCGATGGTGAGCGGCTCGGAGGCCGCTGCCAGCAGCTTCGCCGCCAGCGTCGCCGCGAAGCGGCCGTCGTCGAGGTCTTCCATCACCACGACGAACTCGTCGCCGCCGATGCGAGCCACGGTATCCATGTCGCGGGTGCGGCCGGCGAAGCGGCGCGCGATCTCCTGGAGCACGCGGTCGCCCTGTTCGTGGCCGCAGACGTCGTTGACGCGCTTGAAGCCATCGAGGTCGACGAACAGCACGGCGAGGGCGCGGCCCTTCCGGCGCGCCAGTGCGATGGCATGGTCGATCGCCTTCTGCAGCGCGTGGCGATTCGGCAGGCCGGTCAGGGGATCGGTGACCGCCTGCGTTCTGAGCGCGACGGCGTGACTGGTCCGCTCCAGTGCGCACCGCAGCGCGCGCACGACGAGCGGTCCGGTGGCGGTTGCGCGCGGCAAGCAGTCTTCGGCGCCGGCGCGGACGGCCGCCACCGCGGCTTCGTCGTCGACGGCATCGGTCAACATCACGACCGGCAACGCCGGGTGTGCGAGCTTGATCTCGGCCAGTGCGACGCGCGCCACGTCGACGTCTGCGGCTTGCAGCAGCACCAGCGCCGCCGGGTGAGCGCGCAGGTGGTCGAGCGCACGGCCGAGCCCGATGACGAGCTCGACGTGCACGGCGCCGCAACTGGCGGCGCGGATCTGGTCGGCGACCGGCGTGCCGCCGACGACGGGGTGTCCGACGACGACGTGCAGCAGCCGCAGCGGATCGCGCGACGCCGGCAGGCGGGGCCTCAGGCGCGCCAGGTCGAAGAGCGGAAGTTCGTTGCCCATGACCTTAGCGCCGCAGGGCAACGGCCCGGGCCTGCGCCGCGGCCATCAGCACGCCGGCATGCACCTGCTCGAGGGCGTCGGCCGGCGCATGTGCCCGCCGGCAGCTCGGGCAGAGTTGCCCGTGCGCCGACATGATGAGCAGCGTGCCGCCGGTCGGCCCGGCGCCATGGGTCACCAGCGTATCGCCCAGTTCGTGCGGCGTGAGGCCGAGAGCGGCGAGTCTGTGCCGCCACCACTCGTCACCCAGGCGCTCTTCGAAGGCCCGCTCGGCGCGTAGAGGGCGGCCGGAGATTTCGACGACGATGGTGTCTTTGCCGACCCGGGCCAGCTCGGCGACGGCCGCGTCGAGATCGTCGGCCTCGAGATGTTCGAGCCAGTCCGCCGACACGACCACCGTCGAGAACACGTGGTCGGCAAACGGCAGCGCGATCGGTGTGGCCTTCGAGTAGCGGTTGCGATCGGGCCGGTCGAGCCTGCGGGCCACGTCAGTGCCCCACGAGCGCAGTCCCGTCTTGGCCAGCGCCTCGACGAGCTGGCCCTGGCCGGCGCCGGCGTGCAGCACGCTGCCGCCGGCCGACGTCAGGCTACGCACCACCTCGACGACGCCGTCGATGGCGCCCGTCCAGGCGTCGTCACGACCGCCGAGGGCCATGCTCGGGCGCAGACGTGAGAACGCATCGGCCGGGCCGCGGGTGATCGCCCGCGCGGCCGCCGCGGCGAACCAGGTTCGGGCCTCCATGGCCGCGGCGAGGCGCTCATCGAGTCGACGCGTCGGATCGGCAGCGGGTGCCGGATAGCCGTCGAGGGTCTCGATGAAGTCGACGGCCTCGCCGTCGAGGCCAAGCGCCACAAACGGCACACCGGCGCGCAGCGCCAGCGCGGCGCCGTCGCGGCCGCCGGTCAGGATCGCCGAGGCGGTCGCCAGGTCGGCCACGGCCGACACCCACTCGTGCGCGCTGCCCGGCGCATCGAGCGGGTAATCGGCCACCATGCCGGGCCAGGCGCTGCGCACGACGGCAAGGTCGGCGGTGAAGTCCACGCGGCGCGACGGGTGGCAGTCAGTGACCACGAGGTGTTCGGCGAAGTCGCGCTTGGCGGCGGCGCCAAACGGCGCGCCGAAGATCGAGTCGACCACGCGCCGGTGCCCGACGCCGAGGGCACTGAGGGTGCGGGCGCTGGCGTTGTCGCGCACGGTGCAGTCGGCTAGACCGCGCAGGATGTCGCGGCCCTCCTCGACAGCGCCAACCGTGGCGTTGACCAGGTAGGTGGGCAGGTCGAGATGCTGTGCCGCACCGAGAATGGCCAGCAGGTGGCGGTGACGGCGGCTGCCGAAGGTGTCGCCGGCCACGACCACGACATCGACGTCGGCGAACACGCGCCGTAGTTCCGGTGAGGCCAGTGCCGCGGCGATGCCATCGTCGAGGGTGCCGGCGCCGAGCTCCTGCCAGTCGTCGCGGAAGTAGGCGTGACGCACGTGGGCGCCGGCTCGCTGCAACATGCGGCGGTGCGCCTCGGACACGGCCAGGCTGACGACCTGCGCGTCGTCACCGCTGTCGTTGAAGAGGCCGACGGCCAGTGGCACCGACGCTGGCGCCGAACGGCGTTCGTGGCCAGCGGCGCCGCTCGGCGTGATTTCGAGGCGAGGGGTTGGGAGGACCATGCCCACACACATGAGCAACGAGCGTGCGCACGTGCCAGGGTGGGAGACGTCCTGCGGTCGTGTGCAATTCGCCGCCGGCCGATGTCGACGGGCCGACGGTCGGCGGGGCGGCGCCTGACGCCGCGCCGACATGACCGAGGTCGCTCACGCCAGCCGGGCGTACTCTCGCATGTAGCCGCTCACCATCCGGTCGATGGTGAACTCCGACTGGTAGCGCACCTTGGCCCGCTGACACAGCGCCCGCAGGGCATGCGGCGCGGTCGTGCGCGCCAGGGTCAGCGTCGCAGCGAGCGCCTGCGGTTCGCTCGGGTCGAAGAGCCAGCCCGTCTGCTTGTCGTCGATGAACTCGAGGAGTTCCGGCACGCGACTGGCCACGACCGGGACCTGGTCGCAGAAGGCCTCGAGCACCGCCAGCGGCTGGTCGCCATCGCCCGACGGAAGCACGAGGAAGTCGGTTTCGTGGGTGTACTGGCGCACGGCCGCGTCGGGCGCTGCCACGCGCACGGTGACAGGGCCATCCGCCGGCCAGGCGGCCGTTGCCACCGCGTGGGGCCCGCCGAAGAACACACAAAGCACTTTGAGCCGAGCGTCCACGAACGGCAGCGCATTGAAGAGCAGGCGCTGGTCGTGCGAGGTCGTGGCGGAGGCGACATAGCACAGCACCAGTTTGCCGGCGGCGCGCCAGGTGCGCATCTCGTGCTCGAGAGCATCCCCCGACGCCGGCGGCGGCTCCGGCAGCACGCCGTAGGGGACGACCGCCAGTTGACGGCGGACGACTCCGCGCGCCACGAAATGCTCGGCCACCGACCAGGTCGGCACCACCGCGCGGTCGACGAGATTCATCACCTCGAGATCGTAGGCCTGGTGGCCGGCGCCAGGCCGCGACACAGTCCACTCGTGCGTGGTCTGGAGGATCGGCACGCGCGCCGTGACCCGGCGCGCCAGGGCAATGGCGATCACACTCGGCACGGTGGCGTGCGTGTGCAGCACATCGAAGGCCGCGGCCGTGCCCAGGTGGTCGTGGATGAACTGCACGACGTCGGCATTGGGACCGGTCTTGCGCGACGCCAGGGAGTCGACGGCATGGACGGCCACGCCGCCGCCCGTGAGTCGTTCGACCAGCAGAGCGTCATTCCTCGCGCCGTCGGCCGGCGTCTTCGACGTCACGACGGTGACGTGATGTCCGGCGCGCCTCTGGCCGACCGCCAGGGCGGCCACCGCGCTGCCGGCCGCGCCAGTGACGAACGACATCAGATGCAGAATCCGCACTACTGACTCCGTTACGCGCTTCTCGCCAAGCTCGGCCGCGGCGCCGTCAGCACGCTTCGCCGCCGGGCACTCGCCCACGCTTCATCGCTCGCCTCGAACTCCGGCACCGCCGCCACCAGCTGGGTGAGCGCCGCTTCGGCGGCGCCCTCGTCGACCAGCCGCCGTAAACGGGCCACGGCGGCCGAGACGGCGGCGCCGTCACTGGCCTGCTGGCGGGCCACCCAGATGCGACGATGGGCGGTCGGACACATCCGCAGGCCCTGGGTCGTCAACTCCTCGTAGCGCTTCTCACCGGCCCCGAGGCCCACGACCTCTGTCGCGACGCGCGCGTAGCCCGCCTCCGCTTCGATCGCCAGCAGCCGCTCGGCGAGATCGCCGATGGCGACCGGCTCGCCCATGTCGAGCCAGTAGGTCTCGGGGCGCCGGGCCAGCAGATCCGCCTTCATGACGAGCGCCACGGCTTCGCCGGCCGTCATCACGTAGCGGGTCGCCGACGGGTCGGTCAGCGTCAGCGGCAGGCCCTGACGGATGCGATCACGGAAGATCGCCAGCAGACTGCCGCTGCTGCCGAGGATGTTGCCGAACCGCACGACGATCGGCCGCCACGAGGCCGACCCAGCGCCCAGCGTGACCAGCTCGGCCAGCCGCTTGGTCGCGCCCATGACGCTGCGTGGTGCCGCGGCCTTGTCGGACGAGATGAGCACGAAGCGGGCGCCGGCCTCCTGGCTGGCCGCGGCGACGTTGGTGGTACCGAGCACGTTGGCGCCGACAGCCGCACACACGTCGCGTTCCATCATCGAGACGTGCTTGTAAGCGGCCGCGTGGAAGACGACATCCGGGGCCGCCTGCGCCATCGTGCGCTGGATGAGGCTGGCCTGGCAGATATCGGCGAGCACCGGCTCGACGACCAGACCGGGCGCGCGTTCGGCCAGCTCCCTGGTGATTTCGAAGAGGTGCAGTTCGCAGTGATCGACGAGCGTCAGGACGTCGGGACGACAGTCGGCGAGCTGGCGCGACAGCTCCGAGCCCACCGATCCGCCGGCGCCGGTGATGAACAGGCGGCGGCCGGCGTAGCGCTCCCGGTCGGCCGCGTCGAGCAGTTGACGCAGCGGCCGGTCGAGCAGTCGCTCCAGCTCGGCAGGTGAGAACGGGCACCTCATGGCCGCACCCCGCCCGGGGGTTCTTCGGCGCGCACCGTCTGGTCGTTCAGCAGGATGAGATCCACGCGCCGGTTGCGCGCCCGGCCTTCCGGCCGGTCGTTGCCGGCCCGCGGCTTGAACTCCGCATAGCCGGCCGCCGAGAGCCGAGCCGGCGACAGGCCCACGGTCGTGACCAAGAACTCGACGACCGCGGTCGCGCGCGCCGTCGACAGCTCCCAATTCGAGGCGTACTTCGGCGTGCGGATCGGTGTCGGGTCGGAGTGGCCCTCGATCCGCACGGCGTTCGGCACCGTCGTGAGCATGGTGCCAATCCGCGCCAGCATGGCGGCGGCCTCGGGGGCCAGGTCGGCCTGCCCCACGGGAAACGCACCGGCCTCGGGTACCTCGATGACGAGTCCACGAGGGTCCTCGATGAGCTGCAGGTAGCCGGCCGCCAACTCCGGCGCCAACGCCCGCTCCACCAGTGCCCGCAGTGCCCGGGCGGCGTCGGGCGCCTCGGGCGTCTGCGGCGCCTTCTCGGCCTGAGGCTGAGCCTGAGCTACGGCCTCGACCGGGGCGGCGGCGGTTACCGCCGGCGCCTCGGTGAGCGAGGCGGCATAGAGGGTCGTGAAGAACGCGCACAACAGCGTCATGAAGTCGGCGTACGAGATGAGCCAGCGATCGCGCGAGACCTGAGTCGCCGAGAGCCGGATGTTCATGACTTCACGAGACGCGCGCGTGTCGCGCCCTCCGGCGGCTTGGCGTAGCGCGGCGCCCCGTGCCACGCCATGAGCAGGCTGCGCAGGTGGCCATCGACGAGCGTGGGATGGATCCCCTGCTGGATGGCGACCGCCCCTTCGATGACGACTTCCCGGCTGAGCGCGGCCTGCCGGCCCAGGCTGCGCAGGCGCGTGGCGAGCGGCAGGAACACCAGATTGGCGGCGCCGACGCCGTAGACGGTCGCGACGAATGCAATCGCGATCCCGGGCCCGACACTCGCCGGCGACGTCAGGTGCTCCATCGCCTGGATGAGGCCGAGTACCGCGCCGAGGATCCCGAGCGTGGGCGCGTAGCCGCCGGCCGCCTCGAGCACGAGCGCGCACTCGGCGTCGGCCTCCTCGCGCACCTGGCTGAACGTCTTGAGCGTATGGCGCACCTCGGCCGCCGGCACGCCGTCGACAACCAGCGAGATTGCCCGTAACAGGAACGGATCGTCGTGCTTGGCCAGTTCGTTCTCGAGTGACAGGGTGCCGCGCGAGCGAACCCTGGTGGCGTACTCCCCCATCCGCGTCAGGAGGGTCGTATCCGACTCGGGACGACGGCCAAAGGCCGCCGCCAGCGCCCGGCCGGTGCGCGCCAGCAGCGCCAACGGGAAGCTGAAGAGCACGGCCACGGCCGTGCCGCCGAAGACGACCAGTGCCGCAGCAGGCTGCAGCAGCGTGCCGACCTTGCCGCCATCGAGCGATTGGGCGCCGACGACGAGCGCCACCGTCAGCGGCACGCTGAACAGGAAGGCGGCGTCCGAGAAGCGTCGCGGGGTCGTCACCGTGCGTCCACTCCTGCCGGCTCGAGTTCGGCGCGCACGCGCACGCGATCGGCGGCCGCGATGAGGGCCGCCAGCGGCCACGGCTGCTCGGCCGGACCGGCCTCCATGTAGACCCGCCGCATGTAGTCGAGATCCTCGGCCGTGTCGACCGTGAACCTGAGGTCGGGCCGCCGCAGTTCGGTCGGCGCCAGGGCGTCGACGGCCCGCGAGCGGCTGTCGCGGCGGATGAACGGCGTCACGTGCTCACGATCGTGGGCGTCGGTCGCCATGGCCGCCGCGCGCACCAGCGCCGGCACGCTCATCGCCTCGACGGTCGCGCCGGCCGGCAAGCCGTAGTCGACGACGTAGTCGGCGCCCGAGCGCTGCAGGATGTCGAGCGTGCGCACGGCCGCAGCAAGGTCCACGGCCGGGTTGTCGGCCGTGGCCCTGATGATGGCCGGCACGCCGAGCAGCGACGCCGCGAAGGCGAAGCGGCCCAGCACATCGTCGGCCGACCCCCGCAACACCGCGATGCCGAGCCGATCCGCCTCGTCACACAGCAGATCGTCCTCGAGCAGCGTGGTCGTCGCCAGCACGACCGGCAGTTCACCCTGCCAGGTCAGGCGGCCGACGACGCGGGCCAGCAGCGTGCGACCGGCAATCGGCGCCAGCGACTTGCCGGGCAGCCGCGCCGAGCCCATGCGGGCCTGGACGACGATGGCGGCGCGGGCGCTCATGCCACGTCCTCGATGAGGCTGGGGTGATACTCGGAGAGGCTGACGCGGCTGCCATCGACGAACACCGACGTCTCGTAGCTGGCCATCCAGAGGTTGTCGCGGAAGCGGCCGATCGAGGCCGGCACGCGCACGCCGGCGGCCAGATCCACCAGCATCCGCGGGAAGTCGGCGCCGGCCTGAATCGTGAGCGGGATGCCGCCCGAGAAGCGCGGGTTGATCTCGAAGATGATCGGCTGCCCATCGACGAGGCGGCACTGGATGTTGACGGCGCCGGCAAATGCCAGCGTCTTGGCGCACGCCTCGGCGACGCGGATGAGCGCCGGGTCGTTGACCGTGCGGCCGCGGTCGGTTACGCCCGCGCGGATGACGTCGCGGCGACGCGGCACGATGCTGAGCGGCTGTCCCGAGAAGTCGCACAGCATGTCGATGGTGAACTCCGGCCCGTCGAGGTAGGCCTGCACGACCGCGTCGGGCACGTAGCCGGCGAAGAAGTCGAGCTCTCTGGCGCTTCGCACAGCGTAAGCGCCGAGGCCGCCCCGGCCGCGGCGAGGCTTGATGAAGAGCGGGAACGATGCCGCTGCCGGCAGCTCGTTGGGCAGCCACGAAGCGGCAGCGGCAATCCCTTGCGCGTTGAGGTAGCGGCAGCTGGCGTACTTGTCTTCGCAGAGCGCCGAGGTCGCCGCTGGCGAGACGGCCACTCGCACGCCATGGGCGCGGAAGCGGGCCGCCGCGCGGCCGAAGAGCACCAGTTCGTCGTCGATGGTCGGCACGACGAGCGAGACGCGCTCGCCGCTGCAGATCTCCAGGATGGCATCGAGGTAGTCGGGCGCAGCCGAGAGCGGCACGCGGAAGGCGCGGTTGGCCGCGTGCACGGCTGGCGACAGCGGGTTGACGTCGGTGACGATGACGTTGCCGCCGCGATGGTGGGCAACGGCGCGCTGGAACGCGCGCACGAGCGGCACGCGCCGCGAGCCGGCCGTGATGAGAACGTTAAGCGACATGTTCGGTTCCCCTGTCGTCGGCGTGCAGGTCGGCGACCTGAAACGGTGCGCCGGCATCCACATCGCGTGTGAGCCTCTGACCGACCAGCTCACGCTGGCGGTCAGGCCCCAGCCCGTAGCCTGGGCGCAGGGCGATGACATCGGCGGCCGACACCACGTGTCCGGCCGGGAGCCGCCGCCGCGCGTAGAGCGCGCGCCGGCTGGGGTCGAGATTGCTCTTCTCGGCGGGAAGGCAGGCCTTCACGCCGGTGCCGAGCGCGGCCAGCGCCCTGGCCGCGGTGCGCACGATTGCGGCCAGTTCGCCCGGGGTGCTCGACACCTCGGCATCGATGCTGTCGTCGTCGGCGCTGAGCACCAGATGGCGTTCGTAGATCGAGGCGCCCATCGCCACGGCGAGCGGCACCGCGAATCCGTCGGCGCCGTGATCCGAGAAGCCGACCACGGCGCGGCAGGCCATGCCGAGCGTGGCGATTGCACGCAGATTCTCGCTGCCCTTCGGCACCGGGTAGGCCGACACGCAGTGCAGTAGCGCCAGGCCGGGCGCACCAGCTCGGGCGGCCCAGAAGAGGGCCCGCTGCGCTTCCTGGAGCGACGACATGCCGGTCGAGATGATGACCGGCTTGCCGGTTGCGCCCGCGCGATGGACGAG
Organism: Acidobacteriota bacterium; assembly: GCA_018000455.1. GTDB lineage: Bacteria > Acidobacteriota > Vicinamibacteria > Vicinamibacterales > UBA2999 > CADEFD01. The sequence goes on from JAGNJW010000031.1 coordinate 38,833, forward strand.
GCGTTCCCAGGTGATGTCGCCGCTGGCGATCTTGTAGGCATCGACGCCCACGCGTTCCAGCATCTCGACGGCGCCCTCCGAGAACGGCGTGGCGATGAAGGCCAGCCCGCGCTCGCGGGCCCGCTCCGCCAGACGGGCATACGCGGCGTGGTCGAGCTCGAAGCGCCGGAAGAAGTCCACCATCGACGTGGCGTCGACGTGCGTCGGCGCCGGCGCACCGGGGACGACGAGCTCGGCAGCGACGAGCGCCTGCACCTTCACCGCCGAAGCGCCGGCCGCTGCAGCGGCGTCGACGAGCGCCAGCGCGCGGTCGATCGAGCCGTCGTGGTTGAGGCCGATTTCGGCGACGACGAACAGCGGCGCGCCCTCGCCGGCCACGCGGCCGCCGATGCGCATCTGGGTCGCGTCAGGCAACATGAGCCCTCCAGTCGGGCGTAAGCAGTTCGGCGGCGGCGTCGGGCACGTCCGCGAGCGAGGCCACGATGACGTCGGCCAGGTCGACGGGGCGCGTCGCCGGTGGCGCGACACGGGCCGGCAGCCAGATGGTCTTCATGCCGACGCCGTGCGCGCCGGCGATGTCGCACACGGGGTCATCGCCGACGAAGACGGCCCTCGTCGGCGCCACGCCGAGCTGCTGGCAGGCGGCCAGAAACGGCGCCGCTTCCGGTTTGCCTGCGCCGCTGCCGTGTTCGGCTGCCAGCACCACGACATCGACGAACCGTTCGAGGCCAAGTGCGCGCACCTTGCGCGCCTGGATATCGGGCCGGCCGTTGGTGACGACAGCCAGTCGCCAGCCGGCGCCTAGCGCCGTGAGCACCGAGGCGGTAAGCGCGGGAAGCCCCAGGTCGGGCACGTGCGTGCGGATGACGTCGACCAGGTGTGGCAGTGCGTCACGACCGATGCCATGCCGCTCGACGAGCACCTGCAATTCGCGCCCGCGCGCAACTGAGGTGGCCGAGACGAGCGTTTCGAGCGCGGTGGCGCGCGCTACCCCCCATCGCGCCTCGGCAACGCCGGCGACGGCGCAAAAGCCGCTCATCGCGAAGCGCTCGAGCGGATAGAGCGTGTCGTCGAGATCGAAGAGCACCGCGCGCGCCTCAGTCACGGGCCCCTCCCTGGCGCGCCAGCACCCGGATGGCGGCCGCCACGCGTGCCGCGCCGCGCCCATCGACGAGCCGGCGGCCGGCCGCCGCGAGGCGTCGCTGCCGGCCGGGAGCGGCGAGCAGGCGAGCAGCCTGGCCGGCCACCCGATGTCCGGCGCCGGCGCGATCGAGCGCGCCGCCGTCGACGGCAGCGCCCAGCCTCGTCAGGTGCCGCACGGTCGGCCGCTGCGCGGCGACGACCGAAACTGCCACGACCGGCACTCCGAGCGCGCACGCCTCGTAGGCGGTGATGCCGCCGGCAACGATTGCCACGTGCGCGTTGGCCAGGGCGGCGACCAGCTGTCCGGGCGAAATCCAACGCCCCGCCGGCAGTCTGGGGCGGCCGCGCCGGGGCGTGAAGCCGGGCGCGACGCGGATGTCGGCGCCGGGCGCCTGACGGGCCAGCGCTGCCACGACCGCCGGCACGTGAGCAAAGACATGGGCGCCGCCGCCAACGGCCACGAGAATCCGTTTGTCGGCGGGTCGCCGCGCGGCCCGGTGCGCGGCCACCGAAGGATCGACGACGGCATAGCGCGGCCCGCACAAACGGGTCCGGTCGGCCGGGTCGGGTGCGGCCACGACGCTGCCGTCGACCGTGAGGTCGGCGTCGAGCCTGGCCGTGCCACCGTCGCCGATGACCACTACCGCTACGCCCCGCCGCCGCGCGGCGCCCACCCACGGGCGGGCGGCTGGCGCCGAGGGATCGTCGACCACGAGCACGCGCGGAACTTCGCGATCGAGCAGGCCGGGGCCGCCGGCCATCACCTGCACACCCAGCTGCGAGGCGGCACGGCGGGTCGCCGCGGTGCCCCGGATGGACACGCGGGGCTCGACACCGAGCGCACGGGCGATGGCGCGGCACCGGACGAGGTGGCCAAAGCCGAGGCGCGGTCCTGCAGCAACGCGAAAGACGACCGCCACGTGTCGGATAATCGGCATCAGCGCGTCCGTCCCGGAATTGCACGCCGCAGCGCGTCGACGACCGTCCAGGCCTCGTCGTCGGTCATGCCGCCACCGAGCGGCAGCGACACGATCTGGTCGGACACCCGCTCGGCCACCGGGAACATCCCGCGCGTCAGGCGGTAGCGCGCGCGGTAGTAGGGATGCAGGTGCAGGGCGCGGAAGTGCACACTCGTGCTAATCCCACGGGACGCCAGACGAGTGATGAGCTCATCCCGCGTCCAGCCCGAGTCGGGACCGACCAGCACCGAGTAGAGGTGCCGCGCGTGGACGTCGCCGTCGGGCACCGGCGAGGGAACGACCAGTGGCAGGTCGGCCAGGCCCTCGTCGTAGATCCGCCACAGCGCTTGGCGGCGGGCCGCGCGTGCACTGAGGCCGGCGAGCTGGTGCAGGCCGATGGCCGCCTGCAGATCCATCATGTTGTACTTGAAGCCTGGGAAGAGCACGTCGTAGTGCGGGCTTCCGGTGTCGTTGTAGCGCGCCCAGCCGTCGCGGCTGATGCCGTGCTGCGAGGCGGTGCGGGCGAAGCGGGCGATGCGGTCGGAGGCGGTCGTGAGCATGCCGCCCTCGCCGGTCGTCAGGTTCTTGGTCGCGTAAAAACTGAAACAGGTGACGTCGGCCGTCGAGCCGATCTTGCGGCCGGCTGCCACCGCCTCGACCGCGTGCGCCGCGTCCTCGATGAGCGCCAGACTGTGCCGATCGGCCAGCGCGCGAAAGGCCACCACGTCGACGGGACGGCCACCGAAGTGCACCGGCACAAGCGCGCGTGTCTTCGACGTCACGGCCGCGGCAGCCGCCGCCGGCGAGAGGTTCCACGTGTCGGGATCGATGTCGGCAAAGACGGGCGTCGCACCGGCGTGAATGGCCACGTTGGCCGTGGCGCAGAACGTCAGCGGCGTCGTCACCACCTCGTCCTCCGGACCGACTTCATGGGCTAGTAGCGCCAGGTGCAGCGCCGCCGTGCACGAGTTGAGCGCCAGCGCGTGGGGCGCGCCGGCGTAGGCGGCAAACGCCGTCTCGAACTGCGCGACGCGCGGTCCGGTCGACAGCCAGCCCGACTCGAGCGCCGCCACGACCTCGTCGATCTCGTCGCGGCCGATGACCGGGGGCGCAAAGCGCACGGCGGTCGCGGTGGACGGCGTCATCAGTGCCTGGCCTCGCCACCGGGCAGGAAGCGACCGTAGTTGGTGTGGCCGGCGCCGGCCAAGAGCGCCGCGCTCAGGTGCACGGCGGTCCTCGCCCCTTCGACGCCCTCGACCTCGAGCACCGGAGCGCGCCAGGTCAGGCTGGTTGGCACCCAGGGCGCGCCGCCGGGCTGGTCGACGGCGAACTCGCCGACCACCGTGCCGTCCAGCTCGAAGACCTGCACGCGCCGGTTGCCGTAGTCGGCGACCGCCACCCACACGGCGTCGGCGGAATCCATCGGCAGGCGTTCCCCGGCGAACTCGGGCCTGACGAAGACGACGTCGAGCGGCGTGTCGAGGCCGCCGGCCTTGCGGCCGAAGCCGCCGAAGACGCGCACGACGTTGCCGGCCTCGTCGCTGACGACGATGCGGTGACCGAGCGTGTCGCAGCGATAGCGGAGGTGCAGGCCGGTCGAGGCGAAGAAGATCGTGCTCGTGCCGGGTGCGCTGTGCTGATAGGAGACGCTCATGCCGCGGTCCTCATGCGAATAGGGGTCAGGATGTCGGTCCAGCCGGCAACAGCCGGGGCCAGGTGTTGGTCGAGGGTGTCGGCCACCTCGAGACGGTCGCCGGCGGTCTGGCGGGTCACGAGCGTCGCCAGGGCCGCCTCGATCCGCTCGCACGCCGCGCCGACGGCCCGATCGGCCTCGGGATCGGCGCCAAACGAGATGTCGGCCGCGGTGCCGGCGGCCACGGTCAGGTTCATCAGCGACTGCAGGGCCGCGATGAGCGTGCCGAGCTGGCCCTGCGCGTCGGCGGCGTCGGCGCGAAGCGCCGCGGCCGTCTGACCGACGCCGGCCACCAGATCCGGCAGGCTGTCGCGGGCCGCATCGACGGCCGCTCTGAGCAGGGCTACGGCGTCGTCAGCTTCGACGTCGATCCGGGCAATGCCGTCGAGGGCGGCGTCGGCCATGCCCTCGTGGCGGAATGACGGCTGGTCGACACCATCGAACCGCACGGCCGTCACCACGCGGCGCTGGCCGGTGAGCCGGCGATCGAGGCTGCCGAGCAGCTCTCCCCACGTTTGCGGCCGGAAATCAAGTGTTTCCAGAATGTCGTTGACCAAGCACTGGGCCATGCAGCGTGTCTCCGCCCCCTACCAGAGCCGGAATCGTGCCAACCGGCCGACACCGGCATTAAAGAACCGGCCACGACCTCCGATTACCTCCCCGACGCGTGGGAAGCACACCCCGCGCGCACGGCCGGCAAGGACGCCGACCCGGACTCACGGAGGAGACTCAGATGGCTTCGTTCTCAGTAGTCAGCAACGTGTCGGCGCAGAACGCGCAGGCCAACCTCAACACCACCAACATCGGCCTGCAGCGGACATTGACTCGCCTGTCGAGCGGCTTCCGCATCAACCAGGCCGGTGACGACGCGGCCGGGCTGGCAGTGGCCAACGCCTATCGGTCGGAACAGGCGGTACTCAATCAGGGCATCCGCAACGCCAACGACGGACTCTCGACACTGCAGATCAAGAACGGCGCGCTCGACAACATCAGCACGCTGCTCGACCGTCTCGCGACCCTGGCGTCGCAGTCGGCCTCGGCCGGATTCGGCGGCAACCGCACGACCCTGAACAACGAGTTCGCGGACGTGGTCGCGGAAATCGCCCGTGAAGTCACCGTCGCCGGTCTCGGCACGGCACAGGGTTTCTCGGTCTTCGTCAGCGGCGGCGGCAGCGGCACGGTGGGCGGTACGATCGGCGCGGCCGACACGACCACTCTCGGCATCGCGTCGCTCAGCGTCGCGACCGCCGCCGGTGCCGCCACGGCCGTCGGGGCCATCACGACCGCCGTTGGCACCGTGGGCACGGTGGTCGGCAGCGTCGGTTCCCTCCAGAACCGCCTGCAGTACTCCATCAGCCTGGCGCAGTACCAGGCCGTCAACACCAAGGCCGCCGAAAGCCGCATCCGCGACGCCAACGTGGCGGAGGAATCGGCCAACCTCACGCGCTACAACATCCTGACCCAGAGCGGCCTTGCCTCGCTGGCACAGGCGAACCAGCAGAGCTCGGCCGTGCTGGCGCTGCTTCGGTAGCATCAGGAAGTTCACACTCGACATGACGGGCGGGCGCTTCTGGCGCCTGCCCGTCGCGTCACTTGGCAGGGCTTTCGCAAGGAGACGGCGGGGTGGCCCCGGAGTCGGGGCAGTGAGGAGGTCTTGTGGGTTCGCCAATCACGTTCAGCGGCGCCAACGGCATCGATTTCAATCTGATTCTGACGACGATCATGCGTCAGGAGAGCCAGCCGCTCGAAGCATTGCAGAGCCGGCAGGCGGCGCTGCAGGCGCGCGCCAACACCTTCAGCGTGCTGACCTCGCGAGCCGCTGGCCTCCAGCAGGCCGCCGCGGCGCTCTCCGACCAGTCGCAGCTGAGCGGCTTTGCCGCCACCAGCAGCAACGCGTCGGCACTTGCCGTTTCCGCATCCGCGTCTGCCGCTCCCGGCCGCTACGACATCGTCGTCAACGAACTGGCTCGCGCGCAGGTCACCGCCTCGACCTCGGCGGCGTCCGACCCGGATGACATCGTGGCCTCGGGCGGCACCATCACCATCGGCGGCGTCACCGTGACGCTGTCGGGCGCGACGACGCTGCGCCAGCTCGCCGACGCCATCAACGCCAGCAGCAACCCGCCGGCGCGCGCCAGTGTCGTGCAGTCGGGCCCCTCGAGTTATCGGCTGGTCGTCACGGCCAACACCACCGGCCAGGCCAACGCCTTCACGATCACCAACAACCTCACCGGCGGCAGCGGCAGCGGCATCGCGTTCGGCGACGACGACGGCGACGGCACCTCCGGCGACTCGCCCGCCGACAACGCCGTGCAGGCCAGCGATGCCTCGCTCCTCGTGAACAACATCCCCATCACGAGTGCCACCAACACGATTTCGTCGGCCGTGCCGGGCGTGACGATCACGGCCTACCAGGCGAACCCGGCCGCCACGATCTCGGTCGACGTGGCCACCGACACGACCGGCGTGAAGACCAAGATCCAGGCCTTCGTGAAGGCCTACAACGACTTCGCGCAGTTCGTGAGCGACCAGGGCACGGCAGCGGCGCGCGGCGACCAGGCCAGCATCGGTCGCGACCCGCTCCTGCGTCAGATTAAGGACCAGGTACGGTCGGCGCTCACCAGCCAGTATGCGACCGGTGGCGCCTTGAGCGCGCTGTCGCAAGCCGGCATCGAGTTCACCCGCGCCGGCACGCTGCAGTTGGACGAGGCGGCGCTCACGTCTGCCCTGGCAAGCGGCACCCTGGACCTCGAAAGGCTCTTCGCAGGCTCGCCCGGCACGCCGGGCGCCTTTGCCACCCTCGATACCCAGCTCGACGCCTTCACCCGGAGCGACGGTTTGATTCCCGGCGCCCGCCAGCTGATGACGGATCAGGCGGCCCGCATCACCGAGTCGATCGGCGCGATGCAGGAGCGACTGGCCATTCGCCGGGCGTCGCTGCAGCGCGAGTTCATCGCCGCCGACCAGGCCATGAGCCTGCTGAAGAGTCAGAGCGGCTCGCTGGCGCAGTTCGGTTCCTCACTCTAGCGTGCACACGGAGACCTCTCGGATGTCTTTTCAGCGTGGCTTGACGACCTATCGCCAGACGCAGGTGCAATCCCGCACTCCCCTCGAACTCGTGGTCATGCTCTACGACGGCGCACTGAAGTTTCTGCACCAGGCCCGTCTGGCCGTCGAGCAAGGCGACATCGCCGCCCGGCGCGACGCCTCGGCGCGGGCCCTGACGATCGTCTCTGAATTGCAGAGCACGCTCAACATGGAGCAGGGCGGCGAGATCGCGGAGCGACTCGACGAGCTCTACGCCTACGTTACTGCCAGGATTCTCCAGGCGGCCGCCGCCAACGCCGTTGGGCCATTGGACGACGCGTCTCGGGTGCTGGCCACGCTGCGCGAGAGCTGGCTCGCGGTCGCCACGCCTGAAATCGACACCGAGGTCAGAGGCGCCGCGTGAACGACCACGTCCTCGTCGATGCGCTCGCGGAGTACCGCGCCGGCCTCGACGCGGAGATTGCGCTACTCGAGCAGCTCGCGCTCGTGGCTACCCGCCAGCGCCGCGTGACGGCCCGCCGCGACTTCGAACAGTTGGGCGTCGAGGGCGATGAGCGCGACCGGCTGACGCGCGCGCTGGTGGCGGTCGAGGAAGGCCTGCAGCCGGTGCGCGCCCGTCTGAGCGCGGCCCGTGACAGCGTCGTCACGCAGCGGGCCTACACGGAGGTGGTGGGCCTGCGTCAGCGGGCCGCGGCGCTGGTCACCCGCATCCTCGCCACCGATGAGGACTCGATGCAGTCGCTGGCCGACGCGGAACTGGCACGCCGGGCCGCCGTTGCCAGCCTGGAACAGGGTGAAACGACCCTGGCGGCCTACCGCCGCGTGCTGGCGCCGTCGCTCGGCCAAGCCTCACTACTCGACCGCCGCGGCTGAACCCTGCCCCGCCGGTCAGGCACGCCCCACGATCACGCCGCCGGCGAACTCAGTCGCCCTTCGCGGGCGCCGCCGGCACACGTCCCCGAGACGAACCGCGCCCGCGGTGCGAACCCGGCGCGCGCATAGAGCCGCCGCGCCGTGGTATTGCTGCCACCGACCAGCAGTGTGAGCCGAGCGAATCCGGCCGCCGCGGCGGCCCAGGCGAGGCCGGCCAGCAGGTCGGCACCAAGTCCGGAGCCGCGCAGCTGGCGGCGCACCGCCAGTTGCGCCAGGTGCGCCGTGCCGACGCCAAGGTCGGTAACGATGGCCACCGCGTCGAGCGTGCCGCCGCTGCCAGGCACGGCGATCGACAGCGACGGCTTGAAGCGGCCGCAGCCATGCCCGAGAACCAGATCGGTGACATAGCGGCGCCACTCGTCGGGTCGGCCATGCGACGCAAAGGGTCGCCCGGGATCGACGGCCGGATAGCTGTCTCGCAGGAGGTCCGCCGTGGCATCGACGTCGCGGACATCCCAGGCCCGGCCGGGCCTGGGGGCGGGCGGTGCCAGGGCGAGCGGACGAGACAGGTAGTGGTGGGGATCGAGCTGGAAGCCGCGGGCAGCAAGGACGCTCTCGACCTCGGGCGCGTCGGCGTAGACGAAGCACACGAGGCGAGAGACCGCTGCCGCATCCGGCAGTGCCAGCAGCCCGTCGACGAGGCGTCTGGTGCCGGGCGCATCAGGGGCCGACAACGCGCCGCAGAGTAGCTCTCCCTCGCGCACCGCCGCGTAGGTCCAGCCGACGATGCCGCCGGAGGCGTTGCGCAGCACCAGGCCCGGCAGGGCGGCCGACGCCCTGGCGCGTTCGAGCACCGGCCAGAGCGTGGCGGTATCCCAGTCGAGCGCTCCCCGCCAGCGGGCCGCCTCGGCGGCGAAGACCACGGCCATTTCGTCGGGGCGGGCCTCGCCCCACGGCTCTGAGCGGAGCAACCCGCTACTCCACGCGCTCGAGGGGCGTCTGCAGGCGCAATCGCCCTGCCAGATGTGACATCGCTGGCAGCACGGCCTGGGCGGCGGTCTGATTGGCCGCCCGCACCGCGTCGTAGATTTCGCGGCGATGCACCAACACGTCAGCCGGCGCCGTGACACCGAGCCGCACAGCGTCCTTGCCGACGCGCAGCACGCGCACTTCGATCCCGTCGCCGATGACGATCGCCTCGTCGCGTCTGCGTGTGAAGACCAGCATCGCGCTACTCGCCCGTCAGCAGGTGGTCGGTGGCAAAGGCGGTGTCGGCGTTCATCACCTGAAGGCCGAGCATCCGCCGCGGATTGATGACCAGCGGCGCGCGGAGGTTGGCCGTGATGGCGAGGTCGTCGACGTGCACGATCGCCAGCCACAGCAGCGGCTCGTCGGACCGCGCGTCGAGTCGCGCCAGCTCGCCAGCGCCGAGCGGCACATGGTAGCCGGACACGACCTGCCGCGGATCGAGCGTGAGGAACGACGGGCCCGTAGTGTCGAGACCGTGGAGGCACGTGAATGGCGCCAGCTCAGGCGCCGTGACGACCACGAAGCGGTGGCAGCGCTCGAAGCCCGGGAGGCCGTGCGCGAAGTGCACGACGTCTGCGGGTGCGACGGCGAAGGTACCGAACCGCGTTTCGACATCGGCCGGGACGGCCGCCAGCGCGCTGGTCATCGCAGGTAGTCCAGCAGCGAGGTGCGCGGAGCGGCGCCGATCGCCCCGAGCGCCGCCTGATATGCCGTCTGCGCGCGGTTCATCTCCGAGATCGCGTAGGCGAGATCGGCGTCCTCGTCCTTCGACACGCGCGTGGCCACAGCCAGCCGGGTCGAGGTGATCTGCAACTGGCGTTCACCGATGCCCAGCTCGTCGACGCCCACGCCGCTCTGCGCGCGCGTGGCCCGGGCGAACGCGCGGTCGAGGGCGGCGGTGCCGGCGGTCATGCCCACGCCGTCGCCGGCGCGCACCGCCGCGATGAGTGTCTCGAGATCGTTCAGGATGTTGGTCGTCTCGGCACCCTGGGCGAGCGCCTGCCCGTCGAGCCCGACGTCGACGGTCTGGCCGGGACCGATGTCGACCGTGACCGGCGTGGCATCGCCCCGGTAGGTCCACGAGCCGGCCACCAGGGCGAACGGTGGCGTCGTGGCCTGGCTGCCGGCAAAGACGTAGCTGCCGCGGACCTGGGTATTCAGATCGGCGGCGAGGGCATCGCGCAGACCTTCGAGCGTGAGCGCCGCCGCCTCGCGCTGCGCCGGGCTGACCACCGACCCCTGTGCCGAGACCGTCGCCACCTTGGCCCGCGTCAGCCTGTCGACCACGGCCGACAGCACCGTGTCGATGGCCGTCAGCTTGGCGAGGGCGGAATCGGCCGTGCGCGAGTAGGTCTCGAGCCGGCCGATCTCGCCGCGCCCCTCCACCGAGCGCTGCATGGCCGCCGGATCGTCGCTGGCCTTTTCGACGCGCTTCCCGCTCATCACCTGCTGACGCGCCCGCGTCAACTGGCTTGCTGACGTCTCGAGGTACTCGCCTCCGCCGTAGGCCCTCTGGAATGTGACCCGCATTACCCGCCTCCCAGCGTGCGCATGAGCGTCAGGAGCATCTCATCGACGGCCGTGAAGTACTTGGCGTTGGCTTCGTAGGCCCGTTGGAACTTGATCATCGAGGCGGCTTCCTCATCGAGCGAGACCCCCGACACCTCGTCGCGCAGCCGCGCCAGCTCGGCGGCGATGCCGCCCTTGCTCTGCTGCTGCGCACGGGCGGCATCGAGGTCGGCGCCGACCCGGTAGGCCAGCTGGCCCCAGCCTTCGGTGAAGGTGGCGGTGCCACCGGACAGGACCTGCTGGTCGCGCAGGGCCGCGATCTGGCGGGCGATCTGGTTGTCGCCGGGCGCGCCGCTCTGCGACGCGGCCAAGAGCGCCGGGTCACCGGTGAGCGCGGGGTTCACCGCCAGGTTGCGCGCCGCGCCGGCCACCGCCGCCGGCGGCGTGAAGAAGGCGAGGCCGGCGTTGCCGTTCAGATCGAAGCCCGACTGGTGCAGCGTATTCACCTGCTGCGCCACCTCGTAGGCCAGCTCGTCGAGGCGCCCCTGATAGCCGGGAATGAGCGTGTCGCGGGCGTAGGCCAGCCCGCCGATGGTGCCGCTCGTGATCTCGCTGGTGATGTCGACGTTGCCGAGCGTGAGCCGGGCATAGCCGGTCGAGGGCACGGTGGCCAGGGTGACGTCGTACGACGAGTCGCCGATGACCAGGGCGCGTCCGGAGGGCGTCGTGACGTCGACGCCGCCGTCGGCGCGGGTGAGCACGGCCACCGAGGTCAACGCCGAGAGCGATTCGAGTGCCAGTTGCTGACGGTCGCGCAGTGCGCCTGCATCGCTGCCGCCGGCGATCGCGATCGATCGGTTGAGATCGGCGATCTCGGCGGTCAGGGCGTTGAGCTCCCCGACGGCGTTGCGCACGCCGTTGTCGGCGAGTCGGGCGCTGTCAGCCAATCCTCTCGAGACGTCGACGAACGACGCGGCCAGCTGCCGTCCCTGCAGCACCACGCCGTCGCGCGCGACGGCCGACGTCGGATCGACCGACAGCGCCGACACCGAGTCGAAGAACGCCGCGAGGCGTCCATCGAGTGACTGTCCTGGCGCGCCAATCGAGGTCTCGACCAGCGCCAGGGCCTTGGCGACCGCGCCTTCGCGCGCTTCATCGGGAATGGCGGCGCGGGCGCGCGCGTCGAGGACCACGTCGCGCAGGGCTCGCACGCCGAGCACCTCGACCCCACCGGTGCCGTCGACGACTTCGGCCAGTCCGATACGCCGGCGGGCGTAGCCCGGGGTATTCAGGTTGGCGATGTTCCGGCCGGCCGTGTCGAGCCCGGCGCGCTGCGCCTCGAGCGACCGGGCCGCCATCGAGAGGCTGGAGAAGAGTCCTGCCATCACACCCTCGCGTGCAGGTCACGGCCGCGCGGGTCGCGCGGCCGGCCGGCGCCATGTCGACTGTAGGATTCGGTGCGGCCCAGGACGTCCAGGGTCACACTGGTCAGTTCCGCGTTCGCCGCGCCGAGGGCGCGGCACCGTGCGAGTGCCGCCCGAACACCGGCCAGCTCGGTAGCAGCGGCCTGCCGGGCCTCCGCCGGCGCCACGCCAGGAGCCGGCAAGACGCGCACGGCCGCCTGCAGGAGCGGCTCCGACGCAAGCACCGTCGGCTGGTCGCGGCGCTCCAGGGCCGCGGCGAGCCCCTCGAGAGCCGCGCGGAGCTGGCGAACCTGCCCCACTACGTCGGGGGCTGGTCGGGTCGGCATCGCCGGCAATCAGCCCTTGTCGAGCAGGCTGTCGATGAGGGCGTCGGCCAGCCGCGCCGCGTCCCTCCCGAGTTCGCCCCGCTCGAGCAGGTCACGCCCGCGGGCCACGGCCTCGGGCCGGATATCGGACACGTCGCTGGCCTTGGCGGCGGCAGCCGCCGCCAGTTGCCCGGTGGATGACACCCGCACCTGGTCGGCAGACCGTTCGTCGTGCGCGGCCCGCTCCGCCGAGGCGGCGCGCTCGTCGCGCACCGCATCCGCGCGGGCGCCAGCGACCGTGTCGAGGTTGGCGCGGTTCTGATCAATCTTCATCGTCGTGTTCCTCCCAGGCCGGGCCCCACGCCCGCTGGTCGTTCCCCCAACCAATCGGCAATGCCGCCGACTCCATTAGTGCCGAGCCGTCAGTCGTCCGATCCACCGACACCCGCGTCGGCCATCCGGCCGCTCCAGGCCGCTGCCAGACGTCCCGCATCGACGGGCCGGCCGAATTCCCGTGCCTCGAAGTGCAGATGTGCGCCAGTCGCCCGGCCACTGTTACCTGAACGTGCAATCGGCTGACCAGCATCGACCGTGTCACCCGGGGCCACCGCGACGGTCGACAGGTGGGCGTACAACGTCTCACGACCGCCGCCATGGTCGACCACGACCGTCAATCCGTAGCCACTGCGCTCGCCGGCCGAACGGACGACACCTCCACCGAATGCCCGCACTTCGGTGCCGTAGGCCGCAGCCAGGTCGATCCCCTTGTGGAAGGTTGCCCGGCCTGAGAACGGGTCGCTGCGCCAGCCGTAGCCCGACGAGACGGCCACGGCCTCAGGCACGACCGCCGCCGGACCACCGCCGGTGGGGACGGCGACGGCCGGCGACGGGCCGTGCAGGAGCGCCCCGGCGGAGGGGACGCCGTGGCGGACGGACTCGGCGGGGGCGGGGCTCACCGCCGATGTGCTGTCGGCGGCCGGTTGGGTCTTGCGTAGCAAGGCGGCGGCGAGCATCTCGCCCAAGCCCAACCCGCCGGCCCGGCTCAGGGCGAGGCCGAATTCCCCCTGCATGGTGTCGGTCATGGTCGAGGCGCCAAGGCCGAAGCCGGCCTCCTCGTCCTCGTCCCCGGCGCGGATGTCGCGCAGCATCTCGCTGAGCAACATCCCCTCGAACTGCTCCACGAGCGTCAGCACCTGCAGCCGCTCGGCCTCGGCGGCCGTCCGGGGCATCGGCGCTTGCGTTTGTGCGATCGGCGAATCGAATGTCGTCTTCATGGCCGCAAACCGTTCCCTGCTCCCTGTTCCCTGCTCCTAGATGATCACGATCTCGGCGTGCAGCGCCCCGGCGGCCTTGAGCGCCTGCATGATGGCGATGATGTCGCGCGGCGTCGCGCCGAGCGAGTTGAGCGCCCGCACGACGGCCTCGAGCGTGGTGCCCTCTTCGAGCGAGACGAGGCGGGCGGTGCCCTCCCGCACATCGACCTGGGTGTTCGGCACAACCACCGTATCGCCCGTGCGCGACAGGGCACTCGGCTGCGAGACCTCGAACTTCGTGCTGATGCGCACCGAGAGGTTGCCGTGCGCGACCGCGGCGGCCGCGATGCGCACGTTGGCGCCGACGACGATCGTGCCCGACCGCTCGTTGATGACCACGCGCGCCGGCGTGTCCGAGACGACGGTGAGGGCTTCGAGCCGCGCCATCAGGTTCGGGAGCGAGTCGCGGTACTCGGCCGGCACGGCGACGGCCACGGTGCCGGGATCGAGCACCTTGGCCCGGCCCTCGCCGAGATCGGCGTTGATGGCGGTCGCCACCCTGACGGCGGTGGCGAAATCGGGCTCGTGGAGCGACAGCGGCACGACATCGGCGGCCCCCATCGTCGCGCCGCTGCCCTGCTGGACGAGCGCGCCGTTCGGCACTCGCCCAACGGTCAGGTGGTTCACGGCCACCGAGTTGCCGCCGGCGCCGCCGCCGAAGCCGCCGATCGAGAGTGGGCCCTGCGCCAGCGCGAACACCTGACCGTTCGGTCCGCGCAGCGCCGTCGCCAGCAGCGTCCCGCCCTGCAGGCTGCGGGCATCTCCGATCGACGAGGCGGTGACGTCGAGTCGCACGCCTTGCCGCGCGTAGACCGGCAGGCTCGCCGTGACGAGTACCGCGGCGATGTTTTCGACTTTGACTTCGCCCGGACGCACCGACACGCCGAGCTGCTGCAGGATGTTGGCCAGCGACTGGGTCGAGAAGATGGTCTGCCGGCGATCGCCGGTCTTGTTGAGACCCACGATCAGCCCGTAGCCCATCAGCGGCAGGGACTCGGGCCCTTGCATCGACACGACGTCCTTGAGCCGGACGGTGGTGTCGGCGTGGAGTGCGGGTGTCGCCAGCGCGACGAGGAGCGCGGTCGCGGCGAGCCGGGCGGCGGGACGGATGACAGCCATGATCAGAACACCTTGTTGAGAATCCGTACCAGCCAGCCAGGCGACAGACTGCCCTTGGTCAGGCCGCGGCCGAAGTAGCGGATGCTCAGTTGTCCGAGCGACCCGGAGGCGACGACGTTGCCGGGCCCGATATCGACGACCCGGGCAACGCCGGTGAGCACGACGACCTGGCGGTCGCCGTTGATCTCGATCTCGCGCACACCCTCGACCAGGAGGTCGCCGTTGGGCATCACCTCGGCGACGCGCGCGCTGATGGTGGCAGTGAGCGCGCTGGCGCGCGCGGTCGATCCGCTGCCGCTGAAGTCGGTATTGCTGCCACTGCTGGCCAGATCGCCCAGGCCGACGCCTGCCGGGATCTTGCTCTGCAGGCCGAAGAGCGTCGAGATGCCGACGCCGGTGGATGTCGACTTGCCGATCGAGGCGTCGGCCGTGCCGGTGGCGGCAATGACCTCTTCGACCCGCACCGTGACGATGTCGTTGACGCGCCTGGCGCGCAGGTCGAGCGCGAGCCCCTGCATCCAGGCGTTCGGGTCGGCGACGGGCAGCGACCGCGCCTGGTCGAGATAGCGCGCCAGCGCCTTGTCCTGCGCGTCGGGCGGCGGCGCCGGCGCTTCGATCTTCTTCGCTTTCGTCGAAGCGCCTTGGGCCGGCGCCAGCGCCGGCGCGGCCACCAGTAGAGCGAGCGTCACGGCGGCCGTTCGGCGCCAGCACATGCGGTTATCGGTCATGACTGATCTCCACCTCGGCCCGCCCTACGACGCGGGCCCGGAACGTTCGGCGGCTCTCGGGGTGCACGACGCGCACCCGATCGCCGATGCGGCCGGAATCGACCGCCACTAGAGCCGCGCGCACTTCGATGCCGCCCTCGCGCACGACGCCGACCACGTCGTCACCGGCGGTGACGGCCGGCGTCGGCGCCACGACCCGCGTCGTCAGGCAGGTATCGGCCACCAGATCCTGTACGGCACGTGCCTCCAGCACCTCGTCTTCGATGGGAAACGGCTTGAGCGCACCGCGCATGAGCCGATGCCGCGCTCGTGCCACGTCACCGGCGCCGAGTCGGGCGCCCCGACCGACGGCCCGTGTCGTATGCCAGTGGTCGACGCTGACTTCGAGGCGGACGGATACATGCGACACGGCCGCCAGCACCGTCGCCCCACCGCGCACGACCGGCGCCCTGAGCGCCAGGCGCAGTGGCGTGCCGAGCATCGCCCCGGGTTCGAGCACCGCGTCGCTCACCGCCTCGACCGCCGGTGCCGGCGGCTTCAGCACGGCCACGGCCACGTCGGCGTCGGCGCCCATGCGCGCTCTGACCGCCGCCACGACGGCCGCGTGCGTCGCCGGGCTGAGGGGCTCGCCAGCGGGCGGCGCCGCAGCGGCAAGCGCGAGGAGGAGGCCAAGGCGCATCATCGGACGAGGTTGTTGACCTGGGCCAGCATTTCATCGGCCGCCTTGATGACCTTCGAACTCGCCTCATAGGCGCGCTGCCCGAGAATCATGTTGACCATTTCCTCGACCACGCTCACGTTCGAGTCTTCGAGGTAACCCTGCACGAGCGTGCCACGCTGTTCGGTACCGGCAGGACCGGTCTGCGGCTCGCCCGAGGCGCTCGTCACCTGGAACAGGTTGCCGCCCATCGGCGTCAGGCCGGCGGGGTTCTGGAAGGTGGCCAGCTCGATGACACCGAGCTGCTGCGCCGCGCTCTGACCTGGGATGGTCGCCGACACGACGCCGTCGCGCGTCACGGTGACCGAGGTGGCGTTCTCGGGGATCGAGATCTGCGGCTCGAGCGCGTAGCCGTCGGCCGTCACGACCAGCCCCTGTCCGTCGCGGTGCAACGCGCCGGCGCGTGAGTAGGCCGTCGTGCCGTCGGGCCGGTTGATCTGGAAGAAGCCATCGCCCTGGATGGCGAGATCGAGCGGGCTGCCGGTGGCGCGGAAACTGCCGCTCGTGAAGTCGCGCGAGGTCGCCACGACCCGCGTGCCGAGGCCAACCTCGAGTCCGGTCGGCGAATCGCCGGTCGAGGTGGCAGCGCCGGGCACCCGCGTGTGCTGGTAGAACAGGTCTTCGAACTCCACGTGGCTCTTCTTGTAGCCGGCGGTGTTCACGTTGGCGAGATTGTGCGCGACATTGTCGATGCTCGCCTGCTGGGCGTTCATGCCGCTGGCAGCGGTGTACAGGGCGCGAATCATGGCTACTCCTCGAAGGCGCTTAGCGGCGGCCGAACGTGTCGATGGCGCGGCCATCGACGTCGTTCATCAGCACGGACACGGCCTTCTGCAAGGCCTGGAAACTACGGTTGACCGAGGTGAGCTCGACGACGCGATCGATGACCGAGACGTTCGATTGCTCGAGCGATCCAGCGCGGATGGTCGGGGTGGCGACCGGTGTCGGCGTCTCGTCGCTGCGCAGCAGCGCGCCGCTCTCGCGGACGAGCGCGCCGGGATCGGCGAACTGGACCACCGCCAGCCGGCCGACGACGGCGCCGTTACTCGTGACCGAGCCATCGGCATCGACGCTGAGAGCGCCCTCGCCCACCTCGATCGGTCCGTCCACGCCGCGCACGACGGCGCCGTCGGCGGTGATGAGCTGGCCCTCGGCGGTGCGGCTCAGGTGTCCGTTGCGCGTGTAGCGTGGACCGGCCGGCGTATCGACGGCGAGGAACCCGTTCCCCTCGATGGCGACGTCGAGCGCGCGGCCGGTGGGCTCGATGGCGCCAGCCCGGGCATCGAGCCGGCGCGCGCCGAGCGACGAGTCGATGGCCGATTCGAGCGCGTTGTCGAAGGCCGGGCGCGGCACGTTGCGATGCCCGGTCCGCTCGCCCTTGTAGCCCGCCGTGCCGACGTTGGCCAGGTCGGAGGCCAGCCGATCGAGCTCGTCGAGCCTGGTGCGCATGCCGCTCAGGGCAACGTAGTGGCCGCCTGCCATGGTCCTGCTCCTTCCGGGTGCGCCTCGGGCGCCCAATCCAGCAACAAGTCGAATCCGGCGCCGGCTCCCTGGAGCCGCATCCAGATGTAGTGACCCCAGCGGGCCTCGCTGACACGGGCGTCGCCGGCCGCCATCACCACCTGGGCCAGGCGGCGGGCCGCTTCGAGGGGATCCGTTTCACGCGCGAACCCCATCGCGATCTGCTCTGCCGATTCCCGCCCTTCGGACCGCACACCGTAGTGCTCGAGCAACTGCAGCCAGTCGTCGTCGCTCACGAGGAATGGTTCCGGTATCCAGCCCGTCTGCTTGCGGAAGACCGAGAGTGCCGTCCGCGGCACTGGGGCCGGAAAGGCGACGCGGATCCGGCCGGCCTCGGGGGCACTGACGGGCACGATCCTGAGCGCCTGGATGGCGTCGAGACTGAGCCCGCCCGGAGCGTCGTGCACGCGGGCGACGTCCACCGCCGCCAGGTAGCTGACGCCGGCCTGGTCGGCGAGTGCTCGCAGCAACGCCTGCGGTTCCACTGCCCCCATTGAGCGCAGCTGCTCACCCAGCCGCAGCCGGCTCTCGGCCTGTGCCGCCAGCGCGGCCGCGATCCGATCGGGCGGGCATGCCTGCTGGTGGCGCAGCAGGGCGCCAAGACGCAGACTCGGCCGCGCGCGGATCACCGTCGTGACGGGCACGCCGAGCAGCCGCTCGCGAATGACCTCTTCGACACACGCTTGCGAGCAGTGCCACTGGCCGTCGAGCCTCGCCCCGCGCGAGACGCCGACGCGCCACCACCGCGATTGACGGGCGCAGGCGTCAGATGCGCACGGCGGCATGCTGAGCCCCTTGTGGACGGCCGACTCTCGAGAGCGCGTTCATCCAGCGCTCGAGATCGTCGAGCACGCCGGGATCATCGGCGGCGCCAGGGCCAGCGTCGCGCACCGTGGGCTCGGCGGCCGCCTGCAACCCGAGGTGCAGGCGCACCTCGCTCTCAGACAGCCACTCGGCCGAGGCGATGTCCTCGACGGCCCGTCCCTGGCGCACGGCGGCGGCGATTCGCCGCGTGGTCTCACGGCGTGTCGACCCGGCGGCGAGCGGCCGCGCGCCGAGGCGCTCGAGCTCCGAGGCCACATTGACGAATCCTTCCTCGGCGGTGTTGGTGAGCAGCTCGAGCGCGGCGGTGAGCTGCGCGACGCGCGTGCTGGCGTCGGCGGTGGCGCGCGTCGAGCGCGCAAGCTTCCACAGCAGCACCAGCTGCACGAGGAACAGGACGGCGAGGCCAGCGGCCGCGGCGAGCATCGGTGTCATAGCTGTATCGCTTTCAGTCGGTCGTCAGGGCTGACAAGACTGGTGATCCGGACGCCGTAGTTGCCCTTGACCACCACCACTTCGCCCTCGGCGATGACCTGGCCGCCGACGAGCAGTTGGACGGGCGCCTCGGGCGAGCGTCCCATGTCGACCATCGAGCCCGGCCCGAGCTGCGCCAGCGCCCGCAGGGGCATCTCGGTGCGGGCGAAGCGCGCCACGAGCGGCAGGTCGACCTCGAGGATCGATGCGAGATTGCCGGGATACGCGGCCGGCCGGTCGCCGTCGGAGGACGACGGCGCCACGCGCACGTCTCGCACGTCACCCGTGACGGCGACGACGCCGAACGCCAGCGCGCCATCCATCCACGCCTCACCGGCCGCCGCCGGTGCGGCGGCCGCCGTCGGCGACCCGGCGACGAGGGTGAGTCCGTGACGGTCGGCGGCCACCGCGGCGGCGGCCTGGGCCCAGAGCTGCCGCAGCATGTCGGCGACCACGGTCGGCTCCGGCTCCTCGTCGAGGCCGAGCATCGCGTTGGCCAGCGCCAGCGCGCCCGCCTGTTCGAACCACACCGTGAGCGTGCCCTGCTGCACTCCCGACACCGCAACCGGGGTGCTCCAGCCGGCGCCGGCGGCCTCGGCGGCCGGGCCCGACGTGAGCGGACGCTCGATCGCCGTCTCGACGGCCGCCCGGCACTGGGCGGCGAGCGCGGCACGGAGGCCGTCGGCGGACACGTGGCTGGTCATGGCCGGGCCTCCGCCGCGCCGGCGCCGTCGCAGCGATGAGCCACCAGCAGGCTCGCCCGGTCGTCGTTGACGGCCGGCAGGCCACGGAACTTGAGCGTGTCACCGACGCGCACGTCGAGCGGCCGGCTGAGAGGCACGCCGAGCGACACGATGTCGCCCTGCCGCATCTCGATGACCTCGCGCGTCGTGCACTGCGTCTCGAGCACGACGCTGATCGGCATCGGCACCCGTGACAGGTTCTCGGTCAGCCAGGCGCGCTCGCGGTCGCTCAACTCGCGACGGTGACGATCGACCGCCCCAGTGAAGTGCGTATCGGTCTTCTCGACGATGCTGGCCGGGAAGCACAGGTGCAGCGGGCCGCGGGCCTCGCCGATGCGCATGTCGAAGGCCAGCATCACCACGGTATCGTTCGGAGAGGCCACCTGCAGCATCTGCGGGCGCGTCTCGCGGCCCTTGATCCCGAAGGTCATCGGCAGCACGGGTCGCCAGACATCGGCCAGCGAATCGAGCATGAGCTTGACCACCGAGTCGACGACGTTCTGCTCGATGTCGGTGAGCGCGCGGTCGAGCGTGACGCCGCTGCTCTCGCCGCCGAGCATGCGCTCGATCATCGCGAAGGCCACGGCAGGATTGATGTCGAATCCAGCCACGTCGTCGAAGGGCGCCAGCGACACGGCATAGTAGGCCGACGGATCCGAGAGCTGCTTGAGGAACTCGGCGTAGGCGAACTGATCGACCGACAGCAACGTGAGTTCGGTCATCGAGCGCAGGTAGGCCGCCAGCGACTGCGACACGTTGCGGGCGAAGCGCTCGTGCAGGAAGCGCAGGGCGTGAATCTGCTCCTTCGAGATGCGATCGGGGCGGCGGAAGTTGTAGCGCACCACCTCCCCGTCCGAGACCGACGGCTTCGGCGCCTGAGGCACGGCATCCTCGGAGGTCATGCCGCGTCCTTTCGCGCCAACCGCGTCGCCAGCACCGAGCGCAAACGGGCAATCGCCTGGCTGCGCAGCTGCGAGACGCGTGACTCGCCCACACCGATCACTTCACCGATTTCAGCCAGCGTCAGTTCTTCCTCGTAGTAGAGGGCGAGAATCTGGCGTTCGCGGTCGGGGAGTTCGGTGATGGCGCCGGCGAGCAAACGCCGCATCTCTTCGCGCTCGAGCCTGGCGTGCGGGCCCTCGCCCGGTTCAATCTCGACGTCGAGCGCGGTGCGGCCATCCTCGGTCGTGGCACTCTGCCGGATCGAGGCCAGCTCGGCCACCTTCAGCCGGTCGAGCATCTTCTCGTACTCGCTCTCGGAGACATCGAGGGCGCCGGCGATGTCGGCCGCGTCGGGCTCGCGCCCGAGCTGGAACCGAAGATTGGCGATCGCGGCATCGACATCGCGGCGCAGCTTGCGCACGGCTCGCGGAGCCCAGTCGAGGCCGCGCAGCGAGTCGAGCATGGCGCCGTGGATGCGCCGGCGGGCGAAGGCGCTGAAGGGCACGCCAAGCGCCGGCCGGAAGCGCCCGGCCGCATCGATCAGTCCAAGTACACCGACACTCACGAGCTCCGAGACCTCGACCTGCGGAGGCAGGCGGTTGGCCAGGCGGCTCGCCATAGCCTTGACCAGGCCGACGTGCTCCATCACCAGCTGGTCGCGGACCGTCGTGTCCTGGTCGGTATTGACGCTCATTCCACGCATTGCCCTGGCTCCCTGTCCTTGGTCGTCTGGCCGGCCGTCACGCCAGGCCCATTGCCATCGGCACGCCGAGCTCATCGCCCAGCATCGCCGCGGCGAGCACCTCCGGCGTGGCGCGCTCCAGGTCTTCCGGCACGCGCTGTCCGGTCGTCACGTACGAAATCTGCAGCCCCGTTTCGAGCAGCCAGGCAAAGAGCGCCGACGGCGATTCCGCCTCGTCGAGGCGCGACACGACCACGCGGTCGGGCCGTGCGTCGGCAAAGCGGGCCACGATCCTCCGCGCCGACGCCACCGAGGTGTCGGCCGGAATCACGAGATGCGTGCGCACGCCCTCGCGCCGGCCGAGCAACCGGCGCAGGTCGCGCACGTCGTCGTCCTTGGGCGAGCGGCCGGCGGTGTCGACAAGCAGCGTCTGGCGCGCGGCGCCAATTGCTTGATCCATGTCTTCGATGGTGCGGGCGGTGCGAAACGGCGCGCCGATGATGGCGGCATACGTCCGCAGCTGCTCGACGGCGCCGGCGCGGAAGGCATCGGCCGCCACCACGCCGAGCGCGCGCTTGCTGCGCACCTTTTCCTGGGCGGCGATCTTGGCGATGGTGGTCGTCTTCCCCACCCCGGGCGGGCCGACGAACACCTCGACGCTGGCGAACGACTCGGCGCCGGCTGCGTAGGGCGCCAGGTAGGTGGCCAGGTGCTGGCGCACGCTTTTCGGGGTGAGGTTTCGTTGCTGCCGGGACGGCACGCCGAGCGCCACCGACGCCGCCAGATCTGGCGACAGGCCGGCAGCGGTCAGCCGCGCTGCGAGGTGGCTGGCCGGCGCCAGCGTGTCGGCCGGCCGACGCTGCTGCACGGCTGGCCGGCACCAGTCGGCGGCCATCCGGCCCTCGGGGGCCTGAGCCGTCACCTGCACTTCACGCATCCCGACCCAGCCGCGCCAGCCGCGGGCGCTGACCAGCCCGCTCGACAGCACGACGGCGCTCGGCCCGAACTCCTCGCGAATCGCCTGAAAGGCTTCGCGAACCGTGGGTTGGCGGAACTCTTTGACCTGCAGCATGTCAGTCCAGCGTCGCAATCGAGGCCACGTGCACTTGCGGCGGCACTTCGTTGTGCGACAGCACACCCAGATGCGGCAGCACCCTGGCGAAAAGCCGCCAGATGTGTGGACGCAACGTCGGTGTGCACAAGAGCACAGGTTGTGCCAC
>JAGNJW010000008.1 GCA_018000455.1 Acidobacteriota bacterium
CGGCGACAGCTACCGGCTCCGCGAGGCCGAACAGGCGCAGAAGAGTCGGCGCGCCTCATGACCGGACGCCCACGGACGGCCCCGAGATGTCGGTCCAGAATTACGCGCTTCTCGGTGACCGCCAACACTCCACGGCTATCGCACGCGTCGGTGGTGGGTCGGGAAGCCTGCGGTCCTGATTCCCAACCTGCTGCCCCATTCAAACTCGGCGCCATCGTGGTGGCCTTGCACTCAAGGGAGCGAGCATGCAAATCCGAGCTTGACGGAAACACCGACGAGTCTCATCCTGTCACGTCCATCCGACGACGCAACCACAGTGACGCACGCGGAGTCGTGCGAGAAGGCTCACGACATGGCGAACGGCAAGAAGAACGGAAACAAAGCCCACTCTGCCCGGCTGTTGGCGCTGGCAATTGCCGTCGGACTGACAGCTACAGAAAGCCTGACGAACGCGCAGGGAAGTCCGGCACTGGCGCTCGATGTTCCTTCCATCGGGGGGCAATTTTCCTTCTCGGAGCTCACGATCAGCTCAAAGGGTGATCTTGGCGGGCGGGTTCGGAATGCGACTTCGCACGACTGGTTCCTCGCCAATTTTGAATTCGCATTTCTTGACCGCAACGGTAAACGAGTGGGTCCCCGAGAGCCTGCTGAAGTCGTCGTCATTGGAATCAAGGCCGGCGAAACGGCTGACCTCGAGGATTTCGTGTCGGGCATCGACGGGAGAAAAGTAGCGAAGATCGATGTGAAGTTCATGCCGACGTCACGTATGGACCCCCGGTTCACGTTTCGAATCATCAAGCCGGAGCCGTCCGATTCCGTTCTGTCACTCAAGACCGATTGGGTCTTTCTACAGTTCGTCATCAATCGCGATCACTTCGCATTTTCGCTAAAGAATCTCGCGGCCGATCCCTTGCAGCTCGATTGGAACTCGGCATCGTTTGTTGACATGGATGGCATAGCCCATCGAGTACTACACACCGGCACAAAGCTCATCGACCGCGACAAGACCCAGTTGCCGTCCGTCGTCCCCCCGGGAGCCACCATCCAAGAAACCGTATCCTCAATCGATAGCGTACAGATCGACTTGGGGAAGCTACACGTACGCCCGTTTCTGCAAGTCGATGAGATCACGGCTCCTAGGTTGAAGGGAAAGACATTCAGCATCCTGCTCCCACTGGTGGTAGCCGGGAAGACTGAGAACCTGTTCATCACCTTTGTTGTCGAGAATGTCGTGCTATAGCGCGCCTTGCCGTTCCAATGCAGGCGCCCGCGTTAGTCCGCATGCCGCCTCTGATCTGTCCCGCCATTGCGAGTCAGACGGTACCGTCTCCCCCACGTCTCCAAAACTCCGGTGGAATCCTGAGGAACACCGAGGACCGCCGCGGAGAACTCGAAGCCCGCAAGCCGTTGAGACTCAAACTCTTATCGCCAGAAGTCGCGCGCCATCAACTAGTTAGAAAGACGCTCGATTAGAATTCGAATCCCTGCCTCACCGCCACCATATTCCTCGGATTTGTTGAGCTTTTCGTCGATTTGGGCCCGTATTCACCCAAATCATGAATCCCTGCCTCACAGCACGTTAAGCCGTTCTGTCCATTGGACTGGCCTCCTGAGACCCCTCCCCGTCTCCTCCAGGTCTCCAAAACTCTGCAAGCCGCGGAGCGCGTGAGACCGTCCCGCCGGCTCCTCCAGCAGCCGAATCGCGGCATCCTAGGCCGTGGGACTCACCGGCTCGGCACCCCGATGGTCTAGCCGCGGCGCGTGCCCTGACCACGGTCAAGCGAATCGGCAAGCCTGATCAGTGATACTCCGGTGAGTTCGCGACTCACGGAGCCGAGATGGCCAAAGTCCAGTCAATTCGCAGCAAGGCTGCGAAGCGCACAGCGTCGCCCTCGCTGGTGCACCAGTTCCTGGTCGTGTTGAGCGGCACCGACCCGCTCGTGTGGCGGCGTATCCGAGTGCCCCAGAAGTACTCGTTCTGGGACCTGCACGTGGCTATCCAGGACGCCATGGGCTGGCTCGACTATCACCTTCACGAGTTCCGGCTGCTCGATCCCGATGAGCAGGCGGTCGTGTCAATCGGCATTCCGGGTGACGACGAACCCGAGGATCGGCCCGTCGTGCCCGGCTGGGAAGTCCCTCTCGCCAAGTTCTTCGAGCGGCGGGCCTGGCACGCGCCGCCAGCCGTCTACGCGTACGACTTCGGCGACGACTGGGAGCACGTGGTCGTCCACGAGGGGATGGAGTCAGCCGAGGCCGGGTTGTCGTACCCGCGCTGTGTGTCCGGCGCGCGCCGGTGCCCACCAGAAGACTGCGGCGGCGTCCACGGCTTCGCGGAGTTCCTGAAGGCGATCGCCGACCCCAAGCATCCAGAGCACACGTCGATGCTCCAGTGGTCTGGCGGGGTCTACGACCCAGACGCTTTCACGCCCAAGGCGATAAAGTTCGACGATCCTCGGAAGCGGTGGAAGCGGGCATTCGAAGAGTAGTCTCAACGGTCACGCCGCGCTGGGCATAGAATCGCCGTTCGCGCTGACCCAGCCCTTCATGATCTCTCGCCCACGCGGCCTCTACGAAGTTCTCATCACGGAAGCGGTCGAAGCCCAGCTCCGCGAACTGGGCAGCGAGTGGCACGCAGTCACCGACGCCGTGCGGTCAGCGGAGGCACCCGACCGCTTGGCCCTTCATCTTGGGCGGATAGTCAAGCGGGTGCTTACCGGCGTAGACGATGCTCAGCGCGTCGCTGTGGGGGTCGCTCTTGCGAGAACGCTGATTCACGAGATCGACGCAGCTGTCGCCGGCTCCGATGTCGGCCCCGAGGCGCCGATTGAACCCGGGTCGGTCCTCCGAGCCGTCCTTGGCCGGACTCCGGACGGACGGCCCGAGGCGATTTCCGAGCCGCTCATTCCGCTGCTCGATACGACGCTGCTCACAAACGCTCCTGGCGAACCGCGGGTCGGGAACCAACTGCTCACCGAACTTCACTCGGCCGACCGGATCGACGTCGTGATGGCGTTCATCCGCAAAAGCGGCATTGGCCCCTTGCTCGAGACCTTGCGCGACCACTGCCAAGGTGGCCGCGAGTTGCGAGTGCTCACCACGACGTACACAGGTTCGACCGAGGGGCGGGCCCTCGACGCCCTTCGGGATCTTGGCGCCGAGGTTCGGGTGTCGTACGACACGAGCACTACGCGCCTCCACGCGAAGGCCTGGCTCTTTCACCGGCGCTCGGGATTCTCGACGGCCTACATCGGCTCGTCGAACCTCACGCACTCTGCACAAGTGAGCGGCCTTGAGTGGAACGTCCGTGTGTCTGGCGCCAGGAACCCGGACGTCATCGAGAAAGTCGCCGCGGTGTTCGAGAGCTACTGGAACAGCGGCGACTTCGTCCCGTACGACGCAGAGACGTTTGCCGCCCAAACTGAGGCGTCCGCTTCTGGTCTGGTGGTCATGCTCAGCCCGATTGAGATTCGGCCTGAGCCGTTTCAGGAGCGGTTGCTCGAGCAGATCGAGTTGTCTCGCGCGAGCGGACACCATCGGAATCTACTCGTGTCAGCGACCGGGACCGGGAAGACAGTGATGGCCGCGATCGACTACGCCAGGCTGCGAGACCGACTCCCCAAGTCGCGGCTGCTGTTTGTGGCTCACCGAGAAGAGATCCTCGTGCAGAGTCTTGCGACGTTTCGCCACTGCCTCCGCGACCACGCCTTCGGCGAGTTGTGGGTGGGCGGGCAGCGACCTCGCCGATTCGAGCACGTCTTCGCGTCCATCCAGAGCCTCAACGCTTCTGGCTTCGGCTCGCTCGACCCTGGCCACTTCGACGTGGTGATCGTGGACGAGTTCCACCACGCCGCCGCCCCGTCTTATCGAACGCTTCTGGAGCACGTCCGCCCAATCGAGCTACTGGGACTCACCGCCACACCCGAACGGAGCGATGGTCTCCCGCTGCTGGAGTGGTTCGATCATCGAATCGCGGCCGAGCTTCGGCTGTGGGACGCCATCGACCAGCAACGCCTGTCGCCGTTCGCCTACTACGGCATCCATGACGGTCTCGACCTCCGTCAGATTCCCTGGCGGCGCGGCCGCGGCTACGACGTGGAGGGGCTATCGAACCTGCTGACGTCGAACGATGCCTGGGCCAGGCAGGTGATTGGGCAAGTGGCGGGGCGGGTCGACGACCTGCGGCAGATGCGAGCGTTGGGCTTTTGCGTCAGCGTCGCCCACGCCCAGTTCATGGCTCGCGTGTTCAGGGACGCGGGGATTCCAGCGGTCGCTGTCTGGGCTGACAGCCCCGACAGCGAGCGAGCCGCGGCGCTGAAGGACCTCGCGGCCCGGCGCGTCAACGCGCTCTTCTCAGTCGATCTCTTCAACGAGGGCATCGACATCCCGGCAGTGGACACGTTGTTGCTGCTTCGGCCCACCGACAGCCCGACGCTGTTCCTTCAGCAGCTCGGCCGAGGCTTGCGTCGCCTTGCGGGGAAGACGTTCTGCACGGTGCTGGATTTTGTTGGTCAGCATCGCAAGGAGTTCCGGTTCGACCGACGCTTTCGGGCTCTGCTTGGCGGGAGCCGAAAAGATCTCGAGAACCAGATCGTCGGTGGCTTCCCCTTCTTGCCGGCGGGCTGCCACATGGAGCTTGACCGCGTTGCAGCGGAGCTCGTGTTGGAGAACATCCGCGCGGCGGTGCCGTCGCGATGGCCCGACAAGGTCGCGGAGCTTCGCACGGTCGCCCAGGGGGATCACGCGATCACGCTCGGCCGGTTTCTTGATGAGGCCGGCCTGGAACTTGATGACGTCTACACTGGGCGGAAGGCGTTCTCGGACCTTCGCGCTGACGCCGGTCTGTCAGTCCTTCAACCCGGGCCGAAAGAGGACGTCCTCCGCGCAGCCTGCGGGCGCCTGCTCCATATGGACGACCTCGTTCGAATCGACACATACCGCAGGATGTTGAGCGAGAACCAACCGCCAGATGTCGACGGGCTATCGGTTCGAGAACGAGCGCTGACGAGAATGCTCGTGGCGTCCGTCGCCGGTCGGGCCCTAGATCCAGCGACGACGCTTGCGGAAGCATGCGACCTGCTGTGGGCGCATCCGCAGGTTCGACTGGAACTGATCGAGCTTCTCGACGTCCTGGCGAAGCAGGTCGACCACGTCCACCATCCGCTGTCTACCCATCCACACGTGCCGTTGGTCGTCCACGCGCGGTACTCCCGACTTGAGATTCTCGCGGCGTTCGGCGTCGGCGACCACGCCAAGGTCGCACCATGGCAGGCGGGCGTCTACTGGGCGAAAGATGCGAGGAGCGACTTGTTCGCGTTCACGCTGGACAAGACGACCGGCCAGTTCTCGCCGACCACCCGGTACCGCGACTACGCGATCAGCCGCGACCTGATTCACTGGGAGAGCCAGTCCAGCACGCGCGCCGACAGCGAGACGGGCAAACGGTACCAACGCCACAAGGAGCTCGGCACGTCGGTGCTGCTGTTCGCTCGACTGAGGAGCGACGACAGGGCGTTCTGGTTCCTCGGACCGGCCAGCTACGTGAAGCACGAGGGGGAGTTGCCAATGGCTATCACGTGGCGACTCGAGCATCCTCTACCGGGCGACCTGTTCGTCAAGTTCGCGGCAGCGGTTGCCTAGCCTTAGTTCGCTGGGCGAAATGCTCATGGCCGGGAGGGCGTTGGGCAGTGACGCTCACGGAGGGCTCAGCCTGGAAGAGGCCCGGAGATTCGGCGGCCGGGCGGCGTTTCGGGCCTCCCTGATTGACGCTACACTTGAAACGGCCAAGGAGCCCGCGTCGCATGGAAGACCTCGTCACGACCAAGCGCGAACAGATATTGCGGCTCGCACGACAGCATGGCGTCACCGCCGTGCGCGTGTTCGGCTCGATGGCGCGCGGCGATGCTGGACCGAACAGTGACGTCGACCTGCTGGTTGACGTGGGTCCCCATCCCAGTGCCTGGTTTCCCGGGGGCCTCGTGGCCGACCTTGAACAGTTGCTCGGCCGTCGTGTGCAGGTGGTCACCGAGCGAGGGCTGGACGAGCTACTGAGCGCCCGCGTGCGAGCCGAGGCCGTGCCTCTGTGAAGGACGACCGCGTCTACCTGAGCCACATTCTGCGCTGCATCGCGCGCATCGAGGGCTACACGGCCGGTGGCCGCGACGCGTTCTTTGCGTCACACCTGATTCAAGACGGCGTCATCCGCAATCTGCAGACGTTGGCTGAGTCGAGCCAGCGACTGAGCGACGCTATCAAGGCATCCAGGCCCGAGGTGGACTGGCGGGGCCTGTCCGGCTTTCGAAACGTCCTGGTGCACGACTACTTGGGCGTCGATCTCGACCTGGTGTTTCGAATCGTGGAACACGACGTCCCGCCGCTGAAGCGGGCGTGCCTGGATGCGCTTGAAGGGCTGTCTGGTCAGGGCTAGGGGATAGGCCGTCCAGCCCAGGGCCTCGCGCCAGGGCCACGACGTCCTCACGATCACGGTCGGTGTTGCGCGCCAGCTTGGCCAGCACCGGGTCGTGACGCTCGAAGGCCAGCAGCCTCACGTGAGCTAGTCCCTCGACGTGCATGTCGACGAGCCGCGCCTCGTAGTCGTCCGGCACATCCGCGACCGTGACGACATCGATGTACGCGCGATGGCGCCGGTGCAGTGGACTGTCCCTGCCGGCGCGCCGTGCGATCTCGGCGACCTCCACACCGCGGACGTCGACGACGTCCACGTCGATCGTGGACCGAGTCACGCCGTAGTGCTCGGTGAGGACGAAGCCGCCGAAGCAGTGCAGGTCACATGAGGACGAGAGCTCCTGGTCGAGCACCTCGAAGAACGTACGCCACGGTTCGTGCAGGACCTTACGCCGCATCGGGGATGTCCGCCACCGTCAGGTTCGTCAACAGATTCCAGTGCGCAGCGTCGGGTGGACGGTGCTGCCGCAGCCACCGCCGCTCGGCCTCCGACAGCGTGGCACGAAAGGCGCCCTCGACCGCCAGCCGCGACCGCTCCAGCGCGGCGCGCGCGGACGTGAGCTGCGCGTGGGCTTCGGCCTGGCCTTCGCGTTGCGCGGCCTGTGCCGCCAACGAAACCAGGAAGCCCAGGCGGTTCTGCAGGTCGTCTGTCTTGGCGTGGCGCACCAGCCACGTCCAGTCGAGGTCGGCGTGCGCGACCAGTACCCACACGAGCGCCTCCACGACCCGGGCGTCGACATCCGGCGCGCGCAGGCAGCGAAGAACCACTTCGGCGGGATTCCTGCGCTCGCCGCGCCGTGGGCGATCCGCGAATCGCGCGTAGCCGAGCGCCGCCAGCGCTCGCGCGGCGCCGCCGGCGTCATAGGCGTTGTTGTCCGCTGAGGCCGGCAGTGTCGACGGCGGCATCTCGAGCAGGCGCGCCAGGGTGCCCGCCAGCGCAGCTGGTACGGGGCGTGCGCCCCGTTCGAGCAGGCTGACGTAGCCCTGCGACACGGCCAGGCGCGTGGCGAGTCCGGCCTGCGTCCATTGACGGGCCGTCCGGGCGCGCTTCATCTGCAGATTGGTCACAGATGAATATTACACAATCTGTAATATCGATGGCGCGCGAATGGCAGGCGGCCAACAGCAAGGCCACGCGCCCGCGGCGGCGCGCTCGGCTGCTCACTGCAAGATCCGCAGCCCAGAAGGCGTTCTTTATGGGTAAGGGGACGTGTGTTCTAGAAAAGAGGATCGGCTGGGTGTCTGGGACGAACTTCGCAACTGGATGGTGACGGCGGCGGGTCAGGGTGGGAAAGTGGCGGCTTAAACGTGTTGACAACGTGTATACGTCGCGCTAGCCTCGAACGAGGATGGTTCGGGGCACCAAACCAAAAGAGTCTCTGATGCCGATCGCCACAGCACGCACACGGGTCATCAACCTGCGCACCGACGAGGCGCGTCGTGCGCTGATCGACCGCGCGGCCGAGGCACTGGGGAAGGATCGGACCGAGTTCATGCTCGATGCCGCCACCCGCGAAGCCCAGTCGGTCCTGCTGGATCGCCGCCTGTTTCACCTGGATGAGGCGGCGTTCCGCCGATTCTCGAAGGCGCTCGATGCGCCGCCCACGGCCAGTCCGCGCCTGCGCAAGCTGCTCGCCACTCCCGCGCCCTGGGAGCGATGAGTCGCACGGTCAGCGCGCCGCACCCACTCACCAGCGCGCACGACGTCTCAGCCTTCGATTGCGCTGTTCCCGAGCTGAACGACTGGCTCACGCGCCGGGCGCTGCAGAACGAAGCCGCGCGCGCCTCGCGGACGTTCGTGGTCATCGGTGACGGCCGTGTGGTGGGTTACTACGCACTGGCCACCGGCGCGATCGCTCACGCGATGGCAACGGGCAGGGTCCGGCGCAACATGCCAGAGCCGATTCCTGTCATGGTGATTGCCCGGCTGGCCGTCGACCACGAATATCAGGGGACGGGCCTCGGTTCGGCCCTGCTCAGGGATGCGCTGCTGCGCACATTCGCGGTGGCCGAGGCCGTGGGCATTCGCGCGGTGTTGCTGCATGCCATGACGGACGAGGCGAAGCGCTTCTACATCCACCACGGTTTCGCGGAATCGCCGATGGACCCGATGACGATGATGGTCCTCCTCGCCGATGTCGAAAAAGCCGTCCGTCCGTAGCGCTGAACCCAAACCGATGACGACGGCCGTCGTGCCCGCACTGGTGCGCCAGCAGATCGACCAGTGGGCCTCACACTGGTTGCCGTCGACGTTCTCCCGCACGCTCGAGCTGCGCGCCCTCGATCCCGGTCCGTTCAACTATCCGGTCGAAGTGTTTCCGGAATGGCGAGGCAAGACGTTCTATCTCAGCGTCCGGTATCGCGCGCGGAGCCGCCGCCCCGAAGACGATTTCATCTTTCGGCACACGCGTTTGACACTTGTCGGGTTCGGCAGGTTCGAGCTGGCCTACTTTCGACATACCGAAAAGTGGTTCACCGTGCGTCGCGCCCTCACAGCCGCGGAGTGCATTCGCGAAATCGAGGCGAACGAGGTGTTCTGGCCGACGATGTAGAACCGTCGGGCCGCCCGGCCATGGCGCCTCTGGCACGTCCTCGGGCGCGCCGCGACCGGCCCATAGGCGCTCGCGACCGGGCACGAATCCCTGCTGCCCACGGCCAAATCAACGACGTGGCCTCGCCCTGCCTTCAGCGTGCCTCAAATCGCAGCTCGAAGCGGGCCAGCGCGGCGCCGCTTTCATCAAGCAGCGTCAACGTCCCCTGCTCGATCGTCCACCGGTGAGTCGATCCCAGCGCTTCGCGGAAGCGCGCGCTGAGCCGATCGAGGCGACTGCAGATCATGACCGTGCCCGCGACGACGCCGACGCCATGGTGAACCGGTTTGCCGTGTAGGTGGTGCGAAGCGCGTTGCGACCGTCCGCGCCGCTCGTACTTCCGCCGGCGTGGAACATGACGTGCGGTCCGCTTGCTCGTGCTGCGGGGCGGCAGTCATCTTTCGGCCCGACCGATCAGGAGCGGGGCAGTCGCCTGTTGCTCGAATCGCGTTGCGGCGTGTTGCGAACGCGCTAGACTGGCGGGCGCGTGCCTCCGCCAATGTTCGAATCGGCAGCCCATCCGCACCGGCTCCGCTGGTCCGACCAGGCCAATCTCAACGAGCAGTTCTCGCACTCGGGCGGCACGCCGGACGTGTCGGCATTGGCAGGGTCGACGTTCCGTGAGCTCCGCGCGGCCCGCGACCAGAGCGGCTCGGTGCGCCTGATCGATGCCATGCACTGCGTCCAGCCAACCTGGAGCGAAGGCATCGCCGTGGTGCAGGCCGTGTGCGCGCAACTCGATCCGGGAGTAACACCACCAGCCATCGGGGACATCGTGCTGTCGGCGTCTGGGGCGGTCTCGTTCCCACTGGGTGGCATCGTCATGACCGACGTGGCCATTCAAGCCGTCGGGCGTCTGCTCACCAGCTTTCTCCACGCCGGTGGCTGTCCGTTGTCGGTCTGGGAGGCGTCGGAGCGTGCCGAGCGCTCACCGATGTCTTTTGGATCCGTTCGAGGCTTCGGCGACGCGTTGACGATCCCTCCTGCACATCGAGGTCCCGCCCAGTTGGCGGCGTTCGTCCGGCAGTCGCATGAGCTCCGGCCAGCCACCCCGCGAGCACGCAAGCCCGGCGCCCGGCTCGGCACCGGCCCTCGCACCTTCTTCTGGTAGGGCGTCCACACGCCGAGCGGGCCATCTCTGCCGGCTCGAGCGCCGTCTCTGGCCGCCGACCGCGACCTCGACGACACTATGCGGACGAGGAGATCGCTCCATGTCCATGTCGCGCGGCCGTTCAATCGTCCTGAAACTGATGCCGGCGGCTGTCGTTGCAGGCATAGTGCTGGAGTGTCAGGGCGGCTGCTGATGAGAATCATCGCACTCGAAGCGGGAGTCCCACGCGGGTCTTCGCTCGGCGGAAGTCTCGAAGTGGTGGCGTTCGGCGTCCTGCTGGGTGCGCCGATTGCCGTGCTCTTCTGGCTGGTCCGCTCCCGCGTGCCCGTGCCAACGCCGCTCGCTGGCGTGGTGCTCGGCGTCGCCATGATCATCGTCCTCACGCGCTTCCCTCCGCCCTCGGCCCGTTCAGCCCTTGCCGAAACAGACGACTCGCCGCTGATGACGCTGCTCGGCTTCCTGGTGCTGTTCACGGCATGGGGAGCAGGGCTTGATTTCGTGACACGCTGGGTCGACAGGCGATGAAGAAGGTGTTCGTGGCACGGCACCCGGCCGAGGCGCACCTGGTGCGAGGGATGCTCGAAGCCAACGGCATTGCCGTGCACGTGCGCGGCGAAGATCTGTTCAGTGTGCGCGGCGAGGTGCCGGTCACGCCAGACACGCTGCCGGCGGTGTGGGTGGATGAGGCCGACGCATCACGAGCCATGAGCGTGCTCGCCGACGCCGCCGCGCGCTGGGCGGCCGCATCCTTTGAGCCGGCGTGGACGTGCGCCGCCTGCAACGAGCCGATCGAGGCGCTGTTCACCGAGTGCTGGCGCTGCGGGGCGAACCGGCCCCCGGACGCATCGACCTCGTAGCGCGAGCGCCGACGAGACCATTACGATTCCGTAAGGGGCCTGGCCCCAAGACACAGTCCGCAAGGGGCCTGGCCCCGCGGCTACTGCCCCCGCGGCTACGGCACGAGCCGGCGAATCGTGCCGTCGCCTTTGTTCAGTAGGAATATCTGGTTGTCGAGCCCCATCGACAGTCGCAGGTCGGCGCGCGTGGCGGCGGTCTTGCCCTGTGCGGCGTTCTTCTCCTGAATCACCTGCAGCACCGTGCGAGGCGTGCCGCTGCCGCGGATGAGCACGCGCCGAATCGGGTCCTGCCCGCCGCGGGGTAGCAAGTCGGCGCTGAAGTAGAAGATCTCGCCACTGGGCATGTCGGTGAAGAGCACGAGGTTGGCAAGCTGCGGAATCTGGCTGCCGCGGTAGACGACCACGCCGTTGGCCGCTGCCTGCGACTGCAACAGCGGATCGATCTGCCCGTACTCGACGACGGGATAGGTTACCTTGGGATCGCTGCGTTGCGCCTCCATCGACACGGCCTGGCGGCTGATGAAGCGGAAGCTGCCCTCCCAGGCGTTCCAGCCGAGGTTCGCGCCGGGTGGCACCAGCGTCACCTTCTCCACGATGTTCTGACCGATGTCGGCGAGAAAGAGGTTGCCGTTCTTGGGATCCCACGCGAAGCGCTGGCCGTTGCGCAGGCCATAGGCGTAGATCTCGGGCAGCGCGCCGGCCGTCTTCACGAACGGGTTGTCTGAGGGGACGCCGTACTTCTTGTTGCGGCTGTTATTGCCCAGCGGATCGATCCGCAGCACCTTGCCAAAGGGCGACGCCATGTTCTGCGACATGTTGAAGGGGTCGCCGCCGCTGCCGCCATCGGCCACGCCGAAGTAGAGCAGCCCGAACTCGGCACTGCCGGGCGCGGCGAGCGGACTGAAGGCCATGTGCCCGGCGTTGTGGTTGGCAAAGGGCTGGCGCAGGCGCAGCAGTTCGCGCGGCGCGCTGCCGTCGTAGGTGGCGGCCCCGGCGGTGCGGGCGGTCCACTCGAGCAGCACGGTGTCGTGCGAGGGCCGGTCGCCGCCGGTCGGCAGGAAGTCGGGCGTCGGCGCCATGTTGCTGGTGTCGAAATAGGTGTAGAACTTCCCGTAGCCCGGGGTGCCCGACTGCCCGAATTGCGGGTGGAACGTGAAGCTCTGGAACCCGCGCTCGCGGCCCGCCGACTGCACGGGATGCCCCCAGGTGCCGGCGTTCACGTCGAGGTACCGCACCACGGTCTTGCCGTCGTAGCTCACGCTGTAGAGCGGCCCCTGCATGTCGTTCACGAACAGGCGCTTCGTGCCAGGTTCATCCACGAGGTTCATCATGCGCGCCGCCACGCCGTCGATGTCGGGCAGCGAGGCGAATTCCGCCGCGTTCACCGTGATGACGCCTTCAGTGGCGGCGATGGGCTGGGGGAACGGATCGTTGGTCTGAGCCGAGGCCAGCGGCAGAGCCGGCCACCCGACGAGGAGCGACGTCAGCAGGAGGCGGATGGGATACGTGCGCATCCGCGAATTCTACTGCGAGCGTCGTCGGCCCCCAGGCAGCGCGATGCCTGGCGTCATGGCCACCCCGCGTCCGGGTGGCTAGTCGGGGCCGGCGTGCTCGACGGCACCTGCCTCCCGGAGGCGCGCGAGCACGGTGAGCGCCAGTAGCCTGTGCCCCTCGGGCGTGAAGTGCGATTCGTCCGCGAAAAGCGCCACCCGCCCGGCGAATTCCCGTTGCACGTCGACGACAGCCACTGCCTCGGTTGAGGCCACTTGCCGTACGACGGCGTTGTAGGCAGGGACGCGACGGCGCTGGCGCTCGCGGGATGCCAGCTCGTCACTACGACGCGTGTCCGCATTGCCGCGCCCACGGCGTAGGTCTCAGGGAGACCACATGCGCGCAGCCGGTTCGTCTCTGAGTGGGGCGGCGCCGGCGGTGCTCATATTTGCAGGAGCCATCATCATGAAGACGATCTACCCGCTCACCTTCGTCGCCCTGTTCCTTGCAGCCGCCACCGTCTCGGCGGCCCGTCCGGCCAACCTCGCCAACACGACGTGGACGCTGCAAGTGAACGGCAGCATCGAGCCACTCACCATCACTACGCAGGGCGGCGCCGGAGCGCCCGGCGCGGCCAATTGCCGCGCCATAACCGGCGCGATCCGCAACCTCGCCGAGGTGCGGGGCTGGTACTGTCCGTCGACCGGGCGCATCCACCTGGTGCACACCAACATGGATTCGAATCGGCCGGTGCGGGTGTTCACCGGCAATGTGTCCGACGACGTTTCCGGACAGCTGCTGCACATGGCCGGCACGATGACCGTGCTCAACTCCGCCTTCGGCGATCTCGGGGAATACAACTTCTCGGCCTCGCAGTAGTCCGGTGGCGGCGGTCGCTACCGCGCCCTGAAGCCCCCTTCGAAGATGACCGGCGCGCCGCTCGAAAGTGTGCCGGGGGCAGGCACGTTGTGCTCGACCAGGGGCACCCGCGGCTCAGGATCGAAGCCAGCGGCGCCGAGTTCGGCAACCAGCTGGGCCTCGGTCAGGAAGCACTGGGGCTGGCCTGAGAACTCGGTGAACACGAAGGCCTCGCTGCCGACGGGCATGCAGTCGGGGGGAATCGTGCGCCGCGAGAAGGTGAAGACGAAGAGCAACGCGCCCGGGCGGGCGGCCCGGGCGGCTTCCTGCACACTGTGCCTGAACTCGTTGGTCGAGCGCGCCAGGTTCCAAATGCCGTGCGCGATGACGAGGTCGGCGCTGCCGTCGCGGATGGGAAGAGCGTCCATCGGGGCCTGCGCCAGGTGACACCGGCCGGTCAGTGCCTCGGCGCCGACGCGGTCGGCGGCCGCGGCCAGCATCGGCCACGACAGGTCGAGGCCCACCGCCTCCCAGCCGAGGCGCGCCAGCGGTACCAGGTTGCGGCCAGCGCCACAGCCCACGTCGAGCACGCGACCGCGCTCGAGGCGCCTCAGCTCGTCGGCCGCCAGCGCCATCAATCTGGCATTGGGGGCGGAGTGCTTGAAGCCGGCTACGGTCCCGGGGGCGCTCCAAGGTGTGCCGGCCAGCCGATCCATCGACCGATCATCCGCGGATCCTGGCGTCGCGGTATGACGGCCGTCAGGTCGGAGGTTGCCCGTCCTCCGCGCCCTCGCGTCCATCGAATCACAGTTGCGTGCCGCAGCGCCGGCAATAGGCGGCGTCGACCTCGTGCGCGCCGGCCTGGCAGTTCGGGCAGCGGCGTCCCCCGGCGCCGCCGCGCGCGAGCTCGATCGTGACGATGCCGGTCGGCACGGCCACGATGGCGTAGCCAATCAGCATGATGACCGACGCCAGCCCCTGGCCGAGCGGCGTTTCCGGCGCGATGTCACCGTAGCCCACGGTGGTGATCGTCACGATGGTCCAGTAAATGGAAAGCGGAATACTCGTGAAGCCGTGCGTCTGGCCTTCAACCAGATACATGGCGGTGCCGAGGATGACGGCCAGCACCAGCACGGTCGCGATGAAGATCGACAGCTTCCGGCGGCTGCTGCGCAACGCCACCATCAGCACGTCGGCCTCGCCGATGTACTCCGCCAGCTTCAGCACACGGAATACGCGCAGTACCCGCAGCACGCGGATCACCTGGAAGTACTGGCTGCCCGGCAGGAACAGGCTGAGGTAGGTGGGCAGAATCGCCAGAACGTCCACCACCCCGAAGAAGCTCCGCGCGTAGGCGGCCCGCTTGGGCGCGCACACGAGCCGCAGGACGTACTCGACGGTGAAGATGAGCGTGAAACCCCACTCGAGCGCGTGGAGCAGCCCGCCATGGGTCTCGCGGACGGCGCTCATCGAATCGAGCATCACGGCCACGACGCTCGCGACGATGCAGGCGATGAGCGCGATGTCGAACGCCTTGCCGGCCAGTGTGCCGTGGCCGAAGATGACC
Organism: Acidobacteriota bacterium; assembly: GCA_018000455.1. GTDB lineage: Bacteria > Acidobacteriota > Vicinamibacteria > Vicinamibacterales > UBA2999 > CADEFD01. The sequence continues at coordinate 14,941 of JAGNJW010000008.1, forward strand.
ACGTACAAGCGGCGGCGCCAGGCGGGCCACTCGGCGGGGGCGGCGTCGGCGACGCGAAGATGGGGCATTTCGGTTGTCCTGGCCGACGGGATGACGTGCGGCGGGGGAAGCATATCGCGGCTGCGCGGTGTCGTTTTACATCCCTGGTCGCGGGCCAGAGCGGCTATCGTCGGTCGTGAGGCACCCGTGGACGAATCACTCAAGCGCCTGTTGCTCGACCCCACCGTCGGCAAGCTCGTGTTGCTGGCCGCCGGACTCCTGCTCATCCGGGTGATCTTCGGCTGGGCCGCCCGCGCCACGTCGCGCCAGATCCAGGACGCGGGTCTCAGATACCGCGCACGGAAGGGGCTGACGCTGACGGCCTACCTGGCGGCCGGCCTGTTCGTGACGGTGGTCTTCAGCGAGCGGTTCGCCAGCTTCACGGTGGCCTTTGGCGTGGCGGGTGCCGGCATCGCGTTCGCGCTGCAGGAGGTCATCGCCAGCATCGGCGGCTGGCTGGCGGTGTCGTTCGGCGACTTCTTCCGGCCCGGCGACCGCATTCAGCTCGGTGGCATCCGCGGCGACGTCATCGACGTGGGTGTCCTTCGCACGACCCTCATGGAGTGCGGCCAGTGGGTGAACGGCGACCAGTACAACGGTCGCATCGTGAGAATCGCCAACAGCTACGTGTTCAAGGAGCCGGTCTTCAACTACTCGGCCGACTTTCCCTTTCTGTGGGACGAGATCATGCTGCCGGTCAAGTACGGGAGTGACTATCACCACGCGCGCGAGCTGATGCAGAAGGTCGCCGAAGAGGTGGTTGGCGACTACGCGCGAAGCGCCGAGACTGCGTGGCGGGGCGTCGTGAAGAAATTCCTGATCGAGGATGCGGTGGTGGCCCCCACGGTGACGCTCCTGGCCAACCAGAACTGGATCGAGCTCACGCTCCGCTACGTGGTCGACTACAAGAGACGCCGCGCCACCAAAGACCGGCTCTTCACCCGGATCCTCGAGGAGGTGGACGGCTCCGGCGGACGCGTCGGTATCGCCGCTTCGACGCTCAACATCGAGAAGGTCGCGCCGCTCGAGGTGCGCATTGCGGCCGACGCCCGTACCGTGCGCGAGTGAAGGGTCGGCCGGTTGATCGACCGCGGCGGTTGCCACGGCGCCAGAATTAAGTTCGCCGGCCGGCCCGGAACGGGGCTATAAGAGCCATAGCCAGCGCATGCTCCCGAAACCTGGCTCCTGCCGACAGGCCCCGGGGGTCACGCCACGTGACCGCGACGGTCCTCCGCCGTTGCGCGGCTGAGCTGGGTGGCGTTCGCTGCCTGGCATTCTTCAAACCGATTGCACTCTTGCTGAGGTCCCTTATGACTGCAACGCATCGTCGTGGTTTCTTTGGTCGGATGTTCGGTGGCGTGGTGGCCCTGGCCGCCCCAATGGTTGGTATTCGCTCCGCGTCGGCCGCACAGCCCGACGCGCCCGGTGAGTGGATCAAGGAGGTCACGGGCGCCAAGCGGAGCTTCTTCGACTTCCCCAGGCATTCGAACGGCGTCGGCCTGCTGCACATCCTCAACTACCTCAACACCTATGCGGCGGTCTACAAGGCCGCACCGGGGAAGGTCGGCGCCGTGGGGACCTTCTACGGCATCGGCGGCGGTGCGAGCATCTCGCTGGCCTTCAACGACGCCATGTGGGCGAAGTACGGTCTCGGCGAATACACCGGGATGAAAGACACCGCCGGCAAGCCCTATGCGCGCAATCCGTTCCACCGGCCCACGAAAGACGAAGTGCACCTGCTGATGGCGGCCATGCAGACGCCCACGATCCCCATGTTCGCTGACGTGATGCCGGCGCTGGGCATCGAGAGTCTGCAGAAGATGGGCACCAAGTTCCTGCTTTGCGCCAACGCGCTCGGGGCGTGGACTGCCGAGTTCGAGGTGCGAGGCAAGGGCAAGGCTGCCGATATCGATCGGGAGCTGCGCGCCAACCTGCTGCCCGGTGTCACGATCGTGCCTGCGATGGTGATCGCCATCGAACAAGCGCAGGAGGCCGGCATCGCCTACAACCGCCAGTAGCGCGGGAGGCACTCCATTCCCATCCGCCCCCGGCGGTCCGATGCTGCCGGGGGCGTCTAGAGAGCATTTCTCTGGCCCCGGCCAGAACAACGTCTCGTGTCATCTTGCGCAGTCGCCTCCGGAGTTCACCTCTAAAATCGCTCTCCACGCGCCGTCCAATCGAATAGTCGATCGCGCCAGGAGTAGCTCATGTCCCCCATCTTGAGTCGCACCCGCTTGCTCCTGGTCTTCGCCGGGATGATCGCCGCCCTTCTGATTGGACTCGGCGCGCCCGGTCCCCGGCCGGTCGCGCCACTGACCGCCACGCATCAGGCGCGCATCAATCGCGAGCTCGCCAAGTCGGCCGAGCGGGGATTCGAGCAGCGATTCGACCAGCCGGATGAGGCCCAGGCGTTCTACGCCAACCGCCGCACCGGGCCGCTGCTGACACGCGGTCCCAACCCCACGACCGGCATTCGGCCCCTGAGCCCGGCCGCCTACCTGCCGGCGGTGCAGCAGATGCGAGGCATGTCGCGGTTCTCGAGCGCGACCGGCACGCCGCTGCCGAGTTTCGACGCCGACCCCGCCGCCGAGCAGATTGCACTCGGTACCTGGTCGCCACTTGGTCCGTCGAACCAGGGCGGGCGCACGCGAGCCCTGCTCATCGACCCTGGCAACGCAAGCATCATGTACGCCGGCGGCGTGGCGGGTGGGGTGTGGAAGTCCATCGACGCGGGCGCGAGCTGGACGCCACTGAGCGACCTGATGGCCAACATCGCCGTGGTATCGCTGGCCTTCGATCCCGCCAACGCCAACACGATCTATGCAGGCACCGGCGAAGGCGTCTTCAACGGTGACGCCATCCGCGGCGCCGGCATCTTCAGGTCGACCAACGCCGGCACGACGTGGAGTCAACTGCCGTCGACCAATACCAGCGACTTCCACTACGTGAACAGCCTCGTCGTCAGTCCGCGCAACAGCATGCGGATGTTCGCGGCGACCCGCACGGGCATCTTCCGCTCCATCAACGGGGGCAGTTCGTGGTCCAGCCTGGTGTCGGCGACCGCCGTCAACGGCTGCACGCAGATCGCGATGCAGAATACCGGCGCGGGCTTCGTCTTCGCCTCGTGCGGGAACTTCGCGCAGGGCACGGTATACCGCGCCCTGGACGACGATGTGTCGACGCTGTCGAGTGTGCTCAGCCTGAGCGCGATGGGCCGCAGTTCCATCGCCATTGCGCCGTCGAACCCGGCCGTGGTCTACGTGATGGCCGCCCGCACGGGCACGGCCGGCCTCGGGGCCCATAGCCTGCACGGCATCTACCGATCCGCGGCCAATGGCGATTCGGGCAGCTTCACGACGCAGGTCGATGGCGCCGCCGTCCCTGCCACCCTCCAGCAGAAGCTCAACCGGCTGCAGCTCACCAATCCGGTGATTGCCTTGCTCACCGAGTGCGGCTTCGGCACCTCGTCGTTCTCCAACCAGGGCTGGTACGACAACGTCATCGCGGTCGATCCAATGGACGCGAACGTCGTGTGGGCCGGCGGTATCGACCTCTTCCGATCCGACGACGGCGGCCTCAACTGGGGTGCCGCCGGCTACTGGTGGTTCGACAAGGGGATCGATCCCCAGTACCACCACGCCGACCAGCACGGCATCGTCTTCCACCCGTCGTACAACGGCACGTCGAACAAGGTGATGTTCTCGGCCAGCGATGGCGGCGTCGAGCGCATCGACGACGCGCGCGCGCCGGTCAACACCACGCTGGCGCAGATCTGCGGCAGCCCTGTGGCCGGCAGCCCCACCTGGGTCGACCGCAACAGCGGCTACACGACCACACAGTTCTACGACGGCGCCGTCTATCCCGACGGCCAGACCTACTTCGGCGGCCTGCAGGACAACGGCACCCAGCGCGGCACCTCCGCCAGCACGAACTGGACGACGCTGGCGGGCGGCGATGGAGGCTACGCCGCCGTCGATACCCTCGGCGACGTGAATGCCGCCAACGATGTGCTCTTTCTCGAGAACACGGGCAACTCGCTGAAGAAGTCCACCAACGGCGGCGCGACGTTCACAGACGCCAACGCCGGCATCACCGGCAGCGGCTTCCTCTTCATCGCGCCGTTTGCGATGAACGACGGCACTCGCCAGCAGCTCTGGACCGGCGGCTACGACATCTGGCGCACGACCAATCAGGCCGTGGCGTGGTCACGGGCCACCGGCGTCAACGGCACGTGTGGCGCGGGGTCGATCTCGGCCATCGCCACCCATCCCCTCGACGGCAACCGTGTGCTCATCGGCATGTCGGACGGCTGCTACCACTACAATCACGCCGCGCTGTCGGCCCCGAACACCGGTAACTGGCTGGGAGGCGGGTTCATCGGCACCGGCACGCGTCAGGGATTGGGCCTCATCTCGTCGATGGCCTGGGACCCGCAGAACCTCAACATCGCCTACACGGCTATCTCGGCGTTCGGCGTCACCAACCTGCTGAAGTCGATCGACGGCGGCGTGACCTGGGCCCCCAGCGTGGGTACCGGCCCCTCCGCCTTGCCCCAAATTCCGGTGCTCAGTGTCGTCGTGAACCCCGACGTGCCGCAGAAGGTCTATGTGGGCACCGACCTTGGCGTCTTCACGTCGATCGACGGCGGCGCCAGCTGGCTGGTGGAGAACACGGGCTTCGCCAATGTGCCGGTCGAGGCGCTCAAGATGAGCGAAGCGGCGCCGAGGCGGCTCTATGCCTTCACGCATGGCCGCGGCGCGTGGCGGGTGGCGCTGGCGGGTACCGTGGTGCCGCCTTCCGCCGTCAACGACAGCTACAGCACGCCGTTCAACACGCCGCTCGTCCAAGCGGCGCCCGGGGTGCTCGGAAACGACAACGCCAACGGCGGTGGTGCGATGACGGCGGTGCTCGATACGACGGTCGGTGCCGGCGCCGGTGTCTTGGCGCTCAACACCAATGGAGGCTTCACCTTCACGCCGGCGGCGAGCTTCAGTGGCCCCGCCTCGTTCACCTACCACGCCAGCAACAGCAACGGATCGAGCAACATCGCGACCGTTGCGCTCACTGTCGGGGCACCCGGAGGGCCACCACCGCCCACCTCGGCGACTGACAACTACTTTGCCACCGAGGGTACCGTGCTGAACGTGGCGGCGCCCGGCGTGCTCGGCAACGACAACAGCAACGGCGGCGGCACCATGACCGCATCGCTCGACGTGACGTTGCCCTCGCACGGCGGGGTGACGCTGTCGCCCGACGGTTCGTTTGCTTACACCCCGACGGCCGGATTCGTCGGCAACGACGCCTTCACCTATCGCGCGTCGACGGTGGCGGGAGGCTTCGGTCTGCCGGCCACCGTGAACATTGCCGTGGCTTCCAGCACCACGCCGCTGCCGCCGTCGAACTTCCGCATCCTGGCGATGTCCGGCAACAACGTGACGTTTGCGTGGCGGCTTCCCACCACCGGCCCGACACCGACCAGCATTCAGCTCGAAGGCGGGCTCACGCCGGGGTCGGTGCTCGGGGCGATTCCCCTTGGGGTCACGCCCGCGGCGACCATCAACTTGCCGACTGGCTCTTTCTACATCCGCCTGCGCACCAACGCCAGCGGCGTGCTGAGCGGGCCGTCGAACGAATTGCTCGTGCACGTCAACGTGCCGGTGCCGCCGTCGGCACCCGCCAACCTGCTGGGTCTGGTGAACGGCAGCGCCGTCGCCCTGGCCTGGACGCCGACCTTCGGCGGCGGCGCGCCGACCGGCGCCATTCTCGACGTGTCCGGGGCGCTCAGCCTCTCGATGCCGCTAGGGCCCGGCGACACGTTCACCTTCCCGTCCGTGCCGCCTGGGGCCTACACCTTCAGGCTGCGCCAGACGGGCGCGGGGGGAGCCAGCGGGCCGTCAAATCCGGTCACGCTGACGTTCCCAGGCGCCTGCTCGGGGCCGCCGCAGTCGGCCTCGAATTTCCTGGCCTTCAAGTCGGGTGGCAACCTCTACCTGTACTGGGAGCCGCCCGTCAGTGGCACCGCCGCGTCGGGCTACCAACTGAACGTCACCGGCTCGTTCGTGGGCACCTTCCCCATGAGTGGGCGCTCCTTCAGCATCGCGGCCCCGCCGGGCACGTTCACGCTCTCGATTACGGCGGCCAACGCCTGCGGCACGGGCGCGCCGACCTCGTCGCAGACGGTGACGTTCCCCTAGGACGCACCGTCGAACGCCCGACTCGTCGGGTCGGCCGGCCGACGCCTCACCGGTGCCGGCCGGTCGACGTCGTGCGCCGATTCGCGTAAACGCGCGACGGCCCCGCTCGGGGCGCGATCTTGCTCCGACACCATCCCATGGGTGGATGGTGTCGGGCCGCGCGCATCGTCCTCGGTTGTGGGACGCTGCTCGCGTGGGTGCCGCTCGCCTCGGCCTCTCTGCGTACCGTGTCCGACGACGTGCTGGCCCGCTCGAGCGCCGGGGCGGTCGAAGGACAGGTCGTGGCCTCGACGGCTCAGTGGGACGCCGACGCCGGCGCCATCTACACGCTCGTGACGATCGCCGTCGACCGTTCCTGGGGGCTTGACGGCCCGCCGCCGGTGGTCGTGCTCAAACAACTGGGCGGCGTCGTCGGCGCGACGGCTCTCGTCGTTGGTGGACAGGCGAGCTTCGAGATCGGCGAGACGGTCCTGGTCTTTCTCGACGTCCGCCCTCGTGACCTCACGCTCTCGGTGGCGGGTCTCGAACAGGGCAAGTGGACGTCGTCGCCGGGTGCTACGCGCACCCGGGCTGCTCGCTGGAGCCGTGGCGGCGACGGCGTCGCTCGGGGCGCGCCCGAGTCCCGGCTGACCGTCGATCTCGAGGCACTCGCGGCGTTGACCGGCACCAGGGTTCGCGCGACCGGCGCCCGCCTCACCGCCGACGCCGCCTCGGCGCCAGTGGCGCCCACTGCCGCAGTCTCGGTCCCCGGCAGTTCGACCTCACCGCCAGGACGCTGGCACGAGGCCGACGACGGCACGCCGGTGTTCATCGACCCGCAGCGGGAGGGACATCCACAGTTCCCCGGCGGCGGACTGGCACAGCTGGCCAACGCCGCGGCTCTGTGGAGCGCCGCTGGATCCCTGCGCCTGCAGCCGGGCGTGTCGCGCGGCCCGCGCTGCTTCACCAATGCCGAGCCGTTCGACGGCCGGATCTCGATTGCCTACCAAGACCCGTGCGACGAGATCGCGGATACCAGCCCGACCCTCGCCATCGCCGGCGCCTACTTCTCGGCCACCGACACGCGCCTCATCGGCGGCGTCGCCTTCTGGAAGCTGACCAAGGGCATGGTGGTTACCGACGCCCCAGCCGCCAAGTTCGCGTCGCTGTCGGTCGGGTGCTACGAGGAACTGCTGGCGCACGAACTCGGCCACGCCATCGGCTTCGATCATGCGACGGCGGGCCGGGCGGTGATGCTCCCGTCGCTCTCGACGGGCTGCTGGAGCCGCACTGTGTCGTCGCCGCTCGGCGCCCCGGATCTGGCGGCGATGACCGCGTCGTATCCCACGGGGGCGGAGCCGATACCGATGACGCCCACCGGCCTCGTGGCCGCGGTGGTCGGCTCGACGGTGACGATCCAGTGGAGCGATGCCGACAACGCCGGTGCGTCGTACGAAATGCACGTCGGAAGCCGGCCCGGCTCGAGCGACCTGGCCGTCGTCAGCGTCGCGTCAACGTCGATCACCGTGCCCAACGTGCCGTCCGCGGTCTACTACGTGCGTCTGGCCGCACACACGTCGGCGGGCACCAGCGCGCCCACCGCAGACCTCGCGGTCACGGTCGCTGGCTCGTCGCGTTCCCGGACGCCGGCCGTGCACCTGACCTGGCTTCCCGATGCGGCTGATACGACCCCCAGCGCGTATCTCGTACGGGTCGGCTATCGTCCGGGGGCGATCGACTACGAACTTCCGGCCCCCACGCCCTCGCTCACCGTTCCCGCGGTGGGAGCGGGTGTCTATCTCGTGCGGATCGTGTCACTGCGTCAGTCTGGACTCGGACCTCTCACGCCTGAGATGACCGTCGTCGTGCCTTAGCAGTCCCCGGTGCGCGTCCGCCGTCAGGCGCCGGGGCACGCTACGTGGCGCCGACTACATGCAGCACAACCCGCACGTTGGCGATGGGACCCAGGCCTTCATCGCCTACTTCGAGCGCATGGCGCGCGACTACTGGGACGTGCTGCAGGTCGTGCCGTCGCAATCGGCGAACGCCAACTCGATGTTCTAGCGACGCCTACGCGTCGAAGGCCGCGACGATCTTCTGGATGAGGGCCGTGGCGAAGGGCTCCTTGTCGACCTGGCGGCGGTTGTCGTTTCCCTGGCGCACGACCACCAGGTCGAGGCTGGGGACGACGTATCCGTGGTTCATGTTGTGGCCGCGCGACATGAACAGATCCTCGGGCACGCCCTCTTCGCGTTTGTAAGTCCAGAAGCTGTAGCCGTAGTTGTTCGGCGTCTCGCCGTTGTCGCGCACGAAACGCCTGGTGGCGGCGCGTAGCCAGTCCTTCGGCACGAGCTGCTGGTCGTGCCAGCGGCCGTCGCTCAGCCAGAGGTAGGCTAGACGCGCAAAGTCGCGGGCCGTGCACCGGAAGGTGCTGCCGACGATCGAATTGAACCCCATGTCGCTCGTGCTGCCATCGGCGCCGTAGGCGTTGCAGCCGTCGCTGCCGCCGCGGCCCCAGCCCGCGTCGGCGCTGAAGTTCAGCTCGCGGTCGTCGGCGTAGGGCATCTCGCGATACTGGTTGTTCCGCAGGCCGACGGGCATGCCGATCGGCCCGAGGACACGGTCGTAGACGTACGGTCCTACTTCCTCGCCAGAGAGATTGCGCATGGCCAGCGCCAGTTGCTCCATCCCGAAGTTGCTGTAATTGAAGTCGGTGCCAGGTTCGAACTTGAGCGTGTGCTGCGCGGGAATGCCCTCGAACTGCCACCAGCCGAAGCAGTACTCGTGCATCTGGTAAGGGCCGCGGTAGCCGGGCGACAAACGCCGCGGGCTCGGCGCGAGCCACGGCTCGCGCGACTCGTGGCCGGAGGTCATCGACAGCACGTGCTTGACCTTGATCCGGATCTTCCGCGGGTCGGAGATCGGCTGCTCCCAGATCTGCGGTATGAGCGAGGCGTCGCGTGAGGCGCCGACCAGATCGCTCTCGAGCGTGACCTGGTCGCGATACTCGTCGAGAAAGACACCCACGGCCGTGCCGAAGACCGACTTGGTCGACGACTTCATGTCGTTGCAGGTGCGCGCGGTCCACGACTCAGGGCCGCCCTCGGTGCCGGTCACGTAACGCTCGCCGATGATGTGGCCCTGATGAATGACGACCAGCGCGCCTCCATGGCTGGTCGTCACGGGGCTTTCATCGTGATAGCGCAGGGCCTCCCGCAGCCGGTCGGGATTCACTCCGAGCGTACGTGGATCGCCGATGCGCCAGCCGCCGTCCAGCTCCGACGGGGGAAAGTAGCGAGCCTTCCCAGGCCGCGCCTGCTCGCTGTCGGTGCTGCCGGGCCACGGCAGGAGGCCCAACCTCACGGCGCCAACGCCGGCCATGCCGACGCCCGCCGCGGCAAGGATGCGTCTTCTGGTCAGCGTCAGTGAAGGGCGGGGTGTCATGGGGGCATGCGCTTGGGCGACGACGATTATCGCTGGGCCGTCGGCGCACCGCTCGTCGTCAGGTGCTTGTTGAACCAGTCGAGGTAGCGCTGCAGGCGATCGCGCTCGTAGCTGGGCACCGTCAGGCCGTGGAACTGGCCCGGGTAGACGACGAGCTGGGTCTCGACGCCGAGGCTCCGCAGCGCCTGATACATCTGCTCGCCACCCGCGATCGGCACGTTGAAGTCTTTCTCGCCGCCCATGAAGAGCGTCGGCGTCTTGATCCGGTCGGCGTGGAAGAACGGATACGACACCTTCATCCAGGCGTCGGGGTTCTTCCACGGCTGGCCCATCTCCTGGTCGTACTGGACGATGTACTGGTCGATGCCGTAGATCGAGAATTGCAGCGAGCTGGCGGCGCCGCTGACCGCAGCCTTGAAGCGCGTGTCGCTGGCGATCGTGTAGTTGGTCGAGATGCCGCCGTAGCTCCAGCCGCCGATGCCAAGCCGGTCGGGATCCGCGATGCCTTGCCGAACGGCCTCATCCACCGCGCCGAGCAGGTCCGCCACCTCGAGGTTGCCCCAGTCACGATGAATCGCCTTCTGCCAGGCGTTGCCCCGACCCGCGCTGCCGCGATAGTTGATGGCGAGGACCACGTAGCCGCTTGCGGCCAGGAACTCCCGATCGAACGAGAACGTGTGCTCGTCCTGGCCATTGGGGCCGCCGTGAATGATGAGCAGGGTCGGATACTTCGTGCCCGCCTTGAAACCGGCGGGCTTCACGACCAGGCCGTGCACCTCGGTGCCGTCCTTGCTTCTGGACTGGAAGTCTTCGGTCGTGGCCAGCTGCAACTCGCTCACGAGGGTCGCGTTGTGGCGGGTCAGCGGCCTTAGCGTCGTTGCCTCGAGGGCGTAGATCTCTCCCGGCTCGTGCGGCGACGTGGCCAGCACGGCGAAGTGCCCGTCGGCGCCTGCGCTCATCGCACGAATGACGCGCCGGCCCGTGGACTTGCGCTGCACGGCGCCGGTCGGCGTTTCGGCGGGCACCGTCGCCACGTGATTGGTCCGGTCGTCCTGCAGCAGAAAGGAAATATGCTGGCCATTTGCCGACCACTCGATGTTCGACACGGCGCGGTCGAGCGATGCCATGTAGACGACCGGCTTGTCGGTCGGGGTCGGCAGGTTGGCCGGCACTACCGTCAACTTGCTCATCCGGTAGGCGGTGTTCTGGTCGTCGTCGCCGGTCAGCACCGCGATGCGGCCGCCGTCGGGACTCCAGGCCGGGCGTCCGGATTCGCCGAACGGAGTGTTCGTGATCTGCGTCGGTACGGCACCGGGGGTGGCCTCGACGGTCCACAAGTCCTGGTTCGAGGTGCGGTCTGGGTCGGGCGCGCCGCGCTTGCTGAGAAAGGCGATGCGCAAGCCGTCGGGCGACCACTCGGGGCTGGTGTCGTCGGTGCCGCCGCTGGTCACGACGGTGTGCGTCTTCGTCGCCAGGTCGAACACCGCGATGTGGCTGTAGACGTGGCGCAGATGCCCGGCGCGATCCTGCTTGAACTGATAGCGATCGATGACGATTGGCGGCGGTGTCTTGCGCTTCCAGCCATCCTTCTTCTCTGGTTCGCTATCAGGGTCGTCGTCGCGCGCGACAAACGCGATGCGCGTGCTGTCGGGTGACCACTGGATGTCGGACACGCCGCCCTTGACGTCGCTCACGCGTTCGGCCTCGCCACCGGCCAGGTTGAGCAGCCAGATCTGGCCGCCCTTCTTCTTCTCCTCCTCGGTGCCGCGCGCGGCGACAAAGGCCAGGTACTTGCCGTCCGGGCTCCAGCGCGGCGACGATTCGCCGTCGGGCGACGAGGTGAGTTGCACCTGCTGACTGGCGTCCCACTTGACCATCCAGATGTCGCTGTTGCGCCGGTCTTTCTCGGCGTCGATGGTGGTCAGCGTGTAGGCCACCCAGAGGCCGTCGGGCGACCGCTGCGGATCGCCGACGGCGGCGATCCGCGAGTGGTCCTCCAAGGTCAGCGGCCGCTTGGGCGTCTGGGCCTGGCCAGCTCCGGCCGCCAGGGTCAGGATGCCTACGGCATAGAGGAGTCGTCTCATGGCAGGGAAACTACCAGATTTGCTACTCCTTCGCTCGTCGAATCACCTGCGAGTCTGGATAGAACGCGCGCCAGGCGAACCAGTACGACGCAAACGCCGACACCTTCTGGCCGTCGACTTCAACGGTGGCGTTGGTGCGATCGCCGGTCGGCGTCACGGTCACCGGCAGGCCCTCGACGGTGGTCGTCAAGGTCGCGCCTGTTTGCAGGTCGTCCATCGGCACCGCGACAGCGCGGCCCTTGACCTGGAACCCCACGACCACCATCTTCGGCGGGTGGGTGCCGCTCATCCGCGTGCGTCCGGTGACGCCGATGTTTGCGGAACCGTGGTACGTCTCGTAGCGATCCGTCGTGCCGGTCATGCCCGTGGCTCCCTGCTTGTCCAGTACGAGCGTCGCAGGGTGCAGGGTTCGCCATTCCTTCCACGACACCAGCGACGATTCGACGATGGTCAGGCGCTGCCCCTTGAGCGGCCCCTCGATGGCATCACCGAGTGCTTGGGCCCACCAGGAATCGGTCTGCCGGTCGTACATCACGAGGTTGTCGCGCCACAACATGCCTGAGACGCCGAAGGTGAGTTCGCGGGCGCCGACCGTGCGGGCATACACGATGCCTGTGTAACACAGCGGTCACCAGGTGACGGCGATCGAGCGCGAGCCGATCGTGTCGTTGACGATCTCGTGGCCGTTCAAGAGCCACGTCGAGTAGGCCTTGGCCGCCTGTCCGTCCGCGACGCCGATGACCGGCTCGTCGTCACGCATGAAGGTCGCCTCGGCGGCAGTAACGAACACCGGCGCGTCGATGGCGGGAATGCCGTCTTTGGGCAGCCCGCGCACGACCGGATCGCCGTCGATGGACTTCTCTTCGATCCAGGTGCGGCCCTGGGCGGCGACGAGCGCCACTAAGACGAGTACAGGAATCAGATTCATCGAGAGGACCTCAGCGCGTTGGTGAGTGCAGCGTCAGCTTCTGAATGCGCCAGTTGTTCATGTCGGCCACATACAGCGTGTCGTCGGTCGGACAGGCCAGCGAATGAATCCAGTTGAACTGCTTCACGTCCCGGCCAGAGATCCCCATCGTCCCGAGGATGCGGCCGTCGAGCGTCATCTTGTAGATCCGCCCGGGTTCCGAATCCGACGTGTAGAGGTACTGCGTGGCGCCGCTGGTGATGCACAGCGTCCAGGGTTGCGTCTCGTCAGGAGGGCTGGCCGCCAGGTTGCCGAGCACCGGGTGGCGCGTCTTGTCGTAGACGGCGTTCAGGAAGATGAAGCGACGGAAGGTGCCGTCGGCGTCGAACACCTGAATGCGACGGTTGTTGCGGTCGGCGACGTAGACGTTGTTGCTGCGATCGACGGCGATGTTGTGCGGGGTATTGAACTGCCCAGGATTCTGGTCGGCGTGCGGCCCGCCGGAACCTCTCGTGCCCCACGACGTCACCCACGCGCCGCGCTTGTCGTACTTCGCGACGCGCGCGTTGGTGTAGCCGTCGCTGATGTAGATGTTGTCGTCGGCATCGAAAGCGATGTCGGTCGGACCGCGGAAGTAGCCGTCCTGCGCGGGCGGCGGCGGCGGGCCGCCGCGGCCATGGAACCACGACTCTTCCGGATCGTCAGGGCCCTCGGGGCGACGGCCGAGGTTCATCGTGACGTACCCTTCCGGGTTGAATCGCACGGCCGTATTGGTGCCCTTGTCGACCACCCAGAGGTTGTCGTGGCGATCGAAGCGAATGGCGTGGCCGTAGCCGAGGCCGTAGACCTTCTTGCCGATTTCGCGCACGAAGCGTCCCGTGGCCAGGTCGAACTCGAGCAGTTCGGTCGACGCGTTGCCGTAGAGCGGGCCCTGGGTCGCACTGCCCGGGTGATTCAACACCACCAGGCGGTTCTTCGAGTTGATGGCCACGCCGAGCACCTCGCCGAAGTTCATGTCGGCCGAGTAGGTCAGGAAGTCGGTCGCTGCATCAAACGGGATCTCCGGCACGACGACCGGCGAGGGAGCCGGCTGCGGCGATGGCGCGGCGGCGGGCTGGTCGGCCGTCACCCCCGGGTTGCGGAACAGGAACACGGCACAGACGAGCACTGCTGGAATCGCCATCGCCGACCATCGCTTCATGAGAGCCTCCGAACGTCTGAGTTGAGCGGGCGGGCGGCTAGTTCACGCCGAAGGCGAGCAGCACGTTGCCCGGCCGCGCGCGGTAGTCGCCGGAGTTCACGTAGAGCATGCCGCCAACCACCACCGCCGCCGGGCCGTTGAGCGAGCCGCCCCGCGCCTTCACGCCGTTCACGGTGGGGAAGTCGCGGTTGGTATCGTAGTGCCAGAGCACCGACCCATCGCGGGTCGAGTAGGCGCGGATGCCGCCGTCGAAGGAACCAGACAACACGGCGCCTGGAATCACCGTGATCGCTGCCGACTGGGCGCCGTTGCAGACGCGCGCGGCGCCGCTGCACAAGAGCGGATCGGGCGGCGCCGCGAACCACACGCGCTCGCCCGTGCCGATCTTTACCGCGTGCAGGCCGCCCGGCTGCGGATGATTCTGATCGGCGACCGGCAGGTAGGCGTTGTCGGCGTCGGCGGCGATGCCCCACTCGATGCCCCCGAGCGTGCCGCCGAGGCCGGCGCGGTACTGCCAGAGCACCTTGCCGCCGTTGTCGGGGTCGAGGCCATAGGCCACGCCTGACTTCTGCCCCACGACGAGCATCTCGCGGCCGTCGGGTCGCTTGGCGATCACTGCCGAGGCGCCGAAGTCGTAGTCAGGCCCCGGTGTGTCGCCGCAGTTCACTTCGCCCGGTCGGCACCCGTAGAGATCTCCAGGCGCGAGCTGCTGCTGCCATCGCATCTTGCCTGTCTCGAGGTCGAAGGCCACGATGGCGTCGGTGCCCGGCTGCGACTCCTTGCCGCTGTAGGTGTTGCCCACCGCCGCGTAGATGACCGCTCGCTTCACGTCGATGGTTGGCGCCGACCAGATGGCGCCGCCCGAGGGTCCCCACGACTCGCCGCCATCAGGACGCCGGCCCATGAGCACCGGGGCCACCGGAATCGGATAGGCGCGCCAGATCGCGTGGCCGTCCGCGGTGTCGAGGGCGACGATCGCGCCGCGAAACGTGCAGCAGTTGTAGGTGGGGCTCTTGCCGACCTCTTCGTAGGAGGACGTGGGCACGTAGAGCCGGTCCTGATAGAGCAGCGGCGAGCCGGTGAGCCGCACGAGCGGATGGTCGTCGACCAGCACGCTCCAGATCAGTTGGCCGGTGGCCGCGTCGACGGCGTAGGCCCATCCCTTCTGATCGGAAAAATACGCATTGAACCTCGCAGCCGCGCCAGGACGGGGACCCACCGACACCGCGCCGCGCACGCCGCCACGCGCTTCGTAGATCCACACGACGCAGCCGGTCTTGGCATCGAGCGAGTAGACCGTGCCGTTCTGCGAGCCCACGAAGAGCCGTCCGCCAACGACGGTGGGCTGTGCCCAGGCTGCTGTGGCCTCCGGCAGCCCCAGCGCCCACTTCAGCGTCAGCTTCGGCAGTTGCGCCGCGGTGAGGCCGCCACGGCTGGCCGGCATGAAGTGCGTGTTCGCCAGATCGGCACTCCATCCGTTCCAGGCCGGTGCCGACGTCAGGCTCGTGAACGGTGCCGGGTTGGCGCAGCGGCCGATCGCCGGATCTGCTTTCGTCGCGACGCCCACCGCCCTGCCGGTGAGGTGCTCGGCCACTGCGCGCCGCTCGGCCCCGCTCATCGAGATCCCTTGATAGCGCATGGCGCCACCGGTCAGCGCCGCGATGATCGACTCGGGTGAGCGCGCCTTGAGCTGTTCCGTCGCCGGGGCGCGCGAGGCGGCCGCCCCGTCATGACACGAAGCGCAGCTGGTGCGGAAGATGGTGGCGCCGTCGGGCGCCTGGGCCCGTGCCGGGGCCGTGAGCATCAGGAATGTCCCCGCCGCGGCGGACGAGGTCAGCAACGAGCGGCGCATGTCGTGACTCCTGAACACGGAGTGTATCGTTGCTTGGCCCCGGATCCCTCGGTCGAGCGGCGCCCGGCGCCAGGCGCCGCGCCACCGCTCGAAGCTGCAGCGGGGTGCTAGAGTAGCGCCGGAATGGCGAGGCTCTGTCTTCGAGCGCGCACGTGCATCAGCGCCGCGGTGCTGCTGCTGACCGCGGCATGCCGCCCCTCGCCCGAGGCGCCGGCGCCGAGCCCGTCGTTTACGCCCACCACGCTCCACGACACGGCACCGCCGTCGCCTGTCCCCGCCGGGATGGTCTGGATTCCGGGTGGAGAGTTCTCGATGGGCAGTGACACCGTAGCCGAGGCCCTGTGCGACCTGCCTGGCATCACGTACGACGCGCAGCCGATCCATCGCGTGGCCGTGGATGGGTTCTGGATGGACGCCACCGAAGTCACCAACGCGCAGTACGCCGCGTTCGTCGCGGCCACCGGATACGTGACACTCGCCGAGCGTTCGCCGGATCCGGCCGAGTTCCCGGCCGCGCCGCCAGAGCTGCTGGTGCCGGGGTCGACGCTCTTCACGCCCCCCGGCCGGCCCGTGGCACTCGACGACGCGCGGCAGTGGTGGCGCTGGGCGCCCGGCACCAACTGGCGTCACCCTGAAGGCCCCGGCAGCACGCTGGCCGGACGCGAGCACTATCCGGTGGTGCACGTGGCCTTTGCCGACGCCGTCGCGTATGCCTCGTGGCGCGCGGGGCGGCTGCCGACTGAGGCCGAGTGGGAGCTTGCGGCGCGCGCGGGCCAGAGCGGAAAGCTGTATGCCTGGGGCGACGAACTGACGCCCGACGACGTCCATCAGGCCAATATTCATCAGGGCAGATTCCCGCTGGAGGACGATGGACTCGACGGCTTTGCCGGCCTGGCGCCGGTGGCGCGTTTCCCCGCCAACGCCTACGGCGTGCACGACATGGCCGGCAACGTGTGGGAGTGGGTAAGCGATTGGTATCGCCCCGACTACTACTCTCTGCTGGCCGCGACCGGTGAGGTTGCGGTGAATCCCCAGGGGCCGAACGATTCCTTCGACCCTTCGGAGCCAGGTCTTCGGAAGCGCGTGCAGCGCGGCGGATCGTTTCTCTGCACGGAGCAGTACTGCTCCCGCTACCTGGTGGGCACCAGGGGCAAGGGCGAGATCTCGACCGGCAGCAATCATGTGGGGTTCCGCACGGTCAAGACGGCAGGAAGCAGACAGCCAGGAGCATCAGATGGTGAGGAAACTCGTCGGTAACGCGAGCCGGATCCGCACGATCCCTGTGGCTGTGGCGGCGGCCCTCGCCCTGGTCTCGTGCCAGACACCACCCAACCCCGTAGTGCCGGCACAGCCCAATGTCGTCGTCGTGCTCGTTGACGATGCGCGCTGGGACGACTTCGGCTTTGCCGGCCACCCGTTCGTCGACACGCCGGCCGTCGATCAACTGGCGCGCGAGGGCACGCGCTTTGCGAACGCCTTCGCCACCACGCCGCTGTGTTCGCCAAGTCGGGCGGCCCTGCTGACGGGGC
The DNA here is from genome assembly GCA_018000455.1 of Acidobacteriota bacterium. Classification (GTDB taxonomy): domain Bacteria; phylum Acidobacteriota; class Vicinamibacteria; order Vicinamibacterales; family UBA2999; genus CADEFD01. The sequence continues at coordinate 32,170 of JAGNJW010000008.1, forward strand.
AGTACGTGCACACCAACGGCATCATCGACAACACCGCGCGCGACGCGGCCAGTCATCGGCTCGCCACCTTCGCCGTGCCACTGGAACAGGCCGGCTACCAGACCGGCTTCTTCGGCAAGTGGCACATGGGGAACGACGACACGCGGCGGCCTGGGTGGACACATTGGGTCGCCATGAAGGGACAAGGCGAGGCGATCGATCCCAACCTCAACGTCGATGGCGAGCGGCTCACCGTCAAAGGCTACGTCACCGACATCCTCACCGACTACGTGGTGAGCTTCATGCGGCGCGCCGAAGGCAAGCCGTTCATGGTCTTTCTCGCGCACAAGGCCCTGCACCCGAACGTTCAGCAGCTCGACGACGGCTCCACGGCGCAGTTGACAGGCCAACTGTCGGGATTCATTCCGGCCGAACGTCATCGTGGGCGCTACGCAAACGTCGAGGTGCCGCGACGGCCGAACGCCCGCGTGGCCCCGACGAAGAAGCCGGCTCTGCAGCGGACGATCGCCGGCCTGCCAGCGCTGGCGCCCGCGACGGGCACGCCCGACGTCGACGTGCGCGCCCGGCTCGAGATGCTGCTGGGCGTGGACGAAAGCCTCGCGCGCATCACCGAGACGCTGCGCGAGATGGGCCAACTGGACAACACCGTCGTCGTCTTCACGAGCGACCACGGCTACTTCTACGGCGAGCACGGGCTGAACGCGGAGCGTCGTCTCGCCTATGAAGAAACGGCGCGCATCCCGCTCATCGTTCGTTATCCGCCGGTGGCAAGGGCCGGCGCCACGGTGCCGCAGATGGCGCAGATCATCGACCTGGCGCCCACCGTGCTCGCGCTGGCCGGCGTCGCCGATCCGACCGCGCGCCAGGGACGATCGCTCGTGCCGCTGCTCGAGGGGGCGAGCGTGCCGTGGCGCGATTCGATCCTGCTCGAGTACTACACCGACCAGGTCTTTCCCCGCACGCTCACCATGGAGTATCAGGCGGTCCGCACCGAGCGCTACAAGTACATCCACTACGTCGAGCTCACGGGCATGGACGAGCTGTACGACCTGCAGGCCGACCCGTACGAACTCGAGAATCTCATCGGGACCGCACCAGGCGACCGCGTGTTGCCGGAGCTCCAGGCCGGCCTGGCCAAACTGCAGCAGGACACCGGGTATCGACGGGACTTCCGCGGCTACCGCTAGCCCACAGACGGCCGCGGCGCGGCCGTGAGATCTACGGGCGCAGGATGTTCAAGTAGGCCGTGATGATGATCGCGTTGCTGAAATCGATGAAGAAGGCGCCCACCATCGGCAGCACCAGAAAGGCCCGCGGCGCGGCGCCGTAGCGCTCGGTGATCGCGCTCATGTTGGCCACGGCGTTGGGAGTCGCGCCCAGGCCGAACCCGCAGTGGCCCGCCGCCATCACCGCCGCGTCGTAGTCGCGCCCCATCACGCGGAACGTGATCCAGTACGAGACGGCCGCCACCATCGCCACCTGGGCCGCCAGGATCACGACCATCGGCACGGCCAGGTCGAAGAGCTCCCACAGGCGCAGTGTCATCAGCGCCATGGTGAGGAAGAGCGACAGCGCGATCGTGCCCAGGTCGTCGACCGTGCGCGCCTGAATGCGCAGCAGCCCGGTGGCATCGGCCAGATTGCGAAAGACCGCGGCCGCCAGCATCGCGCCGATGTAGCCGGGCAGCGTGATGAAATTGCCCAGCCATCCCGAGAGCACGCCGCCGGCGGCCATGCACGCCAGGATCACGGTGAGCATCTGCAGGAGGCTGTAGGCCGTCGGCGCTTCACCCGTCGGCTCGGTGTTGATCTCGGCGTCGAGCGACGCGTGCTCGGCGGCTCGCGCCAGCTCGGAGGGGGCACCGCCGGCCGGACGAAGGCCGAGCCTCGCGACCAGCCGGGTGCCGACCGGCCCGCCGATGAGGCCCCCGCCCACCAGCCCGAACGTTGCGGCGGCCATGGCCAGCGTCACGGCCCCGGCCACCTGATACTGCTCTTGGAGCAGCTGGCCGAAGGCCACGCCGGTGCCGTGGCCGCCCGTCATGGTGATCGATCCGGAGATGAGGCCGATCAGCGGATCGACGCCCAGCGCCGTCGCGAGGCCGATCCCGACAGCATTCTGCAGGATGGCGAGGGCACTGGCGACGAGCCAGAAGAGCGCCACCTGGGGTCCGCCCTTCTTGAGCAGCACCAGACTGGCACCGAGCCCGATGGAGGTGAAGAAGGCGACCATGAACGGTCCCTGCAGCAGCGTGTCGAACTCGAGCGCCACGACGCCAGACTGCCGCAGGCCGAGCGCCAGCGTGGCGAAGAGCACCCCGCCGACAACCGGCGCCGGGATGTTGAAGCGGTCGAGCACGCCGACGCGCCGGCGAACGCCGTAGCCGGCGAACAGGACCAGCGTGGCCACGGCGAGCGTCTGGATGAGGTCGAGCTTGAGTGTTGTCACTGGGTGCCGGCGACATTATGCGGCAGTCTGGACTACGGGCCCGGGCGAATACCGCTGGACGTGACTGTGGATCCGAACGTCGAACCCCGTTACGATGTCGGGCGGTCTTCCCGCAGACAGGATGCACAGATGCGTTCACGCCTGATCGTCGTCGGCCTGCTCGTTTTTGCCGTGCTCATCGCGTGGCAGGCGGCAGCGCCGCTCGACGCGCGTCGCCTCGCCCCGGCCGTCACGCTCGACGAAGTGGTGCCCCCGGGCGACAACTACGACAAGGCCGAGTTCCGGCTCTGGATTCCTGCCGATCTGGCCCGCGCCCGCGGCGTGCTGGTGCTGGTTCCGGGATCGAATGGCGACGGCCGGCCCATGGCCGAGGAGGCGTTCTGGCAGGCATTCGCCAGCCGCCATGCCCTCGCCGTAGTGGCGTGCCGCTTCACCGACAAGCCGCACGAGCTCGGGTTCATCGAAGACTACGTGGATGTTTCACGCGGCAGCGGGCAGGCGCTCGTCACCGCGCTCTCGGCCTTTGCCACGCGTTCGGCGCATCCCGAGGTGGCCACGGCGCCGCTGTTCTTGTGGGGCATGTCGGCGGGCGGCCAGTTCAACTACGAGTTCGCCGCCTGGAAGCCCGAGCGCGTTGCCGCCTTCGTGGTCAACAAGGGTGGCATCTACTACAGCGCGCTCGTGCCCAGAGCCGCGCGCAGCGTGCCGGCCCTGTTGTTTGTCGGCGCCACCGATCTCGCCTTCCGGACCAACACCATCGTGGGGCTCTTCGCCGTGAATCGGCGGGCCGGAGCGCTGTGGGCGCTCGTCACCGAACCCGACACGGCGCACGTGGTCGGGCAGTCGCGCGACCTCGGCGCCATGTTCTTCGAAGACGTGCTGGCGCTGCGGGTCTCGGACGACGGCTTGCGGCCGGTGCCCGATGCCACAGGCTTCATCGGTGATCTCGCGGCGGGCTCGTTCCAGCCGGCGGCCGGCGCCGCCGCGCCCGCCGTGCCCACCGCCTGGTTGCCGAGCGAGCGCATCGCCAGGGCGTGGCAGCACGTGACCCGGGGACGAGCAGCGAGCGGCAACTAGGCTGGCAGCCGCTCGAGGGCCGAGGCGTCGGCTCTCTCCTCAACCTCCGCCGGAGGCGTCGATTTCCACCGTTGGAACCGTGCGACTGCTCGCGCGGTCAGGCATGCTAGACAAATGGCGCCCACCACCCCGTCCCGCTTCCTCACCATCGACATCGGCGGCAGCGGCCTCAAGGCGGCGGTCGCGGATCGGTCGGGCACGCTGCTGTCGACGCGCCTGCGGGTGAAGACGCCACAGCCGTCCTCACCAGACCTACTGCTCGACCGCCTCGTGGAACTCGTAGCGCCGCTCGAGCCGTTTGACTGCATCGCCGTCGGGTTCCCGGGCGTGGTGCGTTCCGGGGTGATCGTCACGGCGCCGAATCTCGGCACGGAAGCGCTCGCCGGGTTCGACCTGGCGGGCGCGCTCGAACAGCGGCTGGGCCGGCCGGTGCGCGTGGCCAACGACGCTACGGTGCAGGGGTTGGCGGTCGTCAAGGGGCGGGGCGTGGAGATGGTGATCACGCTCGGCACCGGCTTCGGCGCCGCGCTCTTCCTCGAGGGCCGCCCGCTGCCGACGCTGGAACTCGGCCACCATCCGTTTCACAAGGGCGGAACCTACGAAGATCGGCTGGGCGATCAGGCGCTGAAGAAAGACGGCAAGAAGAAGTGGAACCGCCGGCTGGCGCGCGCCATCCGCACGATTCGGGCGCTGACGTGCTTCGACGCGCTGTACATCGGCGGTGGCAATGCCCGCCATGTCACGCTCACGCTTGCGGCCGACACGACCACCATCGACAACGCCAACGGCGTCAAGGGCGGCGTGGCGTTGTGGTTGGGAGTCGGCGCCGGGTAGAACGGGCGCCCCGCAGGGCGGCCCGCCCCTTCCGCCACCGTGCCAGTACTCGATCTGCAGGAAGAGTGCGATCGTGCCGTGGGTCACATCGACCGGTGCCGTGGGTGCGGCCACGACAACACCGGGGCTGGGCGCGGCCGTCTACTCGAAGCGCAGCGCATCGATTGGATCGAGACTCGCGGCCTTGCGTGCCGGGTAGAACCCGAAGAACACGCCGGTCATCGCGGCAAAGGCGAACGCCAGTCCCACCGACCCGGCCGTCACCGATGTCGGCCACGACATCCACAGCGTGACGCCGCGGGCCATGCCGAGGCCGAGCGCGATGCCGATGCCGCCGCCAATCGCGCTCAGCACCACGGCCTCGACCAGGAACTGCAGCAGCACGTCGCGCCCCTTGGCGCCGACCGCCATGCGCAGGCCAATCTCGCGCGTGCGCTCGGTGACCGAGACCAGCATGATGTTCATGATGCCGATGCCGCCGACCAGCAGCGACACGCCGGCGATGCCGGCCAGCAGTCCGGTCATCGTCTCGGTGGCCTGCACGCGCACGCTGGCCATCTCTTCGAGCGTGCGCACCATGAAGTCGTCGGCGTCATCGGGCTGGATCTTGTGCCGCAGGCGGAGCACCCCGGCGATGCGATCGGCCGTCGGGCCCGTGTCGGCGGCCGAGGCGGCCGACACCGTGATGTTCTGGATGAAGGTGATGCCGCGCAGCTTCTTCATCACCGTCGTGTAGGGCACGTAGACGACATCGTCCTGGTCCTGGCCCATGCCCGACTGGCCCTTGCTGGCCATCACGCCCACCACGGTGAACGGCTGGTTGTTGATGCGGATCACTTCGCCCACCGGATCCATGCCTGCCCCGAAGAGCTGGTCTTGCACCACGGCGCCGAGCACCGCCACTTTTGACGCGGTGGCGACGTCGGTTGGCGTGAAGAAGGCGCCATAGGTCGCCGGCCACGACCGGATGAACGGCAGGTCGACGTCGGTGCCCTGCACCTGCGTGCCCCAGTTGAGATTGCCAGCCACGATCTGCGCGCGCGTGTTGACGCCGGACGCCAGGTACTGCACGCCGGCCACGGCGCGGATGGCCTCCGCGTCGTCGGGCGTGAGCGTGCTCGCGTTGCCCTGGCCGAGTCGCACCCCGCCCTGCTGGAAGTTGCCGGCACTGATCATGATCATGTTGGTGCCGGCGGCGCTGATCTGCGACTCGATCGACGCTTGAGCGCCGGTGCCGAGTGCCACCATCGTGATCACGGCCGACACGCCGATGATCATGCCCAGCATCGTGAGCGCCGTTCGCATCTTGTTACGGGCGAGCGCCTTGACGGCGATTCTCAAGACCATCAGGAAGGACATGCTCAGGCCTCCTCCTCCTCGTCGTCCACGGGCAGCTTGGTCAGCTCGTCGACCGCGTCGCGCCGGCGTGCCACCGACCGGTCCGATACCACCAGGCCGTCGCGAAAGGCCATCGTTCGCGTGGCGTACTCGGCGATGTCGGGCTCGTGCGTGATGACGATCACCGTGATGCCCCGCTCGACGTTCAGCCGCTGGAACAGGCCCATGATCTCGATGCTGGTGCGGGTGTCGAGATTGCCCGTCGGCTCGTCGGCCAGCAGGAGGGACGGCGTGTTGACGAGCGCGCGGGCGATGGCCACGCGCTGCTGCTGGCCGCCCGAGAGCTGATTGGGGTAGTGGTCGAGGCGCTCGCCGAGCCCCACCGTCTCGAGCATCTCCTTGGCGCGCTGGCGCCGGCCGGACGTCTTCAGCGCGGAGCCGGCGTAGAGCAGCGGCAGCTCGACATTGTCCATGGCCGACGTGCGGGTCAACAGATTGAACCCCTGGAAGACGAAGCCGATCTTGCGGTTGCGCACCTCGGCCAGCTCGTTCTTCGACATCTGCGACACGTCCTGACCGTCGAGCAGGTAGCGGCCCGAGGTCGGCCGGTCGAGGCAGCCGATGATGTGCATGAACGTCGACTTCCCAGAGCCAGAGGGCCCCGTGACGGCCACGAACTCGCCGCGCCCCACCTCGAGCGTCACCCCCCGCAGGGCCTTCACCTTGTGGTCGCCCACGGTGTAGGTCTTCACGAGGTCGCCCGTGGCGATGACCGCCGTGGCCATGTCAGCGGGGGCCGCGGCCACGGGTGGGAATCAGGGGATTCGCGGTACCGCCCGCCGCCGGGGTCGCGCGCGCCGACGTGACGCCGGTCAGGCCGGTGACGATCTCCATCCCCTCCTGCAGGTCGGTGCCGAGCAGCTCGGTGAACGAGCCGTCGGTCACGCCGAGTCGCACGTTCACGGGTTTGAGCTGGCGGTCCATGAAGAGCCACAGGCGAGCGCGCGATTCAATAGCTGGCAGCGGCGCGAACAGCTCGTCGATGGTCTGCGCCGGCGTCGCGGCCCCGGCGGTGGCGCGTGTCGAGGGCGCGCGCCCGTTGGCCTGGGGCGGCGCGGCCGACTCGAACGCGCTCGTGTCCGCGCCGCGTTCCTTCATTCGCGCGATGAACTGCTGCCGCTCCTCGACGGACATCGCCGCGAAGCGTTCCAACAGGCGCGCCTGACGGTCGCCGCCGGGCGCTGCCGTCTGCTCGCCTCGTGCCGTTGATTCCGGCGCCGCCGCCGGCGGCTGCGCGTCACGCGCCGCCGGAGGCGCACCATTCCTGCCGCCCCGTCCGCCGCCAGTCGCCGGGTCGGCCGGCACCGGCTGGTCGAGGGCGGCGAACATCTCGGTCGTGGGCCGGAAACGCAGCGCCAGGTTCGACACCCGCAGCGCATTGGCGCGGTGGGCCACTTCGATCTTCACGGTGGCCGTCATGCCCGGCTTCAACTTCAACTGGGGGTTGGGGGATGTGATGAGCGTGCCGTAGGTGGTCACGTTCTGCACCACGGTGGGCTGCAGCCGCACTTGCGAGACCGTGCCTTCGAAGGTCTCGGTGGGATAGGCGTCGACGCGGAAGGTGACGTGCTGATTGGGCCGGATGCGGCCCACGTCGGCCTCGTCGACGCTCGCCAGCACCTCCATCTGCTTGAGATCGGCGGCAATCACGAACAACGTCGGCGCCTGCATGCTGGCGGCCACGGTCTGTCCGACGTCGACGCTGCGCTCGGTCACGATGCCGTCGATGGGCGCGACGATGATCGTGTGGTCGCGATTCACCTTCGACTGGTTGACGGAGGCTTCCGATTGCCGCACCGCCGCCCGTGCCTGCGTCACGGTGGCCTGCTGCGAGGCTACCGCCGCCTCTGCCGTATCGACGGCGATCTTCGCGGCATCGAGTTCGCTCTGCGCCAGCAGCAGCCGCGAGGCGAGTTCACTGGCGCGTGCGAACTTCTGCTGCGCGTCGAGCAACTGCACCCGCGTCCGGTCGAGGTCGCTCTCGGCCTTCACGAGATTGGCTCGCGCCTGACTGAGACTCGCCTCGACCTGCTGCAGCTGCGCGTCGAACATCGACGGGTCGAGGCGCGCGATCACCTGGCCGCGCTTGACGATGGAGTTGAAGTCGGCGCCCAACCACTGGATGTTGCCCGACACCTGACTGCCCACGAGCACGGTCGTGACGGCCTGCAGGGCACCGGTGGCGCCAACGGCATCCACGATGTCGCCGCGTGTCACGGGCGCCGACGTTACGCCGATGTCGGGGCCGCCACGCTGGCGATACCACGCGGTGGCCACGGCGCCAGCGGTAGCGATGAGCACCAGTGCGACGATGGCTTTCTTCATGCTCGAATCCGCTCGCCCGAGGGGACCGTGCGGCGGGGAACCGGGCCGTGCATCCACGCCCGTGAGCATTGTACGTTGCAATCGCCGCACGGGCCGGATGGAATGCCGCTACTGGATCCGAGCGGCGAACCCTCGCTACCATGGCAAGCGGTCTGGGACACACCCTGCCAACCGCCCTCGCTCCCGTGTTCGTGGGCGTAGGGCTGGCCGTGCGCGACGGCGTCGCGGCGCCACTGCCGGCGCTGGCGGCTTTCCTGTGCGGGTGGCTCATCCAGTTCGCCGGGGTCGTTACCGGCAATCTGCAGAACCTGGTCGACCATCCGTCAGACCGCGAACATCCGGAACTCGTGCATGCCGTGCCAACGACTTCGCGGCCAACGCGGATCGTTTCCTCGCCGAACGATGGAGGCATGCGAGCCGCCGGTGACGGTGAGCGGGATGTTGCTCTGGGAACGAGCGGGGCTGCGCGTGAGGTGGGCGGCGTCTTGCGCGACGCCAAGCCAGAGGACGGTCGGTACGGCGCCGCGTCGGCCGAGACGCTGGGTCAGATCGCGCCAGCGAGCACGAGCGCCGTCGCCACGACCAGACCGAGCAGCGCGACGCTCGACGCGACGATGGCGAGAACATGCACCAGGATCACGCCCGCCAACGATCGCGAGAGGATGATTCTGCTGTCGGCGTCAGGCTCGGGAGACAGACCGGTCATCGACAGCGTGAACGAGCCCCCGCGCGACAACAGGAAGGACCGCAGCTTCATCCGCACCAAACGGATCCCTTCGGAGCTCGTCGGCAACAGCGTACGACTGAGGGGCACCGCCTGGCCGCTCGCATCCGAAAGCGCGAAGTCCAAGGCTCGGAAATCGCCGGTCAGCCGGCGGCCTTCGGCCCAGAGTTCGTACGCTCCCGCCTCGGGCAGCTCGACGCTCTGGCTGGTGACGAGTGGCAGCCTGGCCACGGTCGCCGCCCGGATCCTTTGGATCAGGCTGCGAATCGTTCGGACGAGCACCAGCATCGCGCCGACGCCCAACCCGATCGCAACGGCGACCCAGCCGCTTTCGAGTGTCATCATGCTCTCCCGTCTCCCAACCGAGATCGTGCCCGCTGAGCCGTGAGGCGCTCTCCACGATCGCCGAGCGCCGAGTCGGCTCGAGCGGGATGCCAACGCAAGCAAGGTCGTGGTGTCGTCCCACAGGTCCGGGCCGTCGTCGTCGTCCACGGTCTTGAAGCCAGTGAAGGTCACGGCCTTGCCGGCGCCGTCGGCGCACACGGCCCGGTAACGCATCTGCTTCTCGCGCGGATCGGCCTGACGCACGAGCAGATTGAAGGTGCCGCGCTGCACGGGCCGCGTGCCGCCCACGAGCGGACTCGTGATCGTGCCTTCGGTCCGGGCCTCGTGCGCCGGGTCGGTCTTGAAGTGGTCGGCGTCGTCCATGTGGATTGTGAACTCGACGTCGAGACGTGTCTTCGCATCGCACTGCCGCTCATCCCCTGGCAGTACATCACCAGATTGAAGCGGCCGCCGCTGGCGCCATCGGCATGGTCGAATGTCACGCCGGCCTCGTCGAGCCACACCTGCAGCACGCCCGCCTGGAAGCCACCTTGAGTCCGTCACCGGCCAGGATCAACGCACGCTTGGGCACGGGGAAACCTCCGGTAACACCACTACGCCGAGAGCGGGCGCTGAAAAAACGGCGCGAGCAGTCCCAACACCGTGGAGACGACGATCACCGAGAGGCCGGATAGCGCTGCCGAGTACCACGACATGGCGCCGAACGGCGAGTGTGGCAGTCCGAACGCCCAAGCCGTGTAGGCGACCGTCGCGGCGAACATCTCCCAGACCGGCCACGCCCCGAACGAGAGCGGCAGTTCCCTGCCCGCTGCCTTGACCTTGGCGGCAAAGAGCAGCCACACGACCACGGGCGTTATTGCGAAGAACGACCCGAACACGATCCAGTCCGTCACGGTGATCGTCGGCGTTTGCACCGTCGCCATGACCGCGACGTAGACGGTGAGGACTTCAGTGGGAATGTAGCCGAAGAGCACATTCATCGCCGTGTCTACTGAGGTGGCGGCGCCCGGCGGCAGCGGCGAGGCAGCAGGCGCCGGCATTCCGGGCGCGCCGAGCGGCGCCGGTGCGTCGAGCGGCGCGGGTGCGGCCACCGGCGTCGTGCGGGCAGCCAGGGCGATCTCGTCGACCGTTGACGGCACGCGGTCGAGCGGTGCGAGGTCGGTCCGTCGCGCAGACGCCGCATTGGCGAGCGAGTTGAGGCTCATGTCGAATCTCCTGTCCGCGGGGGACTACGACTTCAGCTTGTCGAGCAGCGACGCCATGGCGTCGTCGATCGAGGCGCTCGGCACGCCCAGCCGTTTGGCCAGGCGCATCGACACCCCGCGTGAGGCGCGCGTGGGCGTTGCCCGCGGTGCCTTGACGGCGGTCGATGGCGATGCGCCGGCGTCCTCGCCACCCGGCAGATTCCGGATCGCGTTGTACAGTCCTCGTTCCAGGTTCGTGAGCGCCGGGTCGTCGGCGATCTTCGCCTGCGCCTGCACCCGGCCTACCAATTCGTCGAACTTGGGGACCCGGCTGCGCTGCTTCTTCACCGCGGGCGCCGTCGGCCCGCCGTAGCGCCATACCAGCCACACTTCAGATCCCCACAGGCGGTCGGCGATCGACGACGACAACGAGCCACGCGGCACGAGCGAGGGACGCGCGGCGGCCGCCGCCGATACGATCACCCAGCTGTTCAGCAACATCGGCGGCACGGCGAACGTCGCGCGTGACGCTCGCCCGAGCCAGAGCGAGAGCGCGGCCACGTCTGGATGTCCCGGCACCAGCGGCTCGATGGCATCCACGATCGCGGCCACCAACTGTCGCGCGTCAGACGGTTCGGGCCGTCCGACCGATCGGGCGATCGAGGCACCGCGGACCAGCGTGTGCGCCACGGCCATGGCGAACGACGGATTCGGCACTGCCGATGCCGACATCGCCTCCGCGTGTGCGGTGGCAATCGTGACGTGCGGACCCGCAATCCACGACTTCGCGAGCTCGGCGTAGCCACGCACGTCGCTGGTGACGACCTCGCCGGGCCTGGCCATGAGGATGGTGGCGTTGGCCAGGTCGGCACGCCAGAGCGGCCGCTTGAGTGTTCCGTGATTGCGCATGCCGAGCAGCACCTGCGTCTGCCAGCCGGGCGAAACCACCAGCGATTGTTCGAGGCCCCGCGCGTCCTGGTCCGACGATTCACCCAGAGCGACGCGAAGCCGATAGGAGCCGGGCGCCAGCGTCGCGACGTGCGTGACGGCGGTCGGGCTGGCGTTTGCGGTCGTCGAGACGACGGTCTGCAGGTCCACCACCAGGGCGCCGCCGGCATCGCACAGCGACAGGCCGAGGGCCGGGTGTGCGTCGGGTGCCTCAGGCGAACCGGCGAGCTCGAACATCACGCCCGATGCCATGGCTGGCGTGGGCGCCAGCGCGCGGGTCTGCGGCCTGGCGCCGCGCGCCGCAGCGTGCGTCACCTCCTCACCAGTCGGGGCCGCCAGCGGCGGTGGCGGTGGCGCCGCCATCGCGAGCGGCGGTACGACTTCGCTCTTCGACAGGCCGTGCTCGAACACGTCCGGGAGCGCCACGGTGACGTCCGCCGTGCCGGACACGACCGTCGTCATCGTGCGCTCGACATCGCCGCGCCGGAACTTCAGCTTGTAGATGCCGGCCGGTACCTCACGCGTCAACGTACCCACCGAGCGGCTGACGAGGCGGAACGTGTAGTCGATGAGAAACACTTCCGTGTCGGGCGGCGCCTTCACGATGAGACGGGTCGTGGGCCCTTCCGGGCTGGCGCCGCGCGGGCCGGTCGGATCAGATGTCGACATGCATGGTCCCTCCCGCCCCCACCAGCTCCACGGTTTTCGCTTTCGCGGCCGTTCTGACCTGGTACAGGCCAGGACGAAGCCCCCAGGTGAGCGTGGCGGCGGTCATCGCGCTCGGCGGCACCACCGTCGTCAAATCGCCGAGCACCAGAGTGGGAACCTCGCCGGTGAAGCTCACCACGAGCTCGTAGGGTGCGGCGAGCTGCGCCAGGCCTTCCACCAGCACGAAGTCGTCCTCGGCGCCGGCCGGAAACTCCGGTGTCTGCTTGTTGTTGGGGTTCTCGCCTTCGGCTTTGGCCTCGGCGTCCAGGGCATTGGTGACGAAGTTCTTCAGCAGCAGCCCAGTGACACGCCCCTGCGCATCCGCCGCCTTGGTCAAGCCGGCAACCAGGGCCTCGGTGAAGCGGCCTCGCACCTGGCCGCCGTTGGTCGGCGTGGGCCGCTCGCGCGATGCCATGGCGAAGCCGGTGGCATAGCCGATGAAAACGCGCGACGGCGGCGGGTTCAGTTTGGGATTCCAGGGCACGGGCCTCAGCGGCGCCGTCTGCTGCACCTCACGGCAGCAATCCATGAACAAGACGATCTCCTTGAACAGAGCCGCCATTCGGAACCACTCGACGTACTTCTTCCCGGCGATGTGGTGGCCGGTGCGATCGCGTGTCGCGTTGGCCATCAGCAGGTTGACGTCTTCGGTGCTGCTGGCGAAACCGTGACCGGCAAAGAAGAGGTACAGCCGTCGGCCCCCGACCGAGCCGTTCGCCTTGGCCTCGTCGAGGATCCGTTCGAACGCAAGATCGATCGTGGCCTCGGTCGGGGTTGGACCCTCGGCGGTGGCGCCCGACACGATCGTCGTCACCCGGGCGGCGGGCACGTTGCCACCGGTCGGCGAGACCAGCCACTTGACGACCTCGAGCGCGTCGCGCTCCGGTCCCGCCAGGTCCTTCGAGTCGCCGTTGTCCTGGAGGCCCGGGTAGTGGTTGATACCCACGACCACCGCGCGATCGTCTGCTGCCATGGCCTCAGAACGGGTAGAGCGTCTTGATGAAGGCGATGTCGGTCGGCGACAGCGTCTTGTTCAGGCCCACCGACATCCCGTCGCTCGTGAAACGTGGATCGATGGGGTACATCATGATCGACTGTGGATCGGGCGTCGAGAACACCGTCAGCGACTTGTCGTAGGTGGCAAACAGGTTGGTGTCGACCTTCTCCTTGGTCCAGAAGTTGGGCGGTCCGGCGTAGTACTCGTAGACCACGTCCTTGTTCCACTGGATGCCGCCGAGCGGATGGTTGTGCTCGTGGATGCAGCCCAGGGCATGCCCGAACTCGTGCAGTACCACGCGCGCCACTTCGTCGTCGGTGGAATCGGCGCGTAGCCAGCCGAAGTTCATCGTCGGTTCAGCAGCGTCGATGCTGAGGCACTCGCGCCCGACATACGACCAGGAGCCGCGTCGCTGGAACGAAATCCGGATCGGCGCATCGGCGGCGGTGCCGAAGGCCAGCTGGATGTTGGCATGCCGCATCCACTCCGTTGCCGCGGCCTGCACACGGGCCTGAATGGCGGGATCGCCGTCGAGGAAGCGGATGCGCAGGATCTGCCCGGGCGCCCACGTCGAGTCCTTGACGAGCGCCATGCGCTCGGTGCTCTTGGGCGGCGTGGCACGGCGGTCGATGCAGGCCAGGAAGTCGCCGGCATCGCTACCGCCGGCAGCCGCCAGCGGCGCCGGCGCCGATCGGTCGCCGGGGGGCGACTGGCCCGCGCCCTTGATGAAGCGTTCGAAGGCCGAGCGGACCACGACTGCGCCGTCGTGTTCGTCACGCGGCAACTGGGCCAGACGCGCGCCGCGCTCACGCGGCGTCTCGGCCATCTCGAGCTTCTTGGTCGTCTCGATGAGGCTGACCTGGAACTCCGAGAGCGGTTCGTGCGAAGCCTCGGCCTCGAGCGAAGCGAGCACGGCGTCGTCGTCCATGGCGGCGCCCGTGGAGGGCGCCATCGGCGCCGCAATCGGAGCCGGAGGCCGCGGCAGATGCGTCGGCGTGTCGGTGCGCAGCGTGTTCGTGAGGTTGCGCGTGAAGGTGTTGGCGTCGCGATCGCGCGCCGTGAGGAACGCCGGCAGATCGAAGATCTCCTTGACGGTCGCCGGCACCGAGGTGTGGTCGTAGAGCGTGTGGTCGAGGGTGCCCTTGGCCACGAACGGCGACACGATGATGGCCGGCACGCGCAAGCCCAGCTTGCGGAAGTCGCACGCCGGATCACCGCTGTTGAGGCCGTCGGGGGACACGCAGTCGGGCGGCAGCACGTGGTCGTACATGCCGCCGTGCTCGTCGTAGGTGATGACGAGCAGCGTGTGCTGCCAGACTGGCGAGTTGCGGATCGTCTCGTAAACGTCGGCAATGAGCTGCTCGCCGAGCGCCACATCGTGCGGTGGGTGCTGGTCGTTGGCCTTGAGCCCGAGAAAGTCGAAGTAGCGCGGCTCAATGAACGAGTACGACGGCAGCGAGCCCGACTGGCAGTCGAGCGCGAAGAACACCTGGAAGGTCTTGAAGTTCTTCTTGTAGGCCGGATTGCGCAGGCTGCCCAGGGTCACGCACTGCGGCATGTCGTGGAAGTAGACCGTCCAGTCTTCCTGGGCGGCCGTCAGGCTGTCGAAAATGGTCTTCATCGGGTAGTTGCGGAACTGGTTGTCGTTGAAGCCGCCGGAGGTGGCGGCATGCACGAAGAACCGGTTCGGCCAGGTCTGGCCCGGCACCGACGAGAACCAACGGTCGCACAGCGCGAACTCCCGCGCCAGCGTGCTGAGCACGGGCAGTTTCTGCGGATCGAAGCACTTCATGATGCGCTTGCCGCCCTCGACGTCGTTGTCGGGCAACGACGCGTAGTCTTTCACGAACCCGATGCTCGTCTCGGCCGGCGGCGTCGCCGGCACCGTCGGCGAGTTGTAGATCTGCATGTTGACGTGCGTGTATTCGTGCGACGGATCCACCGCCGGGTCGCCGAAATCGCCGAGGTAACGGGCGTCGTTCGTCACGGGCACCTTCGTCGAGGCGGGATCGGCCGGATCGACGCGGTTGAACTCCGCACCGGTCAAACCGTCGCCGCTGCCGAGGAACCCCAGCATGTGGTCGAACGAGCGATTCTCGAGCATGAGGACGACGACGTGACGGATGCTCGGCATATCAGTACACCTTGGTGGAGATGGAGAAGAACCAGGTCGTCTTGCGACGCTCCCGGATCAGCCGGAAGATGTTCGGTTCGGCCGCGGCGTCCTCGCCCTCGGATTCCTTGCCGAAGACCGCGCCCCCGCTGACCACGATACGACTGAAGAGCAGCACCGACGGACCGGCGAAGATCCGCCTGCCGGGCGCTCGCACATCGGTGCCGAGACTGAAGGCCGCGCCTACCCGGCTTTGTCGACGGTCACCGGTGACGTCGTCATTCGAGCCGTAGAGCTGCCAGCCGAGGAACAGCGTGTAGCCGATGCTTCCAGCGGTGCTGCCCTGCTGCTGGAAGAGCTCCTCCTCGCCAAACGTGCCGGCCCGCTTCACCTTGTCGAAGGCCAGGTCACGCAGACCGGAGAAGGAGACGCCGCCGTGCACGACCAGCGGCATCGTCGACTGAACGAAGTAACCCACCTCGTCCACGGGCGTCACGCCGCCGGCTTCGTCGAGGGCCACGACCGTGAAGGTCACGCGCGTGCCTGGTTGGCGCTTTCCGACGCGCTTGACCTCGATCCCGATGGCCTTGGCCGACAGCCGGAGGAAGATCTCGGCCCGTTCGCTCACCGCAGCGTGGAGCTCGGTGATGGCGCGGTACATCTCCCGCCGCTCGCCGTAGATCGCGGCAAAGGCCGCTGTGTTGGCCGGGTTCAGCAGGAAGCTCTGAAGGTCGGCGCGCGCCCGGCCGAGCACTTCCACCTGGCCGGCGATACCGGTCTTCGGCTGCGTGGTCTCACTGCCGCGCGCCCGGGCGAGCGACTCGGCCTGCGCCGCGGTCAGGCCGGTGGCCGTGTAGGGCCGCGCCGCCGCCGCAATCGCCGCGTCGGTGTCTAGCGACAGCGCGTACAGTGTCTGAAGCTTCTGGAGCAGCGGGTCGGCCGCCGGTGTGCCTGGAGCGCCTTCCGCGAGCACGCCAGCCAGCGAGGGGCTCAAGATGCTGCTCCACAGCTTGGCCAGGTATCCGTAGCTCTCCGACCGCTGTTCGGCCACGTCGAACTTGAGCGTGTAGCGCAGGAAGTTGAAGTGCTCGATGCAGACGTCGACCCGGTCGCGGTCGGTGATCCGAGTCTCGATGGGCGGCGTCGTGCGCCATTCCCCCTCCTCGAACCGGACGGTGAACCGCGCCGTCGTGGAGACACGGTCGCCGCAGCTGACGGCGGACTGCGCCGAGGCGAGTGCCGGGGTCAGGGCGGCCAATCCAACGGTCGCCACGATTGCTCTTACGATCGGACTCAT
The DNA here is from genome assembly GCA_018000455.1 of Acidobacteriota bacterium. Lineage (GTDB taxonomy): Bacteria > Acidobacteriota > Vicinamibacteria > Vicinamibacterales > UBA2999 > CADEFD01. The sequence continues at coordinate 48,568 of JAGNJW010000008.1, forward strand.
GGTGGGCACCCCCGGTGCTCGCGCAGCATCGATCCCAACTCGGGCATCACCATCATCCGCTGGTCACCCGAGGACGCACAGCACTCCCTGCTCGCCGGGCTGTCTACCGCCCAGCCGGCGCCAATCGCGATTCGCGGCCGGGCGGACCCTGCACCCTGCTGGACGGACCTACGGATGGGTTTTTCTGGCGCCGCCCGATCAGAATCCCGGCAGGTAGTCGTCGATCGCGCCGACGATCAGCACCTCGGCGCCGTCCACGGTCGTAATCTCGCCGTGATCGGAATCCTCGTCGGCATGATGGAAGTCGCCCGCGCGGCCACGCGCACGGCCAGCTGATGCTGCTCGTTGGGGTCCGGTTGTCGGCTCAAACCGAGACATCCTTCGCACCTGCTTCGATCGCAACCGGTCGATGGCGTGCTTGCCACACTGGAACAGCCGGGGGCTGGTCTTCCTGAGCCGTCGCGCCGCGGTCAGTCGCGCAGTCCGAAGGTAAAGAGCGCGTTGCCGGCGATGACCGTCACGTACTGCTTGCCCTCGACCATGTAGGTGACCGGGCCCATCACGATCTGGCCGCCGAGACTGGCCTTGAAGAGCAGGGCGCCGGTGCGGGCGTCGAGGGCCATGAAGTGGCCTTCGCGACCGCCGGTGAAGAGCAGGTCACTGGCCGTCGTGAGCATCCCAGCGTCGCTCACGTCGAACTGGCGCAGCTTCCACTTCGGCTGGCCGGTGTCAGGGTCCATGGCGACGACGGCGCCGTTGCCCACTTCGTCGGTCCAGTTGTTGATCGGGCCGCGGCGGCCGATGCCGATCGTTGGCGCGCCGGGCGCCGGCGTGACCACGCTGAAGCCGCCGCCGGTGAAGAGCTGGCCGGGCGTGTAGGTGGATTCCTCGGGACGGTAGATCGTGCCGTAGTTCTCCCACGCTGAGAAGTAGAAGAGGCCCGTGCGCGGACTGTAGGACGGCACATACCAATTGGTGCCACCCTGGTTGCCCGGATACGTGGGGGAGCCGGGCGGCTGCGGCGTCTGCTGCGGCCGGCCCACGGCGTCGAGACCGCTGGCCCAGTTCACCTTCACGAACGGCGTGCCGGCCAGGAACTCGCCGGTCACGCGGTCGAGCACGTAGAAGTAGCCGTTGCGATTGGCCCACAGCATCAGCTTGCGCGGCTGGCCCTTCCACATGCGATCGACGAGCACCGGCACCTGCACGGCATCGTAGTCGTAGGGATCGTGCGGCGTGAACTGGAAGTGCCACCTGAGCGCGCCGGTGTCGGCATCGAGCGCGATCGCCGAGTCGGAGTAGAGGTTGTCGCCGGGCCGCTGCTTCGGGTTCCAGTCGGGTCCCGGATTGCCGATGCCCCAGTAGACGAGATTGAGCGCCGGGTCGTAGGAGCCGGTGACCCAGGCCGGTGCGCCGCCGGTCTTCCAGTCGTCGCCCTCCCAGGTGTCGTGGCCGGGTTCGCCGGGGCCGGGAATCGTGTAGAACTTCCAGACTTCCTTGCCGCTCCTGGCATCGTAGGCCGCGACGTAGCCGCGGATGCCGTACTCGCCGCCGCCGACGCCCACGAGCACCTTGTCCTTGATGACGAGCGGCGCCATCGTGATCGAGTAGCCGGCCTTCACATCACCCACGGCGACGTTCCAGCGTGCCTTGCCGCTGACGCGGTCGATGGCGACGAGCCGCGCATCGAGCGTGCCCATGAACACCAGATCGCCGAGGATGGCGACGCCGCGGTTGTTGGCGCCGCAGCATACCTTGGCATCGGGCGAGGGCGTGTGGCGGTAGAGCCAGTAGAGCGATCCGGTCTTGGCATCCACGGCCATCACGTCGTTGGGCCGCTGGGTGAGGTACATCATGCCGTCCACCACCAACGGATTCGACTGCCAGGCGCCGAACACCTGGTTCTGCACCACCCACTTCGATTCGAGCCGCGCGACGTTGGCCGGTGTGATCTGGTCGAGCGTGCTGTAGCGCTGACTCGTGTAGGTACCGCCGTAGGTGAGCCAGTTGTGCGGCTCACTCGCCGCTCGGAGCAGGCGATCGCTGGTCACCTGCGCATCGAGGGCGTAGGAGCCGGCCATGAGGGCCACGAGCAGCAGCGTGAATCCCACGCGCGGACGACCGTTGACGCGGCTCATTGCACACCTCGCAGCGACAGGAGATAGGCGACCAGGTCGGCGACCTCGTCGGTCGAGAGCGTCTTGGCCACCGACGGCATCGGTGAGGTGGTGGCAGTGTTCATGGTCTTGATGTCGGCCTTGACGACGGTGGCGAGCTCGCCGGTGTCGGTGACGAGCTGCACCGAGAAGGTGTCTTCGTTCACCCGCCGCCCACGGAGGATCTTGCCGGCGGTCGTGACGATGGTGACCGGGCGGTTGATGGGCGGCATGGCGCGCGAGGGTTCGAGCAGCGCGCGCTGCAGGGCGGCCGGCGTGCGCAGGGCGCCGATGTCGCTCAAGTCGGGTGCGGTGAGCGGGCCGGCGCCGTGCACGCGGTGGCAGGTCGCGCAGGCGGCCTTGCCGGCAAAGAGCCCCTGTCCGCTCGCGATGTTGCCGACCTTGACGGCCGTGCCCTCGGGGTCGAAGCCGGCCCGGATCATGGCGATGATGCCGGTGACCTCGGCCGGCGCCAGGGAGAAGGCCGGCATCCCGGGGGGCACGCCCTTCGCGATGACCTGTGCCAGGTCGTCGTCGGTGACGGCGCGGCGGAAACGTCCGCGCCGCAGGTCCACCCCGGCCACCGTGTCGCCATTGGCGCCGTGACAGAGCTGGCACTGTGCGGCGTAGACACGCACGCCGGTGGTGATATCAGCGGAGCTGTAGGTGTGATCCTGGGCGGGGGCGGGGGCGGCTACCGCGAGCAGCAAGGTCAGGCAAAGTAGCGTCGGGCGCCGGAGTACGAGCATGGAGCGCACTTGTACCCGTTCGTCACCGGCCGTGCAACCCAATACCCACGGCTCACCCTGAATCCGTCGGATAATGACCGCCATGCGCATGATGTTTCAGGTCGTCGTCTGTGCCGGGCTCGTCGCCGCGCTGGCGGCGCCGGCGGCCGCGCAGGCGCCGGTGGCCTACCGCGTGTCGTTTCCGACGCCCGAGCACCGCTGGATGCAGGTGGAGGTCACCTTTCGCGACGTGCCGGCCGGTCCGCTGCAGGTGCGCATGAGCCGTAGCTCGCCGGGCCGCTACGCCCTGCACGAGTTCGCCAAGAACGTGTTCGACGTGCAGGTGAAGGACGGCAAGGGCCGTTTGCTCGCGCCGCTGCGGCCGAACCTCCACCAGTGGACCGTGCCCGGCCACGACGGCACGGTGGTGGTCAGCTACCGCGTGTTCGGCGATCGCACCGACGGCACCTATCTCAGCGTGGACGCGACGCACGCACACCTGAACATGCCGGCCTCGCTCATGTGGGCGCGCGGGCTCGAGCAGCGCACGGCGCGCGTCGAGTTCGTGCCGCCGCCGGGCGCGACCTGGAACGTCGCCACGCAGCTCTTCCCCACGGGCAGCCCGCACGTCTTCACCGCGCCCAACCTGCAGTACCTGATGGACAGCCCGGCCGAAGTGGGCACCTTCGCCCTGCGGACCTTCGCCGTCGACGACGGTAAGGGCCCGCAGACGTTCCGCATCGCGCTGCACCACGACGGCAGCGATGCCGAGGCCGACGCCCTTGCCCGAGACGTCGAGAAGATCGTACGCGAGACGATGCCGATCTTCGGCGAGCTGCCGCGCTTCGACGGCGGCACCTACACGTTTCTTTCCGACTACCTGCCGTGGGCGAGCGGCGACGGCATGGAGCATCGCAACAGCACGGTGCTCTCGTCGCCGGGGGGCCTGCGCAGTCCCGGCCAGCGTGCCGGCATCATCGGCACCGTCGCCCACGAGTTCTTCCACGCCTGGAACATGGAACGCATCCGGTCGAAGGCGATCGAGCCCTTTGATTTCGAAGACGCCAACATGTCGGGCGAGCTGTGGTTCGGCGAAGGCTTCACGAGCTACTACGACGCCCTCATCACCCAGCGCGCCGGGCTGACCACGCTCGACGACATGCTGGGCGACTACGCGGGCCTCGTCAACGCCGTGACTCTGGCGCCGGGCCGCCACATCCGCACCGCCGAGCAGATGTCGCAACTGGCGCCGTTTGTCGATGCCGCCGTGTCGATCGACAAGACGGCGTGGCCCAACACCTTCATCTCCTACTACACGTGGGGCGCCGCGCTCGGACTGGCCATGGACCTGTCGCTGCGCGACATGACCAACGACAAGGTCACGCTCGACGACTACATGAAGCTGATGTGGACGGAGTACGGCGTGCCGGGCATGAAGGGCGCGCCCGGCGTCGTGGCCAAGACCTACACGATGGAAGACCTGCAGGGGCACCTCGCGCAGCTCTCCGGCAACGTCACGTTCGCGCGCGAGTTCTTCGCCAAGTTCGTGCAGGGGCACGAGGTGCCCGACTACGCGACGTTGCTCGGCAAGATGGGCCTGGTCGTGCGCAAGCGCGCGGCGGGGAAGTCGTGGCTCGGCAATGCCGCCTTGCAGCCGGCAGCCGGCGGCCTGCGCGTGGGCCTGGTGCCGTTCGACTCGCCGCTCTACAAGGCCGGCGTGGCCGATGGCGATCAGCTCGTGGCCGTGGGTGGCGTGGCGGTGACGACGCCGCAGGCTGTGACCGACGTGCTCGCGAAACGCAGCCCGGGCACTTCGCTTCCCCTGCGCTTCGTGCGGCGCAGCGGCGGCGACCCCGTGACCGCCACGGTGACGCTCGAGGAAGACCCACGCATCGAGATCGTGACGGCCGAATCCACCAGGGCCGCTGTCGCGCCTGAGCAGAAGCAGCGGCGCACGGCCTGGCTGGCGTCGAAGACCCGATGAGGCATTCCCCGATCGTCCGCCGTGCCCTCCTTGCCGTGGTGGCGGCCTTCGCCGCATCAGTCGTTCCCATGCTGGCCGAGCAGCAGGAAGATCTGTCGAAGGTGCCTCGGATCACGCTGGCCGAGTACAGGCCGCTGCAGGCGAAGAATGCCGTGCTCACGATCGACGTGCGCGACCCGCACGGGTTCGACGCCGGCCACGTGCCGGGCGCCCTCAACGTCTCGGTCGTGGACGTCGAGATCATGGCCAATCGGGTGCTCAAGGAAAAGCGGCCGGTCGTCGCCTACTGCGCCTGTCCCGACGATCACTCGGCGCTGTACGTGGCCGCCAAGCTCATGCGCGTGGGCGTGAACGACATCCGCGTCCTCACCGGCGGCTGGAACGCCTGGAAGGCCGCCGGCGGCAAGGTCGAGATGACGCCCGAGCCCTGACGGTCCGCCGGCTACGCCAGCGTCCCTGATACACTGAAATCTGGCCACGTCGGCCACCCGGAGACCGAACTGCACTCATGACCACCACACGCCTCTTCGTTGCCGCCAGCACTGTTCTCGCCGTTGTCATCACGTCCTGGATGGGTCCTGTCGATGCCCGCGCGGCCCAGGAGATGTTGGCCAGTCAGGGCGTCTACACCGCCGAGCAGGCCAACCGAGGTGTCACGCTGTACGACACGTCGTGCGCGTCGTGCCATGAGCTGGGCAAGTTCAAGGGCACCGAGTTCGCCAACGCCTGGGCCGACAAGCCGCTGACCGACCTGCACAACGCCGTCACGTCGATGCCGATGGACGCGCCCGGCAGCATGAAGCCAGAGGAGTACGCCGACATCCTCGCCTACTTCCTGAGCATCAACGACTATCCGGCCGGCGAGACCGAGCTGGCCGGCACCGAGGACGCGATCAAGGCCATCAAGCTCGACGTCATCAAGAAGTAGCGCGCTACTGCGCGTTCTTGGCCGCCTCGTCGGTCGACTTCCGTAGTTCCTTGACGAGGAAGTAGGTGCCGGCGAGACTGGCGGCGGTAACGAGCAGCGTCATCATCATCATGCCGCCGCCCCCACCGCCGCCGCCCATCATCTGCTTGCGCACCGGCGTGGCCGGACGCGCCGGCACCCGCGGGAACGGCGACGTCTGGGCGGCGGCCGCGGCGGCGCGATCGATCGAGGAACGCAGCGCCGTCGTCTGCGGGCGCGTCGCCGTGCCGCCGTCGCCGTCGGAGGCGAGCGACGGACCGGCGGTGACGGCCGACAGGAACGCGGTCAGGGTGAGAACGGTCGCGAATCGGGCTCGACGCATGGGAATCCTCCAGGAGCGACTCGGGTGCGAGCGTGAGTCGCATCACCCTCAACGCGCGGACTGGTAGGAACCGGGACCATCGCACCGGAGGCGCGTGTCGACCGCCTCCCGAAGGGCGTTCGCCGGTCTAGCGCGCCTCGAAGTTCCAGGAGCCGCTGAAGGTCGTTCCGGCCACGGTCAATGGCGTCATGGTCCCGCTGATCCGGGTGCCGATCACCGACCCACTGATGAACAGGTCCATCTGGACTCCCGTCTCGCTTTGCGCCGTGCCTGTGGGGCACGTGACGGTGACGGGGAACGCCGTGTCCGGCAGCGTCACCCGGCCGCCCACCGAGCCGTTGGGTGCGACAAACAGGTAGCCGTCGCTCTTTTTCATCAGCACATCCCAGCTTCCGGTTCCGTAGCTGCACGGTCCGACGCTACCGGTATGGGTCAGCTTCAAGAGACCGGGTTGGAGCACGTAGGTCAAAGCGTTTGTGGGGATCAGGGGGGCCAGCAGATCCGGAGGATCGTACGTATTCAGGATGTCGCCGGGCTCGAAGGTCACGGTCCCCTCGAATGACTGTGTCGTGTCGAGCGGCGAGACCAGGGTGCGCCTGACGGCCGTCATGGTGCCGCGCCAGCTCGCCGCGGGGGGCGGGGTCGAGGCCGTCGGCACCGGGCTCGGACCGGCTGGTGTCGGGCTGCTACTGCCGCCGCCGCACGCCAGGGTCATCGCCAGTGGAGCCAGCGCGAGGATCAGACGCTTCATCGTGTCTCTCCGTAAATGTGCGCGTCAGGTCGCCACCAACGGGACCTGACGCCTCACCCCTTAACGCGCGGACCGGCAGGAACCGGGACCAGTGGCCCGGACGCGCCGCGTTTTCGCCTCCGGGAAGGCGTATGCTCAGCGCCATGGCCGAGGAGGGCGCCGCGCCCCAGGATGTGACCGCCCTGCTGCGGGAGTGGCGGGGCGGCGACGGTGCGGCGCTCGATGCCCTGATGCCGCTCGTCTACCGCGAGCTCCACCTCATCGCTGCCCGCTACATGTCGGGCGAGCGCCCGGGGCACACGCTGCAGAGCACGGCGCTCGTGAACGAGGCGTTCCTGCGTCTGGTGAAGCAGCGGGTCGACTGGCAGAGCCGCGCGCACTTCTTCGCCGTCGCCGCCACCGCCATGCGCCGCATCCTGGTCGATCACGCCCGGCGTCTGCGCGCCGGCAAGCGCGGCAGCGCCACGCCGCCAATACCGCTCGACGAGGCCGTGGCGCTCACGGCGCCGCCGCCCGGCGTGGACGCGGTGGACGCCGTGGCGCTGGATTGCGCGTTACAGGCATTGGAAGCAATCGATGCCCAGCAGGGCCGGATCATCGAGCTGCGCTTCTTCGGCGGCCTGACCGTCGAGGAGACGGCCGACGTGCTCGGGGTGTCGCCGACCACCGTGAAGCGCGAATGGGCCATCGCCCGGGCCTGGCTGCTGCGGGCCATCGAGCACGGCGCGCCCGGCTCGACGTCGCCATGAGCCGCCGATGACCGACGCCGAACGCTGGGTCGCGGTGAAAGCGCTGGTCGGGGACGCCCTCGACCTCGCGCCCGAGGCGCGCGCGGCGTGGCTCGCCGCCCAGGACGTGTCCGAGGACCTGCGCGAGGAGGCCGCCGCGCTGCTCGATGCCGACGCCCGCGCGGGACCGTTCCTGGTCCGGGCCGCGATCTTCGAGACGGCCGCCGCCGGTGCCGTCCACGATGCCACCCGCGCGGCCGCGGCGCCGGCGATCGGGCCAGGTCAGCGTCTGGGGGCCTATCGCGTCGAACGCGTCATCGGCGAGGGTGGGATGGGCACGGTCTACCTCGCCACGCGGGCCGACGACGCCTTCGACAAACAGGTCGCGATCAAGCTCGTGCGGGCGGGGCTGGCCGGTCCAGGGCTCGTCGAGCGCCTGCGCGAGGAACGGCGCGTGCTGGCGTCCCTCGATCACCCCAACATCGCCCGGCTGCTCGATGGCGGCGCCACCGACGACGGCGTGCCCTACGTGGTGATGGAGTACGTCGACGGTCTGCCCGTCGACGCCTACTGCGAGGCACGCGGCACGACGGTCGCCGGGCGGGTCGCGCTCGTGCGGCACGTCTGCGACGCGGTGCACGACGCGCATCGCAATCTGGTCGTGCACCGCGACATCAAGCCCGGCAACATCCTGGTCACCGCCGACGGCACGCCGAAGCTGCTCGACTTCGGCATCGCCAAGGTGCTCGGAGGGGTGGCAGCCTCACGCAGCCAGACCGTGGGCGCGATGACCCCCGACAGCGCCAGTCCTGAACAGGTCACCGGCGGCGCCATCACGGTGGGCACCGACGTCTACGGCTTGGGCCTGCTGCTCTACCGGCTGCTCGCCGGCCGCGGGCCGTTCGACACGGCCGGCAGCGCCGCGGCGCTGCTCCGGGCGGTGTGCGAGGACGATCCGGTGCCGCCCAGCCGGCTCGCTCCCGGCCTGTCGATTCCGGCGGATCTCGATCGCATCGTGCTCAAGGCGCTGGCCAAACGTCCGCAGGATCGCTATGACACGGCCGCCGCGCTCTCCGACGACCTCGGTCGCCTGCTCGACCAACGGCCCGTCAGGGCCACGCCCGATTCGCTCGCCTACCGCAGCCGTCGCTTCGTGGCACGGCACCGGTTGGGCACCGCGGTTGCCGCCACGGCCATCATCGTGCTCCTGGCCGGCGTCGTCGCCACGGCCTGGCAAGCAGGTATCGCGCGACGCGAACGAGCCCGTGCCGAGCAGCGCTTCGACGACCTGCGCCGCCTCGCCAACACGCTCATCTTCCGCATCCACGACGCGGTGAGCGAGCTGCCGGGGTCGACGCCCGTGCGTCAGACCATCGTCGAGAGCGCGGTCGTCTATCTCGACACGCTGGCACGCGAGGCGACCGACGACCTGCCTCTGCAGCGCGAGTTGGCGGCCGCCTACGAACGCCTGGCCTCGGTGCAGGGCCGAAGCGGCGCGGCCAACCTCGGCGACGTTGCCGGCGCCCGCGTCAACCTCGACAAGGCGCTCGCGTTGAGGCGCGCCATCGCCTCGCCGCCGCGGGCAACGCCCGTCGACACGGTCGCCCTCGCCACGACCCTCGAACGCCTGGCCAACCTCCCGGCGACTCCCGAGACGCGATCGGCCCTCGCGCTCGAGGGTCTGGCCCTGCTCGACGCCCTGCCCGCCGCCGATGCCGCCACGCTCGGGGCCAGAGCCGCCCGCGCCGCCCTCGTGTGGAACGACGCCGTGAGCCGCGCCGATCGCAAGGACTACGCCGCCGCCGCGGAGCGCTACCAGCAGGCCGCCAGCCTGTTCGAGCAGTTGATGCTCGCCGACCCGGCCGGCGCCGTCGCGCGTGGCCGCAGCCTGGCGATCGCCTACCGCAACATCGGCTCCGTCCGCTGGATGCTGGACGATCGGCCGGCCGCCATCGAGGCCTACCGCCAGGCCCTGGCCCTCGACGAATCGCGGCTGGCCACGCAGCCCGACAACACGACCTGGCGGCTGGATCTGTCCTACAGCGTGTCATCCATCGCCTTTGCCGAGCTCGAGACCGGCGCGACGGCGGCGGCGGTCGCACACTACGAGCGAGCGCTCGATCTGCGCCAACAGGCTCTGACCGCTGATCCGCAAAACGACCAGGCCCAGGACGGCGTGATGCGGGCGCAGCGGGCCCTGGCCCGCGCGCTCGGGCTGCAGGGGCAGGAGCGCCGGGCGCTCGACGCGTCGGCCGCGGCAGTGCGGATGGCGGAAGTGCGGCTCCAATCACGGCCGGACGCCGGCCGGGCCGCGGCCCTCGTGGAGTCGCTGCTCGCCGAGGTGCGGCTGCGCCGGCACTTCGCCGCGCGCACGCCCGCGCACGTCCAGGCCGCCTGTCTCGCGTTCGATCGCATCGAGGTCGTGCGGCGGCAGGCGGTGGCAGCCGGCGCCACGCGTGCGCCCGGCCCCGGCGAGGCGGAACTGGCGGGCGAACGCGGGTCGTGTCCGGCCCCGCCGCGCGGGCGCTGACCCCGCGCGCCGGGGAGATCGCCTTGTCTTGTTGAGTCTGGCGGCAGATGCCGTCGTCAGGGCGACGTGGCGTAGGCGATTTCGTCGGCCACGAAGGCGCGCCACTCCGCTTCGGTGCGCACCTCGAAGGTTGCGCGCATGCGGTAGTGGCCCAGTCCGCAGAGCTGCGAGCAGCCGACCTCCCACGCCCCGGTCGTGATGGGCGTGAACCAGGCGCTCACCGGCAACCCGGGCGTCACGTCCTGCTTCACGCGCATGGTGGCCAGCGTGAAGCTGTGAATCACGTCCTTGCTCGACAGGTGCGCGACGGTCGGCCGGTCGACCGGCACGACGAGCATGCCGATGAGCACGAAGTCGTCGGCCGCGGCCGGATCGGTGCGGTCGATGCCGATCGGATCGGCCGCGGTGATGAGCGACGGCGCCGTGCGGCCGAAGCGGCCGTCGAAACCCGGGTAGTGGAAGTTCCACGCGTACTGCTCGCCGATGACGCGCACCTCGGCGGCGGCCAGAGGTGGCGGCACGGCCCGCTCGCGCCACGCCGGGAGCGCCGAACCGGCCAGCAGCCACACGTCGCCGAGCACGATGGCGGCAATCGCCATGAGCGGCCAGTGCCGGCCGGCGGGGCTGCTCGGGGCCACGCCCGCGCGCGCCCGGAACCGCACGAGAATCATCGCGAAGATCGCCAGCCAGCTCAGGAAGACGATGGCCGCCTCGGTGTGCGCGGTGGCGAGCACGCCGTCGAACTGCGCCGCATGCGTGGAGGCGGGCGTCGGCAGCCAGCGGTTCAGCCACTCGCCGATCACGACGCGGCCCCCGGCGCCGGCCGGTGCTCATCAGCCTCGGCGGCGTCATGCCGCACGACCGCCAGGGCGCCGCGCGCGAACGCCGCTACCACCAGCACCACCAGCGCCGCCAACACGGCGACCCCTGCGTGGAGCCCGCTCGTGAGGAGCGAATCGAGCGGACGCGCGCACACGAGGCAGGCGACAACGAGGCTCATATCAGGTACAACCCCACCACCGTCGTGAGCCACAGCGCGAACATCAGCAGCCAGTAGCGCTCCAGCATGGCACCGCGCCTGGCCCGCTGCAGTGCCGGCGCAGGTTCGAGCGCCACCCACACGGCGGCGATCGTGCCACCGGCGACGAGAACGGCCACAGTACCGGTGAGCGCATACCAGCAGGCCAGTGGAACGCTCGACGCCGGCAGGTGCCCCTGCGAGGCGAGCCACCCGGCGACGTAGATGCACCGCCAGACGAACGCCGTGCCGGCCAGGCCCACCAGCCACGAGAAGCGTGGGAGTCCGGCGATCGGCACGCCCTCGCCCGACAGGCGCCGCGACTGCATCACCGCGAAGCCCAGCCACATGGTGCGGAACCAGTGGTCCACGGCCATCGACCACTCGCCGGCCGACCCGGCACGCCACGGCGTCTCCCAGATGGTGCTCCCGGCCCGTAGCAGCACGTAGCCCGAGAAGAGGGCGCCATAGAACATGACGACCGAGGCGATGAAGAGCCACATGCCGGTGAGTGCGGCGCGCCCTTCGCGGTCGGACATCGTGACCGCGCTCACGCCTGCTCCTCGTGGTAGCGATAGGGCGCGCCCGTGACGACCGGCGGCTCGGCGAAGTTGCCGGCTGGCGGCGGTGACGAGGTGGCCCACTCGAGAGTGGTGGCCTGCCAGGGGTTCTCAGCTGGCTCGCCCGTTCGCGCACTGCGGTAGAGATTCCACAGGAACACGAGCTGGAAGAGGCCGAGCGCCACGGCGGTCCAGGTCATGAACGGGTTCCAGGCGAGCGTCGGTCCGGCCAGTTCGTACTGCAGGCCGCCATCGTACATCCGCCGGTTCACGCCCATGAGGCCCATGAGGAACATGGGCAGGAAGACGGCGTTCATGGCCACGAACGAGCCGACGAAGTGCACCAGGCCGAGCCGTTCGCTCATCCGGCGTCCGGTGAGTTTCGGGAACCAGTGGTAGATGCCGGCAAAGAGGGCGAAGAGCGATCCGGGAGCCACCAGGTAGTGGAAGTGGCCGACGACGTAGTAGGTGTCGTGGAGGATGACGTTGCTCGGCCCGAGAGCGAGCGGCAGGCCTGTCACGCCGCCCAGGCCGAACATCGGCAGGAAGGCGAGAGCGAAGCACATTGCGGTGGTGAAGCGGATCGCACCGCCCCACAGCGTGACGACGAGCGAGGTGAGCAGGATGACCGACGGTACCGACACGGCCACGGTCGTAATCTGGAAGAAGCTGCTGAGGGTCGTGCTCATGCCCGTGAGCAGCATGTGGTGCGCCCACACCACCATCGACCACGCGCCGAGCGTCACGACCGCCCCCACCATCAGGCCGTAGCGCCAGAGCGGCCGCCTGGCGTGCGCGGTGATGACTTCGGCCACGATGCCCATGGCCGGGAGCACGAGCACGTAGACCTCGGGATGCGCGAGGAACCAGAACAGGTGCTGCCAGAGCAGCGGATTCCCGCCCCCAGAGACCGCCAGCGGCGTGTTGCTCACGGCCAGGCCGGTCGGCAGGAACACACTCGAGCCGAGCACGCGGTCCATGAGCTGGAAGACGGCGGCGGCCTGGAGGGCCGGGAAGGCGAGCAGCAGCAGCAGCGCGGTGACGGCCTGCGACCAGATGAAGAAGGGCAGACGCATCAGCGTCAGGCCGCGGGCCCGGTAGGCCACCACCGTGGTCACGATGTTGATCGCCACGAGCATCGACGACACGCCGAGCAGCAGGATGCCGATGAGCCACGCCGTCTGGCCCGACGAAGCGATGACCGACAGCGGCGGATACGACGTCCAGCCCGAGTTGGCCGCGCCGCCCGGCAGTGCAAAGCTCGCCGTCATGAGCAGCCCGGCGGCGAGGTAGGTGAGATAGCCGGCCACGCTCAGCCGCGGGAACGCCAGCCCCGAGGCGCCCACCTGCAGCGGTACCAGATACGATCCGAAGGCGCCGGTCGCCAGCGGCACCACGGCCAGGAAGATCATCACCGAGCCGTGCATGCCGACGAGCTGGTAGTAGAACTCGGGCAGCAGGATGCCACCGGGCGCATTGGTCTCGCCGAAGATGGCCGTGGCAATCGCGATCGGCTGCCCCGGCCATGCCAGCTGCCAGCGGAACAGCAACATCAGCAGGAAGCCGACGGTCATGAACCCGCCGGCGGTCACGCCGTAAACGATACCGAGGGTCTTGTGGTCGCGGAGGCGGTGCATGGAAGCCGGCGGAGCACTTACAATACCGCCATGCGCCGCGTTCTGTACGTCGCTCTCGCGCTCGTCGTCACCGCCGCCACGATGTCCGATCCGTCCGCACAATCGCTGCCCCAACCCATTCGCTACACGCTGCGCTTTCCGGCGCCGGCGACGCACTACGTCGAGGTCGAGGCCGTCTACCCGACGGATCGGCGGCCCGAGGTGGAGCTGATGATGGCCGTGTGGACGCCCGGTTCGTATCTGGTGCGCGAGTACGAGCGGCAGGTCGAGAACCTGACGGTGTCCGACGACGGTGGGCGGGCGCTGACGGCGGTGAAACCGGCCAAGAACCGCTGGCGCATCGCGACCGCTGGCGCCGCCACCGTCACCGTGCGTTACCGCGTCTACGGTCGCGAGATGACCGTGCGCAACAACTGGGTCGAGGCGGGCTTCGCGATGCTGAACGGCGCGCCCACCTTCATCACGCTGGCCGAGCGCACCGCGCGGCCCCACGAGGTCACGATCGTGCCGCCGCCCGCCTGGCAGGGCTCGGCCACGCCGCTCATGCCGCTGGCGGGCCGGGCCTACAGCTACCGTGCCGAGGATTTCGACACGCTGGTCGACAGTCCGATCATCGTCGGCAATCCGGTGGTCAGAAGCTTCGAGGTGGACGGCAGAGCGCACCACCTGGTGCTCGAAGGCGATCCCTCGCTCTTCGACGCCGATCGTGCCGCCGCCGACGTGAAGAAGATCGTCGAGGCGGGCAGGGGCGTGATGGGGCGTTTCGACTATCCCCACTACTTCTTTCTCAACATGGTGACCGAGTCGGGCGGCGGCCTCGAACACAAGAACGCGTTTCTCACCATGTCGAGCCGTTTCACGACGCGCACCCGCCGCGCCTACGTGAACTGGCTCAACCTCGTCGGCCACGAGTACTTCCACAACTGGAACATCAAGCGTCTCAGGCCGATCGAACTCGGCCCCTTCGACTACGAGGGCGAGAACTACACGAAGAGCCTGTGGGTGGGTGAGGGCTTCACCGACTACTACGGCGCGCTGCTCGTGCGTCGTGCCGGGCTGCAGACCGAGGCCGAGTACTTCGACGAGCTATCGAATGCCATCGAGCAGGTGCAGATGCGGCCGGGTCGCAACGTGCAGCCGGTGGACATGGCGTCGTTCGATGCCTGGATCAAGCAGTATCGCCCCGACGAGAACAGCGTCAACACCAGCATCGACTACTACAGCAAGGGCGCGGCCATTGCCTTCATGCTCGATGCCAAGATCCGCAAGGCGACCGGCGGCGCCAAGACGCTCGACACGGCGATGCGCCTGGCCTACGAGCGCTACTCGGGCGCCACCGGCTACACGCCCGAGCAGTTCCAGCAGACGATGGGTGAAGCCGCCGGCGTCGACTTGGGCGCGTGGTTCGCCGACGTCGTGAGCGGCACGACGGAACTCGACTTCGCGGAGGCGCTCGATTTCTACGGGCTGCGCTTCACGCCGGTCGACCTCAAGACCGCGCGGGCCACGATGGGCGCCAGCACCCGCAACGACAACGGCCGGCTGGTGGTGTCGATCGTGCGACGCGGCACACCGGCCTACGCCGCCGGCGTCAACGTGGACGACGAGATTGTCGCCATCGACGATCTGCGCGTGCGCGCCGATGGCCTGGTGGCGCGCATGGACCAGTACAAGGTGGGCGACACGGTGCGCCTGCTGGTCGCGCGCCGCGACCGGCTGCTCCCCTTCGACGTGACGCTCGCGGCCGAGCCGGGGCGGCCGTGGCGAATCCAGCCGAAGCCAGACGCGACTGCCGAGCAGAAGGCGCGACTGGCCGCCTGGCTGGGCGCGACAAAAGGCTAGCCGGCGTCCCGCATTGCGGGACACCGGCTCAGCAGGCGAGTGTGCGGGCGCGTGGTTGCGGGGTTACTGGGCGGCGAGGTCGGTCAGACCCGACTCGCCCCACACGAGTGATTCGCCCCAGATGAGCGTGTCGCCCCACACGAAACTCTGGCCGTCGATGACGAGGAGGCCCTCGCCCCAGACGATCGACTCGCCCCAGATGAAGCTGGTGGAGGTGACGATGTTCTCGCCCCAGATGAACGTGTTGCCCCAGACGAGCGCCTCGCCCCAGATCAACGTATTGCCCCACACGATGTTCGACTGCCACGCCGGCAGGTTCGAATAGATGGCGTCGCCGTAGAGTGTCGACGCGCCCCAGATGATGCGGCGGCTCCACGGCAAGGTAAAGCCGCCGAGCTTGCTCGATTCGACGACCGGTGTCGCCAGCCACCAGCTGCCCAGGACGCGCGACGGGTCGAGACTCTTGGCCAACGCGAGGGCGCCGAGGCCGTTGAGGCCGCCGGCGCCCTGCGTCAGCAGATCGAGCTCGGGGCCCGAAGCCGACTCCCTGACCGGCACCGCGCTGAACTGCAGCATGGCTTTTACGGCGTTGGGCGGCAGGTCGCGGCCGGCGGCCGGGAACGCCGCCCGATTGGCCTCGAGCAGCAGGGCCACGACACCGGTGGTCGTGGCGGCCGCCATGCTCGTGCCGTAGAGCTTCACGGCGTCGCCGGAGGCCGACAGCGTGCTCGCCGTCTTCGAAAGCTCGGAGCCCGCGGCGCTCGTTGAGAAGAGACCATGGCCCGGCGCCAGCACATCGGGCTTGGCGAAGCCGTCGTACCACGTCGGCCCGCGCGAACTGAACGCCGAGGCCGTGTCGTCGCGCCGGTCGGCCGTGCCGTGCACGTCGAGGCTGCCGGCCGTGATGGCCGACGGCGCGTTGCCGGGTGACGTGATGCCAGCGTAGCCCGAGACGCCGGTCGTCGGATTCTGGCCGTAGTTGCCGGCCGAGGTCACGACCACCAGGCCCGCCGCCACCGCCTTCTCGACCGCCTGCACCAGCGGGTCGGTCTTCGCCGGCTCCAGAATCGGATGACCGAGCGACAGGTTGATGATGTGGATGTTCAGATTGCTCTTGTTCGCGACCAGGAATTCGATCGCCTTGATCAGATGACTCGTCTTCCCGGCGCCGGTCGCGTCCAGCACCTTGATGCCCACGAAGTGGACCTTGGGGGCGATGCCGCCGAACGTGAGCGAGGAGGCGCCGATGAGACCGGCCACATGCGTGCCGTGTCCGTAGGCGTCTGTCGCGGTCGACGTCGTGCCGTTGCGGCCGGCCTTCGTCGTGAAGTCGTAGAACGCCGAGATGCGGCCCTGGAACTGGGTGGCCGTGCCGTCGATGCCTGAATCCACCACCGCCACGCCCACGCCGGCGCCGGTGCGCCCGCTGAACTGCGTGCCGAGCGATCCCATCAGTGCGCTCCACTGCGTCGTTGAAGCCGACAGATCAGCAAAGGCGCTCCACCACTCGGTCGTGCCTGAAGTGGACGTCGTCGTCGCCGTGCTGGTTGAACTCGTCTTCTTGCTGCCGGCGCCAGCGGCGTAGACCAGTGCGTCAGCCGAGATGCCCTCGACCGCCCCGAGTCCGGCGAGCTCGTCGATGTCTTCGGGCGCCAGCACCGCGCCGATGCCCGCCACCGACGGCATCTCGTCGTTGACCTTCAGCTTGCGCGCCTTGAGTGCCGCCCGCACTTCCTTCTCGCGGCCGGGCACGACGCGAAGAATTACACCGACCGGGCGCGATCCCTGCCTGGCGTCGCTGACCGCGCGGTCGAACTTGCGCGAGTTCCTCGGGCCCTGGGCAAACGCTACCCCGGCGGCGAGTGCGAGTACGGCGCACGCCAACAGGCCAGTGCGCCAGATCACGTTTGGTCTCGTCATGGAAGTCACTATGCAGCCTCTTCTCACGGCGCGCGGCGTTCGATGCCTCGCGCTCCGCCCTGCGTAACAGCAAACGCGCTGCCATCTCGGTTGCGCTCTCGCCGCCGAGTGCGCAAGTCGTTGAGCGTGGAGCGGTTGCTGCCGGCACTTGGCCGTCTCACCGGCCGGCGAAGTGCGATTCGCCAGGTCCGGCTATTCGAAAATTCGGCGCGCCAGGCGAGCCTCAACCCGAAAAGACGGGTCTGCGGACGCGCCCGCCGGGGGGCGCATCTACCGGTTGAGCCCGCATCAGGGGCACTGAACTTTCGGTTGGTCGACGTTCGCCTGAGCCGAGGTTTCGACTCGCCGAGGCGCGCCCGCCGAGATCGCTGCGACCAGTGCTGGACGTTGCGCGATCGTAAACGACTTGTAGGCAACGACTTGACAGGCTAAGTGCGTCGCCGGCGGCAATTGGCACTGCCTCTGCAATTGGCTGGGGCATGAAAATCCGGAACAAGCACTGGTCGTCTGGCTGGACGGCCGTCGCGATTGCTCTCCTTGTCATCGCCACGGGAGCGGTGGCGCCGAGCGCCCAGGGACGCAGTGGCCAGAGACCGCCGCGGCGTGCCGATCGCGCCGACCTCGAGCTGGCCGCGCGGCTCAACCAGGGAGACGGCAGCGACCGCGAGCGCGTGATCATCACGCTCAAGCCCGGAGCCAAACGCCGGATGCTGCAGGACCTGCAGGCCTACGGCGAGCGCGCCGACAAGGACTTCGGCGTGATCGAGGCCGTGTCCGGCCGCATGTCGCGCCGCTTGCTCCGCCAACTGCGGAATCATCCCGACGTCGTGTCGATGTCGGTCGATGCCGACGTCACGCCGATGAGTGTGGCCGGCGTGAGCGGCGCGGCCCAGGGCTCGCCGTATTCACTGCGCAGCACCCTCGGCCTTGAAGCCACCACCTACGCCGCGGCGTCGGTGGCGGCCGGCGCCACCACCTCGGCCAAGGGTGGGTCGGTGTCCACCCTGTCCTGGTCGCACACGGTCGCCGCCGGCAGCAATCGCCTGCTGCTCGTGAGCACCGCGCACCGCGACGGTACCAAGTACGTCTCGGGGGTCACCTTCGGCGGGGTCAACCTCGCAGTCAGGATGTCTGCGGGCACCAAGGAGAACAGCACGGCCCTCTACTACCTGGTGAATCCTCCGGTGGGCACCGCCACGGTGCAGGTGACGATGACCGGCGCCGTGCACGTCGCGGCGTCGGCCACGACCTTCACCGGCGTCGATCCAGTGTCGCCGTTCAGCCCGGGCGCGTCGGGCGTCGGGTCGAGCACCACCGCCTCGGTCTCGCTTCCGAGCACGGTGGGCGCGGTGGTCGTGAACGCCGTGGCCGCCAATGGCGATGCTGGCACGCTGAGCCTCCTTGGCACCGGCGCCAGCCTGTGGAACGACAACACCGGCACGAGCAAGACCAACATTCGCGGCGCGGCGGCGACGCGGCCGGGCGGCGGCACCGTGACCGTGGGCCGGACGCTGGCGGCCAGCAAGGCCTGGAGTATCGTGGCAACCACGCTGCAACCGGGCGTGGTGGCGGCGCAAACGGCCACCACGACCCGCACGGGCGCGGGTGTGACCGTGGCGGTCATCGACTCCGGCATGCTGCTCGACGGCGGCCTTGCGACCCGGCTCAAGACCACGCGCGACTTCACGACCGGCAACGCCAATCCCCCGGCGGTCTCAGCCGTTGACGGCTACGGCCACGGCACGCATGTCGCCGGCCTCATCGGCAGCAACCAGGCCGAGATCAAGGGCGTTGCGCCGGGGGTGTCGTATGTGAGCCTGCGCGTGCTCAACTCCTACGGCGTCGGCGCGACCAGCAACGTGATCAACGCCGTGCAGTGGGCCATCACCAACAAGACCACCTACGGCATCGACATCATCAACCTCTCGCTCGGCCATCCCATCTTCGAACCGGCCGCGACCGACCCGCTCGTGCAGGCGGTGGAAGCCGCCGTGCGCGCCGGCATCGTGGTGGTGACCTCGGCCGGCAACATGGGCAAGAACCTCGTGACCGGCCAGATCGGCTACGCCGGCATCAGCTCGCCCGGCAACGCGCCATCGGCCATCACGGTGGGTGCCGTCAAGACGTTCGACACGACCACCCGCGCCGATGACCTGATTGCCGACTACAGCTCGCGCGGCCCGACGTGGCACGACGGCTACGCCAAGCCGGACGTCGTGGCGCCCGGTCACCGCCTGCTCGGTCCCTCCTCGTCGAGCCAGACGCTCTACTGCCTGCTGGCGACCCAGCGGGTGACCATCGGCGGGCGGCCGTACCTCACCTTGAGCGGCACCAGCATGGCGGCGGCCGTCACGAGCGGGTCGGTGGCGCTGATGCTCGAGGGGGCCAGGGCTGCGTATGGCGCCACGCCCACCGTCAACGCGGTGAAGGCGATGCTGCAACACACGGCGTTCCCGATGAGCGATGCTGCCGGCGCGCCGTATCACGGCTTCGCGCAGGGCGCCGGAGCCCTGAACGCCGCGGGCGCGGCCGTGCTGTCGCAAGCCATCAACCCGGTCGCCACCAGCACCAACTGGCTGACGGTGGGCGTCTCCGAGTCGACGACCGTCGACGGGCAGAACATCGTGTGGGGCGAGAACATCGTGTGGGGCGAGAACATCGTCTGGGGCGAAGCCATCTACACGAAGCGCGGCGCCTGGGCGAACAACATCGTCTGGGGCGAGAACGTCGTGTGGGGCAACAACATCGTCTGGGGAAACAACATCGTCTGGGGCAACAACATCGTCTGGGGCAACAACATCGTGTGGGGCCTGAATATCGTCTGGGGCGAAAACATCGTCTGGGGCGAAAACATCGTCTGGGGCGAGAACATCGTCTGGGGTCAGAACATCGTGTGGGGCGAGAACTTCCTCGCGCTCAACGAGCTCACGATCGGCTACCCCATGTGCGGCGGCGGACTGGAGACGATGTAGGCCATGTGCCGCCACGACGGTGTGGAGCATTCGTCATGGAGCTGATGCCGTTTCGCCCCAAACGGGATGCGCTGACCGGGCGTGATCCCGTGGTCGCGCTTCCCGCCGCCGGGATCACCTCGCCGGTCGACTGGCGTGAGGGTCTACCGGTGCTGCGCGGCCTCGGCCTCACGCTGCGTGAGCTGACGGCCGCCGATGCGCCGTCGCTTGCCGCGCAGCTCACGACGGCGCAGGTCACGCGGTTCATCTCGCCACCGCCGACAAGCGTGGCGGGCTTCGAGCGGTTCATCACCTGGACGCACCGCGAACGCGCCGCCGGGCGCTATGCCTGCTTCGCGGTCGTGCCCGACGGCGACACCGTGGCCGTCGGTATCTTCCAGATCCGCCGGCTCGACGGCAAGGACGGCGTCGCCGAGTGGGGCTTCATCCTCGGCGAGGCATATTGGGGCACCGGGTTGTTCCTCGCCGGCGCCCAGCTCGTCGTCGACTTCGCGTTCGAGACGATGGGCCTGGCGCGCCTCGAGGCCCGGGCCTCGACAGCCAACGGCCGCGGCAACGGGGCCCTGGCGAAGCTCGGCGCCGCAAGAGAGGCAGTGCTGCGGCAATCGTTCGACCGCCACGGCCAGTGGCACGACCAGGCGCTGTGGGCGATTCTCAGCGACGACTGGCCGGCCGCACGCTGCAGCCGCGCCGCGGTCGTGCACTGAAACCCCTCTCAGGCGCCGCCCCCCAGGCAGGCGAGGCGCCCGCCTGGCCAGTTGCGCGCACCACATCCGCCGGCGATTGTCTTCACATCGCCGCACTCGATCGGGTCGTCATCGCCGCCGAAATTTTGACTCACGGGGTTCAGGGCCCCAAGTTGAGCCAAATTATCGACTCGGCGACGCTGAACCGACGACGGCCACCCCGTTTCCTGCCGAAGAATTCCTCTGTAAACACTGTGGATAGTGGTCTTTGCGGGCACAGCGCAAGGCGTCCCGTGGGCTGGCACCGTCGTTGCCACTGGATGGGGCATGAGACTTCTGAAACTCCGGGCCCCCTTCCTTGGACGCGCGATCCTCGCGCTGTTCTGTTTGGCGGCAGTGCTTCCCGGCGCGGCTAAAGCGCAGGTACCACAACTGCAGGTGGTGACCGTAGCAGTCGTGCCGGGACAGCCGGCCACTGTTCTCGTCACGGGCACTCCCGGCGACTACGTCGCCATCGGCGGCAGCGTCGTCGGTGCAGGGTTCTCGGCCGGCGGCCAGGCCTTATCGCTCGGCTCGGATGTCGTCCTTGTGGCGCAGGGCCGACTCGATGCCGGCGGTCACGCCACGTTCCGGTTCGTCCCGCCCTTCCTCGGGACAACGGTTGACCGCTACTACGTGCAAGCCGGCACCTCGACGAATCCGGGGTTTGCGCCCCTGGCGCTGACGCCGGGGCAAGTCGTGTTGAATGCCGATCTGGCCGGCGTGCTGATTGGTCCCGCCGGCGCGGATGGAGCTCCAGGACCTGCCGGACCTCAGGGAGCGCCAGGAACTCCAGGCCCGGAGGGCGCGACGGGGCCGCAGGGACCCGCGGGACCACACGGACCCACTGGCGCGAACGGCGCCGACGGGACTCCCGGGCCGCAAGGTCCAACCGGTGCGACTGGCGTCGATGGCCCCTCCGGGCCACATGGTCCCGCAGGCCCGCAAGGCCCACAGGGATTCACGGGTCCACAAGGACCACATGGACCGACGGGACCGCAGGGGCCTGCCGGCGCGACCGGTGCTCAAGGCATTCAGGGACCCGTCGGGCCGAGCGAAGTCTTCATCACCCAGCCCGCAGAGACGGTCAAGCTCACCGAACAGATCGAGACCACGGTCCTGGCGTTCAAGTTGCCTGCAGGTAGCTACCTGCTCCAGTCCCACATGCTGCTCGACAACGGCGACACCAAGGTCAATCTCACCTGCACCCTCTACGAGGAAGGCACCGTGCTCGGCGTTGCGTCCCTGTTCGTCGAAGCTGATCGGGACGTGGCCGTGTCGATGACCTCCGCGAGCGTGGTCGTCGATTCCGCCGTCATCACCATGACATGCCTTGCCGACGACGCTGGAGCCCAGGCGTCGTACCGCACGCTGACGGCGGTGAAGGTGGGCTCGGTCTCCATTCAGCAATAAGAGGCGCAAACCCAGGCCGGCGAACATCAACCAACAGTCCGGCTAGCTCCGGAAGTTGCTCGGAGCCCCAACCTTCTCCGGCGTGAGTTCGTCTACTCCTACGCCGATGATCTGCGAGAAATGCCGCGTGCTGCCCGTCCTTGTGGTGTGTCTGCTTGGCTCCGCCCCAACAGGTTTGGCGGCACCGCCCGACGGCGCCGACCGCGAGCGCGAACGGGCGATCGTGAACGCGCTAGCCGTCTCGGCCGCCGGACCAATCGTCATCGACGGCCGGTTCGATGAGCCCGTCTGGGCGCTGGCTCCAGTCGTCGGCGAGTTCGTGCAGCGCGAGCCGGCCGAGGGCGCCGAACCCACCGAGCGCACCGAAGCACGGCTCGCCTACGACGCTGTTGCGCTCTACGTCGCCATCCGCGCCTTCGACCGCGAACCTGGCAAGATCACCGGCATGCTCACTCGTCGCGACGAGCGTTCGCCGTCCGACTGGCTCAAGGTCGCCATCGACTCGTACTACGACCGCCGCACCGCCTACGAGTTCGGCGTCAATCCCGCGGGCGTCAAGACCGACCGCTACTACTTCAACGACGGCGCCAACGACGACAGCTGGGACGCCGTGTGGGACGTGCAGGTGACACGCGACGCCGAGGGCTGGCGCGCCGAGTTCAAGATCCCGTTCTCGCAGCTCCGCTTCGCCCGCGGCGGTGGCCCGGTGGGCGTCGCCATCATCCGCGATCTGCCGCGCGCGAACGAGACGGCGACGTGGCCGCTGCTCGCCAGAAGCGTCAACGGCTTCGTCTCGCAGTTCGGCACCGTCAACGGCCTGCAGGCCGGCGCCTCGCCCAAGCGCCTCGAGCTCATGCCGTACACGGTGGGCGAGGTCATCCGCGCGTCGAAAGACCTCGAGAATCCGCTCTGGCGCGCGACCAACCCTGGCGCCAACGTTGGTGTCGACCTCAAGTACGCCGTCACGCCGGCCCTCACGCTCACCGCCACGCTCAACCCCGACTTCGGCCAGGTGGAAGCCGATCCGGCGGCCGTGAACCTCGATGCCTTCGAGCTCTTCTTCGCCGAGCGCCGGCCGTTCTTCGTCGAAGGATCTGGCATCTTCCGCTTCAACATGGACTGCAACGACGGCGACTGCACGGGGCTGCTGTACTCGCGCCGGATCGGACGCTCGCCGCAGGGCTCGGCCGATACCGACGACGGCGAGTACAGCGAGGCCCCAGTGTCGGCCACCATCCTCGGCGCCGCCAAGCTCACCGGCCGGATCGGACAGTTCTCGGTGGGCGCGCTCAGTGCCGTCACGCAGAAAGAGCAGGCGACGATCGCCGCCGGGCTCACGCGCCGCCGCCAGACCGTCGAGCCGCTCACGAGCTTCAACGTGCTGCGTGCCAGGCGCGAGTTCGCCAACAACTCGAACCTCGGCGTGATGCTCACGACCACCAACCGGCAGTCCACCGCCGATACCGCCTTCCTGGCCGACAACAGCATGGCTGGCGGGGTGGACTACGACTGGCGACTCAGCCCGCGCTACAGCGTCACCGGCTTTCTCGTCGGCAGCCGCATCGCTGGCAGCGAGGCGGCCATCACCCGCCTGCAGGAAAACGCCGTCCACAACTTCCAGCGGCCCGATGGCGACTACCTCACCTTCGACGATACGGCCACGACGCTGGCGGGTCACGCCGGTGCCGTCGGGGTCTCGAAGATCGGCGGCGAGCGCGTGCGCTTCAGCGCCAACTACGGCTACAAGAGCCCGGGCTTCGACTCGAACGATCTCGGCTTCCAGCGCCGCGCCGACGAGCGCACGATGAATCACTGGCTGCAGTGGCGCGACCAGACGCCCGGCAAGTACGTGCGCCAGTACATGGTCAACCTCAACCAGTGGGCCGGTTGGAACTTCGGCGGCGACCGCCTGTTCGGCGGCGGCAACATCAACATGCACTGGACGTTCCAGAACAACTGGCGCACGGGCTTCGGCTTCAACATGAACGGTGGCGGCCTGCGCGATCGCTCGACGCGCGGCGGCCCGGTCGTCAGGACCAACGACAGCCTGGGCCTGTGGCACTACATCGACCTCGACGACCGCCGCGCCGTGACGCCGGGCTACAACGGCTACTTCGAGCGCGACGGCCAGGGCACGTTGCGCTTCAACGCCAACCCCCGCCTCACTTGGCGGCCGAGCCGAGCCATTCGCCTCGAGACCGGCGTGCGCTTCAACCGCAACGACGACGATGCGCAGTGGGTCGAGAACGTGGACGAGGGGGGCGCCACCCGCTACGTGTTCGGACGGCTCGAGCAGCGCACCGTGGCCATGACGCTGCGCGCCAACTACACGATGTCGCCGACGCTGTCGTTCCAGAGCTACGCCGAGCCATTCGTGTCGGCCGGGCGCTACCAGCGCTTCCGTGAGCTCACGAACGGCCGGGCCGGGGCTTACGCCGACCGCTTTGAGCCCTACGCCTACACGGGCGATGCCGACTTCAACTACCGGTCGTTCCGCACGACCAACGTGCTGCGCTGGGAATACCGGCCGGGGTCGTCGCTCTTCGCCGTGTGGCAGCAGGGACGCCAAGAGGACGGCGACCGCGGCGACTTCCGCTTCGGCCGCGACTTCGGGGGCCTGTTCTCGTCGCCCTCCCGCAACGTGTTCCTGGTGAAGTTCAGCTACTGGTTCAATTACTAGCCGGCCTCGCTTCCCGGCGGCGCGCGAAATTCCCTCGCCCTCTCCTCCAGCCCGGACGTAATGTGTACGGCAGCGGTCAGCCCTTCGGCCGCGCGTTGGAGGTGACATGGCTGGTATCGGTGGGTGGGTGAGGGCGATGGTGTGCGGCGGAGCGATCCTGGCGACGGGCGTCGTCTGGCTGACGCCAGGGCGTGCGTCGGCGCAGCAGCGGGAAGGCGCGATGGCGCCCGTCGAAGTGCAAGGCGACGCCGCCCACGGCCGCTACCTCGTCGAGCGGGTGGTGATGTGCGGCGAGTGCCATTCCACCCGCAACCAGGCAGGAGACATCGTTGAGGGCACGTTCCTCCACGGCGGCCCGATGCCGGCCCGGGTGGCGTGGTCGGCAGACTGGCCCGTGCAGGTGCCACGCATCGCCGGCCTCCCGGGCTACACCGACATCGAAGCGCAGCGTCTGCTCACGCAAGGCGCCATCAGGCGCAACGGCATTCAGGCCCGGGCACCGATGCCGCGCTTCCGCATGACGCCGCAGGACGCCGCAGACGTCATCGCGTTCCTGCGCACGCAGTAGCCCTCGGCGACGGTATGGGAAAAGGACGGCTCGAAGCTTTCAGCGACGGCGTGGTGGCCGTGATGTGGCTCGTGCCCGATCGCCGTATCGAGCGCGCGCTCAGCAAGAGCTAGCCATGTCGGTCCTGCAGAACCTGCGCGACATCCTCTACGGCGTCGCTTACGGACGCTACGAGCGCGAGCTCAAGCAGCAGGCCGCCGAGTTGAACGACTACTTCCTCCTGCTCTGCTACATGGAAGTGGTAGGCCTGCCGAATCCGGCGGCGTTCTATCTGCTCGAGGTCTATCCGCATCTGCTCGACCAGTTCCATCTCTGGCATCGGCGCATGGGCATGGACCGCTCGCCCGTCGGCAGCCTGCCGTGCTGCTGACGCCGATGCAGGGCCTGCTCGATCGCGAGGTGCTGTTCTTCGGCGGCAAGGGCGGCGTTGGCAAGACCACCTGCGCGGCGGCCATGGCCCTGGCGGCGAGCCGCGCCGGCCGCAAGGTGCTGCTCGTGTCAACCGACCCGGCGCATTCCACCTCCGACATCTTCGAGCGGAAGATCGGCGCCGATCCCACCGAGTTGTTGCCCAATCTCTGGGGTCTCGAGATCGACGCCGCCACCGAATCCGCGCGTTACGTCAGCGAGGTGAAAGATCGGGTGCGCGCACTCTTCGGCCACTCGATCCTCAAAGAAGCCTACAAGCAGATCGATCTGGCGGCCAGCATGCCCGGCGCCGAGGAAGTGGCGCTCGTCGATCGCATGGGCGGCCTCATCCTCGGCGACGATACGCGCTTCAACCTCATCGTCTTCGACACGGCACCCACCGGCCACACGCTGCGGCTGGTGCGGATGCCGGAACTGATGGACGCCTGGATCCGCGCGCTCACCAGGTCGCGCCGCGCCATGCTCGGCGTGGAAGGGGACGATCAGGAGGATCCGATCCTGCTGTCGCTGCGCGCTCGCTTCGAGCGCCTCCAGGGCCTGCGTGCCCGGCTCACGAGCGGCCGGACGTGCGCCTTCGTGCTGGTGCTCATTCCGGAGCGCCTGCCGATCGAGGAAACCGCGCGCGCCCTCACGCAACTCGACGACACCGGCGTCCGGATCGGCGGGCTGGTCGTGAACCGCGTGCTGCCGCGCGAGACCGCCGACGCGTTCCTGCTGGCTCGCCGCGCCCAGGAGCAGGTGTATCTCGACGAGATCGCGTCACGCTTCGCCAGCCGTCCACGCCTCTACCTGCCACAGTACCCCCGCGATGTTTACGGGTTGGCGAGCCTGGGCCCTGTGGCCGAGGCACTCGCCGCCGCCACAGGAGTGTCCCGATGAAGATAGCCCGCCCCAAGCCCGGCGACTACGCCCCGTTCTACCAGCCCTACCTCGATGCGTCGTCGGTGGACGACGCCCACGAGCTGCTGGCGCCGCAAAGCGACGTGCTCGCCTACATGGCCACCTGGCCCGAGACCAAGGCCGGCCACCGCTACGCCGAGGGGAAGTGGACCGTCGGCCAGGTCGTGGGCCACATGGCCGATTCCGAGCGGGTCTTCGCCTACCGCCTGCTCCGCATCGCCCGTGCCGATGCCACGCCGCTTTCCGGCTTCGACGAGAACGCCTGGCAGATCAAGGCCGGCTTCGAGGCACGGCCGCTGGCCAGCCTCGTTGCCGAACTCGCCGCCGTGCGGCAGGCGTCGCTGGCGCTCATCCGATCGCTCGACAAGGCCGCGCTCGACCGCGCCGGCTCGGCCAACAATCAGCGCGTCACCGCCCGCGCACTCGTGTGGCTGGTCGGCGGACACTTCGCCCACCACATCGGCATCCTCCGCGATCGGTACGGTGCGTGAAGGCGGCGCTTGCCGGCGGCCTGCTGGGCGCGGCGCTCTTTCTCGCCATCGACGGCCCCGAGATCGTCAGGCCGACGAACCTCGGCTGGACCATGCGTCACGACCTGCAGACCTACGTGCTGGCGTGGACGCACTTCCGGCACACGCCGTGGCAGTGGCCGCTCGGGGCGGTGCCCGCCGTGGGCCACCCGGTGGGTACCTCGATCGGCAATGCCGACGCGATTCCCGTCGCCGCCTTCGCGCTCAAGCCCCTGCAGGCCGTGCTGCCCGAGCCGTTCCAGTATCTCGGCGCGTGGCTGCTCGCATGCTTCGTGCTGCAGGGCGTCTTCGGGGCGCTGCTGGTCGGGCTCGCCACGCCTGACTGGCGGCTGCAAGTGCTCGGCGCGGCGCTCTTCGTGCAGGTGCCGGCCCTCATCAACCGCACGGGACACCCGGCGCTCTGCGCCCATTGGCTGCTGCTGGCCTCGATCTGGCTGCTCGTCGACGGCATGCGGGCATCACGCCGCTGGCACGTCGGGGCCTGGCTGACGCTCTCGGCGCTCGTCGCGGCCACGCAACCGTATCTCGCGGCGATGGTGCTGGCGCTGGCGGTTTCGGCCCTTGGCAATCGGGCGTGGGGGCAGCGTCCGGCGCGGCGGGCGCTGGCGGGGTTGGCCGCCAACGTCCTTGCGGTGGCCGTTGTGACGGGCCTCGTGTTCTGGCAATGCGGCTATTTCCTCGTCGGATCGGCGGGCGCATTGCAGTCCGCCGGGCTGGGATACTACTCGATGAACCTGCTCGCCCCCGTGATCGGGATGGGCTACTCGACGCTGCTGCCCGAGATTCCGCTCGCCACCCAGGGCCAGTACGAGGGCCATGTCTACTTCGGTCTCGGCTGGCTGCTCGTGACGGTGGTGGCGATCGTAGTGGCCGCGCGCCGCCGCGGCGCGATGCCGCGGCTCGGCCTCGGCTGGCTCGCGGTGGCGGCGTGCACGGTCATGGCGGTCAGCCCGGTTGTGACCTTCGGCGCGGCCACGCTCATCGACCTGAACGCCTGGGCGCCGGCCAGCATGGCGATGTTCCGCTCGAGCGGTCGCTTCGGCTGGGTCTCGATGTATGCCGTCTTCGCACTGACGGCGATGGTGGTCGTGTCGCGCCTGCCACGGCGGACCGCGCTCGCCGTCCTGGCCGGTGCCGTCGTGCTCCAGGCCGTGGACCTCAGCGCCGCCTACCGTGCCATCGAAGGGCGCCGGCAGAGCGCGTGGTGGACCGACTATGACTCGCCCATGAAGAGCCCCGCGTGGGAGGTCCTGGTGCCGGCCTACCGCCACCTGGCCATGGCGCCGCCGGACATGTGCACGGAGGTGTGGGCGCCGGCTGCCGGTCCGCATCTGCCGTTTTCGCTCATGGCCGGCAGTCACGGCGTCACGATCAACTCCGGCAATGCCGGCCGCTACGATCTCGCGGAAGTGCTGCGCTACTGCGCCACGCTCGAAGCCGACCTGCGGGCCGGGCGCGTGGACGACGAGAGCCTCTATGTGCTCAGCCCGGCGATGCGCGCGGTGCTTGGCGCAGCCACGCGCCGGCCGCTCGCGTGCGGCGTGCTCGATGGCTTCGACGTCTGCACGGCAGCCGACACCTGGAGCCGCTGGCAGGTGGCGGCGTCGCGCGCAGGGTTCACGGCCACCGCCGTCGGGCCCGCCGCCCGGCCCTGAGTGCGCACACTCGATCAACTCGCGCCGCCGACCGCGAGCGCCGGGCAGGCGTGGAACGGCCGGCCCGGCCGCTAGCCGAGCGTGGCCAGCTCGAGATCCGGGTTCTGTTGCTGCATGTAGCTGAGGTGCC
Organism: Acidobacteriota bacterium; assembly: GCA_018000455.1. Classification (GTDB taxonomy): domain Bacteria; phylum Acidobacteriota; class Vicinamibacteria; order Vicinamibacterales; family UBA2999; genus CADEFD01. Next base: position 77,713 of record JAGNJW010000008.1, read on the forward strand.
ACGGCGACTCGAAGAGCAGCACCGGCCGCTCGTCGCGGTCCACGGCGCGCAGCACGCCGGACGAGCGGTTCTCGAGGTCCGAGAGCGTCTTGGCGTCGGCCTTCACCCAGCGCATGGCCACGTAGGAGATCGGGTCGATCTTGCACTCGACGCCGTACTCCTGTTTGAGCCGCGCCTCGACGATATCGAGCTGGAGCGGCCCGACCACGCCGAGAATCGGCTCGCGGCGGCCGTGCACCGGGAAGACCACCTGCATCAGGCCTTCTTCCTCGAGCTGCGTCACGCCGGTGACGAACTGCTTCGAGCGCTGATCGAGCAGACGCGCGCGGCCGAAGTGCTCAGGCGGGAAGCGCGGCACCGGCGGATAGCGCACGAACGAGCCGGCGTAGAGCGTGTCGCCGATGGCGAACTTGCCGGGATTCGGCAGGCCGATGACGTCGCCCGGGTAGGCGCGCTCGACCGTCTCGCGCTCGCCGCCGAAGAAGCGGTAGGGGCGCGTGGCGCGCACCGTATCGCCGACGCGCGCGTTCACGAGCGCCATGTCCTTCTCGAACACGCCAGAGCAGACGCGCACGAACGCCACCCGATCGCGATGCTTGCGGTTCATGTTCGCCTGAATCTTGAAGACGAACCCCGAGAAGCCCGGCGCGAGCGGCGACACCAGGCCCTGCTCCGTCATGCGCGGCTGCGGCGGCGGCGCCAACGTCTCGAGGGCCTGCAGCAGGGCTTCCATGCCGAAGTTGTCGAGGGCGCTGCCGAAGTAGACCGGCGTCTGATTGCCGGCCAGGTACTCCGCCCGATCGAAGGTCGTGCCGGCGCCCTTGATGAGCGACGTGTCGTTGATGAGCGTCTCGTGCGCGTCCTTCCCGAGGATGTCGACGAGCACCGGATCGGCGGCGTGAGTCGAGTGCACGGGCGCGCGGTAGCCGCCGCCCTTCACGCGCTCGTAGAGGCGCGTGTCCTGCGTCACCAGGTCGAAGACGCCGCGAAAGCGGTCGCCGCTGCCGATCGGCCAGTTGAGTGGCGCCGTGTGGATGCCGAGCACGCGCTCGATCTCTTCGAGCAGCTCGAACGGATCGCGGCCCGGAAGATCCAGCTTGTTGATGAAGGTGAGGATCGGGAGCTTGCGGAGGCGGCACACCTCGAACAGCTTGCGCGTCTGCGTTTCGATGCCCTTGGCGGCGTCGATCACCATGATCACGCTGTCGACGGCAAAGAGCGTGCGATACGTGTCTTCGCTGAAGTCCTGGTGGCCCGGCGTGTCGAGCAACGTGACGCGGCAGTTGCCGAGGTCGAAGTCGAGGGCGGCCGACGTCACCGAGATGCCGCGTTCGCGCTCGATGTCCATCCAGTCGGAGACGACATGCCGCTGCGTCTTCCTGCCGCGCACGGCACCGGCCAGCTCGATGGCGCCGGCATAGAGCAGCAGCTTCTCGGTGAGGGTCGTCTTGCCCGCGTCCGGGTGCGAGATGATGGCGAAGGTGCGGCGGCGGCTGACTTCGGCGGCCAGTTTCGGATCGATGCCCGACGAAGCATCCAGAGGCGTTTCCAGGGTCACCCTTCAAGGGTACTGGATTCGGCGATCATGGAGCACCTGCCCGATGATCTCGACGCTTGCCATCGCCGGTTACCGGTCCCTTCGCGAGGTGGTACTGCCCCTCGGCCGGCTCACGCTCATCACCGGGCCCAACGGCTCGGGCAAGTCGAGCCTGTACCGGGCGCTGCGCCTCCTGGCCGAGACGGCACAGGGCCGCGTGGTGTCGTCGCTGGCGCAGGAGGGCGGCCTGGCATCCACGCTCTGGGCCGGGCCGGAGCGCTTCTCGCGTGGGATGCGCGAGGGCGACGATCCGGTGCGGGGTGCCAAACGTCAAGGGCCGGTGAGCCTGCGCCTCGGGTTCGGCTCGGCCGATTTCAGCTACGCCATCGATCTCGGGCTGCCGGCGCCGCCGGTCGGCGCCTTCGGCCACGACCCGGAGATCAAGAGCGAGGTGGTGTGGGCCGGCGAGGTGCTGCGGCCGTCGGCCGTGCTCGTCGAGCGCAAGGGGGGCGTCGTGAAGTCGCGCGAGGGCCGTGAGTGGGCGCTCCTCACGCACCAGCTGTCGAGTTTCGACAGCATGATGACGCACTGCGCCGATCCCCGGCAGGCACCCGAGCTCCTGCTGCTGCGTGAGCAGATGCGTGGCTGGCGCTTCTACGACCAGTTCCGTACCGACCATGCAGCGCCGGCCAGGCACGCACACGTCGGCACGCGCACGCCGGTGCTCGGGCACGACGGCGCCGACGTGGCGGCCGCGATTCAGACCATCACGGAAATCGGTGACAACCAGGCGCTCGAGGCGGCGGTGGCCGACGCCTTTCCCGGCGCCCGGCTACGCGTCGCCGTCCACGACGGCCGCTTCAGCCTGGAGATGCACCAGCACGGGCTGCTGCGTCCGTTGAGCGCAGCGGAGCTCTCGGACGGCACGCTGCGCTACGTGCTGTGGGTGGCGGCGCTGCTCACCCCGCGCCCGCCCGACGTGCTGGTGCTGAACGAGCCGGAGACGAGCCTGCACCCGGATCTGCTGCCCCCGCTCGGCCGCCTCATCGCGCAGGCGTCGCAGCACGCGCAGGTGATCGTCGTGTCGCACGCCGCCGCGCTCATCGACACGCTGCGGCAGCAGCGCGACTGCTGGCCGGTGACGTTGTCGAAGACGCTGGGCGAGACGTCTGTGGAGGAAGCCACCGGACTGTCCCGCCCGCCCTGGAAGTGGCCGCCGCGCTGACGGCGCGCCGGCGCTACTTGACGACCACGGCGTCGCAGCCGATGACGTGCTATTGCGGCCGGCCGGCCGTCGGTCCAGCCGCGGGTGAAAGCGTGGTCGTGGTTTCGGCCACCGACTCCACCTTGCCGCGCGAGTAGGCCACCGGGAAGTAGCGCCCGCGGGCCCAGAGTTCGAAGAGATCCCGGTAGTGCGGATCGTCGGGATTACCCGACTGGCCCGGCGTGTTGAGGCCCACGCTGTTGTCCCAGTTGTCGGTGTCGGCCACGATCTTGAGCGACCCGCCCGACGTCTGGTTGTCATTGCCGCCGGTGGCGCTCACCGTCGTGCCATCGCCGCCGCGGGGGAACGGTCCGACCTCGAGCCTCTTCTTCATCTCGGCGTTCACCGCGTCCGAGAGCGGATGCCTGATGAAGGCGTGGTGCAGCTTCTCGTCGCCCCACTTCCAGGCCGCCATGTCGGCGCCGAAGCGCGCGGTGACGTCGGCTACGCCCTGCTCGAACGCCGTTGTCACCATCTGGTCACGGCCCTTGGTGGGCTCGGCGCCAAACCGGCCGTCGGGCGCGTAGAGGAAGTCGATGGCGCGCTTGGTGCTGATGAGACCGGCCGGCACCGCGGCGCGTGCTGCCGCCGGGATCGAGGCCTGGCGCACGGCCGTGATGAGCCGGCGCGAGAACAGTTCGTAGACGGCCGCCGCATTCGAGTTCTTGTCGAGCACGAAGTCCCACCGGAGGACGAGGTCCCTGGCTCCGGCCACGGCCGGATTCGCGAACGGCAGGTCGCGCAGGAGAGGCACGATGGCCCGCGCGGCCATCGACAGGTCGTCGTTCTGCAGCCGCGTCATCTCGGCCACGCTGAAGCGGCGGCCCGAGCCCACGACCTCCTCGATGCGGTGCGCGCGATACGGGTCGGCCCAGGTGTAGTGGCGCGCGTTCGGATAGGGATAGTCGTTGGGGAAGAGGTAGTGGTTGGCGGTCGCGATGAAGCCGCGGGTGGGGTTCACCTCGCTCGGCAGGGCGTTGATCGGGAGATACCCGTCCCATTCGTAGCGGCCGTCGCCGGGCACCGGCAGGAGGCCGCTCCACGAGCGCAGGGGCGCGATTCCAGCGGCCTGCCAGCCGATCGTGCCGCTCGTGTCGACCCACACCATGTTCTCGGAGGGCATGCGGTTGTAGGTGCACGCTTCGGCGAACTCGGCCCAGCTCTTGGCCTGGTTCATCCTCAGGCTCGACAGATACGGCGCCCCGCCGGTTTCCATCCATCCGGCGCGCAGCGCGTAGGCGCGATGTTTGGCGGCGTCTTCGTAGAGCACGGGTCCGTGACGCGTGTACTTGAGCGTGGCGGTGGCGGCCGGTTGCCCCTTCACCGGGATCGTCTCGGTGACGACGCGCATCGCTTCCCACTGGCCCCGGTAACGGTACTCGTCTGCATTGGCCGGATTGGTCTCGTAGACGTAGAGGTCTTCGCTGTCGGTGCCGAATACGGTGAGCCCCCACGCGCCGTAGTCGTTGTGTCCGATCGAGACGCCCGGCAGTACGGGCTCGCCGCCGCCGATGACGTTCCAGCCGGGGGCGACGAGATGCACCCAGTAGCGCAGTGACGGTGCTTCGATGACCCGGTGGGGATCATTGGCCATGATCGGCATCCCGCTCTGCGTCTTGGCGCCGCTCACCACCCAGTTGTTCGAGCCGATGCCGGTGTCGACGATCCGGCCGCCGTCGCTCGACCGCGCCAGGGCCGGCTCGTCCGCTGCCTCGGCCCGCTCCTGGCTGCGGTAGGCGGGCGCGACGTCTTCGGGCCGGAAGTGGATGGTGTCGCGAAAGGCGTTGTAGACCTTGAGCACGTCGGCCGGGAAGGTCTTGGCGTCGATCAGCGGATCGAGCACGAGCGGGGGATCGCCGCCCTGCAGCCACAGCAGGTCGCGCAGGCCGTCGGCGCCGATCGCGGCCAGCGCGCGGGTGTTCGTGACTTCGTTCGGCAGGTTCGACGTGAGCGCCTGATGGCGCGAGACGACGACCTCCGGCGTCCACCTGCCGGGGGTGATGCCGAGCATCCGGAACTCGATCGGCAGCGTCGACGGCGAGCGCAGCGCCTCGTCCACCTGCGCGTTCACGCCCCGCACGTAGGCCTCGACGATCGCCTTGCCGCGCGGATGGTAGTGGTTGAGCTCGGCGTCGAGGTCGCCCCGGAACCGGTGCAGCCGGGTGCCGATGTCGCGGGTGAGCTCGCGCGGCCCCAGGATCTCGGCCACGGTACCGGTGGCGCGCCGTCGCCAGATCTCGAACTGGAAGAGGCGATCCCTGGCGGCCAGGTAGCCCTGTGCCATGAAGAGGTCGTCTTCGTTCGCGGCGTAGATGTGGTTGATGCCCCAGCGGTCGCGGATGACCTCGACCCGCTGGTGGAGGCCTGGCACCGACAGCGTGGCGCGCGTGTCCAGCGCCGGCGCTGGTGCCTGCGCGTGTGCCGCCCCGCCCATCGTGACGAGACCGGCAAGGGCGAGCAGGGTGACGAGGCGACGGGACTTCCGCATGGTGTCCTCCAGGCGGCGCGCAGGTCAGCCGGACCCTCGGCCGACGGGCAGTATACTTTCAGAAATGCGGTTTGCCCCCGAGTACGTCAACCACGTACTCACCGACAACTTCGAAGACGCCAAGATTCACCTGCTGGCGCCGCTCGTGTCCATCCACTACGCGCACCTGGTGATGCTCACCGAGCGGCACATCCTCTCGAAGGACGACGCCCGGGTGCTCCGCACGGCGCTCGACGGCATTTCCGTCGCTGCGGTCAGGCAGGTGCCGTTCGACGGCACTTACGAAGATCTGTTCTTCTACCTCGAGCACCTCATCGCCGAATCGGCGGGCGAGCAGGTGGCCGGCCGTCTGCACACGGCGCGCAGCCGCAACGACATCGCGATGACGACCTACCGCATGTGGCAGCGGGGAAGCATCGCGCTGCTGGCACAGGCCACGCTGACGCTCCGCGCGGCACTGCTGGATCTGGCAAAGCAGCACACGGCGACGATCTACGGCGCCCACACGCACACGCAGCCAGCGCAGGTGACCACCATCGCGCACTACCTGCTGGCGATCGTCGAGCAGCTCGAACGCGATGCCAAGCGCCTCGAAGCCGCCTACCGATCGACCAACGTGAACCCGCTCGGAGCCTGTGCCATCACCGGCACCGGCTTTCCGATCGATCGGCAGCGCACCTCGGGACTGCTCGGTTTCGACGCCCCGACGGGCAACACCTACGGCAGCATCGCCACGGTGGATTATCTGCTCGAGGGCGTCTCGGCTGCAGCCATCACCATTGTCGGCCTGGGCCGCGTCGTGCAGGACCTGCTGCTCTGGGGCACGATGGAATTCGGCTACCTGGTACTGGCCGAAGGCTTCGTGCAGTCGAGCAGCATCATGCCGCAAAAACGCAACCCGGTGGCGCTCGAACACGCGCGCGGTATCGGCAGCCAGGCGGTGGGACAGGCGCAGGCTATCATCACGGCCGTGCACAACACGCCCTTCGGCGACATCGTCGACACCGAAGACGACCTGCAACCGCTGATCGCCTCGATGTACCGCGACGCCACGCGCATGGTCTCGATCCTGGCCGCGGCGCTCGAGGACGCGCAGTTCAACGTCGAGCGCCTGGCGGCCCGGGCGGGTGAGGGCGGCACGACCATCACCGAACTCGCCGACACGCTGGCGCGCGACCACGGGCTGCCCTTCGGTACCGCCCACAAGATCGCCGGCCTGGTCATTCGCGGCAAGAACGACGCGCCGGCGGCGAAGATGTCGGAACTGCTGGCCACGGCCTCTGCCGACGTCCTCGGCGCGCCGATCGCCTACGACGAGGCCGGCATCGAGCGGATTCTGAGCCCGCGGCACTTCGTCGAGATCAGGAAGACCCACGGCGGGCCCGCGCCGGAGCGGACCACCGAAGCCATCGCGCAGTCTCGGGCGGCACTGGCCGCCGATGAAGCGTGGTGGAAGGGCCGCAAAGACGCCCTCGCCCAGGCGTCACGGCAGCTGTCTGACGCGGTCATGGCCCTATGACGGCGATGCAGCAGCAGTACGTGCGCGTCGCCGTCGTCTGGGTGACGGTGCTGGTCGCACTCTACGCCCTGCAGGAGTACTTCACGCCGTAACGGCGGCCTGAAGCGGCTAGCCCCTGAACATGCACCCCATCGACTGGCTCATCATCGCCGCCTACCTCGGCTGGATCGCGTGGGACGGCTTGCGCCTGTCGAAGCACCAGGTGGGGCTCGAGGGTTACCTGCTGGCCGGCCGCAGCCTGCCGTGGTGGGCGGTCGGCCTGTCGGTGATGGCGACGCAGCTCTCGGCCGTCACCATGATCGGCACGACCGGACAGGGCTACGCCGACGGCATGCGCCTGTTGCAGCAGTACTTCGCGCTGCCGATCGCCATGATCGTGTTGTCGGTAACGCTCGTCCCGTTCTTCCACCACGCGCGCGTCTACACGGCCTACGAGTATCTCGAGCGCCGCTTCGACGCCAAGACGCGCACCATGACGTCGTTCCTGTTTCTCGTGTCGCGTGCCATGGCGACCGGCGTCGTCATCTCGGCGCCCGCCGTCGTGCTGTCGGTGATGCTCGGACTGAGCGTGACCAGCACGTGCCTCCTGTTGGCCCTGCCCACCGCGTTCTACACGATGTTCGGCGGCGTGCAGGCCGTGGCCTGGACCGACGTCAAGCAGATGGTGCTCATCGTGGGCGGCCTGCTGGCGGTGGTGGTGGCGCTGGTCATGGGCCTCCCCGACGGCGTCGGTCTCGGCGACGCCCTGCACCTGGCGGGCACGACGGGGCGCATGCAGGTCATCGACTTCCGCTTCGATCTCACCGAGAAGTACACATTCTGGTCGGGCACCATCGCGGCGTTCTTCCTGTTCTGCTCCTATTTCGGCACCGACCAGAGCCAGGTGCAGCGCTATCTCACGGCGCGGTCGGTCGACGAGGCGCGCACGTCGCTGCTCATGAGCGCCTACTGGAAGATCCCGCTCCAGGCACTCGTGCTGCTGGTGGGCGTGCTGATGTTCGTGTTCTACCTGTTCACCCCGCCGCCGATGCTCTTCAATGCGGCGCACGAGTCACAGGTGAAGGCCAGCTCCCGAGGCGGTGACTATGCCGCTGCCGAGCGTCGCTTCGACGCGGCGTTCGATGTCCAGCGTGAGGCGGCGGCGAATCTGACCCGGGTGCAGCGCGCCAATGACGCAGCCGGCACGGTCGAGTACACGGCGGCGTTCTCAGCGGCCACCGCCGAGGTGACGGCCGCCCGCGCCGAGGCCGTGGGCATCGTGAAGTCGGTCTCGGGCGACTCCTCGTACAACGACATCAACTACGTGTTTCCGACCTTCGTGCTCACGCACCTTCCGGTCGGGCTCGTCGGTTTGCTCATCGCTGCCATCCTGGCCGCGGCCATGTCGACGATCTCGGCGGAGCTGGCGTCACTGTCGACCGCCACCGTCATCGATTTCTACCGCCGCTGGTGGTCGGCCGACGCTCCTGAGACGCACCTGCTGTGGGTGTCTCGCCTGGCGGTGGCCTTGTGGGGCCTCTTCGCCAGCGTGGTCGCCATCTACGCCGCGGAGCTCGGCTCGCTCATCGAGGTCGTCAACCGCTTCGGGTCGTATTTCTACGGTTCGATCCTCGGCGTCTTCATTCTCGCGATCGGCTCGTCGCGCGCCAATGGGCACGGCGCGTTCGTCGGCCTCATCGGCGGCATGGCGAGTGTCGGCTACGTCGCCACCCAGACCCGGATCGAATTCCTGTGGCTGAACTTGGTCGGCGCGGTGGCCGTCTGTGTGATTGGCCTGGCGGTGAGCGCGCTGACCGGCGGCAACCCACGGCCAGCCGAGGGTTAGACGTATGGCCAGCCGACCGCTGCTCCTCGCGCTCATCGGCCTCATCGTGGTGATCGTGGCGTCGTGGGCCCTAGGCGAGGCGCTCAGGCAGCGCAAGACGACCAAGCGTCGGCCGAAGCGCTGACCGCGGATCCTTCTACAGCTCGACCTGGACGCCCAGTTCCACGACCCGCTCCGGCGGCAGCCGGAAGAAGCCGGTCGCCCGCCCGGCGTTCTGCGCCATCAGCACGAAGAGGCGCTCCCGCCACCGCGCCAGCCCCGGCGCCCGCGTCGGGATCAGCGTTTCACGGCCAAGGAAAAAGGTCGTGTCGTGGGCGTCGATCGGCAGCCCCTCGAGCTGCGCCAGCCGCAGGGCGGCCGGCACGTCCACGGTGTCCATGAAGCCGAAGTAGAGCGTCACGTCGAAGACACCGCCGCCGAGGGACTTGATGCTGACGCGCTCTTCGGCGTCGACATACGGCCAGGGCATTGTCTTCACGAGCAACGCCACGACGACCTCGTGCAGCACCTTGTTGTGGCGTAGGTTGTGGGCGAGCGCCGGCGGCGTCCCGTGCGGCTGCGCCGTCATGAAGACGGCGGTGCCCGGTACGCGGGCTGGCGGATGTGCGGCGATCCGCTGCAGGAAGTGTTCGAGGGGCTCGGCGCGCGCCGTCAGGCGCTCGGCCACCAGGCCGCGGCCGGTCTTCCACGTCGTCATGAGCGTGAAGAGCACGCCGCCGATGGCGAGCGGCAACCAGCCGCCGTGCATGATCTTGAGGGCATTGGCGCCGAAGAAGAGCAGGTCCACCGTCAGGAAGAGCCCGGTGATGGCGAACACCACGACCTTCGGCCACCGCCAGCGTTCGAGGGCGACGTGGTGGAGCAGCACGACCGTGATGATCATGGTGAGCGTCACAGCGATGCCGTAGGCAGCGGCGAGGCTGGCCGAGGTCTGGAACCCGACGACGATCGCCACCGTGCACATCATGAGTGCCCAGTTGACCTGCGGCACGTAGACCTGCCCGGCCTCGGCCGACGACGTGTGATCGATGGTCATGCGCGGCGCGTAGCCGAGCTGCACGGCCTGCTGCGTCAGTGAGAACGCGCCCGAGATGAGCGCCTGTGAGGCGATGATTGCCGCGCCCGTCGCCAGCGCCACCATCGGCAGGAGCAGCCACTCCGGCGCCATCAAGAAGAAGGGGTTGATGGCCGCGGCCGGATTCGAGAGGAGCAGCGCGCCTTGTCCGAAGTAGTTGAGCAGCAGCGCCGGCAGCACCACCGTGAACCACGCCAGGCGGATAGGTCGCCGGCCGAAGTGGCCCATGTCGGCGTAGAGCGCTTCACCGCCCGTGACCACGAGAAACACGGCGCCGAGCACCGCCACGCCGTGCAGGCCATGCTCACGAAAGAAGGCGGCGGCGTGTCTGGGGTCTGCCGCCGTGAGCACGATGGGGTTACTGGCCAGCCACGCCGCCCCGAGCGCTCCGATGACGACGAACCACAGCAGCATCACCGGCCCGAAGAGGCGGCCCACATAGTCGGTACCGTGCCGCTGGATGCCGAACACGACCAGCAGAATGGCCACCGTGAGTGGCACGACGTAGGGTGTGAACACCGGCGTGACGACGTTCAGGCCCTCGGCGGCGCTCAGCACCGTGATGGCCGGAGTGATCATGCCGTCGCCGTAGAGCAGGGCAGCGCCGAAGATGCCGAACAGCACGAGGAGCGGCATGCGCCGGCCGGCCGCTTTCCGCGCCGGGAGCAGGGCCATGAGTGCCAGGATGCCGCCTTCTCCGTGGTTGTCGGCGCGCATGACGATGGCGACGTACTTGAGCGAAATGACCAGGAGCAGCGAGTAGATGATGAGCGACAGCACGCCCAGCACGTTGTCCTGCGAGGGCGGCACGGAGTGCGTGCCGAAGAAGCACTCACGCAGCGCGTATAGCGGACTGGTGCCGATATCGCCGTAAACCACGCCGAGCGCGGCGAGCGACAGGGACACGAGCTTTCTCTCGGGCGGTGGGTGGGTCACGAATGCGGGCCGTCAGGCCCGGCGGCAATACTCCAGTATGCTCTGGCCGGCCGCGGCCGCAAACCGCCCGGTGGGCGCTCGGGCGCCGCCATGAGACAATCCGCGCCAAGGCTGGAGACGGCATGACACGACAGTACTGGTCCCCGGCACTTCTCATGCTGGGCGCGGCCGCCGCCGTGAGCGCCCAGGCGCCCAAGGTGCATGACCTTCCGGTGACACCTGCGCACGTGCACTGGGGGTACTACGACGCCAAGGTCGCGCCGGTGCTGCGCGTCGCTCCTGGCGACCGCGTCAACGTGCAGACGATGATCGCTGGCGGCCTCACGCGGCTGCGCATGCTGGGGGTGTCCGACACGGAGATCCCCGCGGCGCTTCTGGCGGTGGAGCAGGCCATCACCGACCGCGGCCCAGGCGCCCATCCAATGACCGGGCCGATCTATGTCGAGGGTGCCGAGCCGGGCGACACGCTCGAAGTGCGTCTGCTCACGATCGGCTACCTCCATACCTTCGGCGTGAACGCGTTCGCTCCCGGCGGCGGCACGATTCCGGACGACTTCCCGTACGCCCGGATGAAGCTGCTGCGCTGGGCCGCGGGTGCCACCACTGTCGAGTTCGCCCCCGGCATCTCGTTGCCGCTGGCGCCGTTCTTCGGATCGATCGGGGTGGCGCCGCCGCCGCTCTCGGGCCGCCTCTCCAGCCGGCCACCGGGATGGCACGGAGGGAATCTCGACAACAAAGATCTCGTGGCGGGGTCGACGCTCTACCTGCCGGTGCACGTTGCTGGCGCACTCCTGTCGATCGGCGATGGCCACGCCTTACAGGGCCACGGCGAGGTCACCGGCACGGCGCTCGAGACCTCGCTCACCGGGCAGATCGAAGTGAGGCTGCACAAAGGGCAGCGCCTCAAGTGGCCGCGCGCCGAAACGGCCACCCACTACATCGCCATGGGTCTGCACGAGGATCTGGACGAGGCCGCAAAACTCGCCGTGCGCGAGATGGTGGAGTTCCTCGTCACAGCGAAGTCGCTGTCGCGCGACGATGCCTACATGCTGGCGTCACTCTCGGCCGACCTGCACGTCACCCAGGTGGTCGACGGCGTGAAGGGCGTGCACGCCACGCTGGCCAAGGCGCTGTTCCGCTGATCGCCCGGCGGCGTTACTTCACGACCTTCACGTCGGCGCTTTGGCGCGGCGGTGTCACGTAGGCGCTGGTCAGGCTTTCGTGGCCATCTGGGCCGATGGCGGCCACGCCGAACACGTAGTCGTCGATCGACACGTTCGGCAGCACGAACCCGGTCACGCCGCCCACCGCCTGACGATGCTGCCAGTCGTTGGTCCACGAGTCGCGCCACGAGATGCGGTAACCGACGGCGCCCGGCGAAGGGCTCCACCTCAACGCGGCGTCGTAGCCTGAGGGCCCGCGCGTCAGCAGGTTCTGGCCGCGTTCGTTCACGACCGACGGCGCCGGCGGCGCCAGGGCCAGCGATGCAGCGGCGGCAGCGTTCACGCGGGCATTCTGCGCGAGGTACGGGAAGTCGACGCCTTCCAGCGTGTCGGCGGCCGTATGCTGCTTGGCGAAGTTTTCGTTGGCCTCGCGGAAGACCACGGCTGGGAAGCCCTGACGCGTGAACGACGAGTGGTCGCTACCTCGGCCGAAGCGGTCTTCTCGTGCCATCAAACGGATGCGGTGCGACGGCACGTAGAGCGCCGCGACCCGCTGCACGTAGCGGGCGAGCGAGCGTGACATCGAGTCCTCGGGCCCCACCGAGTAGACGCGGACGGTCTCGGCATCGATAACGCCGTTGCCGCCGTGGATGTTGCCGATGATGTCGTTGTTGAAGTTCGCCTCGACCGGCACGTTCGCGCCGGCCAGCGCCTGCGCGTGTGCGGCCGACCCCACGAGCCCTTGCTCCTCGCCAGCCCAGCAGATGAAGACCAGCGTGGCGTCGAACTCGATGCCGCTTGCGGCGAACACCCGGGCGAGCTCCATCGTGAGCACGGTGCCGCTGCCGTCGTCATTGGCGCCAGGCGCGTCGGCGTCGTGGTCGAACTCGGCCCGTGCCTGGGGGTTCTGGCCGCCGGCGGTATTGAGCGCCTGCTGTCCGCCGCTGCCGAGGTTGAGTGAGTCGTAGTGACCGGTGATGTAGATGCGGCGGGCCGAGCGCCCCGGCAGCACGGCCATCACGTTGCGCAACTCGGTCTGGCGCGTGAAGCGTCCCTGCGGGGCGATGACGTGACTGTCGAACGAGACCTGCAGGCGCGCACTCGACCTTGCCAGCTCGTCGAAGATCCACTGACGGGCAGCGCCGATGCCTCTCGTGGGCGAGGTCGTGTTCGACATGCTTTCGCGCGTGCCGAAACCAACCAGTGTGGTCGCCAGCGCGCGCAGCCGTGCCTCCGAGACGGCGGCAACGAGCTGGCTCACGCGAGGGTCGGCATCAGGCGGCACGGCCACCTGCACGTGGACGGTGGCGGGCAGCACCAGGAGCACGGCGACGAGCCAGGGACGCGGAAAGGTCATCAGCGGGAATCCTCGAGCGCAGTCTAGCAGCCGATGCTGCGGCTGCCTCCGCCGCGAGTTCCAAAGTGCGCAGACGTGTGCGCCCGGCGGCTAGTCGTGTCTGCGGCAGCCGCCGATACCCAGTAAGTAGAGAGCCCGACAATCGCTCCCCCTGCTGCACGACGCGCCCCGGCTTGCCCCCTCGCAACCGGCCAGGTTGCTGCCCTGACGGGCGGCGTGTGCCTGGTGGCGGTAGCCGTCGAGCGCGGTACGCCCCGGCCATGAGCACCCCGACGGCCGCGCCGATCGATCTACCGTGGCACCAGCGGCTCGAAGCGCGGGTCGCGCTGGCGCTCGGCCTGCTCGTGGCGGTCGCCCTCGGCGCCGTGCTTCTGGCGACCTTGCGGGTCGTGTCGTCGCAGTCGCGCGGCCGCGTCGCCGATGACCTCACGGTGGCGCACACGGCCTTTCATCGCCTGCTCGACCTGCGGATTTCATCCGCCATCGATGTCGTGGCGATGGCCGCCGAGACGCCGGGCTTCCAGGCCCGTCTAGCCGACCCGCGCTTCGCCCGCGACCGCGGCGGGATGAACACGCTGGCCGACGCGCACCGCGCGCAGTTTCGGGCGGCATTCACGATCGTCAGCCGCAACGACGGCACGTGGCTCGGGGCCGCCGGTTGGAAGGATGGCACCGGCAGCGGAATCAACGTCGTGAGGAATGCGCAGAGCAAGGCCCTGCACGGCGAGGCAACTGGCGCCCTGGTGCCTGACGGCGATGGGCTGTTTCTCGTGGTCTCGGTGCCGGTACGCGAGCGGGAGCGCACGCTCGGCACGCTGACTGCGGGCTACCGGCTCACCGACGTCATCGCCCGCGACCTGGCCAATCTGGCGCGCTGCGAGGTGGTGCTCGTGGTACACGGTCGCGTCGTGGCGACCAGCCTCCGGGCCCTCATGGGCGAGAGCTCCGACATGCTGGTGAAGGCGACGATGGCATCGCCAGGGGTGAAAGACGACGCGCTCGAGGTCGGCGGCCGGCAATACGTCGCCGGCGTGTTTCCGCTGCGACAGGACCTTCCAGGCGGCGACGCCGTGCGGCTGCTGGTGCTCTCTGACTGGGCCGCCACACAGCAGTTCGTCGACGCGCTCCAAGGGCGGTTCTTCATCGCTGGCGTGGTGGCGCTGGTGCTGTCGCTGCTGGGCGGCGTGTTCCTCAGCCGGCACCTGAGCCGTCCCCTGCGCGACATCGCTACGGCCGCGACCGAGATCGCGGCCGGCAACCTCTCGCTTCAGCTGCCCGTGCGCGGCACGGCAGAAGCCGCGACGGTGGCGCAGGCGTTCAACGCCATGAGCGTGAGCCTGCGAGCGGCGCACGAGCGCCTCGTCCACGACGCGATTCACGACCACCTGACGCAGTTGCCGAACCGGTCGCACTTCAAAGATCGTCTCGACCGGGCGCTGGCGCGGCGCGTGCGGCGCAAAGACTACCAGTTCGCCGTGCTCTTCGTCGACCTCGATCGCTTCAAGCACGTCAACGACAGCCTCGGGCATGCCGCCGGCGATCGCCTGCTGGTGCTGTTCGCCGAGCGCCTGGCAGCCGCCGTGCGCGCCGAAGACGTCGTGTCGCGCATGCCCGGCGCGGCCATGCTGCCCGAGCCGACACTGGCGCGCTTCGGCGGCGATGAGTTCGCGGTGCTGCTCGATGGCATCAGTGAACCGTTCGATGCCGTGCGCGTGGCCGAGCGGGTGCAACAGATGGCCGCGCAGCCCCTCCACCTCGACGGTCAGGACGTGTTCACCACCGCCAGCATCGGCGTGGCCGTTGCCGCCGAGGGGCACAAGTCGGGCGAAGACATCATCCGGGACGCGGATCTGGCGATGTACCGGGCGAAGAACTCCGGCGCCGGCGGCTACTCGGTGTTCGACGCCGCCCTGCACGACGAGGCCGTGCGCCGCCTGCGGCTCGAGACCGATCTCAGGCGCGCCGTCGAACGCGGCGAGTTCCGCGTGTGGTACCAGCCCATCGTGTCGCTCGTCGACCACCGCGTCGTCGGCGTCGAGTCTCTGGTGCGCTGGCAGCATGCCGAACGCGGGCTCGTGTCACCCGGCGAGTTCTTCGACGTGGCCGAGGAAGTAGGCCTCATCACGCAGATCGACGAGTGGGTGTTGGAGGAGTCGTGCCGGCAGGGGCGCGCGTGGCTGTCGAGCGGCGTCGTGTCACCGGCCTTCACCATCAGCGTCAACCTGTCGGCCAAGGCCTTTGCCCAGGAAGCCCTGGTGCAGCGCGTGGCAGACGTGCTGCACGCCACGGGTTGTCCAGCGTCGAGTCTACGGCTCGAGATCACCGAAGGCGCCGCCATCAAGGACGCCGCGCGCGCGCGTGTCGTGCTGGCGCAGCTCAGGGAGCTCGGCGTGCGTATCAGCCTCGACGACTTCGGCACCGGCTACAGCTCGCTCAGCTACCTGCAGTCGCTGCCGCTCGACGTGCTCAAGATCGACCGCTCGTTCGTGGCCGGCATCGGCACCGACAAGGACAAGGGTGAGATCGTCAAGCTCATCCTCGGCCTGGCGCGCACGCTGAAGCTCGAGATCGTGGCCGAAGGCACCGAGACGGCCGCGCAGGTCGAGTATCTGCGTCTGCTCGGCTGCCAGTTCGGCCAGGGCTACTTCTTCGCCAGGCCTGCCGAAGCGACCGACGGCCGGCCGCCGGCCGTCGCACCGCGGCTACGGGCCAACGTTGCCGTGTGAGCGTCGGAGGCGGCTTCGGTCAGGCCGTGGGCGGCGCTGAGATGCGGTCGAGGTCGTCCTTGCCGACGTTCACGTTCCAGCACAGCAGCTCGTACTGGGCGATGTGATGCTGATAGAACGGATCACCGTCGCGGATGGCATCGAGATCGCGCTGCGGGTTGTCGTCCGACACCTTCAGCAGGAAGATGCCGCCGAAGCGCGGGTCCATCGGCCCTGAGGCTACGAGCGTGCCCGCGGCCTTGAGCTGACGTAGATAGACGCGGTGGATATCGGTGACGGCCTCGACTTCTTGAATCGGCCGGCGATAGCGGACAATGGCGATGGCGTACATGACGCGCCGATTATCTCAGGGAGGCCGTCTAGCCGCTAGCCCCTAGCCGCTAGCCGGTAGTCGATGATTCGAATCCTCGTGACCGGCGGCACGTTCGACAAGGAATACGACGAAGTGCGCGGGCGGCTGTTCTTCAAGGACACCCACGTGCAGGAGATGCTCGACAAGGGCCGCTCGCGGGTGCCGGTGTCCGTCCGCACCCTGATGATGATCGACAGCCTCGACATGAACGACGCCGATCGCGCGCTGGTCGTCGAGCAGTGCCGCCAGTCTGACGTGGACCGCCTCGTCGTCACCCACGGCACCGACACGATGGTGGAGACGGCACGCGCGGTGGCCGCCGCCAATCTCGCCGGCAAAACCGTGGTTTTCACCGGCGCCATGATCCCGTACGCCTTCGGCAGCTCCGACGGCCTGTTCAACCTGGGCAGCGCGCTCAGCTTCGCGCAGGTGCTGCCGCCGGGCGTCTACGTGGCCATGAACGGCCAGCACTTTCGCTGGGACCAGGTGCGGAAGAACCGCGACACCGCGACGTTCGAGCGGGCGTAGGTCCAAGGCCTATTTCGGCGGTTCGACATTCAGCGTGATCGCCGAGGCCCGCGCTGTGCTGCGGTAGACGCGCTGGGTGGCGGCCTTGAAGTCCTCAGGCCGCGCTTTTGGGATATCCGTGAAGACCTGTGGATTGCGATCGATGAGCGGGAACCACGAGCTCTGGATCTGCACCATCAGCCGGTGGCCGCGCCGGAACGTGTGCGCCACGTCCGGCAGGTTGAAGCGGATGCGATCGGGCTGGTTGGGTGTGAACGGCACCGGCGCCTCGAAGCTCTGGCGGAACTTGCCACGGAACGGCTCGCCGCGCACCAGCTGCTGGTAGCCGCCCATGCGCACCCGGTTGGCCGGCTCGGGCTGCGGCCCCTTCCACTCGGGCGTCGGGTAGTCGGCGGGGAAGACGTCGATGACCTTCACGACGAAGTCCGAGTCGGTGCCGGAGGTCGACACGTGGAGGTCGACGCCGATCGGGCCCAGCACCGTCAGGTCGGCCTCGAGCGGCGGCGTCTGGTAGACCAGCACATCCGGCCGCGTCGCCGCGAAGCGCTGGTCTTCGGTCATGTAGTCGCGCTGCATTCCCATCTGCACGTGGCCGACGTAGGGCACCGGCTTGTTGGGGTCGCTGAGGTACTGGTCGAAGGCGTCGGCCTCGACCGGGGCGGACGTCGAGAGCGTCTCGCCGGCGCCGAAGTACATCGTCTCAGCCGTACCGGCCGGCGGCCAGGTCTCGAACGTGCGCCAGCGGTTCGTGCCCGTTTCGAACATCGTGGCGGTGGCGACTGGTTCCAGCGTCTTGTCCAGCAAGTGCTGCATGAAGAACGGGAACTCGACGTGCTCGCGATACCACGACGAGATGTCGGTGCCGAAGTCGAGATTGCCCACCGTGCGGCCGTCGCCGCGCGCCCACGAGCCGTGCGTCCACGGGCCCATCACGAGATGGCTCTTGGTGGCCGGGCTGCTGGCCTTGAGTGTCTTGTGGGTCAGGAGCGGTCCGGCGAGGTCTTCCGCGTCGAACCAGCCGCCGACGGTGAGCACGGCCGGCGCGATGGTCTTGAAATGCTGCCAGATGGCGCGCGCCTTCCAGTAGTCGTCGTACGACGTGTGGTCGAGGTTGCTGCGGTAGTACGGATTCTCCGCCAGGCCCAGACGCGCGGCGCCTGGATAGAGCGGACCCATCTGCAGATAGAACTCGTAGCCGCTCGGTGTGCCGTAGTCGAAGGCCGGACGCGGCTCTGGCCGCCCGGGTGCCCGCCGCACCGGGAAGTTCGTGTAGAAACCGAAGTTGGCGGCCAGCATGAACGCGCCGTTGTGGAACGAGTCGTCGCCCATGTAGTAGTCGGTCACGGGCGCCTGCGGCGAGACGGCCTTGAGAGCCGGATGGGCATCGATCATGCCGGCGCTCACATAGAAGCCCGGGTAGGAGATGCCCCACATGCCGACCCGGCCGTTGTTGCACGGCACGTGCTTCACCAGCCAGTCGATGGTGTCCCATGTGTCGCTGCTCTCGTCGAAGTCCTTGGCGCCCTTCCGTGGATTGTGCGGGCGCACTTCCGCCCACTCGCCCTCCGAGAGATAGCGGCCGCGTACGTCCTGATAGGCGGCGATCACCCCTTCCTTGAGGAAGTGATCGGAGGGACCGATGGCCGTGCGGTAGTTGTCGATGCCGTAGGGCGCCACCGAATAGGGCGTGCGCTGCATCATGATCGGCTGCGGCGCCTTGCACGTCTTCGGTACGTAGACGGACGTGAAGAGCCGGACGCCGTCGCGCATCGGAATCAGATGTTCGTACTTGGTATACGCCGCCCGGACGGGATTCGGCGCCTCGGCCAGTGGCGGTTGCTGGCCCGCCGACAGGGCGACACTGGTGAGGCCAAGTGTGGCGAGAACGAGCAGGAGGCTGGCACGCATGGCCACGAGTGTAAAAGAAACGGGCACCCGATGTTCAGGGTGCCCGTTTCCCGCTCACTGTGTTGCGTGAGCTGCTATCGGTCCGTGCAGCTCTTCGCAAACGCGTGTGCCGCCGGCGCGTGCCCTACTCGTCAACCATGGCGTTCGAACGCCGTGCCCGGATCGGCGCGCCACTTGGCACGCTGTTGACCGGACCGGACGACCAGTCCAGGTGGCGTGATCAGCCTGGGACGAGGCAACACTCGCGCTTTGGAACCCGCGCTACGAAGGCTGTACGAAGCCCGGCGGATCTTCGCATGCGACCAATGTCAACGTGCGGCCTCCTTCCGTGGCGGAACCTGAATGCCGAACGGATGCGGCGGGTCCCTCGCCCTCAGGCGGTCACTGCATCCAAGATCCACCCTACGCCTCACCTGCCGACGTGTCAAGCACCACCGTTTCCCCTTCACCGTCGAAGCTGGGGCGGCCGCGGAGTATCGTTGACGGGTGCCGCGATCCGCGCGGCCCGGAGACGCACTTACGATGACTCGTTGCCTCTTGCTGGGGTTCGCACTCGCTGCCGTTACTTCCGCCGCATGCGGCGCCTCACCGGCCTCCACTGCCACCGACGGAGCAATCGCTTCAACCGCGGCGGCTCGCGCCGACCAGCCCATGTCGAACGACCTGGGCCTGACGTCAGTGTCAGGCGTGGTCGCTGAGACGATGAACTCCGGCGGCTACACCTACGCGCGCCTCACCGGCGAGGGCGGCGACACGTGGATGGCAGCGGCTGAGTTCGCCATCACGCGTGGCGCGACCATCTCGGCCGCCGTCGACATGCCGATGCGGGACTTCCACAGTCGCACGCTGAACCGCGACTTCGCCACGATCTATTTCGTGCGCGATGTCGTGATGGACGGCACGCCGATCGCCGCTGTGTTGGCGCCGCCCTCAGCTGGCGAGCCGCCAATGGTGGGCAGTCATGCCAGCGACGCGGCCGCCGACACGCCAGCGCCGTCTGGGGCGGCTCTCATCGCGCCGGTGGCCCGGGCGCCCGGCGGCCTCACGGTGGCCGACATCTGGGCGAAGCGCACGGCGCTCTCGGGCAAGCCCGTCGTCGTGCGCGCACAGATCGTCAAAGTCAATCTCGCCATCATGGGCGTCAACTGGTACCACGTGCAGGACGGCAGTGGAATCGTCGCCGACAGGACGCACGATCTCGTCGTAACGAGCGCTGCCGAACTCCAGGAGGGCGATGTCGTGACGGTGAGCGGTGTGCTCGCGACCGACAAGGATTTCGGCGCCGGCTATGCCTACGCGGCCATCGTCGAAGGAGCCGACATCCGCAAATAGCGCCGGTGCCGCCTACGGCGCAGGGGCCTGACTCGTCGAAGCACGACTCAGGGTGCCAGCGTAATGGGCAGCGCCGCGCCGTACAGCATCGTGCGGTCGTTGTCGCGAGCGGCCCACCGAGGGCGAGGCCGAGGACTCACAGGGCAACGACCAATGGCTTCATGGAGGAGGCTGTCGCTGTTACTTCGACTTGTGCACGACGCCACCCTTCATCACGAAGCGCACGCGTTCGAGCGCGGTGATGTCGGCCAGCGGATCCTGGTCCACGGCGATCAGGTCGGCGAAGCGGCCGGCTTGCAGCGTGCCGACGCGGTCGGCCCAGCCCATGGCCTCGGCCGCGATGCGCGTCGCGCCTTCGATGGCCGCCATTGGTGACTGGCCGAGGTCGACACGCAGCTTGAACTCACGCGCGTTGTCGCCGTGGGGGAAGACGCCGGCATCGGTGGCAAAAGCGATCGGCAACTCGTGGGCGAGGGCGATCCGGAACGCCTTCTCCTGCGTGCCCTGCATGGCCAACTCGCGCTCGACCTGATGCGCCGGGATGTTGAGCGCCTGGTTGTCGTTGAGGATCGTGTGGCCGACGTAGAGCGTGGGCGCGAAGTAGGCGCCCTTCTCCTTGAGCAGGCGTGCCCCTTCCTCGTCGAGCATGCTGCCGTGGTCGATGGTGCGCACCCCGGCCCTGAGCGACGCCTTGATGCCGTCTGCGCCGTGCGCGTGCGAGGCCACGAACTTGCCCCAGCGGGCGGCTTCCTCGACGGCCACGGCGAGTTCGGCGTCGGTGTACTGCTGCGCTCCGGGCGGGATGCCCTTCGACATCACGGCGCCGGTGGCCAGGATCTTGATGAAGTCGGCGCCGTTCTTGAGGTTCGTGCGCACCACCTGCCGCACCTGGTCGACGCCGTCGGCGAGGTTCCTCACAATCGGCACGTCCACGTAGATCGAGAATTGCCGCGCATCACCGGCGCCGCCGGTCGCCGACACGTAGTTGCCGGCCACCTGTAGCCGTGGCCCGGCAATCGAGCCCTTGTCGATGGCGTAGCGCAGGTCGATGTCGACGTAGGGCCAGGTCGGCCCCATGTCGCGGGCGGTCGTGAAGCCGGCCATCAGCGTGGTTCTGGCGTTGACCGCGCCGTAGATGGCTGCCCGTCCCGGGGTGGTCGTCAGGAGCGCCGACTCCCAGTTGGTGCCGACCTCATCGGTGAGGTGCGTGTGCAGGTCGATGAGGCCCGGCAGCAGCGTGGAGGCGCCGAGATCGATGACCTCGTCGGCGGTCATGCCCGCGGCCGGCCCGACGCGTTCGATGACGTCGCCGCGAATCAGCACGCCGCCGTTCACGAGCGGGGCGCCGCCACGGCCGTCGATGATCCGCGCCGCCTTCACGAGCACCGTCCGCGCCGCTCCAGGCGCCTGCGCTGCGCCAACCGCGGGTGGGCCCGAGACGAGGGTCCCGAGCGCTGCCGACAGGGCCGCGGCGAGCCAGCGGGTCGAGGATGAGGCGGTCATGCGCCGCACGTTATCACGCCGCAATTGCCTGCCAGCGACCGCCGCCAGACCTGTCCGTGCGCATGTGGCACGGCCGCCGTTCCGGATCCGGACAGTGGCGTGGCGACCATGTGACGGCCGGTGGGAGGAACGGTGGCAACGCGGCGGATTCAGGCCACTTCCGTCGATGTCGTCACCCGGGCGACGGTGGCATGCTCCTCGCCTATCGTACGGTCGATCGCCATGGATGTCCCTCGCATCAAACCCTCACGGTCGCGCATCTGGACGTGGCGCGCCCTGCTCACCGCGGGTCTCGTGGCGCTCGTCGTGGTGCCGGTCGTGGCGATGGGCGCGTGGCTGGTCATCGCCGATCCGGTGGTCGCCGCCGATGTGGCTGCCGAAGGCGACCTGTGGCCGATCGTGCGGGCGATTGTCGAAACGGTTCGCGACGCCTTTCGCGACCTGCTGGCACTGATCTAGTGTCCTGGAACCGAAGTTCGGTGACAATATGTCAGCGAACTTCGGTTCCAGGACACTAGCACCCCCGTCGTCCAGTGCCCGGCGCTGCCGATGGCTATGGGACCAGCGACGCGAGCCCGGCGAGAGCATCGACGTCGTCCGGGGTGGTCCGGAACGACGTCAGCAGCCGGATGAACACCTCGCCGTCACCGACCGTGTCGGTGCCAGGACCCTCACCCGGCCACACGAGGTAGCGGGCGCCCTGCTGCTGCAGGTGCTCGTGCAACGCTTGCGGCACGATGGCGAAGACGGCATTGGCCTCGACCGGCAACGGCAGCCGCACGCCTCGCAGCGCGCCGAACCGGCTGGCCAGTCGATCTGCCATCTGGTTGGCGTGACGCGCGTTCGCCAGCCAGCGGTCGCCCTCGAGATACGCAAGCATCTGAGCCGCCAGGAAGCGGCCCTTCGAGACGAGCTGGCCCGTGCGCTTGCGCAGGTAGAGGAAGTCGCGCGCCAGGGTGGTGTCGAAGAACACCACGGCCTCGACGCCCAAGGCGCCGTTCTTGGTCGCTCCGAATGTCAAGACGTCGACACCCGACTTCCAGGTGAGCTCGGCCGGTGTGCAGCCCAGCCGCGCCACGGCGTTGGCGAAGCGTGCGCCGTCCAGGTGCATCCGCATTCCGCGTTCCCGTGCGAGCGATGCCAGCGCGGCCACCTCTGCCGGCGTGTAGAGCGTGCCGAGTTCGGTGGCCTCCGAGAGCGAGACGACGCTGGGGCGCTGTTCATGCTCACCGCGACCGAGAGTGCCGAGCATGGCGGTGACGGCCGCGGGCGTCAGCTTGCACGCGGCCCCGCCCACGCCCATGAGCTTGGCGCCGCCGCTGAACATCTCGGGCGCGCCGCACTCGTCGGTCATGATGTGCGCTTCGCGGTGGCAGACCACCGCGCCGTAGGGTGGGCAGCACGCCGTGAGGGCCAGCGAGTTCGCCGCCGTGCCGGTGACGACGAGGTAGGCGGCCAGATCGCACTCGAACACGTCGCGCAGCCGCTGCTCGGCCGCCGCCGTCCAGTCGTCGTAGCCATAGGCGCGGGCCGTGCCGGTGTTGGCGTCGCCGATGGCGTCGAGGATCGCCGGGTCGACGCCGTGGACGTTGTCGCTGTTGAAGTTCATGCGTGCAGATTCTGCTACGTGCTGGCACGTGGGGCCAGGCCCCTTACAGAATCGCAAAGGGGCCAGGCCCCACCTCCGGGCCCGTGTCGGGGACGCCGGAATTGCTAGAAGCGAAAAGTCTGGACGATCTTCATCGCCCCCTTGCGGTCGAGGGTGATGAGGCGCCGGTCGTCGAGCCAGTTGTGCGTGTAGACGACGAACAGGTTGTTGCCGGGCTTGCGGATCCAGCGGAAGCGCATCTGCCAGCCGAGCGACTGGCTCTGCGTGTCGAACTGGATGTTGTTGGAGAGCGAGAGCCACGGGCTGAACTGCGTGCGTGCGTCGACACGGTACAGCTTCGTCGTGAAGGCGCCCTCGGCCAGCGTCACGTCGTTGTACTCGCTCGACGCCTGGACGAACACCCCTCGGCGCGGCCGAAACCGGATGTCGAGGTTGAGCTCGCGTCGATGGCCCGAGTAGAACTCGCCGAAGGAGTACTCGGCGCGCGCCGACAGGGGCCGATTCTGCGCCGAGTCGAGCGTCACCTGTTGCCGGAGCCACGCGTAGCGGCTGCCAAAGGGCAGGAGGATGCCGTCGCTGATCTCGAAGTCCACCTCGAGCTGCTCGGTGGCCTGAAATACCTGGAGCTGAAGCCGATCGCCGCTGTCGAAGATCACTTCGAGCGGGGTCAGGAAGAACTGCCGCGTGATGAGCGTGTTGTCGGGCAGCGTGGCGAGTTCGGCGAAACCGCTGAACTGCAGCTCGCGAATGATGCCTCGGTTGATGCGCGGCGCGTACTCGAAGCGCGAATTCCAGCGGCGGAAGTTCCGGCGCGGCGTGAACCCGACGCCCGCGTCGTAGGCGGCGTCGACCTGTCTGAAGAAGATACCGGCCGAGATCGGCTGGTTGTTGTACTGTACGCGTCCGCCGAAGGTGTCCGACCCGCCGGCCGTGTCCTCGAGGCCCGTCGTGTGCAGGTAGTAGCCACCGGTCTCGAAGTTCTTCCCCGACCCGAAGAGCGACGGCGTCGACAAGGTGACGTCGTAGCCGAGCGTGTGCTGGTCGGTGATGCCGGCCGCGTCGTCGACCCCGGCCCGACGCGTGTAGAGCAGCCCGGCGAAAGACTGGCGTCCGAACCGCCGCTTGAGCCTGACGGCCGTGAAGTCCTCGCCCGCCAGCCGCGTGTCGGTGCCGGGCTCCCCGTCGTCGTCGCCCGTCCGCACGTGCAGGGCGCCCAGGTCCTGCTTGCCGATCTGGCCGGTGAGCTTGGTGCCGAACAGCACCCGCTGCGGTTGACCGTCCTGGAGGCCGATGCGCCGGGAGAAGAACGGCTGCGCGTCGCCGGGCGGGAAGTCGAAGAAGGTCGAGCCCTCCAGGAAGAAATCCCGGCGCTCTGGGAAGAAGAGGGGGAAACGCGTCAGGTTGGTGCGCCGCTGATCGACTTCCGTCTCCGCGAAGTCGGTGTTGACCGTGAAGTTGGCCCTGAGTCCCGGCGTGATGTTGTAGAAGAGGTCGACCCCGGCGGCGGCATCGCCGGTCGTTGCCGGCAGACCGAGCCCCGGCGCGTTGCCCACCGAGGCCACGCCGTACGGCTTGACCTCGAGCCCGAGGCCCGTCGACACCTTGCCGATGCCGGTCAGGCGTCCCGCGTTCGACATGCGGAGCAGACCTTCGGTGCGCTCCCAGCCGGTCCAAAGGCTCTCTTCGTTCTTGCGGCGCACCGTGCGCTGGAAGTTCACGCCCCATGCGTCGGTGTTCGGATTCAGATTCAGCGTGCGGAAGGGGATCTCGACCTCGGCCGTCCAGCCTGTGTCGTTCCGGCGGACGCGCGCGATCCAGATGCCGTCCCACGACTTGTTCATGTCGCCGCCGAAGTTGCCGCCGCCGCCCCCGCCACCCCCGGGGCCGGTCACCAGGCCATCGCCCATCGCGCCGGCCGGGTTGATCTCGAAGAAGTAGCCGGTGCGGCCGTCGAGATAGGTGTCGAGGCCCCAGAGGAAGCGGTCGTCACCGCCGAACGACTCATCCCGCTGCATCTGGTTGGCCAGCATGCGGTCTGGTTCGGAGTCGAAGCAGACGACGCCGAGGACGAGGCGCCTGCCGTCGACGGCCACGCGCACCTCGGTGCGCTCGGTGGCCGGATCACCAGGCCTGGGGTCGCGCTGCCGGAAATCGGTGGCGGGTACCGCGCGGGACCAGACGGCCTCGTCGAGCACGCCGTCGATGACGACGGTTTCATCCTCCGCGAGGCGTTCGGCCGCGATGACCGGAGGTCCGGCGGCGGGAGATGCAGGCTGGGGCTGGGCACCGGCGGCCAGGGGCGCGGCGATTGCCAGCGCGCCTGCGAGCGCGCGGGCGCAGGATCGTCGTGTCACGAAGCTGACTCCGGCCGCCAGATGGCGACGAAAAGGGCAGGAACGCAGATTTCATGATACCGCGCGAGTGGCCACCGATGTCACCCGCTGCAACGTCTTGCCGTGGCGCACTTTGTGCGCTCAATCCGCGTTTCATTCAGGAAAGGAAAGGCATCATGGCCTCGACCACGATCGACATCTCTCCCCGCGCCGGCCGGCCGCGAAGAGGTGGCCCAGCAGATGCAGTTCCACCGAGAAGCTCGTCGACAGCCCGAACACCAAGGTGGTGGTCATTGGCAATCCGAAGAACGGTCTGCCGCTCATCCTGGGTCAGCAGCCCCGATGGCACGAAATCCGTGCCACCGGGGTCAGACCTCGTGACAAGTTTCCCGTGACAGGTCTGCTACCAGGTCACGCGGACGCGGTAGCGCACCTTGGTCTCGGCGCCTGCCCCGACCGGCACGGCGAAGCGAGCGGCAAAGGCCTCGGTCTTGGTCCAGCGATGGGTTGAGGTCCTGATCGTCCAGTCGCCGCCAATCGGCTCGTTCACGTCCACCGTGATGGAGGTGTCCTTGCGGTTGCGCAGCGTGACCTCGTAGGCCAGCTCGTAGGTCGAGTTGCCGAGGTCCTGGAAATCGGTCTGCCGCCGCTCGCACACGACGTCGAAGGCGGAGCCAATCTGCACGGCGAGGGTCTCGTCCTTCGGCGTGTGGCCGATGCGGTCCTCGCCCACGTACTGCACCTGGCCGTTCGGATCGGTCTGGTAGATGCGCACGACACCCGCCGGCATCGGCATCCCGAGGCTCGACGCGGCGTCGTTCTTGAAGTCGAAGAACACCTTGACGATGTCCTTGATGGGCGTGCCCGGCTCCTGGCGGTTGCGATAGATCCACTGCTGGCCGTCGACGACGTAGCGCTTGGCCACCGGAACGCTCGTGCCGTGCAGGAGCGCAAGCTGCTTGGTCTCGGCGTTGGCGATCGTCGTGCGCCGCCCGAGCGTGTAGAGATGGTAATCGGAGAACGCCTGCTGGGTCATCTCGGCGGGAGCGTCGGCCACGCGTTTGGCCGCGTAGGCGAAGTTGGCCCGGCCGCCGTCGGCTTCGGCCTTGTGCAGGTCGCCGGCCACCAGTTGCAGCTTGGCGCGCGCGAACGCGATGCCGGTGTTGTTCTTGAGCGTCACCCAGCCATCGAGATCGCCGGCACGGCCCTGTTGATCGATGGTCAACACGTAGTCGGCGTTCCAGGCGATGTTTCCCGCCAGATACGCCGCCTCGACGCGATGTGTCGTGCCGCCCTCGTTGTCGAGGGCCCAGACGAGCGTGGGCCGGCTGTAGAGCGTGTCGGGCAGATCCGGGAAGCGATAGTGGTCGGCGCCGATGCCGGTGACGATCTCGGTGCCGACGCGCCACACGGGGCCGTTGTTGAGTGCCAGCAGCGTCGCCTTCGTTTCGATGGTCCTCGACGACCCGTTCTCCATCGTCGTACGAACGAGTGTCACTTCGCGGCCGACGTACTTCTGCAGCAGCTTTTGCGGGTCGAGCAGGTCGTATTCGTAGTTCTGTTCGAGCACCGGCAGCCGGCCCGGCTGCGAGAGGGAACGCAGGTGCACGGTGGCCGGATTCACGGTGGCGGCGATGTCTTCGAAGCGCAGGTGCAACTCGCCGGCCGGCAGCGTGAGGGACCGCACGTCACGCACGAGCGCCAAGCCGCTGTTGTAGACGGTAAGGGCCAGGTCTTCCTGCTGCGTGCGCCCGCTCACCACGACCGGCTCGGCGGCTGGAGCCGCGACTGGAGCCGGCCCTGCGGCCCGCGGTGTTGCGATGCTGACAACAAGAGCCGTTAGGGCGGCGAGGGCGGTGGGCAGAGCAAGTGTCTTGGCGGTCACGGCGCGTCTCCTTTATTGACAGAAACCCGCGGTCGTGCGGCGTTCCGGTCTGCAGGGAGAACGGTGGACCGGCCGATTCTTGCAGTGAGCTGGCCGGCTGACCCGCTGATGACCCGGCCCGTCCGGGACGGTCAGGGCACCGGTGCCCAGCTGGCGCCGCCATCAGAGGTGACCAAGCGCCGCCCTGACGCGGTGGTGACGGTGGCGGCCAGGGCCGACGTGGCGGCGATGCTCTGTAGCGCCTGGGTTGAGGGGCGCAGCGTGCGCGTCCAGGTGACGCCGTCGGTCGTGCGCAGGACCGCATCGGCCGAGATCGCCCAGCAGACGTCGGGCGCGACTGACGCCACAGCAATGGCGCGGACACCGGCCGGCGTTGGCACGGGTTGCCACGTCTGGCCGTGGTCGCGCGACCGCTCGACGACACCGCCCGAGGCGCGCCACGCCGGGGCCGCCACGCCGGAGCGGAACGTCGAGGCGGCATCGGCCGGTGCCGAGGCGGCTGATGGCGCGACGGCGGTCGGCGGCGGTGGAGACACCGCGACCGACTCCTCGAGTCGTGCCACCTCGTTCTCGGCGGCTGCCTCGCGGGCTGTGGGCTTGGCAGCGCTCGCGGCGTCGTCCGCACGCGCTCGGCGGTCGGCCAGACGGTCCGAAGCGTCCTGGCGGGCCTCTGCGGGTGCGGCCGCCTTGGCGCGGGCGCCTCCAGTGACCTCTTGGCCCGACCGGCCGAGCTCGGCGCGTTCCGACGCCAGGGCGGCCGACGGCGCCGGCAACGGAGCGGTCCGGGGCGCGTTGGCAAGTTCATCGGCGGACGTCGCGCGGGACTGCGTGCCTGAGCGCGTCGCCGCCAGGGTCCGCCCTGGCGTGACCGGTGCGGCCGGTGCTGGCGCCTCCACCGCGGCGCCGGCGTCAGACGGCGCATCGCGCTTCGGGGAGGCGGATTGCGCGAAGTCCAGCTCCGCGGGCGTCGTAGCGGGCGTCGCCGCGGCCGGCGCGCCGGGTTCGGCGCCGATGGTTGGCGCGGGGAGTTCGCGGGCCATCCGCGCCGATTCGGCTACCTCGTCTCCCGGTCCTCGCCCGATCCACACGGCCATGAGCGCCACGGCGGCCAGCGACGTCGCCGGCACGAGCCAGCGCCCGCCGGCGAACCAGGCGGCGAACCCGCTCGTGAACCCGCCGTGGACGGTGTCGGACTGCGCGCCGGCGCCGGACCATTCGGGCAGCGTCCTCACGAGCGCCGCCACGATGGCCTGGCAGCGGCCGCAGCCCTGCACGTGCGACTCCAGCCGCGTCTTGGCATCGCCCGAGAGCGCCTGCTCGGCGTAGAGCCCCAGCAGGTCGGCGTCAGGGCAGCCTGCGGCCTGGCCGGCGGCGGCCGCGCGCATGGCCGAGGCGACGAGCGGGTCGGCGTGCGGGTCGGGCACGGTGTCTTTGGGCAGACTCACGACGTCCTCTTTCCTTTGAACGGCGGCGGGCCGGCATCTTGCGGCGCCGGCACGGCGAGCGCGTCGGCGAGCGCGGCGTCCCAGGCGTCTCTCGCCACGGCGGCCCAATCGTCCACGTCTCCGAGCCCCACGCCGCCGGCGGTGAGCGCCGCCTCGATGCCGGCGCGCAGTGCCTTGCGCGCGCGGTCCAGCTTGCGCGAGGCGGTGGCCTCGCTCTCGCCGAAGAGCCGCCCCGCCTGGGCCAGCGTCAGGCCGTGTACGTAGTAATAGGCGAGCCGCACCTTCTGGTCGCCGGCGAGCACGGCCAGCGCGACCGTTACTGCCTCGGCCGCCAGCTGCATCGAGCGTGCCCTTGCGGGATCGACGCTCGGACCCGCCGGCAACCGCGACGCGACCGGATGCTCCGGATCGTCGAGCGAGGTGAGCCGCTTCTGGGTCCGCACGAGATCCACGTGACGCTGCGCGAGCACGCTCCGCAGCCAAGTCGAGAGCTTGGCACGCCCATGGTAGTAGCGGAAGAGCGATCGGCGCACCCCGTGCTGCTCGGTCAGGCCAAACAGATCGGCATAGAGCGAGTCGGCGAGCTCGCGGCCGGTCGCCTCATCGGTCATCGCCCGCGCGGCCCGGTAGAGCTCGGGTCGGTAGGTGAGCACGAAGTGCTCCCACGCCGTCTCGTGGCCATCCGCGCAGCCCAGCGCCAGCGCCAGATCCTGCGCGTGCAGGCCGGCCACGGCGGCCTCCGCCGCGGCGCCGCCGGCCGGCGCCAGCTTCGCCACGGCCTGGCGCACGGCTTCGGCAAAACGCTCGGCCGTCACGCCCCACCGTCCGGCCTCGGCCTGCGCAAACAGCCGATCGACGGCGGGGGCGGACACGGCGGGCGCCGTTTGCGCTGGCGTCACTCTTCGAACTCGAACGCCAGGAAGAGATACTGGCCCTGCCGCAGCACCTGAAGCGCGCAGGCCGCGCGCGCGGGCAGCGCCGCCACGGCCTGCCGCACGGCCTCGAGTGAGGTCACACGTGTCGTGTTGACGGCCACGATGAGATCGCCGGGCTGGATGCCGTACTCGACGGCTTCCTCTCCGGCGCGGGCGGCGACGAGCGCGCCGGTATCGCTGGCGCCGAGTCCCAGTTCCTCACGCAGGCGATCGGTGAGCGTGATGGCGAGCACGCCGAGGCGCGGCACCAGGTGCTGCTCGCGCGTGACGAGCTCGGCAAACCGCAGCGGGTCGTCGCCGCGGTCCTCGACGTCCATCGACAGGCGCAGTGTCTCGCGTCCGCGCCGCACGTCGAGAGCCGTCACGGCGCCGGCCACGCGACGGTACAGGTTCACGTCGAGCTGCCGGCCGTTCTCGATTGGCTTGCCGTCGAGCGCGACGACGATGTCACCGATCTGCAGGCCGCCCTTCGCCGCTGGTCCGCCAGCATCGACGTCGGCCACCAGGGCGCCTCGGTCCAGCGGCAGTTGCAGTGCCGCCGCCAGCACCGGCGTAATCGACTGCACGACCGCGCCGATCGTGCCCCGGCGCACCCGCCCGTGCGCCTTGAGCTGGTCGTAGACCGCTGCCACGATATTGCTCGGCGCGGCGAAACCGAGCCCTTCGTTGCCGCCGCCCTGCGAGAGGATGAGCGTGTTGATGCCCACCACCCTTCCGCGCGCGTCCACGAGCGGACCGCCGCTGCTGCCTGGATTGATGGGGGCGTCGGTCTGGATGTAGACCATCGGGTCGTCGGGCTCGAGCTGCCTGCCAACGGCGCTGACGACGCCCATCGTCACCGTGTTGTCGAGGCCCATCGGACTGCCGAAGGCAAAAACCAGCTGGCCCGGCCGCAGCGTGTCGGAATCACCGAGGGGCAGGGGCGAGAGCGTGGCACCGGTCACCTTGAGCAGCGCCAGGTCCGTCTCTTCGTCAACGCCGACCACGGTGGCCTCGAGTGTCTTGCCGCGTGGGCGCACGATCGAGCCGCCCTCCGGCCGCGACACCAGCACCACGCGCACCCGGCGCGCGCCCTGCACGACGTGGTAGTTCGTCATGATGTCGCCAGACGCATCGAGGATGACCCCCGAGCCAGACGACCGACGGCGCTCCACCAGGGCGTCGCCGCCGGCCGTATCAGGATCGAGCGCCAGGCCCGTGGCCAGCACCTGCACGGTGCTCGATCCGACGGCCGCGGCGAGCGACTCGAACGACGCGCTGATCTCGCTGAGCGTGAGCGCGTGCGGCGCCGGCGCCACGGTCTGCGCCCATGCCGCCGGCACTGTGGCCATCAGGCCCACGAAGACCGCCACGCCCACTCGCATGCTGTGCTCCTTGGACGCGCCACCCAGGCCGCCGGCGCCGCGCGTTTTCGAGCATATTAGCCCGTGGGGACCGCCACGGCGGCATTCGACACGGTCCATCCAGGGTGGCGTGCCGCTCGCGTTCCGAAACTGGCCGGGCTATCTGGTAGAGTCCCAGACGCGCATGACTTCATCGTTGACGTTCCTGGGGGCGGCCCGCACGGTCACGGGCTCGCGGTATCTGGTGGAAGCCGCCGGCACACGTGTGCTGGTGGATTGCGGGATGTTCCAGGGGTTGAAGGAGCTCCGGCTGCGCAACTGGGCCGATCCACCGGTGCCACCGGCATCGATTGAATCGGTCGTGCTCACACACGCCCATCTCGACCACGTCGGCATGCTGCCCCGGCTGGTGGCCCAGGGGTTCAACGGGCGCATCTTCTGCACCCCGGGGACACAGGACCTGTGTTCCCTCGTGCTCCCGGATGCCGGTCGCATTCAGGAAGAAGAGGCGGAACGCGCCAACCGCTACGGCTACTCGAAGCACAAGCCCGCCAAGCCCCTCTTCACCGAAGAGGATGCCATCAAGACGCTGTCGCGGCTCCAGCCCGTGGGGTATGAACGACCCATTCCGGTCGCCAACGGCGCCCTCGAGGTGGAGTTCATACCCACCGGACATCTTCTGGGCGCCGCCTACGTGCTGATGCACCGCCAGGACGGCGAGGGTGGCACGGTGCTCTTCGGGGGTGACCTTGGTCGTTACGACCGGCCGGTGCTGGTCGATCCGAGCGACGGCGTGAAGACCGACGTGCTGCTGGTGGAATCGACCTACGGCGACCGCCTGCACCCGGAAGCGGACGAAACCGAGCGACTCAAGACCTTCATCCTTGAGACGGCCCAGCGGAAGGGCAAGCTCATCATCCCGTCGTTTTCGATCGGCAGGGTGGAGGAGGTGCTGTACGCGATCAAGCAGCTCGAAGACGCGCGCCAGGTGCCGCCCCTGCCGGTGTATGTCGACAGCCCGATGGCGCTCAAGGCGCTGGAATTCTACAAGCGCCGCGCCCATGAGCTGGACGACGACATCCAGAAGCGCCGGGACGAAGTGTGCGCCTTCTGCACGGCGCGATTCACGCCGGTGCCGACCGCGCGGGAGTCGCAGGATGTCGTCGAGCGGCCGGGCCCGGCCATTGTGATCGCCTCGAGCGGCATGGCCACGGGTGGGCGAGTTCTACACCACCTGGCCAACGATCTGCCCGATCCCAAGAACACGGTGCTCTTCGTCGGATTCCAGGCCGCCGGGACGCGCGGCCGCCAGTTGATCGAGGGCGCGTCGGAAGTGAAGATCCGTGGGCAGTTGATACCCGTTCAGGCCCGGATCGAGAAGTTGAACGGGATGTCAGCGCATGCCGATGCGGGCGAAATCCTACGCTGGCTCAAGACATTCCCGACGCCGCCGGGTATTACTTACCTGGTCCACGGCGAGCCGTCTGCCCAGGATGCCCTGAAGATCCGCATCGAGAACGAGTTGGCGTGGAACGTGCAAATTCCGCGACACGGGGATCGTGTGCCCGTGCCTCTGTAACCGCCCACGCCGACAGGAACGATGCCGTCCAACGAACGTCCCAATCAGGTCGCCTCCGGCGTCCCGACCCGCCCATACCTGCTCGAGCGGGTCGACGACGCTGCGGTCGTGCAACTCTACGCCGACGGCTTCGCGGCCCTGCCCCTCGACCAGAAGACCCTCGTCTGGCATCTGTATGAAGCGGCCCTCGCCGGTCGCGACATCTACGTCGACCAGCGCTACGTCCACAACCTGGCGATGCGCGACTTCCTCGAGGCGGTGGTCCTGCACGCTGACGGCCTGCCGCCCGACGTCGCGTCGGAATTCTGGCGCTACACCAAGCTCTTCTGGATCAACTCCGGTCCGTTCAACAACCTGACGGCGCGCAAGTTCGTCCTGAAACTCTCCGAGGCGGCCCTGGTAGCCGCCGCCGAGGCGGTGGCTGCCGCCGGTGCACGCTTCCGCACGGCCCAGGGCGAGTCGCCCGCGGACCTCGCGCGCCGCCTCGCACCGTTCCTCACCGACCCGGCCGTGGACCCGATGGTCACGACCAAGTCGCCGGCACCAGGCGGCGACATCCTCGGCAGCAGCGCCAACAATCTCTACCACGGCGTGACGATGGGCGACCTCGACGGCTTCGTCGAGCGCTACCCGCTCAATTCGCGCCTCGTCAAGCGCGACGGGCAACTCGTGGAAGAGGTCTATCGGGTCGGCGGGCGCTACGACGCCGAGCTGAGGCGCGTCATCGGCCACCTCGAAGCCGCCCTGCCCTACGCCACGCCCAGCTTCGCCGCCGCGCTCGGCGCCCTCATCCAGTGGTATCGCACGGGCGAAGACGGCGACAGAATCGCCTTCGACATCGCCTGGGTGCAATCCACCGACTCGCCGGTCGATACGATGAGCGGCTTCATCGAGGTCTACATGGACGCCCGCGGCATCAAGGGCGCCTGGGAGTCGATGGTCTACTACGTGAACCCCGAGAAGACGGCGCGGATCCGCGCCCTGGCCGAGAACGCGCAGTGGTTCGAGGATCGTATGCCGATCGCGCCGGCGTTCCGCAAGCCGACGGTGCTCGGCGTCACGGCCACGGCGATCGAGGTGGTGATCGAGACGGGAGATGCCGGTCCGATTACGCCGATCGGCGTCAATCTCCCGAACGACCAGCGGGTGCGCGAGCTCTACGGCAGCAAGTCCGTCACGCTCTCGAACGTGACCGAAGCCTACGAGTTCTCGACCACCGACGAGTATCGCCGCGAGTTCACCTGGAACGACGAGGAGTTCGACCGCGCCAAGCGCTGGGGCGCCACTGCCGGCGAGCTGGCCACCGAGATTCACGAAGTGCTGGGCCACGGCTCGGGCCGGATGGCCGCCGGCATCGCCGCCCAGCCGCAGGAGCTGCTGAAGGAGCAGTACTCGGCGCTCGAGGAAACGCGCGCCGATCTGGTGGCGCTGTACTTCTGCGCCGATCCGAAGCTCGTCGAGCTGGGCATCGTGGCCGCCGACGATCACGCCGATATCGTGCGCGCGGAGTACGAGGCGTTTGCCCGTACCGCGCTCGTGCAGCTCAGGCGCGTGCGCGAGGGCTCGCAGCTCGAAGAAGATCACATGCGCAACCGCCAGGCCATCGTGCACTGGCTGCTGGCCAATACTCGCGCGCTCTCCGTGCGCGTGCGCGAGGCCAAGACCTACTACGTGCTCGAGAGCGTGACGCGTTTGCGCGAGGGTGTGGCCGAGATGCTCGCCGAGGTGCAGCGCATCAAGTCGGAAGGCGACTACGTGGCGGCCAGGGCGCTCTTCGAGACCTACGGCGTGTACTTCGATCCGGAGCTGCGCAACGAGATCGTCGCTCGTGTCGAGCTGCTCAAGCTGCCGTCGTACACGGGCTTCGTCATGCCGACCCTGTCGCCGGTCTACGACGCGGATGGCGGCATTGCCGACGTGCAGGTGTCGTACCTGTGCGACTTCGCGGCGCAGATGCTGAGCTACTCGTCACATCGGCGAGCGTAAACGGCACGCCTCCTGCGCCGCCACAGACGCAGGCACCGCCGGCTCCTGCCCGAGAGACCGGCCGATCGCGCCGGCGCCTCCTTCCGCCTCCCCTTCGGTCCGGCATGCCGGGTCGACTCGGCTGCGGTGGAGTAGTGCGCCGTCGGCACGGAGGGCCGGCAGAGCTGCCGGTCCTCAGAGGTCGGCGTCAGGAGACGCCGACGCGCTCGCCCGGTCCCGACCAAAGCCCCGGTGCTCTCCGGTTGACGCCTCGATGGTACCCTTGTCGCGCGCCTCCGCCTCCCTCTGCTGAGCGCGCTTCGAGCGAGGTGGACGAATGGTGCCGTGGCGTCTCCGGGTCCTGCCGTTAACGGCGTGCCTGTTCGTTCTGGGCTGTGCGAACGAGTCGCCGACCACACCCACTGGCACGGGGTCTGGAAATGCCGGCGGTGGCACTCACTTCGTCCGTGAATCCCTCACGGGCACCATCGCGGCCACTGCTTCGCCGGAATGCTCCGCCGCTTTCCGTGCGTCGGTCGACGCGTCGTACTACCAAGAGGGGACGGGCCGTTGCGTGGAGTTTCGGCGCCGCTCGTCGACGGCCGGAATCATCACGGCGCGGCTGACGTGGCAGGAGAGCCGTCTCGATCTCGATCTCGTCCTGAACGACGGAGTGGGGATGAATTTCCGGCAGTCGATCGCCGCCAATCGCTGTTGCGAGGCGGTCGAGTTCTTCGTCAACGCCGGTACCGACTTCGTCTTCGTCGTGTATCTGCGCGGCGTCGACCCGCAGTTCGTTGCCAACGGTGGCGTCTATACAGGCCCGGTGAGCACGCCATTTGCGCTGGAGGTCGAGCGGCCGGAATGACGGGTTGCGTTCGGTCGCCTGCAGCGCGCCTGCGCGAGAATAGCCGGATGCCCATCACGCTTCCGCCCGAGGCTGCCAAGCAACTCGTCGCGTCCATCAAGCGGTTCTCAGCCGAGCATCTCGACGAGCAGATCGGCGACCTGAAGGCCGCGCTCTTGCTCGACTTCTGTCTCGCCGAAATCGGCGCCGTCGTCTACAACCAGGCGATTGCTGACGCGCAGACGTACTTCCAGGCCCGAACCACGGACCTCGACAGCGTGTGCTACCAGCCGGAGTTCACCTACTGGAAGACGCCGGACCGGAAGGCCTGACGAGCCCTCCACCGTGCTAGATTCGCCACATGTGCGACTTCGGCCATTCCCACGATCGCCAGGCGTTCGGGTATCTCGTCGACACGCCGGAGATCCGCGCGCTCATCGACGAAGCCGAGCGGCTCACGCGTGAGATCGACGACCCGGCCGCGCGTGTGGAGGCGCTGAAGCCGGTGTTTCACGCGCTCCTGGCGGCCGAGGGCTGGCTGCCCGACGAGTACGGCGCCCCGGATCCGACGAGCGGGATGGGGAGCGGCATCGGTCAGTACGCGCTCTACCGCGCCGAGGATGGCTCGCTGACGCTGTTCTCGCTGGTCGTCCCCGCTGGCGCCGAGACGCCGGTGCACGACCACCTCGCCTGGGGGCTCATTGGCGTCTATCGAGGACGCCAGCACGAAACGGTGTATCGCCGGCTCGATGACGGCGCCGAGGCGACCCACGCCGAGCTCGAAGTGTCGCGGTCGCAGACCATGGAGACCGGCGACTTCTACGCGCTGCTGCCACCGCGCGACGACATCCACTACGTGAGAACCGTGTCGGCGGTGCCATCGGTGTCGATCCACCTGCTCGCCAACGATACGGCGTGCGTGTGGCGGCATCGATTCCAACCTGAGACGGGCGAGGTGAAGGCCTTCCGTTCCGGCTACAGCAACGCGCCTTGCCCTCCGGAGCCGGCGGTGACGCCCGCCGCGCTGAACGACTAGCGGCCGCGAGTCCGGCGGCAACCCCTTCTCACCTAGGAGCCCGACGGGGAATTGGGACACACTTGGACGCTCATGCCGAACCGGTCCATCCCCCATACTCGGCGCTGCGCGGTGGCCATGGCCGCCGTCGTGCTGCTTGCCGGAACCGCGCCCGCCCAGGAATCGCTGTCCACGCGCCTCATTCGTGCCGAGGACGCACGGGTGTTGAGTCTTGAAACGCACGCCCTGTTGGCCGAGGGAATGAAGAGCGCCGACCCGACGGTGCGCGCCCAGGCGGTGCGGGCGGCCGGGCGTTTCGAGACGCCGTCGCTCCTGAACGACATCATGCCGCGGCTGACGGATCCCGACGCCGAGGTGCGGCGCTGGGCCTCGATTGCCACCGCCAGCTCCGCGCGCCTCTTCACGATGCCGGCCATCGACGAGCTGATACGGGTGATGGAACCTGCCAAGCCGGCAGACTGGGGACTCTACGCCGCGGCGCTCGGCCGCATCGCCATGGCTACCCCGGACCAATACCGTCGTGTCGAGCAGGTGCTCATCACCCCGCTTCCAGCGCCGGTTTCGAGCACGCAGGCGGTGACTGACCGCGGGCCGGCCGCGGCCACGCTCGACGTCAACCAGGTGGAGGGCGCCGCTCGCGGACTGGAGTCGCTCACCCGCATCAGCGGCAAGGTGGCGCCGCTCGGCGACAGCGCTCGATCGCGGCTCTACTTCCTGGTCGAATCTCCCGCGCCGGCCGGCTCGCGCGCATTCGCGCGGTCGCGGCGGCTGGCGCTGCTGGCTTTGCGCAATGCGCGCGCCATCGACGGCGGTCTCGCGCGCACGGCCTCGCGCGATATGGACGACGAAGTGCGCCGTCTCGCCGTCGCGACGGCGGCTGCCGCCGAGACAGCCGACGCGCCCTCGACGATCTCCGACACCGATCGCGACGCGGTACTGGCCGCCGGGCTCAAGGACGCCGAGCCGCGCGTGCGCTATGAGGCGCTTCGCGGCTGGGGCCGGCACCGGCAGGCGCGCGATTGCCGGCCGGTGCTCGGCGCGCTGACGGATGCGAGCACGCACGTGGCGCTGGCCGCCATCGACCTCCTGGCCGGGGGTTGCGGCAACGCCACGCCCGTGTCACCGCTACTGCAGAAGGAAGCGGAGGCGCTGCCCCCGTCGGGGGCCACCTGGCACCGCGCCGCGCATGCCCTCGTGAGCCTGGCCAAGGCGGCCCCGGCGGACGTGCGCACGTTGCTGCCGCGCTTCGTCGGGCATCCGATCTGGCAGGTGCGCATGTATGCCGCCCGCGCTGCCGGCGCCACCGGCGCCGTCGAGGCGCTGGTGCTGCTGGGCGGTGACGCCCACGACAACGTGCGCGAGGCCGCGCTCGGAGAACTCGCGCGTCTCAAGCGTCCCGAGGCGCTGGCGGCGGCCTACGTCGGGCTGACGCGTCCCGATCATCAACTCGTCATGACGGCGGCGCGGACGCTGGCTGGGGCGGTCGACCGGGCCAAGGCCGCCAAGGCACTGTCGATCGCGTTGCTACGGCTGACTCTCGAGGGCAAGGACACGTCGCGCGATCCGCGCGTGGCAATTCTGACGACCCTCGCCGAGATCGGCAGTACGTCGGACGTCGACACCGTGACGCCGTTCCTCTCGGACTGGGATCCCCGCGTGGCCGAGTCGGCCGCCAAGGCCATCACGAAGTGGACGGGACAAGCGAAGGAAGCCATGCCTCGGCCGCGGTCGCTGGCTGCGCCGGATCTGGCGGCGCTCGAGACTGCGCGCACCAAAGACCTGCGGATCACGATGGCGCGAGGCGAGGTGATGGAACTGCGCCTGCTGGCCGACGAGGCGCCAGCCACGGTGGCGCGCGTGGCCTCGCTGGCCGCCAAGGGTTACTACGCCGGATTGACGTTCCACCGCGTCGAGCCGACGTTCGTCATCCAGGGCGGCAGTCCGGGCGCCAACGAGTTCATGGGCGACGGCCCCTACATGCGCGACGAGCCTGGCGTGGCGCACAACCGCGGCACCGTCGGCATCTCGACCCGCGGCCGCGACACCGGTGATGCCCAGATCTTCGTGAACCTCGTCGATTCGCCGAGGCTCGACCATGCCTACACGGTCTTTGCCGTTGTTGAGCGCGGCATGGACGTGGCCGACGCCGTGCTCGAGGGCGACGTGATGGCGAAGGTGGAGCTCGTGGACGCGCCGCGCCGGTGACGAGGACGTCCGCCCGGCTGCCGGGCAGTCTCGTGCCCAACCGGCTGAGCGAGGCGGTGACGCGGCGTCGCGCCGGTGGCGAAGGCCTCGCCGATCTCACCCAGTCGAATCCGACGCGTGCCGGGCTGGCCTATCCGCCCGACCTGCTGATGCCCCTTGCCAGCGCGGACGGACTCGTCTATGAGCCGCAGCCGTTCGGCATGACGTCGGCGCGCGAGGCCGTGGTTGCCGACTACTGGCGGCGTGGCATCACCGTCGGCGTCGATCGCGTCTGTCTCACTGCCAGCACGAGCGAAGCGTATGCGTGGCTCTTCAAACTGCTCTGCGACCCTGGTGACCGCGTGCTCGTGCCGCGTCCGAGCTACCCGCTCTTCGAGCACCTGACCGCCCTCGAGTGCGTCGAGGCGTCGCCGTACGAGCTCGACTTGCACGGCCATTGGCGCATCGACGTGGACGCCCTGGCCCGGCAGGTCGACGAGCGCACGAAAGCCGTGCTGGTCGTGTCGCCCAATAATCCGACCGGCTCGGTCCTCGAGCGCGCCGAGCTCGACGCGCTCGCCGACGTGTGCGCGGCCAGCGACCTCGTGCTCATCGGCGACGAGGTGTTCGCCGACTACCGCCTCGATGGCCAGGGTCCGGCACCTTCGGTGCTCGATCAGGATCGGGCGGTAGCGGTCTCGCTTGGCGGTCTCTCGAAATCGATCGGCCTGCCGCAGGTGAAGGTGGCCTGGATGGCCCTGGGCGGGCCGACCGCGCCAGCCGCGCGGGTGCTGGCGGGCCTCGAGATCGTGGCCGACGCGTTCCTGTCGGTGTCGACGCCCGCGCAGGTGGCCCTGCCGCGCCTCCTGGCCGACGGCGCAGCGATTCGCGATACGATTCGTAGGCGGACCGCGCGAAACCTCACGGCGCTTGCGGCTGCGGTGGCGGCAGTACCCGCCGTCACCTTGCGTCCGCCCGCGGGGGGATGGTGTGCGGTGCTGCAGGTGCCGGCTCTGCAGAACGAGGAAGCCCTCGTTCTGGACCTCGTCGAGCGCGACGGCGTGCTCGTGCATCCCGGATATTTCTTCGATTTCCCGCGTGAGGCATTCCTGGTGGTCAGTCTGCTCGTGGAGCCCGACGTCTTCGACACGGCCATGGCACGCGTGCTCGCGCGTGTCGAGGAGGTGGCGTGAAACCGTCCCC
The DNA here is from genome assembly GCA_018000455.1 of Acidobacteriota bacterium. Lineage (GTDB taxonomy): Bacteria > Acidobacteriota > Vicinamibacteria > Vicinamibacterales > UBA2999 > CADEFD01. Next base: position 117,590 of record JAGNJW010000008.1, read on the forward strand.
ACAGCGTCAGTGCGGCATCGGCGTGCCGCTCTTCTCGATTCGTTCCTCGGCGAGTTGGGGTATCGGCGAGTTCGCCGACCTGCCGGCCTTCGGCTCCTGGTGCGTGGCGGCCGGGCAGCGCTACGTGCAGCTCCTGCCGCTCAACGAGATCTCGCCGGGCGTGACCTCGCCGTACTCATCGATGTCGGCGATGGCGCTCGATCCCATCTACATCCACTTGCCGGCGATGCACGACTTCAAGGCGCTCGGTGGCGAAGCCGGCCTCGCCCCGGCCGAGCAGATGCTGCTGGCGGCGGTGCGGGCGTCGGCCGACGTCCGCTATGCCGACGTCCGGACGCTCAAGTCGGGTCTGTTGCGGCGCGCCTATCAACGCTTCGTCGCCAATGAAATCGGTCCTGGCACTGCGCGGGCCGCCGCGTTCGACGCCTACCAGTCGCGCGAGTCGTGGTGGCTCGAGAGTTACGCGATCTTTCGCGCGCTGCATGCCGCGCACGAGGAACACGCCTGGTGGGACTGGCCGCCGGCGCTCGCGTATGGCGATCCGGCGGCGCTCAACGACGCGCGCGTGGCACTGGCCGAAGAACGCCGCTACCGCGCCTATCTGCAATGGGTCGCCGAGACGCAGTGGCAGGCCGCCCGCGCGGCGGCAGGGGTGCACGTGCTCGGTGACCTGGCGTTCATGATCTCGGCCGACAGCCCCGACGTGTGGGGGCGCCGCGACGAGTTCATTCTCGACGCCTCGGTTGGCGTGCCGCCAGACGCCTTCAGTGAGACCGGCCAGGACTGGGGCCTGCCGCCGTGGCGCTGGGACGTGATGGCGACGACCGGGTTCCAGTGGATGCACGCGCGGGCGCGCCGCACGGCGGCGCTCTTCGACGGCGTCCGCATCGACCACCTGGTGGGGTTGTATCGCATCTACATGCGCCCCATCGACGCGACCGGCGAGGGTGGGTTCTCGCCGCCGGATGAACCCGACCAGAGGAAGCTCGGTGAGAAAATCCTCGGCATCTACATGCAGAACGGCATCCAGATCGTGGCCGAGGATCTCGGCACCGTGCCGCCGTTCGTGCGCCGGTCGATGGCGCGCCTCGGCGTGCCCGGCTTCAAAGTGATGCGCTGGGAGCGGCAGTGGGACGTCGAGGGCCATCCGTTCATCGACCCATCCGCCTATCCGGAGGTGTCGGTCGCGCTCTCTGGCACGCACGACAACGAGCCCCTGGTCGAGTGGTGGCGCGATCTCGCCGATGACGATCGTGCGGCGGTCGTGGCGCTGCCGGCGCTCACGGCCGCCGGCGTCACAGCCGCGTCTTCGTTCCTGCCCGACGTGCGGGATGCCGTGGTGCGTGCGCTCGTCGAGAGCGCCTCGTGCATGGTGATGCTGCCGCTGCAGGACGTGTTCGGCTGGGAGGCGCGGATCAACACACCGGCGACCGTGAACGAGCAGAACTGGACCTGGCGGGTGGCGCTGCCGGTGGAGCGCTGGCGCGACTCGCCCGAGTGGGTCGAGCGCGCCGACGCACTGCGGACCTGGTGCCGCGCGTCCAAACGGTGATTGGCGACTGGGGCCAGGCCCCGCCGCTTACAAGCGCAGCAGCGCGGCGACGGCCATTCCGGCCAGAAGCGCCGTCGTCGGGCGGCCGGCTGCCGCCAGTCCGACCGTGGCGGCCGCGGCCACCAGTCCCGGAGCGTCGCTCCTGGCGAGGGTGGCCACGACCAGCGCGACGATGACCGACGTGCCGAGATGGTTCAGGAACGCCGTGACGAACGGCGTCGCCGGCAGCACGCGCGCGATGACGAGCCCGCCGGCGCGCGCCGCGTAGGTCACGGCAGCCATGCCGCCGATGACGAGAATCGTGGTCCTAGCGTCGGGTGTCACGCCACGCTCCTACAGAGGCGCCGACGAGCGCCGCCACCAGCACCTGCCACTCCGGCGCCACGACCGAAGCCGGAATCCGCGTGGCGAGCGCCGCCGCGGTCCACGGCACCAGATCGCGCGGGCCGCGCCAGCCCAGCGTCAGTGTCGAGGCGAAGAACAGCACCAGCACGAGATCCAGTCCGAAGCGCCGCGGATCGCCCAGTGAGGGCGCGGCGAGGAAGCCGGCGGCCGTGCCACCCATCCACACCACCCACACGACGAGCCCGCTGCCAACCAGCACGCCGAGATCCCGTTCGCCCTTGGCATAGGCCTGCATGCCGATGGCCCACTGGCCCTCGCCGAGCAGGAACACCGTGGCCCAGGGCGTCGGGCCGCGATAGTGCTTGAGCCACGGCGTGAGCGACGCGCTGAGCAGCGCGAAGCGGGCGTTCACCGCGAAGGTGGACAACCAGATTGGCACAAGCGGCAGCGGCGCGCTCCACAGCGGCAGTGCCGCGAACTGGGCGGCGCCGGCAAACACCGAGCCGCTCATGAAGAGCGTGGCCCAGAGCGGCAGATCGACCTGTCGCACGGCCACGCCGAAGCCGGCACCGAGCACCGCCGACGCCACGCCGAGCGGCACGCTCGCGCGCGCCCCCTGCCAGGCGCCGTGCACCGTCAGTGTGTGCCGCTCCGGCGCCGTCATGACAGGGATCGACGACACAGATGCAGGCAGAGCAGGCCCGTGGCGTTGGCGACGGCGAAGCTGAGGCCCTTCAGGTTGCGTTCGGGCGGCACGCCCGGGATCGGTCGTGGGTATCCGCTCGCCCGAAGACGCAGGCAACGCACCGCGCCCTCGAGCCCGACCTCCACCTGCGCCTGCCCGCGCGGGCAGTCCCAGTCGAGCGTCACGCCCACGGCGAGTGGCAAGCTGCCTGGCAGCCAGCGCCGGCCGTCCTGTTCGGCGGCCGCGACCAGGCCGACGCCAGCGCGTGCGGCGCGCACGAGGGCCTCGCCGAGACGACGCTGATGCGAGGGATTGTCGGTGCCGAGGCTGAGGTTGATGAGATCGACCCCGGCATCCACGGCCCAGTCGATGGCCGCCACCAGGGCCTCGGCCGTGGCGCGCAGCTCGTGGTCGAAGACCTTGACCGGCACGATCCCGACAAGCGGCGCCTTCTCGCGGATGGCTGCCGTGACGGCGGTGCCGTGGCCGAGCCGGTCCACCGTGTCGTTGCCACGACCGCCCCTGGCATCGAACGAGGCGCCTGCCTCCACTGCGCCCACGTGCGGGTGACCCGCATGCACGCCGCTGTCGATGACGGCCACGCGCACGCCCGCGCCGGTCGCGCCGGGATAGCGGTCGATCGAGACCGGGCCTGCCGCCAGATCCGCCAGCGCAGCCATCATGCCGTGAGGCCCGGGCGGTCTGGCGCGGGGTTCGCGCCGGGTCCGAAGAGACGGGCAAACGCACCGCCTGCCTGCGCCAGCTCACGTGGTCGGCCGGTCTCGACCAGACGCGCCCCGTCGAGGACGGCCACCTGGTCGACGGCGCCGGCAACCGCCGCGCGATGCGAAATCACGATCGAGGTGCGGCCGCGCATCACCGCGAGATAGCTCTCGATCACCTGGCGCTCGGAGGCCGGGTCGAGCGCCGCCGTGGGCTCGTCGAGGACGAGCACGGATGGGTTCGTGAGGAAGGCGCGGGCGATGGCGATCCGCTGGCGTTCGCCGGCCGACATCTGTGCCCCGCGTTCGCCAACCACGGTCGACAGTCCGTCGGGCAGGCGGGCGAGGAACGAACCGAGGCCGGCGGCGTCGGCGGCCCACGTCACGTCGGCGTCAGTGGCCTCGGGCCGCGCGTAGCGGATGTTCTCGGCCACCGTCGCATGCAGCAACGTCGGCTCCTGCTCGACGAACACGACATGCCGCCGGATGTCGTCGAGCCTGAGCGTCCGGATGTCGGCGCCGTCGATCCTGACGATGCCCTGGTCGGGATCGAGCAGCCGCAGCAGCAGGTAGGCCAGCGTGGACTTGCCGGAGCCGCTGGCGCCGACCAGCGCCACCGAGGTGCCGGCGGCGACGGTGAGCGTGAAGTCCTCGAGCACGGCCAGACCGCGCTCGGTGAAAAGCGTCACGCCCTCGAAGGCGATCTCGCCGCGCACGCGCTCGAGGGCGGCCGCTCCTGGCGCCTCGTCCACGTCGGGCGGCGCGTCGAGCAGTTCCAGCACGCGCCGCCACGACACCTTGGCGGTGGCCAGCGACGTGTAGAGGCCCATCAGCGCCTGCACCGGCGCATTGACGCGCGACTGGTAGGCGATGAAGGCGGCAAACGTGCCGAGCGTCAGCGTGCCCTCGACCACGCGCACGCCGCCGTAGAGGAAGATGGCCGAGGCGCCGAGCGACACGATGAGCCCGGGCAGGCCGCCGGCCAGGTAGGTGAGGCGCTGCATACCCATCAGCGCGTCGATGAAGCGATCGTTGAGCCGGGCGAAGCGCCCGCGTTCGCGCGCCTGGGCGTTGGAGGTCACGACCAGCGTCGAGGCCTGCAACGTTTCGATGAGGAAGCTGCCGATGTCGGCGCTGCGCTGGCGCAGGTCGGCCACTTTCGCCTCGAGCCGGGCGCGATAGCGCACGAGCGTCCACAGGCTGAGTGGCATGATGGCGGCGCTCAGGAGCGCCAGCTTCCAGTCGAGCCACATGAGCATCACGATGCAGCCGGCGAGGAAGAGCACGTTACCGACCCAGGCCAGCGCGGCTTCCGCGGCCACGCGCTGGATCTCGCCAATGTCGCTATTGAGGCGCGAGACGATGTCGCCCATGCGCGTGCGGGCGTAGAAGCGCGGCGACAGCCGCTGCAAGTGGCTGTAGACGGCCAGGCGCATGTCGAAGAGGATTTCCGCCGACACCCGCGTGTAGCGCAGGCCGCTCACCACGTTGAGCGCGTAGCCGGCCAGGCCGAGGGCGGCGAAAAGGCCGACGATGCGCCACAGCGCGGCCAGGTCGCGGCCGATGAGCGCGCGGTCGACGAGATCCTTCGACAGGTACGGCGTGACCAGCGACAGGCCGGTGCTGACGAGGCTGATCGCCATCACCAGCACGAGACGCCGCCAGTAGGGCGCCAGGAACACGAACGCCCGACGCAGGTCGGCGTCGGGCGGTTCCGGTGTCACGACGTCATCCTCGCGCACGTCGGCGGTCGGCCCAGCCGCCTGGGCCCCGTCGCGTGGCTCAGCGCGCGGCCGTCGTGGCCGGCGTGGTTGACGGCATCACGATCAAGTCGGTGGTCTGATCGGCGCCCAGGTGGATCGTGCGGAGGTACTTGTGCGTCGCGGCCTCGTAGACGTCGAGCGTGGCGCCCGCCACATGGACGTAGAAGAGCTTGCCGTTCGAGCTCACGCGGATGCCCATCCGCGGACGGCCCTCGAACTTGGTGCGCATCAGCACGGAGTTCTTCTCGAGGTCGAAGGTCCAGAACTCGTAGTTGCCGATCTCCTGCGTAATGCCGTAGGCGCGCTTCCTGTCCGGCGACTGGGCAAACGGCGACACGTTCGACGCCGGTCCGATCGGCTGGAAGTCGAGCGTCCTGGCCTTGAGATCGACGCGCCCGATCCCCATGGTGCGCCGTGCGCGCTCAGGGTCGGCCATCGTGAAGAGGCCGGTGAACATGCCGGGCGGGTCGTTGAAGTCGTGCACGGGGCCGAGATTGATGCGGCCCAGGCCGGTCTCGGTCGGCCGGGCGAACGGCCACGACTCCACCTCGGTGAACTTCTCGGTCTCGAGCACGGTGACCTCTTCCCCGAAGATGAAGAGGTGCTTGCCGTCAGGCCCGATGCGCATGTTGACCGTCTCGCGCTCGTCGCCACGCGGCCACGGCACGACCCGCGTGAACTGATGCGTGGTCAGGTCGTACATCTGGAGCGTGGGCGGCCCGATCTCCCAGCGGTCGATGAGCTTGGTGGCCGCCCGGTACATCAGGATCAGGTATTTGTTGGCCGGGTCGGGCTGCAGGTTCGAGACGCGGATGAGCTTGTTGCCGGCCGTCAGCTTGAAGCTGTCGATCGTCTGGCGCGTTGCCACGTCCACGACCTCGATCTGCTCGAGCCGCGAGTCGAGCGCGTAGAAGCGCGTTCTGTCTGGCGAGAAGGTGATCGAGCGCGGGATTCCTGACTTCAGCTTGATGGTGCCGGTGAGCTTCTCGGTAGCTTCGTCGTAGATCTCGACCTCGGCCTTGTAGGTGCCGATGTAGAGGGTGCCGTTGCCGCCAGTGACGACCGGCGCCTTGGCGCCCCGGCTCTGGCCCGAGAGCGCCGGCGCCACCGTGAGGGATGCCGCACAGACGGCGGCGAGCGCGACCAGACGACGCATGGTGAACCTCATCCCGGGAACACCAGATCGATCTTGCGCCAGTCTTTCTGGGCCACCGCGCACTTGGCGGTCCAGTCGGGTGCGTGGTTGAGCTGATCGGGCACGTGGGCGGGCCAGAAGCACCCCATGTGGCAGTCGAACAGATCGCGTTCGACCGGCGAACACAGACCCGCCGTGCCGCCGGCGGAATCGGCTTCCCAGCCCGGCGAGAACACGGTCGAGCAGCCCGGCGGAATGTGCGGCTTCTCGGGCTGCTGCGGCGGGCCGCCGCCCTGCAGGGCCACGACATCCGGTTCGGTGCTGGCCACGACCAGCGCGGCCTTGCGATTAATGGCGTTGAGGTGCTTCATCGTCGTCTCCGTCGAACTGTCGCAGGAAGCCGGGGTTCTTCACGGCCAACTCGCCGTAGATCTCGAGGCAGGTGTGCGTCCAACCGCGAATCCAGTCGCAGTAGTGCAGGTTGGGCTGCGCCGTCGATCCGTAGCGCGTGTGCGCCTCGTGATAGCAGCCGCCGCCGCAGATCGGGCGGGCCCAGCAGGTGGCGCAGTCGGTCTTGTTGCTGATGTGGTGCTGGTCGAGAAACGTCGCCTGCTTCGTCCGGTCGATGCCCTCGCTGAGCGAGCCGAAGCGGTGGTTCTCGGAGCCCGCGAAGCGATGGCACAGCGACACCTCGCCGTCGGTGGCCACGCCGAGCAGGCCGATGCCGGCGCCGCACGGGTAGGCCTTGGCGTGGCCCACATGAATTTCCTGCAGGGTCTCGCGCACGTTCGAAAACCCGTGATGCTTGTTCTGCAGCGACGCCTCGAGGAACTCGGCGGCAAGCTCGCGAAACTGCTCGAGCAGGTGGTCGTAGCCGGGGCCGGCCTCGAGCGCGTGATCGCGCTGCGGGGCGGTGGTGACCGGCGCGAAACCCACTTCCCAGAAGCCGATGTCCTCGAACAGGTGCTTGTAGATGCGCTTCACGTCGAGTGTTTGCTTGGTCAGCGTCACGCGGGCGCCGATCGGGCGCTTCGTGTGACGCGCCAGCAGCGCCTTGATCTTCGGCGCAGCGATGTCGTAGCTGCCCTTGCCGTTGCTGAAGACGCGGAACTTGTCCTGGATCTCCTGCGGGCCGTCGATCGAGATGGTGACGCCGATGCGCTCCTCGGCCAAGAAGTCGATGACGTCGGGCTGCAGCAGCGTGGCGTTGGTCGTGAGGCTGAAGTCGATGTCGCGGTTCTGCGCCTTGGCGGTCTCGCGGGCGTAGGCCACCGTGGACTTCAGCACCTTGAAGTTCATCAGCGTCTCGCCGCCGAAGAACGTGATGTGCGCCGTCTTCCCGGGCGCGCTCTCACGCAATGCGAGATCGACGGCCGACCGGGCCGTCTCGTCGCTCATGAACTTGGGCTGCGTGCCGTTCTCGGTGTCGACGATCTTGTCTTCGCCGTACTCGTAGCAGTACTCGCACGCCAGGTTGCACTGGTTGGTGACGTTGACCACCAGCGTCTGGATCGGCATCGGCCTGAGCGGGATGATCTTCGGTGCCGGCGCCTTGACCGCGATGTCGCCGATGGCGCGGATGCGGTGCAGCTCCGTTACCGAGTCTTTCACCGCCGCCTCGCCGAAGCGCGGCGCGAGCATCGTCAGCAGTTCCTCGGCGGCGTGCGGGCGCGCCTTCAGCAGCTCGACGACCGCGGTGGAGCAGTCGTCGAAGGCGAACACGGCCGCGCTCGGCACCATGTAGGCGAAACGCTGCCCCGAGGCGTCGAAGGTGTGGAACTCACCGATGCCGAGCTGGCTTCCGGTCAAGGCGTCACCGTGGGATCGAACTTCATGTAGAGCGGCGCGGTGACGAGCAGATGCGAGCGGCCCTTGAGAGCCGCCGAGGCGCCAGGCGGCGTGTAGCTCGCCACGATCCACACATCGCCCATATTGTTGCGCTCGCCCTTGCGCTGCGGGTTGGGACCATCCAGGTTCGGGGTGAAGACGCTGGTGGCGGCGTCGATGGCGCCGACGAACTTGATGTCCTCGTCGTCGAACGTGGCCTTGTACTCCTCGACGGCCCAGGTCGCGGCGACCGCGTCGAGCTTCAGATCGTCGTCGGTGCCAGGCTTCTTGTCGGGGCCGTTGTTGTAGGCCCAGGCATCGAAGCGGGCCAGCATCTTCGGGAACACCACGCCGCCCACCCGCGCCATGTTCCAGGACGGCGTGACGCGCAGGGCGTCGACCTTGTCGTAGATGGTGAGGGCGCCCGGCTTCACCGCACCCGCGACGACCAGCGTGCGCGGTCCGACGGCCGCCGCGGCCGCCACGTCGATTGTCGCGGTGATGACGTCGCCGGCGATGCTCGCGGCCGAGACGGTCACCCCGGGCCCGAGGTCGAGATCGCGCGGCGCGAACGAGGCCGGCGGATTGGCGACGTAGATCTTGAGGGCCTGGCCGGTGGCGCCCGTCTTGAGCGCCGTGTGGTCGAGACCCATCACCGTCAGCGCGCTGCCGGCGCGGTGGAGCGTGACGTCGAGGCCGAGCTCGTCATAGCCCCCAGTGAACCAGCGGCCGGAGATCGCGCTCCAGTCGGGCTCGATGAGCATCACCTCGCGGAGCGCCGAGGCGTCGGCGCCCCCCACCGTGGAGCGCCCGCGCCACTGGAAGCCCGTATAGACCGACACGCGGCCCGCCCGTGACACCTGCTCGCCGCTGCGCGCGTAGGTATAGGTGGTGGTGGTCGTGAACTCGTCGGTGCTGCCGGCCACCGGCGCCACGACGACCTTGCCGTAGACCGGTCCCTTGCTCGTCTCCCAGCCGGCCACCGTCCACGTGCCGTCGATGCGCGCCGGGCGCATCGATCCGCTCCAGGCCGCCCATTCCTTGGTCTTCAGTGGGAAGGTCTCGGCCAGGAAGTCCGCGGCCTTCTCGGATGGGTGCCTGAGATCCGGCGGACGGCCGGAGGCGTCGCGCTCGGTCGGTGCCGGTCCCATGCGCCGGAAGACCTGACGGTCGATGATCGGGTACCAGCCGCGGTGCATCGCGATGAGCAGGTTCCACTCCTGCTTGGTGCGCCGCTGGCCGAGGATGCGGCCGAGCGCGTGGCACGCGTCGCAGGTGCCGTTGAGCGCCTCGGACTTGAACTCCTCGTCGCCGAGGCGCCGTTCCACTTCATAGGACGAAGCGCGCGCTTCGTCGGGCGCCAGCCCGTGGCTGTTCGAGAGCGACTTGACGACGGCGCGTGCCGTCTGCGCATCGATCTTCACGTTGTTGAGCGCCATCATGCGGGTGATGGTGCGTTCCCAGCCCTCGGGAGTCGTGCGGCGGAACGAGATGCGCGAGAGCTGCTGCGAGTCGTCCGGGCGGTGGCAGCCAGAGCACGCCTTGACGACGACCTGGTCGGTCACCGGGATGCCGGCCTCGGGTTTGGCTGGGGCAGCCGGCGCCTGGGCCGACGGCTGGGCCGACAGCATCAGGGCCATGGCCCAGGCGGATGACAGAGCCAGTGCGGACACACGTTGGGTCTTGGCCATGATTAGGAGGCACTGTTGTAGCACTTCACACGCCGAGAAGCCAGCCTCTGGCCACCGCCGTGGCGAGCGTTTTCAGGAAGGTGGGCAGGTCGACTTTGCCGCTGGCGCGCCCGTATGCCTCGAAGAGATCCGGCACCGCCGACACCCCTGGTACGAGGCGTGACAACGCCACCACATCCACCCCATCGAGGTAGCGCAGGCCCTCGGGGATGGACGGCGTGACGAGACGCTCCTCGAGCACGATCGTGCGTTCGGTGAGCGCCGGACGAGCGGCCAGCGTGACCGCGGGCGACAGGCGCAGCGTCAGGCGGTCGGCAGCCCGGATGCGGTCGTAGGCCCCGAGCACCGCTGCCCGGTCATCGACGGGTGCCGGGGCGCCGCGCTCGGCCCAGAACGGATGGTCGGGAGCAGTCGTACCGTCGAGCAGGAAGCGGCGGGTGAGCGAGAGGAACTGGCCGTAAGTGGCGCGTTCGCGGGCGGCGAAGAACTCGAAGGCGGTGGCGGCGAGCGCTGGCTGGCCGAGCGCCGTGTTCACGGCCACGGCCGCCAGCCACCCAGACGCCATCGCCTTTTTCACGCCCGCCGAGGACAGCGGGTCCACGAAACAGCCGGCATCTCCGGCCAGCAGCCAGTCGTCGCCGGTCATCTGCTCGGCGACGTAGAGCGAGGCGTCCCAGCCCGTCGGGCCGTCGACGAGTTCAGATCCGCGAAAGAGCGCCGCCAAGTGGACCATTTTGGCGATCTCGGCCAGATACACGCCGCGGGCGCCTTCGCCCTTGGCCAAACGGGTGGTTTGCGGGTCCACCATCACCGCCAGCGCCCGCGTGTCGGCCGAGACCGGCACCGACCAGCCCCAGCCGTCACCGTACGACTCGAGCAGCGTGTGCGACGGGTCGGGCAGCGGCCAGGCGCCGGAGCGGCGCCACCGGCCGACGAGCGCCACGGTGCGATGGCCCGGCTCGTAGCGCCGGCGCCCGCGCGGCCGCGCCAGCACGCCGGCGCGGCCGGTGGCATCGATGCGCAGCCGGGCCGGCCAGGCCAGCACGTCCTCAGCGCTCAGCGTGGCCCGCTGCACCCGCGCTCCGGCCGCTGCGACCGCCTGCAGCATCACCTCACTCAGCCGTCCGGTCGTGGCCTGCCAGCCGTGCTGGCCGTCGGCGAACGGCTCGATCCGCTCCGACCCGCCCCACCACACGGTATGGCCGTGGCTGTGCACGAAGCCGGCCCCGTCGATGGCCGGCGAAATCCCCATCAGGTCGAAAAACTTCCGACAGGACGGCGTGAGCGACTCTGGAAGCTCAGGCTCCCCGCCACTCGGCCTGGCCACGACCAGCACGTCGCGCCCCCACAACGCCAGCAGCCGGGCTGCGGTTGCCGCTGCCGGGCCGCCTCCCACCACCAGCACTTCGCAGGTCGACGGCGTAACGGGCATGGCTGTTGCTAGAATAGCCGACGATGTTCCGCCGGTCGGTCCTCGGCGTCGGCGCCCTCGTGGGCGGATTCCACCTCTGGCTGCTCGGTCAGCAGGCGTGGAGTGGACAGCTTGCGGAACCCGACGTCATCGTGCGCTGGCTGGCGGCCCTGGCCCTGGCCGGCGGACTGCTGACCCTGAAGCGGCGCGGGCATTCGCTCTTCGGTCGTCGCGCCGTGGCCATGTGGGTGCTGGCGGCGCTGCTCCACGGGCCCGCGTTCGGCAACGACCGCGACGGCTTCGCCACACCGGCCCTGCCGGAAGTCGTGGTCACGGTCGCGCAAGCTGCGGCGGCAATCGCTGCCGTCGGACTGGCGCTGCTGGCACTCTTCGCGCTGACGCTTTGGTCCGCGCCTGTCGCCGCCGGTCTCGTGTTGGCGGCCTCGCCACTGCACGCCGGCCCGGCCGCCGCTCTTCGCACGCCGGGGCGCCTGCCCCGCCCGCCTCCGCGCTCGTAAACCGCCACCAGTTTCCCGTTGTTCGGCTGGTTGACGCCAGTCGCCGTCCCGGTTCCACCGGCAGAGGCGACGGCGTCGGTTTTCGCTTTGCGGAGTTGAGTCATGCCTACGCGAGTTCTCGCAGTTCTTGCCGCCCTGTTGTTGTCGGCGCTGCCGGCGTCTGCCGCCACCGTGCGCGGCCTTGTCACTGACACCACCGGCGCACCACTACCCGATGCGCGCGTCGTCGTGCGGGATGTGGCCTCGGGCCGGGAGGCGGAAGGCCGGACCGGGGCCGATGGCCGCTTCGAAGTCACCACCATCGGTGCCGGCACGTTCCTCGTGATCGTCGAACGCGCCTCGTTCGCCGAAGTGGCCCGCACCATCACCTTCGACTCGGCCGAGGCCTCGATCGAGTTGCCGATCTCGCTCGAGCTCGGCTCCTTCGCCAGCGCGGTGAGCGTCACCGCGGCGCGGGCCGAACGCGAGATCAAGCAGATCCCGCTGCACGTCGAGACCATGGGCGAGGCCGCGCTCACGCAAGCCAATCCGCTCTCGGCCGGCGATGCGCTCGCCCGGGCCCCGAACGTGACGCAGGTTGGCAACGGTCCCTTCGGCGTGCGGCCCCGTCTGCGCGGGCTCGATTCGACCCGCATGCTCGTGCTCGTCGACGGCGAGCGGCTCAACACCGCCCGTCAGGCCACCGATCGCACCGGGGCCGAAGTGGGCCTCATTCCAATGGAGAGCATCAGCCGCATCGAGGTGGTCAACGGCGCCGGCACGCTGCTCTACGGGTCGGACGCGCTGGCCGGTACCGTGAACATCGTCACCAACGAGCCGACGTTCTCGCCGTCCGCGCAGTGGATCTACGGTGCCACCGGCTACTACAGCTCGAACGAAGACGGCCGCCGCGGCAGCGTCACCATCGGCACCACGGCGCCGCGCTACGCCTTCCGTGTTCAGGCCGGGGCCGAAGACTACGGCAACTACAAGGCCGGTGCCCTCGACGTCGAAGACACGCGGCAGTTCGTCACCTCGGGGCAGATCAACCCGGCCGATACCATCGACGACAACTTCGGGTTCGCCTTCAACGCCTTTCCCGATCCCTTCAATGCGCCCTACGTGCGCACCGACAACACGGTGCTCAACTCGCAAGCGAAAGGGCGGTTCCTCAACGCCACCGGCCTCGTGCGGCTCGGCGACAACCGGCGGGTGCGCGTGCGCTACCAGGGCCGGCGCGTCGAAGACATCGGCTTCCCCGACTTCGCCTCGCCCTATTTCTTCAACGCCACGTCGCTGCCCTCGAGCAACCTCGACAAGATCTCGGCGCGCTACGAAGCACAGGCCGTCACGCCGTGGCTCGCCAACCTGTCGCTGACCGCCTACTACCAGCGCGTCGAGCGGCTGCTCAAGAACACGCTGCCGGTGCAGTTTCCGGCACCGACGCCGATGGCGTTCTTTCCGATCAGCGTCATGCGCCTCTCGATCGTCTCCGAGACTGAGCAGCGCGTCTGGACGCCGGGTATCGATCTGCAGGCGGTCATCACGCCCGCGAAGAACCATGTAGTCACGACCGGCGCGACCTTCTACCGCGATCGCAGCAGCGACCGCCGGCTCACCTCCACCACCACGTCGATGATCGGGCAGGTCGCACTCGGTGCGCGTGGTCCGGCGGCGGTCGTGTTCCCCGCACCCATACAGCTCGGCCCGCCCTCGACGGCGCGTCCGGTGCGGGTGCCGAACGCGGCCTTCCGCGACATTGCCGTCTTCGCCCAGGACGAGTGGCGCCTGGCGCCCCGGCTGTCGGTCATCGGCGGGGTGCGCGGCGACTTCTACAACGTCAGTTCCGAGAACACGCCTGGCTACAACGTCGGGCCCGTGGTGGCCGGTGCCGTGCCGGCGATCGATCCGTCGACACTCCCGGACGTGAACGGCGAGTCGATCGGACGCCGGGCCCTTACCGGCGACGTGGGCGTCGTTTACAACCCGGGCGGCCAGGTGAACCCGTTCATTCGCCTCGGCCGCAGCTACCGCCATCCAAATCTCGAAGAGCTGCTCTTTGCCGGGCCGGCTACGGCCGGCAGCATCGCCCCGAGCATCAAGGTCAAGCCCGAGACGGGCACCAACTTCGACATCGGCACCAAGTTCAACGCCGGCCGCGTTTCCGGCGGCGTCTACGCGTTCGTCAACCAGTACTCGAACTTCATCTCGCAGGAGTTCGTGGCCACGACGCCGTCCGGCCCGCTGGCCCAGGCCATCAACTTCGGCGATGTCCGCATCCAGGGCCTCGAGTTCTCGCTCGACGCGCCGATCGTCACGCCCTACGGCGTGTGGTCGGTCAGCGGTTCGGGCGCCCTCACGCGTGGCACGATCCTCGAAGGCATCGGCCCGAACGGGCTCGTGCTCGACGATTCGCCGGCCGACAACATCACGCCCTCGAAGCTCGTCGGCGCACTGCGCTACTCCGAGACGAGGGGCCGCTGGTGGGTGGAGTACGGCGTGCGCACGCAGACCGATGTCGACCGCGTGGCGCTGACGCTGCTCAAGTCGCCGTTCCTCATTCCGCAGGACCTGCTCTCGCTCGACGGCTTCACGGTGCAGCGCCTCGCCTGGGGCGTCAACCTCTCGCGAGCCCGCGAGCGCGTCGGGGTCACCTTCGCCATCGAGAACCTGGCCAACACCTACTACCGCGACCATTTCCAGTTCGCGCCGTCGCGCGGCCGGAGCTTCACGGTTGGCCTCAACATCGGGGCGTTCTAGCCACGCCGGACACGAGACCCGCCGGGATCAGGACGTGAGCCCCGGTCCCGGCCATCGAGGAGTTACGCATGAGCTCGTCCGCCGTTCATTTCATTCCGATTCTCACGACCCTGCTGGCGGTGCCGTTCTCGCTCGAGATCTACCGCCGCTATCGGAAGTTTCCCGAGCGGCTCCACCTGCTGTGGTGGGCGCTCGGCATCGCCACCTACGGCATCGGCACGCTGACCGAGTCGTTGACGACGCTCGTCGGCTGGCAGGAGCCGATCTTCCGCGCGTGGTACGTGTCGGGCGCGCTGCTCGGCGCCGCGCCGCTCGCCCAGGGCACGGTCTACCTGATGCTGTCGCGCAAGGTGGCGCACGCGCTCACGGTGCTGCTCATCGCCTACGTCGCGGTGGCGTCGGTGGCGGTGTATCTCTCGCCCATCAACTACGCCGTCGTCGAGACGCACCGCCTGAGCGGCAGCGTGTTCGGGTGGCAGTGGGTGCGGATGTTCAGCCCGCTCGTGAACCTCTACGCCGTGGTGTTCCTCATCGGCGGGGCCATCCTGTCGGCGCTGCGCTACAGCGCCGACCCGGCAACGCGGCATCGCATGTGGGCGAACGTGTTCATCGCCGTCGGGGCGATCCTGCCCGGCATCGGCGGCACGGCCACGCGCATGGGGCACGTGGAGGTGCTCTACGTGACCGAACTCGCGGGCATGCTGCTGACGTGGACGGGCTACCGGATGAGCGTGCGGCCGGTGGTGGCGGCGCCGGTGGCGACGAGGGCGGTCACGGCGTAGTGCGGGCCACCTTGAACACTGCTGGCCTCTCGTCACGCCGGGCGCTTACGTGCGCTACGGGCGACCCACTGTGGATTCCACACGATCTTCCGCGCGTGCTGATCGGGATCTTGGAAGTAGCCGGCGCAGCTACCTGGCGTGCCTGGGCATCCGCCGCCGCCGACGTTACAACCGAAGTAGCAGCACGATCAGCATCGCCGACGTCATGGTGCTGAAGGCCGCCCTGATCGTATTCCACCGATTCCAGCGCGGTTCGAAGCGCTCGCGGGTCGTGCGCAGGGTGGCCTCATCCGCGCCGTCAACGTCCAGTGCTTGCAGCGCGTTGTTGAGCGGAATGTTGATGATGAACGTCGGCAGCTGCACGCCGAGCAAATAGACCCCGCCGGCAAGAGCGAGCAGCACTGTCTCCAGGCCACTCGTCTGTCCTGCGCCGAGTGCCAGACCAGCCACCAGCGCTACGACCGACCCGAGCCACACGAGGCCGAAGAGCGGTTGGCCCTTCTGGATGACACGATCCATCGCCTGAAACGCCCTGAGGAACTCCCTATCGCCGAGGGGCTTGATGCCGGGCATGACCACCACCGCGAACGCGAACAAGAATCCCGCGACGAGCGAGCAGAGGAAGGTGGCAAGAACAAGCACGAGCTGCGCCGCTATTGGCATTCCTGAACCCCTTGGCTGGTGTCCCAGAGTGTGACCGTACGCTACAACGGCTCATTCGTGTTGGCGCAGGAAGCACGCTGCTATGGGTCCGATGCGTTTGGCCTGGGTCAGCCACGGCGCGTGCCCTCCGCCGACGACGTGCAACTCCGCATTGGGCATCGCTTTCACCATGCGCTCGCCTGCCGTCACCGACCCGAACGGGTCGTGGTTCCCCCAGAACACCAACGTGGGCTGAGGAATCCTGGCGAGTTGCTCCGCTGTCAGTCTCATCGCCGGTCGGCTGCCGCGCACGCGGAGCAGGGCGTTGAGCATGGCGAGAAACGTATGCCTGAAGTCCGGCAGCCGTTCGGTCGCCAGGATCAGGTCGGCGAGTTCGGGGGTGAGCGGGTGTTCGTTGACCATCGTGCTCAACTCTTCTACCTGACTCACTGATGGTGGCCGCAGCCGGGTCATGACTCGTCCGAGCGGCCGGACCGAGAGGAGGCGCATCAGGAGCGGGGCCGACGTGTCCAAGACGAGAGCGGGGCATCCCACGTGCACCATCGCTTTCACTCGCTCCGGCCGATCCAGGGCCAGCCAAGTGGTCCAGAGCGAGCCTAGCGAGTTGGCCACGAACGCCGGGGCATCGAGCCCGAGCCCATCGAGCACCTGGTCGAGGAAGCGCACCGCGTTGTGCCGCAGGTCGCCGGCGAAATCCTTGGTGGTGTCGGTCAGGCCGTAGGCCGGCAAGTCAACGGCGAACAGACGGAATCCCTCGAGTTCAGCCATCAAGGGGGCCCACATCGCTGCAGGAATCCCGATGCCGTTGACGATCACGACGGCCGGTCCTTCGCCGGAGACCAGCACATGGGCGTCCCCATCGACCACCGGGACCTCGACGAACCGCGAGTCTGCGTCGATCCCATGCCGGTCGAGCATTCGCTGCTGAGCCGCGATGAAGCCTTGTCTGGCGTCCCTCATGACATGGCACCCGTCATTTGGTCATGCCGCCCGACGACCGGAAGGCGGCATCCTACGGATCCAACAAGTCGGCCGCCCTCCTCACTCCGGGGGCGAACTCCACCCAGGCGGAATTGTTGCCGCCCTCTGCTCCCGGAGCAAGTAACGCGCTGGCGCTACGGTCGAGGTAACTGCAGGGAGATGGAACGGGCAAACGCGTGAGCGCCCGGCGTGGCGACAGGCCGGCCGGCGGGCCCTGTGGAGCGGGCCCCGCGATTCCGCCGACACTCGCCCCCGCAGTCGTCTGTCGGACCGCGGAACCGGGACCAGCGCGCACTCATCATCCAGCAGGCAGCGGTGAACCGCACCTGGTCGGCGAAGACATGACGCAAGGGTCCAGGCGTCGGCGCAGATGAAGCGTGCCGACACACCCGCCCGCTCGGCGCGGGCGCGTGCCGCCTCGAGTATGGCCTCCGAGAGAGATTGATCCCGGAGCAGCCGCCATTCGCCGCCAGGCGTCGGGCTACGGCCACCGTGGTCGCGCCGGTCCCACGGCCAAACCTAGACGCTGATCGAGCCGCGGAAACCTCTGGCGGCATAGTACGACTCGGCCCCGTTGTGATACACGAAGACCAACCCGAACCGCCGATCGCAGAAGAGTGCGCCCCCGAGCTTGCGGACCTCCGGCGGCGTATTCACCCAGCTCGACGTCTTCAGATCGAACTCACCGAGCGTCTGCAGGGCTCGATACTGCGCCTCCGTCAGCAGCTCGATGCCGAGTGAGGTGGCCACTTCCATCGCGCTGCCACGCGGCTTGTTCTCCTTGCGGGACGCGAGCGCTTCGGCGTCGTAGCACAGACTACGCCGGTCCTTTGGACTCTCCGCGGCGCAGTCGCAAAAGGTGACGGCACCCGACTTCTTGTCGACGCCGATCACATCCGGCTCGCCGCCGGAGCGTTCCATGCCCAGAAGCACGTCGCGCGCGCGCGCGTTGGCCTCGAGCCTGTCTTCAACCGCGCTCCAGTCCACTCCCTTGTGACGCTCCGGGTGCTTGCGGAACCGCTCTTCGAGCGTCTTCACCAGCGAGGCCTTGTCTGCTGCTTTCACGTGCTGACTCCCTGTGCGGCCGCTGCTCTCCACCGCTCGGAACCGGCGGTCAGGCCAACGCCTGGGCCGAGTAGTTCACCATCCAGTTGATCCCGAACCGGTCGGTCAGGCTGCCGAAGTAGTCGCCCCAGAACTGATCCGCGATGGGCATGGTGATGGTGCCGCCCTCTGCCAGCGCGTTGAAGATCCGGTCGGCGTCCTTCTTGCTGTCTGGATGGACGGAGATGGAGATGTTGTTCCCCTCGACGCGTGCGGGCCCCATGCCCGCGATCATGTCGCTGGCCATGATCAGCTGGCCGTCCGGAAGCTCGAGGCCGACGTGCAGCACCAGATTTTTCTGCTCGGGCGTGAGCGTGAATCCGTCCTGCGGTGGCATCGAACCGAACCGGTGGATCTCGGTCAGCTTGCCGCCCAGAGCTTTCGCGTAGAAGGTGAATGCTTCTTCGGCCTTGTTGCTGAAGTTGAGGTATGGATTGATCTTCATGGTGTCTCGCTCTCCAGTCTGCTCTACGTGACCACGCCGCACACCGGGCCGCAGAAGTCGCATGATCCGCCGGCTCGCCGTCGACTGCAAGTCGGACGCCGTCAGCCCTGATGACGGCAGCAGCGAGGACCCGGCCGAGGCGTCGAGTTGCTCGCGGTGCCCTAAGATCGAGAACTGGAGCCGCGATTTGACCGACACCGGCGATATCGACTCGCCATCCGCCGACACGGACTCGCAGGATCGTCCCACGGGCCTCCTCACGGCCTGGGAGCGCCGCACCCGCATCTGGGCGCTGGTGTTCGCGGCGGTGACACTCTTCGTGACCCTGCCGCTGGCCGTGGCATTCCGCCCGGGCTGGATGATGGGCACGGCGCTTGTGCTCGCCCCTGTCATCGCCGTGTATGCCTGGCAGACGGCGAAGATCCGCCGGCGCCGCGCGATTCTCGGTCAGCCGTTCCCTCCCGCGTGGGAGGCGGTTCTGCAGCAGGAGGTCGTTTTCTTCAGGGCTCTCGACCCGGCGGACCAGCAGCGGTTCCGTCGCCAACTCCAGGTCTTCCTCGGCGAGAAGCACGTCACCGGCATCAGGATGCAGCTGGACACGACCACACGCGTCCTGGCCGGGGCCAGTGCCATCATCCCGATTTTCGGGTTCCCCGACTGGGAGTGGGACCAGATCACGGAGGTGCTCGTCTACCCGAACCGGTTCGACGGCGAATTCCAGTTCGGCGACGCGCGCGGACACGACATCCTCGGGATGGTCGGCACGGGCAGCCTGAACCGGCTGATGATTCTGTCGAAGCCCGATCTCGTCAGCGGATTCCGGAACGCCACCGACAAGCGCAACGTCGGCATTCACGAGTTCGCGCATCTGGTGGACAAGACCGACGGCGTGGTCGACGGCGTGCCCGAGGTGGGGCTCGAGCGGGGCGCGGTCGAACCCTGGATCAAGCTGATGCGCCGCAAGATGGCCGAGATCGAGGCCGGGACATCCGATATCAACCGCTACGCGCTGACCAACGAGGCCGAGTTCTTCGCGGTGACCACGGAGTACTTCTTCGAGCGGCCTGGCATCATGAAGCAGAAGCATCCGGTGCTCTACGACGCGCTCGAGCGCGTCTTCAACCAGGACCTGCGGACGCGCGTCGCCGCGGTCCAGCGCGAACTGGCGCGGGGCCGCCAGACATTCGGCCGGAATTCGCCGTGCCCCTGTGGCAGCGGCCAGAAGTTCAAGAAGTGTTGCCTGGAGTAGCTGCCGAGCGGACGTGCGCTCGTGCGATCAACTCAGAGCAGCGACATGGCCCGAGGTCGCACAACGCTCGCGCCCGGCACGGCTCCAGCTCAACGCGCTACGGCATCTTCGAGCGGTCCACTTCGGCGGCGATGTAGCCGAAGGCGGCCCACTGACGGCCGGCGAGCACCTTGTCGAAGATCTCCTTCGCCTTGGCCGTGTCGCCCATCACGAAGTAGTAGTTGCCCACGCCGTAGCCCTGCGTGGCGATCGTCAGATCGTCGGCGTTGGTCGTGTCGAGCAGCGCCTCCGGCTTCTCGAGGCCCTTGTACATCAGCAGCCGCTTGTGGTACGAGTCGTTCTCGAGGATGTCCATCTTGGGCGTGATGCGTGCCAGCACCTTCGCCGCCGCGGCCTTGTCGCCTCGGCGCATGTAGGTCATCCACTGCCAGTCGCTCGTGGCCACGATCGAGTCGTCGTTGGTCGAGACCTTCATGCACTCGTCGTAGGCCCGCGAGGCGTTGGCGAAGTCGCCCTCGAGATAGTAGGCGAGCCCGAGGTGATACCAGATGTTGAAGTGCAGCGAGCTGCGCGGCTGGCCGGTGGCGTTGGGCGCGCCATCGGGCTCGATCTCGTCCTTGGTGCCGGCGATGAGCGTGACCGCCTTCTCGAAATCGGCGACGGCGCCGTCGAAGTTGCGTACGGTGATGTTGCGATGTCCGCGATGACGGTAGAAGCGGGCGTCGTTCGGGAACTTCTCGATGCCCTTCGTGAAGGTGGCGATGGCGTTGCGGTACTGCCACAGGTAGCCCTGTCGCCGCCCGACCCAGATGAGCGCGTCGGCGCTCTCGGGGTTCACGGCGAGCTCTGCCTCCGCGGCCTGAAGATTCGCTTCGAGCTTGGCGCGGTCGGCCGCCGGCAGTTCCATCGGCACCAGCGGCCGGCCGGTCACGGAAGTCGCCTCGGCCTCGGGCTGGGCAGCGGGCGCGGCGGCGGGTGTGGTCGTTGCCGGCGCGGGTTCGCTCGAACCGCACGCGGCCAGGCCAGCACTGAGGGCCGCGACGGCGGCCATGACACGAAGTCGATGCATTTGAGATTCTCCTGAGGGATTATCGATCGTTGCCGGCGGCGGCCGGCGCCAACTCGTCTGATGGCGAATCGGTCGGCACGGTCTCGGGCGCCGACTCCGGCGCCGATTCAGCCGCCGCATCACTGTTGTCTCGTGCGAGGAACAGGCGGGCCACGCCGTGCGGCGAGCGCGGCGTCGTGTCGACCTCGCCTACGATGCCCAGTTCGTCGCCAGTGGCGGCGCCCAGATCGCGGAAGCGCCGCGCTGTCACCAGCACGCGCCCTTCGTAGGTGGCGACGGTTTCATTGAACGCGCGCACCGTGCCGTCGAGCCGCCCGCGCAGCGTCTCCATGCGATCGGTCAGGTGCCGCACGCGGTCGTAGAGCTCCTTGCCGAGCCGGCTCACCTGTTCGGCGTTGCGCGTCAGGCGCTCCTGACGCCACCCGTGGGCGACCGCGCGCAAGAGCGCGATGAGCGTGAGCGGGCTGGCCGGAAAGACCTGCGTCCCGACGCCGAACTCGATGAGGTGCGCGTCCTGCTGCAGCGCGGCCTGGAACACCGCCTCGCCCGGCAGGAACATCACGACGAACTCCGGCGACGGTTGGAACTGCTCCCAGTAGCCCTTGGCGCCGAGCTTGGTCATGTGGTCGCGCACCTGGCGCGAGTGGTCGGCGAGCTTCTGCTCCCGCGTCTGCTCGTCGGCGGCTTCCTGCGCGTCGAGATAGGCCTCGAGCGGCGCCTTGGCGTCGATGACCACCGTGCGTCCGCCCGGCAGCCGCACCAGCAGATCCGGCCGGATGCGCCCGTTTTCGGTGGTGTGGCTGGTCTGCTCGTCGAAGTCGCAGTACTCGAGCATGCCGGCCATCTCGACCACCCGGCGCAACTGCATCTCGCCCCAGCGGCCGCGCACGGTCGGCGTGCGCAGCGCCCGCACGAGGTTGGTGGTTTCCGTGCGCAGCTGTGTCTGGCTGCGCCCGATGGCTTCCAGCAGCGCCGAGATCTCGGCGCCGGTCTCGACGCGGTTCTTCTCGACCTCGCCCAGCTTGCGGTCGACCTGCTGCAGCACGTCGCGGATCGGCGACACCAGTTCGTCGAACGCCTGTTGCTTCTTCGACATCTCGGTCACGGCGCTCTTTTCGACGACCGAGAGGCGCTCGTGCGCGAGCTTCAGGAACTCGTCGTTGCTCGACTTGAGAGCGGCGCCGGCGAGCGTTTGGAAGCTGTTGCGCAACTGATCCTGCGCCTGCGATAACAGCTCGAGCTGTTGTGGAACGATCTCGCGCTGGTGGACGAGCTCGGTGCCGACGCGCGCCAGCTCTTCGCGCAGCGATGATCCCTCGCTGCGCGCGCGATCGAGGTCGTCGCGCGAGCGCACCAGCTCGTGCTGCACTTCGCCGAGCCGCCTGGTCGTCTGGTGGAACAGCGCCTGGGCGGCGCCGATGGTGGCCTGATGCGTCGAGATCGATTCGGTGAGATCCCGCCGGAACTGCCCGCGCGCCACGACCCAAGCCGCCAGCGCGCCCGAAGCCAGGCCCGTCACGAGCGACAACAGCACAACCGTATCCATCGTTGCAGAACCGCCCATCCGGGGGAGTGCCTGAACCGCGCCGAACACGGCAGAACCGTGCGGTACAGCGCAGTGTAGCAGGGCTTCGCGGCCACGAATTCGGATTCTGCCAGGACCAGATCACGAAATCGGTCAGGCACTGCCCCATCCCGTCGCCGGGGCGACGCGCCTCGGTCGCCAGACCGGCCGCGCGGCAACACGTTCTGGCCCGTGCCTGCGTGGGGCTGCGCGGCGGCTCCGGCGGCCCGACAGTGGTGCGGATTTTGTAATTCGTTGACCGGATCCCCATGACCGACTCGACCCCAGTCTTTGCTGACGGCTTCGGACGGCGTCTCGTGCGCCTCGAGTCGGCCGAGGCGGCGCCCACCGAGCACCTGCTGATCAGCCCTGCCTTGGCCACCCATCCAGGCTTCGCAGCCGCCCTCGGCGACCGGGTCGCCAAGCTGCACGGACGCCGTCTTACAGCCTATGCCCGCGTCCAGAGGATCGACGGTGACGGTCCAGGTGGCCTCAGTCTCGTCAGCGACTACGTGAAGGGGTGGCGCCTGGCGGATCTGCTCGACGTGGCCGAGTCGGAGAACCTCACGCTCGACATCGGCGTGGTCATGCTGCTGCTGCGGCAGCTGCTGCCCAGCGCGGCACTCCTCTCCACGCAGATCCGCGACGCCTCCAGCGGCGCGCTCGGGCCGGAGCACCTGCTGCTCACGCCGCAGGGCCGGCTGGTGCTGACCGACTACGTCTTCGGGCCGGCCGTCGACGCCCTCGGGTGGGATGCCGCGCAGCTCTGGCACCAACTCCGCATCGCCACGCCGGCCGGAGCGCAGGGCAAGGCCGTCTCGCAACGGGGCGATGTCGTGCAGGTGGGTGTCACGGTGCTCTCACTCGTTGCCGGCCGCCGTTTGCGCGACGACGAGTTCCCCGAGCGGCTCGAAGGGCTCGTGACGAGCGCCCGCCAGAAGACGCCGGCGGTGATCGATGCGCCGCTGTCGCCGGGCCTGCGGGACTGGCTGTTGCGCGCCTTGCAGCTGGCGCCGAAGAGCTTCGAGAAACTGTTCGACGCGCAGATGGCCCTCGAGCGGCTGCTGGCGACCGACGGCGCGCTGCTGGCGCAGCCGGCCGAACTGGACCAGGCCGTGTCGCGGTTCGAGCGCTTCATGCCGGCCTTCGAAGCGCCGGCGCCGCCGCCCGAGCCGCTGCTGCTCGAAGCGCCGCCCCCCGACCTCGTGCCGCCGGCCGTGGCCTTCGACCGCCCCGCAGTGGCCGAGCCTGTCATTTCGGCGCTGCCGCCCGATTCGGTTGAGGCGCCCGCCCCCACGCGCAAGTCCGGCGTTCGCAAGAGGAAGGTCGAGGATCCGCCCCAGCCGGCGGCGTCGGTCGAGCCCGTGGAGCAGCCCGTTCATGCGGCTGTCTATCCGCCAGCCGCCGCTGGGATTTCCCCCGGTGAGACGGCGCGGCCCGCGGTGGGCCAAGCTGCCGACCCGGTACCGGAGCCGGCGTCGGAATCGGCCGCGCCGGTCGTGCCATTCCCGGCGCCCGCCGCGAAGTGGACCGCTGCCCCGGTGGTCGAGGTCACCCCCGAGCTACTGCCCGAGCCGGTGTTCGTCGAGGCCGAGACGCCTTGGTGGCGGTCGGCGCGCCTGGTGGCCGCGCTGGCGGCCGTCGCCGTGGCGCAAACGGCGTTCATCGGGTGGATGCTGACGCGCCCCTCCGAGAACCTCGGCGCCGATGGTGAACTCGTGGTGCAGTCGCGGCCCGAGGGCGCCACCGTCGTGGTCGACGATCGTGAGCAGGGCGTCACGCCGCTGACCCTGCGAGTGAGGCCCGGCACCCACGTGCTGCAGGTGCGCGCCGGCACCGCCGAGCCGCGCGTGATTCCTCTGCAGATTCGGCCCGGCGTGCAGACGGCGCAGTACGTCGAGCTGCAGGGCGTGGCCACGACGGGCGTGCTCGAGGTGCGCAGCGAGCCCTCGAAGGCCCGTGTCACCATCGATGGCCGCGAGCGCGGCTCGACGCCGCTCACGCTGCGCGACGTGGCTCCGGGCGACTATCAGGTCGTCCTGGAGCGTGCGGGTTGGAAGTCCACCCAGGTGGTGCGGGTCGAGCCGGGCGGGACGGCCCAGCTGGTGGTGCCGATCCGGTGAAATTGCGTGTAGAGGTGTGGCGGAGCAGTGGGCTACAATTCCAAAACTTTCAAGGAGAGTGCCCTGCATGCTTCGCCACGCGCTCGTCGCGCTTCTGATGGTCGGCCTCGCGGTCCCCGCGTTCGCGCAGGGGAAGGCGCTCGCCGAGGCCTTGGCGCGCATGCATGCGGGCGTCGTGCGTAACGTCGTCGAGGCGGCCGAGAAGATGCCCGAGGCCGACTTCGCCTTCCAGCCGGCGAAGGACGTGCGCACGTTCGGCGGTTTCGTGGGCCATGTCGCCAACGCCGAGTTCAACTACTGCTCGCGCGCCAAGGGCGAGGGCAATCCCAACAAGGAAGATTTCGAAAAGGCGACGGGCAAAGCGGTCCTCGTCGCCGGCATCAAGGCAGCGGCGGCCTATTGCGACGGTGTCTACAAGGGGATGGCCGACGGCGCGCTCGGCGAGATGGTCGCCATGGGCCAGAGTCAGCAGCCGCGCGGTCAGATTCTCGTGCAGAACATCAGCCACACCAACGAGCACTACGGAAATCTGGTGACCTACATGCGGCTGAAGGGTCTCGTGCCGCCGTCCACCGAGCGTGCCACCACCCCGACCCGGCCCGGCGGGCGCTGACGCGGCTCACAGCACGATGACGTCTCGCACCCAGATCCTCGTCGGACTCACAAGCCTGGCCCTAAGCGCCGGCCTCGCCGTCGTGCGCGACCGGCTGCCCGAACACACCGGCAACGTCATCACCGACGCGCCGCGGCGCATCGCCGACATCCTGCTGCCGCGCGACTCCGACATCATCTCGTCGGTGGTGCCGAATGGCACGACGGTGGCGGGCATGCTAGGCAAGCATCTGTTGCCAGAATCCGAGCTCTTGGCGCTGGTCGAGGCGGTGACGTCGAGCTTCGACGCCCGCAAGCTGCGGGCCGGCAACATCTACACTATCGACCGCCTGTTCGACGGGCGCATCCGCTCGTTCGAGTACGAGATCGATCCCACGCGGGCGCTGCGCGCCTCGCGCCGCGACGGCGATATCGCGCTCTTCGAAGCCGAGGTCGTCGAACTGCCCCGCACGATCACCACGGTGGTCGTCGAAGGCAGCATCGACCGCGACGCGCCGTCGATCAGCGAGTCGCTCGAACGCGCCGGCGAACGCCTCGAACTGGCGCTGGCGATGGCCGACATCTTCAGCGGTGAGATCGACTTCAACAGCGGCATGCAGCCCGGAGATGCCTACCGGCTGGTGGTCGAGAAGTCGGTGCGCGACGACGGAACGTTCGTGGGCTACGGCCCGGTGCAGGCGGCGGAGTTCGTCAACGACGGCCGCCCGCTGGTCGCCATGCGCTTCACACTGCCCGACGGCAAGACCGGCTACTTCGACACCGAAGGCCGCTCGCTCAAGCGCTTCTTCCTCAAGTCGCCGCTCAAGTTCGAGCCGCGTATCACCTCGCGCTTCTCGCGCTCGCGCATGCACCCGGTGCTCAAGTACGCCCGCGCACACAACGGCGTCGACTACGCGGCGCCGTTCGGCGCACCCGTCGTCAGCGTGTCGAGCGGCGTCGTGACGCTGGCCGGGTGGACGAGCGGCGGCGGCCGCACGGTGCGCATCAAGCACACCAGCGGCTACGAGAGCGAGTACCTCCACATGTCGGCCATTGCCCCGGGCATCAGCCCCGGCGCGCGCGTCGGTCAGGGCGACGTCGTCGGCAACGTCGGCAAGACGGGTCTCGCCACCGGCGTGCACCTGCACTATGGCCTGCGCAGGAACGGCCGCTACGTGAACCCGATCACGGAGCATCAGAACCTGCCGCCGGGCGAACCGGTGCCGACCTTGCTCAAAGCGGCCTTCGAGGCCGAGCGCGACAAGCTGTTCGCGTCGATGCGCCAGCCGGCGCCGACGCGTCTCGCCGACGACCAACAGTAGCCCGGCTGCCCGGAGGTCCGGCGATGCCCGTTCCGACCGACGCCCGGATTCGCGCCTTCCACGCCCTGCACGCATCGGGCTGCTTCGTGATGCCCAATCCCTGGGATCTTGGCAGCGCCCGTGTGCTGGCCGCCCTTGGCTTCCCGGCGCTCGCCACGACCAGCGCCGGCGCCGCCTGGTCGCTCGGCCGGCGCGACAACGGCATGCCGCTGTCCGCCGTGCTCGAGCATCTCTCGACGATAGCGGCGGCGGTGGACGTGCCCGTGAACGCCGATTTCGAGGGCGGTTTTGCCGTCGATCCAGACGGCGTGGCTGCCAACGTCGGCCGCGCCGCCGTCACCGGCATCGCCGGTCTCTCGATCGAGGATTCCACCGGCGACCCGGCGTCGCCGCTGTTCGACCGTGACCTGGCCGTCGAGCGCGTCAGGGCCGCCCGCCGCGCCATCGACGTGAGCGGCACCGGCGTCGTGCTCACGGCGCGCACCGAAGGCTTCATCGTCGGCCGGCCCGATCTGGCCGAGACGGTGGCCCGGCTGGCCGCCTTCGCTGATGCCGGCGCCGACTGCCTCTACGCGCCCGGCCTGCGCACCGACTTCGAGATCGTCGCCGTGGTGGCCGCCGTGGCGCCGCGGCCGGTGAACCTGCTCGTCGGCGGCGACTTCATCACCGTGGCGGGAGCGGCCGCCCACGGCGTGCGGCGGATCAGCGTCGGGGGTGCGCTGGCGCGTGCCGCCTGGGCCGGCGCGCTGGCGGCGGCACGCGAGATTGCCGAGCACGGTACCTTCACCGCGCTCTCGGCGGCGACGCCCTTCTCGGAGCTGAACGGGTTCTTTCCGCCGCGCCCGCCCGCATCAACGGATCACGGATGACCCGCTGGCCGCGCGTTGGCGCCACGACCGGGGGCCCGACGGCCGCGTCGCCCGCGTGTTCCAGAACCGGAGCCTTGATCATGTTCGCGGACGACTTCCTGACGGCCTGTGACCTGACGCCGCTGGCCTACGCGCAGCTCGGCACGCTGCCGCAGATGCACCGCGACCCTGTCGAGTTCGATTCGGCTGTGCAGGCGCTCCTGGCTGCGGCTCGTCGGGCCGTGCCGGCCATAGCCAACGTGCCGGATTTCTACCTGACCCAAGACGCATGAGGGCCGACGCCGTGCGCCCGCCTACGGTGACAGGTCGGGGCGGTACTCGCCGATGAACTCCATCACCGAGGCGGCCTCGGCCATGTCTTTGGCCCGGAAGCGTATGGAGTGCGCGCTGGAGCGTTCGAACATCGGCAGGTAGGCGAGCACCTCCGCCGGCAGGTAGTGCTTGAAGGTCACGTCCACGACGATTGGGCCCTGTGGCTTGTAGGGCGAAAGCGTTGCGCGCCGCGCCAGGCCAGCCTTCACTGCCGGGCCGATCATCGCCTGCACCGCTTGGGGAGTGAGCGTGAGAGCGGAGTGAAATCCGAGTGTCTTTTTCGTCTCCACACCCTCGATGTTGCCGACAATCTTCCGGATCTCGGCGACGGCGGCGTCGTCGCCTGATGCCATCACGACCGGCACGTTGAAGTGACCGGCGATGGCGGCGTTCCACGCGCCCTCTGACATCTCGACGCCGTTCAGCGTGACCTTGGTGAGGGTCGCGCTCGAGAACGTGTGCGCCCGGACACCCGAGGGGTTGGTGGTCGAGGCGTGATAGCCGATGAAGACAGCGGCGTCGAACGTCTGGTCGATGCCGGCCATCATCTGGAGCTTGCGCGGCCACGAGCGGACGATCTTCACGTCGGCCGGGAACTGCTCGACAAGCAGGTTCTCGCCGTTGCCATGAGCATCGGCGACGACGATCTCGGTGGCGCCGGCCTCTTTCGCGGCCGTCACGGCCGCCAGCGCCTCCTTCGTCATGAATTCGCGGAAGCGCCCGTACTCGAAGCCCTGGGGGCCGATCTGGTCGCCGGTGACGACCCCGGCGATGCCTTCCATGTCGACCGAGATGTGAACCTTGAGGCCGCGCGGCTGTGTGTGCGCCGGCAGCGTGGTGAGACCGACGAGCGCGACGAGGACGAAGAGCAGACGGCGCATGGGACACGACCTCCCGAAACGGGCCACGACCAGTCGTGGCGGGACGGCCGTCACGATATCACCGGGCCGCGATAGCATGACGGCGGCATGGCCACGACCGCGATCGGCGACATCCACGGTCAGCTCAAGCCGCTCGGCGACCTGCTCGAGCGCGTCCGGCCCAACGTCAGCGCCGGCGACACGGTAGTGTTCCTCGGCGACTACATCGACCGCGGCCCCGACTCAAAGGCCTGCGTGGACGCCGTGCTCGAGTTCATCGCCACCGTCCCCGCCGCCGTCGTGTGTCTGCGCGGCAACCACGAGGACTGGATGCTGCGCGCGATGGCCGACTACACGCACCACTCGTGGCTGCTCGGGATGGACGGTCTGACCACCATCCGCAGCTACTCCGCGGCGGCGGCGGTGGCAATTCACGCGGCAGCGAAAGAGGCGCGAGGTGGCGCCTACGAACCCGGGTGCCGGCTGCCGTACGAGCTGTTCTTCGACACTCTGCCGGCGGCACACCGCCGCTTCTTCGAGTCGTTGCGCCTGGTACACGAGACCCCCGAATGCATCTGCGCCCATGGCGGCGTGGACCCGGCCGTGGAGGGGTTGAGCGGCCAAGATCGCGCGTTCGTGTGGGGCGTGAGCCGGTTTCCTGAGGCGTATGCCGGATCGCGTCCGGTCGTCTACGGGCATCACAACAACGCTGACATCGACGACGACGACTGGCCGCACCCGCGCGTCGAGGGTGCCACCTACGGACTCGATACGATCGCGCATGGGGTGTTGACCGCTATACGATTGCCCGGCCCTCACGTGCTGCAGAGCGCCCGCTACCAGCGGCGCAGGGGTTGAGGCGGGCTCCACCCGCCGCCCGACCTGCCATAGGAGACGAAAACGGCCACGCGCAGCCGCGAGCGTGTCAGGCCTTGCGGCTCTGGAGGATCGCGCGAATCAGTTCTTCGGGCACGTCGTCGGGCACCCGGGTCGACTCCGCACAGGCGGTCTTGCCGGCCATCACCGTCATCTTGTACTGCGCCAGATACCGTTGGCAGGGTGGGCACCGCGACATGTGGAGCTCGAACGACGTCTGTTCATCGGGCGGCAGTTCGCCGTCGAGATACCGCAGGATGTACTCGAAGCACTCTCGGCAGTTCATCCCGCCACCCCTTGTGAGTCGTGCGCGGCACGGCCGAATCGCTCGTCGAGCAAGGCGCGCAGGGCCTGTCGGGCGCGATGGAGGCGAATCTTCACGGCGTTTTCGCTGGTGCTCAACATGGACGCCACGTCGGACGTGCTCAGCTCTTCGATGTCGCGCAGCAGCAGAACGGTACGGTAGGTGTCGGGCAGCTTGTCGATCTGTGCACGAACGAACGTCCGCGTCTCGGCGCGTTCCAGCGCTACATCGGCTCCGTCGGCCCATTCCGCCCCCGCCTGCATCTGGTGGCCGTCGTCCTTGAAGACGGGGAGCAGCGCGTCGATCGACTCTTCGGGCTTGCGTTTGCGCGAACGAAGGCGCATCAGCGCCGTGTTGACCACGATGCGGTGCAGCCACGTCGAGAGTTTCGCCTGACCTTCGAAGCGGCCCAGGGCCCGGAAGGCCGAGGTATAGGCCTCCTGTAGCACGTCGCGGGCGTCTTCCTCGGAGCCGACGATGCGGCGGGCCACGGCCAGCAGCCGCGCACTGGTCGTCCGTACGAGCGTTTCGTAAGCGTCGGCGTCGCCGGCACGCAGGCCCGTCAGCAGGGCCTGTTCGTCGTCGTCGAGCGCAAGATGTTCCGGAGCGTCTGCCATCAGGGACGCCGAGTGTACTACGCGCGTGTGACGACCAAACTCAGCCTCAGGGAGCCCGTTCCCACGGCGCCAACGCGATACCGCGCCGTCGGTAGGCAGCACGACGAACTCTTGCTTCAGGCGGTGCAGCAGACAATTGGGAACCGAATCGGTCGCAGTGAGCCTCCGTTTCGTGGAGCTTTGGATGCGGGTCTTCGAGCGGCGTGTCCGGCACCCGGCCGCGACACCGGGCCCGGCCAGGCGCATCGAACGTGCGCAGGAGACGAGATGGACCACCGACTGCACAGCGAGGGGGAGTGGCTCGAAACGGATGGACTCGGCGGTTTCGCCAGCGGCTCCGTGCGCGGCACCCGCACCCGGCGCTACCACGGGCTGCTCCTGGCTGCCACGACGCCGCCAACCGGCCGCATGATGCTGGTGAACGGTCTCGAGATCTGGGCCACGACACCCGCCGGCCGCGTGGCGCTCTCGACCCATCACTACGCGCCCGGCGTCGACCACCCCGACGGTGCCAGCCGGCTGCTGTCGTTCACGACCGACCCGTGGCCGACCTGGACATGGGACCTCGGTGACGGGCGCCGCCTGGTCGGCGAGATCCTGGTCACTCGCGGCCGTGCCCGCACCATCTGCCTCTGGACGCTGGTCGGGCCGGGCGCCGTGTCGCTGCAGATTCGTCCGTTGCTCTCGGGGCGCGACTACCATGCCTTGCAGCACGAGAATCCGGCGTTCCGCTTCGAGACGGTGGCACGCGGCGCCCACTTGGCGTGGCGTCCTTACGAGGGTGTGCCCGAGGTGCGCTGCCTGACGACGGGCACGTTCCATCCGGATCCGGCGTGGTTGCGTCAGTTCCTCTATACCGAAGAACGCGCCCGCGGTCTCGACGACCTCGAGGATCTCGCCAGCCCGGGCGTGATTCACGCCACGCTCGCCGATGGGCCGGCGATGTGCGTGTTCGAGACGGGGGCAGCCGCTGCAGCGCCGCCAGACGACACCGCCGGCGTGAGACGTGCGGTACGCGTTTGGATTGCGGCGGAGCGCCGCCGCCGGCGCACGCTGGGCGACGGGCGGGCCAGGGCCGTCGATGCCTACATCGTCGAACGCGGCGCCGGACGCACCATCATTGCGGGCTACCCCTGGTTCACCGATTGGGGCCGAGACACGTTCATCGCGCTGCGCGGGCTGTGCTTGACGACCGGCCGCTTCGCCGACGCGCGCGACATCCTGTTGGCCTGGGCCGACACCGTCGACCGCGGCATGCTGCCCAATCGATTCCCCGATGGGGGCGGCACGCCGGAGTTCAATGCGGTCGATGCCTCGCTGTGGTTCGTCGTGGCCGCCGGCGAGCTGTTGGCTGAGGCCGGGCGCTCGCCGCGCCTCGTCACGCGGGCCCAGCGCTCCCGTCTTCAGGAGGCGACCGACGCCATTCTCGCCGGCTACGCCGCCGGCACCCGCTACGGCATTCGCATGGACACCGACGGCCTGCTCGCGGCCGGGGAGCCCGGGCAGCAGCTCACGTGGATGGACGCGCGGGTTGGTGCGCGCGAGATCACACCGCGCATCGGCAAGCCCGTGGAGGTGCAGGCGCTCTGGCTGAACGCACTGGCGGTGGGCAGTGGGTTCGACTCGCGCTGGGCGCCGGTGTTCGAACGGGCGCACCCGGCGTTCGTCGGCGCCTTCTGGAGCGACGAGTGGCAGATACTCCACGACGTCGTGGACGTGGACCACCGCCCGGGCGCGGTCGATTCAACCTGCCGCCCGAATCAGATCCTCGCGGTGGGCGGACTGCCACGGCCGCTGCTAGAAGGGCCGCGCGCGCGGGCAGTCGTGGACCGAGTGGAGAAGGCGCTCTGGACGCCGCTCGGGCTGCGCTCGCTGGCGCCGGCAGAACCCGGCTACATGGGCCGCTACGAGGGGCCGCCCGACGTCCGCGACGGCGCCTACCACCAGGGCACGGTGTGGCCGTGGTTGCTCGACGCCTTCGTGGACGCCTGGCTACGGCAGCGGGGCGGCGAGCCGGCGGCGCACGCCGAAGCCGAACGCCGGTTCGTGGCGCCGCTTCGTGCGCATGTTGGTCAGGCCGGTCTCGGGCACGTCTCGGAGATCGCCGATGGCGACGCGCCGCACACCCCGCGTGGGTGTCCGTTCCAGGCGTGGTCGCTCGGGGCGTTGCTCCAACTCGATGCGCGGGTCGGCGGGGCCGCCGACGGGACGTCGTCCCGCCAGGCCCGCTTGCTCGCCGGCGGTTAGATTAGTCGTCCGGCCCGCCCGGCAACAGCGGTTCGAGTTCGAGCGTCTGCGGCCCGCTCTCGGTGCACACGGCGTAATTGGTCTCGCCGGCGCGGTACATCGCCACGCCGGCGTACTCGCCGCGCTTGTTGAGGGCGAAGAAGCGGATGTTGAAGTTGGGCAAGCCGCGCGCGTTGAGCAGCCGCTTCTCCACGGTGTTGGCGCGGATGCGCCTCAGCGCTTCCATACCGGCGTCCTTGGGCGGCAGCCCGCGCCGCATCGATTCCACGATCAGGAACGACGACAGGTTGTAGAGATTCGCTTCGCCACGGCCGGTGGAGCCGGCGGCGCCCACTTCGTTGTCCACGTAGAGGCCGGCGCCGAGAATCGGCGAGTCGCCCGTGCGGCCCGGGATCTTCCACGCCAGACCGGAGGTGGTGGTCACGCCGCAGATGTCGCCATTGGGGCCGATGCCGTCGCAGTTGATCGTGCCCCAGAAGCTGCCCTCGCGGATGAGCCCGTCGCGCACCATCGACTTGCCGGCGTCGAGCCCCCGCTGCTGCCTCGCAAAGGCGTCAGGTCCCGGATCTTTTTCGTGCTTCGGGACGGCCTTGCGGCTCTCGCCTTTCGGATCGAGGTAGTGCTCGGGATCGGCGCGGCGCTTCCACTCGAGGAAGAGCCGGCGCGAGTTCTCGGTGTGGAGATCGTCCTCGACCGTGAAGCCCATGTGACGGGCGAAGCGCTGTGCGCCTTCGCCGACGAGCAGATGGTGGTCGGTGTAGTCCATCACGGCGCGCGCGACGAGCGACGGCGTGCGCACGCCCTGAAGGCTGGCAACGGCGCCGGCCCGCTTCAGCGGGCCGTGCATGCACGAGGCGTCCAGTTCGATGACGCCGTCGGCGTTCGGCAGGGCGCCGAAGCCGATGCCGGTCTCGAGCGGATCGAGCTCTGGAATGTTCACGCCGGCGATGAGCGCATCGAGCACATCCGTGCCCTCGGTGATGAGCCGGAAGGCGCGGGCGACGGCGTTCTCCTTGCCGCTGTTGGTGAACTCGTAGCCGGAGTAGTCGGCGATGACCACCGGTTTGACCGAGCGCTGCAGCAGCAACTCGGCCGAGCGGGCCGGCGCGGCAACGGCCGAGAGGGGTAGGGCGGCGGCGGCGAGAGAACCGGTGGTGGAGCGGACGAAGTTGCGACGAGTCAGCATCGGCAAAGCCTCCCGAACGAGCGCCATGCTACCGCAGCGCCCGCCGGTCAGTCCTGCTCGATCGTCGAGAGGGCGCTGGCGGCCGGTGCTTCCGGATTCGGCCTCCACAGCACCATCACCCTTCCGACCGTCTGCACCGTCGCGGCGTCGGTGCGCTCGACGAGGGTCTTCAGGATATCGGCGCGGCCGTCGCGGTCCTGGGTCCCGGCGCGCACCTTGATGAGCTCGTGTGCCGTGAGCGCGCGTTCGACCTCGGCGATGACCGCATCGGTGACGCCGGCGTGGCCGACGTGCACGACCGGCTCCAGGGCGTGGGCGCGGGCCTTCAGGTGGGCACGTTCGCGGTTGGTGAGCGTGACGGGCATCACGTCGATTGTAACGGCCTCGGGGTCGCGATCCGGCTCCAAAAGCAGAACGGGCCGCGCGAGGCGGCCCGTTCCACGTCGATCCGATGAACGACGCGTGCTAGGCGACGGCGTCCTTCGCGGCCTTCACGGGACGCGCGCGCACGATCTTCCGCGCCGGCTTCGCCTTGAATACCGTCGGCTCGCCCGTGAACGGGTTGACGCCCTTGCGCGCCTTCGTGGCCGCCTTCTTGACCACCACGAACTTGGCGAATCCCGGCACCTGGAACATGCCGTTCTTCTTCAGCTCCTTGTAGCCCACCGTGGTCAGGGACTCGAGAACGCCCTTCACCTGCTTGTTCGAGAGATCCTGTTCGGCGGCGATCTTCTGCACGAGCTCCGACTTCGACATTGCTTTGGCCATCTAGTGCCCCCACGCCGGCGCTGTCGCCGGCAGGTGTTATCAGTGGCGCGACTGTGTTCGAGCGCTGTGCGGCTGCCACTTCGATTTCATGCCGCACGGCCCGCTCCGCCGTGAACATCACGACCAAGGCGCCGGGAGGAACCTCGACGCGGAGACGGACACTAGATTACACGTATTTTCCAGCACTTGCGCATCTATTTACACTGTGTCACCTTGTTTTTTCGGGATTTGGCAGACGCCCGAGCCGCAAACGGCTGAATTCCAGGGCAGCTGCGTCGTTCAGAACCTGACTCCCAAGTTGACGCGCACGTCGCGCGCGTCTCCGAGATTGCGCCCGTCGAGGCGCAACTCGTAGTGCCCCGAGCGATAGCCGACGCCGAGGTCCACGGTGGCGAATCCCGCCGCCAGCGCCCGGTTGCGCTTGTCCATGTAGCGGTCGCCCGTGTACCTGACGACCAGGCTTGCGATTGGTCCGTCGTCCGGCGCCACATAGGCGCCCGCCGACACGAGATGCCGCGGCGACATCTCGGAGCGCTTGCCGGCCAACTGGGTCACGACGCCGTCGAAGGCCCGTTCGGAGTCCACGAAGCGGCCGTCGTGGAAGCTGTATGACAGGCGGCCGGTCATGTGGTGTGGCAGGTGCAGGCCAGCCGCCACTTCCGCGCCCTGGAAGCGGGTTTCGCCGGCGTTGAGCAAGGCCGGTAGCCCGTTCACGACCGTGGCGGTCACCAAGTTGGTGAAATCCATACGAAAGGCGCTGGCCTCGAAATCCGCGCGGCCCTCGAAGGTCCGTACCTTCAGGCCGCCTTCGACGCTCTGCGCGGTCTCCGGGTTGAGCAGGCCGCTCTCTCCCGCCTCCCCCAACCCGAAGTCGAATATCGCCGGCTTGAAGGTGTTGCGATAGACGGCGAACACGCGCGCGTGATTCGCCCCCTGTTCCCACAGCGACACGAGCGCGCCAAGGCTGCCGCTGACGCGAGTCAGGGTCTGCGAATCCCGACCCATCCCGGCGATCCTCGCCCCGGCCTCGTCGCCTTCCTCCCGCTTCTCGGCTGTGAGGTTCAGGCGCAGACCGGCCGACAGCGTGACGCGGGTCGTTGGCCGCCACTCCGCCAGGCCGTATCCGCCGAAGAACTCTCGCCGATCTTCCGATCCGAGCGGCATATCCGCCGGGCGCGCCGCCGATGTGGCCGAGGCACCGTCGAGCGGCGCCGTATACGAGAACACGGCACCCTTCGAGTCGCCCATGCCATGCAGCCAGTCGGCGCCGACGACGAGGCGGACGTGGCGACGCTCAGGTAGCGCCAGATGCGCATCGGCATACAGGTCGGTGGTGTCGATGGTCTGGCGCAGCCCGACCGCGTTAGGCGGCTCGACCGAGACGCTGGTCAGGAAGCCGCGGAAGTTGTCGTGCGACGTGTGAGTGAACGACACGACGGCGCCGAGGCGCGCGGCACCGACGGGACGGTCGTAGCCGAGTCCGACGTTGACACGGTTCTCGTCGAGCGACGCGCCGTCGGGGTTATGGTTGGCGTCGAGCGGTACCTCGGCGCTCAGCGCCTGGCCTTGGCGCGGGTGCGGGCTGGCCGGTTTTTGCTGTAGGACGTTCACGTCGGCCAGGAACCAGAGACGCTGGTCGCCGGCGGTGTGGGTGGTGCGCCACAGGGCGTGACCGCGTGCGAACGACGTGCGGTCGTCCCTGAAGCCCTGGCGCTCGCCGTCGAGGCTGAGGCGCGACTTCCACGGCCCCGACGACGGGATGGCCAGGTCGACGGCGCCAGCGCCGCTGCCGTAACTGCCGGCGCTGACGCTGGCGTAGCGGCGCGTCGCTGCGGCTGCCTGGTGCACGACGTGGATGACGCCCACAAACGACGTGGCCCCGAAAGTGACCGGCGCCGGGCCGCGCAGCACCTCGATGCGCTCCACGTCGCGCAGGCTGAGCGACGTGAGCGCCGGGTTGAAGGCACCGCCCCACGGCACGCCATCGACGACGAGCAGGAAGGCATCGAGCTCGCGCAGTCCCCAGAACTCCGGCACCGACCCGGCCGGGCCCCCGTCGCCTCCGGGAGCGGTCGCAACGCCGGTGGCCAGCACCAGCGCGTCCTTGAGAGTGGTGGCGCCGAGGCCGCGCAGGTCGTCGCCGGTGAGGACCTCGATCGAGGCTGGTGCCTCGTGGGGTGACTCGGGCAGCCGGGTCGCGACCACTTGCACCGTTTCCTCGACCACCGGCGGCGTCTGCTGGGCGGCGTCGGCGCGCGGGTCGGGCTTTCCGTCGCGGCTACAGCAGTTGCACGACGACGAGGGCGGCCACCGCGCCGGCCGTGGCCAGGGCGAGTTCGGTCCGGTCGCGCACGAGCGAGATGCCGAGCACCAGGAAGATGGCGGCCAGGGCCAGGCACGCCCAGTAGACGTCGTCGACGCCTTCCTCGACGCCGCCGCGGGCCGTCTTCCGCACCGCGTCGATGACCGAGACGGCGATGTCGACGTCGCGTTCGCGGTCCAGTTCCATGTAGCGACCGCCGCCGACACCGGCAATCGTGGCCAGCGATTCCCTATCGATCCGCGAATACACGGCGGGTAGCGCCTTGTCCGGATCGTCGGGCGGTGGCTCCGGGATGAAACCGCCGCCGCTGGTGCCGACACCCACGACGAACACCGGCACGCCCTGCTCGCGTGCGGACTCGAGGGCGCGCTCGGCCTGGCCGCTCCAAGCTTGGCCGTCCGAGAGCAGCAGGAAGGCCTTGGCGTTGAGCGATTTGCGCCCGGAGATGCGCTCGTCCTGGGCGATGAGCTTCAGACCCCACGAGATGCCCATCTCGATGTTGGTGTCCCACGAAGCGTCGTCTTCGACGCGGAACGGAGGCTCTTCGAGGTGTTCGATGAAGAAGAAGAACGTGTTGGGGTCTTTCGTGAGTCGCACCTGCGGCGTCGCGATGCGGGCAAAGGCCGTCATCGCGATGCGGTCGCCGTCCCAGCGCATGGTTTCGGCCAGCGCCTTCAGGAAGCGCATCGAGCGCTTCCAGCGGTCGCCGGTCGTGTCGGCGACGCGCATCGAGGTCGAACCGTCCTGCAGGACGACGAGGTCGATGCCGGCCCGGCGCACGCGCGTCGTGACGATCTGCGGGCGTGCCAGCGCCAGGATGACCGAGGCGCTTGCCGCCAGCAGGCACAGCCAGAAGAGCAGGCCGCCGAAGACCGAGAAGCGCTCGCGGACCGGCACGGCTCGGTGCCGCGTGTAGTTGCGGATGTCGGCCCGTCGCCGGAGGAGCTGCCACAGCCACACGGCGAGCAGCGTGCCCGGCGCCACCAGCAGCCACAGATATTCCGGCTGCCCGAACTTGAGCGCCTGCCAGTCGACGGTCGGCAAGGTGATCACGAGCGCAGCTCCGCGGGGGCGTTCGGACGGCCGCTGTTGGTGCTGGGCATCAACGTCTAGCCGCGACGCTTGCGCTTTTCGCCTTCGCTGGCGCCCTGCGGCAGCTGTTTGCGCTCGTCGGGCCGCATCGGCACGACTACCTTGAACTGCTTCATGTCGGTGCCTTCGGGCGGCGCGCCGGGCACGCCGTGCAGCGTCGGTCCGATCGGCAGGTCGCCGGCCAGTCCCGTCGTCTCGGGCTCGGGCATCACCGGCTGCTTGCTCTGTTGCATGGTGGCCCGCACGCGGGCGACGAACTCGAAGTTCCAGGCGGCGTTCTCGTCGCCCGGGTGGGCCCGCAGCACGTCGCCGTAGCTCTTGACGATGTCGTCGATGCCCTTGGTGGCGGCTGCCTGATCCGGGGCGTACTGCGCCGCGCGGTAGGCCGCGTGGGCGCCCAGCTCGAGCACGACAGGATCGACTTCGGCGAGTGCCCCGGCGGCGTCGCGTTCCGGGACGAGCCGGCCGTAGGCGCCCATCCAGTAGCGCGTCGTCGACTGCTGCTCGCGTAGCGACGCCACCAGCGCCTGCGACACCCGCGGCAAGACCGCGCCGTCGGTCGCCTCGGCGCGCAGCGCCTCGTAGGCCGGCTCGAGATCGCCGTAGCGCAAGGTCAGCAGCGCCTGCTGCGCGTCGGCCGTGCGGTTCTCCAGACTCGAGGCGCCGAAGAGCACACGGCCGCCCACGACGAGCGCGAGGGCCACCACGAGGTATCCAATGACCGACTTCATCGGCTGTCTCCTACGGGAATGTACGGAACTGAGGCGCCAGCAGGCGCAGGAACGCGGCCAGCGTCCAAAGCGCCACGGCTGCCAGCGCATATGGGGCAAAGCGCGGCAGGCGGGCGCTGTATTCCTTCACCTCGACGGTGCCGGCCGACATCCGGTCGATGTCGCGGATGGCGCGCAGCACGGCGCCCTCATCGGTGGCCGTGTAGAAGCGGCCGCCGGTCTTCGAAATCGCCCGCTGCCAGGTGGCGTCGGGCAGCTTGCTGTTGCCCTTGCTGATGCGAACGAAATAGACCGGCACCTTCGCCTTCACGGCGTCCGACAGCACGTCGTCGATGTTGCGGCCCGACTCGGTGACTTCCGCATCCTCGCCGTCGCTGAAAATCACCATCAGATTCCCCGAGGCATCGAGGAAGTCGAAGGCGCGGAAGAGCGCCACGGCCTGTTCGACGGCCTGCGCGATCACGGTGCCGCGGTCGGGGAAGTTCTCCCATTCGCCCATGTTGCCGATGAGCGAGAGGCTGAGCAGGATGTTGTCGTAGTCGGTCGTGAACGGCGTGATGACGTAGGCCGTGTCGGCGAACTCGATGAGCGACACGAGGTCGCGGTACTGCCCGTCGATCCGCAGCCGCACGAAGCGCTCGGCGGCCGCCACCGAGGTGAAGAACGTGGCCTCCATCGGCGCGTCCTTCGTGGTCAGCGTCCTGGCGGCAAACGGCGCCAGCATGCTCGACGAGCCGTCGATCATCAGGCTGATGCGGCGGCCCGGGCGTGTGACCTCGCGCCGCGACAGCGGCGTGGCCGGGTCGGCGAGTGCGATGCCGAAGAGCGGCAGCCCCGCCAGCATGAGGATGAGGGGAAGGTGCCTGACGGTCGGTGTCCACGAGCGCGTCCACTGGCCCAGCACGGCCGGCAGCACGACACTGCCGCGACCCGGGGCGCGCGTCACGACGCCGCGAACCACCAGCGCGACGATCCCCACGCCGACCAGGGCGAAGATCGCCAGCAGCGCCAGGTCCTTCTCGCCGAACACCAGTTCCGACAGCCGAACGCCGTCCCAGTCGGCGCGCGCACGCTCCACGAACCGCGCGACCGCGGCCAGAACGTTCACGCGCGGCCCCTCCAGCTCGCGACGGCGCTCTCCATCTTCTGCCACTGCACCATCGGCCACGAGTAGCGCAGGGCCAGAGAGCGGGCGAGCGGTCCGGCGGCCTGCACCGCCACGTCCAGCGAACCCTCGTCGAGCGTCGCGCGGCCGAAGCGCGCGGCCGTCAGGGTCACGAGGCCGTCTTTCAGCTGCTGCACGGCGCTGCTTCCGGCCGCGGTCCCGGTCAGGTCCTCGGGCGTGACAGCGGCCGATACGAGCGCGTGCCGGCGGCGAATGAGACCCTGGCTGAGCGCGATCTGTCCGCCTTGCACGTTGGCGGCAAGACCCCTGGTCTGGGTGGCCGGCTGTCCGACCGCGTAGCTGGCGATGATGCGCAGCGCGGCGCCGGCGCGGCCGACGAGCCCGTCGGTCCATCCCTGGCCCTGCTTTTCGCGCGCGACCTCGACCAGCTCGCGGGCGGCTGCCTTCAGCACCGCGCCGCTCGACACCGTTGCGACCGCCCTGGACGCTGCCGGTGCGCGCATCGCGCGGTAGAGACGGGCCAGCCCGAGGGCTGCCACGCCGGCCGCGAGCGCGTAGAAGAACCAGCCGGCCATGCCGAAGGTGCGGGCACGGAAGCGACGAGCGTCGAGATCCGTAAACGTCATGGACGTCGAGTCGCGGATGTCGCGGGCGCTGCCGGCGACCAGCGCGATGACGCGAACGGTGAGCGGCGGCAGGCCGTAGGTCTGGTCGCGGCCCTGCGACGTGGTGCCGTCGGCGGTGGCCGTGTCGAGGCGATAGCCGATCGATAAGCCCGCAAGCGTCACGTCCTGTCCGAACGACGTGTCGTCGAGCAGGCGCAGCACGTAGGAATACTGGAAGAAGCGGCGCGCCCCCGACACCACGTCCTGGCCGGCCCCGCCGTCGAGGACGTCGAACGGCGGCAGCGCCATCACCGTGTGATCGAGGCGCGAGCGGTCGACGACGGCTTTGGTCGAGGCCGTCTCGAGCACCGCGCAGGTGAGCACCGTCGAGAACGGTTCGCCCATGCGAACGGCCGCCTTGTCAGTGCGCCACCAGCAGCGCACCGGATCGGCTTCGACCGACTGGCCCGACGGCGGAGCCTGTGCCAGCAGGGCCACCGGTGTCAGCCAGATGAGTGCGGCGAGCGCCGCCATGAAGGTCGTTCGGATCATCGCTTCCTCAGTCGGCGCTCGACCGCGAACTCGGTCAGCGCGATATCTGTCTTCGTGTCGTCCAGATCCAGCCGCAGCACATCGAGGCCGGCGTCGTGGGCCTTCGCTTCCACCTCGTCCTGCCAGCCACGCACCTTGTCGGCCATGCCCCGGAGCTGGCCTCGCGACACGACCCGCGAGCGTCCGGTTTCCACGTCCACCGCCTCCACCCAGCCGGCCGAAACCGAGGGCAGCCGATAGGCGAAGGTGGCGTCGACAATCACCAGGAACACGTCGTGCTGCCCGTCGAGACGGGCCAGCTCCTCGATCACCGGGTCGACCTCGTCGAACAAGAAGTCCGATACCACCGGCACGAGCGACGTTTTACGCAGGAACCCGGCGAGCGTGCCGCTCAGGCTCTCGCCCTGCTTCAGCTCCTCGAGTCCGCGTTCGTGCTGGTAGGCGTCGAGGCAATGGATGACCTGCCCCTTGCCGATGCGCGGCCGCACCGCCTGGAGCCGCTCGAAGCCGCCGTGGAAGGTGATGAGTCCGAAGCTGTCCTGGAAGAACACCGCCGACATGCCGATGGTGGCAATGGCCCGGGCCACGGCGTGGGCGATGAGCACGTTGCCGCGCGCGGCCGCCGGGCCCACCACGCCTTCCGGCAGGGCGTCGACACCGCAGCGCGTCGAGCGGGAGTGGTCGGCCACCACGACGACGCCCGCAGTCGACGGTTGTTCGAAGTTGCGCACGACCAGCGGCGCGAAGTTCGTCAGGCTCGACTGCGCCCAGTCGATGGTCTCGAAGCGGTCGCCGGATTCCCAGTTGCGCAGGCCCACGAAGTCGAACCCCGAGCCGTGGAAGAGGCTGCGATGATCGCCCAGCGTGAACTCGCGCATCCGCTTGAGGATGACGAGTTCGATTTCGCTGATCTCCGACAGGTTGACGAGCGGCGCGACTTCCTGCTCGCGCGTTCTCATGGAATCGGCACTCGGGCCACGACGTCTTTCACGACCGACTCGGCGGTCAGGCCGTGACTGGCCGCATGCGGCCCGAGCCAGACACGATGGCTGAGGATGTAGGGCGCCAGCGCCTGGATGTCCTCGGGGAAGACCTCGTCGCGCCCGTGTATGAG
Organism: Acidobacteriota bacterium; assembly: GCA_018000455.1. GTDB lineage: Bacteria > Acidobacteriota > Vicinamibacteria > Vicinamibacterales > UBA2999 > CADEFD01. The sequence continues at coordinate 159,453 of JAGNJW010000008.1, forward strand.
CAGCGCCCAGACCTTCGCCAGGCGCCCCCAGACGATGATGGCGCGGGGCGAGGCACCCAGGTCGACGCCGCGCTCGACCAGCTCGGACGGCGAGTGCTGGTGCCAGTCGGTGTCCGGGTTGTAGGGACGCGTGGCCGAGACCAGTTGCTGGATGTAAGTGGCGAGGCGCTCGTGCAGGAACACGGTTTCATTGATGCGCGAGCGCATCTGAATGATGCGTTCCTTCGACATCAGGGCGTTGAGACGCACGTGCTTGAAGTCGAAGTTGACGAGCTTCGCCTCCTCCTCCGCCGGCAGGTAGCCGACGTTGATCATCACGGCGAAGCGATCGGTGGCGGCTTCCGAGAGCGGGAAAGTGCCCTGGCCCAGCTCGACCGGGTTCATCGTGGCGATGGCGAAGCTGAAGGCCGGCAGTTCGTAGGTGGTCTTGCCCACCGTAACCGTGCGGTCCTGCAAGCCTTCGAGGAAGGCGCTCTGGCTCTTGAGCGGAATACGGTTGATCTCGTCGAGCAGGATGACCTCGGCCGAGGCCAGCGGGCCGAACTCGGTGATGAGCTCGCCGGTGGCCGGGTTGATCATCTGGAAGCCGACCACTTCGGTCGGCTGCAGGTCGGCGCGGCCCTGGATGCGCGCGAACTTGGCATCCGAGATCGCCGCCAGGATCACGCCGAAGAACGTCTTGCCCACGCCCGGCACGCCGCGGATGAGCATGTTGCCGGCGTTGACCTGGCGGTTCTCCTTCTTGTCGTAGGTGGTCGGGATTTCCGACAGGAGGACGACGTTGGCGAGGGCCTTGGCCGATTCGTAACCGACGAGCGCTTTGCCGCCCTCGGCCAGAATGGCGTGGTGGAAGTCGATGGCTTCTTTGAGTTCTGGGTGCACGAAGGATCCTGGTGGCGCACAATCCTATACCGTGCGGCCATCGGGGCCATAGACTGGGTATCCTTGTGCCGATACGTCCGGTGACCACCGCCGGGCTAGCAGCCGAAGCGGGAAGGAACGTGCACATGCCGAGTGAACGCCGGAACCACAAACGCCTGATGGGCCCCTTCGAAGGCGGTTGGGACGGCGCGTCGGGGATGCGGGAGTGCCGCATCACCGACCTCAGCCAGGGCGGCTGCTTCATCGACGCCTACGCCAGCAATCCCATCGGCGCCCGCATCACGACGGCGGTCAAGGTGGGCGGCCAGACATTCCAGCTGCGCTCGGTGGTCGTCTACGTCGACCGCGTGCAGGGCTTCGCCGTACGTTTCACCGACAACGACCCGGCGGTCATGAAGACCTTCGTCGAGACCATCGAGGCGTTCGCCACCTGACGGCCGGCCAGTGGGCGACGCCTCACGTTAGTTGACTGAGGCAATTAAATGGATGATGCTGTCACCCGCCACGAGGCGAGGGACCATGGCCGCACCGTCCGTTGCTGATCTCACGAGTGCCGTCCGCCGCTTCAACCGCTTCTACACCGCCCGGATCGGCGCGCTCGGCGTGCACCATCTGGGCACGCCCTACTCGCTGACCGAAGCCCGCCTGCTCTACGAACTCGGCGAACGGGGGCCGGCGACCGCGGCGGCGCTGGCGCAGGCGCTCGAAACCGATCCGGCGCAGGTCAGCCGCGCCGTGGGCCGGTTGGAGCGCGCCGGCCTCGTCACCAGGGCCCGTGACGCCCGCGATGGGCGTGCCCAGCGTCTGTCGCCCACTCCGAAAGGCCGCCGCGAGTTCACGCGGCTCGACCGGCTCTCGCGGGAGCGCACCGGCCACCTCGTGGCGCCGCTCTCGGCCGAGGCCCGGACCCGCCTGCACACCGCGCTTCGCAGCATCGAGGAGGTGCTCTCAGGCCTGCCTCCGCCACCGCCGCTCGTGGTCATCCGGCCGCATCGCCCCGGCGATCTGGGCTGGATCGTGTCGCGGCACGGGTCCTACTACGCCGAGGAACACGGCTGGGATGGCACCTTCGAGGCTCTCGTAGCCGGAGTGGCCAAGGAGTTCATCGAGAAGTTCGACCCGAAGCACGAGGCGTGCTGGATCGCCGAGGTCGATGGCCAGCCCGTCGGGTCGGTGTGTCTCGTGCGCAAGTCGGCCACGGTGGCCAAACTGCGGCTGCTCATCGTCGACCAGCGAGCGCGCGGCCATGGGATCGGCACGCGCCTGGTGGGCGAATGCGTGATGTTCGCGCGCCGCGCCGGCTACCGGAAGATCACGCTGTGGACCAACAGCATCCTCGACGCGGCGCGACGCCTCTACGAGCAGGCCGGGTTCGTGCGGGTGGCGGCCGGCCCGACCGAGCACGTCTTCGGCCAGGACCTCGTGTTCGAGACCTGGGAGCTCGACCTGCGGGCACCACGATGAGTCAGGTCTCGCGTCCCGCCTACGTGCTCGGGCACGATCCGGACGAGCTGGCACGCCTCGAGCGACAAGCGGCGATCTACGGCGCGGCGACACGCGCCTTGTTCGTGGCCGCCGGCATCGGCCCGGGTCAGCGCGTGCTGGACCTGGGCTGCGGCGCCGGCGACGTCAGCCTGCTTGCGGCCGAGCTGGTCGGTCCTGCCGGGCAGGTCATCGGCGTGGACCGCGCCGCCCCGGCGGTCGGGACCGCGCGGCGGCGCGCCGACCTATGCGGTGCCAGCAACGTCACCTTCATCGAGTCAGAACTCGACGCGCTCACGCTGGCGCCCGTCGACGCCGTAGTCGGCCGCTTCGTGCTGATGCACCAACCCGACCCGGCCAAGACCCTGGCGCATGCTGCCAGGTTACTCGGTCCCGGCGGCGTCGTGGCCGTAATGGAGTCGCACCTGGTGGCGCTCGGCCCGCACTGGCACTCGTGGCCCCCGTCAAAGGCCTACGATCGCCTGCTCGCCAGCATGCTGCCGATCATTCAGGCGGCCGGCGGACGCACCGACATGGGGCTGCAACTCCGCCACACGTTCCTCGCGGCAGGCCTGCCCGATCCGGCGCTCGATGTGCATGCCACGCTGGCTGGCGTCGACGCGGCGGCGATGTGCCGCTACATGGCCGACAGCTTGCGCTCCATGCGGGCCACGGCGGGGCGGCTCGGGTTGCCGTGTCCCATGCCCGATGGGATCGACGCGCTCGAACAGGCCATGCTCGACGACGCGGCGCGCCCTGGCGCCGTCATCAATGGTCCGGTCGTGGTGACGGCCCGGACGACCCGGGCATGAGCGTGGCCGTCCCTCGCGTGACGATCGTCGAGGCCGTGGCGCCGGCAGAGATCGACGCCGTGCGGACGCTCGTGCTCGAGTACCGCGACTCGCTCGGACTGGATCTCGCCTTTCAGCAGTTCGCCGAAGAGGTCGCCGCCCTGGCCGCCATGTATGGTCCGCCCGGCGGTGCCTTGTTCCTCGGCACGTTGGGGGGTGTGGCGGCGGGCTGTGTCGGTGTCAGGCCGTTCGAGCCGCGTTGCTGTGAGATGAAGCGGCTCTACGTCCGGCCGGCTGCCCGCGGTCACCGGCTCGGGCGCCAGCTCGCCGAGCGGTCGATGGCCGCCGCCCGCGCTCTCGGCTATGCCCGCATGCGCCTCGACACGCTGCCGTCGATGCAGGACGCGCAGGCGCTCTACGTCGCGCTAGGCTTCTATGACATCCAGCCGTACCGGCACAGCCCGGTGCCGGGCACGCGCTTCCTCGAAGCCGCGCTGTGACGTGCTACCGGAAGGTCCAGCCCACGCCGAACTTCAGCTCCGGGCTGTCGAGCGCCCCAATCTTGAACTCGAACGACAGCCCCGACGACTGCTCGACGCCGATGAGAAAGTTGAGCCCGGCCTCGCTCGAGGTGTCGCGGTCGCGGTCGCGGCCTCGATCGAACGAGTAGAAGTTCACGCCCGGACCGCCGCCTGCGTACAGGCGCCAGCGATTGCGACGGGGGAACTTGTAGACGAACTCGAAGTTCAGACCGATGAGGGTCAGGTTGCTGCCCAGACCGGCCTCGACATTGGGCCGGAAGTAGACGTCGTTCACCAGCTCGCTGGTCTCGAAGTGCCCGCCGACGTAGAACTGGTCGGGGTTGACCGACACCCCGCCTCTCACACCGGGACCCTGCGCGGCCGCCGCGGCGGGCCACACCACGGCGATTGCCGTAGCGAGTAGAAAGTGCACGAGCGTCGTCTTCATGAACCTATTCCTGAACATACCACCCCCGTCACGTCGAAGAAGCATGCCCCATGCCAGCCCGGCAGAACGCCGCCGGCCCGGCCTCACTGCGCCTCGGTGCGGGTCAGCACCAGCGTGAGACCGATGGCGAGCCCGCCGGCGACAAGAGCCGCCAGAGGGCGCGCGACGGCGGAAGTGGAGCGCATCGCCGTCATCCCAGCCTCTCCTGAGACGTCCCGCACGGGCGTTCCGGTTCCCGCTGCACCGGACCCGCTAAGATAGGCGCACGATGGCCACGATTCACCCGTTTGCTGCTCTGCGTCCCATGCCGGCCACCGTGTCGCGCGTGGCGGCCGTGCCCTACGACGTCGTCAACAGCGTCGAAGCGCGGGCGCTTGCCGCTGACGAGCCGCTCAGCTTCCTGCGCGTCTCGCGAGCCGAGATCGAGTGCCCCCCCGGCACACCCATCTATTCCGACCAGGTCTACCAGCGCGCCTCCGACAACTTCGATCGCCTGCGTCGCGAGGCCCCGCTCGTCGTCGAGGAGACGCCGAGCCTCTACGTCTACCAGCTGCACATGGGTGATCACGTGCAGACGGGCGTGGCCGCCGGCTACGCGGTGGACGAGTATGCGCGCGACCTCATCAAGAAGCACGAGAAAACGCGCCCCGACAAGGAAGACGACCGCACCAGGCATATCCTGACGCTGCGGGCGCAGACCGGTCCGGTGTTTCTCACCTACCGGGCGTCGCCGGCGGTGGACCGCGCCGTTGACGCGGTGACAGCCGGCACACCGCTGTTCGATTTCACCGCCGCGGACGGCGTTCGCCACGTGCTGTGGCAGGTGCCCGAGGCCAACGCCGGCCCGCTCGCGCAGGCCTTCGCCGCCGTGCCCGCACTCTATATCGCCGACGGGCATCACCGCGCCGCCAGTGCCTGGCGCACCCACCAGCAGCTCGCCGCCGAAGGCCCGGGCGAGCACGAGCGCTTCCTCGCGGTGGCGTTCCCCGATGCGCAAATGAAGGTGCTGCCCTATAACCGCGTCGTGCGTGACCTGAACGGCATGACGGTCGAGGCCTACCGAGCCGCGCTCGCCTCAACCGTCACGCTGACGCCGGGCGGGCCGGCGACTCCCGAACGCAAGGGGCTCGTGGCGATGTACCTGGACGGCGAGTGGTCCACCCTCGACTTCGGCCCGCCGCCTGCCGGCCTCCCGGCCGACCGGTCGCTCGACGTGAGCCGGCTCCAGGAGAACGTCCTCTCACCGCTGCTGGCCGTCCACGACGTCCGCACCGACAAACGCATCGACTTCGTGGGCGGCATCCGCGGCACGGCCGAACTCGAACGCCTCGTCGACAGTGGCGAATTCGCCGTGGCCTTCTCGCACTTCCCGGTCTCGGTCGAAGACCTGATGCGCATCTCGGACGCCGGCGGCCTCATGCCGCCCAAGTCCACCTGGTTCGAACCGAAGCTGCGCGACGGCGTGCTCAGCCACCTCGTCTGACGTTCCGCCGTCTTCCCGTCTCAAACCCGTGTGAGGTGTCCATGAACGTCCTGGTGGCAGACAAGTTCGAACGAAGCGGACTCGACGGCCTGCGTGCCCTCGGCTGCGAGGTCACCTACCAGCCCGATGCCAAAGACAACGCCCTGGTCGACGCCGTGCGGACGACGGGTGCCTCGGTGCTCGTCGTGCGTTCGACCAAGGTGACCGAGGCGGTGCTCGATGCCGGCGCCCTCGCCCTCATCGTGCGAGCGGGCGCCGGCGTCAACACGATCGACGTGGCAGGCGCTTCCAAGCGCGGCATCTACGTGTCGAATTGTCCGGGCAAGAACGCCGTGGCCGTGGCCGAGCTGGCGTTCGGCCTGATGCTCGCGCTCGATCGCCGCATTCCCGACAACGTCATCGAACTGCGAGCCGGCACGTGGAACAAGAAGGAGTTCTCGAAGGCGCGCGGGCTGGCCGGCCGCACGCTGGGCCTGCTCGGCTTCGGCAGCATCGGTCAGGAGATGGCCGTTCGCGCCACGGCGTTCGGCATGCCGGTGGTGGCGTGGAGCCGGCGTTTCGAGGCCGACGAGACCGAGCGCGAGCGGGTCGAGGACGCTTTCGGCATCGCGATCGCCGATTCGGCCGACGAGGTCGTGGCCGTGGCCGACATCGTGAGCGTGCACCTGGCGCTTTCGAAGCAGACGCGCGGCTTCGTCGACGCCGCACTGCTGTCGCAACTGAAGCCGGGCGCCTTCTTCATCAACACCGCCCGCGCCGAGATCGTGGACCAGGCGGCACTCGGTGCCGCCGTCCGCGAGCACGGTATCCGCGCCGGTCTCGACGTCTTCGCCGCCGAGCCGACCGCGGCCGCCGGTGCGTTCACCGACGACATCGTGCAGCTGCCCGGCATCTACGGCACCCACCACATCGGCGCCTCCACCGAACAGGCGCAAGAGGCGATCGCCTCGGAGACCGTACGTATCATCCGGGCCTTCAAAGACACCGGCCGCGTGCCCAACGTGGTGAACCTCGCCCGCACGACGCCGGCGACCCACATGCTGGTCGTCCGCCACCAGGATCGCCCTGGCGTCCTGGCGCACATCTTCGGCGAGCTGCGGGCCGCCGGGCTGAACGTGCAGGAAACCGAGAACGTGATTTTCGACGGCGCCGCCGCCGCCGTGGCCCGTATCAACCTCGATGGCGCCCCGGCCCGCCACACCCTCGACGCCGTCCGCGACCACACTCACGTGCTCGACGTGCAGGTCGTCACTCTGTCATCCTAGGCCACCATGCCGCAGCGCATCTTCAATTTCTCCGCCGGTCCTGCCGTCCTTCCCGAAGCCGTACTGCTCGAAGCACAGCGCGACCTCGTCGCGCTGCCCGGTGTGGGCATGTCGGTACTCGAAATCAGCCATCGATCGAAGACCTTCGAAGCGATTCTCGCGAGAACCGAGAGCGACCTGCGCACGCTGGGCCAGGTGCCGCCCAACTACAAGGTGCTGTTCCTGCAGGGCGGCGCTTCGATGCAGTTTTCGATGGTGCCGATGAACCTGCTGACCGAGGGTGGCACGGCCGACTACATCGTGACCGGCGGCTGGTCGCAGAAGGCCGTCAAGGAGGCCAAGCGCGTTGGCACCGTGCACGTGGCTGGTTCGACCGAGAGCGAGAACTTCGGCCGCATCCCGCGCCAGGACGAACTCCAGCTCACGCCGGGCGCCGCCTACGTGCACGTCACGACCAACAACACGCTCTTCGGCACCGAGTGGGCGAGTGAGCCGGTGGTCGGTGACGTGCCGCTCGTGGCCGACACGTCCTCGGACATCTTCAGCCGGCCGACCGAGGTCGCCAAGTACGGCCTCATCTACGCTGGCGCGCAGAAGAACCTCGGCCCGTCGGGCGTCACGCTCGTCGTCATCCGGGAGGATCTGCTGGCGCGCTCGAGCAAGGCGCTGCACACGATGTTCAACTACGCCGTGTACGCTGAGAACGGCTCGATGTACAACACGCCGCCGTGCTTCGGCATCTACCTGATGGGGCTGGTCATGAAGTGGGCCCTGGCCCAGGGTGGGCTAGCGGCTATCAGCACGGCCAACGACCGCAAGGCCGGTGCGCTCTACACCGAGATCGACCGCACCGGGTTCTATCGCGGCACGGCCGACAAGGGGAGCCGTTCGCGGATGAACATCACGTTCCGGCTGCCCTCGGAAGCCCTCGAAGGGCAGTTCGTCAAGGAGTCAACGGCCGCCGGACTCGACGGCCTCAAGGGCCACCGCTCGGTGGGCGGCATTCGCGCCTCGATCTACAACGCGTTCCCCGAAGCCGGCGTGACCGCACTCGTAGAGTTCATGCGCGAGTTCGAACGAAAGAACGGCTAGCCGCTACCCGGTCGGCCCGGGGCCGAATCCGCGACCGCGCCGGCGCCGTCCGCCGCGACGACGGCGTCCGCGCGACCCTTCGCCGTCGCCCGGCACAGCCGGCCGGCCGCCGCCCTGCGAGGGCAGCGAACTGGCCTCGATGAAGCCGCGCCAGTGTTCGACGATCTCGGGCGCGCGGCCGTGCACCTCGAGCCACGTGAGCGCGTCCTCGAACGGCCCGCGGTGCAGCAGGGCACGCTTGGCGCGCGGCGACGCTTCCATGTCCTGCAGGCGGCGCTGCACGGCCAGCAGTTGGCGCAGGCGGTCGGTGTCGCGGCGAGCCACCGGCAGGTGACCGATCTTGAAGAGCGGCTCGGGCGGCCCATCGCGGCGGCGGCGCCTGGCTGGCGGCAGCTCCACGGTGGGCATGTCGGCCTCGTCGTGGTCGTCGTCACTGGTCTCGTCGGCGGTCGGTGGGCGCTCGCGCGTCGGCATCAGCCCGAGCGGCACGACCATCGTGCCGAGCAGAATCGGATTCGAGAGGGTGGGCGGTGCCGATTCGAAGCGCTGGCGATACGAGTCGAGCGCATCGAGTGCGTCGAGGAAGCCCTCGTCGTGCGCGTGCGCCTGCAGTTCCGGCGTCACCGGTTCGAGCAGCCGATGCTCGGCCAGCGCCGCAAACGTCTTCTCGGCACAACCGCTACGCAGAATCTTGTAGTACTCCTCGATCATGCGGGCCGGCGCCGCCTGCGCCAGGCGATGCCGATGGGTGGCAATGGCGGTGGTGACGGGCCCGTCCAGCGAAAAATCCAGCCGCGCCGCCATGACCACCGCCCGCAGCATCCGCACCGGATCTTCCTGGAAGCGTTCGTTTGGATCGCCGATCGAGCGAATCACCCGCGTCTTGACGTCGTCGAGGCCGCCGACGTAGTCGATGATCGAGCGGTCCGCGATGTCGTAGAAGAGCGCGTTGATGGTGAAGTCGCGACGGAAGGCGTCTTCCTCGGGAGTGCCGAAAGTGTTGTCGCGATGAATCTGCAGATCGCGCGCCGTTTCCGGCGCCAAATCGGCGAGCGACTCGTCGGTGGCCGTGTCGGGCTCACCAGCGGGCATGAGCTTGCGGAACGTGGCCACTTCGATGGCTTTGTCGCCGAACTTCACGTGCGCCAGGCGAAAGCGGCGTCCGATGATCCAGCAGTTCCGGAACAGCTTCTTGATCTGGTACGGATGCGCCGAGGTACCGATGTCGAAATCCTTCGGCCGCCGGCCGAGCAGGAGGTCACGCACGCTGCCGCCGACGAGATACGCCGTGTGGCTGGCCTCGTTCAAGCGTGTCAGTACTTTGAGCGCGTCGGGATCGATCGAGCGGCGCGAGATGGGATGGTCGGCTCGAGGCACGATAAGGGGCGCGGACATCGAACGTGCATTGTAGCAGCCCCGCCCAGGGAAACGCACTGAACTGTCCTGTTTTCAACATCTTACGAGAGAATCCACTGGCGCCGTGTGCTACGATGCCCGGATGGTCCGCCCCCCTGCGGTCGTCGTCGCCATCCTGCTTGCGAGCGTGTCGCTCGGCGCGACGCAGGAAGACCTGGCCCGGGCGCGGCTTTTCTTCAACGACGGGAAGTTCGATCAGGCGATCGAAGCGGCCGAACTGGCGCGAAAGACACCAGAAACGGCCGACGCGGCCTCGATCGTGCTGGCCCGGGCGCTCCTCGAGCGTTACCGTCAGATGGCCGATCCGGCCGACCTGGGCGCCGCCCGTTCGGCCCTCGGCAGCGCGAACGTCGAACGCCTCGGCACGCCGGACCGGGCGGAGTACCTGATCGGGCTCGGCGGGTCACTCTTCCTCGAAGACGACTTCGGGGCTGCGGCCGAGATCTTCGAGTCGGCGATCGAAATCGCGCCGGCGGCCGGCGAAGGCGCGCGCGAAGCCGTGCTCGATTGGTACGGCTCGGCGATGGAGCGCTGGGCCGCGCCCTACACCACCTCACGCCGGGCCACCATGTTGGCGCGACTGATACGGCGGATGGAGGTGGAGCAGGCCAAGAATCCGGGCTCGCGGGCTGCCTCCTACTGGCTCGTCGCCGGCCTCCGGGCACAGGGCGAGACCGAGCGGGCGTGGCAGGCGGCGATCGCCGCGTGGGTGCGGGCCCCGATCGCCGGCGAGCGGGCGACAGCGCTCAGAGCCGATATCGATCGGCTGGTGCGCGAGGGCCTCATCCCCGATCGCGGCAAGGCGGCGCCCGAGGCTGAACGAGAGGGACGCGAGACGGCTCTCCGGGCCGAGTGGGAGCTGCTCAAGCAGAAGTGGCGGTAGCGGGATCCTCCACCGGCACCGCTAGGGCTTGGCTTCCTTCCAGTTCTCCCCAACGCCGACGTCGACGTCGAGCGGCACGCTGAGCGTCACGCCTTCCGCCATCGTCTGGCCCACGAGCGTTGCGACGCGTTCGGCGTCGGCCGCCGGGGCTTCGAAGAGCAGCTCGTCGTGCACCGTGAGGATCATCCGTGACGTGGGCGCCTCGGCCGTGAGCACCCGGTCGACATCGATCATCGCGCGCTTCAGGATGTCGGCCGCGGTGCCCTGGATGGGCATGTTCACCGCCATGCGCTCGGCCGCGGCGCGGATCTGGCCGTTGCGGCTCGTGAGCTCCGGCACGGGACGCTTGCGGCCGAACATCGTGCGCACCACGCCGGTCGTGCGGCCATCCTCGAGGGTCTGCTCGATGAAGCCCCGCACGCGCGGAAAGCCTGCGAAATAGGCGTCGATGAACTGCTGAGCGGCCTGCTGCGACACGCCGATGTCCTTGGCCAGCGTGAAGGCCGTCTTGCCGTAGAGCAGCGCGTAATTCACGATCTTGGCGCGGCGCCGGAGCTCGTGCCGGTCGAGGCCGCTCTCGGGCCCGAACACCTTGAGCGCCGTCTGGTCGTGGATGTCATCGCCGCGGGCGAAGGCCGCGGTCAGCGTCTCGTCGCCCGACAGATGCGCCAGCACGCGCAGCTCGATCTGTGAGTAGTCGGCCGAGATGAGCACGTGGCCGGGCTCGGCGACGAAGGCACGACGGATTTCGCGGCCGAGCGCCGTGCGAATCGGGATGTTCTGCAGGTTCGGATCGCTGCTGCTCAGGCGTCCGGTGGCGGCCACCGCCTGGTTGAACACCGTGTGCACGCGGCCCGTGATCGGATGGACGAGCGCCGGCAGCGCGTCGATGTAGGTGCCCTTCAACTTCGACAGGCTTCGCCAGTCGAGGATGAGGCGCGGCAGGTCGTTGGTCAGCGCCAACTCCTCGAGCACCTCCACGGCTGTCGACGGCGTGCGGGTGGTGCCGGTGCGCTTCAGCACCGGGAGCTGCAACTTGTCGAACAACACTTCGCCGAGCTGCTTCGGCGAGCCGATGTTGAACGTCTCACCGGCCTGCTTGTAAATCTCAGCGGCCAGGGCGCCCATTTCCTGTTCCATGTGCACGGCCTGACCGGCCAGCACCTGGGTGTCGACCTTCACGCCCACGCGCTCGAGACCGGCGAGGATCGGCACCAGCGGCAGCTCGAGATCGCGGTAGACCGCCGCCACGCCCGCCGCCTCGAGTTCGGGCGCCAGCCGCTCGGCCAGCTGCCAGGCCAGATCGGCCCGTTCGCCGGCGAAGTCGAGCACGCGATCGGGCGCCAGCGACGTGAAGGATACGGCTTTGGCGCCCTTGCCGCGAACGTCGTCGGCCAGGCGCGCCCGGTAGCCGAGCTGTTCGAGCGCGAGCGGCTCCAGGTCCTGACTCGAGCGCGAGGCGTCGAGCAGGTAGGCCGCAAGCATCGTGTCGACCTCGAGCCCGGTCAGTGTGATGCCGTGTCGCGCCAGGGCGACGGTGGCGAACTTCAGGTCGTGGCCCACTTTCGCGACCGACGGATCTTCGAGCACCGCCTTGAGCGCGGCGAAGGTATCGGCGCGATCGAGCCCGGCATCGCTCATGAG
>JAGNJW010000032.1 GCA_018000455.1 Acidobacteriota bacterium
ATAAGGTGAAGAGCATCATCGTTGAGCAGCTCGGGGTGGACGAAGAGGAAGTGACGTCGGACGCCTCGTTCGTCGAGGACCTCGGCGCGGATTCGCTCGACACCGTCGAACTCGTCATGGCATTCGAGGAGGAGTTCGAGATCGAGATTCCCGACGAAGACGCCGAGAAGATCACGCGCGTCAAGGATGCGGTCGAGTACATCGAAAAAAACGCCAAGAGCAAGAAGTAGGAACGAGGGGGCACTGTTGAACAGGCGAGTTGTCGTCACCGGCATCGGGCTGGTGACGTCCCTGGGGGTCGGCACCGAAGCCACGTGGGCCGCACTGCTGGCGGGCACGTCGGGCGCCGGGCCGATCACGAAGTTCGATGCCACCGACTTCTCGACGCGGTTTGCGTGCGAGGTCAAGGGCTTCGACCCGCTCGCGTTCGTCGGGAAGAAGGACGTCAAGAAGATGGACGTCTTCATCCAGTTCGCGATCGCGGCGTCGCATATCGCGGTGGCGGATTCCGGTCTGGTCATCACGCCGGCCAACGCGCCCGAAGTGGGCGTGTGCATCGGCTCGGGCATCGGCGGCTTCCGCACCATCGAGGATGAGCACTCGGTGCTCATGAACGGCGGCCCGCGGAAGATCTCGCCGTTCTTCATCCCGGCGTCGATCATCAACCTGGCCTCGGGCCAGGTCTCGATCCGCTTCGGCGCCAAGGGACCGAACCTGGCGACCTGCACGGCCTGTTCGGCCTCGGCGCACGCCGTCGGCGACTCTTACGAGATCATCAAACGCGGCGACGCCGATGCCATGATCACGGGCGGGTCCGAAGCGGCGATCACACCGATGAGCGTGGGGGGCTTCGGCGCCCTGCGGGCGCTGTCGCAGCGCAACGACGATCCGACTCGGGCCAGCCGTCCATTCGACAAGGACCGCGACGGCTTCATCATCGGCGAAGGCGCCGGCGTGCTGGTGCTCGAGGAGCTCGAGCATGCCAGGGCCCGCGGCGCCCGCATCTACGCCGAGATCGTCGGCTACGGCATGTCGGGCGACGCGCATCACATCACGGCCCCGTCGGAGGACGGCGATGGTGCGTTTCGCGTCATGACGAAGGCCTTGAAGAAGGCGGGCCTGCAGCCGGCCGACATCGACTACGTGAACGCCCATGGCACCTCGACGCCGTTCAACGACAAGCTCGAGACGCTGGCCATCAAGCGCACGTTCGGCGAACACGCCTCGCGACTGGCCATTTCGTCGACCAAGTCGATGACCGGGCACATGCTCGGGGCCGCCGGCGGTGTCGAAGCCGGCATCGCAGCCCTCGCCGTGCACCACCAGGTGGTACCGCCGACCATCAATCTCGACCAGGCCGATCTTGAGTGCGACCTCGACTACGTCCCCAATACCAAGCGGTCCATGCCCGTCCGGCATGTCTTGTCCAATTCTTTCGGGTTCGGCGGCACCAACGCCGCGCTGATTCTCCGCCGTCACGAGGGATGAGCCGAAAGGCGCGCCGCTGGCGCCCCGGACTCCACACGCCATGAAGATTGCCGTCTGTATCAAGCAGGTGCCGACGCGGGAATGGCAGCCCCGTCTCACCGACGACCGGCGCTGGGTGCGCGACGCCGACATCTCCTACGAGATGAACGAGCCCGACGCCTACGCCCTCGAAGAAGCGCTGCGCCTGAAGGAAAAGCACAGTGGGGAAGTGGTGGTCGTCTCGGCCGGGCCGGCCCGGGCACTACAGGTGATTCGCGAAGCGCTGGCCCGCGGCGCCGACCGCGCCATCCACGTGCAGGACGACGCGCTCGGCACGGCCGACGCGTGGGCCGGCGCGCTGGCGGTGGCCGACGCCGTGAAGGCGGAGGCCTTTGACATCGTGCTGACCGGTCTGCAGTCGGACGACCAGGGTCACGGTCAGTTCGGCCCGGTGCTGGCCGAGCGGCTCGGCATGCCGCACTCCACGATCATCATGGAAGTGCAGATCGACGGCGGCGCACTGCGCGCCAAGCGCGAGCTCGAAGGCGGCTGGTTCCAGTACGTCTCCATGCCGCTGCCGGCCCTGCTCACGATTCAGAGCGGCATCAACCAGCTGCGCTACGCAACGCTCAAGGGCATCATGGCCGCCAAGAAGAAGGACGTGCGGGTGGTGGCGCCGCCGGCGCCGGTGGCACCACGCGTCAAGGTGGTGGCGCTCTCGGTGCCGCAGAAGTCGAAGCAGACCGCCATGATCACCGGGTCGCCACAGGAAGCTGCGCGCGAGCTCGTGCGTCGTCTGCGCGAAGAGGCGCGCGCCCTATGATTCTCGTCATCAGCGAACAGAAAGACGGCCGCCTGAACCGCGCCAGCTGGGAGGCGATCGCTGCCGCCCAGGCCCTGGCCGCAGGCAACGCGCCGATTACGGTGGCCGTCTTCGGCGCCGACGTCGAGGCGGCGGCCAAGGAACTCCAGGCCGCTGACGTGGCCGCCGTCTGGGCGGTGACCGATGAGGCGCTCGGCACCTACACGCCGGATGCCTACGTGGCCGCCGCCGCCGAGGTCATCGAGGCGCTGTCGCCGGCGTTTGTCTGTTTCCCGCACACCTACCAGACGCGCGACTTCGCGCCGATGCTGTCGGCGCGGATCGACCGCGCCCTGATGACCGACGTCACCGGCGTCGTGTGGCGTGACGAGGCCCCGGTGTTCACACGCCCGATGTTCCGGGGCAAGTTGACGGCGGAGGTGACTGCCGAGGGGCCGTCGCCGCACCTCATCTCGTGGCAGATCGGGGCCTTCCGCGCCGACGCGGCCGCGCGCGGTGGCGGAGCGCCAGTGACGAAGCGAAGTGCGGCAATCGACGCCGGGGCCCTGCGCCAGAAGGCGGAAGCACCGTTTCAGGAGAGCAAGGTGGCGGTCGACCTGTCGCAGGCCGAACGCATCGTCGCGGTTGGTCGTGGCATCAAGGCCCAGGAGCACGTGGCCCTGGCCGAGCAGCTTGCCGCGGCCTTCGGTGCGGAGCTGGCGGCGTCGCGGCCGATCTGTGACAACGGCTGGCTGCCGATGGAGCGCCAGATCGGAAGCTCCGGACAGACGGTGGCGCCGAAGCTGTACGTGGCGATCGGCATCTCAGGTGCCATCCAGCACCTAGTCGGCATGAAGGGCTCGCGAACGATCGTGGCCATCAACAAGGACGCCGAGGCGCCGATCTTCGAGGTGGCCGACTACGGCATCCAGGGCGATCTGTTCGAGCTGGCTCCGGCCCTCATCGCGGAACTCGGACAGGGCTGACGCCGGCGGCCGTCGCCAGGCGCCAGCACCGGCACGGAGACTTCGACGACATGGAACGCGAGACCCTCGACGTCGACATCCTCGTGGTGGGTGCGGGCCCGGCTGGTCTGTCGGCGGCGCTGCGCCTGTCGCAGCTGCAGCAGCAGCAGGGCGGCGAACCCCTGGCGGTCGCCGTCATCGACAAGGCGCGTGAGGCTGGAGCGCATTCGCTGTCTGGCGCGCTGCTCGACCCGTCGACGCTGGCCGAGCTCATTCCCGACTTCGCCGCCAAGGGGGCGCCGCTTGCCTGTGAGGTGACGAACGACAGCGTCTACCTGCTCGGCGCGACCAATCGTTACCGTTTGCCGCTCACGCCGCCGCCCTTCACCAACCACGGCAACTACGTGATCTCGCTCAGTCACTTCGTGAAGTGGCTGGCGCAGCAGGTCGAGTCTGCCGGCACCGATCTCTTCATGGGCTTCGCCGGGCAATCGGTGCTCTACGAGGGGGAACGCGTCGTCGGCATCCGCACCAGTGATCGAGGCGTCGGCAAGGACGGCGCGCCACGCGGCGCTGTCGAGCCCGGCTCGGACATCCGCGCCAAGGTCACGATCTTCGCCGACGGCGTGCGCGGGCACCTGACGAAGGAGTTGACCGCGGACCTGCAGCTGGGCAGCACCTACCCGGCGCAGTTCGGCATCGGGCTCAAAGAGCTGTGGGACGTGCCGAAGGATCGGCTGGCGCCAGGCACCGTCATCCACACGCTGGGCTATCCACTGCGCAACGAGGAGTTCGGCGGCAGCTGGATCTATGCGATGCCGGAGGGCCGGCTGTCGGTCGGCTTCGTCGTGGGCCTCGACTACAAGGACCCGCTGCTCGATCCGCATCAGGTCTTCCAGCGCTTCAAGACTCACCCGTTCATCCGCGGCATTCTGCAGGACGGACAACTGGTGCGCTTCGGCGCCAAGGCGCTCCCCGAGGGCGGCTGGAACACGCAACCGACGCTCTATGCCGACGGCGCGCTGATCGTCGGTGACGCCGCGAACTTCGTGAACTCGATGCGCCTCAAGGGGATCCATCTGGCCATGCGCAGCGGCATGTTGGCGGCCGAGACGGCCTTCGAGGCGGTGCGCCGGGACGACACCACGAAATCGAGCTTGAAGGCCTACAAGGCGGCGATTGACGGCTCGGCCGTGCAGCGCGAACTCTACCCGGTGCGCAACGTCCACCAGGCGTTCGGGCATGGCACGCTCGTCGGCGCGGCGTTTGCCGGGCTCGCCATGGCCATCGGCGGTCGCTGGCCGGAGGACCTGCACGGGCACCCCGGTCACACACGTATGCGCACGGTGTCCGACTACTACGGCCTGAAGAAGCACGACCTGCTGACGCCGTCGAACGCGGTGCCAGCCGATCGCGTGCTCACCTTCGACAAGGCCACCAGCGTGCACTTTTCCGGCGTGCACCACGAAGAGAATCAGCCGCCGCACCTGCGCGTGCAGACCGACGTCTGCCACTCGATCTGCGGCCCTGAGTTCGGGCATCCCTGCGTGAAGTTCTGCCCGGCGAACGTCTACGAGATGGTCGACAGTGGCACCGGAAGCAAGCGCTTGCAGCTGAACGCCTCCAACTGCGTGCACTGCAAGACGTGCGACATCATGGATCCCTACGGCGTCATCACGTGGGTGGCGCCCGAAGGCGGCGAAGGCCCGCAGTACGACGGCATGTGACGCCCGACGCCCTCGACGACGCTGAACGGCCCGCGTGGCAGCACTCGTGGCGGCGCCGGGCCGAGGTGGCGGCAATTGCCGGCATCGGCGCACCGCTGCTCGGCGCGCTCGGACGCACGGTGCGGCTCGACGCCCTCGGCAGTGAGCACCTCGAGGCCCTCGATCGCGCCGGTGAGCGCTACATCGTGGCGCTCTGGCACGGCCACATTCTGCCCGGCATGTTCTACTTCCGGGACCGTGGCATCGTGGTCGTCACGAGCGAGAACTTCGACGGTGAGTGGATTGCGCGGATCATCCGGCGCTTCGGTTACGGCGCCGCCCGCGGTTCCACCTCGCGCGGCGGTGCCAAGGCTCTACGATCGCTGCTGCGAACGATCGCGCAGGTGCCGGCGGCCTTCACCGTAGATGGCCCGCGCGGACCGCGAGGCGTGGCGCAGCCAGGGGTCGTGTGGCTGGCCAAGGCCACGGGCCATCCGATCCTGCCGATCCATGCGGCCGCCGATCGGCACTGGACGATGAAGAGTTGGGACCGGACGCACATTCCGAAGCCGTGGTCGCGGATCGTCATCGCCCTCGGCCCGCCGATGCGGGTGGCCCGCGATGCCGACGAGGGCGGGCTGGAGGCGGCGCGGCTCGGCCTCGAACAGCGCCTGCGCGACGTGGAGGCGGCCTGTGGCGTGGCGTTGGCGGGGCCCGCCCGGGGATGAGGACGACATGTTGCTGCTGACGAGCGAGCGCTTCGCGCATCACCTGACACCGCCAGGGCACCCCGAGCGGCCCGAGCGAGCCGACGCGCTGCGACGGGTGGCGCTGGCCTGGGGAGCGGCCGGTCACGACCTGCGCGAACCTGTGCCGGCCGATGAGGCGACCTTGGCCCTGGTGCACGCGTCCGAGTACGTCGAGGCGATCCGGGAAACGGCGGGGCGGGCCGTGCGGCTCGATCCCGACACGACGACCAGTCCTGAATCGTACGACGTGGCTCGCCTGGCGGTTGGCGCCGTGGTCGACGGCGTCAGGCACGTGCTCGCGCAGCCGCATGATCCGGCGGTGGCGCTGGTGCGCCCGCCGGGGCATCATGCCGAGCCGGCGCGCGCGATGGGGTTCTGCCTGTTCAACAGCGTGGCGGTCGGGGCGGCCTGGGCGCGCCGCCAGGGGCTGGCGCGCGTTGCGATAGTGGATTTCGACGTGCACCATGGCAACGGCACGCAGGCGGCCTTCTACGACGATCCATCGGTGCTGTTCGTGTCGAGTCATCAGTTCCCCTACTACCCCGGCTCCGGGGCGGTCAGCGACGTCGGCACCGGGCTCGGTGTGGGCGCGACCGTGAACCTCCCGCTCGAGGCCGGGGCCGGCGACGCCGACCTCGACGAGGTGTTCCGGGCGATCGCCGTGCCGGTCCTCGACAGCTTCCGGCCCGAGCTGGTACTGGTGTCCGCCGGGTTCGACGCCCATCGCGACGATCCGCTCGGCGGGCTGCGGATGACTCCGGCCGGGTTTGCCAACCTCGCGCGGCTCCTCGAGGGCGTCGTGCATCGGCATGCCGGCGGCCGCGTGGTCTACGCCACCGAGGGGGGCTATGACATCGAGGGGCTCACGATGTCGCTCGACGCGGTGCTCGGCGTGCTGGCCGACCGGCGCGCCGAGACGCCAGACTCGAGTGTGGACGGCGATCGGACCCGGGGGCGCCAGACCGTGGCCGACGCCCGGCACGCCCTGGTGGCTCACTGGCCAGGGCTCTGAGGCGTTCGCCCGCCCTCGGCGGCAACTCCCCACCGGGCAGCGCCGCCGCCACCGACGGCAACCGGCCTCCGGCTGCTAGAATTCGGAACGCGGCGGTTCTGCCGCCCCTTCGGTATCCAATATCCGTGCCTGACTATCATCCCCAAGACCTCGACAGTAAGTGGCAGCAACGCTGGAATGACGCCCGGGCGTTCGAGGTGGTCGAAGATCCGTCGAAGCCGAAGTTCTACTGCCTCGAGATGTTCGCCTATCCGTCGGGCCATGCGCACGTCGGACACGTCCGGAACTACATCATCGGCGACGTGGTGGCCCGGCTGAAGCGCCTGCAAGGCTTCAACGTCCTGCATCCGTTCGGTTGGGACGCCTTCGGCCTGCCGGCCGAGAACGCAGCCATCAAGAGCGGGATTCATCCGGAAACGTCCACGCTGGCCAACATCGCCCACATGAAGGGCCAGTTGCGGCGGCTCGGCATCAGCTACGCCTGGGAGCGGGAGCTGGCCACCTGCTTGCCCGACTACTACCGCTGGAACCAGTGGCTGTTCACGCGCATGTTCGAGCGTGGCCTGGCCTACCGCCGCCGTTCGACCGTGAACTGGTGCCCGAGCTGCCGGACGGTGCTCGCCAACGAGCAGGTGATCGACGGCGCGTGCTGGCGCTGCGGCTCGGCGGTGGTCGAGAAAGACCTCGAGCAGTGGTTCTTCAAGATCACCGCCTACGCCGACGACCTGCTCCGCAGCATCGACCAACTCGGCTCGTGGCCCGAGAAGGTCTTGACGATGCAGCGCAACTGGATCGGCCGCTCGGAAGGCGCGCGGGTCCGCTTCGCGATCGAGGGCGAGCCCGACGGTGTCGAGGTCTTCACGACCCGCATCGATACGATCTACGGCGCGACGTTCCTGACGCTGGCCCCTGAACATCCGCTGGTGCCGCGTCTGGCCGCGCGCACGGGCAACGCCGACGTGCTCAGCCAAGCGCAGCGCTATCGCGCCCAGGACCGCACCGCCCGCATGTCGGGCGAGGCCGGCAAGGAAGGGGTGTTCACCGGTGCCTACGCGGTGAATCCGTTCTCGGGTGAGCCGGTGCCGATCTGGGTCGCCAACTTCGTGCTGGGCGAATATGGCACCGGCGCCGTGATGGGCGTGCCGCATGGCGATCAACGCGACTTCGAGTTCGCGCGCAAGTACGGTCTCGAGATCCGCCCGGTCATCCGCACCGCTGACGGCCAGGTGCCGGATGAGGCGACGATGACCGAGGCCATGAGCGACGAAGGCGTGGTCGTGAACTCCGGTCCCTACGACGGCCTGACCTCGGCTGACGCCCGCCGGCGCATGACGGCGGAGGCCGACGCCCGCGGTTTCGGCGCCGGCACCGTGCAATTCCGCCTCAAGGACTGGGGCATTTCGCGCCAGCGCTACTGGGGCACGCCGATTCCGATGATCCACTGTCCCGTGGACGGCGTCGTGCCCGTGCCCGACGACCAGCTGCCGGTCGTGCTGCCGAAGGTCTCGGAGTTCACCGGCCGTGGTGATTCGCCGCTCGCGCACGTGCCGGAGTTCGTGAACGTCACCTGCCCGAGGTGCGGCGGGCCGGCCCGCCGCGAGACCGACACGATGGACACCTTCGTGGACTCGTCGTGGTACTTCTACCGCTTCGCCGACGCGCACAACGACCAGTTGCCCTTCGCGCCGGCGGCCGTCAAGTACTGGTGTCCGGTCGATTTCTATTCGGGCGGGGTCGAGCACGCCATCCTGCACCTCATCTACTCACGCTTCTTCGCACGCGTGTTTCGCGACCTCGGCATGATCGAGCACGACGAGCCGTTCACCCACCTGCTCACGCAAGGCATGGTGCTCAAAGACGGCAACGTCATGTCGAAGTCGAAGGGCAACGTGGTCGATCCCGACACGATGCTGGAACGCGTTGGTGCCGACGCGCTGCGCACCTACGTCATGTTCGTGGCGCCGCCGGAGAAGGAAGTGGAGTGGAGCGACGCCGGGCTCGACGGCATGTTCCGCTGGCTGTCTCGGACGTGGCGGGTGGCCGACCAGTGGCGCGAAGCGGCGCTGGCGGCGTCGCCGTTGGACGTGGCCGCGCTCACGATCGAGGAGCGAGCGCTACGCCGCAAGACGCACGAGACCATCCGCCGCGTCACCGCCGACATCGACCTGCGCAAGCAGATGAACACCGCGATTTCGGCGATGATGGAGTTGGTGAACGAACTCTACCTCTACACTGAGCATCAGCGCGTGGCCCCGAAGGCGCAAGGCGCAGCGGTGGCGCGGGAGGCGATCGAAGCGCTGGTGCGCCTGCTGTCACCGTTT
This sequence comes from Acidobacteriota bacterium, assembly GCA_018000455.1. Lineage (GTDB taxonomy): Bacteria > Acidobacteriota > Vicinamibacteria > Vicinamibacterales > UBA2999 > CADEFD01. Next base: position 9,023 of record JAGNJW010000032.1, read on the forward strand.
GCGCCGCACACGGCCGAGGAGTTGTGGGAAGCCTACGGGCACGCCGATGGCCTTGGCGCCGCCTCGTGGCCGGTCGTCGACGAGGTGGCCGCCAAGGCTGAGCAGGTGGTGATCCCGGTGCAGGTCAATGGCAAGGTGCGGGCGCGCCTGACGGTGGCGCCGGATGTCAGCGACGCCGAGTTGGAGTCGCTCGCCCTGGCCGACGCGGCCGTGGCGCCGCATCTGGCCGGGAAGGCCGTGAAGAAGGTGGTCGTCGCCAGAGGCCGTCTCGTGTCGGTGGTGGTCGGATGAGGTACCGGGCGCTGCAGCCAGGCTTCGTGGTTCGCCACGCGGCGTTGTCACGGCGCGACGTGCTCCGCAGGGCGCCGGCCGCGGCGGCCGGATTGGCCCTGGCCGGATGTGGCTACTCGTTGGCCGGCCGCGGCTCGTTCCTGCCCGCCTACATCCAATCGCTCGGCGTCCCGATGTTTGGCAACCGCACGCCGTATTCACCGCTCGAGCAGATCTTCACCGAGAAGGTGCGCGTCGAGTTCCAGGGCCGCGGACGCTACCAGGTGCTGCCGGCCGAGACGGGCGTCGACGGCATCGTCCGCGGCGAAATCATGAGCATCGGCGCCGCGCCCGCCGGCTTCAATCCCAATCAGCAGGCGTCGCGCTATCGATTCACGGTCGTGGTCAGTGTGTCGTTCACCGATGCCCGCCAGCAGAAGGTCTTGTGGGAGAATCCGGCGCTGTCGTTCAGCGACGAGTACGAGCTGGCGAGCGCGTCCAACGTGAATCTCGCGGCCTCCGGCGGCGCCGGCGCCTTCATCGATCAGGAACGCGCGGCCGTCGATCGCCTCAGCACCGACTTCGCCCGCTCGGTCGTGAGCGCCATCCTCGAAGCGTTCTGAGGCACCGACGATGACTCCGGCCCAAGTGCGCGCGGCCATCACCGCCGGTTCGCCGCATCCGATCTACCTGCTCGAGAGCGACGACGCGCCCTCTCGCTTCGAGCTGGCCCAGGCCTTCTTCGGGCTCGTCGACGAGGGGCTGCACGCCTTCAACACGGCCTCGTTCCACGGCCGGGAGGCCGGCACTGCCAGCGAACGGGAAACCATGCTGTCGGCGATTCTGGGCGCCGCGCGCACGCTGCCGATGATGGCGCCGCGCCGGGTGCTCCTGGTGCACGACGCCGACTGGCTCCTGACGCCTCGCAAGAGCAAGGACGAAGACGCGCCGCCGGCCAAGACCGCGGGCGGCAAGCGGCCGCCGAAGGCTTCGACGCCGGCCGAGGACTTCGAGGACTATGTCGCCTCGCCCGAACCGCTCACGACCCTCGTCCTCGATGCGCCGTCTCTCGATCGCGGACGGCGCATCACGAAGCTGCTGCTGCAGAAGGCGATGGTGGTCGACTGCGGGACGCTCACGAAGCCGGAGGACGCCGCCCGCTGGATTGCCTCGCGGCTGGAGCAGGACGAGATGACGATGGACGCCGCAGCGGTTCGCGCGCTTCTGGACGCCACGGGGCTGAGTCTGTCGAGGATTCGCGCAGAAATCGACAAACTGACTCTATACGTGGGGGCCGCCACGGCCATTACTGCTGCCGACGTGAAGGACGTGGTCGTGCCGACCGAAGAGCCCGAAGGGCGGTTCGCCTTGGCCGACGCTATTCGCGAAGGCAAGACGTCAGCGGCGTTGCGGGAGTTGAACGGGCTCTTGGATGAAGGCGCCCCGCCTCCACTGGTGCTTGGTCAGATTCGCTACGCGGTCACGACACTGAGACCGGAGGCACGAGCCCGGAGGGCGCTGAGACGGGTCCTCGAGACGGACTTGGCAATAAAGACCTCGCGCGGCGAGCCGCGTTACGTACTGGAGGCGCTCGTCGTGGAGATCTGTGCCGGCGCGCCTGGTGCGCCGGCCGGGCCGACTAGGCGGTCTTGGGCTTGAGCTTGGCCGCGATCCGCGACTTGTAGCGGCCGGCGGTGTTCTTGTGGATGATGCCCTTGCCGGCCATCTTGTCCACAAGCGACGTTGCTGAGCTCAGAAGCGCCTTGGCCTCGTCGATCTCGCCAGCGTTGAGCGGCGTCCGGATCGCTTTGAGACCGGTCCGCAGGGTCGACCGCATATCGCGGTTGCGGAGACGACGATCGATGTTCTGACGGTGAGCCTTCAGGGCCGACTTGTTTCTCTTCGCCACGTGTACAAACCTCTAGCGTACGAACTGCACCAAAACCCTGAGAATATCACACCTAGCGGCTGCCGGGGGTGTCGCCCCTGACGGGCGTCTGGGGGCGATCCGAGTAGCGCACGACCGCGCGGCCGTCGACCACTTCGACCCAGTGGTAGATGCGCGTCGGCACCTTGGCCGGGGCCCCGGCGACGGCCTGGCCCTTGGTGATCCGCCGAACATAGTCGCGGGTCTCGCGGTAGGGGGGCACGGTCTGGCCGTAGCGGTCGACCGCCCCGGGACCGGCGTTGTAGGCCGCCAGCGCCAGCTCCACCTTGTCGTCGTAGCGGGCCAGCAGGCGTTTCAGGTAGCGCACGCCGCCGCCAATGTTCTGAGCCGGGTCGAAGGCGTTGGCGACGCCGAGTTCGACGGCCGTGGCCGGCATCAGCTGCATCAGGCCCATGGCGCCTTTCGGCGAGATGGCGTGGGGGTTGAAGGCCGATTCCACCTGGATGACGGCCCGGACCAGGTCCGGGTCGACACCGTGCGTCGCCGCGTGCTCGTCGATCAAGGGGTCAAACTGCGCCGACTGCCTGTCGGGCGGCCGGGTGACGCGGACCCCGCGCGCCTTCGGCACTTCGAAGGTCTGCATCGGCGTGCCCGACAGCGGCGGCTTGTCCGACAGCACCATCTGTCCGGCGGCGTCCCGCCACGCGTAGATCTGGGCGTGGGCGGTCGCTGTGGCCAGCAAACTGGCGGCAGCGACGAGGCAGGCGAGACGGCCGGAAGGCATCGGATTGCTGCGTGGGCGCTCGCCGGAAGGCGTACGTCCCCTTTGCAGTATCGAGCCGTCGGGCCCGCCGCGTTAGCCCTGCAGCAACGACGCGATATGAATTCGTGCAGCCGCCAGCAGATCCGGGATCTTGGCCGGGTCCTTGCCACCCGCCTCGGCGAAGTCGGGCCGTCCGCCGCCGCCGCCACCGACGAGTGGCGCCAGATGCTTGACCAGCGCGCCGGCGGGCGCCTTCCTGGCGGCGCCCGGCGTGACCGACGCCACCATGGAGACGCGGCCCTCTCCGGTCGGTCCCGCGAGGAAGACCACGCCCTCTTCGAGCTTCGACTTGGTCAGGTCGGCGAGCGCGCGGAGCGCCTCGCGGTCGAGATCGTTCACTTGGCGCACGACGACCGTGAACCCGCCAACCGCCGTCGCTCCATCTGGCTGGTTCGCGCCTCCCGTACTGCCGCCGAACGCCGCCGCCGTCTTGAGGTCGCGGATCTCCTTGAGGGTGCGGGCGAGCTGGGCCGTCTGCTGCTCGATCTTCGCGGCCAGTTGGTCGGGAGCGACGTGCGCCGCCTCGCAGGCACGCTGGAGGTCGGCCACGGCCTGCCGCAGGTAGGCCAAGGCCGCCGTGCCGGTCAGGGCCTCGATCCGCCGGACGCCGGCCGCCACACCGGATTCGTCGGTGACGACGATCGGGCCGATGTCGCCGGTGGCCTTGACGTGGGTGCCGCCGCACAACTCCGTGCTGACGCGACCGTCGCCGATGGCCACGACCCGTACGCGGTCGCCGTACTTCTCGCCGAAGAGCGCCATGGCCCCGTCGGCGATCGCCTGCTCGGTGTCCTTCACTGTGGTGACCACGGGCTCGTTGGCGAGCACCGCCTCGTTCACGGTTCGTTCGATGGCGGTGCGTTGGGCAGCGGTGACGGGGCCGCCGTGCACGAAGTCGAAGCGCAGCCGATCGGGCGCGACCAGCGATCCGGCCTGCTTGACGTGGCCGCCAAGTGTGTGGCGCAAGGCGGCATGTAGCAGGTGCGTAGCGGTGTGGTTGCGGCGCGTGGCCGCGCGGCGCACCGGGTCGACGGCGGGTATCACGCGGTCGCCGACGCGCAGTGGCTCGGCCGCCGAGGCGATGCGATGGCCGCGCGGCAGGCCGACGCCCAGGCGGACGACTTCTTCCACCGGCGTCGACGTGCCGGCCGGCCCGTGCAGGACGCCAGTATCGGACACCTGTCCGCCCGACTCGACGTAGAACGGCGTCGCGGCCAGCACGACCACACCGGAGGCACCGGCCTCGAGCGCGGCGATTGGCGCCAGGTCGGGGTCGAGCAGGGCGGTAATCGCCGTCGCCTCGCCGGTCTCGTGTTCGTAGCCGATGAAAGTCTCGCTCGTCGCAGACAGTGCCGTACGGGTCTCGGGCGGCAACTCCGCCTTCTTCGCGCCACCGAAAGCACTGTGCTTGCGGGCCTGTTCCCGCTGCATCGCCATCCGCGCCTGGAACCCGTCGACATCGACGCACAGCCCCTGGCTGGCCGCCGTGTCTTCGATGAAGTCGAACGGCATGCCGAAGGTGTCGTAGAGCGCGAAGGCCTTGTCGCCGGGGATGACGCCACCCGGCCCGGCGCCCTCCATCACCTTCTCCAGGCGCGGCAGTCCCTCGGTGAGCACGGCGCCGAAGCGCTCCTCCTCCTGATGGATCACCTTGGCCACGGCGTCACGTGCGGCGACCAGCTCGGGATAGGCGCCGCCCATCTCGCTGACGAGTGCGCCGACGAGCCCGAACAGGAAGGCGTCCTCCAGGCCGATCTTGCGGCCGTGACGCATCGCGCGCCGCATGATCTTACGCAGCACGTAGCCGCGCCATTCGTTGGACGGCGTCACGCCGTCGGTGATCAGGAACGTCATGGCCCGCAAGTGATCGGCGATGACGCGCATCGAGACATCAGCGGCCGCCATCGTGCCGCCATGGCGCCGTCCGGCCAGATCTCCGATCGCGTCGAGCAGCGGAGTGAAGAGCGCCGTGTCGTAGTTGGAGGTCGACCCGGCCATCACGGCCGAGATGCGCTCGAGACCCATGCCGGTGTCGATCGACGGCGCTGGCAGCGGCGTCAGCACGCCGGCGGCGCTCCTGTCGAACTCCATGAACACGTTGTTCCAGATCTCGACGAAGCGCTCGCTGCCCGACTGAATGTCGGTCATGAAGTCGCCACTGCCGGCAACGTCCGGCCCACGGTCGATGTAGATCTCCGAGCACCGGCCGCACGGCCCGGTGTCGCCCATCGACCAGAAGTTGTCGGCGGCGCCGAGCTCGCCGATGTGCTCGGCCGGAACGAAATCACGCCAGCGCCCAAACGCCGCGTCGTCGCGCGGGATGCCGGGCTCGCCCTTGAACACCGTCACGCGCAGGCGCGCCGGCGGCAGCCCCCACTCCTCGGTGAGCAGCCGCCACGCAAGTGCGATGGCGTCCTGCTTGAAGTAGTCGCCGAACGAGAAGTTGCCGAGCATCTCGAAGAAGGTGTGATGACGCAGCGACGGGCCCACGTTCTCGAGGTCGTTGTGCTTGCCGCTCACCCGCATGCACTTCTGAGAGGTGGCCGCCCGTGTGTAGGCACGGGTGTCGCGGCCCAGGAACACGTCCTTGAACTGGTTCATCCCGGCATTCGTGAAGAGCAGCGTCGGGTCGTCGTGAGGGACCAGCGGGGAACTGGCGACGGTGGTGTGGCCGTGGGACGCGAAATAGGCGAGGAACGACCGGCGAATCTCGTTCGGATGCATCGCGTGCATGGTACTAGGGGCCGGGGGCCGGGGGCTAGGGCGTGTCTTGCTCGGCGTTGCGGCGCGCCGCGTTCGGAAGGCTCCTATACCTCGTCGTCCGTGGTCGAGGCGCCACGCCGGCGCAGGCGCGCCATGACGGTCGGGCCCTCGAAGCCCTGCCGCACGAGCGCGCTGACGAGTTTGCGGAAGGTCGCGCGGTCGAGTGGTCCGGCGCCGACGCGAGCGAGACGCTTGTCGAGCGCGCGATCGAGCAGGGCCTCGACGTCGACCTGTTCGAGGGCGGCCGCGAGTGCCGCGTCGACGGTCGCCTCGCCCAGGCCGAGGGCCCTCAGAGCCATGCGGGCCCGGACCGGACCGCGTCCACGAATCGCGGTCTCGCGGCGGGCCGCGGCCAGTGCCAGCCGCTCCTCGTTGAGCGCGCCGACGTCGACCAGAGAGGCGATGACCTCGTCGACGACGTCTGGTGCGACGCCGCGGCGCCGGAGCCGCTGGCGCACCTGAGCCTTCGACAACTCGCGCAGGCCCAGCCAGCTGAGGGCCAGCGTGCGGGCCTGATTGGACGTGAGCGGCGGCCGCTCAGTCTCCGAATCGCGTGATTTCCGGGGCACCGGCAGGAGCAGGCGTCTTGCGCCCGAACAGCGTGCTGGCCATCTGGTCGCGCGATAGTTCCGCCGTCGTCGAGATGCCCTGCACCTTGAGCTTGAACTCGTCGACGTTCGACGCCCACCGCAATGCCTCTTCGTAGGTGACGAGGCCCTGCGAGAAGAGGCTGAAGATCGACTGGTCGAAGGTCTGCATCCCGTACTGCGACGTGCCCTGGGCGATGGCACCCTTGATGAGGTGCGTCTTCTCCTTGTCGACGATGCAGTCGCGGACGAACGGCGTGGCGATCAGCACTTCGACCGCCGGCACGCGCGACTGCTGGTCGGTGCGGGGGATGAGCCGCTGGGCAACGGCCGCCTTGAGGACGGAAGCCAGCTGCAGGCGGATCTGCTTCTGCTGATGAGGCGGGAACACCGAGATCACGCGGTTGATGGTTTCCGTCGCATCCAGCGTGTGCAGCGTGGAGAACACCAGGTGGCCGGTCTCGGCGGCGTGCAGCGCCGTCTCGATCGTCTCCATGTCACGCATTTCTCCGACCAGGATGACATCGGGATCCTGACGCAGCGCGCTGCGCAGGGCGTGGGCGAACGAGCGGGTGTCGCTGCCGATCTCACGCTGGTTCAGGATCGACAGGTTGTCGCGGTGCAGGTACTCGATCGGGTCTTCGATCGTGATGATGTGCGTGTCGCGCGTGTTGTTGATGTGGTCGACCATGGCAGCGAGCGTCGTGCTCTTGCCGCTGCCGGTCGTGCCGGTGACGAGGACCAGGCCACGCTGTTCGTTGGCGATCGTGCGCAGCACCGGCGGCAGGTCGAGTTCGTCGAACGTGCGGACACCCATCGGGATGACGCGAAGCACGATGCCGATCGTGCCGCGCTGCTGGAAGACGTTGCAGCGGAAGCGGCCGAGTCCGGCCACGCTGTAGGCGAGGTCGAGCTCCTGCGCGTCCTTGAAGCGCTGCCGCTGGTTGGCCGACATGATCGTCGCCGCCATGGTGACCAGCGCTTCGTGGTCGAGGCGCACGCTGGTCGTGAGGGCCTTCAGCTGCCCGTTGACCCGTACGACGGGGTAGTTGCCGACCTTCAGGTGGACGTCCGAAGCCCCCTGACCCGTCGCGTCTTTCAGCAGTTGGTTGATATCCATGCCAGTTCGTGCAGACGTGGGGAGACCAGCGCCTGCTCGGTCTGCGTATCGGCCAGCTCGGCGCCCGCCTGCAGGGCCGCAAGCCGTCCGGCTACTGTCTTTCGCCGCAAAACGGACAGGTGGCCGATCTGGCGTGGAGCGGCTTGGCGCAATGCCAGCAGAAGCGGGCCGGCGGCGTGTCGCGGGCCCGCAGACGTTCGCGGATGTCCTTGGCCGCCGGATCGCGGTCGGCCACGGCCGTGCCGGCGGCCGGCCAGGGGCGGCGGCCGGCACCGGCCGGACGGGCGGCGAGGATGGCGTCGAGCAGGTCGTGCGCCCGGGCGTAGCGCTGCGACACGTCGGGTGCCATCGCCTTGAGGACGACGTCGGCAATCACTTTCGGGATCTTCGTATTGTGCAGTCGCGGCGACGTCGTCAGCTCGCCCCGCATCAGCTTGTCGAGGTCGCCGGGCGCCGGCGCGTCGTAGGGCAGGCGGCCTGTGAGGAGCTGGTACATGGTGACGCCGAGCGAGTAGACGTCGGAGGCGAACACCGCCTTGCCATGGAACTGCTCGGGTGCCATGTACGGCGGACTGCCGATCACCGTCGTCCCGTGCGCCGCGATCTCGAGGAAGCGCGAGGTGCCGAAGTCGGCCACCTTGGCGATGCCGGCCTCGGTCACCAGCACGTTGCCAGGGCGCAGGTCGCGGTGAATGATGCCCTGCTGGTGCGCGTGATCGACGGCGTTGCAGATCTGGCAGGCGAAGTCGAGCGCACGGCCCAGGTCGAGCGCGCCCTCCCGATCGGAAATGGCCTCGAGCGTCTCGCCGGCCACGTATTCCATGACGATGAAGAAGACGTCGTCGATCCGCTCGGCCGTGAGCACCGTGACGACGTTGGGATGGCTCAGCGTGGCCAGCAGGCGCGGTTCGCGGAGCAGTTCGCCGAAATCGAGACTCTGGCGGTGCGGCACCTTGAGAGCGACCTTCTTGTCGATCCACGTGTCTTCGGCCAGGAAGACGGTACCGAACCCACCGCTGCCGAGCGGCGCCAGGATCTTGTACTTGCCGATCACCTGGTCGCGGAAGAACATTCGCCCGCAGTATAGACGAACGCCGGGTCGGCCGGACCTCGCTCGCGGACGGTATAATCCGCGCGTGATCGCACGAGTATTCGTGCCCATGGCAGCCGCTGAGGGCGAGCGGCTGGACGTGCCCGCCGCAGAAGTGCCGCATCTCGTGCGTGTGCTGAGACTCGGCCCGGGCGCTGCCGTGCGCGTCTTTGACGGACGTGGCCACGAGTGGGAGGCCACGCTTCGCGAGACCGGCAGGCAACGCGCCGTCGTCGAGCTCGGGCGGCGGCAGAGGGCTGCGCCCGAGACGCGCGTGCGCTACATACTGGCCACCGCCGTGTTGAAGGGTGACGGCACCGACGAGGTGGTACGCGACGCGGTGATGCTCGGCGTCTCGGCCATTCGGCCCTTCGTGTCGGCCCGTGCCGAGGTCACGCCGTCGGCGTTGGCCCGTGGGCACCGGCGCGAACGCTGGGAGCGGGTGGCTGTGGCCTCAGCGAAGCAGTGCGGGCGCGCCGTCGTGCCGGTCGTCCACGAGGTGACGGATGTCGCCACGATGCTCGCGAGCGATGGCGCCGCGCTCAGGCTGCTGCTCGTGGAGCCCGCCGTGGACGCGCCAGGCGCCACGCTCGGCGCTCTGGCGGCGCCGGCAGCCGTCTGCCTGGCGGTCGGTCCGGAAGGCGGGTGGACGGCACAGGAAGTCGCGATCGCAGTTGCGGCAGGATGGCGTCCGCTGCGACTGGGTGGCCGCGTGCTGCGGGCCGACGCCGCGCCGCTGGTGGCGCTGGCAGCGTGTCAGGCGGTGTGGCTGGACGGGTAGGGGAGAGGAGCGGGCAGATGAGGGCGACGACGTGGATCGCGGCAGCAGGACTGGCCGGCGCGTTGGGCGGGGGCATCGGCGCGGCGCAGGGGACGGCGCCGCGCGATCCGGACCCGGTGGCAACGTTCTCGATTCTCGGCTACGACCCGGCCACCGGTGAGGTCGGAGGCGCCGTCCAGTCACGCGTGTTCTCGGTGGGGAACGGCGTGCTGTGGGCCGAGGCTGGCGTCGGTGCCGCCGCGACGCAGGCCATCGTCGACGTGAGCTACGGGCCGAAGGCCCTGGCGCTCCTGAAGGCCGGAATGACGCCGGCCGCCATCCTGACGGCGATCTGGGCGAGCGACCCCGATCCGCAGCCGGAGCGGTGGACCAAGCAGGGACGCCAGTTCGCCGTGATCAACCAGCAGGGCGAAGCGGCCGCGTTCACGGGCCCGAAGGCCACCGACTGGGCGGGCCACCAGGCGGGGAGGTTCTGCACGGCCCAAGGCAACATCCTGGCCGGCCAAGCAGTGGTGAGCGAGATGGTGCGGGCCTTCGAGGTCACCCCTGGCCATCTGTCGCTGCGTCTTACGGCCGCGCTCGAAGCCGGGCAGATGGCCGGCGGCGACACACGCGGCATGCAGTCGGCGGCCATTCTCATCGTCGGGAAGGGGCAGGGCGTGTGGCTGAACAACGACGTCGTGATGCGGATGCAAGTCGATGACAGTGCCGACCCGATCAAGGAACTCCGGCGGCTGGTCGACGGCTGGAACGACCGCCGCGTGAAAGGGCAGCAGCGCGCGGTGAAGTAGGGGCCGCAGTGTGACGGCGAAGGGCAGGCCCGCCTCCCGCGGCCGGCCTGCGCAGTCCGTCAAACGCCAGCGGGGGCGAGGTGTCGGCGGAAGCGTGGGGCCCCGGGCGGTGCTGCGCGACGCGTGTTGCCGACGTCGCCGCTGCGCCTGAACACCCCACGCGGACTTCGGCGCCGCCTCGGCGTTTGACGTCTCACGCGTGCGCGGCCTGCTCCGGACGGCCGCGGGAGGCGTGCCAGCCCTTCGCCGTCGTATCGGCAACGAGGCGCGCTGGCGCGACGGCTCAACGCACGGCAGGGAAAGTGATTGGGTGACTGCACCCTTAGGACATGTAGAACTGATCGAGCCGTTTCACCATCCAACCTCGCACCTCGCGGTGGGCGCAGACGAACGTGCCAGTGCCGCATAGCGACCCACAGGTGTATGTACTTGACGTCGGGAACCATCTGCGCGTCGAGCCACGCCTGCGTCGTGTCGAGCGTGCGGTCACCGATCGCCAGTCTCGCCCGCGCCGACAAGCCTGATACGACGGCGCCGAGTGCCACGCGTAGATGTCCGCGTCATCACGGGGTTCGGCGCGCAGAGTCTCGGCTGCGAGAGATCCCAGGAAGCCGAAGAGGACGTCTCTGCGCGCCAGCATCTTCGGTCGGGCTAACGTCCGCGACAAGGCGCGGCTGCGGGGCGGCGCGAGTCGGCCAAAGGTGTTGGCGTCATGGCGCGGTTCGGCAGCGGGCTACGGCTCAAAGTCTTCAACATAGACTGCCGGCCCCGCCAGTAGACAGGATACGCCCTGGCCCTCGATGGTTACCCTGACGCCGTTCCACGACTCCAGCTCCAGTCGGCTGGGTTTCGCGTGATCGAGTGGGAACGGGATGGCATTCTCGTAGGTATTACCGGACGGGACGAGCCGACCATCTAGAGCAGGCCCATGGGCCTGTCACTCACGCCACGACTGACCAGTCCTTTCGCAAATCGAAGTTGGACAAGTTGTGACCAGCCGGTGCCGCGATCGACGCCTGGACGGCCTGGCGAACGATGGATATAGGCATCGACGGTCACCGCAAGCGCATCACCGTGGATGTCGATCCGCTGAAGCGTCGAATCGTGAATCTCGATTGCCGAATTCATGCTGTCTCGCAGTTGCGGTCTGTCGAGCGAAGCAATCATGGGTAAGGCCGTCACAGTTCCCCGGAGCTCGTCTTGACTCGCAGTCTACCCCTGCCTGTGGCGGTGACAAGCGCGAACCAACGCGCGCTCTGACGTCCGCTTGCACAACGTGGCGTCAGCCGATCGCCGCGGGCGAGATGGTTCTGCTCGCCGGCAAGGTTCAGCCGGGCGGTCGACAGACGGCGGAGGGCTGGGCCCGGCTCCGGCGGCCGTCCGGAGCAGGCCGCGCAGGCGCCAGACGTCAAACGCCGAGGCGGCGCCGAAGTCCGCGTGGGGTGTTCAGGCACAGCGGCGACACACGCACCTTGTCGCGCAGCACCGCCCGGGGCCCCGCGCTTCTGCCGACACTCGCCCCCGCTGGCGTTTGACGGCCTGCGTAGGGCCGGCCGCGGGAGCCGGGCCCAGCCCTCCGCCGTCTACCGGAGGCTACTGCTTGCTGGTCGCCGAGGCAGTGTTCGGCGGCACGCCCGCCATCGTCTGCGCAACAGCCGTGAGAAAGACGCGCCTAGCGGCGCCGTAGCACGGCCGCGCACCACTCGGCTTCTTGGCTGCGGGCGACGACGTCGAAGGCGTCGAGCGCAGCCTCGACTCCAGGGCGTTCGTATTCCATGAAGCCGCTCACGACGAGCGTGCCGTCCCCAACCACCAGCGCCGTGAGCGCCGCCGCCGACCGGATGAGCATCGCCCCGGTGAGATTCGCGAGCACGACCTCGGCCGGGGCAGGCAGTGCGGCGAAGACGTCGGCCGCTTCGAAGGCGACCGGCCGGGGCAGCACGTTCAGCGCGGCGCTATGTCGCGCCGCTTCGATGGCGTCGGCATCGATGTCCACCCCACGCACCTGGCGCGCGCCCAGCAGCGAGGCGGCCACGGCGAGCACGCCGGAGCCGGTGCCCAGATCGAGCACGGAGCGGCCCTCGAGCGCCACCGCGCCCATCGCCGCCAGGCACAAGCGGGTCGTCGGATGGTGGCCGGTGCCGAACCCCATCGACGGCTCGATGACGATGACCCGTGTGCCGGCCGGCGGCGCCACCGGGACGTCCCACGGCGGGGCGACGATGAAGGGACCGGCGGCGATCGCCTTCAGTGCCTGCTGGCTGCGCGCCACCCAGTCGTCGTCGGGGAGGTCGACGGCCTCGACGGTCAGTCCGGGGTCAAGCGCGGCGATGGCCGTGGCGGCGGCATCCCGCGCGGGGGCGTCAGTGAACGAGACCCGCCAGGCGAGACATGTTGGCGGTGGTTCAGGCTCCGGCGGTGCGGTCGGATCCCAGAGTCCGCCGGGCGGCAGGGGCGGAGGAATCAAGTCCTGTACGGCCAGCGGCCCGTGATCGTGCAGGGTGGCGGCGACGAGATCGCCGAGCATGCCTGCCTCATCGATCCCGGCCGAGCGGACCTCGATGGCTGGCCAGCGGCGCGGCTCAGCCAAAGATGTCCTTCACCTTGTCGAAGATGCCCTTGTCCTCGTCGCGCCGTTCGCCGGGGCCGTCGGCGGCGAGCGTGTCGGCGAACTGCTCGAGCATCTTCTTCTGTTCGCGCGAGAGCGACTTCGGCGTGACGCCGCGCACGGTCACCATGAGGTCGCCCTTGCCGCGCCCCGACACGTCGGGCATGCCCTTGCCGCGCAGGCGGAACACGGTGCCGGTCGTGGTGCCCTCGGGGATCTTCACCGGGTGGGTGTCGTCGATACCGGGCGCCGGCACCTCGCCCCCGAGCGCGAGCGTCGTGAACCAGACGTCGATCTCACTGTGAAGGTCGTTGCCGTCGCGCGTGAAACGCGCGTCGTCCTGCACGAAGATGACGACGTACAAATCGCCCGGCGGCCCGCCGCGCATGCCGCCCTCGCCTTCGCCGGTCAGGCGCAGGCGCTGGCCGGAGGCGATGCCGGCGGGGATCTTCACGGTCAACTTCTTCTGTTGTTCGACCTGGCCCTCGCCGCGGCAGGTCTTGCAGGGCGACGACACGATCCGTCCGCTGCCGCGACAGGCGCTACAGGTGCGGGCCATGGTGAAGAAGCCCTGCTGGAAACGGATCTGGCCCGAGCCGCGACACTGGCCGCACGCCGTCGGCTGCGTGCCCGGCGCCGCGCCGCTGCCGCTGCAGCCGTCGCAGCTCTCGCGGCGGGGAATCTGCACGGTCGACTCGGCGCCCTTGGCCGACTGCGCGAAGGTGATCTCGAGGTCGTAGCGCAGATCGGCGCCGCGCTGCGGGCCGCCGCCGCGACGGCGACCGCCGCCGCCGAACACGTCGCCAAACCCGAAGATGTCGCCCAGGCCGCCGAGGATGTCTTCAAAGCCCGTGAAGACCGAAGGATCGAAGCCCTGGCCACCGGCGCCGCTGACTGCGGCGTGGCCGAAGCGGTCGTAGCGGGAGCGCTTGTCGGCGTCGGCCAGCACCGCGTACGCTTCGGCGGCTTCCTTGAACTTCTCCTCGGCCGTGCCGTCGCCGGCGTTGCGGTCGGGGTGGTACTTGAGCGCGAGCTTGCGGTAGGCGCTCTTGATGTCGGCGTCGCTGGCGTCACGCGAGACGCCGAGGACCTCGTAGTAGTCGCGTGCGCTCACGACGCTTTGGCCACGCGGACGAGCGCCGGACGCAGCAGCCGATCGCCGAGCCGGTAGCCCCGCCGCAATTCGGCTACCACCTGGCCGTCGCGCGCGCCGGGACTCTCGTCGTAGGCGACCGCCTGGTGGACCGTGGGGTCGAAGTCGGCGCCGGCGGTCTCGATCGGCTGAAGGCCGCGCTTGCGGAGCAGCTCGGCCAGTTGCCGATAGATCAGTTCGAGACCCTCGCGGTACTTCGCCGCCTCGGGCGGGGCCGCCACGCCGAGCGCCCGTTCGAAGTCGTCCACCACGGCGACGATATCGCCGATGAGGTCGGCGGCCGCCCATTCGGCGAACTCGCGCCGCTCGCGCTCGGTGCGCTTCTTGAAGTTGTCGAACTCCGCCGACTTGCGCAGCAGCCGGTCGTGCAGCTCGTCGCGCTCGTGCCGCAGGGCGTCGAGCGCCGACGGCGTGGACTCGCCGTCGGGCTCGCCGGACGGCACGGAAGGGGCGTCGGACATGGGACTGTCACTCATGACGTTCAAACCGCATCTGGAAGAGACTAGTTGTCGTCGCGCAGGAAGCGCGCGACGGCCACCGCGGCGCCGTCGACGACGCTGATGGCGCGAGAATAGTGCATGCGCGTCGGGCCGATGACCCCGACCGCGCCGCGCCGGGCGCCATCGCCATAGGCGGCGACGACCAGGCTGCATCCGCGCAGCTGGGGGTCGTGGTGCTCGGCGCCAATGACGACCGCCACGCCGGGCCCCTCGAGATACGCGTCGAGCAGCCGCACGAGGCGCTGCTTCTCCTCGACCATCTGCAGCAGCGCGCGCAGGGTCGACAGCGATACCGCCGACGCATCGCCCGTATCGGCGAGTGACGAGGTGCCGTCGATGAAGACCGAGGCTGGGGTTTCGAAGCCTTCGAGGGTGGTCCGAGCGAGCGTGAGCGCGATGGCGCGGAGCTGATCGTAGAGGGTGCGTTCCTGCGCCAGCCGCGCGATGACCGTGTCTCGCACGTCAGCCAGAGGCAAGCCGGAGAACTCGGTGTTCAAGTAATGCGCGGCCTGGCTGAGCGCGCTCGGCGGAATCTCTTCGGCCGTGTCGATGACCCGCTGCGTGACGTGGTTTCCGCGCGCGACCGTCACGACCAGCACGCGGGCGCCGGAAAGCGGCACGAACTCGATGCGCTGGAAGATGGCGTGTTGGTCGGAAGGCGCAATGGCGAAGCCGACGTGCTGCGACACTTCGAACAGCACATGCGAGGCGCTCGACAGCAACTGGTCGAGCAGAGGGGTGGCGCCGGCCTGCTCGCGCAGGCGCGCTTCGACCGACGAGGCGTCGCGCGTGACGCGCCGGGTGTCGAGCAGCATGTCGACGAAATAGCGGTAGCCGAGGTCGGTCGGCACCCGGCCGGCCGAGGTGTGCGGCTGACGGACGTAGCCCATGTCTTCGAGCTGCGCCAGAACGTTGCGGATCGTGGCCGACGACACAGCCAGCCCCGCGCGGCGGCAAAGCGCAGCCGAGGCGACGGGTTCGCCCGTGTCGATGTAGTCCTTGACCAGGCAGGCGAGCACGCGCCGCGTGCGGTCGGACAAGGGTCCTGGAGTCATGGCGTTAGCACTCGTCAGGCGAGACTGCTAGCCATGAGTATACCAGATGCCGTCTGGCGGCCTTTCGCTAGGGCTGGCTGGGGGCGGTGACGAACTTGGGCGTCCACTTCAGGCACGCGCTGGCCACGGCCGGGTCGGCCGTTCGACCGCGGCGCACCGCGATGAGCTCGGCGACGATGCTGACGGCAATCTCCTGCGGCGTGACGGCACCAAGGTCCAGGCCGATCGGCGCGTGCACCCGTGTGAACCGCTCGGGATCCAGACCTTCGGCCATGAGCGCCTCGTAGACCCGCGCAACCTTGGCCCGGCTGCCGATGAGCCCCACATAGCGCAGGTCGCGGGCGACCACCGCGCGCAGTGCGTCGAGGTCGTGGCGGTGGCCGCGGGTGACGATGACCACGTAGGCACTGGCCGGAATCGAAGCTGCGGCAAGCCAGGCCGGCACCTCGTCCACCACGACCTCTGCCGCGTCGGGGAAACGCTCGCGGTTGGCGAACTGCGCCCGATCGTCCACGATGTTCACCAGGAAGCCGGATTCGTGCGCGAACCGTGCCAGGTAGTAGCCGACGTGACCGGCGCCGATGATATAGACGGCCGGGGGTGGTTCGATCGGTTCGATGAAGACCTCCATCTGGCCGCCACAGACGAGCCCGTTTTCCTGCGCGAAGTCAT
Source organism: Acidobacteriota bacterium (assembly GCA_018000455.1). Lineage (GTDB taxonomy): Bacteria > Acidobacteriota > Vicinamibacteria > Vicinamibacterales > UBA2999 > CADEFD01. Next base: position 25,124 of record JAGNJW010000032.1, read on the forward strand.
CATCGAGCTCGTACTTCACGCGCGCCGGCTTGCGCGACTCGAGCGAGGCGCGAGCCTTCCAGAACGCGTCATTCTCGTAGCACCCGCCGCCGATCGTGCCAACGGTGCGCCCGTCGGCGTAGACCAGCATCTTGGCGCCGACGCGCTGGGGCGTCGAGCCGTTGGTGGCGACGATGGTGACGAGCGCCACGTCTTCCGCGCGCTTCATCGCCTCGCCGAGGGCCGCGAACACTTCCTGATTCATCGCTCTCGCCCGATTATCACTGAAACTGGTGCAGCAGGCACCACGTAGCCGGCTCGGTGCCGGTCACGAAGGCCTCGGTCATCACGCGCGGACAGCCGGGGAGGGCCAGGTGTCCGGTGTCGCGATCGATCTCGAGCTCCACGATACCAGGGGGTGGGACGAACGGCACGTTGGGCCGTCCCGCCAGGGCCCGCCTCATGAATGAGGTCCAGATCGGGAGTGCCGACTGGGCGCCGGTCAGGCCGAGCACCTGGTTGTCGTCCAGGCCCACCCAGACGACGGCCAGCAGTTCCGGTGTGAAACCGACGAACCAAGCATCGCGCAGGTCGTTGGTCGTGCCGGTCTTGCCGGCGGCATCATGGGCGAAACCGGCCGCCCGGGCCGAGGCCGCCGTGCCTTCGTTGAGCACGCTGCGCATCATGTTGGTCACGAGATAGGTAACGGCCGGATCGGCGATCTTGCGGCTGCCGGCCGCCGTCAGCGGACGATCCGCTTGCCCGCTCACGATGCGGGTGATGGCGCGAAGCGGCACCTGGCTGCCGAGTGTCGCAAAGGTCGTGAAGGCCTCCGCCACCTCGAGCGGCGTGAGTTCGAACACGCCGAGCGCAATCGACGGGTAGCCGCGCAGCGGTGTCCTGCCGAGGCCCGTGCGCGTCCACAGCGAGGCCACCGTCGAAAAGCCGGCCTGTTCGGCCACCTTGATCGCCGCGATGTTGCGTGACAGCGCCAGCGCGCGACGCAGCGTGATCATGCCGTCGTACTCATCGTCGTAGTTGCCGGGAGTCCAGTCGCCCTCGTTGACCGCCCAGGTCGTCGGCTCGTCGAGGACGAGCGAGGCCGGCGTGACGTCGCTCCGGCCGTCCTTCGCCGCCTGATCGAAGGCGGCGAGATAGACGAACGGCTTGAAGACCGAACCTGGCTGGCGGCGCGCGCTGGTGACACGGTTGAATTGCGACTGGTTGTACGAACGACCGCCGACCAAGGCCAGCACCTCGCCGGTGCGTGGATCGACGGCGATGAGTGCCGCCTGTGGGCGTCCGGGGCGCTTGCGTCTGGCCAGCGTCTCGTCCACGGCAGCGAGACCTGTGCGCATCGCCTCCTGCGCCGCTCGCTGCAGGTTGATGTCGAGCGTCGTATAAACCGCCAGGGCCGAGTCGGAGGCGGCGAGCCCGGGGTACGCCTTCTCGAGTTCCTCGGCGACGACGTCGACGAAGTACGGCGCTTCGACGTCGAGCGCCCGGGCGACGGCTCGCAGGGGCTCGTCGAGCGCCGCCGACAGCGCGGCCTCGGACAGGTAGCCGGCATCGCGCATCGCGTGCAGTACGACATCGCGCCGCTCCTCAGCCCGCGTCACGCTCGCGAAGGGCGAGTGATTGCCTGGCGACTGGATGACGCCCGCGATGAGCGCGCCTTCGCCCACCGACAGGTTGCTCAGGTCCTTGGCGAAATAGGCGCGCGCGGCGGCGGCAACGCCGTGCAGCGCGAACGAGCCCCGATGGCCGAGATACACTTCGTTCAAGTACAGCTCGAGGATGTCCTCCTTCGAGGCCCGCGTTTCGAGCACGACCGCCATGAACTGCTCGAGCAGCTTGCGCCGGATCGAACGGCGGCCCGACTGCTGTTCTTCGGCCATCTGTTCGGTCAGGAAGAAGTTGCGCGCCAGCTGCTGCGTGATGGTGCTCGCGCCGACCAGATACCCGCGCGTGCCGCGCAGGTTCGTGAGGAGCGCCCCGACCATGCGGATGGGATCGACGCCGGGGTGAACGTAGAAGCGGCGGTCTTCGATGGCGAGCACGGCCTGCTGGACGTGCGCCGGAATGGCCGTAAGAGGCACCCGGCGGCGGCGCTCCCGCGCCGGCGTCGCCAAAGCGCTCAGCAGCGGCGGATCGAGCGCCACCTCGTTCACCCGAGCGCCGTCAACCAGCACGCGGACGATCGCGACCGGCGCCGCCGGGCGGGCGCGGCCGGCGGCAGCGCCAGCCCACTCGAGACGCACGACGCGCCCGGCGTGCTGCCCGCTCGGCTGCCCGTCGCGCGGCACGATGTCGATGGCCTCACGCGTCGCGGCGAACTCACCGCCCTCGCGCGGGGTCTCGCGCGCCGTGTAGCCGAGGTCGTTCAGCCGCTGCACGACATCGTCGCTCGCCAGTGTCAGACCGGGTCGGAAGGTCAGGGGCCGCCCGTAGACGCGCGGGATGACGCGCACGCGCTCGCCCTGCAATCGCGCCTCGATGAGCAGCGAGAACTGACCGTAGTAATAGCCGGCGATGCCTGCGGCCGCGAAGACCGGCATCACGACGACGGCGGTGAGGAGCCGCGCCCAGGGGCGACGCGGTAGCCACCACCACGTTGCCGGCTTCTTCTTTCTCAGATCGTGAGCACCCAGTGGTGGCCGTGGTCCAGTGGCAGTAGCTCCACCAGTCGGTCGACGGCGGCCGGACCGTAGCGGTTCAGCAGCCACACGGCGCCGACCTCACGCTCCTGCGGCTGACCGTTCGGAAACAGCTGGCCCTGCGTGCGGGTGAACTGCCGGCGCAGGGTTTCGTCCTTGCGCTTGGCGGCGTGGATGACCTTGCCATGCAGCGTCTGGAGGTCGTGCTTCATCTTGCCGAGCGTGGACTTGGCCGCGCCCTCGAGCGTGCTGTCGACGGCGCTGGCGGCCTCCGTCAGCGCCTCGAGCCGTGTCGTGATTGCGGCCGTGGCGTCGGCGAAGCTGCGATCGATTTCGGGCGGGAGCTGGCGTTCGAGGAGCTGGTTGAGGGTGAGCTCGTCGCGACGCTGGAAGGCGGCAAACGGCACGTCGATCTTGCCGAGCGTGCGCAGCGTCGACGAATCGACCACCGAGGCCGAGGCACGCGGCATCACGAGCGGCATCGGGACGTCGAAGTGCGCATAGACCCCCCTGAGCTGACCGAGGTAGGCGAGTTCCGCCGGGCCACCGACGTAGCAGATGGTGGGGAAGATCGTGTCCTGCACGAGCGGGCGCAGGAGCACGTTCGGGCTGAAGCGCTCGGGATGTGCCTTCGCCAGGGCGGCCAGCTCGGCGATCGGCATCTCGCGCTCGCCGACCACCGCGGTGCCATCGCGCCAGCGAATCGCCTCGCGTGCCCCGTTCATCAGGAACAGCGGCGCCGAGTGCTCGGCAGCCGTCACCTGCGCGTGGTAACCCAAGCGTTCGAGTCCGGCGCCGGCCTCGGCCGCCAGTTGCGAGGTTCTGCCCGGCGCCTCGAGGGCGCGCGCGAAGAGCGCGGCCGCCAGCGGCTTGGTGGCCGGATCCGCCGCGTCATAGACGACCAGGCCGTAGCGGCCCAGCATGTGCTCGAGCACACGTCCGAAGGCCGCCGACATCGATCGGCCTGGCGCATACGCATCATCCAGCATGGCCAGCAGGGCGGGAGTGAACTCGGTCGAGGGCAGCACCGCCCGCAGAGCCTCGACGGCCGCGGCTCCCTGTCCATCGAGCGTGAGCCGGGCGATCGATCGGTCGCCGGCGCCGTCGAGCGCCGCCAGCTGCACCGAGTGGGGCTGCTGCTCGTCGTCGAGCACCGTGCAGCCGCGCACTTCCTCCCAGTCGTGATCTTCGGAGTCGATCCAGAAGACGGGCACCGCGCGTACGCCGCGCTCCGCCGTGACCTTGCGGGCGAGCTTGATGGCCGTGATGGCTTTGTGAAGCGTGTAGAGCGGGCCACCGAAGAGGCCGGCCTGCTGTCCGGTGATGACGGCGACCGTGGCAGCGTCGGCGAAGGCCGCCGAGGCGTCGAGGGCTTCTGGCGGCGCCTGACGCTCGCGCTGCTGGGCGGCCAGGAGCGCCGCCAGATGCGGCGTGGCCCGGCGTGGCCCGGCGTGCACGCGCGCGATGACGTCGGCCCACGCGGCGTCGTCCTGCGGGTTGCCAGGGTAATAGGGCGCCAACCCGTCGAAAGCAACCGCGTAGTCGGCCGCAAGGCGGCGGATCCACGGCAGCTGGCGGAGATCGATGGCGAGAGTGCCCGCCGAGGGCGCGGAAGCGGAAGGTGACGACACCGGAGAGCTACTCTTGCAGACGCCCGCGCGGGGTGTCAACCAGTGATCGCGTACGAGCGCGCACGAGAAGTCGCGTGCTAATATGACGTCCGCCCCAAGCGCCCGCGACCGCGGCGAGGAGTACACCCACTGACCGAGGACCGCCTCCAGTTCGACGGCCCCCGTGCGACCTACGGTCGCTTCCGCGTCCTGCACCAGATCGGTGCCGGCAGCGTGGGCCCGGTATTTCGCGGTGAGGACGGCGAGACACGCGATCCGGTCGTCATCAAGGTCATCCGTGTCGGCCTCACGCCTGAACGCGTTGCCATCGTTGCCGCGGCGCTGACCGCGTTGAAGGAACGGCTGGCGTCGCATCCCGCCCTCGCCGAGATTATCGACACCGGTGTCGTCGATGTCGAACCGTACGTCGTCAGCCCGTTCATCGACGGCGACTCGCTCGACGTCGCGCTCCGCGAGTACGGCCCCGCGCACATGAACGACGCCTTGCCGCGCCTCAAGCACATCGCCGATGCGATGGATGCCGCGGCGGCCGTCGGGGCCGCGCACGGCAGCCTTCACCCGCGCGACATCGTCGTGTCGGTCGAGGCGACCGTGCTGACCGGGATGGGCATCGCCGCGGTGCTCGAACGCGTCGGCGTCAGGCCGCCGGTGCGGCGTCCTTACTGCGCGCCCGAAGTGGCGCTTGGACACGGAATCAGCCCGGCCGCCGACCAGTACGCCCTGGCGGCCGTCGCGCATGAGTGGCTGAGTGGTCGGCGGTTGTCGGGGAGCGGCGCCGCGGGCTTCCTGGTGCCGGCCCTCTCGGAGGCAGGGACGACAGCGCTCCATGCGGTGTTTGCGCGGGCCATGCACGAGTCGGCAGACGAGCGGTTCCCCACGGCTACCGCCTTCGTTGACGCGGTCGTCGCACTTGCCGGGCATGCCGGCCCTCGCTCGAAGTCGAGCCGCCGCCCGGCTGCGGTCGCGGCACCGCGCCTGGCGTTCGATGACCCGGCCGAGGCGACCATCTCGACAGACGATGACCTCGTGCCACCAGACGCGCCTGTAGGACACGACGACGAGCTGGGCGTTGCCGCCAGCGCCGCGCCCGATCCCCTCGAGGCCCCCCTGCACGCGGCGCCGTCGCCCGAAGGTCTGGCCTGGGACACGACAGCCGAGCGGCAGGATCCGCTGCTCGCCTACTCGACGGTCGATGACGACGAGGCCGAGCGCGAGGCCCCGGGCCTGGGCGACCGATGGTCGGCCGAGGTTGCCCCAGACCCAGACCAGGCTCCCTTCGCTGACGAGGCCGCCTTCGCCGACGATGCGGCGCCGCCCGACGGCGCAGCCCTCGACGTCGACACGCCTTCGGACGCCGGTAGAACCTGGGGCACATGGGCGCTGCTACTGGCGCTGGCGACGGCGGCTGCGCTCACCGGCGGCTGGCTGCTCCTGCGATGGGGCACGCCCGCGCCAGCTTCGATCGTGGCCACCGGCACGGCGCGGCCGCCGGCCGCTGATGCGCCGCCGACCCCGAGCGACCTCCCCGCGGCGGCCGCTACGCCGGACCAGGCGGCGCTGCCGCCGAGCGTCCCGGCGCCTGCGGCGGCGGCGAGCGAAACACCGCCCGCGGCCGAGGCTACGCCGAAACGCCCGGCGCCGACAGCGGCGCCGCCGCTTCGGCCCGCCGGGCCGGTCTCTGAGCGAGGAGCGCCGCCTCAATCGACGGCGGCTCCCGGTGCCGCGCTGGCGGCGGCGGGGGGGCGAGTGCTGGTTCGCACCACGCCGGGCGGCGCGGAGGTGTTCGTCAACGGAGAGCGCCGCGGCGTCACGCCCCTGGCGTTACGCGACCTGCCGTTTGGTGCCTACACGGTCAGGGTCGTCCGGGCAGGCTACGCGCCGGTAGAACAGCGCGTCGCCATCGACAGCGGCCGGCCGGCGCGGTCGGTCGAGATCACGCTGGCGCGGACGGCCGCGGCACCGCCGGCGGCCACCGGCACCCGCGCCGGCCCGGCGACCGAAGCGCCCGGCAGTCTGCTCGTCGACAGCCGTCCCCCGGGGGCCCGCGTCATCGTCGACGGCACCGATGTCGGCGTGACGCCCGTCACGGTGTCAAACCTCGCTGCCGGTATCCACGCGGTCCGCATCGAGCGTCCCGGCTACGTTCCCATCACGACCACGGCGCGTGTGGAGGCCCGCCTGCGGGCCCGCGTCGCCGTCACGCTCACGGCGGAAAGGCCCCGATAGATGAATGCGATTCTGGCTCTGGAAGACGGCACCTGGTACGCCGGTGTGGCGGCCGGCGCTGCCGGCGAGACCACCGGTGAAGTCGTGTTCAACACCAGCATGACCGGCTATCAGGAGGTGCTGACAGACCCGTCCTACGCCGGCCAGATCGTCACCATGACGGCTCCGCAGGTCGGCAACTACGGCGTCGCCGCGGCCGACGTCGAGTCCGATTCCCCGAAGGTGTCCGGTTTCGTCATCCGCGACCAGTCGCCGGTGGCGAGCAACTGGCGCTCTCAGGGCACACTCAAGGAATACCTCACCGCCAATGGCATCGTCGCCATCGCCGACATCGACACGCGTGCGCTCACCCGCAAGCTGCGTTCGGCTGGCGTCATGCGCGGCGTCATCGCCACGGGCGCGGTCGATCCGCAGGCGCTGGTGGAGCGGGCGCGCGCCGCGCCACAGATGGAGGGCATGGACCTCGTGCAGGAGGTCACGTGCGCGGTGCCCTACGACTTCACGCTGTCACTGGCCGATGCGGTCGCCGCCGCGACCTTCGCCGTGACGCCCGGCCGCCCGGCGAACCGCCTGCTGAAGGTGGCGGCCTACGACTACGGCATCAAGACCAACATTCTCAGGCGTCTGGTCGCGCACGGCTGTCAGGTGCGCGTGTTCCCGGCCACGGCGTCGTCGGCCGACGTGCTCGCCTGGGGCCCCGATGGCATCTTCCTCAGCAATGGTCCCGGGGATCCGGCCGCCGTCGGCTACGCCATCGACAACGTCAAGGGGCTCGTCGCCTCCGGGACGCCGATTTTCGGCATCTGCCTCGGCCACCAGCTGCTGGCGCTGTCGCTCGGCGCCTCCACCTACAAGCTCAAGTTCGGGCACCGCGGCGCCAACCATCCGGTCAAGTTCCTCGACAGCGGCGCCGTCGAGATCACGTCGCAGAACCACGGCTTCGCGGTCGATGCCGACTCGCTGCCCGCCGATCTGACGATGACCCACAAGAACCTGTACGACGGCACGGTGGAAGGCCTCCGGCACACCTCGCAGCCGTTCTTCTCCGTGCAGTACCACCCGGAAGCGTCGCCCGGTCCGCACGACGCCGACTATCTCTTCAGGCAGTTCGTCGACCTGATGGAATCGCACTGAAAGCCATTCGTCCATGCCTCGACGCACAGATCTGAAGCGCATCCTCGTCATCGGCTCCGGCCCGATCGTCATCGGTCAGGCATGCGAGTTCGACTACTCCGGCACCCAGGCCATCAAGGCGCTGCGCGAAGAGGGCCTCGAGGTCATCCTCGTCAACAGCAATCCGGCCACCATCATGACCGACCCGGACCTGGCCGATCGGACCTACATCGAGCCGCTCACGGTGGCCATGGTCGAACGCATCATCGCGCGCGAGAGGCCGGATGCGATTCTGCCGACCGTGGGCGGCCAGACCGCCCTCAATCTCGCCATCGACCTGCACGAGGCCGGTGTGCTCGACAAGTACGGCGTCAAGCTCATCGGCGCCTCGATCGCGGCCATCAAGGTGGCCGAGGACCGACAGCTCTTCCACGATGCCATGCTCGAAATCGGGCTCGAGGTGCCGAAGAGCCGGGTCGTCAAGTCGATGGCCGAAGCGCTGGAGGCGGTCGAGAACACGGGCTTCCCGGCGATTATCCGGCCGTCGTTCACCCTCGGTGGCGTTGGCGGCGGAATCGCCTACAACGTCGAAGAGTTCCGCGAGATCTGCGGGCGCGGCCTCGACATGAGCCCGGTGCACGAAGTGCTGGTCGAAGAGTCGGTGATCGGGTGGAAGGAATTCGAGCTCGAGGTGATGCGCGATGTCGCCGACAACTTCGTCGTCATCTGCTCGATCGAGAACATCGACCCGATGGGCGTCCACACCGGCGACAGCATCACGGTCGCGCCCGCACTGACGCTGACCGACAAGGAATACCAGCGGATGCGCAATGCCGGGCGGCGGATCATCCGCCGCGTCGGCGTCGAGACCGGCGGCTCGAACATCCAGTTCGCGATCAACCCCGCCGACGGTCGCATGATCGTCATCGAGATGAACCCGCGCGTCTCGCGCAGTTCGGCGCTGGCCTCGAAGGCCACCGGCTTCCCGATCGCCAAGATCGCGGCCAAGCTCGCCCTCGGCTACCACCTCGACGAGATTCCGAACGACATCACGCGGCTGACGCCGGCGTCGTTCGAGCCGACCATCGACTACGTGGTTGTGAAGATCCCGCGCTGGAACTTCGAGAAGTTCCCTCTGGCCGACCGTACGCTCACGACGCAGATGAAGTCGGTGGGCGAAGCCATGTCGATCGGCCGCACCTTCAAGGAGGCGTTCCTCAAGGGCTTCCGCTCGCTCGAACTGGGCAGGGAAGGGCGGCTCTTCGGCCCCGGCCAGCCGGCCGGCGCACCGCCCGAGCCCTTATCCGCCGATGACGTCGATGCCGGCTTGCGCCGGCGCCTCTCGGTGCCGACCGATCGCCGCATGTGGGCGGTGTTCGAGGCGCTCGAGCGCGGCTGGGACACCGAGCGGATTCACGAGCTCACCAAGATCGACCCGTGGTTCCTTGCGCAGTTCGCCGAACTCGTCGAACTGCGCCGGACTGCGGCCCTGGTCGGGCTGCGTGACATGTCGGCCGACCTGCTGCGCACGCTGAAACGCGCCGGCTTCGGCGACGGCGACCTCGCCCACATCCTCCACGTGAACGAGTCGGCGGTGCGTGAGAAGCGGCGGGAGCTCGACGTCCGGACCGTCTACAAGCGCATCGACACCTGCGCGGCGGAGTTCGAGTCGTTCACGCCCTACATGTACAGCACGTTCGAGCACGACTGCGAGGCGGCGCCGACCGGCAACAAGAAGATCGTCATCCTCGGCAGCGGGCCGAACCGAATCGGCCAGGGGGTCGAGTTCGACTACTGCTGTTGCCATGCGGTCTTCGGGTTCAAGAAAGACGGACTCGAGACCATCATGATCAACTGCAATCCCGAGACGGTGTCGACCGACTACGACACCGCCGACCGCCTGTACTTCGAGCCGTTGACATTCGAGGACGTGATGGCCGTGCTCGACCGCGAGCGCGAGGGCAATGCCGACGTCTCGGTGGTGGTGCAGTTCGGTGGGCAGACGCCGCTCAAGCTGGCGCTGCCGCTGCAAGAAGCGGGCGTGAAGATCGTCGGCACCTCGCCCGATTCGATCGACCTCGCCGAAGACCGCAAACGCTTCTCGCAGCTGCTGTGGGATCTGGGCATCCCGCAACCGCCCAGCGGCACGGCCGTGTCGCGCGCCGAGGCCCGCGAGGCGGCCGCGAAGATCGGGTTCCCGGTCGTCGTGCGACCCTCGTACGTGCTCGGCGGCCGGGGGATGGCCATCGTCTACGACATGGCGTCGCTCGATCGCTACATGACGTCGGCCGTCGACGTCTCGCACGATCGCCCGATTCTCATCGACCGCTTCCTCGAACATGCCAAGGAACTCGACGTCGATTGCATCGCCGACCAGACGGGCGCGGTCGTCATCGGCGGCATCATGGAGCACATCGAAGAGGCCGGCATCCACTCGGGCGACAGCTCCTGCGTCGTGCCGCCGACCGGGATGTCCGAGCGCCACCTGACGGCGCTGCGCGACTACACGCGCCGCATCGCGCGGGCGCTCAAAGTGGTCGGGCTGATGAACGTGCAGTTCGCGCTCAAGGACGACGAGATCTTCGTGCTCGAAGTGAATCCCAGGGCCTCGCGCACCATTCCGTATCTCGCCAAAGCCACCGGCGTGCCGCTGGCGCAGGTGGCCGCCCGCGTGATGATGGGAAAGACCCTGGTCGACCTCGGCCTGACCGCCGACCTGGTGCCGGCCGGCGTGTTCGTCAAGAGTCCGGTGTTTCCGTTCATCCGCTTTCCTGGTGTCGACACGATTCTCGGCCCGGAGATGAAGTCCACTGGTGAGGTCATGGGTGGGGCCCGCGATTTCGGCCATGCCTTCATCAAGGCGATGCTGGCGGCGGGCGAGCGTCTGCCCGAGCAGGGCACGGTGTGCCTGAGCGTCAACAACGACGACAAGGCCGAGGTCGTGCCGATTGCCAAGGCGCTGGCGGAGATGGGGTTCGCGGTGACCGCGACCCGCGGCACAGCGGTCTACCTGCGCGCACACGGCGTGGAGTGCGGCGTCGTCTACAAGGTGAATGAAGGCCGGCCGAATCTCTCGGACGAAATCGTGAACCGCAGCATTCACCTGGTGGTGAATACGCCACTCGGCCTCGAATCGTTCTTCGACGACAAGGCCGTGCGGCGAGCAGCGATGATGACCGGCACCCCGTGCATCACGACGATGACCGGGGCGGCGGCGGCCGTCGATGCGATCCGCGCCCTCAAGGGTCGCGAACTCGACGTGTGCTCGTTGCAGGAGTACTACGAGACCGCCAAGAGCAGCCGCTAGCCGCCAGCGGGAGTCGGCGCGGAGAGCAGATTCCGCGTACCGATAGCCCGCCGCGCCGCGCCGCTTCTGCAGCCACCAACCGGCACGTGAGAAGGGGCGGCGTCTTTGACGGCGGCATCGCCCGTTCAGCCGCCGTGCACGCGATCTTGCAGGGCGGGATACATGCGCTTCCTGCCGGTGGTCGTCGCCGCGGCGGTCACGCTCGGCGTGACGGCCGGCGCCTCGTGGCCGGCGCTGCTCGGGCCCGCCGCCGCCTTGGCCGGGGCTGGGTGGGCGGCGACGGTGTGGGTCTGGCGCAAGGGCCACGGCCCCTGGCTGGTGCCGCTCGCCGGGTCGACGTTGGCTCTGGTCGGCACGGTGCTCGGAGCGACGGCCATGCAACGTGCCCTGGCCCCAAGCCTCGTCGCCCTGCTCGAGGTGCACGACGTCCTCCCGGCCGGGGCGTCGCGGGGCGCCAGCCCGATTCGTCTCGAGGGGCGGCTGGCCGCCGATGCCGCTCCGTCGGCGCAAGCCGTGCTCTTGCGCGTGGATGTCGGGCGCGTCTGGCTGGGGCCGTGCGCGTGTCCTACCGCGGCGGCGGGACGCATTCTAGCGTCGGTCGGCGGCGCGGCGGCGGCCTCGGCGATGGGCGACTGGCGCGCCGGCCGCACCGTCGTGCTCACCGCCACGCTCCGCCGCCCGCGGTCCGCGAGGAACGAGGGCGCGCCGGATGCGGCGATCGAACTGGCCCGGCGCCGCACGGTGCTCATGGCGTCGGTCAAGAGCGCGCTCGTCGTGGAGGTCGTCGCTCGCGGCGGCTGGGGCAGCGAAGTGGCAGCCGAGATCCGGGTACGAGCGCGGCGGGCCATCGCACGCGCGGCTGGTCCGGCGACCGAGGCGGCTGGGGTCGGCACGGCCGTACTCATCGGCGATCGCGCCGGGCTGTCGGCGCCGCTCGAAGAGCGCCTGCAGCGGGCAGGCACCTTCCACGTCATTGCGATCTCGGGCGGCAACATCGCGCTGTGGGCGATGGGGACGCTGTGGGTGACGGGCCGGCTGACCAGGAGGCGGCCGGTCGCTCTGGCGGCGACGGCCCTGGCGCTGGTAGCCTACGCCGCGGTCGTCGGCGGCGGCGCGTCGGTGCTGCGCGCGACCGGGATGGCGCTCGTCGGGATCGCCACCCAGTGGCTCGATCAGCGCAGCGCCGCCGTCAACGTCCTGGCGCTCACGGGCGCCGCCCTCGTCGTGGCCGATCCGATCCTGGTCTTCGACGCCGGGTTCTGGCTCACCACCGCCGCCACCGCGGGCCTGGTGGTGGGGTTGCCGCGGCCCGCCGCGGGAGAGTCGCGCCGGCGCGCCTGGACGCGGGCGCTGCTGCTCACGTCGGTGTGGGCCGAGGCCGCCCTGCTGCCGCTCGTGGCGACCGTGTTCCAGCAGGTGACGCTGGCCGGCGTCGGTCTTTCGGCGCTGGCCATTCCCGCGATGTCGGTCGTGCAGCTGGCGGCGCTCGGTGCCGTCATCGCCGACACCAGCCTGCCCGTGCTCCTGCCCGTATGCGGCGTCGTCTTGCGCGCTGCGACCTGGGCCGTCACCGAATCGGCGCGCCTGGTGGATGTGGTACCCGGGCTGACGTGGCGCGTGCCGCCGCCGTCAGGGCTGGCGGTAGCCGTCTACGGCGTCTCCCTGGGCGCGTGGCTGTGGGCGCGCCGGCCCGCCGCCGACACGCGTCTGGCCGCGTCCGTGCGACGTTGGGCGCGCCTGGCGGTTCTGTCGTCGGCTCTGTGGATCGCGGTATCGCCGGCCACGCTCGTGGCGCCCGCGCCGGGTGACCTGCAGGTGGCCGTGCTCGACGTGGGGCAGGGGGATGCCGTGTTGGTGCGCTTCCCGAACGGGCGACGCATGCTCGTCGACGCCGGCGGCGCGTCGGTCGAGGGGCGCGATCTGGGGGCACGGGTCATCGGGCCGACGCTCAGGGCCCGAGGCATCCGTCGGCTCGATTACCTGGTGGTCACGCACGCGGACATCGACCACATCGGTGGCGCTGCCACGATCGTTGGCGAGTTCCGCCCGGCGGAGGTCTGGACCGGAGTGCCGGTGGCCGGCGACGGTGCCACCGCCCGCCTTCGCGAGGTGGCCGACGCGACGGGTGCCACGTGGCGGCAAGTGGTGCGCGGCGAACGCCTGCACATGGGGGCCGTGCGGCTCGACGTCTTGCATCCGCCGGCGCCGGAGTGGGAGCGCCAGCGCGTTCGCAACGACGACTCGGTCGTGCTGGCCCTGCGCCATGGAGCCGTGCGCGTGCTGCTCACGGGAGACATCGGCGCCGAGGTCGAACCCGACGTCGGGCAGGTGGGCGATGACGCTACCGGGGCACCACCAGCCGTGACGGTGCTGAAGGTGGCCCACCACGGCAGCGCGGGTGCCACGAGCGCGGCGTGGCTCGAGGCCACCCGGCCGTCGATCGCCATCGTGAGTGCGGGGGCGGCCAACCCATTCGGTCATCCGGCCGCCGCGGTGTTGGCCCGGCTCAGGGGCATCGGCGCCGAGGTCTGGCGCACCGACGTCGACGGCGAGGTCAGAATCCGCACCGACGGGCGCGCCGTGGAGGTGCAGTCCTACACCGGACGCCACCGCTGGACGAGCGCTCAGCCGCGATAGTCCTTGTTCTCGAGCTGAAAGCGGATGCCGTCGGGGTCGGTGAAGTAGACCTCTGGTTTGTCCTTGCGGATCGTGGCCCTGATGCCCTGCGACTCGGGCTTCGCCGCCATCTGGTTCACGTCGTAGCTGTCGACGCCGAAGCACACGTGATCGACGCGGCCGGGATTCGGCATCCCGAATGTCTTCTGGAAGAACTGTTTCGACGCTTCGGGATCGGCCACCGCGAGCGACACGTGATTGAGCGAGAGCGCCGGGATGGGCGGCGCCTGGGCCGCCGCCGTGGCGGCGTCGCTTCCGGCGACCAGCGCGGCCAGGCCCTGCACGAGCTGGCGGCGGGTGAGCCGGCCGGACTCGAACGCGGTGACGAGTGAGTCGATGGCGATCACGGGGCCTCCGGACGAAGGCGCGCGGCCTTCGTTTCGTCGCGCTTGACGGTCTCCCACAGCGCGTTCTGTTGATCGAGCGTCAGCTCCTTGAGCGTGGTGCCGGCGGCGACGGCGCGCTCCTCCATGCGCGTGAATCGGCCCTGGAACTTGTCGGCCGCGCGTCTGAGCGCCGCCTCGGGCTCCACGCCGAGCTTGCGGGCGTAGTTGGCGCAGGCGAAGAGCAGATCACCGAGCTCGTCCTCGAGCGCGTCGGTATCGCCGCTTCGAGCGGCCTCTGTACGCGCGTCGCGCACCTCACCGAGTTCTTCGCCGATCTTCGCCACCACGTCGTCCGGCGTCGTCCAGTCGAAGCCCACCGTGGCCGCGCGAGCCGTCATCTCGTAGGCGCGCAAGAGTGCCGGCATCGACCGGGGCACGCCGGAGAGCAGCGTCTTGGTCGCCTGGCCGGCGGCGCCGCGTTCGGCGGCCTTGAGGTCTTCCCACTTCTTGACCACGTCGTCGGCGGTCATCGTGCCCGGCGCGTCCGCCAGCGGCGTGCCGTCGGGAGTGAAGACGTGCGGGTGCCGTCGAACGAGCTTCTGGGCGATCCCCCCCACCGCGTCGGCGATCGAGAAGTGGCCAGCCTCCTCGGCAATCTGCGCCAGGAACACCGCTTCGTAGAGGAAGTCGCCGAGTTCCTCGCGGACGGCGTCGAGATCGCCTTTGTCGAGCGCATCGAGCAGCTCGTAGGTTTCCTCGAGCACATAGGGCCGAAGCGACTGCAGCGTCTGCTCACGGTCCCACGGGCAGCCGCCCGGGGCGCGCAGCGCCCGCATGATGCGCACGAGGTGGTCGAAGCTGTCGGCGGCGGGTGTCGGCATGGCCAGGCGGGTCGGGGCGCTATGCTACCATCGAGCGTCTCAGCCGTGGCCGACACGACATCTTCCATACCCGACGCCCCAGTCAGCTTTCTCGCGTTCCTCTACTCGCTCGCCGGTAGTGCCGCCGTGCATTTCGGCGACGTCGCCGACCCGGCCACGGGCGAGAAGCGGCCCGTGAGCCTGGAGCAGGCCGGGCATGTCATCGAAGTGATGGCGATGCTCGATCAGAAGACGAAGGGCAATCTGACGAGTGAGGAGCGGCAGTTCCTCGAGACCGTGCTCTACGAGCTGCGGATGCGATTTGTCGCGCTCAAGGGCACGAGCGGGCATCCCTGATGCCGTCTCTGCGCGTCACGTTCCTCGGCACCGGGACGTCGCACGGGGTGCCGATGATCGGATGCCGCTGCCTGGTGTGCCGCTCGAGCGATCCGCACGACCGGCGTCTCAGGCCGTCGATCCATCTGGCGGTGACCGGGGGGCCGTCCCTGCTCGTCGACACGGCCACCGATCTTCGTCAGCAGGCGCTCGTCAACGACATCACGCGCGTGGACGCCGTGCTCTTCACCCATAGTCACGCCGACCACGTGATGGGGCTCGACGAGCTGCGGCGGTTCAACGTGCTCGGGGGACGGCGGCTGCCGGTCTACGCCGCGCCGTCGACGGCAGCCGAACTCCGGAGAACCTTCTCCTACGCCTTCTCGCCGCCGGCCGTGCAGGGGGGCGGCGTGCCGGAGCTCTCGCTCGTCGAGATCGACGGACCGTTCGAGGTCGAGGGCGTGGCCGTGCAGCCGGTGCCGATCATGCACGGCCCGCAGCCGATCCTCGGCTTCCGGATCGGCCGCTTCGCCTACCTGACCGACTGCAACGCCGTGCCCGAGTCGTCGATGGCGCTGCTCGGCGGGCTCGAGGTCCTGGTGCTCGATGCGCTGCGCCACCGCCCGCACCCGACGCACTTCTCGCTGACAGAAGCCGTGGCCGTTGCCACGCGGATCGGGGCCCGCCAGACCTACTTCACCCACGTCTGTCACGACCTGCCGCACGCGGCGACCTGCGCTGACCTGCCGGCGGGCATGGCGCTCGGCTACGACGGGCAGGTCGTGACCCTCGACGACGTGCCGTGCGCGCCGGTGACGGTGGTCGGCGGAGGAGCGGCGTAGCGATGGATGTCGTCTACTTCCCGGACGATCCGCGTCCGCCGCGCTGGAGGAGCCCGGTGCTCGCCCTCGGCAACTTCGATGGTCTGCATCGCGGACACCAGAAGATCGTCGAGCGGATCAGACGCGGCGCCGCCGATCGTGGCGCCACCGCGCTCGTGCTCACCTTCGACCCCCATCCGCCGCGAGTCGTGCGTCCCGACAAGGCGCCGGCGCTGCTGATGACGATGTCGCAGAAGCTGGCGGCTCTCGAGCGGGCCGGCCTGCACGGCGTGGCGGTGGTGCGCTTCACGGAGGCGTTTTCGCGCTTGTCGCCCGAGCAGTTCGTGCGGCAGGTGCTGGTCGACTGGCTGCGGGTGTCGGAGGTATGGGTCGGCGCGGATTTCCTGTTCGGCCACGAACGGTCGGGCAC
Source organism: Acidobacteriota bacterium (assembly GCA_018000455.1). Classification (GTDB taxonomy): domain Bacteria; phylum Acidobacteriota; class Vicinamibacteria; order Vicinamibacterales; family UBA2999; genus CADEFD01. Next base: position 41,486 of record JAGNJW010000032.1, read on the forward strand.
GTTCTCGACCCTGCGCAGCCTGGGCGGGCAATACGGGTTCAAGGCCGAGAAGATTGACCCGGTGCGCTACAAGGAGTTCGTCGTGTCGAGCACGCGGATTCGGCGCCTTGTGGCCGAGGGCCGGGTGGACGAGGCCGGGGCGCTGCTCGGACATCACTACACGATCGACGGCGTCATCACCAGTGGCGCCGGTCGCGGCCACGCGCTGGGGTTCCCTACCGCCAACCTTTCGACTGACAATGAGCTGGTGCCGCCCACCGGGGTCTACGCCACAACCGCAGAACTGCAGGGCACGCGGTGGCCCGCCGTGACGAACATCGGGGTCCGCCCGACGTTCGAGACGGCTGGTCCGGTCACGATCGAGACACACCTGCTCGGCCTCGATGCCGATGTCTACGGCGAGCACCTGGCGCTCAGCTTCATCCAGCGGCTGCGCGACGAGCGGAAGTTCGCGGACGTGGACGCGCTACGCGAGCAGATCGCGGCCGACGTCAGGCGCGCCGGGCGGCTGTTTCACAACATCTCGGTATGACCATGAGCCCGCTTTCGTTCGAATTCACGATGCAGGTCAGCAGCGGCCGCGCCATGCTCGGCGCGGTGCGCGACCTGGCATCGCAGGTGGCGAGCTACGCCGGTGGCCAGGCGCTGGCGTCGGCCGTGGCCGACGAGGTGGTCACGGCGGCCGAGGCGGCGATTGCGGCCGGCCGCGGCGATGGCACGCCGATCGACGTCCGGTTCCGGCGCACCGGCGACTGCCTCGAGGTGTTCGTCTCGGGCGGGTCGGCGACCACGCTCGCCGCCGCGCCGCTGTCGCGCGGGCACGGGATGTCGGTCGACTGGCTGGACGACGGCGGACGTCCCGTGTGCCATATCCGCCAGGCGATGGCGTAAGGACCTCAATGCGGCTCTACAACACCCTGACGCGCCAGCGCGAAGACTTCGCTCCGGCCGACGGCCGCCTGGTCCGCATCTACGCCTGCGGCCTCACGGTCTACGCCAGAGGCCACATCGGCAACTTCCGCACTTTCATCGGTCTCGACGTGCTGAGGCGCGCCCTCAAGCACGTCGGTGGCTTCGGCGTGCGGCAGGTGGTCAATTTCACCGACGTCGACGACAAGACGATCGCCGGCGCCGAGCGCGAAGGGTTGCCGCTCGGTGAGTACACCGAGCGCTACATCAGCCTGTTCCACGAGGATTGCGCCGCGCTCGGGCTCGAGCCGTCGGAGGAGAACCCGCGGGCCACCGACCCGGCCAACATCCAGGCGATGAGCGACATGATCGCCGCCCTCGAGGCCAAGGGCCACACCTACCGCAGCGACGGCTCGATCTATTTCAAGATCTCGACCATGCCGAACTACGGCCGGTTGGCCCGTCTCGATCATGACGGCATCCTGGCGGGCGCGCGCGTCGACTCCGATGAGTACGCCAAGGAAGACGCCCGCGACTTCGTGCTCTGGAAGGCCACCAAGCCCGGCGAACCGACCTGGGACGCCGGCGTCGGCCCGGGCCGGCCCGGTTGGCACATCGAGTGCTCGGCGATGGCCCTGCGCCTGCTCGGCGAGCCGCCGATCGACATCCACGCCGGCGGCATCGACCTCGTCTTCCCGCACCACGAGAACGAGATCGCGCAGAGCGAATGCGCCACGGGGCGGCCGTTTGCGCGCGTGTGGGTGCACTTCGAACATCTGCTGGTCGAGAACCAGAAGATGTCGAAGTCGCTCGGCAACGTCTTCACGCTGCCCGACGTGGTCGGCAAGGGGTTCCGGATCTCGACGCTGCGCTACCTGCTGCTGTCGGCGCACTACCGCTCGCGGCTCAACTTCACGTGGTCGGGCATGGCGCAGGCCGAGGAAGCGATTCGGCGCTGGACCGATTTCCTGGCGCGCCTCGACACCGTCACGGGCACGACGGCGCATGCTGAGGTGGCCGCTCTCGTGGCCTCGGCCCGCGCCGCCTTCGATCAGGCGATGGCCGACGACCTCAACACCGCCGCCGCGCTCGGCGAGGTCTTCGACCTGGTGCGCGCGCTCAACACCGCCGCCGACCAACAGGCACTCGGCCGGCCCGACCTGGTGCTCGTGCGCGAGGCCTTCACGCACTTCGACGACGTGCTCGGGGTGGTGGCGCTACGGGCCAGAGAAGACGCCGCGGCCGGCCTGCCGGAGGCCGACATCGAACGCTATCTTCACGATCGGCAGGAGGCGCGCCGCCGGCGCGACTTCGCGGCCGCCGATCGCCTGCGCGCCGAGCTGCTCGAGCTGGGCGTGATTCTCGAAGACGGGCCGCAAGGTACCCGCTGGAAACGAAAGTAGGGAGCGATGGACGCGCCACACCTGAAGACGTCACTGCCGGGGCCCAAGGCCAAGGCCCTCATCGAACGCGATGGCCGAGTCGTATCGCCGTCCTACACCCGCGACTACCCGTTCGTGATCGCCCGTGGCGTTGGCGCGACGGTCGAGGACGTCGACGGCAACGTCTTCCTCGACTGCGCCGCCGGCATCGCGGTGAACTCGACCGGCCACGCCCATCCCACGGTCGTGGCTGCGATTGTCGATCAGGCGCAGAAGTTCCTGCACATGTCGGGCACCGACTTCTACTACGAGCCGCAGGTGAAGCTGGGTGAGGACCTGGCCGCCAGCGCGCCGTTCACGGGCCCGGCTCGTACCTTCTTCGCCAACTCCGGTACCGAGGCCAACGAAGCGGCCATCAAGCTGGCGCGCTACCAGACCAAGCGCTTCGGGATTCTCGGCTTCCTCGGCAGCTTCCACGGCCGCACGCTGGGTGCGCTGTCGCTCACCTCGAGCAAGGCGGTGCAGCGCCGCGGGTTCGGCCCGATGGCGCCCGGGACGTTCCATGCTCCGTATGCCACCTGCTACCGCTGTCCTGTTGGCCTGACGCCCGATCGCTGCGGCGCCGAATGTCTGGACTTCCTCGAGGACCAGGTGCTCGTGCACCTCATCTCGCCAGACGACGTCGCCGCCGTAATGGTCGAGCCGATCCAGGGCGAGGGCGGCTATGTCGTGCCGCCCAAGGCGTTCCACGAGCGGCTGCGGGCCCTCACGACCAAGCACGGCATGCTGCTCATGGTCGACGAGGTGCAGTCGGGAATGGGCCGCACCGGCAAGATGTGGGCGATCGAGCACTTCGGCGTGCAGCCGGATGTGCTCACGGCGGCCAAGGGCATCGCCTCGGGTCTGCCGCTCGGCGTGATGGTGGCCAAAGCTGACGTGATGGCGTGGCCCCCGGGCGCGCACGCCAGCACGTTTGGCGGCAATCCCGTGTCGTGCGCGGCGGCCATCGCCACGATCGAACTGCTGCGCACCTCGCTCGTGAAGAACGCGGCCGAGGTCGGCGACCACCTCCAGCAGGGCCTCCGGGCGCTGATGGACAAGCACGCCATCATCGGGGACGTGCGCGGCAAGGGCTTGATGGTCGGGGTCGAGCTGGTGCGCGATCGAGCCACCAAGGAGCGCGCCACCACCGAGCGCAATGCCGTCGTGAACGAGGCCTTCACGCGCGGGATGCTGATCCTCGGGGCCGGCCAGAACGCGGTCCGCTTCTCGCCGCCGCTGGTGCTCTCGAAGGCCCAGGCCGATACCGCCATCCGTCTCTTCGACGAGTCGCTGACGGCAGTGACGACGCGGGGGAAGTAGCGCCGAGCGGGCCGGCGGACTGGCCCTTGCAACCGGCCGTGCATGACGCATGCACGGCAGGCCCTCGGCCTCGAGGGCGAAACGCGCGCCTGCCTGGCCGTTGAAGCCCGCGGATACCGCGTCATGGCGCGGCGCTATCGCACGCGCCACGGCGAGATCGATATCGTCGCCCGCCACGATGGCGCGATCGTGTTCGTGGAAGTCAAGACGCGGCGTGGGAGCGTGTTTGGCGATCCCGCCGCCGCCGTCACGTGGCAGAAACAGCGACGGCTGGTGGCCATGGCGGTCGACTACCTGGCCCGCCACCACCTGGAACGGGCGATGGTACGGTTCGATGTCGTATGCGTTGAGTTCGGCCGGAATCATCCGCCGGTCATCACCGTGATCCGCGACGCCTTTCGCCCCGGCTGGTAGCGTTCGGTGTACGCTTGGGCCCGATGTCAGAATGGCGTGCCGATCCCGTGACGGGGCAGTGGACGATCGTGGCCGACGACCTGCCGGTTTCGCGGCGCGACTTCGTCGTCGATGGCATCAGCCGCCCGCTCGACTCGCCGTGCCCGCTCTGCGAGGGGCGCGAGCTCACGGCGGGTCACGAGATCACGGCGGTCCGCGATGGCTCATCGGCCGACGGCCCCGGGTGGTCGCTGCGGGTGGTGCCGAATCGGGTGCCGGCGCTGAGGGTCGAGGCTGGTATGAGCGGCGGCCAGGATGGCCTGTTCGTGCATCGGCCGGGCCTGGGAGCCCACGAGGTGGTGGTCGAGACTCCCAGCCACGACGTGTCGTGGTTCACGATGAGCGCCGACGAGCTCGCGCGGATCTTCGCGGCCTGGCGAGACCGGATGGCCGACCTGCGCCGCGACGGGCGTCTCAGGGCCGTCGTGGCCTTCAAGAACCATGGCGCCGAAGCCGGCGCGCGCCTGGCGCACGCGCACTCCCAGATCGTGGCCACGCCGCTCGTGCCGCCCGCGATCGTGCAGGAGGTGGAAGCGGCACGGCGTCACCACACGGCCACCGGCACCTGCCTGTTCTGCGAGCTGGTTGCGCAGGAGCGGGCCGCCGGCGTGCGCGTGGTCGCCGAGATGGCCGGGCACGTCGCCTTGGCGCCCTACGCGTCGCGTACGCCGTTCGAGACGTGGCTGCTGCCGCAGCACCACCGGGCGCGGTTCGACGAGGCAACGGCCGACGACCTGGCCGGCCTCGCGGCGTTGCTACGCCACGTGCTCGGGCACATGGGGCGCGAACTGGAGCGGCCAGCCTTCAACGCCGTCCTGCATTCGGCCCCCTTCGACGAGACGGGCGACGATGCCTATCATTGGCATCTCGAACTCGTGCCGCGCGTGCTGCGCGCCACCGGTCTCGACGTTGCCGCCGGCCTGCCCATCAATCCCGTGCCGCCGGAGAAGGCTGCGCGTGTGCTGGGGGGCGGCGGATAGGCGCGGCCACGCAAATGGCAGCTGCTTGCCGGGGATCGTGGCATTTGTTACACTGCCAAGGCGTTCCTGGGCGGGAATAACTCAGTGGTAGAGTGCGACCTTGCCAAGGTCGAAGTCGCGGGTTCGAATCCCGTTTCCCGCTCCAACCTTCGCCCCAGAACGCCGGGCCCTGGGAGTCTCGCCGAAGCCAGCAGGGCAACGGCCGACGGCCTCGCTGCTGTGAGACACTAGCCCCCGACCAGAACGTCCCCATCCCATTCCAAGCGGCGCCGTAGCCAAGTGGTAAGGCAGAGGTCTGCAAAACCTCCATCCCCGGTTCAAATCCGGGCGGCGCCTCCAACATCACTCAGCAAAATCGAATCGGCTGCGGAACGCGACGCCGTTCGCGACGTCAACCGTAGCTCGAACCGCAGCGAGCCGGGCCGACGCGGCTACGGCAAGGTGTACCAGAGCCTGACAGCTACCTTCACCATGGATACCGGCAACTGGGCGGCCACGTGGCTCCAGAATCGCAGATAGCCGCGCAGTCTGACCCACTCGGCCTTGACTGGCCGCCCCTCACGCAGTGCGTCAAAGTACTGCAACTGCAGGTCGGCGATCGCGGATTGAAGAACTTGTTCGTAGGTCTTGGCCGAAAACACCCACTGGGCGAAGCGGTTGAGCCGAAGTCCCGGGGGGGGCGCTAGCCTTGGATTTCGCCGCCGGTCATTCTGCGTAGGGCGCACGCTGACCAGGTACACAGGTTCGCGTCGGAAGGCTACCTTGGAGACGTGAGCCATCCACTTGCGGAGTCCCCTTGCCGCCACGACGGCCCTGCCGGAGATGAGCAACAGCGATTTGCCGCCCATTGCGAGCGTCGCGTAGCCAGCCAAGATCAGCGCGAGCCATTCCAGTTGCTGTTCGGAGGGGAGGGGGAAGCTCACGCTGGCACCTGTTCGAAGGCGATCGTTGCCATTTCCCAAGCGTGAAGGACGCGAGTGAAGCGTACCGGGATTCTCGGAGACCTCATTTCTTGGGAGGATGGGGTCTATGGGACGTCCGAGTCGGTTTTCGCCGGAGGTGCGTGAGCGCGCCGTCCGGCTGGTGATGGAGCAGCGGCCGGCGCACCCGTCGGAGTGGGCGGCACTGCAGGCGGTCGCGACGAAGTTGGGCATGACCGGCGAGACGCTGCGGAAGTGGGTGCGCCAGGCGGAGCGCGATACCGGCCAGCGGCCGGGGCTGACGACGAGCGAGCGCGAGCGGTTGGCCGCGTTGGAGCGCGAGAATCGCGAGCTGAAGCGGACCAACGAGATCCTCAAGACGGCGTCTGCGTTTTTCGCCCAGGCGGCACTCGACCGCCGGACCAAGTAGGCGCGATGGTGGCGTACATCGACGCCCATCGGGATCGCTTCGGGGTCGAGTCGATCTGCAGAGCGCTGCCGATCGCCCCATCGACGTATCACCGCCATCGCCGGCTACAGGTCGCGCCGACGCGCCGATCGGCGCGGGCACGACGCGACGACACGCTGCGTCCTGAGATTCAATGTGTCTGGGACGAGCATCACCAAGTCTACGGCCCGCGCAAAGTGTGGAAGCAGTTGAAGCGCGAGGGATTCCGCGTCGCGCGCTGCACCGTGGGGCGCCTGATGCGCGACATGGGCCTGCGGGGCGCCGTGCGCGGGCGGGCGTGGATCACGACGACCCATGCCGGCGAGGGGGCGCGGCCGCGCGATCTGGTCGATCGCCAGTTCGTGGCGATGCGACCGAATCAGCTCTGGGTGTCGGACTTCACGTACGTCGCGACGTGGGGCGGCTTCGTCTTCGTCGCCTTCGTCATCGACGTCTTCGCGCGGCGGATCGTTGGCTGGCGCGTGTCGGCGTCAATGCGGACCGACTTCGTGCTCGACGCGCTCGAGCAGGCGATCCATGCCCGCGGCCACGACGCCCTCACCGGCCTCGTGCATCACAGCGACCAGGGCGTGCAGTATCTCTCGATGCGCTACACCGACCGCCTCGCCGACGCCGGCATCGCGCCGTCCGTGGGCAGCTGCGGCGACGCGTACGACAATGCCCTCGCCGAGTCGGTGATTGGGCTCTTCAAGACGGAGGTGATTCAGCGGAAGGGGCCGTGGCGCTCGCTCGAGGCCGTCGAGTTCGCGACGCTGGAGTGGGTCGACTGGTTCAACCATCGGCGCCTATTGGGGCCGATCGGCGACATCCCGCCCGCGGAGTTCGAAGCGCAGTACTATGCCCAGGCCAAGGTGGCCTGAGTCAACGAATCCGGTCTCCGACGAACCCGGTACGCTTCACGAGAGCCCTCGCCAGTTGGCTTGAAGAGTCGGCGCGGCAGGCCTGATTGGCCTTCCAACTTCTCGGTGCGTGACTCGACGAAGCCCTTGTCGGCCATACGCCCCAGCGTGACGTAGATCGTCCCAGGCTTGAGCAGGTCCGAAGCCGCGACAAGTTCTAGGCCGTACATTTCGCCGTTAGCGATCAGCAGTCGCAGGATTTCCGCTTCCTTCGGTGAAAGGCGAGGGATCATGCCTCCACTCTTACAGGCAGTAAGTATTGAAGTCAAGAGGCATCTCGGCCGACCGGCAATCAGCTCGCTCTGTTGACCCAGGCTGATGGAGCTTCAGTCTGTTGCGCCGACCCTAGCCATCGCCAGCGGGCGGCGGAAGCTTCTTGAGTAGGTAGCGGCCACATGCGGTCGCCATGTGGAGCCGGAACCTGGCCTCGTCGGCCGTGGTCAATCCCGCGTGGGGGCCGTTGTCCTGCGAGCCGTTCCACAGCGCCCGGAAGATGGCCCACTCCTGATCGTCTAGTCCGCCTTCGGCCCTTCGCAAGTGGTCGAGAGCCGCCTGTACTTCGAGGGCTGCGGCCGCACCTCTCAGGAAAGCGACGCCAGGAATGAGGGCCTCAAGGTACGAACGCAACTGCCCGTTGGAGGACTCGAACCTTGCAGCCGTGAAATTGTCGATGGCTTGCCGGTAGTGCTCCGCTGCGGTGGGGAGTGGTGCCGCTTTAAGTTCTTCCTCTAGCAAGGTCGCCTCGCGAGCGAGTGGCACCGAGCTAGGTTCTGAAGGCAGGAGGCGATGACCATCCCATGCCAGTCCATCCAGACTCAGCGAGGTCTGGAGCGCGGGAATTGCCCCGTTGTAGGTCGCTCCTGGTCGGCTAAGCACTTCGACGATGATGTCGCGAATCACCGTCTCCGCCTCGGCAACCGGCCTCGTGACCTTAACGGCCTTGAGGAAGGCTAGGCTCCGCGTGATCTTGTTCGGAGAGGTGTTGGGCTTCTTCGGATCGTGGTCGACCACGTCGTACTCGTAGAACAGACCGTCGAGGCCAGCGTGAGTGAAGGCTGCATCCATGGCCGCCGACAACCGGACAATCGTGGAATTCGCGATCGGCATTTCGAAGAGTCTATCCAGCCGCGCGTGCAATGTGATATTGATCTGTGCAGCGGCGCTGACTCCGGTTCCGACGTGGAACCAGCGGGACCCAAGCCAGTAGGGTCAGCGAGCGCACCGAGCAGATGGGCAGGCTCGGCGCATGAATGTTCGTTCAACGAACCTTCGTGTGCCGGGCCTTTGCTTTGTACGCGACGGTTCTCTCTCTCTCCCTCGCGGTAGGGGTGGAGGCCGAGAAGATGCGTACGCTAGCGCGCGCCTTGACGGACTGGCGTCACCTCGTCGAGGCGGCGCGCTGCGGCCTTCAGGTCCGCGCCGCTGACGATGTTGTACCGCTGAAAGACGCTCGGCGTCTTGTGGCCGGTCATCTGCATGGCCACCCGCTCCGGAATGCCAGCGCGCACGAGCCCGCGGATAGCCGTGCGGCGCAGGTCGTGTGGGATACGGCCAGGGCAGGCGGCAGCCGCGCAGGCCGACTTCCACGCCTTCGTGAAACTGACGATCGGCTGCGGCTTCTTGTCGCCGCCGCGCCCTTCAGCCACTTCGCGGAAGAATACCCACGGCACGATCACGCCGGCCTTCTTCAGCCGCTCGTGTTCGGCGTGGCGGGCCAGCAGAATGCGTTTGAGTTCCGCCGTCATGGGGAACACGCGGCCGTCGCCGTTCTTGGTGGTGCCAGCGTCCAGCCGAATTTCAGCAGCGGCGAAGTCGATCTGGCGCCACTTGAGGGGCAGCACCTCAGAGCGGATGCGCCAGCCGGTGATGTTGGCGAACTCGATCACCGGCTGCACCTCGGCGGGGAGGTGGGCCAGCACCGAGGCGAACTGCTCGGGCTCGAAGAACCCGGTTCGTACGTTGTTCTCCTTGAGCATCGGGATGTGCGGCCGGTAGAGCACCTTGGCCGCTTGAATGGCCAGCGTAAACATGCGCTTGAGCAGTGCCAGCTCGCGGTTGATCTCGGCGGGCTTGGGCGTCCTCAACAGCTCGTCCACGTCGTGCGCGGGTACCACGGTTCCGTTCCGCTTCTTCTGAGCCAGCACATGCTTACCCTTGACGACTACAACGCTCGGAGTTGTCTGGCGCTTCTGGATATAGGCGCGGACATCCGATGTGGTGATGTCGGTCAACCGCCGGCCACCAAAGAACGGTGCCAGGTGCTTCCGGATGCGCCGCTCGACAACGCCGTACGAGCGTTTCCCGTTCGTGGTGTAGTCGGCCAGCAGGTCGGCAGCCGCATCCTCGAAGGTCGTGCGCCCCGTCTTCGGCGTGACGGGTTTGCCCTTGACGATATCGCCCTCGCGGTCGCGCAGCAGGGTACGGGCGTCGCCCTTGCGGGTCGAGCGCGAGCTTTCGTCGTAGCTCTTGCCCGCTCTGGCGTACTTGATCCAGTAGATGGCCGACACACGCTTGTCGAGCGTATGGCCTGCCGCCATGCACGCCTCGCGGTCGGTGGTCTTGACGAGTCGCACCTTGCAGGTGGAGCAGTGCCACTCCGAGCGCTGGTAGATGGAACCCATCACTTTTCTCCTTTGTTCGCTTTGTTCGCTTTGGCCGGTGGCAGAGGCGCGCTGAGGTCGGTACTCGCCATCAGGCGAGCCAGCTTCGTGATCTGTTTCGGGCGCATGCCGAGCACGCCGCGTTCCCACCGTGCGACCGTGTTGGCGCTGACGCCGAGATGCTTGGCCAGAGCCGCTTGTGAGAGCTTGGCGCGGGTGCGAAACGCTTTAATCATGCGATAACTATACGTTTGGTGTCGTGCCAAGTAAACGAGTTTGAGGCTCACAATAGTGCTTAAAAATAGGCAAAAACTTTGCGGTAAGCCAAACAAAACGGTTACCATACGTATACGCGTATGGTATACTGCGTTATTGGTGGGCTGCCCCCGGCTAACGCGGTGGGCCGCTGCCCAGCGGTGGCTTGCGGCCACCGCTTTCGGGCCGATCAAGCACCAGCGTCCACTTGCGCAGCACGCGGAGGCTTTGTGCTCGCTCTCCGATACGTTCGCCGCCGTCAGGGGCTCAGCCAGGACGAGCTTGCCGACTTGGTCGGCACGCGCCAAGCCACGATCTCCAACATCGAGCAGGGCCACCAACGGCCCAGCGATGACCTGCTAGGTCGCATCGGCGACGTACTTGGTGTGTCGCCGGCGTTCGCTCTGTTGTGCCCCGTAGAGATCACCGAACGCGTCACGTTCACCGAATCGATGGAGCGGAAGCCATGAAACCGATGCGAATCATTCAGGGTGGCCGAGCCGACGAACCGGCGCCGAGCAGGACGGCGAGCGCCGACTACGTGCTCCAGACCAACCTGTGCGGCGTCACGTTCGTCTGGTTTCGTTGGTCACCGACTCACAACGTGCTCGACTGCGTGATGCGGCTGGACGAGGCCATCGAGCGGGGCTTCATGCCCGCCGCGCAGTCGCTTCGACGCGCCGGGGTGGCACGATGAGTGCCCAGGCTGAAGTGCAGCCAGCGGAAGCCCCTGACTGGTTCCGCAAATGTCTGGGCCGGGGCTTCCAGATGGTCCCCTACGCTCGCGGCGAGAAGGGACCCAAGGGAGCCGAGGCGGTAGGGTGGCAGCACCACGCAGTCAAGTCGGTAGATGGCTACGTTGGTGGCAAGAATTGGGGCGTCCTCCTCGGCGTCGAGATTGCGCCCCGCCGCTTCCTAGCAGATTGCGACTTCGACTGGGCACCCGGCGTGTCGCTCGCGAGCCTAATTCTTCCCCAGACCGGATTGGGATTCGGGCGCGTGGGCAAGAGGTTGAGCCACGCGTTCTACACCACGCCGCAGCCGGTCGTGACGCGCCAGTTCAAGGACGTCGACGGCACGATGCTCGTCGAGCTGCGCGGCGTCAAGTCGAACGGCGCGGTGGGCTTTCAAACCATGATCCCGCCGTCGATCCATCCCACAGGGGAACCAGTCCTACTAGTACGGGACGACGACATTGCCCACGTCGAGGACCTGGAGCGGTCGGTCACGTTGTTTGTCATCGCCTGCGTTCTCGCAAAGCATCTCGGATCGCGGGGCTTCGGCCACGACGTTCGGCTCGCTTTCGCCGCCGTCGCTCTGAGGGACTGCGGGTTGTCCGAGGCAGAGGCCGTCAAGGTGGGCAACGCACTTGCGCAAAGCACCTCCAACGACGTTGATGGTGATGACGTCACGCGCACCGTTCAGACGACTGCCGACCGCATCAAGGCCGGCGAGCGCGTTGCGGGTGCCAAGGAGTTGGCCGCTGCGCTCGGCGACAACGGCAAGAAGGTCGTGGCCCAGATCAGGAAGTGGACCGCACCGGCCGCGTTCGACGACAGCGCCGGCATCCTCGTTGCGGGCGGCAGCCTGACGCCGATCGTCGATCGTGTTGAGGAAGCGCTGCTGGCCACGCCGTTGTATCAACGAGGGGGTGTGCTGACCAGAGTGATCAAGCTCGACAGCGCCGTCGGCGATTCCGGTTCCGTGCGGCGGGCGGCAGGCTCGACGGTATTGGCCAAAGTACATGAGGCATATCTAGTGGAGCAGATGGGCCGCGTGCTGCAATGGTTCAAGCCGAATAGCACAGGACAGGTCCAGATTGATCCGCCGTCCATCTACGCGCGCACGCTACTCGGTCGGGCCGAGTGGCGGTTCCCGGTGTTGCATGGCGTCGTGACGGCGCCGACCCTGGATCGGGACGGCCGTATTCTCGATAGGCCAGGGTTCGACGCTGCAAGCGGCCTGCTCCTCGATTTGCAAGCCAACGCGTTTCCGGCGATTCCGGCCGAACCATCTCGCGAGGCCGCCCTCGCGGCGCTCGGCCGACTGGCCGAGCCGCTACGTGGATTTCCCTTCGTGGATAGCGCCGCGAGGTCGGTGGCGCTGTCGGCGATACTCACGGCGCTCGTGCGCCAGAGCCTGCGGACAGCCCCACTCCATGGCTTCGACGCCCCGGCCGCAGGTACAGGCAAGAGCTACCTCGCCGAAACGGTGGGCTTGCTGGCGACAGGCGCTCGGCCCCCGGCGCTGAGTCAAGGCAAGTCGGCCGAAGAGGACGAGAAGCGCCTATCGACCGTGCTGTTCGCCGGTGATCCGGTGATCCACTTGGACAATTGCGAGCGGGCGGTGACCGGCGATTTCTTGTGTTCGATGTTGACCCAGGAAGTCGTGCAGGCGCGAATCCTCGGCCTGAGCGAACGCCGAATACTGCCGTCAACCGCGCTGGTCCTGGCCAGCGGCAACAATCTCACGCTGGCTGGCGACACCACGCGGCGGGCGGTGATGTGTCGACTCGACGCGAACATGGAGCGCCCGGACTCGCGGGCGTTCGCCTTTGACTGTCATGCCGAGGTGATGGCGAATCGCGCCGACCTCGTCGTGGCAGGGCTGACGGTTCTTCGCGCCTACGTCGTGGCGGGAAGGCCGGCGAAGCTGGTGCCGATGGGTTCGTTCTCGGACTGGGAGTGGGTGCGTGGCGCGCTGGTGTGGCTCGGGTGTGCGGATCCGGCGGACACGCGTGCGGCGATTCTCGACAGCGACCCCAAGCGCGACGACCTGGCGGTGGTGATGGATCACTGGGCCAGTGCGCTTGGTGGCGGGGCCGTCGAGGTGGGCGACATCAGCAGGCGTGCCGACGAGGAGCAAGGTGCGGGGGACATCGGCGTTCTCCGCGATGCCCTCGTGCAGGTGGCGTGCCGGGGCTCTTGGAGCGCGAAGAGTGTGGGCTGGTGGCTGCGGGGGAGCAAGGACCGCGTAGTCGCTGGGCGCAGTTTCCGCTGCGAGCAAGGGCGCAATGGCCAGGTCTGGCGATTGGCGACCGAAGGCGCGGCGTGCCAGGGCACCCTTCGAGTGGGTGACCTTTAGGCCCTGCGGGTTTTACGGGTTTTGCGGGTTTCTTATAACCCCAAGGAGTTTGAAGTTGCTTTACCGCGTGCATGTGCCTGCGGCTGTGGGCTGGCAACAACCCGCAAAACACGCGAAACCCGCAGCTCGTGCCCTGAGAGCGCATCCGTCCCGCGACCGGTCGCCCAGTATAAGTCGGGCACTCTTCGCCGCCTCGACTCCAGGGTTCTCCCCTGCACCGTCCAGGCTACTCGCCGCGCCAGTGCGACGCGCCACTTCCATCGCCGGACACCACCTCGCGCGAAGCGCGGCGCAATGGCGCCCAGAGACAAGGCGCCATTCACCGGGCACTGAGGTTTGGCTGCCCTGTGCGCCGGAGGCGGCATCCGTGTTTACGCGACGTTTTTGGACCACCGTAGCTTCACCCTAGCGACTATGGCGACATTCGACATGAAGGCCCACCGGAGCCTCCTCGCGAAGCAACGAAACGCGTCCCGCACGCCTGAGGAACGGGCTGTATGGCTGGAGCGTGTGCGCGAAGGCACGAGAGCCGGGGCTCGCGCATGGCAAGCCAGCCGTACGCCCGAGCAGCGCCAACAGGCCAGCCTGCGCATGCGTGACGCCGCGCTGTGCCGTAGCTTTTCCGGCCGCGAGTCACCGGGCACGCCGTTCCAGAAAGGATACCAGCCAGTGAACACGCCGAAGACCATCGCGCTCCGCTCACTCTCGAAGGTACAGAACGCCTCGGTGAAACGAATCCTTCGGGACGTTGTCGGGACGCAGCCCGACCTCCTGCGCGACGCCATCATCGAAGGACTACAAGCGCCGCCTCCGCGCAGTTTTCCGTACATCGCGCTGGCCGCCGCGTACCTCGACGGGAAGCCCATCAACACGGACCCACCTGCCGACGGTCGCGACGACCTGTCGGACCTCACGGGCGACCAGCTAATGGCGCGTGCTCTGGCGGTGGCAGCGCATCTCCGGCAGCAGGCCGAAGAGCGCGAGGGCGCCCAACTCCCCGTCATCGACGTCGCGCCGACATCGGAAGGAAAGAAATAATGGACGACGACAACGACTTCAAGAATCAGCTCCGCCAACAGACCGTGCGCGAAACCGCAAGGAGTCGGTACCGGGACCGCGTATCACGCGAGCGCGTGCATCCCATCGACTACGACGTAAGCGCACTGATCAACTTCGCGCTGGAACGCCGGCTGCGGCACCCCCAGACCATGCAAGCCGTACGGCGCGCGACGTACCGGGTCGATACCGACGCCCTGCGCCTCCTGGTCCACATCGCTACCGAGGGCGGAGCCACAAACCGAGCTCTCCGCGCTCGCTGCGCCCGAGTGCTCGGCTACTGCGACACCATCGAGGCCGCGTTGGCCCTGAGGGACAAGTTCTACGAGGAGACAAACGCATGAACGACATTCAAGAGCAATGCCGCGCTGCACTAATCGAAGCGCTGGAGCCGTTCGGCGACAGCAAGGCCACCGCCGAAGTGCTGGCACTGGTCGACGCGCTTCCGTTCGACGGGGACCAAGAAGCCTACGTTCGCTCGGTGGCCGTGGCCGCGCAGACCGTGTGGGAGGGCAAGGTCGCCCAGGCGGACGCGCGTGCGGGAGTTGCAGAGGCGCAGCTGGCCATTCTCCGCGTGGCCAATCTGATGCCCGAGTCCCGCCACATTCACTAGGAGAAACAGATGGCCCTGAAATGCTTCATTAACAGCCCAGACGACGTCGCAGAGCCGCTGCGGTCCCTGTACGCGAAAACGGCCGATGGCCGCTATGCGCTAGCACTGGACGGGGAGCCGCACGGCTACGTCAAGGCCGAGAAGTTGGCGCAGTTCCGCGCGAACAATCGCTCTCTGAACGCCCAGAACGCCGAGCTTGCAGCGAAGCTGAAGGCTTTCGACGGCATCGACCCTACGGACGACGCCGACGCCGAGTTCGAGGCGCTGGAGGCGAAGCTCAAAGCCTTCGACGGTGTGGACCCGGCCGAATACCACGCCCTCAAGGCGCGCCCAGACACGTCCGCCCGCGTGGCGGAACTGGAAGCGACTCTGGCCGCCGAGCAACGTGCCCACGCGCAGACCCAGTTCACCCACGCGGTGGCGACCGAGTTCCTTCGCGCTGGGGGTCGGGCAAGCGCCGTGGACTACATGGTGGCCCAGGCCGCGACGGTCTTCGCCATGACCGATGGCGCGTTGACAACCAGCGAGTTCAGCAGCTCGAGACCCGGCGAACCGCTGACGCTGGCGGAGTGGATGCAGGGCCAGAGCAGCACGGCGGACTTCGCGTTCCTGCCTTCGCGGGGCGGTGGGGCGCCAGTTGGTGTCAGCGATCACTTAGAAGCGCGTGAATCTGGACGGACGTCGGCCTGAGCGCGAAGGTCTGGCCGTTCGTTCTTCTGGTCGTCGAAGAGCAGACAGGCGTTCGGCGGCGGTCGTGACGACCACGG
>JAGNJW010000009.1 GCA_018000455.1 Acidobacteriota bacterium
GATTCGGTAGAGCGCCTCCGTCATGCGAAGCCAGTCGGCGTCGGTGAGCGCGGAAAAGGCCTGGCCATGCGTCGCCCTCTGGATCGCGACGGCATCCGCCATGGATTTCGGCTTCGGTGCCCGCTCTTTGTGGCCGGTGTGTCGGGGGCCCCCTTTGGGTGGGGGGGGGGGGGGCGCGGGGGGGCCCCCCCCCCCCCCCCCGGGGGGGGGGGGGAGGGGGCCGAACGTCCGGCTGCTGCCCTACGACGGATTCCACATTCCCCTCGCGGACGGTGCGATTGACCGTGTTGCCTGCTTCGACGCGTTTCACCATGTGCCGAACAAGCGAACCGTTCTCCGCGAGCTCTACCGGGTGCTCCGCAACGGAGGGCGAGCCTGCTTCGTCGAACCCGGTCCCGGCCATGCAAGCTCGCAGGAGGCCGTCGAAGAGGCCCGCTCGTGGGGTGTGCTCGAAGATGAAGTGGACGCCCCGGAACTCTGCCGCCTTGCGAAGGAAGTCGGCTTCGAGTCGTCCTACATCGTGCCCCTTCCGCCGTTGTCGGACAATGCTCTTGAGCCAGGCGCGTTCCAGGCGATTCGGGAAAGCGACCGGCGCGGCGTCCTCGATTGGACGGGGAACGACGCGCTCATCGTCTTGGGCAAGTTGCTTGCCGGCGTGAAGGATTCCCGGTCGCCGGGCATACTTGCGGCCGACCTGGAAGTCGTGAATTGCCCGGACGTCGTCGACCCAGGCGAAATCATCGTGGCGGAGCTGACGGTCACGAACGTGGGAGACACAACGTGGCTCGCCTTGCGTCCGCAGGCCTCCAAGCGCCCCCTCGACTATGCGTCAGCCTTCCTAAACAAATCCGTCTCGCCTGGCGACAGGAGCCTGGGCATCTCGGTGGCCCTCTACCGCGAGTATCTCGATGAACACGACCTTGGTGGAGCCGTTGCTATTGGGGCACAACTTTGGCCGGGTGCCGGGCTTCAAGCGATTGACTCGGACTACGGTAGAGGTTTTTTCAGTGAGGACGTGGCTCCTGGATGCGCTGTGCGCGCGACGATCCGAATGCGCGCCCCATACAACGGGGGACTGTACTGCCTCAAGTTCGACGCGGTGGCTGAGTACCTGACGTGGTTCTCCGCCACTGGCTCCGCCGCGGAGCACCACTACTTCACGGTTCGCGGCGATCGAGCGATCCTCGATAGCCGGGCTCCAGGGCGACTCTCGGCGCACATCCGAGTGGTGGAGCAGACTGGCAGAGGCAAGCTGGTCGTCTCGATCACCAACGCCGGCGACACGGTTTGGCTCGCCAACCCGCTGCGGAGCGGCGGTTGGGTTCAGCTTGGAGTGCAGGCTCTTGATGACGAGGGTGCGGTCACAGATCGTGATTGGCGAAGGGTTCGGTTGCCCAATGACGTCGTCCCCGGTGACTCCGTTTCGCTCCGGCTGGACCTGAGTGACGCCCCGCCGTCGCTGAACAGAGCCCGACTCGATCTCGTGAGCGAACTACGGTGCTGGTTCGAGGAGCAGGAGGCTACGCCGGTCACGATTGTTCTCTGACCAGACGGGGGAGGCGCTGCGCCGGGCCGGAACGCAGGTCGCGGTGGAACCCTGGACGGGGGCTGCCCGAGCAGCGACCAGAGTTGACGTCCGGATGGCCCCTTCGTCCGGCGGAGATGATCGTACAGCGTCAGTTGGCGGAGCCGGAGGAAGGGGCCATCCGGGCGTCAACTCGCATCCGTCACGCGGGCGGTCGCGGCGCTGGCAGAATCTTGACGGCAGTTGTCATCTCTGCCACTCGACGCGAGGCGGAGCCCGCGAGACACTGAGTTCGTCATGGCGACCCGCGACCTCATCGACCTCGTCGCGCTCGGGGCGCTGTGGGGTGCATCGTTCCTCTTCATGCGCGTGGCCGCGCCCGCCTTCGGACCGGTGCCGCTGATTGCGGTTCGCGTGGCCATCGCCGCGCTGGTCCTGCTGCCGCTTCTGCGCAAGGACGGCGTCGGCCAGGCCCGCACCGCCGTCGGCCCGCTCGTCCTGGTCGGCGCCATCAACACGGCGATTCCCTTCACGCTGCTGGCCTACGCCGCGCTCACACTGCCGGCCGGCCTGTCGTCGGTGCTGAATGCGAGCGTGCCGCTCTTTGGCGCCGTCATCGGTTTCCTGTGGCTGCAGCATCGTCCGACGCGCCAGCGCATGCTGGGGCTGGGAGTCGGGTTCATTGGCGTGCTGGCACTCGCCTGGCCGCGCCTGACCAGCGGCAGCGACTGGCGCGCGGTGGCCGCGGCGCTGGTGGCGGCCATACTCTACGGGCTCTCGGCGCACGTGACACAACGCTCGCTCTCCGGCGTGCGGCCGCTAGTCGTGGCGGCGGGCAGCTTGACGGCGGCGGCCGTGATGCTGGCGCCGCTGGCCGTGCTGACCTGGCCGCGAGCCACGCCCACAACGCTCGCCTGGGGCTATGCGATGGTGCTCGGCGTGGGTTGCACGGCGCTGGCCTACGCGCTGTACTTCCGTCTTCTCGCCCGCGCCGGTCCGTCGACGGCGATGGCCGTCACGTATCTCATTCCGGTGTTCGGCGTCACCTGGGGCGCGCTGCTGCTCGACGAGCGCCTGCCGGCAAGCGCGCTGGTCGGCGCTGTGCTCGTGCTGGCCGGCGTAGCGCTCGCCACCTGGGTGCCAGCCCGACTCGCCGCGCTCCGCTAGTGTCCCGGAACCGTGGTTCGTGACACAAGTCCCGGAGCGGGAGACCCGGATCGCCAGGCGCGAGGAGCGAGCATATTCGAGGATATGTGAGCGACGAGCAACGCCGCGAGGCGGGCTGACCCGCCCGGGAATTGAGCTGCGAACCACGGTTCCGGGACACTAGACCTCGACGCGCCGGCTCGGGCGCGAGATCGGTGCGGCGAGGTCTCTCGCCGCTACGGTGCCGCCGACACCACCTGCGGCCACGGCCCGCTCGCCCGGTACCATGCGCTCTCGGCATGCCGTGCCACCGCGGCCGGCACATCGACCGCAGGGAGCGGCAAGGCAATGAACGCACCCTGGGCCTCGTCGCATCCCATTTCGCGCAGCAACCGCAAGGCATCGGCGGTCTCGACGCCTTCGGCCACTGCTTTCATGCCGAGCGCGTGGGCGAGATCGACGACCAAGCGCACGATGCTGCGGCTCTCGCTCGAGGTAGCACAGCCGGCGACGAACGTGCTGTCGATCTTGATCTCGCTGAACGGCAGGCGATGGAGTTGGAGTAGCGAAGAATAGCCGGTACCGAAGTCGTCGATGGCGACCTGGAAGCCCTTGACGCGCAGCCGGGTCAGCGCGTCCATCATCTGCACCGCGTCGCGCATCGCCGCCGTCTCGGTCAGTTCGAGTGTGATCCGCGACGGGGCGATGCCGGCGATGCGGCACTGCGTCTCGAGTTGATCGGCTAACCGTGGCTCGTGCAGGTTTCGCGCCGACACGTTGATGGCAAGGCCAATGTGGCAGTTCGCGGCGTCCCACGCGCGCAGCTGGCCGCAGGCCGTCGCTCCGATCCACTGCGTCATGCGATCGATGCAGGACGAGGCTTCGGCGAACGGAATGAACTCGAGCGGCGCGACGACGCCACGTTGCGGATGCAGCCAGCGCACGAGCGCCTCGGCACCGCAGATGGCCCCGGTGTGGAGATCGACCTTCGGCTGGTAGAGCAGAAAGAACTCTTCGCGGTTCATCGCGGCCGAGAACGAGGTCACCGTGAGCCAGGGATCGTCTTCGCGGCTCGATGTGAGCACGTCGGCCAGGGCCGCTGCCTTGAAAGGTTTGGTCAGAGCGGCCGTGACGTTCAGTCCACGGGCCGTGCCGACGCGGCGGGCCGCGTTCACGACGCTGTGCCCGGCGCCGCTCACGAGGATGATGGTGGCGGCGCACTGGTCCGAGGCCAGCTCCGAGAGCAGCTGAATCCCGTCGACGTCGGGCATCTGCAGATCCATCACGATGTGCGTGGGCGCCCAGCTCCGCACTTTGTGCAGGAAGTCGTCGGCGTTCTCGACGACCAGCGTCTCGTAGCCGACGCCGGTGGCCACTTTGGCGATGACCGAGCCCACCGAGGGCTCGTCGTCGATGATGAGAAGGCGATTACCCGTCATGCATCCGGTCGCGTTGGGGCGGGGCCGCCCGGGCGATCCCGTTCAGCATAGGCCGGGGCGTGCCCGATCTGGTCTATTAATTCGCGGGTCCGCGCCCCGCTCCCGGAAACTCTCCGCATCGGCCTTCAACCCTTTCGGTGCCGTGCGGTCTAAGCCCTGTGGACGCGCTCCACGCCCCCGCGGAAAGCGTTCACCTTCTGGAGGAGTCCGATATGCAGATACGGCGAGGATGGAGCACGCTGGCCCTGGCGGTAGCACTCGCGGGGGTCGCCTCAGCGGCGATGGCGCAACACCGGCCGATCTCGGCCCTGAACTGGGCGTTTGGCGGCACGGTGCACACCGTCGCCCGCGCCGGGCGGGTGGCGTTTGTCGGCGGCCGCTTCAACGCCGTAGCGTCGCGGCACAACGTCACCGGCGGCTTTGCCGTGGTATCGCCGGCGACGAGTCAACGCGCGCTGCGGGCCGTGCGGGTGCACGGCAACGTGAACGCAATCGTGCCCGATGGCAGCGGCGGCTGGTTCGTGGGTGGCCACTTCACGTTCGTGGGCCAGGACCGGCGGCCCCAGATCGCCCATATTCTCGCCAACGGGCGTCTCGACCCGGCATGGTCGGGCCGGGTCGACGGCCGGGTCTTGTCGCTGGCGCTGGTCGGCTCGACACTTTACGTGGGCGGCGAGTTCGCCAGGGCCGGTGACGGCGCCGGCCCGGCCATGCCCGAGGCGCGGCAGAACATCGCCGCCTTCGCGGCGGCCGATGGCGCGCTGCTCGCCGGCGCGGCCGCGGGTGCCGACGGCGCCGTTTCGGCCCTAGCCGTGTCGGGATCGACGCTTTTTGCCGGCGGCGACTTCGCGACCTTCCTCGGCCAGTCGCGCCAGCGGCTGGGGGCCTACGACACCGGAGCCGGCACGGTGACGGCGTGGGCTCCGTCGGCCGACGCGCCCGTGCGCACGATCGTAGCGGCGGCAGATGGCGCCACCGTTTACGTGGGTGGCGCCTTTGCCAACACTGGCGGCGCGGCCCGGGCGTTCCTGGCGGAGATCGATACGGCCACCGGTCTGGCCACCACGTGGAATCCCGGCGCGAGCGACCTGGTGGCGGCGCTGTCACTGGTGGGCGAGACGATCTACGCGGGCGGACGCTTCACGCAGCTCGGCGGCGGTGCGCGCAACCACGTGGGCGCGGTGCACGCCGCCAGCGGCGCGCTGCTGGCGTGGGATCCGAACGCCGACGACACGGTGCTCGCGCTCGCGGTCAGCGGCGGCACGGTCTATTTGGGCGGCGAATTCCTGAACGTCGGCGGCAAGCTACGGCTGCACGCGGCCGCCGTGGCGCTCGGCACCGGCGCGGTGTCGCCTTGGCATCCCGCCCCGAATGATCCCGTGCGGGCGATCGTGGCCACGGCCGAACGCGTGGCGCTCGGCGGCGCGTTCGAAGCGCTCGGCGGACACCTGCGCAGGAACCTGGCCGCCATCGATCTGGAAACTGGACGGCTGCTCCCGTGGCGACCCAGGCCCGACGGCGCCGTGCTCGCGCTGGCTGTTGCGCGCGATCGCCGGCTCTACGTCGGCGGTGCCTTCACGACCATCGCCGGGCAGTCGCGCGATCGGCTCGCGGCATTCGATCTGCCCACCCACGCGCTCGCCTCGTGGAATCCCGGTGCCGACGCGGCCGTGCGGGCCCTTGCTGCCTTCACCGACACGCTCGGCGACACGACGGTTTATGCCGGCGGCGACTTCACGATGACCGGCGGTCAGGCCCGCAGTCACCTGGCCGCGATTGCCGGCGCCAGCGGCCTGGCGCTGCCAGGCTTCGCGCCGGGCCCGACCACCGGCACGGTGCTGGCGCTCGACGTGAACGCCGCACATCTCTATGCCGGCGGCCAGTTCACGGCGCTTGGCGGCGCGGCACTGCCCTACCTGGGCCGTGTCGATCGGCTCACGGGCTCGGCGGATGCGGCGTGGGCCCCGGCGCCCGACGAGGTCGTGCGGGCGGTGAATCTTGGCGGCGACACGGTCTACGCCGGCGGCGTCTTCTCGACCATCGCCGGCGTCGGACGCACCAACGCGGCCGCCCTGCGCCTGACGGCGCCCGCCACCGCCACGGCCTGGCAGCCGAATCCCGATCGCGCGGTGAACGCCATCGACCGCGATGGGCCGTACGTGTTCCTCGGCGGTGCGTTCCGCACTGTGGACGGACTCTTCCGGCCGCGCCTGGCGGCCGTGCTCGCGGCGGCCACCGACAGCGGCCCCTACCTGCTGCCGTGGCGGCCGAAGTGGTACGGCGTCGTGCAGGCACTCGACGCGCGGCTCGAGGGCCTGCTCGTCGGCGGTGAGGCGCTGCCGGACCTCGACGATCAGGAGTTCGACCCGGTGGGCCGGGTGGCGTTCTATCCGAGGGCCGGCGTGCCCGGGCGTCCCGGTGCGCCCACCGACCTTCACACGTTCACCGACGGCGATGTCGTCGGCCTCGAATGGGGCCCGCCGCCAAACGGCGCCGAACCGCGCTTCTACGTGCTCGAGGCGGGCACCTCGTCCGGAACGAGCAACATCACCGGTGGGCTGCCGATCGGCGCCGACACGTCGTTCGAAGTGCCGGGCGTGCCGCCCGGCACCTACTACCTGCGCGTGCGAGCGGTGTCGGCCGGCGGCGTGGGCCCGGCCTCTGACGAGGTGGAGCTGGTCGTCGGTCCAAGCGGATGCGTGGCGCGTCCGGAGCCACCCATGGATCTCGACGCCGTCGTGAACGGCGGCATCGTGACCATCACTTGGACGGAGAGCGCGACGCCCGGCGTGAGCGGCTACCGCGTGGTGGCGAATCCGTTCGGCGGCGGGTCGTCGTTCTCGACGCTCGTGCCGGCAGGCACGACCAGCTTCTCGGCAGCAGCACCGCGCGGCGTGTTCGTGGTGGGGGTGCGCGCCGTCAGTGCCTGCGGCGCCAGCGCCCGATCGAATGAGGTCGTGCTTGGCGTGGGCGGCGCCGAGATGCCGCCCGGTGCACCGTTGGACATCGCGGCCGTCGTGAACGGCAGCGCGGTGACCTTTTCGTGGGCCGCGCCGGTCACGGGCGGCGCCGCCGGCGGCTACCTACTCGAGGCCGGCAGCGGGCCGGGCATGAGCGACATGGCGCGGGTGCCGGTGAACGGCACGACACTCACGGCGCCGAACGTGCCGGGCGGCACCTACTTCGTGCGGGTGCGGGCGGTGAACAACGTGGGCTTCGGCGACGCGTCGGCCGAACTCCAGGTCATCGTGCCGTAGCGGCCCGTCGATCTCGCACATCCTGCCAGTCCACGCGGGCTGGCAGGGTCGTGTCTCTCACCGCGGCGAGAATGGCGGCCGGCGCCCCTAGTTCAGGTCAGCCAGTAAGACCCTGGCCCGGCTCGTCTCCGGATGCTCGCCACCCAGCGTGGCCTCGAAGTGGTCGACCGCGGCGGCCAGCGAGGCGCGCGCCTCCGGCATTCTTGCCGCCGCAAGCTCAGCCCGTCCCCGCAGCAGGTGGGCCCGTCCGAGGTGAACGCTCGACTGGCCGGGTCGCAGCAGCGATGTGTAGAGGTCCACTGCGCGGGCCGCGGCGGCCGTCGCATCATCGGCCTGGCCCATCGCGAGCAGTATCTCGGCGCGCCTGTGCAATGCCAGGCCAAGCACGTCCCGTCCCTGAGAACTGGCCTCGGCTCGGGCGATTGCCTCGCCCACGAACGCCATCGCCTCCTCCATCCGGCCACTGGCGACAGCCAGCCCGCTGCGATGCCATGCCAACGACGCGAAGGCGGCGTGGCCCGGCGGCAGCCGCTCCTGGTAGCGCCGCTGGGCCTCGTCGACGAGCGCGGTCGCGTGTGGGAGATCGCCCCGTTGGCGGTAGGCGTTGGCAGCGAGCATCATCGCCTGCACCTGCACCACCTGCACGTCGAGTCGCCGCGCTTCGGCCGACGCGCGTTCGACGATCTCGATCGCCTCGTCCACGCGACCGAGTTCGAGCACCGGCCGGGCCAGGTTGGTCAGCAGCATCGGCGACACGCTCCCCTGCTGCTGGTCCGTACTCGAGATCTCCACCGCCCGCCGGAACTGCTCCTCGGACTCGTGTGGCCGTCCGAGGAACAGCAGCGCCAACCCCCAGTTGTTGAGCAGCGTGCCGGCGCGTTCGCTGCGCTCACTGCCCAGCGACTCCAGGCTGGCGAAGGCGGCGCGAAACGCCTCATCGGCATCGCTATACCGCCCACCAGCGCGATACGCCTCGGCGACGTCGATGGCCACCACCACCCGCGCCAGCTCCGAGGCGAGGCCGGACTCTTCGAGTACGCGCTGCGCGCGCAACTGGTGCGCGATGTCGGCGTTGCTGTCGCCGGCCAGCCGCGCCACCGAGCCGGCCATGCGCTCGCAGTAGACACGCACGAGGGCCAGCGGCCGTGTCTCGGGAAGCATGGCGATCGACACCCGGGCAAGCGCCTGCGCCCGTTGCAGATCGTTTGCGTCGCCGCCGGCCAGCGTGTTGGCCAGCGCGCACCCGGCTTTGGCGCGGGTGGCCACGTCGGTGGTCGGCAGGCGTCCTGCCAGGTCGAAGGCGCGCGTCAACACGCGCCGCGCGTTGCCGTCCTCATCCTGCGACTGGAACTGGCTGCCGATCGACACCAGCGATTCAACCGTGATGGCGTTGGGCGGGTCGCTGGGATAGCGGCTGACCAGCGCCTCGGCGCGGGCCAGCAGGTCGCCAGCGGTGAAGGATTGCCCGAGTGGCGCGGCATCCGACAACAGGAAGGCGTTCATGTCGCTGACGGCTTCGGCACGGGCCAGCTGCTCGAGTGCGAAGTCGCGCTCCGCGGCCGCGCGTCGCGACTGGTTCAGGGTCGCGACAACACCTGCACCGGCCGCCATGGCGGCGATCGTGGCGAGCGCCACGGCCGCGCGATTACGACGCACAAAACGGCCGCTGCGATACCCGACCGACGCGCCCCGCGCCAGCACGGGCTGGTGCGACAGGTGACGGCGGAGATCGTCGGCGAAGGCGCCGACCGACTCGTAGCGATCGACGGGCGCCTTGCGCAGCGCCTTGCCGACGATGAGGTCGAGATCGCCGCGCAAGGCGCGCACCAGGCGTTCGGGCGTCGTCAATCGCGCAGCCGCCGCAGCCGTCACGCCAGCGGGCGTGCGGAGCCGGGCGTCGGCGACGCTGGCCGACATTCGCGGCGGATCGACCTCGGCGATCGCGCGCATCAGCTCCGCGTGGCTGTCGAGATGCGCCTCCGCCGGGTGCCGTCCGGCGAGCAGCACGTGCAGCAGGACGCCGAGCGCGTAGATGTCGGTCGCCGTGGTGATCGCACCGCGGCCCACTTGCTCAGGCGCCGCAAAGGCGGGCGTCAGCAGCGCGTCGCCGTCGCGCGTCAGGCTGGACGGGGCCGGACCTTCGCCCGAGGCGTCGAGCAGGCGCGCGATGCCGAAGTCGAGCAGCTTCACCTCTCCGGCCGGCGTCACGAGCACGTTCGACGGCTTGATATCGCGGTGCACCACCAGGTTGCCATGCGCGTGTGCCACCGGCGCGAGCACGTCGAGGAAGAGCCGCAACCGCGCCGGCACGTCGAGGCGCTGCTCGTCGCAGTAGCGATCGATGGGCACGCCGGCCACGTACTCGAGCACCAGGTACGGCTGGCCGATGGCGGTCGTGCCGGCATCGACGAGCCGGGCGATTTGTTGATGGGTGAGCCGGGCGAGGATGCGGCCCTCCTGCGCGAAGCGCGCCTCCCCGGCGCGGCCGACGAGCGCGGCGTTGAGCAGCTTCACCGCCACCCGGCCTTCGAAGCGGCCGTCGGCACGCTCGCCGAGCCACACGCTGCCCATGCCGCCATGGCCGATCGGCTCGAGCAGTCGATAGGGGCCCACCTCGAGGCCGGTCAGGGCCTCCCGCGCCGGCTCGACCGCCGTCGCGCCTTCGAGGAAGTCGGAGCCCTCCAGGGCGTCACACTCTGCGAGCCAGCGCTCGATCTGGTCCGCAAGGTCAGGCGTCGCGGCGCGAATGCCGGCCAGCCACGCCGCGCGCTCGCCGGGCGGCAAGTCGAGCGCCGAGTCGAGATACGGACTCGCCGACAGCCAGCTCTCGCGGTGGTCGGCCGGCATGGAATGGGTTACCCGGCGAGCATGTCGCGCAGCGAGACATGCAGGAAGGCGCGCGCCTTCACCCAGTAGCGTCGCACGGTGCGGTCAGACACGCCCTTCATCGCGGCGATCTCCTCGAACGAGAAGCCGCAGAAGTACTTGAGGTCGACGACATCCGCCAGCACTGGCTCCACACTCGAGAGATCGTCGAGCGCCTGGCTGATCCGGACAAGCTCGTCCGTTTCGACGGCTGCCGCGACGTTGAGCGCATCGGTCGAGAGCGCGGTCAACTCGAAGCGCCCGCCCCGCTTCACGGCCTGACGGTTTCGGGCGTAGTCGACGATGAGCCCGCGCATCACCCGCGCGGCGTAGCCCATGAACCGGTTGCGGTCTGGAAAGGCCGACGGGTCGCGCTTTGACAGGTCGAGGTAGGCCTCGTGCAGCAGGCTCGTGGCACCCAGCGAGACACCCCAACCCTGCCGGCCGATCTCGCGCGTGGCGATGCGATGCAGCTCGCCGTAGAGCGCGGCGAAGAGCGCCGACCCGGGGGCGGTGTCGGCACCGTCCACTGAAGCGAGCAGCACGCCAAGATCTGAGCTGGGAGGGCCGTCCATCGTTTCGGCCTCAGGGTATCGCACCTGTCCGGTTCGATGCGCCACCCTCCGATCCCCAAGTAGCGGCTGATTCTCGCGCCGCCTGGGAGGTTCGAATGGACAGACGTCTCGGATGGCCGGTGGTCTCAGCCCTGCTGCTCTTCGCGCTGCTGGTCGCACCGGCAGCGGCCGGCGCCCAGTCGCTCGGGACGTTTCGCTGGCAGTTGCAGCCGTTCTGCAACGTGGTCACGGTGACGGTGACGCAGCAGGGCGCCGTCTACACGCTCGACGGCTACGACGATCAGTGCGGCGCGCCGCAGCGCGCGCCGGTCGTTGGCCTCGGCACCCCGAACCCTGACGGCACGATCGGCTTCGGGCTCAACGTGATCACGGTCCCCGGCGGCCGCGGGGTGCAGGTCGACGCGCGGATTTCGCTGCCCGGGCTCGGCGGCCCGTGGAGTGACAGCGCCGGCAACAGCGGCACCTTCGCCTACAACGCCAGCATCGGCGGCAGCCCCCGCCCCGTGCCCTCTGGCGGGTCGACGATTCCGAATACGTTCTCGCTGCTCACCGACGGAGGGTTCCTGGCGCGCGGCACCCTGAACACGGGCACCATCCCGACCTCTGGCCTGGGCACTCGAATGATGTGGCACCCGGCCAAGGCGGCGTTTCGGGCCGGGCACGTGACGATTCCGGCCTGGGACGACGGGAACATCGGCTTCTACAGCACCGCGTTCGGCCTGAATACGGTGGCCAGCGGATCGGCCAGCGCCGCGTTCGGCCAGGAAGCCCAGGCCCTCGGGTCGCGGAGCACGGCCTTCGGGAACAATTCGGTGGCCCGCGGCGAGAACAGCGTGGCGATCGGCTATTTCGCCCAGACGCAGGTCGGTGCCCTCAACGGGTTGTCGGTAGGCTCTCAGACCACCGCGCTCGGAGCCCAGAGCGCGGCGTTCGGGCAGGCGACCCTGGCGAGCGGCGCGGCCAGCGTTGCCTTCGGAAACGCGTCGACCGCGGCTGGCGCGGCGAGCGTCGCCGCCGGCACCTCGGCGTTCGCCAACGGGGAGTCGTCCGCCGCGATGGGTCTACGGGTCAACGCCGGCGGCAACGGGAGCGTGGTGCTCGGATCGGACGCCACAGCCCAGGCCGCCGCCTCCGGCACGTTCATCTTCGGCGACCGATCGACGACCAATGACATCACGGGCTTCGCGGCGAACCAGTTCCTGGTACGCGCCGCCAACGGCGTCGGCATCTACACCAACGCGGCGCTGACGGCCGGCGTGGAGCTCACAGCCGGCGACAGTTCCTGGAACGTCGTGTCGGACGTGAACATGAAGGAAGCCTTTCGCGACCTCGCGGGCGACGACGTGCTGAAGAAGCTGGCCGCCATGCCCGTGCGCGAATGGAGCTACAAGGCGCAGGGCGAGAGCGTACGCCACGTGGGGCCCACCGCCCAGGATTTCCATGCGGCGTTCGGGCTGGGCACGAACCCACTGCGCATCAACACCGTGGACGCGGACGGTATCGCCCTGGCCGGCGTGAAGGCGCTCGAGGCGCGCACGCGCGACAGCGCCGCGCTCCGTGAGCGGCTTGCCGCGCTCGAACTCGCGAACGAAGCCCTGCTGACCCGGTTGGCTCGACTCGAAGCCCTGCTCGAGAAGCGGTGAGGTTGCCATGACAGCGACGCATCGCCTCCTTGCGCTCGTACTTCCGGCAATCCTGGGCGCAGCCGGTACCGCCGGCGGCCAGTCGCTCGGCACCTTCACATGGCAGCTGCAGCCCTACTGCAACATCGTCACGGTGACCGTCACGCAGCAAGGCACTATCTACACGATGGACGGCTACGACGATCAATGCGGTGTCGGTTCGCGCGCGCCGCTGGTGGGACTGGCCACGCCGAATCCTGATGGCACGATCGAGTTCGGATGGCACCTGGTGGCGAGCGGCACAGGCCTGCAGATCGGTGCTCGAATCACACTCGGCACGCTTGGTGGCACCTGGAGCGACAGCCTCGACAACGCGGGCACGCTGGCCTTTGGCGCGAACACGGGCGGGACACCGCGGCCGCCCCCTCGCGCCGTCGCCACGATTCCCCCCTCGTTCGCCCTGCAGACCGACGGGGGATTCGTGGCGCGGGGAGACATCCTCACGGGAGCCATCCCCGAGTCGGGCGCTGGCGTCCGGATGATGTGGCATCCCGCGAAGGCGGCGTTCCGCGCGGGCCGGGTGACAGCGACCGCCTGGGACGACGCCCTGGTTGGCTTCTACAGCACCGCGTTCGGCGACAACACCCGGGCGTCGGGCGACTACAGTCTGGCGTCCGGCTTCTACTCGGTGGCGAGCGGTCTTGCCAGCACGGCACTGGGGGCGTCCACGGCGAGCGGAGCCTACAGCGCCGCTTTCAACAACTCTTCCGCCGGCGGCAACCATAGCGCCGCGTTCGGGAACACCACTGTTGCCGCGGGCGACGCGAGTGTCGCTATGGGGGTCGGGTCGCTTGCCTCGGGGCAAGCAAGCTTGGCCGGCGGCACGTTTGCCGCTGCCAGGGGCATGAGCAGCATGGCGTTTGGTCGCGCCGAGGTGCTCGCCAACGCGCACGGATCGTTTGCGTGGGGCGACCTGTCCACCTCCACGAACGTGCAGTCCGACCAGCCGGGGCAGTTCATTGTGCGGGCGGCTGGCGGCGCGCGCTTCGCCACCAACCCGAGCCAGACCACCGGCGTCATCCTGTTCGCCAACGCCAGCGCGTGGTCGTCGCTCTCTGACGTCAACAGCAAGGAGCGCTTCCGCGACCTCGCCGACGAGGACGTGCTGACGAAGATTGCCAACATGCCCGTGCGCGAGTGGAGCTACAAGGCGCAGGGCGCCGCGGTGCGCCACATGGGGCCGACGGCGCAGGACTTCCACGTCGCGTTCGGGCTGGGTGAAGACCCGCTGCGCATCAGCACCATCGACGCCGACGGCGTGGCGCTGGCGGCGGTCAAGGCGCTCGAAGCACGCACGAGCGAGTTGCGCGACGGCGACGCGACGCTCCTCGAACAGATGGCGCGGCTGACCCGGGAGAACGACGAACTGCGAGTGCGGTTGACGCGAATCGAGCGGTGGCTCGAGCGCAAGTGAGGTCCGTGATGCAATCAACGACCATCAGCTGGGGACACGTGTTCGCGGCCATCTTCATTGTTGCCAGCGGCGTCGCCACGGGCCGAGCAGGGGCCCAGTCGCTCGGGACTTTCCGGTGGCAGCTGCAGCCGTTCTGTAACGTGGTCACGGTGACCGTGACGCAGCAGGGCAGCAACTACACCCTCGACGGCTATGACGACCAGTGCGGTACGCCCCAGCGCGCGCCGGTGGTCGGGCTCGGCACGCCGAATCCCGACGGCACGATCGGCTTCGGTCTGCACGTGGTGACGGCGCCGGGTGGGCGGGCGGTGCAGATCGATGCCCGGATCTCGCTGGCCGCGCTGAGCGGCCCGTGGACCGACAGCACTGGCAACAGCGGCACGCTCGTCTACAACGCGGGCACAGGTGGTAGCGCGCGGCCGTTTCCACCAGCCCCGCCGACCATACCCGCAACGTTCGCCCTGCAGCCCGACGGCGGATTCCTGGCGGGCGGCAACCTCCTGACTGGCGCCATTCCGGCTTCCGGCCCCGGCGTCCGGATGATGTGGCACCCGGCGAAGGCCGCGTTCCGCGCCGGTGAAGTGGAAGGCGCAGCCGACGCGACGGTCTGGGACGATGCTGCCGTCGGCCGCGACAGCGCGGCATTCGGCTACAACACCCAAGCGTCCGGGAACCAGAGCTTCGCGGCCGGCTTCCGCTCAACAGCCACGGGTCAGGCCAGCGTGGCGATCGGCGCGACCGCGCATGCCACTGGCCACTTCAGTGCCGCGTTCAATCAAGCCACAGCCAGCGGCCCTTACAGCGCGGCGTTCGGCGCCGGCACTCTCGCTGCGGGTCAGTTCAGCACGGCGCTCGGCGATAGCACGGTCGCCTCCGGCCAAGCGAGCGCGGCGATGGGCCAATCGTCCGTGGCCTCGGGCCAGGCAAGCCTGGCCGGTGGCCAGAACGCCAGGGCCAGCGGGACGAGCAGCCTGGCGTTTGGAAACGCCGAAGTGCTCACGAGCGCCCACGGATCGTTTGCGTGGGGCGACCTCTCCACCTCGACGCGGGTGCAAGCCGACCAGCCGGGTCAATTCATCGTCCGCGCGGCCGGAGGCGTCCGCTTTGCCACCCATCCCGCACAATCCACCGGCGTGATCCTGCTCGCCAACGCCAGCGCGTGGTCGTCGCTGTCTGACGTCAACAGCAAGGAGCACTTCCGCGACCTCGCCGACGAGGACGTGCTGACGAAGATCGCCAACATGCCCGTGCGCGAGTGGAGCTACAAGGCGCAGGGCGCCGCGGTTCGTCACATGGGGCCGACGGCGCAGGACTTCCACGCGGCGTTCGGCCTGGGTGAAGATCCGCTGCGCATCAGCACTATCGACGCTGATGGCGTGGCGCTGGCCGCCACCCGCGCCCTCGAGGCCCGCACGCGCCAGACCAACGAGCGGCTGACGCGAGAACTCGACGTGCTGCGGGAGGCGCTGGCAGAAGTCCGGCGGGAACTGGCCGCGGTCAGGGCAAAGTAGCGGTCGAGCTTGGCCCAGAGGGCCGGGCGGTGTACGATCAGTGGTTCTCGTCGTAAGGCGCCCGCACCCCCGGTCCACACGTTCTTCCCCCTGGACCACTCCCCCCGTCTCTGGTGCGGCCATTCCCCGGAGGTTCAATGAAGTTGTTGCGATCCCTTGCCCTCGTATTTCCTGTCCTCGTGTTCTCTGCCGGCGTCGCGCTGGCCCAGACGCCGCTCGTCGTGAGCGGAGCCGAACTGGCGCAAGGTTTTGGCGCCGCCAAGGGCCAGATCGCCCTGGTCGGCAACCAGATTCTGTTCGTGGCTACCGACGATCCCAAGGCCTCGCTCGCCATCGACCGCGCCGACATTGCCAAGGTTGACCGATCGGGAGACGTGGTCACGGTCACCACCCGCCGCTCGCTGGGCGACCGCGACGAGTTCCGCTTCCGCCTCGCTCAGCCGGCCGACCTCGTGCGGTGGTACGACGGCGCGGCGGTCGCGTCGACGGCGCCGGCCCGGCCGGCCCAGTCGGGCGTCCTCGCCAGCTACCAGGCCAAGCACGACCACCGCCTCGGCAGCTGCCGCGGCACGCTCGTGCTGACCAACGAACGCGTGGCCTTTGAGTCGATCGACGAGATCAACGACTCGCGCCAGTGGCAGCTCGTGGACATCAAGGAAGTGAAGCAGGACGGCGTCTACAAGCTCGAGGTCAAGCCGTTCCTGGGCGACACCTTCAATTTCGAGTTGACGGGTAAGGGGATGGACAGCGGCGAGTACCGGCGGCTGGTCGATCGCATCGCTCGCGCCCGCGCCACCTTCTAGGCGGTCGCCTCCCCACGGGTGGTGCTTCGCGTTCCCGCGAACTGCCGCCCACGTCTTCGCTTCGGCGCCGCTATACTTGGTATTCGTACGCCTTTCCCGATAGAGGAAATGCCCATGACCCGCGCTGCACTCGCCCTCATTCTCGCTTTCGGCCTCGCCTCGCCCGCCGCGGCGGATGTCACCATCAAGCAGACCACGTCCGGCAAGGGCCTCGGCATGTCGGGCACGACGTCCGGCACCACCTACATCAAGGGCGCGAAGATGCGCACCGACCTCGTCACCGGCGACACCACGCGCTCGACGGTGTTCGATCTCGACGCGCAGAAGATGTACTCCTTCGACTCGAAGAAGAAGGAAGCCGATGTCTACGACTTGACGGCGCTGCAGGCCGAGATGGCCAAGGGCACCGATCTGGCGAACATAAAGGCCACGATCACCCCGACCGGCCAGACCAAGTCGATCGGCGGCAAGACGGCGACCGGTTACGACATGGCCATCTCGGTGCCGGCGACGATCGGCGGCGCCGGCGAGATGTCGATGACGGTGAACCTCACCGGTCCCGTGTGGATCGTGAAGGGCGGGCCAGGCAGCGCCGACTGGGTCAACTTCTACAAGCAGGCCGCCACGAAGGGGTTTCTCTTCGGCGATCCGCGCGCCGCCAAGGCGAGCCCCGGCCAGGCCAAGGCGATGGTCGAGATGTACCGCCAGATGGCCGAGCTCGGCGGCATCGCCTACGAGACCCAGACCGACATCAAGATCGAGGGCAGCGGCCCGATGGCCGCGATCATGGCCAAGATGGGCGGCGTGAGCTCGTCGAGCACGGTCACCGCGGTCAGCGACGGGCCGCTCGCCGATGAGCTGTTCGCGGTGCCGGCCGGCTACAAGCTCAAGGAGCGCAAGTAATTCTCACCGCGCTCAAGACCGCGCCGCACGTCGTCGCCGTCGAGCTCCGGCCGCCCCGGGCCGAGCTCGAGGCGTCGGCCGGCATCGACGCCTGGATCGACACCTACCACGCCATCCGCGGACTCGTGCGCAAGAACGTGCGCGTGATGGTGACCGACAGCGCCGTGGGCGCGCAGGAAGAGAACAACCTGCGCCATCTGGTCACGAACCTCGGGCCCGATGTCCCACGCTCGAGCGTGGTGCCGTTCCTGACCACCAAGCACTCGATCGACTTCTGCCTCGCCTATGCCGACCAAGTCGTGCAGCACGGTTTTCCGGCGCTGGTCGTGCTCGGCGGCGACAAGCACGTGGGCCGCACCCGGGCGGTCGAGCACGCTTGGCAGCTCAGACAGCTCATTCGCAGTCGTCACGCGGGGCTGCCGCTAGGCGGCTGGGCGAACCCGGCCGGCGATCCGGCGCGCCAGGTGGCGTTTGTCGGCGCCGGCGACTTCACGGCGGACTTCTACCTCACGCAAATCGTCTCGCACCATCGTCTTGGCGACGTCGAGGGTTTCCTGCGCGAGGCCGATCGCCAGGGCGTCACGGTACCGGGCATGTTCGGCGTCTTCTACTACCGCAGCGCCAAGACGTCGACGCTGCAGATGCTCAGTCAGTTCCTGCCGGTGCCGGTCGACGAGCTGGCGGCCGAGTTCGCGACCGGCGCCACGCCCGTGGACGTGTGCGCACGCTCGATTCGCGAGCTCATGGCCCTTGGCGCCCGGCACTTCTACGTGAGTAACCTGCCGCTCGTGCGCACGGCCAGCGTGCTGAACGCGATTCTCGACAAGGCCGGGCTCTTGGCCCAGAGCGCCTAGCCGGGCCGCCACGAGGGCCGTCCACGCGCCGCTGGTTCGTGGTACGATTTCGGCTCTTATGGGCATCTTCCTCGACTCGCTTCCAATGTCTGGCATCGTGCGCATCCGCGACATGATGTACACGATTCAAAACCCCTTCCGCCTCGACCAGGGCGACGTCAGCTTCGACGCGCCAGACTCGGTGAAGCAGGGCATGGCGAAAGCCATCGAGAACAACCACACGCACTACCTGCCCACGCTCGGCGTGCCGCGTTTCCGGCAGCTCATCGCCGAGAAGATGCGCACCAAGAACGGCATCCCGGTCGGAAGCGACGACGAGGTCATCGTCTGCAACGGCGGCACGCACGGCATCTACGTGGCCCTCCACGCGGTGCTCGAGCCGGGCGACGAGGTGCTATGCCCCGATCCGCTGTGGCCGCCCTCACTGGCCATCATCCAGTCGGCACACGCGGTGCCGGTGCAGGTGCCGGTGCACGAGGAGCTCGGCTTCCGCTGGAATCTCGACGAACTCGAGAAGGCCATCACGGCGAAGACACGGGCCATCTACATCAACTCGCCCACCAACCCGAGCGGCGGCGCGTTCCCGCGCAGCGACCTCGAGCGTATCGCCGCGATGGCCAAGGCGCATGATCTGTGGGTGTTCTCGGACGAAGCCTACGAAGACGTGCTCTTCACCGGCGAACACGTGAGCATCGCGTCGCTGCCGGGCATGTACGAGCGGACGATTCCGATCTACACGATGAGCAAGAGCTACGCCATCACGGGCGTGCGCGTCGGCTACATCGCCATCAAAGACAAGAAGATCCGCGCCCGGGCCGCCAAGGTCACCCTTTACACCGCCAGCAACGTGTGTTCGATTGCGCAGTACGGCGGCATCGGCGCGCTCGAAGGTCCGCAGGACTGTATCGCGGAGTTCAAGACGGAGTTGAAGATCCGCCGCGACCTCTTCTACACCGGCCTCAAGGACGTCGCCGGCCACGTCTTCTCGGGCAACCCGCCCGAAGGCGCCTTCTACGCGTTCGTGAAGATCGACCGCGACTGGGCCCGCGACAAAGGCCTCGACAAGACCGAGTCGGTGTCGTGGGCGGTGGCCGAGCACATCATCAAGCACGGCCGCGTCGGCTGCGTCCCGGGCGTCGACTTCGGCCCGGCCAGTGAAGGCTACCTCCGCTTCTGCACCTGCCGCGACCGGACGGAACTGACGGGTGCCCTCGAATCGATGCGCGCGGTGTTCGCCTCCTAGAAGTGACCACGGTCTCCCCGGCGGTGAGCGTGGCGGCCCCGGCCGCCGCGCCCACGGCCTCGGGTGGGCGGATCCTGTTCGTGGATCTGGCCCGCGCGATTGCCGTCCTGCTGATGGTGCAGGGGCATACGATCGACGCGCTGCTCGACCCCGCCTTTCGCACCGGCCTGCAGTACAACGCCTGGCTCTACCTGCGCGGCCTCACGTCGTGCACGTTCCTGTTCCTCTCGGGCGCCGCCTTCAGCCTCACGGCGCTGCGTCACTGGGGCGACCAGGGCCACTTCTCGCGCCGCTCGTTCAAGCGGGTACGCCGCCTGTCGTTCTTCCTTGTGCTCGGCTACTTCGTGAAGTTCCCGATGGGCCGCTTCGTGGACCTGGCCTACGCCAGCGACGAACGGTGGCGCTCGTTTTTGGAGGTGGACGTGCTGCAGAACGTGGCGATGACGCTGCTGGCGCTGCAGTTCCTCATCGGGCTATCGAAGACACCGCGGCGCTTCGCCTGGGCGTGCGGCGTGCTGGCGGCCGCGATTGTGCTTTGGACGCCGATCGTCAATGGCGTGTCGTGGGTTCACTATCTGCCGCTGACGGTGGCGTCGTACCTCTATTTCGACACGGGTTCGCTCTTTCCGCTCTTTCCGTGGGCCGGCTTCACGCTCGTCGGTGCCGTGTTCGGCGTGACGGCCGCCCCTGTGGCCACCCGCGCGCACCTGCCGCTGCTGGCGCGCTGGCTGTTCCTGACAGGCGCGGTGCTCGCCGTGAGTGCCGGGCTGATGGCCGGTGCCGATTGGTTCGACTACGGCGCCATCGACTGGTGGCGCTCCCACCCGCTGTCGTTCGTGCAGCGATTCGGCTCGGTGCTGATTGTCCTGGCGATCATCGCCGCCGTCTCGCACTACGTCACGAAGCTGACACCACCCCTGCAGGGCCTCGCCGAGGAATCGCTGCTGGTCTACGCGGTGCACGTGGCGCTGCTCTACGGCTCGCACTGGACGCTGGGTCTGGGACCGATGCTCGGACCGCAGCCGCCGCGAGTCGTGGCGCTGTGGGCGTTCGTGATGATCGTGGCCATGACCGCGATGGCGCTGGCGTGGAACAACATCGAGCGCCTGCACCCCGGCCTGGCGGCCGTCTGCCGCGTGACAGCGGTCGTGGCGCTGATTTTCCCGTTCCTCTAGTCCGCCTCTCGTGCACGTTTGACCCTCGCCACGGGTTTCCTCCGCTTACGGCGGTAGCGCGGGCACGTGGGCGCGCGCCCCGGCCGCCGCGGCGAGCCGGCAAGGAGGTTCCGATGACTGGTGTCAGACAGAGTGTCCTGGTTGCCCTGTTCGTAGGCGTGGCCGCGCTCGCAGCGGCGGAACCCCAAGCGGCCGCGGCGCCGCAAGACGCGCGGGTGCCGCGCGTGGTGCGATTCGACGGCGTCTTCGTCCCGGCCGACGGGCAGGCGCCGGCCGCGGTCGAAACCGTGGCGCTGGCCGTCTACGCCGGTGCCACCGGCGGCGCGCCGCTCTGGGAGGAGACCCAGACGGTGCGGGTCGACGCGCAGGGCCGCTACGCCGTGCTGCTCGGCGCCACCAGCGCCGAGGGGCTGCCGCCGTCGGTACTGGCCGCGGCCGACGCCCGCTGGCTGGAGGTGCGGTTCGCGCGCATGGGCGAAGCCGGCCAGCCGCGCGTGCTGCTCACGAGCGTGCCCTACGCACTGAGGGCGGCAGACGCCGATACCCTCGGCGGCCTGCCGGCCTCGGCCTTCCTGCGCGCCCCCGAGAATGCCGGGACGGCCGCTGGCGACAGCGCCACGGACGGCTCGGCGACGGGCGGCCGCGCCATCGGTCCGGCCGTCAACACCGGCACGGCCAACTACATCGGCAAGTTCACCAACGCCATCGATCTCACGAGCTCGGCGATCTACGAGAACGCGGGAAGAATCGGCATCGGGGTGACTACGCCGCTCGACTTCCTCCACTCGCGTTTCACCGACGCCTCGGGCACGCTGACGGGCATCGCCGTGCAGAACATGAGCAACAGCGCCTCGGCGTACTCGGGGATGCTGTTTTACGACGAGACCGGCGCGCTGGGGCAGTTCCAGGGCTTCAACAACGCCACCCACGAATACCGCATCCACAACATCGCGACGGGCGCCACCATCAACTTCATGCTGCGCGGGTGGTCTCAGTTCTTCGTCAAACAGGCCGCCGACCAGATCAATCCAATGATTGGGCTCGGCACGACACTCCCGACCGACACACTGCACGTGGCCACCGGGTTCGTGCGCTCGCGGCAGGGAATCCGAATGGTCTCGGGTGGTGACGCGTGGTCTTCCGGGCTCTCTCTGGAGAGTGATGTCCTCAACCTTGGCGTCAACGACGGCTTCACCGGCCCCTTCAACCTCGGCACCGGCTTCCAATCCGGCTACTTCCGGATCGACCCTCGACTCGATCAGCCGTTGTTCTCGTGGCGGCACAAGGCAGCCTCGTCGGGCAACGACACGATTCGGATGCAGATGACGGCCAGCGGCGTTCTCACGGCGCCAGGCGTTCGCAGCAACACCGTGACGAGCAGTCCGGTGGCGGTGATGGTGGACGCGTCTGGACAGCTCGGTATCGTGACGTCGTCGCGTCGCTACAAGGACGACATCGAAGACATGGGCGAGGTCAGCAGCGGGCTCATGCGCCTGCGACCCGTCACGTTCCGGTACAAGCAGGACGCCGGAGCAGGCACCGACCGCCCCACCGAGTACGGCCTCATTGCCGAAGAGGTCGAAGCCGCGTATCCCGACCTGGTCGCGCACCTGGCTAACGGCGACGTCGAGACCGTGCAGTACCACAAGATCAACGCCATGCTGCTCAACGAAGTGCAGAAGCAGCACCGTCAGATCGGGGCGCAACAGGACGAGATCGCGGGGCAGCGCGCTGCCCTGACGGCGGCCACCCGCGAGCTCGACGCCGTGAAGGCACGGCTGGCCGAGCTGGAGCGTTTCCTGACGGCGACACGGCGCTAGCGTCCGGCATCGACGCCAGGCACGCGCCGTGACCCGCCTCGGGCGGTTCATCCGCTTACGGCAGTGAGGGTGCGCCGTGCCGCGCCATGGCTCGCCTCCACGGGCCTCAGGAGATTCCCATGCGTGGTGTCAGATTGAGTGCCCTGGCGGCGTTGTTCGTGAGCATTGCCGTGGTCGGATCCGCCGAGCCACAGGCCACGGCCGCCGGACAGCGTGTGAGCGTGCCGCATGTGGTGCGATTCGACGGTGTGTTCGTGCCGGCCGACGGCCAACCGGCCGCCGAGGTGGAAACCGCGACCCTCGCCGTCTATGCCGGTCCCGCCGGCGGCGCGCCGCTGTGGGAGGA
Organism: Acidobacteriota bacterium; assembly: GCA_018000455.1. Lineage (GTDB taxonomy): Bacteria > Acidobacteriota > Vicinamibacteria > Vicinamibacterales > UBA2999 > CADEFD01. The sequence goes on from JAGNJW010000009.1 coordinate 22,559, forward strand.
AACGCAGTTCGTCCGCGTCGGCGCGCAGGGCCGATATGCGGTGCTGCTCGGGGCGACCCGCCCCGACGGGCTGTCGCCCGATGTCCTGACCGGCGGCAACGCCCGCTGGCTCGAGGTGCGCTTCGCCCGGGCCGACGCCTCGCCGCAGCCGCGGGTGCTGCTGACCAGCGTGCCATACGCGCTGCGCACCTCAGACGCCGACACCCTGGGCGGCCTGCCGGCCTCGGCGTTCCTGCGCGCCGCTGAGCCGGGGGCTGAGGGCGCACCCACGGGTCGTGGCGGCGACGCCGATTCCGCCGCCTCCGCCGACCGCAGCACCGGGCCGGCCGTCAGCACTGGCACGCCGGGCTATCTCGGCAAGTTCACGAACGCTGTCGACCTCACCAGCTCGGTGATGTTCGAAACCAGCGGCCGGGTGGGCGTCAACACGACCAGCCCGCTCGACATCGTGCACGCGCGGTTCACCGACAACAGCGGCGGGATCACGGGGCTGGCCGTGCAGAACCTCGGCAGCAGCACCGCCGCCTACTCCGGCATGCTGTTCTACGACCAGAACGGCGCCCTCGGCCAGTTCCAGGGCTTCAACAACGCCACCCACGAGTACCGCATCAACAACGTCGCCTCGGGCGGCACCATCAACTTCATGCTCGGCAGCACGTCGCGGTTCCTCGTCCGTAACGACGGCGACATCGACGTTAGCGGGAACCTGCGCAAGGGCGGCAACCTCTGGATGCACGATCTGGGCGGCGGACAGAACACGGCGCTCGGCCGATTCGCCCTGGCGGCGATTCAGGGCGGCTCGACCAACACCGCCCTGGGATACCAGGCCCTCCAATCGGCGACGGTGGCCGGCAGCAACGTCGCGGTCGGCAAAGGCACGCTGCGTCTGAACTCCAGCGGCCAGCAGAACACGGCACTCGGCTATGACGCGCTCAGGGCTTTTGAGGGCGGCTTCAACATCGCGATCGGGGCCTTTGCCGGCGCCGACAAAGTGACGGGCGACCGGAACATCTACATCGGCCAGGGCACCGGAAGCTTTTCCTCCAACACCGAGATCGAAACCATCCGCATCGGCGACTTCGGTGGCAACTACTCGCGCTTCTTCGTCGGCGGCGCGCGCGGCGTCACGACCGGGCAGTCGAACGCGGTGGCGGTGATGATCGACTCGAACGGGCAGCTCGGTACCGTGAACTCCTCTCGCCGCTACAAAGAAGACGTCCAGGACATGGGCGAGGCCAGCAGCGGCCTCATGCGCCTGCGCCCGGTCACCTACCGCTACACTCAGGCCTTCGCCAACGGCACCAGGCCAATCGACTACGGCCTCATCGCCGAAGAGGTCGAACAGGTTTATCCGGACCTCGTCGTGCACCTCGCCAATGGCGACATCGAGACCGTGCAGTACCACAAGATCAACGCCATGCTGCTCAACGAGGTGCAGAAGCAGCACCGTCAGATCGACGAGTTGACCGCGCGTCTGGCGGCCCTGGAACGCCTGCTCGCAACGGTGCAGAAGTAGGCCTCTGTCGGCGTCGTCAGGCGAGTGGGAACGCGGAGGCCGTAGATGCGCGTCCTGGCGTCTGGCTCCCGGCGGTCGGTGGGATGTGCGATCATCATGGGCAGCGTTCCCGCTGCCCATGTCGTCCCCTCCTGGCGAAGAGCTCACGCGACTGTTGCACGAGTGGTCCCAGGGCCGGGCCGACGCCCTGCCGCAGCTGATGGACCTGGTGTATCCCGAGCTCTATCGCATCGCCGCCCGGCACCTCAGTCGCGAGCGCGCCGGCCACACCCTGCAACCGACGGCGCTCGTGAGCGAAGCCTACATGCGGCTGGCACAGCAGCAACCGGGCAAGGAATGGAACGACCGCACGCACTTCTTCGCCGTGGCGGCGCGCGTCGTGCGCGCCGTGCTGGTGGATCACGCCCGGGCCAGGGCGGCGGTGAAACGTGGTGACGGCGCCGTGGGCGTGGAACTCGAGGAAGGACACGCCAGCGTGGCGGCGCGGCCGGTCGACCTGCTCGACCTCGACGCGGCGCTCGTGGAACTCGAGGCCATGAACGCCGAGCAGAGCCGGATCGTAGAGATGCGCTATTTCGCGGGCTTGTCGATCGACGAGACCGCCGAGGCGCTCGGGATCTCGCCCTCGTCGGTGAAGCGCGGCTGGCTGGCCGCCAAGACCTGGATTCGACGCCGCCTCGACGGCGACCTGGCGGCGCCATGACGCCCGAGCGCTGGGCGCGCGTCACCGAGCTCTTCGACGACGTCTGCCAGCAGCCGGCCGAGACGCGCGAGGCCTGGCTCCTCGGCGCCTGCGACGACGGCGACGTGCGCGGCGAGGTACGGGCCATGCTCGAGGCCTACGACACCGACCCGGGCTACCTCGAGCAGCCGGTCGACCCAGCCGGCGCGGTGCGTCAGGCCGTCGCCGACACCCTGGTCGGGCGGCGCCTGGGCGCCTACAGACTCACTCGTCAGATCGGGCACGGCGGCATGGGCGTGGTCTATGAAGCCCAGCGCGACGATCAGGAGTTCGATCGCACCGCGGCCGTGAAGATCCTGCCGGCGTGGAGCGCCGGCTTCGCCGAGCGCTTCCGTATGGAACGACGCGTGCTGGCCGCCCTCGACCACCCGGGCATCGCCCGCCTGATCGATTCCGGCACCACCGACGACGGCATCGCCTGGTTCGTCATGGAATACGTGGACGGCCAGCCCGTGACGACCTGGTGCGCCGCCCGTCAGCTGCCGTTCGCCGAGCGTATCGCGCTCGTGGCCGGTATCTGCGACGCCGTCGCCTACGCGCATCGGCATCTGGTCGTGCATCGCGACCTGAAGCCGGCCAACATCCTGGTGACGGGAGACGGCCAGCCGAAGCTGCTCGACTTCGGAATCGCCACGCTGCTCGCCGAGGAAGGCGGCGCCAGCACCGGCACCACCCGCACGGGACATCAGAGCTTCACGCCGGAGTTCGCCAGTCCCGAGCAGATCCGCGGCGAACGTGTCACGACGGCCAGTGACGTCTACTCGCTCGGCGTCCTGCTCTACCTGGTGCTCACCGGCCGCCATCCCTACGCCCTGCAGGGGCTGTCGCCGCTGGAGGTGATGCACACGGTGTGCGAAATCGATCCGCCGGCGCCGAGCAGTGTAGCGCCATCGGATTCCGGTCGCGCCCTGGCCGGCGACCTCGACGCGGTCGTTGGCAAGGCCCTGCGGAAGCTGCCCGGCGAACGCTACGCCTCGGTGGCGGAACTGGCGGTAGACCTGCGCGCGTGGGGCTCGGGCCACCCGGTGATGGCGGCACCAGCGTCGGTGGGCTACCGTGCGCGACGGTTCATAGGCCGGCACCGCATGGCCGTAGCGGCGGCGGTGGCTGTCGTGCTGGCGATCTCTGCCGGCGGCGTGGCCACGGCGTGGCAGGCCCGCATCGCTCAGACCGAGCGCGACAAGGCGCAGAACCGCTTCCGCCAGGTGCAGGAGTTCTCGCGCTCCCTGCTGTTCGAGGTGCATGGCGCCCTCATACCCGTGCCGGGTGCCACGGAGGCGCGGCGCCTGCTGCTCGATCGCGCCGTGCAGTTCCTCGATGGGCTGGCCGCGGATGCCGGTGACGACGACCAAGTCAAGCTGGAGCTGTCGTCTGGCTACCAGCAGCTGGCCAACGTGCAGGGTAATCAGCTGAGCGAGAACGTCGGCGACTCGGCAGCCGCCGTGGTCAGCCTGCAAAAGGCAATGGGGCTCGCCGACGAGGTGCGGGCGCGACAGCCAGAAGCGATCGAGCCGCTCCTGCGGGCCGTGCGGGCAGCGAGCGACCTGGCCGCCGTGCTGACCGCGCGCGCTGATGCCGGTGCCCGCCAAGCGCAGTCGCGGCACGAGTCGCTCGTGCGCGAACTGCAGCGACGGGACACATCGGGCCGGTGGGCGTTGACCGTGGCGAGGGGCTTCTCCGACATGGGCCGGTTCCATACCGAGAACGAGGAGTTCGAGGCGGCTGAAGTGGCCTACCGGGAGGCGGTGCGGCAATACGAGCTGGCCCCGCGTGAAGGCCGGAAGCTGCCGGAGATCCGCGACAACGCCTACGCGCTGAAGCGCCTCGGCGGCGTGCTGATGCGTCGGGACGAGCTAGAAGAGAGCGAGCGTCGGTATCGTGAGGCGCTGGCCCTCGACCGGGAAGCACTGGCACTCGACGATCGGCCCCAGACCCGCTACGACATGACGTTCACGCTCTCGGACCTGGCGCTGATCGAGTCGCGCCGCGGTCTGTGGGCGGAAGCGGTCGTCTTGTGGAACCAGGCGCTCGAGATCCGCAAGGCCATCAGCGACGCCGATCCGAAGAACGTCCGCGCGCTGAACGGTGTGGCCACGCTGAACGGGCGCTTGGGCGGGGCGGCGCGCGCGGCGAAGGACTTCGCCGCGGCGATGGAACGTTATCGCGAAGAGCTCACGATCCGCCTAGCGCTCAGAGAGCGCATGGGCGACCTGCCGGCGCCGCGCGCCGGTCGGGCCTGGGCGGCGCTGCGCCTGGCCGAGGCCCTCACGAGCCGGGCCAGCGCCGAAGCCCGTAACCCCGCGCGCGCCTCCTGGCTGGCCGAGGCCCGCGGTCTGGTGCAGGGCGTCAAGCGCAGCGACGGCGAGGCGTCCGTGCCGGCCGGCTCCGAGCCAGGGTTCGTCGAGTTGTACGACGCCCTGACCACGCGCCTCGGGCACTGAAGGTCGGCCGCACCGTCGGTCGTTGGACGGCTGCGTGGCATGACACGCGGGCTCCCGATCTCGCCGTCGCTCGTCGCGGCGGGCGTCTCGATGCTCGAGTCATGTCCGCCGTGACGGCGACAATCGTCGACCCAACCAGCGCCGTCGGCGACCGCGCGTCGCTCGCCATCGGCACCGACGGACTGGCGGTCATCGCGCACCTCGACGCCGGCCGGGGGCTGCGCCTGACCTCCTGCGCCACCTCAGCCTGCGGCACGGCAACGTCACGCATCGTGGACGCAGTACCGGGCGTGGGATACCGGTGGCGCCGCCGAGACGCCAGCAGGGCGACCGGTGAACGACGCCGGGCCGATGTCGTGTAGGCTTCCGGCATGCCGGCCGACATCCAGCCCCCCGCCGACGCTTATACGATCCGTCCCGCGACGGTTGCCGACAGCGACCTGCTGGTCTCGTTCACGCTGAGCGAGGCGCTCGACTCGGAACGTCGCGCGTTGATTCGCGCCGAAGTGCAGCGCGGCGTCGCCGGAGCCTTCGCCACGCCGCCAAAGGCGCGCTACTGGGTCGTGGAGTCGGGCGGCCAGGTCGTAGCCTGCGCGTCGATCGTCACCGAGTGGAGCCACTTCCGCGGTGGCGACTACTGGTGGATCCAGAGCCTGTACATCGCGCCGGCGCATCGCGGCACGGGACTCGTCGACACGATGCTGCAACATCTCGTCACCGAGGCGCAGGGAGCCGGTGCCATCGATCTGCGGCTCTACGGGTTCAACACCAACGCCCGCGCCTTGCGTGCCTACCAGCGTTTCGGCTTTAGCGAGGCGCCCTACCTCATCCTGACCAAGTCGCTCATCGGCGAGTAGCGCAGGGACCAGTTGCCGGGACAACCGGCGCGTTGAGGCGCTCCGGCCAGGCGCCGCACTGGCGCAGGTGGTGGTCGGCGCGGGGTAGCGCGCCGAACGCCGGGTGCGGCACCAGGCGATGCGACGTGCCGTCCAGGCGGATGAACGACGCCTCGAACACCTGCAGCTCACGCGCTAGGTCGGCGTCGCCGGCATCGACGTCGGTCCTTGCCCGAAGGCCAGACCCTCGGATAGAGTCCCAGCACCCAGCCCGTCGATCTGGCTGCGGTTCCCGGAGGGTTGCGCCCATGAAGCGCCTGTTGCCGCTCGTCTTGATGGTTGCCGCGCTTGCCGCCGCCGCGTCGCTCACGCTCCTGCCGCTGGCCGCGCAGAGCCGCGCCACCGCCACCGGCGTGGCCGTGATAGCGCACGAAGCGGTGCCCAACTTCTTCAAGAACCCGCCCGGCATCTACACCGGCGAGAACATGGGCATCGCCACCAACTCCAAGGGCAACATCTATATCTTCCACCGCGCCAATGAGACGCGGCTCTTCGAGTACTCGCCTCAAGGCCAGTTCATCCGTGAGATCGGCCGGAACAACTACGGCTTCGCCTTCGCGCACTCGGTGCGCGTCGATGCGCAGGACAACATCTGGGCGGTGGACGAAGGCACCGACATGCTCGTGAAGTTCAGCCCCGAGGGCCGCGTGCTGATGACGATCGGCCGCCGTGAAGATCCCGTGCAGTCGATTCTCAACATGCCCGGCAGCGGCACCTTCCATGGCCGCAACGAACACTACCGTTTCGGCCGCCAGACCGATGTCGCCTTCGATCAGCAGGGCAACATCTTCGTGTCGGATGGCTACTTCGACGCGCGGGTCGTGAAGTTCGACAAGAACGGCCGCTTCGTGAAGGCTGTGGGCAAGCGCGGCACAGGCAACCTCGAGTTCAACACACCCCATTCGATTGCCACCGACTTCCAGGGCAACGTCTATGTCGGCGACCGGGGCAACGCGCGTGTGCAGGTGCTCGACAACGATCTCAACTGGAAAGCCAACTACCCGAACGTCGGCAACCCGTGGGCCGTGTGCGTGTCGGGCGGACCTGGCCCGACGAACCCCGGCAAGCAGTACCTCTACTCGTCCAACTCGTGGCCGGACAGCGCGCCGGCCGGCGCGGCGGAGTTCACCGGCGAGGTCTACAAGATGGAGCTCGACGGTACCATCGTCGGCAAGTTCGGACGCGCGGGCAAAGCGGCCGGCGAGTTCGCGACCATCCACCAGATGGACTGCCGCGATCCGAACGTCATCTTCACCGCCGAGATCAACAACTGGCGCTCGCAGAAGATTCTGCTGAAGTCGTCGTCCACCACGAGCGCCCGGTAGGAGACCGCCATGATGCGCACCTTCAAAGCGTTCTCCCTTCTGATCGTCACCGCTGGCGCGGCGCTGCTGGCGCAGCCGCCGGTCGCCGAGATTCAGTTCGACACCAACGCCGATTTCCTGCGCACGCCACCCGACATCCACGTGGGGGAGGTCGGCGGCGTCGGCGCCAACTCGAAGGGCCAGCTCTTCGTCTACACCCGCACCGGGCATCCCTACGCCACGCTCGGCGACAACCGCACGTTCTACCGCGGGGGCTCGCGCCTCTTCCAGTTCGATCCAGCCGGCAAGTTCGTGCGCGAACTCGGGCAGGACGTCTACGGGTTCAACGCCGCGATCGGCTTGCGCGTCGATCCACAGGACAACGTCTGGACCATCGACGCGGGCGCCAGCCAGGTCGTGAAGTTCGACACCGAAGGGCGCGTGGCGCTCGTGCTCGGCCGCAAGCCCGAGACGATGCCGGTGCGTCCGGCGGCGCCACGGCCCGACGGCGCGCCCGGCGGCGGCGGTCCCGCGGCCGGTGCGGCGGGCGGGCCGGGGGGCGCGGCCGCCAACCGGCGGGCCGGCGAGGGCGTGCCCGGTTCGAACTTCAGCCGGCCCACCGACGTGGCCTGGGACCGCGACGGGAACATCTACGTCGCCGACGGGATCGGCACGAACAACCGCGTGGCCAAGCTGGACAAGGACGGCCGCTTCATCAAGCACTGGGGCGCCACCGGGTCCGGGCCCGGCGAGTTCCGCGGCTTGAAGGCGATCGCGATCGACGCCGCCGGAAACGTCTACGTGGCCGACGCCGGCAACAAGCGCATTCAGGTCTTCGACGCCGATGGCACGTTCAAGAGCCAGTTCGGGAACGTGGGCACGCCGCTGGCGATGTGCATGACGCGCGGCGCCACGCAGTACCTCTACATCTCCCACGCCGGCGACGGCGACGGCATGGAGGATGCGGCCATCTACAAGGTACGGCTCGACGGCACCGTCGTGGGGAAGTTCGGCAGCGCCGGCAAGCTGCCGAAGCAGTTCGGTCTGGCCAACTCGCTCGACTGCCGCAGCGAGACCGAACTGCTCGTCGGCGAGATGACCAACTGGCGCGTGCAGCGCGTGACGCTCAAAGCGAGTCGCTGACGCGGCTCGCTGCATCACACAGGCGGCCGGCGGCTACGTCGCCGCGGCCTCACCGCCTGTCACGGCGCGAAGCTCGCCAGCTGCGCCGCCGTCTTCGCGTCGAGACGGCCGAGCACCGCCAGCAGCAGGGCCACGGCGCCGTCGAAGTCCGAGCGCTGAATGACGCCGGTATGGCCGTGGAGGTAGCGCGTGGGTACGGTCATGTTCACCGACGGCCGGCCCGAGTCGTAGCGCTGGATTTCGGCGCCGTCTTCGCCGTAGCCGGTGAGGACGTTCGACTGAAGCGGAATCTTCGCCTGGAGCGCCACCTCGAAGAAGAAGTCGCGCAGCTTGCGATTGGGAATCATCGAGCTGTCGAGCAGGAAGATGCCGGGGCCGCCGCCGAGACGCTCCTGGGCCTGGGTGGGGCCGATCGCGGGATAGTCGGCCGAGACGCCGGCCTCGATCGAGATGCCCAGATCAGGCCGCGCCTTGTTCACCGCGGTCTGGGCGCCACGCAGGCCGATCTCTTCCTGGGTGGTGGCCACCCACACGACCGGTGCCGGCAGCTGAAGGCCTTCGGAGCGGATGCGCCGGGCGGCCGCGATCATCACGCCGAGGCCCACCCGGTCGTCCCAGGCCTTGCCGGCGTAGCGACCATTCGGCATGACGAGGAACTCGCTCTTCGGGGCGATCCCGTCGCCCGGTCGGATGCCCAGGCGCTCCACCTCGTCGCGCGACGTGGCACCGACGTCGAGGAAGGTGTCGTCGAGCGACCACACGACGCCGCGCTGTGCGGCCCCCAGCACGTGCGTCGTGCGCAGGCCGGTCACCGCCACGACCGGGCCGTTCCTGCCAAGAACCGTCCAGCGCTGATCGGGCAGCGCCTGCTCGAGAATCCCGCCGAGGGTCTTCACGCGGATGAAGCCGTCGGCCGTGATGTGCTGCACCATCAGGCCTACTTCGTCCATGTGCGCGGTGACCATGATGCGCGGGCCGGAGGCGGCACCCGGCAGGGTCGCCAGCACCGAACCGAGGCCGTCGTATTCAATCGTGGCGCCGAGCGCGGTGAACTCGGCGACGACCAGGCGCCGCACCTCCTCCTCGAACGCCGGCGGTCCTGGCGCCTCGGATAACGCCTTGAGGAGCTGCGCCGTGGCGTCGAGCGACGGTGCTGGGGCCGCTGCCGGTTGGGCGAACGCGGGGGCAGCGCCCAGGGCGCCGGCGACGGCACCGGTGCCGACGCTGGCGAGGAAGGCACGTCGGGAGTGTGGCGAACGGGACATGGAGCCTCCAGATTCGGTCTACTTGAGGTGACGGCCGCCGTCGACACGCACGGTCTCGCCGGTCATGAAATCACTTTGGCAGAAGAAGGCGACGGTCTTGGCGATCTCGGCCTCGCCACCCCACCGGCCGAGCGGGGTTGCGCGTTCCACGGCCACGTGCTCCTCAGCCGACATCCCCGGCGGCGCCACGATTGGACCCGGCGCCACCGCATTCACCAGGATGCGGTCGGCGGCAAGTTCGAGCGCGAGCGCCTCGGTGAGCGCCTTTACCCCGGCCTTGGCCACGTAGTAGGGCACGAAGCCGAGGTAGCGCGGCCGGCCGCTGGCCGCGGTCCAGTCGGAGAAGTTGACGATGCGCCCGCCGCCGACGGCGCGCAAGTGCGGCACCGCGGCCATGCTGACGAGGAATGCGGCGCGCAGGTCGACGGCCATCTGCAGATCCCAGCGCGCGGCGTCGAGCTGGTCCAAGGGCACCGCGGCATAGAGGGACGCCATGTTCACCACGATGTCGAGACGGCCGAGGGCGGCGGCGACCTCGGCGACGGTGGCGTGGCAGTCGAGCGGATCGGCGAGATCGGCACGCAGCGTAACCGCCCGCCGTCCGCGGGCACGCACCGCGGCCGCGGCGCGCTCCGCCGACTCGGCGGACGCGCGGTAAACGAGCGCCACGTCGGCACCGAGATCGGCGAGCGTGGCCGCGATGGCCTCGCCCATGCGGGCGCCACCGGTGATGAGTGCCGCTCGTCCGTTCAATTCCACGTGGTCCTCCACCGGCCGGGCCGGTGCTGGCATGGTAGCCGCTCGCGGTATCCTCTGGAACATCATGCCGGGCGGGCCGACCAGATCGACGATCGCGTGGGCCACGCTCGGTCTGGCGCTTCTGGCGGGCGGGCCGGCGCGCGCCGTCGACGTCCACATCGACGCCGAGGCCGTCGACCGCGCGATCATCTTCGCCCGGCAGGCGACGCGCGACGAGCGGCGCAGCTTCCACGATGGCTACTTCCGCACTCCCGGCGATGCCGTGCGGCGCATCTCGCTCGTGTCGGAGTACCGCCGCGTCGTGCTGCTCGTGGAAGAGAAGATGCGGCTGCTCGATCGCAACTACGGTGTGCGACAGATGACCCAGGCCCTCACGCCCTGGCGCGGCCTGCTCGAGGTGATCGTCGAGTTGCAGTTCCACCCGCAGAACACCTACGTGGGCGTGCCGCTCATCGACGTGCTCCTCGTGCCGCTCGACACCGCCGGCCCCCCCGATCCAGTGGTGGCGGAGGCCACCGACCGCCGTCCGCGCTTCGGCCTGTTCTGGGATCCGCCGCCGATGGACGCCCCCTGGTGGCCCTTTCCGCCGCCCTCGGTGCCCGTCATCGCCGGCAGCGAACCGCTGACTGGCGGTTGGCTGCACGCCAGATTCGACGCCACGTCGCTCGCACGCGGCCGCTACGATGTGGTCGTGAAAGACGGCGCCACTACGCTCGGCAAGGGCGAGTTCGACTTCGGCGCCATCCAGTAGCGTGGCGGTTCCTCGGGACGACGGCGCGGATTCCTTCCGCGACGCGGCACCCGAACCCGCCCTATGTCACAATCGCCTGTCTTGGCTCGCCGGCGTCCTCTGTCGCCATCACAGTTCCTGGCGTTCAGCTTTCTTGGCATCATCGCCGCCGGCGGCGTGCTGCTGTCGCTCCCGCTCGCACACGCGCCGGGCCGCGCCATGTCGGTGCTCGATGCGTTCTTCACGTCGGTGTCGGCCGTCTGCGTCACCGGGCTCATCGTCGTCGATACGCCGACGGCGCTCTCGGGATTCGGGCAGGCCGTGGTGCTGCTCCTCATTCAAGCCGGCGGACTCGGCTACATGACGCTCAGCACGGTGTTCACGGTCGCGCTCGGACGTTCCACGACGCTGCAGGAACGCATGACGCTGCAGGAGGCGCTGAACGTGCAGGACATGAACGGTTTGGTGCGTTTTGCCGGCACCGTCCTCAAGCTCACGCTGGCGTTCGAGCTGGCTGGTGCGACGATCCTGTCGCTGTACTGGTGGCCGTCGCTCGGCCTGACGCAGGCCCTCTGGCTGGGCCTGTTCCACGCCGTGTCGGCCTTCAACAACGCCGGCTTCGCCTTGTGGAGCGACAACTTGATGTCGTGGCAGGGCGACGTCGTGGTCAACCTGGTCATTACCTCGCTCGTCATCGCGGGCGGTCTGGGCTTCTTCGTGTGGACCGAACTGCTGACGCGGCGCACACGCGCCGTCAAGCTCTCGGTGCACACGCGTCTCGTCGTCACCGCCACGGCGGCGCTCCTGGCGGCCGGGACGTTGCTGCTGCTGGCGCTCGAATGGCACAACCCGCGGACGCTGGCCGGACTGCCGTTTGGCGAGCGGCTGCTCGCCGCCTACTTCCAGTCGGTGACGACGCGCACGGCGGGCTTCAACACGCTCGATATCGGAGCCCTGACGGTGCCGTCGCTGTTCGTGATGATGGGCCTGATGTTCATCGGCGCCTCACCCGGCAGCACCGGCGGCGGTGTGAAGACGTCCACCTTCTCGATCACGCTCGCCGCGCTCTGGGCGACCGTGCGCGGGGCCAACGACACCGTGATCTTCAAGCGCCGCCTGGCGCCGGAGCTGGTAGCGAAAGCGTTCTTCATCTCGCTCATTGCCTTCGTCGTGATGAACAGCGTGGCCTGGCTGCTGCTCCTCACCGAGGGCCGCGATCTCTTGAAGACGCTCTTCGAAACGACGTCGGCGTTCGGCACGGTGGGGCTCTCGATGGGCGAGGCCGGCTCGCCAGCGAGCCTTGCAGCGGTTTTCTCCCCCACTGGCAAGCTGCTCGTCATGTTGATGATGTTCATCGGCCGGCTGGGGCCGCTCACGCTCGCCATCGCGGTGGCGCGGCGGGGTGCCGCCCAGGCCAGGATCCGGTATCCAGATGGCAAGATTCTCGTCGGGTAGCACACATGGCCAAACGAACCTTCGCGGTGATCGGCCTCGGGCGCTTCGGCGCAGCGATGGCCACGACCCTGTCACAGCTCGGACACGAGGTGATCGGCATCGACAGCAGCGACGACCGCGTCACGGCGCTTGCCGACCAGGTGTCGCAGACGGTGAAGCTCGATGCCACCGATGAGCGCGCGCTGCGCGCCGCCGGCATTGAGGACGTGGACGTGGCCGTCGTCTCGATCGGCGAGAACATCGAGGCGAGCCTGCTGGTCGTGACGCTCGTCAAGGAACTCGGCATCGAGAACATCGTCGCCAAGGCGGTCACGCCGCTGCACGGCCGCATTCTCGAGAAGCTGGGCGTGACGCGCGTGGTCTTCCCGGAGCGAGAAATGGCCATGCGCGTGGCCCACAGCCTGGTCATCCCGAACGTGCTCGACTACATCGAACTCTCGGGCGACTTCTCGATCGTGGAGGTGCCGGCGCCGGCCGAGTTCTTCGGCAAGACGCTGCGCGACATCGGCCTGAGGGCGCGCTACGGCTTGACCACCATCGCCATCAAGCGGGCCGCCGCCTCGGGCACCGGCAGCGTCACCGTCGTCTCGCCCGGCCCCGACGACGTCGTGCAGGCGGGCGATACGCTGGCGCTGCTCGGCACCAACGAGCGGCTCAGCCAGATCGAGCAGATGCTGAAACCCGCCAAGTCGTCGCGTTGATTGCGTCGGCCGCCGCCGCTTACGGCCGACGTAGGGCCTTTCGGTGCGCGTGAGGCCTTCCCCCCGGGCCGGCCGCCGAGGCGCAGGTATACTCGACGGCGAATGAAGCTCTCCGTCGTCATCCCCTGCTACAACGAGCGGGCCACGATTCGCGAGATCGTGGGGCAGGTGCAGTCGGTCGATCTCGGCGCCATTTCGCTCGAGATCCTGATCGTCGACGACGGCTCGAAGGACGGCACCCGCGACATTCTCGCCGAGCTCGACGGCACGGGCGGCGTGCGGGTGCTGCTCCAGCCCGTGAATCAGGGCAAGGGCGCGGCCGTCGCCCGCGGCTTTCGTGAGGCCGGCGGCGACCTGGTGATCATCCAGGACGCCGACCTCGAGTACGACCCCCGTGAGTATCCGCTGTTGCTTCGTCCCATCCTCGACGGCAAGGCCGACGTCGTCTACGGCTCGCGCTTCCTCGGCGCCCAGGGCGGCCATCGCGTGCTCTACTTCTGGCACTCGGTCGGCAACAAGATGCTGACGCTGCTCTCGAATGCGATCACCGATCTCAACCTGACCGACATGGAGACCTGCTACAAGGTCTTGGTCCGCGACGTCGCCCAGCGCCTCGACATCCAGTCGCGCGACTTCGGCATCGAGCCCGAGATCACGTGCAAGGTCGCCCGCCTGCGAGCGCGCGTCTTCGAGGTGCCGATCTCCTACAACGGCCGCACTTACGAAGAGGGCAAGAAGATCGGCCTCAAGGACGCCTTCAAGGCCGTCTACACGCTGATCAGGTTCGCGCGCTGGACGCCGACGGCCGCCGGCCCGCGCTGAATTCCAGCCTCGGCCGCATATACTGTGGGCTGAATGACGCTCACGGTCGTCATGCCCTGCTACAACGAGCGGGCCACGATTCGCGAGATCGTCGCCCGCGTGCAGGCCGTCGACCTCGGGCCGGTGACGCTCGAACTCATCATCGTCGATGACGGCTCGAACGACGGCACGCGCGACATTCTGGCCGAGCTCGACGGTACAGACGGTGTGCGGGTGCTGCTCCAGCCCGTGAATCAGGGCAAGGGCGCGGCCGTCGCCCGCGGTTTCCGCGAGGCCAATGGCGACCTCGTGCTCATCCAGGATGCCGACCTCGAGTACGACCCGAGTGAGTATCCGCGGCTCTTGAAGCCCATTCTCGACGGCAAGGCCGACGTCGTCTTTGGCTCCAGATTCCTCGGCACCAGGGCCGGGCACCGGGTGTTGTACTTCTGGCACTCGATCGGCAACCGTCTGCTGACGCTGCTCTCGAACGCCATCACCGACTTGAATCTCACCGACATGGAGACCTGCTACAAGGTCTTCGTCCGCGACGTCGCCCAGCGCCTCGACATCCAGTCGCGCGACTTCGGCATCGAGCCCGAGATCACCTGCAAGGTGGCCCGCATGCGGGCGCGCGTCTTCGAAGTGCCGATCTCGTACAACGGCCGCACCTACGAAGAGGGCAAGAAAATCGGCCTCAAGGATGCGTTCAAGGCCGTCTACACGCTCGTCCGGTTCGCGCGCTGGGAGGCTCCGACCGACGACATCGGCGCCAGGACGCTCAGGCGCATGGCCGGCCTCTCGGCCTACAACAAGTGGCTGCACGATCGCTTCGACGCGTTCCTGGGCCGCCGGATCCTCGAAGTGGGCTCGGGCGTGGGCAACCAGACCCGTTATTTCGCCGATCGCGAACGCATCGTCGCCTCCGACATCGAGCCGCACTACCTGCGCGAGTTGCGGCGCAGGTTCGAGGGTCAGTCACACGTGCGGGTCGCCTCGTTCTCGTTCCCGCTCTCGGATGCCGACCGCGCGGATCTGAGGGCCGAGCACCTCGACTCGATCGTCTGCATGAACGTGCTCGAGCACATCAAGCAGGATCGCGAGACGCTGGTGGACTTCGCCTCGGTGCTCGAGCCGGGTGGACGGATGGTGCTGCTGGTGCCGTCGCTGCCGTCGCTCTACGGCACGCTCGACGAAGCGCTGCTGCACTTCCGCCGCTACGACAAGCAGGGCCTGGCGCGGCTGGTGACCGAAGCCGGGTTCGACGTGCAGGAGATTCGCTTCCTGAACCGCCTGGGCGTGGCCGGCTGGTGGCTCAACTCGCGTGTGCTGAAGCGGCGCGTGCTCCCGAGGGGGCAGCTGGCGGCCTTCAAGTGGATCATGCCGCTCTTGAAGTTCGAAGAGCGGCATCCGCCGAGCTTCGGCATGTCGCTGCTGGTGCAGGCCTCGAAGCGGTAGACCTGCGATGTTCCTCCTGCGACGGCCATGCGCTCGCGGCGGCGTGATGGTCCTTGGCTACGGCGTCCTGAGCGTGTGGATGACGTGGCCGCTCGTCACGCGACTGGGCACCTCGCTCGCCGGCGACTACGGCGATCCCGTGTTCGACTCGTGGGTCATCGCGTGGGTCAGCGATCATCTGACGGCCGTGCTGGGGGGCGGTGGCGCCGCCTGGTCCGCGATGTGGGACGCGCCGATCTTCGCGCCAGAGCAAGGCACCCTCGCCTACTCCGATCATCTGCTCGCACAGAGCGTGCAGGCGCTGCCAATCTGGTGGCTCTCGCACAATCCGCTGCTGGCCTACAACACGCTCTTCTTGACCACCATGACCCTGACGGCGGTCGCCGCGCACGGCCTGGCGGCCAGGTTGTCGGGCAGTCAACTGGCGGGCGTCGTCGCGGCGCTGACGTGCACCTTCAACGACTATCGTAGCTACTGGCTGCTGAGCCATCTGCAGGTGCTGTCGGTGCAGTGGTGGCTCTTCGGACTCTGGGCGTTGGACGTCTTCGTCGCCTCGCGATCGACGTGGGCGCTCACCGGCGCGGCGGTGTCGCTGCTGGCCCTGAACTACTCATCCAGCTACCTCATGGCGTACTGCGGCCCTTTCACCGCGGCGTTCACCGTGTGGTCGCTGGCCCGTCACGGCCGCCTGCGCGACAGCCGCGCGTGGATGGGGGTGGTCGCCGCCGGCCTGGCGTCGCTCGCCGGCGCGTGGCCGGTAGTGAGCCGATACCTCCGCACGCAGGATGGGCTGGCGTTCGCGCGCTCGCTCGAAGAGACGAGCGCGAACTCGGTGACCTTCGAGGCCTACACCGCCGCCCTGCCGTGGATGGCACCCTTCGTCATCCTGGCGGTGGTAGGGGCGGTGACGCCGGCCGCAAGGACGGCGATGTCACGCCGGGCGAAGTGGGGGTTGGTTGGTTTGACCTTCGTCGCGTTCGTGCTGTCGTTCGGGCCGCACATCAGGTTCGGGGGGCAGAGTCTGCCTGGGCCGTATCTGCTGCTGCGCGAGCACGTGCCGGGCTTCGACGGCCTCCGCGTGCCGCACCGGTTCATCGCGATCCTGACCGTCTTCCTGTCGCTGCTCGCCGGCACGGGGGCAGCATGGCTGGCGCGCCGGCGGACCGGGCTCGTGATTGCGATAGTGGCCGTCGCACTCGTCACACGACACGGCTGGGAGCCGCGCTTCCCGCTCGACCGCCCGCTCGGCTCGGCGTCGCTCGCGGCGCCGGCTGAGTACCTGCGGCCCGCGGCATCGCTGCCGCCGCTCTACCGGTTCGTCGCCATCACGCCTGCCGAGGCCGTGATCGCCGAGTTGCCATTCGGCGATATCGCCTACGAAATCCGCTACACCTACTTCACGGCCCTGCATCGTCGACGGACGGTCAACGGCTACAGCGGCATCCTGCCGCCGAGCTATCTGGCGCGGCGCGCAATCCTGGAGACACCGTTCACCGATCCAGATGCATCATGGTCGGCGCTGGCACCGGCCACGCATGTAATCGTGCACACCGGCGCCTGGACCGATGACACCGGCAAACGGCTACGCCACTGGCTCGAGTCGCGCGGCGCCCGGGTCCTGGCCGACGTGGACGGGGCCTGGCTCTATGCACTCCCGCCACACTGAACCGGCAGGCGAGAGCGGCGGCTACGGGCTGGGCAGGGTCTGACGGCCCGGGGCGCAGGGGTGGCCAAGCGACGCGCGGCCAGCGGCTCAACGAACTCGAGTGAAGCCGTCGCGACGAGCGAAATGCACCCTGGAAAGGAAAAGGCCAGGGGGCGTGAGCCCCCCGGCCTGGTAGTTCAGCGAAGCAGCGGAACCGGCGTTCTTCCCTGTTCCCTGTTCCCTGTTCCCTGTTCTAGGCGAGCACCTTGATGACGACGCGGCGGTTCTGCGAGCGGTTGGCGCGCGTCTTGTTGTCCTGTACCGGCTTCTCTTCCCCGAAGCTGATGGCGTTCATCTTGTGCAGCGGCACCTGGTGCTGCTCGTAGAGATACCGCTTCACGGCTTCGGCGCGCTCGAGGCCGAGGCGCTCGTTGTAGGCCGCATCACCCGTGTTGTCGGTGTGGCCTTCGATCTCGACCCAGATGGCCGAGGTCTGCGACTTCACCTGCGCCACCATTTGATCGAGGGCGGCCTTGGCTTCGTCCGAGAGCCTCGACTGGCCGCTGCGGAACTTGGCCTGGTCGTCGGTCAGCACGGTTTCGAAGATGAGCTTCTTGACCGAGGCCTCGACGGCGTCCGCCTTGGCGACGGCCTGCTTGCCGACCTCCATGGCCTGGGTGCCGGTCTGCTGCGCGGCCATCGCGTTCTTGTCGGCGGTCTGCGCGGCCTGGCCGGCCTGCACGGCCTTGGTGTCGACCTCGCCGATCTTCTGCTCGGCGACACGCACGCGTTCCTGCGTTTCCTCGAGCGACTTCCCGATCGTCGTCACCTTGTCGTTGACCTGGCCGACCTCGGTGCGCACGAACTTCTTCGTCGCGCAAGCCGGCGCTACGGCAAGGGTCACGGCAAAGCAACTCACCACGAAAATTGACTTCTTCATCTTGGGTCCTCCTGAGACGCCGTTGGTCCGGACGGATTTCCAGGGCCGCCTGACCATCATTCACTCCGACCGCGCGAGCCGGCGACGTATCCGCCCCGCGCTCGAACCGTCAGGTTCTTCTTGGTTGTCCGAATCTCAATCGGGTGCCATCCGGCCCCCGCGCCAGGCTCGAACGCGATCAAGTACTGCTGACGCAGCTCGCGTATCACCTGCCTGGCCACCTTGCTCGTGTCCGACGGCGTGCTGGCATAGAACAGCTCGCCTCCCGTCCACGCCGCAAGCTCTCGGATCGTGCCCACCGACGCCGGCGGCAAGGCCTGCGGCCGTCCGTTCTCGTCGGGGTTGTCGATCGGCAGCACGACCGCAATCACATAGACGGGCACGTCGATCTCGCTGGCGATGCCCGAAACTTCCGCCGGTGTGAGCCGGCTGGCGGTGTCGATGCCGTCGGTCAGCACGATGATCGCACGGCGGGCGTTGGCGCGCTCGTGGATCTTCTGTGCCGTATCGGCGATGGCATCGTGCAGCGAAGTGGCCCCGAACGGATCGACCTCCCCCAGCGCACCTTGCAGGGCACGCGTATCGACCGTGAACGGGGCCACCTCGTGCAGCCGGCTGTCAAAAGCAAACAGCGCGGCTTCGTCGCGGCCGTGCTCCAACCAGGAGAGCACATGATGGGCCGCAAATCGCGCGGCAAGCGATCTGGACGCTATGTCCATGCTGCCGCTGACATCGAACAGAATCGCCACGCTCACCGGCGCGGTCTCGGTGCGAAAGTCGGTAATCCGCCGAGGAAGGCCCCGGTCGAACACCTCGAAATCTGCCGCCGTCAGGTCTGCCACCGCCCGTCCGCGTCGATCGCGAACGGTCGCACTGACGGTGACGAGGTCGACGCCCGACCGGAACACGTCGGAGGTCTGTTCCTCAGTAACCGGCTTGCCGGTCGCTTGACCGTAAGCCGGAGCCGTCAGCAGGGCGACGAGGGAGGCAATCACTGCCCGCTGCATGCCTGGAGCTATAACAACCCCCGTGCCAGAATAGATAAATGTTGACATGAAAAGACTTAGCAGCAATCTGCTCCGTTCTGGCACTCCGGTTTGATGCCAAAAAGCGGGTAAAACTTACACCCAAATGTAAAACCGCGACTGGCTGCGATGGACCGAGCGGACCAAAACTGCACAATCTGGCGACGGACCAGTCGGCGTCGCTCTCGTAGCGCGGCGCTGCTAAGATCGCGTCGACATGGCAAAAGCAACCACTTCCATCCGCGCCGCGCAGCGCGTCCATAGGTTCACCTACGCGATCCGCCAGGTCGTGGCCGAAGCAAAGAAGGTGGAAGCCACTGGCATGAAGGTGCGCTACCTGAACATCGGCGACCCCAACGCCTTCGGGTTCCTCACGCCGCCCCATCTGGTCGAGGCCGTCGCCAAGGCCATGCGCGACGGCCACAACGGCTACACCGCGTCGGCAGGCATCGTCTCGGCACGTGAAGCCGCGGCCGCCGACTTCACGGCGCGCGGCGTCGATGTCTCTCCCGACCGCGTGCTCATCACCTCGGGCACCTCGGAAGGTATCGAGCTCGCACTCACGGCGATCGTCGACGACGGCGAGGATGTGCTGGTGCCGTCGCCCACGTATCCCCTCTACACGGCCGTGCTCGCGAAGATCGGCGCCAACCCCGTGTACTACCGCACCGACCCGACGCGCGGCTGGCTGCCGGACCTGGATCACATGGCGCGAGCGGTCACAACGAAGACGCGCGCACTCGTGCTCATCGACCCCAACAACCCGACCGGCGCGATCTATCCCGAGGCCGTGCGCCGGCAGCTCATCGCGTTTGCCCTCGAGCACGGGCTGGTCGTGCTCGCCGACGAGGTCTACGGCGACCTGGGTTTCGATGGAGCGCTGCCGCCGATGGCGGCCCTCGCGCCCGACGCCCCTATCATCTCGTACTCGTCGCTCTCGAAAGCCTACCTCGCGCCCGGATGGCGTGCCGGCTGGATGGCCGTCGGCTCGACGCCACGCCTCGACGAGGCACTCGCCGCGATCAAGAAGCTCGCCGATGGGCGACTGTGCAGCCCCGGCCCCATGCAACACGCGGTGACGGCGGCACTGACCGGCGATCGCTCGCACCAGGTGGCATTTCGCCGCGAACTCAAGCTGCGCGCCGACCTGACGGTGACGCGGTTCAACCAGATGCCCGGCATGCACGTGGTGGCGCCGCAAGCCGCTTTCTACGCGATGCCGCAGGTGACGCTGCCTCCGGGCAAGACCGACGAAGACTTCGTGCTCGGCCTGCTGCGTGCCAAGGGCATCCTCTGCGTGCACGGCTCGGGTTTCGGCTTGCCCGCCACGGGCGGCTACTTTCGTGTCGTGTTCCTCGCCCCGCCATCCGAGCTGACAGCGATCTACGACGAGGTGGCCGACTTCGCCCGGGGGTTCGCCGAGGCCTGATCCGGTGCCAGCCCCCTTGCGCCGGCGCGGCGTTCAGACGCTGGCAGCATTCCTGGCCTACATCGCGCTGACCATCGCGATGACGTGGCCGGTTGCCCGCGGCATCGCGCACGATGTTCCGGCGGATCTGGGCGACGCGCTGCTCAACATGTGGCTGATGGCCTGGGACGCCGAGGCGCTCATGGCGATGGCGTCTGGTGCGATGGCGTTCGGCGATCTGTGGAACGGCAACATCTTCCATCCCACGCCGCTCAGCCTGACCTTCTCCGAACACCTGCTGCCCCAGGCCGTGCAGGGCTTGCCGGTCTACCTGGCGACCGGCAACATCGTGCTCGCCTACAACCTGGTGTTCCTCGCGACGTTCGCGCTCTCGGGCCTCGGCATGTTCCTGTTCGTGCGTGAGTTGACCGGCCAGGCCCGTGTGGCCTTCGTCGCCGGTCTCTTCTACGCGTTCCTGCCGTATCGCCTCGGCCAGTTCCCTCACATTCAGACGCTGTCGTCACAGTGGATGCCGTTTGCCCTCTTCGGCATGCGCCGCTATTTCGACACCCGCCGCCTTGCCGCGCTCGCCGGCGGCGCGGTGGCGTTTCTCGTCCAGGGTCTCTCCACCGGCTACTACCTCTTCTACTTCGCTCCGGTGCTGGCCGCCTACGTGCTGTGGGAGATGACGGTGCGCGGGCTGCTCCGGCACGTGCCGACCTGGCTCGCAATGGGGGCGGTGGCCGCGGGCGCCGTCGGCGCGATGCTGCCCTTCCTGCTGCCGTACCTCGAGGCGAAGGCCACCTTCGGCCTGACGCGGCCGTTCGGTGAAGTCCTGGGGCTCTCGGCGGATCTCTACGCCTACATCAACGCACCGCCCCAACTGCACTTCTGGGGCCCGCGGCTCAACGCTCATCCGCAACCCGAGGGCGATCTCTTCATGGGCGCCGTGCCGTTGGCACTGGCAGCCGCCGCGGTCGCGGTGTGGTCGTGGCGGGCGTGGCGCGCCGGCCGCGGCCTCGCCGTCGTCGTGGGCACCTCCGATCGGCGCGAGCGCGTGCTGCTCGGCCTCGTCGGCTTCAGCCTCGTCGCCGCGGTCGTGCTGGCAACGACCGGCGGCTACACGGGTGAGGTTGGCGGCGTGGCGCTCAGAATCACGAACGTGCGCCGGGCGCTCTTGGTCGTGGCGGTGCTCCTGGCGCTGGCCGTCTGCTACTCGCCACGCATGCGCATGGCGGTGCGCGCGCACCCTCGCGACCTGACGCCGCTGCTGCTGATGGCGTTCCTGTTCTCTGTCGTCATGTCTCTCGGCCCGGTGCCGGAGGCCGGCGGCGTGCGCGTGAGCGGCCTCGGCCTCTATGCCTTGTTCTACGAGTGGGTACCGGGCTACGACGGCCTGCGTGTGCCCGCCCGCTTCGCGATGGTCGCCGCGGTGATGCTGGCGCCGCTCTCGGCCTACGCCCTGGCTCCACTGGCGCGACGGGGACGAGCCGGCACGCTGGCGCTGGGGCTGACCGCCACGCTATTCCTCGCCGAGAGCTACGCAGTACCGATGCCCGTGAATCTGACCTGGAACACCGGGCCGCGCTACGAAACGCCGTGGGGCGCCGTCTACCGCCTCAACGAGGGTCCGCTCGCCTACCGGCACTTGCTCAACATGCCGCCGGCCACGATCGTGCTGGAACTGCCCTTCGGCGATGCCGGCTGGGATCTGCGCTACGTCTACTACGCGGGCCTGCACGGGAAGCGCATCGTGAACGGCTACAGCGGCTACTTCCCGGACGGCTACCGCGCGCGGGCCGCGCGCCTGTCGGCCATGTGGAGCGACCTTGACGCGGCCTGGACGGCCATCGCCAGTTCTGGCGCCACGCACGTGCTGGTCCACGAACGCGCGTTCCGGGCGCCGGAAGGCGCCGCCGTTTCTGCATGGCTCGACGCCACTGGCGCCAAGCGCACCGCGGCGTTCGACGACGGCGACATGCTGTTCGCGCTGCCGTCGCCCTGAACCCCCCGCCGGGGCGGCACCGGCGCGTCCCCGAACGCCGGCGGCATGCTAGGCTCGTCGCCGATCCGGCCTGCCCATACGGATCAGATGGAGGCTTCCGATGGCTCACCTGCGTCTCACTTCGACGGTGCTCGGTCTGGGTGGCGCCGCGGTCGGTGCGGTGCTGCTCGTCGTGGCGCTGGCGGCGCAAACGCCGCCCGTGGCCATTGACGCCGATGACATCGGCGGCGTGGTGACCGGTCCCAAGGGGCCCGAAGCGGGGGTCTGGGTCATCGCCGAGACGCGCGACCTGGGCGTACGCTTCATCAAGAGCGTCGTCACCGACGATCGCGGCCGCTACGTCGTGCCCGACCTGCCGCCGGCCAGCTATCAGGTATGGGCCCGCGGCTACGGCCTCGTCGACAGCGCCAAGGCCTCGAGCCGGCCCGGGCAGCACGTGAACATCACGGCCGTGCCGGCGCCGTCACCGGCCGCGGCGGCCGAGTACTACCCGGCCATCTACTGGTACTCGATGCTCGCGATTCCCGCCGCGAGCGAGTTCGGCACGCATCCGGGCATCAACAAGAACCTCACGCAGACGGCGTGGCTCGACGGCATGAAGAGCAACGGCTGCGTCGGCTGTCACCAGCTCGGACAGAAATCCACGCGCACGATCCCAGCCGCCTTCGGCTCGTTTGCCTCTGGCGCCGACGCCTGGCGACGCCGCGTGCAGGCCGGCCAGTCGGGCCAGATGATGCTCGGCCAGTTGAACGGGCTCGGCAGCCGCGCCTTTGAGCTCTACGGCGACTGGACGGACCGCGTCGCCAAGGGCGAGCTGCCGTTTGCCACGCCGCCGCGCCCGCAAGGCGTCGAGCGCAACGTCGTCGTGACGCTGCGCGACTGGATGAGCGAGAAGCACTACCTGCACGACCTCATCGCGAGCGATCGCCGCAACCCGACGGTGAACGCCTACGGCCCGATCTACGGCTCGCCCGAATACAGTTCAGACAACCTGCCGGTGCTCGATCCGGTGAAGAACACGGCCACCGTCTACCAGGCGCCGGTGCGCGATCCCGAGATGCCGCTCAGCCTCGGGCCGGGACATGCCGCGGGCCTCACGGCCCTGCAGCCGTCGGCCTACTGGGGCGAGGAGGCCATCTGGGACACGCGTGTCAACAACCACAACTCGATGTTCGACGGGCGCGGACGCCTCTGGCTCGCCGCCGCTGTCCGCGGACCGGAGAACCCGGCGTTCTGCCGCGAGGGCTCGGACCATCCGTCGGCGAAGCTCTTCCCGCTCACGCGGGCGGCGCGGCACCTCTCGATGCTCGATCCGAGAACGGGCAAGTACACCTTCGTCGACACCTGTTACGGCACGCACCATCCGCAATTCGGCTACGACGCGAACGACACGTTGTGGACCAGCGGCGGCGGTCCGGTGGTGGGCTGGCTCGACACCAGGAAGTTCGACGCGACTGGCGATGCCGCCGCGTCACAGGGCTGGACGGCACTCGTCCTCGATACCAACGGCAACGGCAGGCGCGATGCCTACGTGGAACCAGATGAGGCCGTGGATCCAGCCAAGGACAAGCGCGTCAACGCCGGCTTCTACGCCGTGATGCCGAGCCCGGTGGATGGCTCGGTGTGGGGTTCGTTTCGCGGGCGCGTGAGCGGTGTCGTGCGTCTGGCTCCCGGCGCAAACCCGCCAGCGACGGCACTGGCCGAGATCTACAACGTGCCGCTGCCAGGCTTCGGCGTGCGCGGTGCGGATATCGATGCCAAGGGCGTGGTGTGGGTGTCGCTCGGGAGCGGGCACCTCGGCAGCTTCGACCGCACCAAGTGCAAGGCGCCGCTCAACGGGCCCAAGGCCACCGGCGATCACTGCCCCGAAGGGTGGACGTTCCATCGGTATCCGGGGCCGGGCTTCCGCGGCCTCGGCGACAACAGCGCCGAGTCGAGCTACTACACGTGGGTCGACCAGCACGACACGTTCGGCTTGGGGCGCGACGTGCCGATGTCGACCGGCAACCTGAACGACGGCCTCCTCGCCCTCAAGGACGGCAAGATGGTGGTGCTGCGCGTGCCCTACCCGATGGGGTTCTACGCCAAGGGCTTCGACGGCCGCATCGACGATTCGAAGGCCGGGTGGAAGGGTCGCGGCCTGTGGGCCGCCAATGGCGATCGCACGCCGTGGCTCATCGAGGGCGGCAAGGGCACTCGACCGCTCGCGGCGCACTTCCAGCTACGTCCCGACCCGCTGGCGAAGTAGACGCCGATTCGTCTCGCGCGAGACCGCTAGCGACAGCGCGCGAGTTCGCTGCGATTGAACTCGAGCATCTGCTTGCGAATCGCGGTCAGGGGCACGCGCTCGTTGGCGGCCTCCAAAATGTCGGCAGCACGCTGAAACGCGGCACACGCCGCCCGAGGGTTGTCGGTGCGCTGGTAGTAGTCGCCCTGGTGGCCGAGGACCTCCGCGAAGTCGGGTTCCATCGTGGGCGCCAGTGTGCCGTTCGCCTGCATCTGTTCGTAGAGGGACACCGCCCGCTCGAGGGCAGTCCTGGCGCCCGCGTAGTCGCCCCGGCGCGCCAGGATCGTGCCGAAGCGGCCCTTCGACAGGGCCAGTCGTTCCCGGGCGCGCACGTTGTCGGGATCGGCGGCCAGCACCTGCTCGCGCATCTCGGTGGACGTGCGGAAGTAGTCGATCGCCGCGGCCTGGCTGCCCGTGTTGTAAAGGGCCGAGGCCAATTGCCCGGCGGAGGTGGCCACGTCGAGGCGGGCGATCTGGTCGTCGGGTTGTGCCGCCAGGATCGCCTGGGCGATTCGCAGCGACTCGCGCGCGTGCCCAGGTCCGCGATCGGCGTCGCCGCGCTTGATGAAGACGTCGGACGTGTAGAGTTCCATGAGCCCGACCTCGCGCGGCGGCAGTCCGTCGGCGGCCACGGCACGGGTGAAGTGGGCACGCACCCGATCGAAATGCTGCAAGGCCGCGTCCTGATCGACGCCCATCACCGACCGGCCCTCGGCGAACCACGCCAGGGCCCGCGCATCGAGCGCGACCGGGGTGTTGGGCGCGATCGCCAGGCTCTGCTCGGCCCGTGCGACGGCCGACGCCGCCAGTTGCACCGCCGCGTCGCGGTCGTCGTTCTGCAGCGCGAAGTCCGATCGGCGCCGGTGCAGCGTCGATGCGTCGACGAGCAGACCGGCATCGTCGGGCGCCAGCGCCAGCGCGCGCGCCATCAGACGTTCCGCCTCCTCGAACCGGCGCGCCGCGGCCGCCCGGTCGCCCAGGTTGGCGGCCAGGGCATCGCCCTGAATCGCCGCCAGCTGTGCATAGGAGTTCGCCAGCTCACGTAACAGCGGCACGTTGTCGCCGACGTCCCGGGACACGGCTTCCAGATACGAGAGGGTGTCGTCGATCAGCATCTTTCTGAGCGGCAACGTGGCCGGGATCCGCTCCAGCTTCGGCTGGATGTCGAAGACCACGGCGTGCACCAGTTGCCGCGCATCCTCGAAGCGCCGCTCCGCGACCCTTGCCTGCCTCGTGACGACTCCGGCACCCACCGCCACCGCCACCATCAGCGCCGCCGCCGTGGCCGTGAGCGCCTTGTTGCGGCGCGCGAACCGCGTGAGCACGTACCAGGTGCTGGGTGGCACGGCGGTGACGGGCCGGCCCTCGAGCCACCGGCCCAGATCGGCGTCGAGTTCGCCCACCGACTGGTAGCGGTCGGCAGGCGCCTTGGCCAGCGCCTTCAGCGTGACGGCGTCGAGGTCGCGAGGCACGTTGGGCGCAAGGCGACTCGGAGCAGGCGGCGCCGTATCGAGCACGAGTCGCATCGCCTCTTCCAGCGACGCCTCGGGCCGATACTGCGGATTGGTGCCGGTCAACACCTCAAAGAGCAGCGTGCCAAGCGCGTAGATATCGGAGGTGAGCGCCAGCGGCTCGCCGCGCAGCTGTTCCGGACTCGCGCAGGCAAGCGACATCGGGTGCATCACAGTGGCCGTATCGGCGGTGAGCGTAGCGGCCTGAACGATCTGCGCGATGCCGAAGTCGAGCACGCGGACCTGACCGTCGGGCCGAACGACCACGTTGCCGGGCTTGATGTCGCGGTGCAGCACCAGACGCTGGTGGGCGTAGAGAATCGCGGCGCATACCTCCCGGAACAAGCGCACACGCTCGACGGTGGACAGCCGGTGGTCGCGGCAGTAGGCGGTGATGGGAGTGCCTTCAGCCAGCTCCATCACCAGATAGCGACGTCCCGCCGACACACCACCATCCACCAGCCGCACGATGTTTGGGTGATCGAGCCCGCCGAGAATTTCGCGTTCCTTGATGAAGCGGCGCTGCGCCTCGGGCGCGAAGACGCGATCGGCGGCCACCTTGAGCGCCAGATGCCGCGACACCTCCCGATCGGCGCGCTCCACCCGGTACACGGTGCCCATGCCGCCCCGGCCCAGTTCCGTCAGCAGGCGATACGGCCCCACCATGGCACCGGGCTCGAACGCCCGGCGTTGGTCTTCGAGCAGCGGCGGCGCGGCGTCAAGTGCGGCGAGAAGCGACGCCACCTCGCGTCGCACTTCGGCGTTCAGTGCCCGAAGCAGCGACGCGCGCTCCTCCGCAGCCGCCTCCTGTACGCGCGCGAACTCGCGCTTCACCGTGGCCCAGGTGGCGGCGTCCATCAGCGGGGCGTCACCGGTGGCGCGACTCCGGCGTCGCCAAGCCGCCGCGAGAGCCAGGCGCGGGCCACCGTCCAGTCGCGACTGACCGTCTGCGGTGACACGCCCAGCACGTCGGCGGTTTCATCGAGCGTCAGCCCGCCGAAGTAGCGCAGCTCGACCATCCGCGCGAGGTCCCCGTCCATCTCGGCTAGACCCTCAAGGGCCTGGTTCAGGGCCAGCACGTCGAGATCGGGCTCGATCGCGATCTGCACGGCCAGATCGAGATCCTCGTGGACGGCCCCGGCCCCGCGCTTGCCCGTGAGGCGTCGGCGCGCCTGATCGACCAGGATGCGCCGCATGGCATTGGCCGCCGCGCCGAAGAAGTGCGCCCGCCCGTTCCAGTCGATGCGAGTCTGGTCGACGAGCCGCAGGTAGGCCTCGTGCACGAGCGCGCTCGTCTCCAGCAGATGGCCCGGCCGCTCGCCCCGCAGCAGGTGCGCGGCAATCGACCGCATCTCGCCGTAGACCTTTGGCACGAGCTCGTCGAAGGCGCCGCGGTCGCCGGCGCGCCATCGGCTGAGCAATTCCGTGATGTCGGCCATCGGCGCCGAGATCGTAGCACCGGGCCCGGCGAAAACGGGCGCTGTGTGCGCCACGCTCAGGTGACCCCCTTCTGGCCGCGCTTCCGTCCCCGGCGTCCGGGCCCCCGAGGGTGTTGGGGGCCACCGTTGCCGCCGTGCCTCCTCAGGGCGCCGGTGCTGGCGTCAGCGCGATGGTGAACGCATAGGTGCGGCTGCCCGATCCCGGGCTCGGGTTGGGTCGCGCCACCTGCGAGCTGGTGTCCAGCTCCAGCGTGTAGTCCCCTTCCGCGCACACCTGATCCACCGTGCGCGTCGTCGTGGTCTGGAACACTGCGGTTCCGTTGCGGCGCACCGTGGCCACGAAGGCGGGCGTCGCACTCAGGCTGAACTGCGTGGTCGTGATATCGAAGCGGCACTGGAAAGTGCCGCCGGCCAACCGCACGCCCGCCCGGGTCTCGAGGAACACGCGGCTGTCGGCATCACCGGCGGCACTGTTTCCCAGGTGCCCGCTCCCCGTAATCAGCGTCCGGTTGGTGTTGAATACGAGCACGACCTCGCTCTCGACGACGGTCGCGGTGCCTGGGTCCGGGTCGGCGGGGAGGCTCGACAGCTCTTCCGCGAAGACCCGGGCGCTCCCCTCACGCGTGATCGTGATCCCGGACGTCTGCGATCCCGCTCGCAACAGCTTGCGCGCTTCCACCTGCCGAGAGAGCAGCATGATCCGGTGCGGGCGCGACACGAAGATGACGCGCGTGAGCGCCAGGTCGTTCACCGTCGCCCGCAGATCGAACTGCGGTCCGAGCGCCGCGTTCTCCCGCGGCTTGATCAGCGTGCGCAGCGTCGCGCTGCCGGACTCCTGCGCGAAGGCAGGGGCGCCGATGTCGGCGCCACGGTCGGCCACCTCGAGCATCACCAGCGGACGCACGCCGTTCACCAGCGGCTGGCCATCGCTGAACTTCGGCTCGGCCGTGGCAACGAACTCGGCTCCGGCGTCGGGGATGACTCCAGGGTAGGTGATGTCGACAAAGATCTGAATGCACGACAGGCCGCGATTGGCGGCGTTGATGGGGTAGCCCAGCGTTTCCTTCCACAGCACCACTTCTCGCACGCGGGAGACGTGCACCTGGAAGTTGGCGCGGTCGGCCAGGCACGAGGCGTTGGCCGCCAGGCGTCGGCCCTCGAGCGCCCCAGGCAGCGCCTCGTTGATGGCCTCAAACTCTTCTTCCAGGCCCGACGTCGGGTCGAGGAACTCGGTCAACTGGAGCATGGCTTCAATCTGGGTCTTCTCGCGAAGCGCCACGCCGAGAAAATAATGCAGCGTCGGGTCGGGGTTGTTCGCGTTGGCGGCGTCGCGAATGGACGGCAATATGAACTGGTTGATCCAGCCGCGCATGCCGGCGTTGATCTCAGCCGCTAATATCACGCGCACCGGCACCGGCACCGGAGAGTTCTCGAGGTCCGCGATGATCGTCGCGGCCTCGCTCAGGTTCTGCGCCATGATGCGGCACGCGGCGATGCCCACGGCGGAGGTCACGCTTGGGCCGCACACGCTTTGCGCAATGCCGCCGGTGCTGAAGTGAGACACGGCCAGGCTTACCGTCCGGCCCACGATGGTCACCGGAACGACCTCGAATCCGGTCCCGTCGTCCTTGGTGGTGAACCCGACGATGCCCGCGAGCGGAAGGCCCGGCGGCACGGTGACCGCCAGCGTGGCGGCCTGTTCCAACTGGAGGCCGTCGGGGCCGAAGCGGACGCCGCCGAGCAGCCTCGTGATCGGCAGGCCTGGCGCCGACGCCAGCGGCGTGACCGAGATGGCCCTCTCGCCGATGAGCGACCCCGCGGGGAGCGTCAGCGTGTAGCCAGCGCCACTGCTGCCCGTCGCGCTGAGTGCCCCACCCGTCGCAGTGATGGTCCGCGTGGCGGTGCGATCGCCTTCCACCAGCAGGGTGGCCGGCTGGCGCAACTGCAACCCGCCAAACCGCACGGCGAGGATGTCGCCTCCATCGATGCGATTGTCGGCGAAGCCGCCCGCGCGCACCGCCACCATGAAGATCTGGTAGGCGCCGAGGGGCTCGCTGCCGTTCCACACGTAGCTGAAGAGCGGGTCCACCGAGGCCGCAAAGGCGCCGCCGAGAGGCACACCGGTCGCCACTGGCAGGAACGCCGCAGGCTGCGCGATGGTCCCCAGGCGGGCCGCGCCCGATGGGCCCACCGTGGCGATGGTCACCCCGTCTGGCAGGATGACACCGGTGTAGAGATCGGCCGCGCCGACACCGCCGGGGCCGTTGGTGGCCGACAGCGAAAGGCGCAATTGATCCCCCGGATAGTAGATGACCTGGCTGGTCGACACGCCGAGGTCCAACCCAGGCTGGGCGGACACCGCGGCCGAGAAGACCACGAGGAGAGCGGCCACGACGGGGAGACGCTTCAGGGTCGACATGCCTAGACCCTGCCGAGCACGGCACCGAACACGAGGGAGGCAACAACGCTGACAGTCTTCATGACACAGGCTCCGATTCCAACCGGCCGCTGGCGACGGTTGCGATCCAGCCCCGCGGACTGGGGGGCTACTGTAGGTGGCGCAAAGTCCCGGGGGTTTCGTCGGACCCGATGCCAGGAGTCGGTCTGGGATGGCCGACATCACCGAACAGCTCACTGAATGGCAGGCGGGCGACCGCGGGGCCATTGACGCCCTGACGCGCGCCCTCGGTGGGCCATGCTCGGCCACGATGCGTGTCAGCCGGCGCGGTCCTATAATCCTCTGCATGTCTTCGCGCCCCGATCCGCTTGGCTTCCTGCACGCTGAACTCG
Source organism: Acidobacteriota bacterium (assembly GCA_018000455.1). GTDB lineage: Bacteria > Acidobacteriota > Vicinamibacteria > Vicinamibacterales > UBA2999 > CADEFD01. Next base: position 52,820 of record JAGNJW010000009.1, read on the forward strand.
ACGCCCTGAAAGCGCAGGGGCTGTACCGTACGCTGCGGGTGCTCGAGGGCGAGGCGCTCTCGCACGCCACCTACGACCACACGTCGGTCGTCAACCTATCGTCGAACAACTACCTGGGCCTCACGACGCACCCGAAGCTGCGCCAGGCCGCGCTCGACGCGGTGCGCGAGTTCGGCGTCGGCTCGGGGGCGGTGCGCACCATCTCGGGCACGATGGCCATCCACGTCGAGCTCGAACGCCGGCTGGCGGCGTTCAAGGATGTCGAGGCCGTGGTCGTCTTCCAGAGCGGCTTTGCGGCCAATGCCGGCACGGTGGCGGCGGTGCTCACGAAAGAGGATGTCATCATCTCCGACAGCCTCAATCACGCCAGCATCATCGACGGCTGCCGGCTGAGCAAGGCGCCGATCAAAGTCTTTCCGCACAAGGACACCGCCGCCGCGCGCGCCATTTTGAAGGGCCTGCCGGCCGCGCAGCGCAAGCTGCTCATCACCGACGGCGTCTTCTCGATGGACGGCGATCTCGGGCCGCTACCCGCGCTCTGCGATCTCGCCGACGAGTTCGGCTGCATCATGATGGTCGACGACGCTCACGCCAGCGGCGTCTTCGGCCGCCAGGGCCGCGGCACCGTCGATCACTTCGGTTGCCAAGGCCGCGTCGACATCCAGGTGGGTACGCTCTCGAAGGCCATCGGCGTGCTCGGTGGCTACGTCGCCGGCACGCGCGCCCTCATCGACTTCCTGCACCACCGCGCCCGGCCGTTTCTCTTCTCCACGTCACACCCGCCGGCCGTGACTGCTGCCTGCATCGCCGCGCTCGACGTGCTCGAAAGCGAGCCCCAGTGGATGGCGCAGCTCTGGGACAACACGCGCTTCTTCAAGGCCGGACTCACGGCGCTCGGCTTCAACACCGGCGCGAGTGAAAGCCCGATCACACCGGTCATCGTCGGCGAGGCGTCGCTGGCCGCCACCATGTCCGACAAGCTGTTCGCCAAGGGCGTCTTCGCTCAGAGTATCGGCTTCCCGACGGTGGCCAAGGACCAGGCCCGACTGCGCACCATCGTGTCGGCCACCCACACTCGCGACGACCTGCAGTTCGCCCTCGACCGGATGGCCGAGGTCGGCCGGGAACTCGGCGTCATCTAGGGCCGTAGTACCCGGCGATGGCCCCCCTGTCGCGCGCGCGGGAATTTTTCTCCGCCTACACGCAGGATCTGACGAGCGACGAGCTCGGCAAGGTCTTCACGCGTGACGCGCCCGAGGCCTACCGGTTCTTCACCCGCGGCGTCGACAGCAAGACGTTCAGGGCGCTGCCTCGCCACACCCGGATGCTCAGGTGGACGCAGGCCTTCTTCACGGCGTTCACCATGCGCCTCACGCCAGCCCGCCGCGCCATCTACGGCGTGGCGCTGCTGTCGGCGGCCTTCGGCGTCGTGTCGCTCTTCCGCGGCATCAGCGTCTTCGGCGTGCCGGTCGTGATCCCGCCGTTCTTCTTCCGCATCGGCGTGCCAACGCTGGCCTTCCAGCCAGGCACCAACTGGCTCATCTTCGCCTTCGCGCTGATGAACCTCATCGTGCTGCTCGAGGTCTTCGACCGGCTGTCGCTCAAGCGCGACCTCGAGGTGGCGCGCGAGATCCAGCTGGCGATGCTGCCGGATGGCACGTGGTCGGGGCCGGGCGTGGAAGCGAGCGGGCTCACCCGGCCGGCCAACACCGTGGGCGGGGATTTCTACGACATCCTGCCGCGGCCCGACGGGCGCGTCATCGTCGCGCTGGGCGATGTGGCCGGCAAGGCCAGCCCGGCAGCACTGCTCATGGCGCTCTTCCTGGCCATGCTGCGCACGCTGGTGGACGACTACGCCTCGCCGCCCGAGCTGGTGCGCCGGCTCAACATCCAGGTATCGAAACACGCGCCGCCGTCGCGCTTCATCACGCTCTTCCTGGGGCTCTTCGATCCCCGCACGGGAGCACTGGAGTTCGTGAATGCCGGCCAGACACCGCCGCTCCTGCTGCGGACCGGCGGGTCGGTCGAGCGCCTCTCGACGGGCGGCGTGGCGCTGGCGATGTTCGAGGGTTCGACCTACGAGTCGGGCTTCGCGCGGCTCGACCCCGGCGACGCGCTCATCATGTACAGCGACGGCATCACTGAGGCGGAGTCGCCGGCGGAAGTGATGTTCGACGAAGCGGGGCTGGAGGCCGCCGTGCGGGCCACAGCGGGCGTTTCAGCGGCCGTGCTCAGCCGCGCCGTATTCCGGGCCGTCGACGACCACCGCCGCGGTGAACGTCTCGCCGACGACCTCACGGTGCTGGTGCTGAGCCGGCCGATCGTGCCGCCCGTCCCGCCGCTCGTCCCCGCCGACGGGAACGTGTAGCCGTCTGCGGCCCTTCTGGCGTCTAATCGGAGGATGGGCCGGGCTTTCCTGCTGGCGGCCGTGCTGACGGCGTGGGCGCTGCCCGCAAACGCGCGACAACCAGACGCACCAGATCCCGAAGAGCTCGTCCTGATGCGCACCATCCAGCGCATCGAGACGGCGCTCCTGTCGAGTGACAAGGCCGAGTGGCTGTCGCTCATCTCGGCCAATGCCGACGCCGCGGCGGCCGGCGACTTCTTCGATGCGGCCGTACCGCGCGGGGTCACGCGGGTCGTCGTCCACGAACGCGATCGCCTGCCGCTCGACGGCGCGCTCCCTGGCGACGGCTACCGGATGATCGTCGAGGTCTTCATCGAGAGCGGCACGCGCGGGCAGCTCTCGACGTGGCGGCTCGACCTGCGCCGGCCCACGCTCGCCGCCGCCGCGCCTGATGGCACCGACACGCCCTGGCGCATCATCGCGCAGGACAAGTTGACGCAGCTCGACGTCTTGCACCGCCTGGAGATCAACCGCGAGCGCATGTTCCAGGCGCGCAACATGGTGCTGACCTCCATCGACTTCGAGCTGAAGCTGCTGACGGGATCGGTGTTCGTCGGCGACACGGAGGAAGGCGTCACGGCGCTGGTGCTGCTCGGCGATGGCCTGATGACGTTTGCGCCGACGCCGAAGACCGAGCGCGGCCAAGTGCGGCTCTTTGCCGGCGACGAGAAGGTCGAGAGCCGCTTCGACACGGCGTTCGTGCGGGTCAACCCCTACGACTTCGATCAGGCCCTGTCGGCCGGCACGCTGACGAGCGTCGCCGCCGACGGGCAATTGCTGTCGCGGGCCCGCGACATCTTCGACGAAGAAGTGTCGCGCTCGTTCAGCCTCGATCTGAGCGACATGAGCCGCGACACCTGGTCGATTCTGCCGCAGCCCGGCGACCTCCTCGCCGAAGTGCGCACGCGCCGCTGGCGCACGCTCACCTACGTGCGCGCCGGTGCCGAAGCCGAAGACGTGACGTTCTTCACGCGCGAGCGGCAGAAGAACATCGCCATCTATGCCTCGCCGCAGAAACTGGCCAGTCGCGGAGCGTTCTACAACGAAGACGACCTCACGGAGATCGACATCCTCGATCACGAGCTCGACATCGAGGTCTTCCCGGAGCGCCAGTGGATTGCCGGGACGTCGCGCATGACGCTGCGCGTCAAGTCGTCCATGCTCGCGGCGCTCACTCTCAAACTGGCCGACAACCTGACCGTGTCGTCGGTCACGAGCCAGGAACTGGGCCGCCTGCTGTTCCTCAAGGTGCGCAACCAGAACTCGTTCGTCGTCAACCTGCCGGCTGCCGTACCGCGCGACTACGAACTGACGCTCACCATTCGCTACCAGGGCCGGCTCGACCGTCAAGCCATCGACTCGGAGTCGCTCCAGTCCGACCGCTCGGCGCGCCGCGATCCCGACTATCCGATCGTCGTGGCTGAGCCGAACTGGCTGTTGAGCAACCGGTCGGCGTGGTATCCGCAGTCGTCGGTCAGCGACTTCGCCACCGCCACGCTCCGTGTCGCCGTGCCGGTGGAGTACCTGGTCGCGGCGTCCGGGGTACCCGTCTCGAGCGAGCCCGAACTGCTGCCGCCGGCGTCCGGCATGCCGGCGCGCCACGCGTTCACGTTCCGCACCGGGCACCCGGTGCGGTATCTGGGCGCTGTCGTCAGCCGCATGACGCGCGTGGACGCAGCGACGGTCGCGCTCGATATCGTCGTGCCGCCGTTGCCGCCGCCGCCGAAGTCGGTGACGCTCGCCCAGCTGCTGGCGCCGCCCAAGCCGCCGCCGGTCGGCGGGCGCAACACCGTGGAGCTCGTGACGATCGGCAACCGGCGGCAGGAAGGGCGCGCCCGGGAAGTGCTGGAGACGGCGGCCGACATCCTGCGCTTCTACGCGTCCCTGATGGGCGATGCGCCTTACCCCGCCTTCACCGTCGCCATGCTCGAAAGCGATCTGCCCGGCGGCCACAGCCCGGCCTACTTCGCCGTGCTCAACAATCCGTTGCCGATGACCCCGTTCGTCTGGCGCAACGATCCCGCCACCTTCAACGATTATCCCGAGTTCATCCTCGCGCACGAGATCGCACACCAGTGGTGGGGCCAGGCGGTGGGCTGGAAGAACTACCACGAGCAGTGGATCAGCGAGGGATTCGCGCAGTACTTCGCCACGCTCTACGCTCGCGAACTGCGCGGCGACCGCGCTTACCAGTCGGCGCTGCACAACCTGCGCCGCTGGTCGATGGAGTATTCCGACCAGGGCCCCATTTCGCTCGGCTACCGCCTGGGCCATATCAAGGGCCAATCGCGCGTCTTCCGCGCGCTCGTCTACAACAAGGGTGCGACGGTGCTGAACATGCTGCGTCGCCTGGTTGGCGACGAGGTGTTCCTGAACGGGCTGCGGACGTTCTACGCCGAGCACCGTTACGACAAGGCCGGCACCGACGACCTGCGGCTGGCGATGGAGAAGGCCAGCGGCCGTCCGCTCGAGCGCTACTTCGAACGCTGGGTGCTCGATTCGTCTCTGCCGCGCGTGCGCTACACCACCACCATCAAGAGCGACGCCGTCGAGATTGGCTACGAGCAGCTCGGCGAGGTATTCGATCTTCCGGTGACGATCACCCTGCAGTACGCCGATGGCACGAGCGAGGATGCGGTGGTGGCCCTGACTGAGGCGTCGGGTACGGCCGTGGTGCCAGCGCGCAGGCCGGTGCGCGGCGTTGGCGTCAACCGTGACGACGCGGCGCTTGGCTACTTCGAGCGACGATAGCCGCCAGGCTCAATGCGTGGGCGGGGCGAACTTGTAGTAGTCGGCGATCGCCTGGATGCCGCCGCGGATGGCCCGCTGGCCCTCGGCGCGGGCCGCCGGCGACACGCTTCCGGAGACACCAGTCGGCGACCCGTCGAGCCTGTAAACGTAGTCGCGAAGCGCCACGCCATCCGCGATGTACATCTGCTGGCCCTCGGGGTCGATCCAGCCATAGACGCTGCCGTAGCTCGAGGCCACGAGCCCGAACGGTGGACGCGCCGGGGCCGGCGTGCCCTTGGGCCAGTAGAGCGGCTGACCGAAGATCGGCGAGGGGGCCGTGACGGTGTGGCCGAGCAGCGCGTGCAGCGTCGGCGTGATGTCGGTCGTGAAGGCAAGCGCGTCTGGGTTGGTCTCGAGGCCGGGACGCGCGTAGGCCGGCAGGTGCACGATGAGCGGCACTTGTACGACTTCCGGATAGAGGGTGTAGGCGTGGCCCCAGCGGCCTTCTTCGCCGAGCGAGTCGCCGTGGTCTGAGGTGACGACGATCAGGCTGTCGTCGTAGAGACCCTTCGCCTTGAGGTCGTTGACGAAGCCGCCGAAGCAGTCGTCGAACCGGCGCACGCGCGACGCGTATGGCGCATGGAAGCCGTCGTAGGCGCCGCCGTCGATCGACTTGCCGCCTTCGCGGTTGATGACGGCCACGTGCACGTCCTGCGGGAGCGACCACACGAAGGTCGGCGTCTGGTCCGCGACCAGGCGATCGAGTCGTTTGCGGAGGTCGTCGATCGAGGTGCACAGGCGGAAGTCGCCGACCCCCCGGCCGCGGTCGATCTCGTCGAGCGAGGGATTCCGCGGCATGATGATCTCGACGATGTTGTCCATGCTCATCCAGCGGCGGTAGCCGTGGTGGTCGAGCAGATCGTGGAGCGCATTCATCGGCGCGAAGGGCAGCACGTACTGTTTGTGCAGCACCATCCCGCCCACCCAGATGGACGGCACCGACAGGCCCGTGGCGCCGTAGCGCGTGAAGGCGCGCGTGAAGGTGGTGCCCTCGTTGGCGAACTGCTGCAGGGCCGGCGTGAAGGTCACGGCCTTGTTGTAGGGCGAGAGGTAGTCGCGCCGCAGGCTGTCGATGACGAAGACGAAGACGTGGGGCCGACGGGAGCTGGTGCCGGCGTCGAGGTCGGCCAGGTGCACGGCTACCGGGTCGATCGGAATCGAGCGCCCGATGTTCGTGTGGGCCTGGAGGAAGTCGAAGAACCCGACCCCGCCCGGGTCGGCGCCTCCGCCATCGGCCGATGCGCTCTCGGCCTGCGGGACGGGCTTGTGCAGCCAGTCGCGCAGCGTGCGGAACGACGGGTCACCCACGGCCCAGACATCGCCGGCGCGCATGGCCGCCTCCACCGTGACCGGCCCGAAGGGCAGGCGACCGGCGGCGAGAAGATACAGCACGAGCACCGCGGCCGAGACGCCGAACGGCGCCGCACTCGGCAGATACACACGCGCCGGCGTCCACAACGACGCCGTCGCCAGCACGAGTACCCAGACCGTGACGGCGCCCATCTTGGCGACCACGAAGTTCCAGTCCATCGCGCCGCTGGCAGCCCGGAAGCCGAGCGCCACGACAAGAACGACCATCACCCAGCCCGCGCGTGGCATCGGCTTGTGCGAGTGCGCCCAGCGCGGCACGATGCCGCCGAGCGCGAGCACGAGGCCGTCGCGGTCGCGGGCGTGCCCGTGCCGCACGCCACGGGCGGCCAGCACGAGACCGAGGACGGCGCCAAAGGCCATCACGACGAACTGCGACCAGCGGTCGCGCTGGGACACGGCGGGCAGGATGACGACCGAGGCGGCGAGTCCGACGAGCCCGGCCACCGTCACCACCGCGCCGAACGCTTCCCACTGCGAGGGCTTCGACGTAAGGTCGCCGAGCGCGCGCACCACGACGAACACGGCGAAGAGCGTGGCAAAGAGCAGCGCGTGCGCGGTGACACTCAGCACGGCGCCGAGCAGGTCGAACGCTCGCGTGGCGGCCAGACCGGTCGCGGCAAACAGCGACATCGACGCGATGGCGGCAAAGAGGACGACCACCGCATCCCGCGCCAGCGGATCGGTCGTGCGCATCGCATCGGCCCACGTCGCCTGGGTGAGGTCGATGACGGCGAACCAGAGGACGGGCACGAGTGCGGCGACCGCCATCCCGAGCGCCCACCGACCAGGCTCGAGGCTCGTGAGCGGCGATGCGACGAGGGCACCGACGCCGGCCATGATGGCGATCCACACGAGCAGCCCGCCACTCACGAGGGCGCGGCGGGCGGCGAACTCCGGCCACAGTGCCAGGGCGGTCAGCGGGGCGGCTGCCAGCGCCAGCCAGCCTTGCCAGCGCGCAAAGCCCACGAGCGCCGGCACGAGACCTGGCAACAGGAACTGCTCGTAGACGAACGGTACCGAGATGAGGAAGGCGTAGGCGGCAGTGGCCAGCCAGAAGGCGATGACCAGCGAGCGCGCAAGGGTGGCGGCCATCATCATGACGTGGCCTTCACCCCGGCGGTGCGTTCGAGCCACACCTGCACCTCCTCATTGCGTTTCGGATCGAGCTTGTTGGCGATCTCGAAGCGCTTACGGGCATCGGCAAACCGCGATTCGCTGTAGTCGAGCACGCCGAGCGCGAGATGGACGTCGAAGTAGTCGTCCGTTTGCCGGACGGCTCGCTCGAGGAAGACGCGCGCTTGGCCGCGATGGCCGGCGCGCTGCTCGGCGAGGCCGGCGACGAGCAGCGCGTCGACGTGCGTCGGCGAACGCTTCAGCACCGCCTTGGCGCGCGACAGCGCCTCGGCGAGCTGATTGCGGTGCAGGCGCAAACGCGCGAGGCCGACCTCGCTGTCGAGGTGCGTCGTGGCGATCCTGATGGCGCGCTGGTAGAACTCCTCCGCCGGACCGAAGCGGGTGAGCCATTCATTGGCCAAGCCGACGAAGAAGACGAGTTCGGCGTTGGTCGTGTCGGTCTGGAAGCAGCGCTCGAAGGCGCTGAGCGCCAGGTCGTACTTGCCGATCCGGCGATAGGCGTTGCCAATGGCCGGACAGGCCTCGGCCGGCAGCGGCGCGCGGTCCATGAAGAGTTCCCAGGTGGCCGCTTCGTCCTCGGGCCGTTCGAGCTTGTTGTAGATCTCGGCCAGACGCGCGAGATACACGTGCTGGCCCGGGAAGCGCGCGACGATGGCCTTGGTCGGTTCGAGCGCGTCCTGCCAGCGTCCGCTGCTGAACGCCTCGCGGCTGTCGACGAGCAACCCGTCGATGAGCGCCGCGTCGGCAGCCGGGTCGGCGGAGGTGACCGCCTCGGGCCCACCGAGGGCCGATGCTGACGCCACGTCGAGGGCCACGGACGGCGCGACCGGCGCGATGTTGGCATAGTCGGACACGAAGAGCGCGATCCAGAACGCGGTCAGCGTGGCAACGGCGAGAGCGAGGCGGATGGGGGCCGGCATGTCACCTTGGCGAGATGGTGCGATCGAGCCACGGCTGCACTTCGGCCCGGCGGGCCGGGTCGGAGAGGAACGCGGCTTCGAAGTGTGCGCGCGCCTCGACCACGTGCGACTCGGTGTAGTCGAGGATGCCGAGCGCCAGGCGCACGTCGAAGTACTCGGGCGACAGCTGCGCGGCCAGTTCCAGGTACTTGCGGGCACCGTCCAGGTGTCCGGCCCGCTGTTCGGCGAGTCCGGCAACCAGGGCCCCTTCGGTGTGCGTGGGCACCTCCGCCAGCACCGCCGCCGCGCGATCGCGCGCCTCGCGGAGGTTGCCCTGGTGCAGGTCGAGACGGGCGAGCGACACCTGATAGTCGTGGCCGGGGGGTGCCATCGCGGTCGCACGCGTGTAGTGCTGGCGCGCGGCTGGCAAATGTCCGGCCCATTCATAGCCAAGCCCGACGTAATAGACGAGCGTCACGTTCGTGGGGTCGGCGGCAAGGCAGCGCTGGAAGGCGTCGATGGCGTCGTCGTACTGACTCAGACCGCGGTAGGCGCGGCCGATCATCGGGCAGGCGCGGTCGGGAGACGGCGACACGACCATGAATCGCTCCCAGGCGGCAGTCTCGTCGGTGGGGCGGTGCATGCGGTTGTAGATCCCGGCCAGCCTCGCCAGGTAGTCGGGCTGTTCGCCGTAGCGGGACACCAGATCGAGCGTCAGCGCCAGAGCGTCGTCCCACGCCTCGGTCGCCATCGCCTGGCGGGAAGCGTCGTCGCGCGCACGCTCGTCGTCGGCCGACCGCGGCGCGTCGGCGGGCGCCGCCAGCGGCGCCATGACGGCGCTCGACTGCGCCCGAACGGAGTTGGGCACCACCAGGAGCAGCGCCAGCAACAGGAGACGGCGCAGCATCAGAAGTAGACCGAGAAGGAGGCGCCAAAGGAATGCTGCCACAGGGTGCCGTTCCTGGACCGCTCCTGGCGGCTGGTGCTGCCCGAAACGGCGAGCGTCGTGCGCCCGACCAGCACCTCCGCGCCGGCGCGGAAGGTGTCGGCATCGAGTTGGCGCAGCTCAGCGCTGTCGTTGAGCTCCTCGCGGCTCGACCCGCGGCTGTAGCCGGCGGTGAGGTAGCTTTCGCCGTCGCCGCGGATGTAGCGGCGCACCACCCCGTGGTACGAGAGCGAGTCCTGCGGTCCGTCGAAGTCGGGGACGGAGAACACCTTGCCGGTGACCATCCAGTTGCCGACGTACTTCGTCAGGGTGCCGACGTAGATGTCGGTCGTGGAGCTGAAGCCCAGGCGGCGGAAGCCGATGGACGCCTCGTAGCCGCGGCCGAGCGACTGATAAAGGTCGGCCGCCATCCGGTAGTTCGGGAACAGCGTGTCGTCCTTGGCGCGGCCGTAGGAGACGAACCCGTAGGTGCCGGGCCGGATGCTCGGGTAGAAGTCCACCTCGAAGAGCCGGTCGGTGTAGCCGAAGCGCTCGGCGTGGCTCACGCGCCCGATGACACTGCCGACGGACGTCTGCCGGCTCACGGCCGTCGAGTACTCGTTCCAGGGAATGCGGCCGTCGGAGAAGCGGTCGGCGCCGTAGCCCATGGTCAGCGTCCACGGTCGCAGTTGGGTGTCGAGGCGGTTCTTGAGCGTGCGGGCCTGGACGTGGCCGGGCTGGCGCGACAGCAGGGTCATGACGGTCTGGCGGGCCTCGCGGCGGCGGCCCAGGCCGTCGAGGGCCCGGGCTTCGAGCATGATCCACTCGACGTCGTACGGCCGCTGGAGACGCCCCGTGGCCGACAGCTCCTGCAGGACGTCGTAGCGGCCGGTCCACCAGGCCACGTTGGCCAGGGCCACCCGCGCATCGTTGTAGGTCGGCGACTGCTCGAGCACGCGCCGCAGTTCGCGGTCGGCGTCGTCGTACTTGCCGTCCCACGACAGCACCACGCCGAGCAGCAGCCTGGCATCGGCATCGCGCGGGAAGGTCGCAAGGTGCGTCTCGAGCATGGTGACCGCTTCGGCCCGGCGCCCGGCGATGGCTACCGACCGGGCTTCGGTGCGGACGGCCTGCGACTGCGCCCAGGCCGGCACCGCGCCGCCCACGGTCAGCAGGAGGGCGAACACCACGAGTCGTCCGGCGCGCCGAGCACGGTCGCTGGTCACGCCTATACTTTCGGCGTCGAGGCCTGTGGGCTTCAGTCTGGCGGGCGACGGCGGGTCGCGGCCGCTCACCTCCATCTTGTTGACCAGACGCGACTTCCACGCCTCCAGCGACACCGAATCAACGTCCCGCGCGTGATATGATTCCGACCGCCATGGAACAGGTGACGCTCACGATCGACGGCGCTCAGGTGACGGTGCCCAAGGGCACCTCGGTGCTGCAGGCTGCTTTTCAGGCCGGCATCCAGGTGCCCTACTACTGCTATCACCCGGGGCTGGGCATCGATGCGTCGTGCCGTGTGTGTCTCGTGAAGATCGAGAAGATGGCCAAGCTGCAGACGTCATGCTCGACGCCGGCGGCCGAGGGCATGATCGTGCACACCAAGGACGCCGAGAGCACCGAAGGGCGCGCCGGTGTCTTCGAGTTCCTGCTCATCAACCACCCGCTCGACTGCCCGGTGTGCGACAAGGGCGGCGAGTGCCCGCTGCAGGACTACTCGTTGGCCTTCGGCAACGTGCAGAGCCGCATGGATTTCCCGCGCCGCACGTTCGACGGCGAGGGCGTGAAGGCCGATGTGGACTTCGGTCCCACGCTGATGCTCAACAGAAACCGCTGCATCATGTGCACGCGATGCGTCCGCTTCATGAGCGAGGTCGACGGCGACGCGCAGATCGGTGTCATGAACCGCGGCAACGGCAGCGAGATCGGCACCTTCAACGAACAGGGCGTGCACTCCCTCCTGTCGGGCAACCTCATGGACGTCTGTCCGGTGGGCGCCATCACCACCAAGCAGTACCGCTTCCGCTCGCGGCCGTGGGACAACCCGAACGCCATCGACACGATTTGCACCGGCTGCTCGAAGGGCTGCTCGACCACGGCCTGGCTGCGCGCCAAGCCCGAGTGGGCGAAGGGTTCACAGCTCGTGCGCATGACGCCGCGCTTCAATCCGGCGGTGAACGGCTATTGGATGTGTGACATCGGCCGCTTCCAGTACGGCTGGGTCGAAGGCAACGATCGGCTGCGCAAGCCACTCCTCAAGACCAGGGACGGCGCGCAGCAGGCGGCCACCTGGAAGGACGCGCTCACCAAAGTGCGCGATCTGCTGAACGCTGCCGGCCGCCGCGATCCAGCCTCGGTGCGCTTTCTCGTCTCGGCCCACGCCAGCCTCGAAGAGCTGTTCCTCGTGAAGCGCATCGCCACCGAACTGAAGGGCGATGCCGGCCCGAGCCACGTCGCGGTGACGTGGCGCCGCTCGGCCAAATCGCAGCCCGCCGGCACCCAGTTCGTGATTCCGGCCACCGATGCGCCGAACGTCACCGGAGCGCGCGATCTCGGCCTCGGCGTGGGCGCGGGCCTCGACGGCGCAGCAGACCTCACGAGCCTGCGCGCGGCCGTCGACGCCGGCACCGTGGACGTGCTGTATGTGGTCGACCCGGGCCCGGCCGAGTCGCTGGGCGACGTGAGCTGGGTGCGTGAAGCGAAGGCCACGGGCAAGATCAAGGCCCTGGTCTACCAGGGCGTGCTCACGGGTGCGATGGCCGGCGCCGCCGATGTCGTGCTCCCCGGTGCCGCGTGGGTCGAGAAGGACGGCTGCTTCACGAACGATCAAGGCATGCTGCAGGCCGCCTCGAAGGCCATCGTGACGCCCGGCGAAGCGGTGGAAGACTGGCAGATCCTCACGAGCGTGGCGGCCGCCCTCGGGTTGCCGTTCTCGTACGAGTCGTCGGCGGCCGTCCGGGTGGATCTCGCCGTGGCCCTGGCCGGCCAGGCCACTTACGAAACACTCGGCGCGCAGACGTTCAAACGGCCGGTGAGCGCGGCCACGTGGCTCCAGGCCTCGAATCCGTCCGAGCGCTGGAAGTGGGACGCGATGTACCAGGACCTGCCGCCAGTGAAGGGCCACAACGTGCAGATGGAACACGTGGCCAAGCCGTCGGTCATTCCGCTGCGCCTCGTCACCGAAGAACTGGACCGCGCGTCCGACTGACGCGCCTCTGATTGCATGCGACATCCCGCCGTCCGCTGGACTGTACTCGCCATCGCCGTCATCGCGGCCGCCGGCTGCTGTTACTGGGCGGCCCGGCTCGAACAGCGCGCGCTCGACAAGCGCCGCGCTGTTGCCGTCGCGACCATCGATGCGCGGGGACTGCAATCGGCCCTGGCCGACACCCGCCGCGCCCTGAGCGCGATGGCCTCACCGGGCCAGGCAGCAGTGAGCTGGAGCCGTCAGGCCACGGCCTCGCTCGAGACCGCGCGCGGCAGGCTCGCCGCGCTCCTGGCCACCGACGGCGGCGCTGGCCTGCGCCAGCATGCCGAGCGCCTCGACAAGCTGGCTGACGCCGAGGCGCGCCTGCGCGAGAACGCGGTGAGCGGACGCGCGCTGATGGCCAGCGACGTGGCGTTCGGCGAAGCGCTGCCGCACGTGGACGCGCTCGATCATGAGGTGGCTGAAACCATCGGCACGATGATCGCGACGGCCGATCGCGATCTGGCCTCCACACGCGACCAGCAGATCCTGGCCCTCGCCAGTGCGCTCGGCGTACTCGGTGTGGCGGCCGTGCTGCTCACGCCGGCGCCGCGCCGAAGGGGAGACGAGGCGGCAGTTGGCGCACCGGCCGAGGCTGAAGAGCCACTGGCCGACGGACTGCCGATGTCGATGGCGGCCGCGACAGCGGCGCCGGCGGTGGCTATCGCGGGAACGGCAGCGCCCTGGGCCACGCCAGGAGCGCCGGCAGCGCCGCCCCCGCCAACCGTGGCCCTGACACCGCTCGCCGCCGCCTGCGATGCTCTGGCGCGTCTGGCCGATGGCGACAAGTTGCCCGGCGTGCTCGACAGCGTGCGTCCCGCGCTCGGTGCGCGCGGCATCGCCGTGTGGCTGGCAGATGCCGACCACAAGACGCTGCAGGTGGTGGCCTCCTCCGGCTACGACCGCCGCGTGGTCGAGCGCTTCTTTGTCGTGAGCGTGACCGACGACAACCCGACAGCGAAGGCCTTCGCGCGGGTACGCTCGGTCACGACGCCGTCGCGTGCGGGTGAGCCCGCCGCGATCGCGTTGCCGATTGCCGGCGCACGAGGTACGACCGGCGTGCTGTCACTCGAAATGACCGGCACGCGCGAGGCCGGCTCCGACGTGCTGGCCGCTGCCGGCATCGTCGCCTCCCAGCTGGCGACCCTGCTCGAGCCGCTGCCGAAGAGTGCCGCGGAAGCCGCCGTCGAGCCGGGAGCAGACGACACGCCGGCCGGCCGCGTCGAACTCGGCTAGCAGCTACGCCCGTTCGATCGCCTGGCGCAGATCGTCGATGAGATCCGCGGGCTCTTCCAGGCCCACGTTCAACCTGACGAGACGTGCGCCGAGATCCGGGCCGAGCCGCACGGAATCCTGATAGGCCATCACGAGACTGGTCACGCCGCCCCAACTGAACCCCAGACGGAACACGCCGAGGCCGTCCACGAAGCGGGCGACGCGCTCGGCGGGCCAGTCGTCGGTGAAGACGATCGAGAACACGCTGCTCGATCCCGTGAAGTCTCGTCGCCAGAACTCGTGCCCCGGGCAGTCTGGGAAGGCTGGATGGAGCACGGTCGCCACTTCGGGGCGGGCGCGCAGCCATTCGGCGACCTGCAAGGTGCTGCGCTCGAGCCGTTCGAGCCGCACGCCGAGCGTCTGCAACCCACGCAGCGCCAACGCGCAGTCGTCGGGCGAGACGGCCATGCCGATCACGCGGTGGGCCGTGCCCACACGCGCGTAGGCGTCGTCGTCAGCCACCGAAATCGAGCCGAGCAGCACGTCGCTGTGACCGCCGACGAACTTCGTAAGCGCCTGCACGCTCACGTCGACGCCATGCGCGAAGGCATCGAAGAGCACGCCGGCCGCGTAGGTGTTGTCGAGGGCCACGGGGATGCCGCGTGCATGAGCCGCGTCGACAATCGCCGGCACGTCTTGCACGTCCATCGTGATCGAGCCTGGGCTCTCGCACCAGACGAGGGCGGTGCTATCACGCAGGCGTTGGGCGATGGCGGCGCCGGCGGCGGGATCATAGGTCTCGACCTCGATGCCGAGACCGGCCAGCAGGTCGCGCCCGATCTCGAGATTCGGCCCATAAGCACTGGCCGGCACGAGCGCGTGCGAGCCAGACCGGCAGTAGGCCAGGTAGACGAGTGCCAGCGCCGCCTGGCCTCCGGGGGTGATGAACGTGTGACGCGCACCCTCGAGCTCCGCGATTCTGAGGCCGAGTTCGAGCGTGGTGGGAGTGCCGTACAGGCCGTAGGTATAGCGCTCGATCTGCTGCCAGTCGTCGACGGCGTCACGCAGCCGCTCGAACACGACGGTCGATCCGCGATGGACCGCCGGCACCAGCGAGGGAAAGTGCTGCGAAGGCCGGCGCGCGGGAGCGACGAGGGTCGTGCGCCAGTGGCGGCGAGTTGGGCGGGCGGCGTCCGGCATGCCCAAGGATAGCCGGACGCCTGCCATCCGGATCGACCCGAGCTACGCCGGTCGGGGGCTCGGCGCCGGACGGCTGGGCCGCGGCCGTTCGATGGTGGCCTTGAGGCTCGTGGCCAACTTGTCGCGCACGATATCGAGCGTGACGGCGCCGTCATCCTTCACGGCGCCGAGCGCCTCGATGAGATCGCCGGGATTCTTCACTGCTGCGCCGTTCACTTTCGTGATGACGTCCCCGGCTTTGAGGCCGGCTCTGGCCGCCGGTGAGTCGGCCGTGACGCCGGCCACGAGCACGCCGCCGTCTCTTGCACCGAAGTGCTCCGCCAGCTGATCGCTCAGGTTGTCGACTTGCACGCCGAGCCGGCCGCGGGCGCCAAGCGACGGCAGACCCTCGAGACGGAAGTTCAAGAACGGCTCGATCTCGCGCTCGAACTCGGGGCCCATCCGGCCGCTCCACGCGAGCGCCTCGCGGCGCTCTGGCGTGACATCGAGCGTCTGGCGATCGCTGCCGCGAACAACGGTCATCTTCACGCTGCGGCCGGCAGGCGTTTCCTGCACCAGCCTCGTCAGCTGCCGGGCGCTGCGTACGCGCTCACCGTCGAACTCGACCACGATGTCGCCGGCTCTGACGCCGGCTTTCTCGGCGGAGCTGTCCTCGTCGACCTCGTCGATCCTCACGCCGCTCTCGTTCTGGCTCTCGAGGTCGCTGACCATGACGCCGAGTTGACTGCCGCGCCCGTCGAGCCGGATGACCTGCCGCTCGCGCGGCGCTACGACCACCCGCCGATCCTGGCGCCGATCGCGTTCCACGCGCCGTTCCTGCCCGACCTCGTCACTTGTTTGCTGGTCGTGGGCCCGGGCGCCGAGTCCAGCCCCCGCGGCTCCGATCGTCGTGGCGAGCACGCCGGCGTAGACCGCCATTCGCTGCCCCGTCATATCGATGCTCCTTGTGAACGGGCCGCCCGGTGCTGGGCGACCGGCCCGCCCCGGCACCCCGGAGCTGGCTTCCAATCGAGTCAGACGACGCGGTGTCGCTGGTGGTTGGGGCGCTGGTCCCAGCGCGCTCGTGGCAGGCTGGGCCGATATACTGGCCGGTGACTCACATGGACACGAAAGCCGCCATTCTCGAGCGCGCCGAGCGCGAAGGCGTGAAGTTCCTCCGCCTCCAGTTCACCGACATCTTGGGCGTCGCCAAGAACGTCGAGGTGCCCGACCGGCAGTTTGCCGACGCTCTCGACGGCCAGGTGCTCTTCGATGGCTCCTCGATCGAGGGCTTCGTGCGCATCGAGGAATCGGACATGTACCTGAAGCCCGACCTTGGCACCTTCCAGGTACTGCCGTGGCCGGACGCCAGCGGCGCCAGGGTGGCGAGCGTCACCTGCGACATCGCCAACCCGGACGGCACGCCGTTCGAGGGCTGCCCGCGCTCGGCGCTGAAGCGCGCGATCGCGCGCGCCAAGGCCATGGACTTCCGCATGGTCGCCGGGCCCGAGGCCGAGTTCTTCCTCTTCCAGCGCAAGGATGGCAGCCCAACGACCCTCACGCACGACACCGCCGGATACTTCGATCTGGCGCCGGTCGATCGGGGCGAGGACGTGCGGCGCGAGATCGTCCTCGCACTCGAACAGATGGGCTTCCTGGTGGAAGCCGCCCATCATGAAGTGGCGCCGGGCCAGCACGAAGTGGACTTCCGCTACGACGACGTGCTGGCCACGGCCGACAACATCAGCACCTTCCGCTTCGTCGTCAAGAACGTGGCCAAGCGCAACGGCCTGCACGCGACCTTCATGCCCAAGCCGATCTACGGCGTGAACGGCTCGGGCATGCATACGCACCAGACGCTGCTCAAGGGCGACAGGAACGCGTTCTTCGATGCCGACCGCGAGTGGCAGTTGAGCGCGACGTGCCTGCACTACATCGGCGGCTTGCTGCGCCATGCGCGCGGCTACTGCGCCATCACCAACCCGCTCGTGAACTCGTACAAGCGGCTCGTGCCTGGTCATGAAGCGCCGACGGCGATCGCCTGGTCCGAGAAGAACCGCAGCCCGCTCGTGCGCGTGCCGGCAGCGCGAGGCGACGGCACGCGAGTTGAGCAGCGACTGCCGGATCCCTCGTGCAATCCCTACCTGGCCCTCACCGTCATGCTGCGCGCCGGCCTCGATGGCGTCGTCCAGGAGATGGACCCCGGCCCGCCGGTGACCAAGAACATCTCGAAGATGAGCCACCGCGAGCGGCGGCACCTGCGCATCGACGACCTGCCGACCAACCTCAGCGAGGCCCTCGACGAGCTCGAGAAGAGCGAACTCGTGCGCGACGCGCTCGGCGAGCACATCTTCGAGCACTTCCTGGCCGCCAAGCGCGGCGAGTGGGACGATTACAGCCGCCAGGTTTCCCCCTGGGAGCGCGACCGCTACCTCTCGGTGTACTAACCGGTACGGACAAGAAACCGGGGCGTCGGCCCCGCGCTGGCTCCATGCACCAAGTGACGTCATGGCTCCAGGAGAGGTCAGCGCGTCCCTGAGCAAGGACGCCCGTTCATGGTCGCACCAGGAGCACCGTGTGACGGCATCGCTGAATCAGTTAGATATCCTGGCTTTTCCGTCGCCGCCCGCGGCACGCGCCATCCGGCACGCGTCTTGATTGAGTGATGATCGAGCGCGGCGGATCACCGGGGTGCGATCATCAGGCAGGCGCTGGCATCGCCGCATCCCGTCGGTAGTTTCACGATTCGTCGCGCTCACTTCCCGCCGTCGTACTAGCGGGCGACAGGGCAAGACGCCCACGGAGGTTGACCGTGCACATCACTCGCAACATCGTCTGGACCCTGGCCGCGGCCACCGTGGCCGCCTCGCTCACCACCGCGTGCGCCTCGGTGCCGGGCCGACCGGCGATTCAGCAAGTGCAGTCGCAACCGGGACGCTTCGTCGATCACTCGGTGACCGTCACGGGCCGAGTGACGACGTCGTGGGGTGTGCCGGTCGTGGGCTTCAACGTCTACCGGATCGATGACGGCACCGGGGAGATCACGGTCGTCTCGACCGATCGCCGGGTGCCCGGCCGCGGCGCCCGCGTCGAAGTCAAAGGGAAGGTGCAGGACTTGGCGGTGCTGGGCGGACGGCCGCTCGGTCTGCACCTGCGAGAACAGCGAATTCGCTACCGTAACTAATAGATATCGAAGGAGTTAGACGCCGCCCCCTCGGGGTCGCGGCGGCGACTCCTTCCCACCCGCCGCAGGTGCCGGGTCGGCCACCATCCCAGGCCGGCCCGGCTTTTTCTTTCCACGCCCTCGCGCCAGGGCCTCCCGTGGCCCGATTCTCCGGCCCGCTCGCGCCTTCGTGACTGGCCCGACCCTTGTGAATTCAGGTACAATCTTCCGGTCGTGGAATCCCTCGAACACCCCTCGCCACTCGTCGATCTGGTGAACGCTCTACTGGGCCCGCTCGGCGTGCACGTGCCCGACTACCTGGTTTTCTGCGCGCTCATCGTGATGTTCCTGGCGGGGCTCGGGGTCTACATCAAGTCGCGCCTCAGTGTCGACAATCCCGGCACGCTGCAGATCATCCTCGAAGACATCGTCGGCTTCGTCGTCGACAACCTCGAGAACATGATGCCGCACAAGGGCAAGAAGTTCCTGCCGCTCGTCGGCACGGTGTTCATCTTCATCCTGGTCGGCAACCTGATGGGCCAGATCCCCGGCCTCGGGTCGCCCACAAGCAACGTCAACGTGCCGTTCGCGCTCGCGCTCGTGGTGTGGCTTTACTACCACATCGAGGGCGTGAAGGCGCAGGGGCTCGGCAACTACCTGCTGCACTTCGCTTTCCCTCCGGGCGTGCCGAAGGCGATGTTCTTGCTGATGCTGCCGATCGAGATCATCAGCCACGCCTCGCGCGTGATGTCGCTCACGCTGCGCCTGTTCGGCAACATCTTCGGCGAGCACCTGGTCGTCCTCATCATCGGGAGCATCGTGCCGTTCCTGGCGCCGCTGCCGATGCAGGCGCTCGGTCTCATCGTCGGACCGCTGCAGGCGTTCATCTTCATGTTGCTGGCCGCGATCTATCTGGCCTCGGCAACCGCGGTCGACGAGCACCACTAGCGGACGGGGAACGGGGAGCTAGGGAGCAGGAAACCGGGAGTGCGGTTCCCCGGTCCCAACGCCCCGCCGATAGGGCACAATACGCCGCCATGGACTCAGTGTCTGGCGGCGTTCGTCGTTTCGCCCTCGTGGTGCATGCCGTGGCGTGTCTGCTGGCGGTGGCGTCGGTGGGCGCCCGCCAGGACAACCGCATCGATCGCGTCTCACCGATGGCGCCCGAATTGGCTTCGTTCGGCGAGTTCGCCATCGGCGTGCGGACACTGCAGGTCGTCGACAAGAACCGGCCCGACATCCTCAACACGAAAGCCGCCGGCCCTACGGCGCGCTACGACCGTCCGCTGACGCTCGAGGTCTGGTATCCCGCAGCCGCCGACACGACCGGTGCGGCGGCCGGCGGCGACTACTTGACGACGCTACGCGACGGTGTGACGGCGACCACCCTGCACGGCCGGGCGCGGCGTGACGCCACGCCGCTGGCCGGCACGGCGCCGTTTCCGCTCGTCGTCATCTCGCACGGCTATCCGGGCAACCGGCTCCTGATGAGCCATCTTGGCGAGAACCTGGCTAGCAAGGGCTACGTCACGGTGTCGATCGATCACACCGACAGCACGTATGACAGCCAGAAGGCGTTCGCCAGCACGCTCTACAACCGCGCCTTCGATCAACTGTTCGTCGTGAGCGAGATGGCGCGGCTGGCGGCGGCCGGGTCGGGCAGTGTGCTGGCGGGCCGGGTCGATGTCTCGCGCACGGCGATTCTCGGATACTCGATGGGCGGCTACGGCGTGGTTAATGTCGTGGGCGGCGGGTATCGTCGGGCGGCCGCTGCCTTCCCAGGAGCGCCGCCGAACCAACTGCTGCTCGAACGCGCCGCCGGCACGCCCGGCTACGAGCAGGCGCGCGATCCGCGCATCAAAGCGGCCATCGCCATCGGCCCGTGGGGCATGCAGGTGGGTTACTGGGATGCCGCAGGGCTTGCCGGCATCCGGACGCCGATGTTGCTCGTGGCCGGCAGCGCCGACGACGTCTCGGGTTACGAAAAAGGCACGCGCGCCATCTTCGAGGGCGCCGTCAACAGCGACCGCCACCTGCTGACCTTCGTGAACGCCAACCACAACGCCGCCGCGCCCATTCCCGCGCCCGCCGAAGCCTACGCCTACTCGGACGCTGCCAAGTCGTTCCCCTACCTCCACTACGCGGATCCGGTCTGGGACACGACGCGGATGAACAACATCCTCGTGCACTTCGTCACCGCCCACCTCGACCTGCATCTCAAGGACAACGACGCTAGGCGCGCGTATCTCGACCTCGTGCCGCAGGGCAAGGAGGCCGTGTTCGCGCTCGATCCTAGCAGCGGCGCCCCGGCACCCACCCATACCTACTGGAAAGGCTTCAAGCGCGGTACGGCGGTCGGTCTGGTGTTCGAGCACCGCGCGCCCAACCCGGTGCGGACGCAACAATGAATGACCGCGCAGCTTCATCAGCCGCGGCGGCGTCACTCGCCCACATCCCGATCTTCGCCACCCTGGATGCGGCCGGCCACGAGGCCTTGCTGGCGCGCCTGACGCGCCGCACGGTGGCGGAGAACGAGCCGGTCTTCTGGATCGGCGATTCCGGCGACACGCTGTACGTAATCGACGCGGGGCGGGTGGCGGTCACCGCGCCAGACGCCGACGGCAATCACGTGCTGCTCGACACGCTCGGGCCCGGCGGCATGTTCGGCGAGCTGTCGCTGCTCGACGGCGGGCCGCGCAGCGCGACCGTGCGCGCCCTCACCGACTGCTCGCTGCTGGCGCTCAACCGCGAGGCCTTTCACGCGTTCCTGCGCCAGCGTCCCGATGTCGCCATCGACGTGCTGGAGGCGCTCGGAGCGCGTCAGCGCGCCAGCACCGCGGCGATTCGGGGTCTGCGTAACCCAAACGCCGCCATCGCCGAAGCGACGACCCGCTGGCAACGCGTGAGCGATGTCGTGGCCACCGTGGCCGCCAGCCACGCGTTCACGATCGCGCATCTCGGGTGGTTCGGCGGCTGGATCCTGCTCAACATCTTCGCCAGCGCAGGCTGGCTGCCGCCGGTGCTGGCGTTCGACCCGTTCCCGTTCGGGCTGCTCACCCTCATCGTGAGCCTCGAGGCGATCTTCCTGTCGATCTTCGTGCTCGTCAGCCAGAACCGGCAGTCGGAACGCGACCGTATCCGCACCGATCTCGACTACCAGGTCAACGTCAAGGCGCACGTCGAGATCATGGGCGTGGTCACGCGCCTGGATCGCATCGAGCGGGCGATCGCGGCGTTGCGGCCCGGACCGCCGCCGGCGTAACCCTCTCAGGCCCGCCGGCCCGACGCCGCTACGCCAGGATGCGGACGACGACCGCCGTCTGGTCGTCGGTCTGTTCGGCTTTGCCGCGGAACGCCGACATCGCCTCGAAGATCTTCGCCACGATCTCGGCAGCTGGCTTCCCGCGATGCTCGCGCGCGACCTCGGCGATCCTGGCCGAGCCAAACTCGTGGCCACGCTCGTTGAAGGTCTCGGAGATGCCGTCAGAGCAGAAGACGAAGACGTCGCCGGCGTTGGCTGGCACGACGATCTCATCGTAGGCCGTCGTGCCGAACGAGCCGAGCGGCACGCCGGGCAGTTCGATCTGCTCGCTGCTGGCGCCGTCGCCGGTGCACCGGATCGGATACGGCAGGCCGGAGTTGGCCATCGTCACGGTGTGGTGGCGCAGGTCGAAGACGGCGTAGCACAGCGTGCAGTAGTACTCCTCGAGCTGACGTTCATGCAGGATGCGGTTGATCGACGTGAGCGTCTGACCGGGCCCGGTCCGATCCCCGGCCGCCCGCCGTCGCAAGGTGCGGTTGCGCACGACTTCGCCGGCGAACACGCTGTAGAGCGCGGCCGGCACTCCCTTGCCCGAGACGTCGCCCACGGCCACGATCAGCTGATTCGGCTCTGGCGCGAGGAACTCGTAGAGGTCGCCGCCGAGCTCGCGGGCCGGATCGAAGTGCCACGCCACGTCGACCGAGCGCAGCTTCTTGGGCAGCTCGCGCGGCAGGAGCGCCATCTGTACCCGCTGCGCGAAGCGCAGCTCCTTCTCGAGCCGCTCGTCGTTGGCGCGCAGCGCTTCCAGGAGCTGCGCATTCTCGATGGCGATCGACGCGCGCGAGGCCAGCAGCGTGAGCAGCTCGACATGCCGCCTGGAGAACGCGTTCAGGTCCGGACTCTCGACATCGAAGGCGCCGATGCAGCGATCCTTCACCATGAGCGGCACGACGAGTTCCGATCTCGCGTCCGGCACGGCGTTGATGTAGCGCGGGTCCTGCGAGACGTCGGGCACGAGCACGACTTCCTTGTGCTGCACGGCATACCCGAGCAGTCCTTCGCCGACTCTTACCGCCGCCGTCTCGGCTCCCTCGCCGTAGCGGATCGCCACCTTGAACTCGATCATGCCGGTGGCGTCGTTGACGAGCGCGATGCCGAAGGTCCGGTAGTCGACGACCCTCTTCACGAGGTGCGCCATCCGCGTGAGCAGCTCGTCGAGATCGAGGATGCCGCTCATCTCACGGCCGACCTCGCTCAGGGTCGCCATCGTGTCGGCGTACTCGCGCTCCGACTCGAAGAGCCGGGCGTTGACGATGGCCTGGGCGATGGGGGCGGCAAACGCCCGCAGCATCGCCTCGTCGATCTCGTCGAAGGCGTCGCGGTCGCTGCTGAGCAGGTTGAGCGCGCCGATGACGGCGCCCCGGTGGCGCAGCGGCACGACCAGCGTGGAGTGCACGCCCGGCACCACGGCGATGTAGCGCGGGTCGCTCGACACGTCGCTCAACAGGATCGAGCGCTGTTCCTGCACGGCGGTGCCGACGGTGCCCTGTCCGAGCTGGAGTCGCACCTCTTTGGCGGCCTCCTCGGGATAGCCCTCGGCATAGGCGATACGCAGCGTGCTGGTGGCGTCGTCGAGCAGGTAGACCGAGAACACGCCGAACGGCGTGAGTCTGGCGATGAGACGCGGGATGCGCGTGAGCAGTTCGTCAAGGTCGAGGACGCCGGTGACTTCGCGGCTGAGAGCGAAGAGCGTGGCCAGGCGGTCTTGATCGGAGGGGCGCGCGATGGGCGCACCTGTCGTCGAATCGATCGTGGTCATTGACGGGGTGTGGGCGGCTTCGCGCTCTCGCCAGCGACGTGACTGGTGACCCAGCCATAGATCCTGGAGAGACGGTCCTGTAGATGATAGTACTCGCTAATTCCGTGGCCCTCACGCGGATAGAACACGAGTTCCGTGTCCTTGCCGCGATCCTTGAGGCCCCGGAAGAGCTCCTGCGCCTGGCCGACCGGCACGCGATCGTCGCTGGCGCCGTGCAGGATCAGCGTGGGCGTCGTCACGTTGTCGATGTGCGTCATGGCCGAACGGTTCAGATAGAGCGGCAGCGTTTCCTTGTTGGCGATACCGCCGAAGTAGCCGATGAGCGTGTTGGGAATGTCGTTGGTGCCGTACATGCTCCACATGTTGGTGAGGCCAGCGCCCACCATGGCGGCCTTGTAGCGCTGCGTCTGGGTGATGGTCCATGCCGTCATGTAACCGCCGTAGCTCCAGCCGATGTGTGCCAGCTTGTCTTGGTCGGCGATGCCGCGCTCGATGAGGGCATCTACCCCGCTGTCGATGTCGGCGAAGTCGCCGCCGCCCCAGTCGGCCACGTTGGCCTTGAGGAACTTGTCGCCGTAGTTCGTGCTGCCGCGGGGATTCGGATAGAACACGGCCCATCCCTGCCCGGCCCACACCTGCCCGCCTTCGAGTCCGCCCACGCGGTAGTTGTTCACATAGGCGCCGGCCGGACCGCCGTGGGCGACGACCAGCAGCGGATAGCGTTTCGCCGGATCGAAGTTGACGGGCTTGAGCAGCACCCCTTCCACTTCCAGGCCGTCCTTGCTCTTCCAGGTGATGACCTCGGTCGCGCCGAGCGCGAACTCGCGTGCCTGCGGATTCGCGTCCGAGACCTTGCGGAGCGACGTGAAGGCGGCGTCGGCCACGTGGATGTCGGCCGGCGCGGTCGGGGTATCCATGATGACGGCGACCTTGGTACCGTCGGCGCTGAAGGTGCCGAGCTGCAGTGTCCGGCCCTTCGTGAGCTGCGTCGCCCGGCCGGAGGCCACCTCGAGCGACCAGGCCTCGGAGTAGGCCCGCGTGCCGGCCGTGAACACCAGACGCGTGCCATCCGGCGACCACTGTGGCGCGCCCGGATCCACGGTGAGCGCGCCGGTGATGTCGCGCGTGGCCTTCGTGGCCACCTCGTAGAGCATCAGGCGCGACTGCGCCACGGTGCCGCGCGGCGTGCCGTCGCCAATGGGCGGTGACGTGACGACATCCGCGATGTAGGCGATGGAGCGTCCGTCGGGCGAGTAGCAAGGATTGGTATCCGGACCGAAGTTGGTGGTGATCTTCTCGGCGCCCTTCGATTGGAGGTCCGCGACGTAGATGTCGCGCCGCCCGTCGCGCAGCAGCGCCGACGCACCGGCGGCAAACGCGACGTGCTGGCCATCCCTGGCCCACGACAGCGCGCCCTGGACGGTGAAGTCGGTGCCGCTCGTGATGCGGGTGGCGGTCTTGGTCGCGAGATCGACCACCCAGAGATGCACCGGCCGCGCAGGACGTTCGTACTCGCGCTCATCGTCGCGACGTTCGATCGCCGCCTTCTCGTCGGCTGGCACCGCGTCCATCGCCGTGAACGCCACCGTTGCGCCATCGGGCGACCAGGCATATTGCGCCACCGACTCGGCCGCCGTGGTCAGCGCCCAGGCCTCGCCGCCGCCCGTGCGCATCACCCACACCTGGGCCTTGGCGTCCTGGCCGTTCTGCTTGCCCCGCGACGACACGAAGCTCATGTAGCGGCCGTCGGGCGACCAGCCCGGCAGCGTGTCGCCACGCTCGCCGAACGTCACCTGCCGCGCCGGGGCGCTGCCATCGGCCGGCGCGCGCCAGACGTTGGTGCGCGCGTCCTTCCGGCCCTCGTCGCCGTCTTTCCACTGGCGAATCGTGAAGAGGACGGCCGTGCCGTCAGGAGAAAGGACCGGCGTGGCCACCGCGCGCAGGCCGAGCACGTCGTCGATGGTGACCGGGCGGGTCTCGGCCGACGCCATCGGCGCGAGCGACACGGCAGCGAGCACACACAGGGCAACGGCGCGCATGACATCCTCCCGGCGCGCTCAGAATCGCGCCAAACGCGCAGTATAGCCCCGCCCCCGACGGGCGTGGGATACTACGGATTCCGTGGAAACGCCGGCCCTGCCCCTCGACTACGCGACGATTGCGCGCATCCTGCCCCACCGCTATCCGTTCCTGCTGGTGGACCGCGTCACCGAGTTCGAGCCCGACGCGCGGATCGTGGGAATCAAGAACGTCACGTCCACCGAGCGCTACCTGTCGCCGCCCGATTCGCGAGGCCGCCAGACGCTGCCGCCGACGATTCTCACCGAAGCCATCGCTCAGGTGGGCGGCATCCTCATCCTCGCCAAGCCCGAGAACACCGGCCGCCTCGTCTACTTCCGCGGCATCGAGCGCGTGCGCTTCTACGACGCCGCCGCGCCCGGCGACTCGATCCAGATCGAGGTCAAAGTGGTGCGCCTGCGCAGCCGCATGGGCGTGCTCACCGGCCACGCCCGGGTCGGCGAGCGCCTGCTCGTACGCGGCACGATGACCTTCGCACTAGGCCCGAAAGCCGACGGTTCCGAAGGCGCGCCCGAGTAGCGCCACCGGCGCTGGAGGGCAGGCCTCGCTCACGCGGCCGGCCTACTCGCCCCACGCGGACTTCGGCGCCGCCTGGTCGTTTGACGACTGACGCGTGAGCGGCCTGCTCCGGACGTCCGCGCGATCGAGCCCTACCCTCCACCGCCCGGACCATGCCGCCCACATTTCCCGTACGTGCGCCCCGTAGCGCGACCAACTAGCGCAAGGCGACTTCGGCTGAGCTTCAAAAAACGGCGGCTGGCTTACACTCTCGCCGACGGGTCGCACGGGACTAGGCAGACTTGTCCATTTGTTGTTAGCCAGACGAGATGAACAAGGCCGATCGCTTCTGGTTCACTCAAGGGTTGATTGCGTGAACAGGCCGTCTGAATTGGGCGCCGACTTCCAGGTTCTTCACAATCCGTTGGCGACGTGTCCTCTGGCCCCTTCGTTGTTCTCGTGGTGCGAGCAGTTCAACTACAGCGACGGGGCCCTGGTTCGAACGACAAGCTAACAACCCATCACTTGCAGCCGTCGCCGCACGAGGTGATACTGGCGCGCGCCGCGGCTGAAGCGGCGACGGTAGACCGCTTGATTGGAACCAATGGAAAGATCGAAAGCAAAGCCCACTGCCCCCCAGTTCGTTCGCTACTTCGGCCCGGTTCTTGAGGCGCTGCAACAGCTGGGCGGTTCCGGCCGACCAGAGGAGGTTCGCACGCGTATTGTTCAGACCCTCCGATTGTCCGACAAGGATCAAGCCGAGCCGATGGCCAGCGGGATCTCACGGTTCGAGAATCAGGTGCATTGGGCACGGTTCTATCTTTCAAAAGCCGGATTCATCGATTCGTCAAGACGAGGGGTCTGGAGCCTGACCGACAAGTCTCGTGGAGTCCCGAGTCTGACCTCCGATGAGGCGAGAGAGGTTTTTCGGGGCGTGGCGTCGCAATTTGCCAAAGACAAGCCAGCGAAGTCGGAGGGGGCGGCCGCGGGTGAGGACGGTACCACGACGGAGGAGGCGGAGGCCGCAGGCCTCGACTACGCAGATGACCTGTCCGCGAAGCTCATGGCCCTGCCACCTGGTGGGTTCGAACGCTTTTGCCAGCGGCTTCTTAGGGAGTCCGGCTTTCAGCAGGTCACCGTCACCGGTCGGAGTGGCGACGGTGGCATTGACGGCATCGGCGTTCTCCAGGTCAACACGCTCGTCAGCTTCAAGGTCCTGTTTCAATGCAAGCGGTACCGCGGCGCCGTCGGGCCTGGGCATGTTCGCGACTTTCGGGGCGCAATGATGGGTCGAGCCGACAAGGGCATCATCCTCACCACCGGGTCATTCACGACCGACGCTCGAAGAGAAGCGGTCAGAGACGGCGTCCCGGCGATCGAGCTCGTCGATGGTGACAAGCTAGTCGAGATGCTCGAACAGCTAGAGTTAGGTCTCAAGCCGAAAAGGACATTCGAGGTCGATGCATCCTTCTTCAAGGACTTCGAAGAATAGACCCATGCTCTTGGCCTCGGTGGTCGTGTTCTACGGAACCAAGGCTCGCCATCCAGGCTGGCTGGGCTTGCTCGGTGTTGCGGCCCTCACCTGGCTGGGTATCGGCCTCTAGCCGCATTCGCACGACCAGAGCTCATGCGCGACCTGATTCGCTCGGAACTTGCGGCCGTCGAGCCCCTGGACGCGCTGGAGCGCGATCACTTGGCCGACGCGCTTGCCTGGCTCGACTCCGGAGTCGAGCTGTTCCGTGTGGCCAAGCCCGCTACACCTCCGAAGCATCTCGTGTCGTACTTCGCGGTGGTCGATGCGGATCGCGTTCTCCTGGTCGATCACAAGAACGCACGGCTCTGGCTCCCGCCCGGCGGTCACGTCGAGATGGGCGAGCACCCGAGATCCACGGTCGCCCGTGAGTTGCAGGAAGAGTTGGGCTTCCGCGCCACCCACGAGATCGAAGCGCCCTTGATGGTGACGTGCACGACCACGGTTGGGCTCTCGGCCGGGCATACCGATGTCTCGCTGTGGTACGTCGTGCACGCAAGTCGCACACAGGCGCTCGCGTTCGATGGGGCCGAGTTCGATGCCGTGAAGTGGTTTCGCTTCTCCGAGATTCCGTTCGAGCGAAGCGATCCACATCTCGGTCGCTTCATCGACAAGCTGCACCGGCGGCTGGCGGTCGGCCAAGCATCATTGAGCCCATTGCCGACGACGCCAGCTTCGTGACATCTTGCCCGAAGGTGCGGCTCAGGGGACACATCAGGTGGCTCGCCGCGCCGGTCGTGACAGTCAGGACAATCACGGAGGAGAACATGGCGCAGAATCCTGTGGGTTGGTTCGAGATCTACGTCCAGGACATGGAGCGGGCCAAGAGCTTCTATCAAACGGTGCTGCAGACGACCTTTGAGCGGCTGAACAGCCCAGGGCTCGAGATGTGGGCCTTCCCGATGAACATGGGGAGTGGTGGGGCGTCGGGTTCACTCGTCAAGATGCCGGGCTTCCCGTCCGGCGGCAACAGCACCTTGGTGTATTTCAACTGCGCTGATTGCGCGACCGAAGCTGGCCGCGTTGCCAATGCCGGTGGCAAGATTCAGAAGGAGAAGTTCTCCATCGGCGAGTACGGCTTCGTTGCCTTGGCCCTTGACACCGAAGGCAACATGGTCGGGCTGCATTCCATGAAGTGAACTGGAGGCCTGATGAAGCGCACGTGGACGATCGTCGGAGTGCGCGATGTGCCGCACAGCTTCACGTGGTACCAATCGCTGTTCGGTCAGGCGGCAACGCCTCCGGTCCATTCCTACTTCGCTCAGCTCTTCGACTCGGATGGCACGGTTCTACTGTGCCTGCACGAATGGGGCGCCCACGACCATCCCTCGTTGACGAGTCCTGACAGCGCGACACCAGGCAACGGCTTGCTGCTGTTCTTTCGCGTCGACGATTTCGACCAGGCATCGCAGAGGGCGCGCGACCTCGTCGCGCGATTCGACGAGGAGCCACATCTCAACGCGAACACTGGCACGATGGAGTTCTCGGTGCGGGATCCGGACGGGTACTACGTGACGATCAGCGCGCTGTAGCTCAGGGATCTCACGCGCGGTGCTGTGGCCTGCCGTTTCGCGGACGTCCGGAGCAGGCCGCGCACGCGTCAGACGTCAAACGGCAAGGCGGCGCCGAAGTCCGCGTGGGGTGTTCAAGGGCGCTGTGGATGCCCATCCTCGGCCCGAACCCGGGGCCCCGCGCTTCCGCCAACGCTCGCCCCCGCAGCCGTTTGACGGCCTGCGCAGGGCCGGCCGCGGGACGGCAGGCCACAGCGCCGCGCGTTGCCGCGAGACGGCTCCTCGAGCGAGCCGTCAGCTCTCGCCCACGCCCCGATAGAGCACGCGCCCGAAGCGGCGGTGCCAGCCGGTGAACTCCGTCTCGGCGCCTTCGCCGAGCGCGGTGCGCACCTGATGGAGCTTGGCATCCAGATCGTCGACCGCCGACAGGATGAACGCCTCGATGCTCTTCGGTTCGACCGGCGACCCCTTGTCGCGCGCACCGTGGTGCGACACCACCAGGTGCTCGAGCTCGGCCCGTAGATCGTCGGGGAAGTCGCTGATCCCCTTGGCGGTTTCGCGCACCATCACCAGGCCGAGGGCGATGTGGCCGACGAGATTCCCGTCGCGCGTGTAGCTGATGGCGCCGTTGTCGTAGGCCAGCTCCTGCAGCTTGCCGATGTCGTGGATGATGGCGCCGGCCACGAGCACGTCTTCACGGGCGCCGTAGTGCTGCGCCAGTGCCTTGCCGGCCGTGGCCATCGAGAGGATGTGCTCGAGCAACCCGCCCCGGTAGGCGTGGTGGATGCTCTGAGCCGCCGGCCAGTCGCGCAGCGCCGCCTCGTGGTCGGTCAGCAGGCGCATCAGGAACACGCGCAGATGCCGGTCGGCCACGGCCTCGACCAGCGCCGTGAGCTCGGTCCACATGTCGCCAATGGGCCGGGGAGCGCTCGGAATGCAGTCTTCCTCGCGAAAACCCTGTGCAGCGTCCTGGGCGGGGTTCACGCGGCGAATGGAGCCGGCGACCAGCTGCAGTTCGCCGTTGTGGAGACTCGTGCGGCCCTCGGCCCTGACGAACTCGCCGATTTCAAATTCGTGTTTGAAGCGATCGACGCCGTCGAACACGCGGCCGGCGACCTGGCCAGAGGCGTCCTGGAGGACGAGGGCCAGGTACTCGCCGCCCTTGCCCACCCGCACGTCTTTTCGCGTGCAGAGGAAGAAGTTCCATCCCGTCTTGTCGGGTTCGAGGTGCGAGACGCGCGCCAGCCGGCTGCTCATGGAAGGAGCGTACACCACGTGCCAATCGCCTACGCGCCGGGTTAAAGTAGCGCCCATGCGTGCGGTGGATGACGCCGGCGATATGGTGGGCATCCGCGCCGCGAACGAACGACGATGGACGCCGCAGTACCGCACCAGCGCACCGACACGATCGGCGTCGACGATGAAACCTTGAGCCCAGTGGTGAACGACCGCGCGGCAGCCTTCGCACGCCTCTTCGAGGCGGTTCACGAGGGCGTGTATATCGGGCTCGTGCATGCGGCCACGACGACGACGCTGGCCGCCAACCCGCACCTGAAGCTGGTGCTCGGCTATCCGCCGGAGGCGTTCGAGCGCGAGGTGCGGCCCTTCGATGCCGCGCGCTTCGCCGATCCGCAGGCGCGCACCGCGTTTCTCGAGCGCCTGGCGAATGCCGGCTCGGTCGCCGACTACCTGGTACGCCTGCGCCGCGCCGACGGCTCGCTGGCGTGGATCGAGGTCACGGCCACGGCGGATCCGCCCGACTCCACCGGCGCCATGCGCATCGAGGCGCTGGTGCGCGACGTGAGCGAGCGCAAGCACCTCGAAGTGCAGTCTCGCGACCTCTACTACCAGCTGCTGCAAACCGAGAAGATGGCGGCGCTGGGCCAGACGATTTCCGGTGTCGCGCACGAGCTCAACAACCCACTGGCCACGATTCTGTCGTGGGCCGAGCGCCTCGCGGAGCACAGCGACGACAACGCGCCGCTCAAGCGCGGGCTCGACGTCATCCTCAGCGAGTCGGAACGCGCGGCCCGCATCGTGCGCAACCTGCTGACCTTCGCGCGCAAGCGCCAGAGTACGCGGGCGCTGGTCGATCTGAACGAGGTCATCCGCGAAACCCTGAATCTGCGGGCCTACGAGCAGCGCATCACCAACATCTCCGTGATCTCGGCGCTCGCGGCGGGGCTGCCGGCCGTCTTCGCCGACGGACATCAGGTGAAGCAGGTGCTGCTCAACCTGCTGATGAACGCCGAACAGGCCATGCTCGGCGCCAACGGCCGCGGCACTATCGTCATCCGCACCTGGCACGACGGCGCCAAGCAGATGGTGGTGATGGAGGTGAACGACGACGGGCCCGGTGTGCCAGAGGACGTCAAGGGGAAGATCTTCGACCCCTTCTTCACCACCAAGGAAGTCGGGAAGGGCACGGGCCTGGGCCTGACGGTGGCCTACGCCATCGTGCAGGAGCACGGCGGGCGCATCCGGCTCGAATCCCGCAAGGACGCGGGCGCCTCGTTCTTCGTGGAGTTTCCGATCTCGCCGGCCGGCAAGGCCGCGCCGATGCGGCGGATGCACGCGGCGCCGCCGGGTGCCGCCTCGGCGTCGGCCGCCGCCGCCACCGTGGCGCCGTCGCGCGACGTGTTCAAGGGTGCCCGCGTGCTGGTCGTGGAAGACGAGCCGGCACTGGCGAGTGCCGTGAAAGACGCCTTCGTGGACGCAGGGTTCGCGGTGGATCGCGCCGGCGACGGCGAGGAAGGCCTCGCCCGGGTCGCCGAAAACCACTACGACCTGATCGTTTGCGATCTGAAGATGCCGCGCGTCGACGGCATCCGGTTCTACAGGGCCATGACAGCCGCGACACCCGCGCTGGCGCGCCGCGTGATCTTCGTCACCGGCGACGTGGCCGGCACCGACGCCGAACGCTTCCTCGAAGACAGCGGCTGCCGGTGGCTCTCAAAGCCCTTCCGGCTCGCCGATTTGCTGCGGGCCGCGCGCGAAGCGCTGGCGTAGTCGATGACGACGCCGCGTTCGGCGCGCCCGATGGCAGCCGTCGGCACGACGGTGTCGCTCACGGGCAGGTCGGCCTTGGCCATGCGCGGACGGTGCTCGAAGGCCACAACGGCCTGACGCAGCACTTCGATCGACGTCATCGGCGTGGCATCCGGCCCGAGCGCCTCACGCAGACGGCGCAGGGCGCGGGCGTGGAGCTGCGAGACGCGCGATTCGTTCACGCCGAGTTCGGCGCCGATTTCCTTCATCGTCACTTCGCCGTAGTAGTAAAGGGCGATGACGCGCCTTTCACGCGGCGGCAGCGACGCGATGGCGCCCCGCACGCGGGCCTGCACTTCGCGACGCTCGTAAGCGGCGTCTGGACGCTCGGCCTCCACCGGCACCAGCACGGCCGGAAGCTGCGATTCGTCGAGGTTGTCGGAGCAAGAGAGCGGTGAGGTCTGCTCGATCGTGTTGATCCGCACGATCACCTTGCCGAGGCGCACTTCATCCGAGCCGACCGCGGCGGCCAGATCGGCCAGCGACGGTTCGTGGCCGAGCGAACGGCGCAGCCGCTCGCGCGCCGCCTCGAGCTCGCGGCGCACGCGACGCACGCCACGCGGCCAGGCGTCCTTGCGCAGCGCGTCGATCATCGCCCCGCGCACGCGGCGCTCGGCGAAGGTCTCGAACTTGATGCCCCGAGACTCCTCGAACCGCTTGGCGGCATCGATGAGCCCGATGACCCCGTCCTGCACCAGGTCGCCCAGGTCGATCGAGTGGGGCATGGTGGCGGCCACTCGCCGCGCGAGCGCCTCGACAAACGGAATGCCGGCTTCGACGCGGGGGTTGATCTGTTCGGCGGTGTGCTCGGCGGTCATGAGATCGGGCTCCAGTTGGTCTACCGGGGTTGGCAGACGCCGGGCACTCTTGCATTGCCGATGCCAGATCCGCGCAGCACTGCCTTGGACCGCTTTGCGCGTGCTGAATTTGTTACTAAGTGACTGATTATTAATGGCTTACTGTTTCGTCGCGCCGTCATGCGCACATCAGTGCAAACGGGCTCACGACAGCCGTTTCCGCCAATGCATTGACGGATCGGTGTGTGCTACGCCAAGCCAGTGACGGCTAGTAGCGGCGAAAATTGATCGGGGCTGACGAGGATTGACGGGCAGGGCGAACAGGCGGGGCTAGAGGCCAGACGCGGTGC
Organism: Acidobacteriota bacterium; assembly: GCA_018000455.1. Lineage (GTDB taxonomy): Bacteria > Acidobacteriota > Vicinamibacteria > Vicinamibacterales > UBA2999 > CADEFD01. The sequence continues at coordinate 86,048 of JAGNJW010000009.1, forward strand.
GGATGACGCGGGTGGCGGCCATCGCTTCGAGGGCCGCGTTCACCACATGGGCGGCGCGGGCCTGCTGCGTCGGATCGGTCAGCTTCAGCTCCATCAGCTCGGCATTCGCCAGAATGATTCCGAGTTGATTGCTGAGCTGGTGAAACAGGCCGCGCAGGTCATCGGCGGACCGCGCCTGTGGGCCTGTCTCCAGGGGGATTGTCGACGGATTCACGTGTTCTCGCCTTGGTCGTACCGTGCCGCCGCTAGGCTGCAGGGCTGGAACCAACACGCGTGCTGCCGTCCGGCTGGCGCCACAGCGTGTCCACGAAGATCCGGATGCTGCCGCCCGCCGTGCGGACATATTCGACTTTGCCGGCCGCGATCCAGTTGTAGATCGTACGGCGGCTGACACCCACGAGCTCGCACGCCTTCATGATGCTAATGGTCTGACGTTCCACAGGTCGATTCTCCTTCAAAGCTTGGTATCGGTTGCTGTGCCGTGGGGATTAGGGCAGGGCTGTGCCAGACCGGCCAGATTTCAGGGTTGACGCGCGGCAGACACCAGTGTCAGGATATTGACGCTTTCTTCCCTCCCAAGCTGCCCTGTGCCCGAACCCATCCATCTCCTCATCGTCGACGACGAGGATGCACTACGTACCGTCATGTCCGAACGGCTGGCCGACGCTGGCTATCAGGTGACCGAGGCCACGTCGGGCGAGCAGGCCCTCGAGATGCTCGAGCGCTTCGCGTTCGACGTGCTGGTCTCGGACCTGCGTCTGCCGGGCATCGACGGGCGGGAGGTGCTGGCGGAGGCGCTGCTGCGCTACCCCGGCATCATCGGCATCGTGGTTACGGGGTACGGCACGGTGAAAGACGCCGTGGACGCCATCAAGCGCGGCGCGTCGGACTTCATCAGCAAGCCGTTCCAGTTCGAAGAGCTGCTCCACGTGCTCGAATCTGCACTCGAGCAGCGGCGGCTGCGCTCGGAGAACGCGTACCTGCGGCAGCAACTCGAACAGCGCGACGGCCTGCCGGGTGTGGTCGGCCGCAGTGGTCCGATGCGCGAGCTCTGCCAGATGATCGAAACCGTGGCGCCGAGCGGAGCCACCGTCCTCATCAGCGGCGAAACGGGCACCGGCAAGGAAGTGGTGGCGCGCGCCATCCACCAGACCAGTCCGCGCCGGCAACAGCGCTTCGTCGCGCTGAACTGCAGCGCGATTCCCGAGAACCTGCTCGAGGCGGAACTCTTCGGTCATGCGCGCGGTGCCTTCACGGGCGCCGTGGCCACCCGGCAGGGCCGGCTGGAGCAGGCCGATCGCGGCACCCTGTTTCTCGACGAAGTGGGCACGATGAGCATGGGCCTGCAGCAGAAGCTGCTGCGCGTGCTGCAGGAACGCGAGTTCGAACGCGTGGGCGAGAACCGCACGATCAGAGTCGACGTGCGGGTGCTGGCCGCCACCAACTCCGAGCTGTTGAAGATGGTGGGTGAGGGCACGTTCCGCGAGGATCTCTACTACCGCCTGAACGTGATTCCCCTGACGCTGCCGCCGCTGCGCGAGCGCAAGGAAGATGTGCCGCTGCTGGTCCAGCACTTCATCCGCAAGGTCACGACGCGCGACGGGTATCCGGTGGAAACGCCAGAGGTGATGGTGTCGCAGGATGCCATGCGCCGCCTGATGGCTTATCCATGGCCCGGCAACGTGCGGCAGCTCGAGAACGCCATGGAGCGGGCGCTGATTCTGCGCGGCACGCGTACCCAGATCGATGTCATCGACCTGCCGCCGGAGGTGCAGTCGGTGCCGGTGGAGTCGGCGCCGACACTCGACCTGCCCGACGAGGGCGTGGACCTGCCAACGCTCATCACGCGCATCGAGCGCGATCTGATCAGCCGGGCGCTGACGCGCACCGCAGGCAATCGTGCCGATGCGGCCCGGATGCTCGGCCTGAAGCGCACGACGCTGGTCGAGAAGCTGAAGCGGATCCCCGAGCTGGCGAGCTGAATCGCCGCCGGATCGAGCCGCTGGAGCCCGGTCGATGTTCGTCGGCCGCCGGCGGATCCCTAGTAGGATCGAGAGATGCCACCCCGTTACGCCTATTGGACCATCCTCGTTGACGGGGGCCCAACCGCCTTTCGTGCTGCCGAGCCCGATGAACTGCTGCCGACGCTGAAACGTCTGCAGGTCAAGCAGCCCGGCGCCACCATGAAGTGGTTCGAGAAGGGCAAGCTGTGGGAGTCGCGCGAAGAAGCGAAAGACAAGCTGTCGGCCGGCTACACGGTGGGACCGGATGGCGCGCTGGTGCCGCCGCCCGAGGGCGCCGAGCGGCGCACCAAGAGCTGGCGGCCGGGCGGCGAGCATCGCGACCCGCGCGAGAAGTACCTGCTGGCCAAGAAGGCGAAGTGGCAGAAGTTCAAGCAGATGGTGCGCGCGCGTCCCGGCCACGGCCCGAAGCCCGAGGAAGACGCGTTCGCGCCGCTCGATGCGCCGGATGACCCGCATGCCGAGGCCGCGCCATTCGAGCCGGAGACGTTCGATCGGCCGGATGGACCGTCTGACGACACCGGGCGCGATGACGCCGGGCGCGACGACACCGGGAACAACGAGTCCAGGCGCGACGACAGCGCGCCGCCGTCGACCGACTGGCGCGGGCGCGCGCAGACTGAAGGCCGCGCGCCGGCGCCGAAGCGTGCGTGGATTGATCGGCCGAAGACGTTCGATCGCGGCAGCGACCGGCCACGCGGCCCGAAGCCGGCATGGCGCGACAAGCCGCAAGGCGGCTGGAGCGGCAAGCCCGGTGGCGGCACCGGCGCGCGGCCGGCCTGGAAGCCGCGGCCCGACGCGCGCGGGCCCAAACCCGAGTGGCGCGACAAGCCCACGGGGCCGAAACCGGAGTGGCGCGACAAGCCCAAGACGTTCGACCGCAGCGACGACCGGCCTCGGGGCCCGAAGCCCGAGTGGCGCGACAGGCCGCAAGGCAGCTGGAGTGGCAAGCCCGGTGGCGGCACCGGCGCGCGGCCGGCCTGGAAACCGCGGCCCGACGCGCGTGGGCCCAAACCCGAGTGGCACGACAAGCCCAAGACGTTCGACCGCAGCGACGACCGGCCTCGGGGCCCGAAGCCCGAGTGGCGCGATCGTCCCAAGCCGCCTGGTGATCGCCCCTTCGGCGATCGGCCGCGCGGGCCCAAGCCCGAGTGGCGTGACAAGCCACAGGGTGGGTGGAGTGGCAAGCCCGGTGGCGGTACCGGCGCGCGGCCGGCCTGGAAGCCGCGGCCCGACGCGCGCGGGCCCAAGCCCGAGTGGCGCGACAAGCCCACGGGGCCGAAACCGGAGTGGCGCGGCAAGCCCAAGACGTTCGACCGCAGCGACGACCGGCCCCGCGGCCCGAAGCCCGAGTGGCGCGATCGTCCCAAACCACCTGGTGATCGCCCCTTCGGCGATCGGCCGCGCGGGCCCAAGCCCGAGTGGCGTGACCGCCCGGCGGGCGACCGTCCCCGCGGTCCGAAGCCCGGCGGCGGTGGTGGCTTCGGCGAGCGTCCGCGTGGACGCTCTGGACCGCCGAAGAAGAAGTACTAATCACGCAGTGCGAAGGCGGCCACGTCCCGAACGTGCGCCAGGTCTTCCGGCAGGTGCATAGCCTTCTCTGCACGGGCCAGTGCCATGCGGCCGTGGGCCCGCGCGGCGTCGCGCATCGTCGCATCTGCTTGGAAGGCCAGCGACGACAGCGCCTTCTGCAGGCGCACAACGACCTCCACGGCGCCGGCGCCGTCACGGGCGATGGGCGTGAAGGCATCGTCGAACATGTCCTGCACCGAGAGTTCCGGCACTTCGACTCTTGGGTAGGTCGGCTCGGCGGCCGTCTCTACCGGTGCGCCCCACAGCACCAGGAGTCGCGCCAGTGACCCGATGATGGCAATCGCCGTGCCCGAGTCGTTGACGGCCGGCGACAGCGCCTTGTCGGCGATCTCGGCAAGCACGACGAGGCCGAAGCGCGGGTCCTCATCGAACAGCCGGTCCTTCCCGATGACGAACGCGCTGGCGATCCGCCCGGTGTCGATGGCGGCGGGTTCGCCGCCGTCCGGGTCGGCATCCGCGCCCTCGTCGGTGCCGACGTAAGCCAGCGGACGGCCGGGTGTGGCGAAGGTGCCGGGCAGGGCCACGACCGACACCCAGGCGTGCGCGGCCTCGGCGCAGGCCTGCAGCGTCGCCACGTCGACCCGCTGGACGTAACCGACGGCATCGGCGTAGACGGCTTCCCCCTGTGGGAGTTGCCGCCGTGCCGGTGCGCCACGCAGCGTCGGCGTCGCCTTGCGCCGCCTGAAGGCCGCCGTCGCCGCGGCCTCCACCTTCTCGATCGACGATCCGAGCCGGCCGAGCCTGGCGATGCGGTCGACCCAGCGGACGAAGGTGAGCACGACCAGTGAGAAAACGACGACTGTCAGGCCGAAGAGCGCCACCCGGCCGCCCGGCTGGAAGAACTCGTTCTTCATCGCCGTCAGTGCGACGACGCCGAAGATGAACGCCCCGATGAAGGTCGAGAGCGCGTTCTGCGACACGTCGTCGGCGATGACCAGCGAGAACGAGCGCGGCGTGGCCGCACTGCTCGCCGAGGCATAGGCGGCAACCATCGAGGCGACGGCGAACGTCGCGACCCCGAGCATGCTCGACGCGAGGATCGTCAGCATCGTCTCGATCGACTCGGCATTGATGCCGGGAAGGGCCTCCCCGAGGTAGGCGAGATCGGCCACCTTGGCCAGGAACACCCCGGCAAACGACAGCAGGCACACGGCCAGTGGCTTCACCCACAGCCTCTCGCCAAGGCGCTTCGATAGAAATCGCAGGCGCTCGATGATCGCCGTCACGGTCTAGTGCTTTCCCAACAACCGCTTGATCGACCGAACGACGCCGCCGCGCTTCACCCTGTCCATGTGCACGAGCTCGTCGAGCGCCTCACCGATCGACGCCTTCACCACCACGCCGTGCCGCGTCACTCCAGAACCGAGCGCGTCTTTCGTGCCGGGCCACACGAGGAGGGCCCTGGCGCGTGATTCGGTGGCCACGTCAAGGCAGTTTTCCGGACGGTCGTCGACGACCGCATCCAGGTCGAGCGCCGACGCGACCTTGCCACGCGAGCCCTTCACGACGTAGACGCTTGGGCGCCTGAAGCCCTTGGCCGCGAGCCACTCCTGGCTCTGCACCTGGGTCGTGGCACCGGCGGCCGTGGGGCGCGTGGTGATGAAGAGCACGTCCCAACGCCGATCGTCGGCAAGCTGCTGAATTCGCGCCACGACGCCATCGACCATCTCGTCGAGGGTGGTCCAGAAGTTCCGCTGTTTGAGCACGTGCGTCCACAGGCGGTCGAGATCCGACGCACTCAGCGCGAGATCGCGCAGCGACGGCCGGTCCACCGCCGGCGCATCGCCCGCGTCGGCGAGCGCGGGCGGCGGGGCGGCCTCTGGCGTCTGGAGCTTGCGGAACTTCTTCTTCGCGATGCCGTGCATCGCGCGCGACAGGTCGGCAACGGTGCCGTCGAGATCGATGGCGACGCGCAGGCCCATCGCGCGTCTAGTGACCCGCAAGCAGCGCGGCGTCGTCGACGGCCTCGGCGGCGGCGGGATAGGACGCGAAACGCTCGGGGGCGCGGAAGAAGCGGTCGATGATGCCGCGTAGTTCGTCGATCGAAGGCGCCTGGTTGACGGCAATCCGCAGGTGCGAGCCCCCGTCGAGGCCCTTGGTGTACCACGTGCACAAGGCACGCACCTTGTTCACCACCCAGCGCTCACGGCTGCTGGCCCGCGGATCGGGTTCGGCGGGCACGGCCGGAGCAAGATGGCGGAAGCCCTCCGTCTCGCGCGAGCGATCGTCGAGCAGAAGGTCGATGTAGTCGAACAGGAAGCGTGCGCGCTCGTCGGCACTGACGGCACGGGATTCCCGGCCCGCGAGCATGTCGGTGGCCTGGGCGAGAATCCACGGGTTCCTCAGCACGCCGCGGCCGACGAACACGCCGCTCACGCCCTGGCGCAGGCGATCGACGATCTGCTGCGGCTCCACGCAGTCGCCGGAGCCGAACACCGGAATCGAGACGCGACGCGCCACCTCGGCCACGAAGTCCCAGTCGGCTTGACCGGTGTAGCTCTGCCGGGCCGTGCGTCCGTGCACGGCGATGGCCGCGGCGCCGGCCTGCTCGACGCGCTCGGCCACGTCGGCGGCGTTGGTCTGGGTGTCGTCCCAGCCCTTGCGCATCTTCACCGTCACCGGGATCGACACCGCCTTCGCCATCGCTGCCACGATGCGCGCGGCGTGCTCGGGCTCCTTCATCAGGCTGCAGCCGGCCTGGTGTTTCGCGATCTTCGGCACCGGGCAGCCCATGTTGATGTCGACCACATCCGCCCCCATGCCTTCGACCACGCGGGCGGCTTCGGCCATCCGCGCCGGGTCGCCGCCGAAGATCTGAATCGCCACCGGTCGCTCTTCTTCGGTGTACTCCGCATACTCGAGCGTGCGGTCGATGCCGCGCACCAGGCCTTCGCTGCTGACCATCTCGCTCACGACCAGACCGCACCCGCCGTGCCGCTTGACGAGGCGGCGAAACGCCGTGTCTGTCATGCCCGCCATAGGCGAGACGACGAGTGGCGAGGCGAGTTCGATGGCGCCGATCTTCATCGTGAGTGGGCCGCGGCGGGCCGGAACTGGGTCGTGCGGATGAACGCCAGCCTTCCTGAGGCTACCGTGACGGCTGCGCGGTCTTGGCGACTGCGTCGCCCTGCGTCTTGATACCAGCCTCGTAGGCCTTCTTCACTTCGTCGTTCTTCCACTCGATGATCGCCTGGCCGCGCAGGCGATCGAGGTAGCGACCGAACTCGGCTTGGCGCTTGGTCTCGAACACCTTCTCCGACACGGCCTCACGGGTCTCCGCGAGCGGCTTGACGGTGCCGTCGACGCGGTCTTCCACCTTGAGGATCTGGTAGCCGCGCGGCGTGCGCAGCACGCCCGTGAACTCCCCGACTTTGAGGGCTTGCAGTTCCTGCTGCAGCTCGGGCGAGATGTCGGCCCAGGGAATCTCACCGAGCAGGCCGCCGTTGGCCTTCGACGAGGCGTCCGACGCATCCGCCGCCATCCGCGGGAAGGGCTCGCCGGCGAGCAGCCGCTTGTGCACTTCGCCGGCCTTGGTGCGGGCTTCCTCATCGAGGCCCACGTTGACGCCGTCGGGGTTCACCGGCACCCCGATCAGGATCTCGCGCAAGGTGACGTGCGGCGTCGATGCGAACTCGGCCTGATGGGACTCGTAGTAGGCCTTGATCTCCTCGTCGCCGACGCTGATCTTCCCCATCACCTCGGCCTGCTGCACGCGCGATACGAGCATCTGCTTCTCGAGCTGGCGTCGCAGGTCGAGCATGGTCATGCCCTCGCTCTTGAGCGCTTCCTGGAACTGCTCGTCGCTCTCGATCTTGTTCTCTTTGCGGATGTTCTCGATGATGCTCTTGAACTGGTCGTCGCCCATCGCGTAGCCGAGTTCCTTGCCGCGCTGCAGCAGCAGCAGTTCGTCGACCGCGTCGACGATGACGAGCGGGGTCACCTCCGAGAGCAGCTTGGCCAGCTGTGCGTCGTCGCCGCGCAGCCCCTGCACTTCAGGCCGCTGCCGCAGAGCCGCGATCTGCCGCTGTTCGAGGTCCGACTTGGTGATGATCTCGCCGTTCACCTTCACGAGGATCTGCTCGATGATGTCGGCCGCGCCGATCGTCGAGCCCATGGCCGCCGAGAGAGCCAGCGCGAGTGCAACCGTGAGAAGGTGGTTCATGTTGGTCTTCCTAGCTTAACGTATGCCCGCCGGTGCTTCCTCGCCGCCAGCAGGGCGAAGGCTGGGCCGGTTCTCACTCGTCCGACAGGGCCTCGAGCACCCCGAGCACGCGCTCGAGCAGGCCCGCGTCACTCTTGGCATCCGTGGGGGCCGCACGCGTGATCTCGGCCTTCGAGAACCCCGCCGTGACCTGACCCGCAGTGGCCCGGGTCGTCCACCACGCCCCTCTCGACTTCGTTCCCACGACCGTTCCCGCCTGCCGCAGGTCCTGCTTGAGGCTCCCCGGCGGGATGAGCTGCAGCTCCGGACGGGCCCGCACCAGGTTGACCAGCCGGGGCAGGTCGACTTTCGTGCGTTCCCTGAACTTGTAGACGACGAGCGAGCCTTCCCGGTCGATGGTCTCGAGCCCGAGGCGGTCGGCCCCAACCCGGACCCGGCCGTAGTCGGCGAGGTTGATGACCGCCGGCGGCGGCGCGCCGTAGCGGTCGCCCAGCTCGTCGACGAGCGTCCGGATGTCGTCGTCGCTCCTGGCCGAGGCCATGCGCCGGTAGATTGACAGGCGCTGGTTCATGTCGGGCACGTAGTCGTCGGGGAGGCGGAAGTCCACCTTGAGGTTCACCACCGCCCGGGTGCCGTCGTCGAGATCCTCGCCCTTCAGCTCCTTGATCGTATCTTCGAGCAGCTTCATGTACATCTCGAAGCCCACGGCGTCGATCTGGCCGCTCTGCTGGCCGCCGAGCAGGTTGCCGGCACCGCGGATCTCGAGATCGAGCGCGGCGATGCGAAAGCCGCTGCCCAGATCGCTGAACTCCTTGATGGCCGCCAGCCGCTTCTTCGCCACCGGCGACAGCGCCTCTTCCGGCGGGATGAGCAGATACGAGTAGGCCGGTCGGTCGCTTCTGCCGACGCGTCCGCGCAGCTGATAGAGCTGCGACAGCCCGTAGCGATCGGCGCGGTTGATGACGATGGTGTTGGCGTTGGGGATGTCGAGGCCGTTCTCGACGATGGTCGTCGAGAGCAGCACGTCGTACTTGTGGGCGACGAAGTCGAGCATCGTGCGCTCGAGCGCGTCCTCGCCCATCTGTCCATGGCCGACCACGACGCGGGCCTCAGGCACCAGACGCGTGATCAGGTTGGCCATCGAGTAGATCGACTCGACGCGGTTGTGCACGAAGTAGACCTGCCCGCCCCTGGCCAATTCGGTGCGCAGCGCCCGCGTGATGACGCTGGCGTCGAACTTCACGACGTGTGTCTGGATCGACAGGCGATCCTTCGGCGGCGTTTCGATGACCGACATGTCGCGGATACCGACGAGCGACATGTTGAGCGTGCGCGGGATGGGCGTGGCCGTCAGGGTGAGGACGTCCACCTTCTTGCGCATCTGCTTGATGCGCTCCTTGTGGGCCACGCCGAAGCGCTGCTCTTCGTCGACGACGAGCAGGCCGAGATCGCGGAACTCGACATCCTTCGAAAGCAACCGGTGGGTGCCGATCAGGATGTCGAGGTGGCCACCGGCGAGCTGGGCGAGGATCGCCGTTTGTTCCTGTTTGCTGCGGAAACGCGACACCATGTCGACACGCACGGGGAAGGCCGCAAAGCGCGCCTTGAGGGTCTCGTGGTGCTGGAACGCGAGGATGGTCGTGGGCGCGAGAATCGCCACTTGCTTGCCGTCCATCACGGCCTTGAAGGCGGCGCGCACGGCCACCTCGGTCTTGCCGTACCCCACGTCACCGCACAGCAGGCGATCCATCGGCGTCGACGACTCCATGTCGCGTTTGATGTCGGCGACCGCCGTCACCTGATCGATGGTGAGATCCCACGGGAAGGCGGCTTCAAACTCCTCCTGCCAGTGGGTGTCGGCGGAAAAAGCGTGACCCGGCACCGCTTTGCGCGCGGCGTAGAGCTTGAGCAGCTCCTCGGCCATGTCGCGCATGGCCTTCTTGACGCGGGTCTTGGCCTTGGCCCACGACGTGCCGCCGAGGCGGTCGAGCGCCGGACGGCTGCCGCCGGTGTACTTCTGGATGAGGTCCAGCCGTTCGACCGGGACGAACAGCTTGTCGTCGCCGTGGTAGCGCAGTTCGAGAAACTCATGCGCGCTGTCGCCGACCCCGATCCGCCTGAGGCCGGTGAACTCGCCGATGCCGTTGTCGACGTGGACGACGAGATCGCCGACCTTGAGATCGCGCAAGTCCGAGAGGAACGCTGCCGTCGCCGATCGCTTGCGCGCGGCGCTTCCCCGCAGACGGTCGTCCTCGAAGAGGTCCGTCTCGGCGTAGATGGTGACGCCACCTCGTGTGAAGCGCACACCGTTCGAGAGACCGCCCACCGTCACGAGCACCGCGCCGGCACTCAGCTCGCTCGTGCGCGACGCCGATTCGGCGCGCACGTCGTAGTCCTTGAGCATCTCGAGCGTGCGTTCGGCGCGGCCGGCCGTGTGAGCCACGAAGATCACCGCATCGCCGGCGGCTTGACGGTCACGGACCTGGGCCACCCAGTCGGCCACGCGGCCGCGAAAATGCGCGATCGGCTGCGTCGGCACATGCGCCAGCGCCGTGGCTGACTCGTCGATGTCGAGCGCCGACAGCCGCGTCGCCCGGGTGAGCCGGGCTGCCACCTCGAGGTCTCCGACCAAGAGCGCGTCAGGCGGCGCGAGCGCCGCTGGTGTGCTCGTGCGCGTGCTGGCTTCGTCGTAGCTCGCCTGCACCTGCAACCGCACACGATCGATCGCCGTCTGCACCTCGTCGAGCTCGGAGACGTACAGGCGGCCCGACTTGCGCGCGGCAAGGTAGTCGAAGACGGTCGCGGCCCGCTGCAGGTCCACCGGCAGATCGTCCGGACCTGCCGACTCGCGCACGGGCACGACCATGAACTGGACGAGTGTGTCGACCGAACGTTGGGTCTCGGGATCGAAGTGGCGGATCGATTCGACCATGTCGCCCATGAACTCGATGCGGATGGGCCAGAGGTCGTTCGGCGGATACACGTCGAGGATGCCGCCGCGCAGGCAGAACTCGCCGTGCTGCTCGACGGGATCGTGCCGGTCGTAGCCGCCGTCGGCCAGGAGGGCCGCCAGGCTCTGGGGATCGATATCGGCGTCGACCCTCACGCCGAGCGAGCGGGCCACGAGCGCGGCTGGCTCGGGCAGCTTCGGCAGGAGCGCCGGCGCGGAGGCGACCACGACGCGCGCCCGACCCGTGGCGAGCGCAAGCAGCGCCCGGGCCCGCGCCGAGCTCACACGCATGTGGGGCGCCAGGGCGCGGTAGGGATCGACCTGCAGTGACGGCAGCGGCAACACGAGGTTGCCGAGGGCGCTGTCGCTCAGGCCCTCGATCGCCCCGAGGAAGAAGCGAATATCGCCGGCCACGGCCTCGAGCTCGGCGTCGGTCGGCACGACGAGCAGCACCGGGTCGCCCGGTTGTTCGTGCGAGGCGGCGGCAGCAGCAAGGGCCTTGGCCTGGAGGGTCAGCCCGTGCAGTCCGGGGCCGCGGGTGGTCAGCCCGTCGGCAGTGACGAGGGCCTTGAAGAGCGAGCGCAGCGCGAGGGAGGAGGACATGTACGTAGCGGCCGCCCCGCGCCAACGGCAGGGCGGGGCGAACCAGCCGCAAACCCCTATTGTCCTACGACCGACGTTTCTGGCATCACGGAGGTAACGCCAGTGGCGTCTGCCTGGTCAAATCTGCACGGAGCCCTCGTTCCTTCGCCTTGGCCGACTTGTTGCAGAATTGAGCTGCGCCCAAAGCGCTCCGTCTCGAATTTCGGTTCTCAGGCCTCCATTTGTCGTACGTCATGTCAAGTTTTCGTCGTGCTGCCGTCCCCCTGTTCGCCCGCGGGCTGAGCGTCGCGCTTTGGCTGCTCGCGCCAGGGATGACCGCAGCCCAAACGATCCCGGATGCTCCGGCTCAGCTGTCGGTGGATGCGGTCGTCGGCGACCTCGTCACGCTGAGCTGGGAGGCGTCGGCGACCGCCATACCCGACAGCTACCTCCTTGAGGGCGGGTTCGCGCCCGGCGAAGTGGCCGGCAGTCAGTCGGTGGGCAATGGCGCCGCGACGACGCAGGTGGCGCTGCCGCCAGGCGTGTATTTCATCCGGGCCTATGCCGTCGCGCTCGGCGTGCGCAGTGCCCCATCGAACGAGGTGGAGGTCACGGTGGGCGCTTTGGCGCCGCCATCCGCCCCCGAGGCCTTTGCCGGCGTCGCCGTCGGTCACGGCGTGGCGATCGCGTGGCGCCAGCCCGCCGACGGCGGCGATGCGCCCGACGGCATGCTGCTCGACGTCACGGGTCCGGTAGGCGGCAGCTTCCCCATCGGCGCCACCGGGTCGTTCCGGGTGGACGGCGTGCCCGACGGCGTCTACACGCTGCGCCTGCGGGCCAGGAACGCTGCCGGCACCAGTGGCGCGACACCAGCGATCACGCTCACGCTGCCGGGCCTGGAGGCACGAGTGCAGCAGGGCCCGGCATTGCCGCCCGGGCACGCGGGCCTTCCCGTACGCTACGAGCACTTCGACGCCGCCCGGATCGAACAACTCGCGGCACGCGAAGGACTCGCCGCAGTCGTGGCCGGCGCCGCGACCGAGTTCGAGGCGGTGCTGGCGCTCAAGGAGTGGGTGGCCGCGCAGTTCCCCCACAGCGACCCCAACCCGTATCCGCCGTGGGATGCGCTCATCATTCTCGACGCCATTCGCGCCGGCCTCACCGGCGGCTTCTGCGCGCAGTACTCGCAGGTGATGTTGCAGTCGCTGGCGGCGCTCGGCATCCCGGCGCGCTACCTCGAGATCGGCCACGTCGCCAATCCCTACTCGCACTTCCCGCTCGAGTACTGGTCGAATCAGTTCAACAAGTGGGTGCTGCTCGACGTCGACTTCAACCTGCACTTCGAAAAGGACGGCGTGCCGGCCAGCGCGCTCGACGTGCACGAGGCGCTCGTCTCGGGCGCGGCGGCGGCGGTGTCGGTGGTGGAGGGCGCTTACCGCGCCGGACATCCGTCGCCGGAGGGGTGGCCGCTCGGCACCAGGGAGCTCTACTACTACCTGCGATACCACCTGAAGGCCGACCACGTGTTCGCCCCGAATGAAGATCCGTTCGACCGCTGGAACGACATGATCGAGTGGACCGACGTCCGCACCATCCCGTGGGAATCGAGCACGGTCGACTCCGAGTTCCCGAAGGTGCGTATTACCGCCGTGTCAACCGGCGATCGGGCGATGGCCGAGGCCCCACTCAACCAGATCTGGGTGACGCCACGCGTCACCAGCGGCACCGACGTGTTGCTCGATCTGGCGCACGACATGCCGCAGATTGCCGGCGCCGAGTACCGGATCCTCGACAGTGCGGGCGCGGCCGGGCCGTGGCTGCCGCACGCATCCCCGACGCTCACCTGGCGGGTGGGCGTCGACGACCGTGCCATTGAGATACGTGGCGTGAATTCCCGCGGCGTCTCGGGACCCGTCAGCCGGGTCGCTCTCGTCGCGCCGTAGTCTCTGCGCCTGGGCTTTCGGTAGGCGGACCCGGCCACTCGGCCTGGGGACCGGTTCTTGCACAGCCCGGGCCTCGTGCACGCCCTATTCACCGTCTCGTCACGCCGCCGCTGGTTGGTCGGCCTGTGCCTTTTTCTCCTCGCACTGTCGGCCGGCGGGCGCGCGCAGGGTCCGGCCGTGCCGTCGCTGCTTGGCGCGCCGAGCCCCGGTGCCCAGGTTCCGCAAGTCGTGACCGAGCGCGTCGACACGCTCCAGGCGCGGCCGGTCAGCGTGAACACCGGGGCTCTGGCGGCCGACGTCATCGACATCGAACTCACCTCGGGACGCGTCGTGCGCGCGAGGGTCGAACGGCGAGAAACCCATCGCGACGGCGCGGAAACGTGGGCCGGCTCCATCCTGGGAGAGCCGCTGAGCTCGGTCACGCTCGTGTCGGGTGACGGTGTCTTGCAGGGCGCCGTGCGCACGCTCGACGGCGCATTTTCAATCGAGCCGGCCGACGGCGGTCCGCTGCACGTCGTGCGACTGGTAGACGCCAACGCCACCGGCACGGAGCTCGAACCGTTGTTGCCCACGGTCGAGGCCCCCCCCGTTGGCGCCGACGAGCCGCCGGTGGCCGGCGACGATGGCAGCACGATTGACGTCCTGGTGTTCTATACCCCCAGCGCCCGAACCGCGGCCGGGTCCGACGCGGCCGCGCAGACGAGAATCGCCCTGGGCGTATCGGAAACGAACACGGCCTACGCCAACAGCGGCATCGCGCCGCGCCTGCGCCTGGTCGGGGCGGAGCTCACGAGCTATACCGAGAGCGGTAGCCTGAGCACCGACCTGAGTCTGTTCCGGGGCAGCGGCGATGGTGTGATGGAAGAGGTCCACACGCGGCGCGACGCGCTCGGTGCCGACATGATGATCCTGGTCGTTGGCGCCACTGCCGGTGGCGCCTGCGGCGTCGGCTACGTGATGACGTCGCTCTCCTCGACCTTTGCCCCGTTCGCCTTCAGCGTCACCGCCTATACCTGCATCAGCCCGAACTACACCTTTGGCCATGAGCTCGGCCACAACATGGGATCGGCCCACGCGCCGGAGGACGGCTCCGGCCAAGCATCGCTGTACGCCTACTCGTTCGGCTACAAGAACCCTGCGAACCTCTTCCGCACGGTGATGGCCTACGAGTGCTCGGGCGGCTGCCCGCGCGTACTGCACTTCTCGAATCCCAACGTGAGCTACAGCGGCGCGACGACCGGCACGCTGACCCAGCACGACAACACCCGTTCGATCAACAACGCCGCCGCGACGGTCGCCAACTTCCGCCAGGCGGTCGGCGGCGGCACGCCGCCGACGATGACCGCGATCTCGAACGTCACGATCAACGAAGACTCGGCCACGGCACCGATCGCCTTCACGATCGGCGATGCGGAAACCAATCCCTCGGCGCTCATCGTCACGGCCAGTTCGTCGAACACGACCCTGGTGCCCAACTCGAGCGCCGCGCTCGCCCTCGGCGGGTCGGGCGCCAACCGCACCCTCGTCGTCACGCCAGCGGCGAACCGCTTCGGCTCGGCCACCATCACCCTCACGGTGAGCGACGGCGCGCTGACCGTCACGCGCAGCTTCACGCTCACGGTGACGTCGGTGAACGACGCGCCGACGGTCACCAGGTCGCCGGCCGCGGCCACGATCGCCAGCGGTATGCAGACACAGACGACCGTCACCATCACCGACATCGACACCCCCGGCAGCGCGCTCACCCTCACGACGAGTTCGTCGAACACGACCGTGTTGCCGAATGCCAACGTCGCCGTGGCGGTCACGGCCACGACGGCCACGAGTCGCACCTACAGCGTCACCATGACGCCGGCGGCCGGGCAGGCCGGATCGGCGGTCGTGACGCTGACGGCCTCTGACGGCGTGGCTCCGGTCGTGACGACCTTCACGCTCACCGTCACGATTCCACAGCCGCCGACGATCGGCGCCATCACCGCCCAGACCACGCCGGAGGACACGTCGCGGGAGGTCACCTTCACGGTCGGCGACAGCGACACCCCGCTCGACGCGCTCGCTCTCTCGGCCACGTCGTCGAACACCACGGTCGTGCCGGCGGCCGGGCTCGTGGTGACTGGCGCGGGCGCCAACCGCACGCTCACGGTAACGCCGGCGGCCAATCAGTTCGGCACCTCGACCATCACCATCGTCGTGAGCGACGGCTTGGCCTCGGCACAAACGTCCTTCGTGATGACCGTGACCGCCGTTGACGACCCGCCGACCTTCGCGCCCGGCGTGCCCTCGGCCATCTCCACGATCGCCGATACGGCCACCTCGTTCCCGGTCACCGTGAACGACGTCGACACGCCCGGGGCAGATCTCACGCTCACCGCCACCACCACGGCGGCAGCGCTGGTCGCCAACACCGGTCTGGTCGTGACCCCGGTGTCGTCCACCGCCACGAGCCGTACTTTCACCGTGACCGTGACGCCCCGGCCCGGCGCAACCGGCGTCGGTGGACTCGCCCTTCTCGGCCAAGACCAGACCGGCGCTGTCGGCCGCGCCGTGCAACTCACGGTCACCTCCACGCCGGCCGCACCAGACGCGCCAACGAGCCTGTCGATCGGCGTCACGGCCACGACGCTGACGCTCACCTGGACATCGGCCACGACCGGCAGCACGCCCACGAGCTACACGGTGCACGTGGGTAACGCCCCTGGCGCAACGACGATTCCGGTGCAGACCACCACCGGCACGTCGTTCAGCATTCCCCTCACGACTGGTGGCACCTACTTCGCGCGCGTGCGGGCGGTGAACACGTATGGCACCAGCGTGGCCTCGCCGGAGGCCTCGGTCACGGTCGCCACGCCGAATCCAAAACCGGGCGCGCCCACCGGCCTCACCGCGTCGTTTGTCGGTCGCACAATCACGATCGCGTGGAGCGCGCCGTCGACCGGCGATCCGGTGACGAGCTACTCGCTCGAGGTCGGCTCTGGGCCCGGACTCTCGAACGTCGTCGTGGTGCCCACGGGTGCCGGCACGTCGTTCAGCGCCGCCGGGGTGCCCGATGGCACCTACTGGCTGCGCGTGCGGGGATCGAACGCGGCTGGCGCTGGGCTGCCCTCCGAGGACCTCGGCGTGGTCATCAGCTCGGCAGGCGGATGCGTCGGCCTGCCGTACGGGCCGGTGCTGCTGACGCCGGCGATTAGCGGCAGCCAGGTGTCGCTGTCGTGGGAGGCGCCGGGTGGACCCGTGGCGCCAGTGAGCTACGTGCTCTACGCCGGCTCCGCCCCCGGCCGGTCGGATCTGGCGGCGTTCGATCTGGCGTCGGCGGCAACGGCGTTCAGTGCGACCGCTCCGCCGGGCACCTACTTCCTGCGCGTGGCCGGACGAAGTGCCTGTGGCGTGGGCGCGATGTCGGCCGACGCCGTGGCGGCGATTGGCCCTGGTGCCGGCGGCGGCGGTGGCGTCGTGCCGGTGGCGCCTGACGGCGTCGCCGCGACGCTGAGCGGGCGCGTGATCTCGCTGTCGTGGAATTCGCCCACGACGGGCGCTGCGCCGACCAGCTACGTCGTGGACGTGGGCACGGCAACCGGCGCGTCGAACCTCGGCTCCTTCAACACCGGCACCACGGCGACCACGGTGAGCGGGTCGGTGCCCGCCGGCCGCTACTTCATCCGCCTGCGGACGCGCGCCAACACGTTGCTCAGCGCGCCGTCGTCCGAAGTGGTCGTCGACGTGCCGTAGCGGCGGGCAGCGCCGCGCTAGTTCGAGGCGCCCTTCACCGCGATCGCCACCAGCTCGATGTCACTGGCGCCGCGGTTGTGCACCGTGTGCGAAGCTGCGCCGTCGATCCTCGCAAGATCGCCGGGACCATTCAGCGGATGCCACGACGCGCCGTCGACGGCCGCCGTGCCCGCGGTCTGCATGACGATGACGATGGGGCCTGCATAGGACGCTACTGGGGCCGAGGCACCCGCCTTGATGGCCAGCCGTTCGGCGCGATACCACCGATTCTCGAGTTCGGGCGAAGCCGGCGGCTGGGCAGTCGCGTCGGCGCCGGTCGTCCTGTTGGCGATGCCAACCAGCCGGAAGAGTGAAATGCCGGTGTTGTTGACGCGGTGGGTGTAGGGTTTCTCCACGTAGGTCGTGACGCTGTTGACGCGGCCGGGCCGGTCCGGCAGAGGGGCCGCTGCCGGTGCTGCACCGCCGCCGCTCCACTCCCCGCCCCACTCCTGCGAACGCGTCTGCGAACGCGCGATCGGCACGTAGAGGATGGCGGTGTCGTGGGTGTGAAAGAGCGTCTGGTCGCCGGGTGGGATCTGGATGTCGAGGATGCGCATCGTCGGTGAGTCGTAGACGACGTGGTGCCGGGGCTCCTGATGCACCGGCACGCGCGTATCGGTCGCTTGCCGGCCCGCCCGTGCTGACGGCAGGGCCAGGCCAGCAACCAGCACGATTGCCCCTGTCATCACGTGGCGCCCTGCACGCATCCTGGACCTCCGGGTCAGCACAGCAGGGCGAAGGCTATCAGAAAGCGTGCAGTCAGGGTCGTCTAACCCTGCAACGCACGGCCGACGGCCGTGCGAGGATGCGCTGATGGCACGAACCTCATTGCTGATAGCTCTCTGTGCCGTCGCGGCCTTCGCCGCGCCGGCGGCGGCGCAGCGGCTCTGGGTGGAAGCAAAGGGCCCTCACTTCACGGTCGTCTCCGACGCCGGGGCCGGGCGCGCCCGGGACATCGTCTGGCAGTTCGAGCAGATCCGTGAGGCCATCACTCGCACGTTCCCATGGATCCGGTCCGCGTCGGCCCGGCCGGTGCTGGTGCTGGCGGCACGTAACGCAGCGTCGATGCGGTCGCTCGTGCCGGCGCTATGGGACGACGGCCGCGACGGATCGCGCTTCGTGAGCATGTCGAGCGTCGGCCGCGACCGCAGCTACATCGTCGTCAGGGCCGATGTGCGCATCGAGGATCGCGAGGGCATCAGCCCCTATCAGTCCGCCTATTGGTCGTACAGCGCGCAAGCTCTCGGCGAGACCTCGCGAGCCCTGCCCGAGTGGCTGGTGCGGGGGCTGGCGGAGGTACTGAGCAACACGCTCGTGCGCGACAAGGAGATTCAGGTAGGGCGCACGCTGCCAGAGAACCTGCGCCTTCTGCGCACGCGGCCGCGGCTCGCCCTGAAGGACGTCGTGGCGACCGCGCGGGCCGACATGGAGAACCGCGGCGGCGACGCGTTGGGCACCTTCGACGCGCACGCCTGGGCGCTCGTGCACTTCCTCGTGTGGGCCGACAAGGGCGCCTACGCGCCGCTCCTCAGCACGTATGTGTCGGGCGTCCTGAACGGCGCCGATCCGGTCGCAAGCATTCCTTCGACGCTCGGCGACGTGTCGCGCTTCGAGTCGGCCTTCAACGTTTACGTGAACCGCGACGTGTTCTTCTACGCGAGCTTCGCGACGGCGGCGAAGGTGACGCGCGAGGGCATCATCGTGCGCGACCTGCCGGCGGCCGAGACGACTGTGCTGCGGGCGCTGCTCCATGCCTCGATGAGTCGACCCGGCGACGCCCGCGCGGTGGCCGCCGAGGCTGGAAAGATCGGCCCCCCGGACGTGGCTGCGGAGGTGCTGGCGTTGCTGGCCGACGCGGCTGGCGACGAGAACGCTCTGAAGGACGCGCTCGAACGCGCCGTCGCTCAGCCCAGCGTCTCGTGGTACGTGCCGTACCGCCTGGCCACGCTGCTGCCGGTAGACCGCGGCCGCACGTCGCTCGAGCGCATCGCGTCGCTGCTCCAGCAGGCCACGGTGGCCAATCCGAATGCCGACGGCGCCTGGGCCTATCTCGGCGAGGTGCTGGCCGAGCTCGGGCGTCCCGACGAGGCCGTCGCTGCCGCCGAGAGGGGCGTGGCGCTCATGCCATCCTCGAGTGCACACCGCCTGGCGCTCGCGCGCACGCTCCAGCGCCTCGATCGCCGTCCCGAGGGCCTCAAGGCCGCCGGCATCGGCCGCGCCCTGGCCAAGAGCGGCGACGAGATCGCCGCCGCCCATCGCGTGCTCGCCGAGCTGGCAGCCGCTGAGAACGCCGGGACCGTCGAGGCCGGTGGTTCAGACACGCCGGCCAACCCCAGCGCAGGAGCGGCCGAGCCGGCCGTAGTCGAGCCTCGATCTGCGATCGACTCCCCGGCGCCGGACCCGGGCATCGCGGGGCTCATCAACGAGTGCTACCAGGACCCGGCCGCCTGCCCACGCGTCCTGCCGGCCGTGGTCGACGACTGCAAGGGCAGCCGCACGCCCACGAGCACGGCGGCCTGCCGGGAGGCCGGCTATATTCACGACGCCGGTATTGGCGTGCCGGCGCGTCCCGCGCTCGCTGCCGACTTCTACCTGCTCGGCTGCAATCGTCGGGACGAGTTGTCGTGCGTGCGCCTGGCGACGCTGAGGTCGCTCGGCCGCGGGGTGCCGCGCGACGACGCTGCGGCACGGGCGGTACTCGAGCCGGCCTGCGCCCGCGGCACCGGCGAGGCGTGCTATCGGCTCGGCTTGCACCTGGCGGCTACGGGCGTGGCGGCCGACCGTGCCGAAGCGCGCGAGATCCTGACGGCGAGCTGCCAGGCCGACTTCCAGGAATCGTGCGAGGCGCTCAAGAAACTCCCGCCCGTGCGCTGAGGCCGCGCTAACCCCGACGCGCCCGCTCCAGGATGGTGGTGGTCGAGTAGCCGGGCGCCAGCGCAATGCGCACGACGCGGCCGCCCCGGGCCTCGACAACATCACGGCCCACGATGGCGTCGGCCGCCCAGTCCGCACCCTTGACCAGCACGTCTGGCTGAACGGCGGTCACGGTCTCGAGGGGCGTATCGTCGTCGAAGAGGACGACCGCATCCACCACGGCGAGCGCACCGAGCAGCTCGGCACGCTCGTGTTCCGGCGCGATCGGCCGGTCGGCGCCCTTGCCTTGGGCGCGGACGGAGCGATCGGAATTGACGGCCACGATGAGCGCATCGCCCTGTGCTCTGGCTTCCGTCAGGTAGCGCGTGTGCCCGGGGTGCAGCACATCGAAGACCCCGTTGGTGAAGACGACGACGCGTCCGGCGGCACGGTGACCGGCCGCCCACGCGGCGGCGGCGGCGCGGCCAGTCAGCAGCGGCATCGCTACGCCGTCTCGTCGTCGGCGCCGCGCTTGAACCCGGAGCCCGGGGCGCGGAACGTGACGTCGCCGGTGACTTCCCAGCGGTGCGGCGGCCGATAGATGCCGACGTCCTTGCGGCGGTCTTTCACGCGGATGGTGTAGAGCTGCCGGTGGTAGTCGTAGGGGTACCCATCGAGCTTGTGGGCCGCGACGTCGAACTTGTAGGTGCCCTCGACCAGGTCCAGACGGTCGACGACGAACCGCACCTCGCCTTCACCGCTGATGCGATCCGGTTCGAGCTCGTCGATGTTGGTGTTGGTGCCGTAGCAGCACACGCCGTCGCCGTTGAAGATGCCGAGGCCGAACACGAAGTCGCGCGTCGGCTCGTGGGCCCGGAACTGGATGCGCACGGTGAGCGAGTCACCGGTATGGAAGACGTGCGCCGCCGTACCGGCGGCATCGTCGATGGTGACGGCGGTCACTTCCACCTCGCGGGTGCCCCAGCGGCCCTCGGTGGCCTTGAACATGTCGGCCGGCGCTTCGGCCGTCTCGACAGGATTGTGCGGCTGCCCGGCCGTCGCCGGCGCCGTGTCGGAGTCGGCCTGGGCCGCCGCCACGCGCACCGCTTCTTCCTTGGCCAGTTGCCGCTCTTCCGACTTCTCGACGTCGACGATATAGCCGGTGACCACGAGCTTCGGATCGCCTTCGCCGCGGGTCTTGCCCCGATCGAGCCACAGGGCCTGATCGCAGAACTTCTCGACCAGGTCGAGCGAGTGCGTCACGAGCAGGATCGTCCGGTTCTTGCGGCGGAACTCGGCGAACTTGTCGAGGCACTTGACCGTGAAGCCTTGATCGCCCACCGCCAGCACTTCGTCGACGAGCAGCACGTCGGGGTCGACGTGAATCGCCACGGCGAAGCCGAGCCGCATGTACATGCCCGAGGAGTAGGTCTTGACGGGCGCGTCGATGAAGTCTTTCAGCTCGGCAAACTCGACGATCTCGTCGAAGCGCTTCTGAATCTCCTTCTTCGACAGGCCGAGCATGATGCCGTTGATGAAGACGTTCTCGCGGCCGGAGATCTCGGGATGGAAGCCGGCGCCCAGTTCGATGAGCGCCGAGATGCGGCCGTCGACCACGACGCTGCCGGTCGTGGGCCGCGTGATGCCGGCCACACACTTGAGCAGGGTGCTCTTGCCGGAACCGTTCCGGCCGACGACGCCGTAGGTGCAACCCTTCGGCACGGTGAACGACACGCCGCGCAGCGCCTCGAACGTCTCGTCGGGCTGGAGCTCGCTCACCAGACTGCCCGACAGCAGCGCCGACTTCAGCGTGGCGAACTGCTTCTTCCGCGCGTACTTGCGGTAGACCTTGGTGACGTTGACGGCTTCGATGGCGTTGGTCATCGCGGCCCTACACTTCCTCCGCGAACGAGTCGCGGAGCCGGTCGAACACGAAGTAGCCGGCCAGGAATACCAAGATCGAACCGGCTCCGAGCGCCAGTAGCCACTTCCAGTGGCCGTGCGGGCCGACATGGAACAGCACCTCCTGATACGAGATCATCAGGTGCGTCATGGGATTCATGTTCATGACCCAGCGGAAGTTCTCGGGCGCCATCTGCATCGAGTAGATGATCGGCGTCGAGAAGAACCACAGGGTGAGCAGGTTCGCCAGGATGTCTTTGATATCGCGGAAGTGCACGGTCAACGCCGCCAGCAGGAGCGCGATGCCGGTCGTGAACAAGAACTGCACCGCGATGATGACCGGAAACCACAGCAGCTCGAGCGGATCGAGCGGCCGCTGGTAGTAGACGAGCAGCATCGCCAGAATCGGCAGGCCGAGGACGAAGTGCGCCAGGTTCGCCAGCACCGCCACGATCGGCAGCACCTCGGCCGGGAACAGCACTTTCTTGATGAGATTACCGCCCGAGATGAGCACGTTCGCCGATTCGCTGAGCGACGAGCTGAACCACGTCCACGGCAGAATGCCGCAGAAGAAGAACAGGCCGTAGGGCTGGACGTCGGCTGGATGCGCGCCCGGCATGATCACGGTGAACACGAACGTGTACACCACCATCAGGAGCAACGGGTTGATGAACGACCAGAAGAAGCCGAGCACCGAGCCGCGGTAGCGCGCCTTGAGATCGCGGGCGACCAGTGTCTGGATGAGACCGCGGTACTTCGGCAGCGAGAGGAGGTTGGCGAACATGGGCCTGGCTAGTGTGCCACGGCCCTTACATGCCGCGTCGCGACTCGGCCTGCAGCTGTTGAAGGGTCTTGAGCAGCGACACCCGTGCGCGTTCGAAGTCCATCTCGTGCGCGGTCGGGCCCATCATCTCTTCGGCCCGTCGCATCCCGGCTTCGGCGCGGGCCTCGTCGAGGTCACCGGCGCGTTCGGCCACCTGGGCGATCACCGTGACCCTGGTGGGCAGCACCTCCACGAAACCCACCGACACCGCCAGGTAGTGTTTCTCGGCGCCGGTGCGGTACCACATCTGGCCTGTGCGCAGCGCCGTGAAGAACGGCGTGTGGCCCGGCAGCACGCCGAAGTCGCCTTCCGACCCCGGAAGCGACACCTCGTCGACGTCGTGGGCGGACGACTGGTCTGGCGTGACGATGGTGAGCGTGATCGAGGTGGGAAGGGCCATGGCTACTGCTTCATCTTCGCGGCGTTCTCGAGCACGTCGTCGATCGTGCCCTGAAGGTAGAACGCCTGCTCTGGCACGCCGTCGTGCTTGCCGTCGCAGATTTCCTTGAAGCCCTTGATCGAGTCGGCAATCGACACGTATTTGCCCTGGAGACCCGTGAACTGCGAGGCCACGAAGAAGGGCTGCGACAGAAACTTCTGAATCTTGCGGGCGCGCGTCACGGCCAGCTTGTCGTCTTCCGACAGCTCGTCGATGCCGAGAATCGCGATGATGTCCTGCAGGTCCTTGTAGCGCTGGAGGATCTGCTTCACCTGGCGGGCCACGTCGTAGTGCTCGTCGCCGAGGATGCGCGGGTCGAGGATGCGTGAGCTCGAGGCCAGCGGGTCGACGGCCGGGTAGATGCCGAGCTCGGCGATCTGGCGCGACAGATTGGTGGTGGCGTCGAGGTGGGCGAAGGTCGTGGCCGGCGCCGGGTCGGTGTAGTCGTCGGCGGGCACGTAGATGGCCTGCACGGACGTAATCGAGCCGTTCTTGGTCGAGGTGATGCGCTCCTGGAGCTGTCCCATCTCCGACTGCAGCGTCGGCTGGTAGCCGACCGCCGACGGCATGCGGCCGAGCAGCGCCGACACTTCCGAGCCCGCCTGCGTGAAGCGGAAGATGTTGTCGATGAAGAGGAGCACGTCCTTGTTCTCGGCGTCGCGGAAGTACTCGGCGACCGTGAGGGCCGAAAGACCGACGCGCTGACGTGCGCCCGGCGGCTCCGTCATCTGGCCGTAGACGAGCGCGGCACGGGACTTCGACATGTCTTTCATGTCGATGACGCCCGATTCCTGGAACTCGAGCCAGAGGTCGTTGCCTTCACGCGTGCGCTCGCCGACACCAGCGAACACCGACACCCCGCCGTGCTTCATGGCGATGTTGTTGATGAGCTCCATGATGATGACGGTCTTGCCGACGCCGGCGCCGCCGAAGAGCCCGATCTTGCCGCCTTGCAAGTACGGCTCGAGCAGGTCGATGACCTTGATGCCGGTCTCGAACATCTTGAGCTCGGTTGACTGCTGCTCGAGCGTCGGCGCGGGCCGGTGAATCGGCCAGTGCTCCTTCGCCTCGACCGGACGGTCGGGGAAGTCGACCGGCTCGCCAAGCACGTTCAGCACGCGGCCGAGCGTCGCCGGGCCGACCGGCACCTGAATCGGCGCGTTGGTGTCGATGGCGCGCATTCCGCGCTGCATGCCGTCGGTGGGCTTCATCGCCACCGCGCGGACGCGGTTCTCGCCGAGGTGCTGCTGCACTTCGACGACCACGTCCATCGCCTCGCTGGTGGCCGTCTTCTCGGACACCACGCGCACGGCGTTGTAGATCGCCGGGAGGGCGCCCTCGAACTCGACGTCCACCACGGGACCAATCACAGAGATGACCTTGCCGACGTTCTGAGTGTTCATAAGTTAAACCTAGCCGCGAGCCGCTAGACCCTGGCCGCTGTTCTACGTGGCCTGCGCGCCTGCGACGATCTCGATGATCTCGCGGGTGATGGCGGCCTGCCGCACCTTGTTCATGTAGAGCGTGAGCCGATCCACCATTTCCTTGGCGTTACGGGTGGCGGCATCCATGGCCGTCATGCGGGCGGCGTGCTCGGCCGCCGACGATTCGAGCAGTGCCCGGTTGACCTGCACGGCCACGTGGAACGGCAGCAGCGTGTCGAGCAACTCGGCCGGCGATGGTTCGAACAGGTAGTCCGCGCCCAACACGTCGGGGCCCGTCGTCGCACCGCCGGGGGGCGGCAGCTTCGGAATCGGGAGCAGGCGTTCGAGAACCACGCGCTGCGAGATCACGGAGCGGAACTCGTTGTAGACCAGGTAGACCGAGCTGACGTCCGGACCGAGGAACTCCTTGATGCAGGTGTTCGCGATGGCCTGCGCGTGCGCCCACTTCACGTTCTGGAACAGCCCGACTTCCTCGTACTTCACGTCGAAGCCGCGGCGGTTGAAGAAGTCGCGGCCCTTGCGGCCGACCAGCGCCAGCGCCACCTCGCGACCGGGTTCGCCCGGGTGGTCGGCAATGTGCTGGGCGGTGGCCTTGATGACGTTGGTGTTGAAGCTGCCGCACAGGCCGCGGTCGGCGCTGATGACGACCAGCAGCGTGCGCGCGACGAGGGGATCGTCCTTGAGCAACGGATGCGAGGAGGCGTCGACCCGCGTGGCCAGGCTGTTGAAAACGCGCAGCATCTCCTGCGCGTAGGGCCGGCTGCGCACGATGCGCTCCTGCGCCCGCCGCAGCTTCGACGAGCTGACCATCTTCATGGCCTTCGTGATCTGCTGCGTCGACTTGGTGGCGCGGACACGACGCCGGATGTCGATCAGGGACGGCATCTACGCGCGGGCTCCCGCCGCCACGAAGGTCGCGGTGAACTCCTTGATCGCGGCGTTCAGCTGCCCCTTGAGTTCGTCGTCGAGGGTCTTCTTGGTCTTGATCGTGCCGAGCAGCGAGCCGAAGCGGGTGGTCATGAAGCGCTGCAGCTCGTCTTCCGCTCGACGCACATCGGCCACCGGGATATCGTCGAACAAGCCGTTGGTGCCGGCATAGAGGGCCACGACCTGCTGTTCGACCGGCAGCGGCCGGTACTGCGGTTGCTTCAGCAGCTCGACGAGACGCGCGCCGCGGTTGAGCTGACGCTGGGTGGCCTGATCGAGGTCGCTGCTGCCGAACTGCGCAAACGCCGACAGCTCGCGGTACTGCGCCAGGTCGAGCCGCAGCGTGCCCGCCACCTGACGCATCGCCTTGATCTGCGCCGAGCCGCCGACGCGCGACACCGAATTGCCGACGTTGATGGCCGGACGCACGCCCTGGTTGAAGAGGTCGGCTTCGAGGAAGATCTGGCCGTCGGTGATCGAGATGACGTTGGTCGGGATGTAGGCCGAGAGATCGCCGGCCTGCGTCTCGATGATCGGTAACGACGTGAGCGAGCCGCCGCCGAGGGCGTCGTTCAGCTTGGCCGCCCGCTCGAGCAGGCGGGAGTGCAGGTAGAAGACGTCGCCGGGGTAGGCCTCGCGGCCGGGCGGACGGCGCAGCAGCAGCGAGATCTCACGATACGACACGGCGTGCTTCGAGAGGTCGTCGTAGATGAGCAGCGCGTGCCTGCCGCTATCGCGGAAGTACTCGCCCATCGCCGTCGCCGAGTAGGGGCTGATGTAGAGCATCGGCGCCGGGTCGGCGGCCGCGGCGGCCACGATGATGCAGTAGCGCAGCGCGTCGGCTTCCTCGAGCGTGCGGACGACCTGCGCGATGGTCGACTGCTTCTGCCCGATGGCGTTGTAGATGCAGATGACGCCGGTGTCCTTCTGGTTCAGGATGGCGTCGAGGGCCACCGCGGTCTTGCCGGTCTGGCGGTCGCCGATGATGAGCTCGCGCTGGCCGCGGCCGATCGGCACCATGCCGTCGATGGCCTTGAGGCCCGTCTGCATCGGCTCTCGCACCGACTGGCGGTCGACGACGCCGGGCGCGAGCTTCTCGATCGGCGCGAAGGTCTTCGTGAGGATCGGGCCCTTGCCGTCGATCGGCTGCCCGAGCGCGTTGACGACGCGGCCGAGCAGCTCTTCGCCCACCGGCACCGAGATGATGCGGCCCGTGCGCTTGACCGGGTCGCCTTCCTTGATGGCCAGGTACTCGCCGAGCAGCACGACGCCGACGCTGTCTTCCTCGAGGTTCAGCGCGATGCCGTAGACCCCGTGCGGGAATTCGAGCATCTCGCCGGCCATGGCGCGCTCGCAGCCGTGCACGCGGGCGATGCCGTCGCCGAGGGAGATGACCGCGCCCACTTCCGCGACGTCGACGTCAACGGCGAAGCCGCCAATCTGGTCGCGGATGATCTTGGAGATTTCGTCGGCTCTGATGTCCATGCTTCGCTCGTCAGCGGCCAGCAACTCGTGGCTGGCGGCTAGAAAACTGTCTCGGGCTTATCCCACCAACTGCTTGCGCAGCCTGTTGAGCTGCGACTTGACGGTGCCGTCGTAGACGGTGCTGCCCACTTTCGCGAGCACACCCCCGATGAGATCCGGATCGACGACCGCCTCGACCGCGACGTTCATGCCGGTGACGGCGCCGAGCTCGGTTTCGATGGCCTTGACCTCTTCGGGGGTCAGGGCCACGGCCGAACGGAGTTCGGCCCGCACTATCTTCCGGCGATCGAGCAGGCGCTCGCGAAACACGGTGACGAGGTCGTCCATCATGCCGAGGCGGTCGCGGTCGGCGAGCAGCTGCAGCATCCGGACGCCTGTCGGCGCCATGCCGATGCGTTCTGACACCGCAGTCACGATGCCGCGCTTGCCGCTGGCCGGCACCGACGGCGTGAGCAGCGCCTGGCGCAGCTCGCTGCTCGCGTGGAGCAGATCGAGGAAGGTCGTCAGGTCGCGTTCGAGCTTGCCGGCGTCGGCGTCGTTCGACGTGACGTCGAGCAGCGCCTTGGCGTAGCGGGTGGCGGAGGTGCGGGACGACATGGGTCTAGCCCTCCTTCACCTGGTCGACGTAGCGGGTGACCAGCCGGGCGTGATCGGTGGCCGTCATGTCCTTCGCCAGCTTCTGCTCGGCCAGCTGCAGGGCGAGCGTGGCGGCATGGTCGCTCAGTTCACGTTGCGCGGCCTGCAGGCGCACGTCGATCTCGCGCCGCGTCTGGGTGAGCAGGCGCGCCCGGTCGGCGGCGGCCGCACCGGCGATGCGCTCCTCTTCAGCGACGATTTCTTCGGCGCCGCGCTTTCTCAGCGCCTCGAGCTCGCCGGGCAGGGCCTGCATCTTGCGATCGACTTCGGCCAGCTGCGCGGTGGCCGTCCTGTTCAGTTCAGCAGCGTCGACCAGGTCCTTGCGGATCTGGCGCGAGCGGCCGCCCAGGTACTCGGTGAGCGGCACGCGCAGGAAGTAATAGAGGGCGCCGACCAGCACGATGAAGTTGGCGGTCGGCCAGATGAGACCGGAGAGTCCGCCGTGCTCGGCGTCGGCGGCGTGTTCGGTCGTCGCCGGCTCGTGCTGGTCGCCGGCTTGCGCACCAAGACCGCCCGTGCCGAGTAACAGCGAGAGCGTGAAGGCGACGAACAGGCGCACCGCAAGCTTGCGCCTTAATTCACAAGCCTGGGGAGCGGACGCGATGGAGCGAGTGGCGGCAGCGGTCATGATGCAGTTACGCGGTACGGCCCAGCACCCGGTTGACGATCTCGCCGGCAAGGTTATTGGCCTCGCTTTCGAGCGCCGCGCGGGCGGCTGAAGCCTGGTCGGTCAGGCGGGACGTGGCGTCGGCAAGCGCGGACTCGGCTTCACGCTTGGTGTCGGCCATGACGGCGGCGCGCTTGTCGAGCGCGGTGCGCCGGGCGTCGTCCATCTGCGCGTAAACCTCGGCGCGGGCGCCGGTCAGGGTGCGGTCGAATTCCTGAGTGGCCTCGGTCGCCTTCTGAGCGGCCGACGCGGCCAGTTCTCTCGCGTCGCGCACGGCGGCGGCACGCGAGTCGATGACATGGAGGATGGGCTTGAAGATCAACGTGTTCAGGACGAACACGCAGAGCATCAAGAGCGCGATGACCCAAAGGACCGACAGGTCCGGAATCACTGGATGGAGCCTCCAATGGCGCCGCGCGACATGGCGGGCCCAAACGTCCTTTTATACCATCCCTGTTGGCCTGGCCACAAGGCGTCCCGCACACCCAAGTGCTCGGCCGACGCGCGTTGCGAGTTTATTGGGTTAATCACCTAATACTAAGCGCGTGGTCCGAGGGCCCCGTGGTGTGGCCAACACGAGCCGCGAGCACGCCAGCCGCCACCAGCCGGGCCTGAACGGCGTCGGCGGCGTCGGCACCGATCGTCACGAGCAACCCGCCAGAGGTCTGCGGGTCGAAGATCACATCCGCCAGCGCCTCCGCTTGCGCGGAGCCCAGATGGATGCGGTCCGCATAGTGCGCCCGATTGCTGGCCAGTCCTCCGGAGCGGTTGGCGGCTGCCAGGGGCAGCACGCCGTCGAAGATCGGCAGGGCCGCGGCCTCGAGGTGAATCGTCACCCCACTGGCCATCGCCATCTGGGCTGCGTGGCCGGCGAGGCCGAACCCGGTGACGTCGGTGCAGCCGTGCACCGCCTGCCCCGACAGCGCCTCGGCCGCCCCCTTGTTGAGGGTGCGCATCGAGGCGACGGCCTCGGCGACGAGCGCGTCTGGCGCCCGGCCGAACTTGATGGCGGTGCCCACGATGCCGGTGCCGAGCGGCTTGGTCAGGAAGACCACGTCTCCCGGCTTGGCGCCTGCATTGGTCCACATGCGTGATGGATCGACGGCCCCGGTCACGGCGTAGCCGAACTTGATTTCCCGGTCGCGCACGGTGTGCCCGCCAAGCAGCGCCACGCCCGCCTCGCGCAGCACGTCTACGCCACCCTTGAAGATCTGGCGAATCGTGTCGGCATCGAGTCCCTCCTCCGGGAAGCCGGCAATCGCCAGGGCGGTCAGGGGCCGTCCGCCCATCGCATAGACGTCGCTCAGTGAGTTGGCGGCCGCGATTTGTCCGTACAGATACGGGTCGTCGACGATCGGTGTGAAGAAGTCGACTGTCTGCACGAGCGCCGGCCCCGATTCCCACGCGTACACACCGGCGTCGTCACCCGTCCTGAAGTCGACCAGGACGCGTGGGTCAGTCTGCGGAGGAATGTCGCTCAGCACGTGAGCGAGCTCGCCGGCGGCGAGTTTACTGGCTCAACCGGCGCAGCTCACCATCTCGGTGAGGCGCTTCTGATGGTCGGACATGGAGGGATCTTACTGCGCCTCGGTGCAGCCGGCGTGCAGGGCGCTTTGGCAGGGACGCTTCAGCCACTATCGCTGGTTGTTCGTGAGGTAGTCGTAGAGACGCTGCAGATCGTCTTCTGACGCGAACCCGATGACGACGCTGCCGCCCTTCCCCTTGCGGACGATCTCGACCGGCGCACCGATCGCCTGATGCAGGGCGTCTTCGGCCGCGCGCGTGTGGACGTCTTTCGGAAGCGACGCTGCCGTCCGGGCCTTCGTGCCGGGCTCCATGGCGCGCTTCACGAGCGACTCTGTCTCGCGTACCGAGAGACCGCGGGCGATCACCTCGCGAGCGATACGGCGCTGGTCGACCTCGGTCGGCAGCGACACGATGGCGCGGGCGTGGCCCATGGCCAAGGCCCGGCTGGCGACCTCCGCGCGTACCTCGGCGGGCAGGCGCAGCAGGCGCAGCATGTTGGTGATGCTCGAGCGGTCCTTGCCGACGCGCGCGGCAATGTCGTCGTGCGACAGACTGAACTCCTGCGTCAGCCGCTGATAGGCGGTGGCCTCTTCGATTGGGTCCAGGTCCTCGCGCTGCAGGTTCTCGACGAGCGCCCATTCGAGCAGCTGTGCGCGACTGGTGCCGCTCGTGTCCTTGACGACGACGGGCACCTTGGTGAGGCTGGCGCGCTGCGCCGCCCGCCACCGCCGTTCGCCGGCGATGATCTGGTAGCGGTCGGCGGCGATTTTGCGCACGACGATGGGCTGGATGAGGCCGTTGGCGCCGATCGATTTCGCGAGCTGGTCGAGCGCGGCCTCGTCCATGTGCTGGCGCGGCTGGAATTCGCTCGGCTCGAGCCAGTCGACGTCGAGTTCGAGCGGGCCGCGCGCGGTCGGCGGCGGGAGGTCTGGGATGAGGGCGCTCAGGCCCTTGCCGAGAGCGGGACGTTTATCCATGACGGACTCCGGAAGGGCTGTCAGGCAGCGGTCGGGCGTGTGGTGCGCTCGATCACTTCGCGCACGAGCGCCAGATACGCTTCGGCGCCGCGCGACCTGGCGTCGTAGACCACGCCCGGCACGCCGTGACTCGGCGCCTCACCGAGCCGCACATTGCGCGGGATTACGGTGGTGAACACCTTGTCCTTGAAGAACTCGCGCACGTCGCGCGCGACCTGCTGGCCGAGGTTCGTGCGCTCGTCGTACATCGTGAGGAGCACTCCTTCGATGTCGAGCGTCGGGTTGTAGGCGCCGCGCACGCGTCGCATCGTGCCAACGAGATCGGCGAGGCCTTCGAGTGCGAAGAACTCGCAGTGCAGGGGAATGAGCACGCTGTCGGCCGCCACGAGGCCGTTCAGTGTGAGCAGGCCGAGCGACGGTGGACAATCGATCACGATGTACTCGAAGCGGTCGCGCAGGCCATCGACGAGATCCTTCAAGCGGCGCTCGCGATCAGGCATTGAGATGAGCTCGATTTCGGCGCCCGTGAGGTCGCGAGTGGCCGGCACGAGGGCCAGCCGATCGACGCTCGTGGGCATCACGTATTGCCCCGGCGCGCCCATCGGGTCGGTGGTCAAGGCGTGGTACACCGTGCGCGCTTCATACGCGCGCTGCTTGAGGCCCAGGCCGCTGGTCGTGTTGCCTTGCGGATCGAGGTCCACGAGCAGCGTCGGGTGGCCGCTTAGCGCGAGCCCGGCGGCAAGATTGATGGCCGTCGTGGTCTTGCCGACGCCGCCCTTCTGATTCGTGACGGCGATGACACGGGATACTTGGGTCATATGACCAAAAATCTCTCATTGGATGGGCTGTTAGCGTACCGTGGGCTCGTCGCAGGGTCAAGATCGAAGGCGAAGCGGGCGACAAAGCTCAATGAACGCGTGTTTCACGTGGAACGTCGGCCGATCCGCTGTTTCTGAATGACAACCAGACGGCTCTGGTTCTCTGGGATCAGCGTGTGCACCGCCCGGAGGCGTAGGGGCGGCGGTGGATCGATGGAATCGGATCCGGCTGCGAAATTCAGCAAGTGACCGCCGGGCTTGATGAAGGCCTGCAGGCTCAGCAACGTGGAGGTGTCGATCCGAACGGCGCGGATCGATAGCACGTCCAGATTCTCGTGGAGGGCCGGCCGCGCCAGCAGCTCCTCGAACCTGGTGTTCTCGACCTCGGTCTTGGCGAGCTGCAAGAGTCTGGCAACCTGCCGCAGGAACACAGACTTTCGAACCTTCACCTCAACCATCGTCAGCGAAAGATCAGGTCGCGCCAGCTTCATCGGAACAGCGGGTGAGCCACCGCCAGAACCAATATCCATAAGGGTTTTTGCGCTCCCTGGGATGTGCTTGGCCGCCACGAGGGGCTCGATCAGCAGGCGGTCGACGGCGTCGTCCGTCCCATCGTCGTCGAGCTGGAAGGCGGTGAGGTTGATCTTCCGGTTCCAGCGGGCCAGTTCCAGGAAGTACGTCTCGAGGCCATCGAGCAACGACGACGCCACATCGAGACCGACGTTTCTTGCCCTTCGCGCGATCCGATCGCGCAGCCGCTTGGCGCTCACCGGCCCGATGTTACTTCGTCTATTCGGCTGTTCTTGCGGGAAAGCACGGCATTCAGTAGTACGGTGGCGGCCGGCGTCATGCCAGGGATCCGGCTGGCTTGGCCGAGGGAGGCCGGGCGCACCTCCTCGAGCCGCTGAACGAGTTCCGCCGACAAACCAGGGAGACCCCGATAGACGAACTCATCGGGGATACGCTGGAACTCGGCATGCAGGGCGCGTCGCATCTCGGCGTCCTGCCGGCGGAGATAGCCTCCGTACTTGATTTCGGTCTGCAGGGTCGCCAAGTCGAATCCGCCGGCCGTGGAATGCTCCAAGGGGATGCCGCTCTCGACGAGCCCCTGGGCCGTGACTTCCTGCCACTTCAGCGCGTCTTCGGCCGTGACCCTCGCGCCGGACGGAGCAACGACGGATCGGACCTTCAGTAACCGGCGATTGGCGGCCAGGCGGGCCCGACGGCCCTCGAACGCGTCCCAGCGGGCGTCGTCGACGAGTCCGACCTCCCGCCCGCGCTCGGTGAGCCGGAGATCCGCGTTGTCAGCACGCAGATGAAGCCGGTGCTCCGCCCTCGAGGTAAACAGGCGATACGGCTCCAGGCAGCCACGAGTCACGAGGTCGTCCACCATCACGCCCAGATACCCCTCGTGGCGGCCAACCACGAGCGCGGCGCGACGACGCACCCGCAGCGCCGCGTTTGTGCCGGCGACGAGGCCTTGGCCGGCGGCTTCCTCGTAGCCAGAGGTGCCGTTGATCTGCCCAGCCAGGAACAGACTGGCAAACCGCCGCGTCTCGAGCGTGTGGCGGAGCTCTGTCGGCTGCACGAAGTCGTATTCGACGGCGTAACCGGGACGCAGGAACCTCGCGTCCTCCAGGCCCGGCAGACTGGCGACGATCTCACGCTGCACTGCTTCCGGGAGGCTCATTGACATGCCGTTGACGTAGATCTCATCAACGGCCAACCCCTCGGGCTCGAGGTGAATCAGGTGGCGGTCGCGGTCTGGGAACCGCATGACCTTGTCTTCGAACGACGGGCAATACCGCGGACCTATGCCCTGAATCTGCCCGTTGTAGAGCGGAGAGCGCGCGATGTGCCGGCGCACGGCGGCATGGCTATCGGCCGAGGAGTGCAGTTTCCAACAGACCACGGCATTTCGCGGCGCCTTGGTCGTCATGAAGGAGAGAGGCGTGGCCGGGTCGTCGCCATGTTCCACGTGGAACAGGCCGGCGCTCACCGCACCATCGAAGTCGATTGAGGCGCGCGACAGCCTCGGCGGTGTACCCGTCTTGAGCCGGCCGACCTTGACGCCCAGGGCGCGCAACTGCTCACCGAGGTGCAGCGACGGCGGCTCCCCCAGTCGCCCCGCCGGCGTTTGCTCGTCGCCCACGTGAATGATCCCGTTCAGGAACGTTCCGGTCGTCACCACCACGGCGGAACCGCGCAGAACAACGCCGTCCACGAGCTCGACGCCGGAGACGGCGCCCGCGGCAAACGCCAACCTGGCCACCTGCCCCTCAAGAATCGTGATCGCCGGAACCGCGCGCAGCGTGTCAGCCACCCACCGTGCGTAACGCTGCTTGTCGGCCTGTGCTCGAGGCGCCCACACGGCGGGACCGCGACTCTGGTTTAGAACCTTGAACTGGACGCCCGTGGCGTCGATCGCACGACCCATGAGGCCGCCAAGCGCGTCGATCTCTCGAACGAGCTGGCCTTTCGCGGTCCCACCGACGGCCGGATTACACGGCATGGTCGCAATCGTCGACTTCGACAGCGTACACAGCCCGACCGCGCAGCCAAGCGACGCAGCGGCCCAGGCGGCCTCGCAACCGGCGTGACCGGCACCGACCACGATAACATCAAAATCTATTCTATACATACAATCGATGCGTTTTGATTATGTATTACTTGCCGATGCAGAAAGTCGCAAAGATCTCGTCCAGGAGGGCGTCGGGCGTCCGCCGTCCGGTCACATCCTCGAGCGCGCTCAGCGCGCCGCGCAGGTCGGCAACCACGAACTCCTCCGGTAGACGGTTGGCGCTTGCCGTCATGGCCTCGACCGCGTGACGCACACGGTCGAGCGCCGTCGCCAGCAGCGCGCGATGACGCTCGCTCGTCACGAGCACCGATTCGGCCGCCCCATCCAGCGCGCCGATGGCTTGTGCGATCGCAGTGGCCAAGGCCGCCACTCCCTGACCGGTGCGTGCGCTCACCGGCAACGCACCCGACACGTCGCCCGTCGCGTCTGGCGCGCCCGGCAGGTCGGACTTGTTCGCCACAACGATCGCTTTGCGGTCCCTAACCGATTCGAGCAGGACCCGCTCGGCCGCCGTCAACGCCCGGGATCGATCGAGCACCACGACGACGACGTCCGCTGAGCGAACGGCCCCGCTCGCCCGCCTTACGCCCTCCGCCTCCACGACGTCGGCGCTGTCGCCCAGACCCGCCGTGTCCACGAGCAGCACGAGCGCTCCCGCGATCACGACGCGCTCGCTGACCAGATCCCGTGTCGTACCGGCCACGGCCGTCACGATCGCGCGCTCGGCACCGACCAGCGCATTGAACACACTCGACTTGCCGACATTCGGCACGCCGGCAATCACCACAGTCGCGCCGTCGCGCACGAGCTGCCCGCGGTGGCCGGTCGCAACCAGCGCCTCGAGCCGATCGCGCATCGCCGCAAGCGCGATGCCCAGCTCGGCCGGTTCGATGAAGCGATAGCCCTCGTCCGGAAAATCCATCGACGCCTCGAGCAACGTCTCGAGCCGCCGCAGCTCTTCCGCGATCGCCTCCAGCCGCGCCGTCAGCGACCCGTCGAGATGCGCCGACGCGGCGCGCACCTGAGCCGGTGAGACGGCCTCCACGAGATCGCGCACCGCTTCGGCCTGCACGAGATCGAGCTTGCCGTGCACGAAGGCGCGCAGCGTGAACTCTCCCGCCCTGGCGGGACGCGCTCCGAGCTGCACCGCCCGCCGGACGATCGCGGCCAGGATCACGGGGCTGCCGTGTGCCGACACCTCGAGGACGTCCTGACCGGTGTAGGAGCCGGGGCCGGGAAAGAACGTGACGAGCGCATCCGCCGACAACTCACCCGTCGAGACGGTTGTCCGGATCGCGCGCCGGGCCATCCAGTCGCGCCGCCGGCCGGTCAATGCGCGTCCGATCGACCCCGCGGCCGCTCCACTCAGGCGCACCAGGCCGAGGCCGCCGTGTCCGGCCGGCGTCGCCACGGCCACGATCGTGTCGTCTGTGGAGAACACGGCCGCCTTCGCGCCTCCGCCGGGACGTGCCGTCCCGACTCTACCGGGTGACCGAGATGATGACCGTCTTCTCGAACGAGTCGCCGATGCTCTCGGTGCCGACCGACTGGATATCGGCGACGGCCATGTGCACGATGCGACGTTCGTAGGGGTTGAGCGGGCCCATCTCTTGGGCCAGCCCCGTGTCCTTCGCCTTGCCGGCCAGGAAGATCGCCATCTGGTGCAGCTCGGTGTCCTTGTCGCGACGGTAGCCGTTGCAGTCGACCACCAGTCGGCGCTCGTCGTTGCGATCGGCGCGGAAGGCCGCGCCCACGATCTGCTGCAGCGCCTGCAGAGCCTCGCCTTGCCGACGTGTCAGCACCGAGCCGTCGTCTCCGCTGAGGTTGATGCGGATGCCGTCGGTCTCTTCCTCGGCCGCCGCGGTGAGATCGAGGCCCATCGCATCCACCACCTCCTGCACGAACTCCACGATCGGGTCGGTCGCACTCATCGCTTGACTCCTGCCACGGCCTTCGGCGGGCCGATCATCCAGTTGGTGACGTACTGCTGGCCAATCGCCCAGAGGTTGCTGACGAACCAGTAGAGCACGAGCCCGCTCGGCGCCGGGAGGAACATCGCCGTGAACATGACGGGCATGAACATCATGACCTTCTGCTGCGTCGGATCGCCGGTGCTGGGCTGCAAACGCTGCTGCCAGAACATCGTCGCGCCCATCAACAGCGGCGTGATGTACCAGGGATCGCGTTGTGAGAGATCGGTAATCCACCCCGCAAACGGCGCGCCACGCATCTCGATCGCCTGCGACAGCAACGAGTAGAACGCGAACAGTACCGGCATCGTGAGCAACATCGGCAAACAGCCGCTGGCCGGGTTGGCGCCCTTGGACTTGTAGAGCGCCATGACCTCCTCGTTCATCTTTCCACGGCCCGGGTCGGTCATCTTCAGGTGCGAGTAGCGCTCCTGGATGGCCTTGAGCTGTGGCTGAATTTCCTGCATCTTGCGCATCGAGACCACGCTCTTGTGCCGCAGCGGCGCCATGACGAGGTTGATGAGCAAGGTCAGCACGATGATCGACCAGCCGTAGTTGCCGACGAAGCCGTGCACCCACTCGAGGGCGCCGCGCAGAGGCACGGCGAGAAAGGCGAAGATCCCGAAGTCGATCACCTTCGTGAACTCGGGGCTAATCGCGCTCAGCGCCTCGAACTGCTTGGGCCCGACGAAGAATCGCAGCTCGCCTGGCGGCTGGTCGAAGGCCATCGTGAACGACACGAACTGCCGCGCCGTCTGCCCCTCGCCGGCCGGCGTGAAGGGCACGTGCGCGTACTCGACACGCTGGGTACCCGGCGGCTCGATCGCCGCGGCCACGAAGTAATGGTCGGTCACGCCGGCATAGCGGAACGCGCCCTGCTGCACGCCGGCCGACGACGCCTTGGCGCCGGTGAAGCGCGTGAACGAGCCGTTCAAGTCGAAGAATCCGGCCGCGGGATAGATGTAGTTGCCCGACAGGAAGCCGCCAGAACCCGCGCTGCTCGCAATCTCGTCGCCCAGGCCTGGCCCCCAGACGATCCGCGGGTTGAGCGCGGTACCGCCCCGGGTCACCTCGGCGAGGAAGGTCACTTCGAAGCCCGTCGGCTGAAGCGTGAAGCGCTTGCGAACGGCCAGGCCAGCGGCCGACTCGTACGCGAAGGTAAGGGCCGCCGGCGACGTCGTGGCGTCGATCGCAGTCGGCGCGTCGTTCTCTACGACGAAGAGCGCGCCGTTGATGGCGGCCGTGTCAGCGGCCGCGTCGAGCTGAAGCGAGAAGGGCAGCGGCTGCCCGCCGGTGTCGGCCGGCACGAGGTCGACCGGCGCGCCGCTCTCACGGTTGTATCCCTTGAGCTCCCAGTGTTTGAGACGGCCACCGCGGTTGGTGAAGACCGCGCGAACGGTGCTGGTCTGAACGACGAATTCGCGCTCCTCGAGGTCGGCACGAAGGGCGACGGCCGCCGGGGCCACCGGGGCGGGCTCGACGGCGACACCACTCGAGGCCGCAGGCGCCGGCGCGGGCTGTCCAGTCGGCGTTGGCGCGGTTGCGGCGGGCGTGGCGCTGGGCGGCACCAGTTCCGGCGGCGGAAAGAAGGTCTGGTACGCGAAAAGCACCAGGAACGAAAGGCTGATGGCGAGAAGAACTCTACGTTCCATGAATGGCTGCTACCGATGAGGCACCGGGTCGTGCCCGGAGCCCCCGAAGGGATGACACCGCGCCAGCCGCCTCACGCCCAACCAGGCGCCGCGTACTGCGCCGTGGCGCACGACGGCCTCGGCCATGTAGTCGGCACATCCTGGAACGTATCGACACGTGCCTGAGAACCAAGGAGAGATGAAGTATTTATACCCGCCGATCGTGGCGAGCAGCACGCGGCTGGTCAGCGGAAGGCTGGGGGCGTCTGCCATGACGAACTGCTACGTCCACGAGCGCAGCGAACTCCCGCTGCACGCTCTCGAACGGCGCGCTCAGCAGTTCACGGCGCGGGATGACGACGATATCGATCGGCGCCGGAACACGAGCGACGCGGAAGACCTCGCGCATACGCCGCTTCGCCCGATTGCGGTCCACGGCCCCGCCGATCTTCTTGCTGGCCGCGATGCCGAGCCGCGCTCTGAGTCCTGGCGTCGGTAGCACGAAGACCGACATCAGACGCCCATGGCGTTTCACGCCGCCGTCGAACACCCCGGTGAACTCACCGCGGCGACGAATCCGTGCGGCTCGGGGGAACGCGGCGGACATGGAGGGGATACTGGTCGATCAGGCTTCGTCGGACACGGTCAGCCGCTTGCGGCCCTTGGCGCGGCGGCGCTTGAGCACCAGCCGGCCGTTCTTGGTTTCCATGCGAACGCGGAAGCCATGGGTCTTCGCACGGCGCCGGGTATTGGGTTGGAACGTACGCTTCCCTTTGGCCATTTCAGTCGTCTCTATCCGAAACCACGAAGTTTAGACGGTACGGACGAGGCCTGTCAACGCACCACAGGTAGTGGTGTCTCGCAAAAACAGCGGATTTACTGAGATATTTTATTGTTTTCGCCCTCTGGCGACGGCGCGGGCCTGTGTTACAGTTTCGGCCCGGTCTGACGTCAGGGCCGCCGCCGCGCAGTCCCCGAAAACCGTCGGTTTTCCACAGCATGTGGAAAACCCTGTGGAAATGTATCTCGTCCCTCAAGCGATCC
Organism: Acidobacteriota bacterium; assembly: GCA_018000455.1. Taxonomy (GTDB): domain Bacteria; phylum Acidobacteriota; class Vicinamibacteria; order Vicinamibacterales; family UBA2999; genus CADEFD01. Next base: position 124,789 of record JAGNJW010000009.1, read on the forward strand.
AGAACCCCGCCGTATATGTCTGTGAATGTCTGGGACCAGGTGCTGGCTAAGGTCGAGGCTAAAGTCAACAGGCACAGCTACTTCACGTGGTTCAAGCCGACCGGCTTTGTGGGCGATGACGGCACCACGCTGACGGTGCGGGTACCGAACCCGCTCTTCAAGGACTGGCTGACGAAGCACTACGCGGTGGTGCTGGAGGAGGCACTTCAGGAGGTCGGACGTCCCGACGCCGTCCTGGCTTTTCAAGCCTCCGACGCCGAGATGCAAGTGCCGGAGGCCCCGCTCCCGCCTCCCCAGGCTGAGGCCACCGTCTCAGACGCCCCGACGGGCGTCGCCCAGGGCCTCAATCCCCGCTACACCTTCGACACCTTCATCGTCGGGCCGTCGAACCAGTTTGCCCATGCCGCCTGCCGGGCCGTTGCCGAGGCGCCCTCGCTGTCCTACAACCCGCTCTTCATCTATGGCGGCGTGGGCCTTGGCAAGACCCACCTCATGCACGCCATCGGGCAGTATGTGGTGCAGCACGGCGCCGGGCTGCACCTCACCTACATCTCGTCCGAGCGCTTCATGAACGAGATGATCAACGCCGTGCGCTACGACCGTATCCTCGAGTTTCGCGAACGTTACCGCTCGGTGGACGTGCTGCTCGTCGACGATATCCAGTTCGTGGCCGGCAAGGAAGGAACTCAGAACGAGTTTTTCCACACTTTCAACGCGCTCTACGACGCACAGAAGCAGATCATCCTCAGCAGTGACCGTCCGCCGCACGAGATCCCCCGGCTCGAAGAGCGCCTGCGCTCCCGTTTCGAGTGGGGTCTGATTGCCGACGTGCAGCCGCCTAATCTCGAAACCAAGGTCGCGATTCTCAAGAAAAAGGCCGATACGGAAGCTATTCCGCTTCCCGACAACGTGGCGATGTACATCGCTTCGCGCATCAAGTCGAACATCCGCGAACTCGAAGGGTCGCTGATTCGTCTGCTCGCCTACGCCTCGCTCACCGGACGCACCCTCTCGGTGGAACTGGCTCAGGAAGTGCTGCGCAACGTCATCGATCACGACGATCGAGCCGTCACGCTCGAGCAGATTCAAAAGTACGTCGCCGACTACTACCAACTCAAGATCACCGACCTCAAGTCGCGCAACAACGCCAAGTCGGTGGCCATGCCGCGGCAGGTCGCGATGTATCTCTGCAAGTTGCTCACGCGCGCCTCGCTGCCAGAGATAGGGAAGACCTTTGGAGGTAAACATCATTCGACCGTGATTCATTCCATCCGCAAGATCGAAGACATGCGCAAGAAGGATGGCGATTTCAACAACCTGATCGCGGGGTTCCTCGAATCGTTTCGCTGAGCGTTTTCATCTCCCGAGACCTTCGCGCGGGCTGTTTTCCACACCCTCACCTGTGGGCGTCCGGTGGACGCCTGTGGACGCCCCCTCAGACGGCCGCAAACCCGCCTGATCACCGACCGTCGATCCGCAGAAAATTCAACAGGCTAACCTCCTGATTTAAAAGGTTTTAACGTCTCGGAATATTTGGTTTTCCACGCACATTCCTGTATACTTTTTCTTCTACTCATTACCTCTCTAGATTTCAGATAGAGATCGTTCGACCACAAGCCCCTCTCTCGAGGTCATCGCAAACATGGAACTCGTCGCCCGGAAGGCCGACCTTGTGCGTGAGCTGCAGTTCTTTCAGCAGATAGTCGAGCGCAAGAACACGATTCCCATCCTGGCGAACGTGTTGATCGAAACCGATGGCAACACCATTCGGCTGCTTGCCACCGACATCGAAGTAACGCTTTCGAGCAGTTGCGAGGCCGCCGTCGAAAAGCCGGGCGCGGTCACACTGCCCGCCAAGAAGCTCTACGAGATTGTGAGGTCGCTACCGGACGGCGACGTCAAGCTCGTCTCCTCGAAGGACGGTAATCACGTCACGGTCTCGGCCGATCGCTTCGAATCGAAGATGCCGACCATGCCGGTCGCCGACTTCCCCACGCCGCCGACATCGGAACTGACCAACGCGACCATGCTCGCCTCGGCGCCGCTCAGGCAGTTGATTTCGAAGACGCAGTTTGCCATCACCGGCGAGGACACGCGCTACTACCTCAATGGCGCTCTCTTCGTGGTGAAGACCGACAGCATGACGATGGTGGCCACCGACGGCCATCGTCTCGCTCTGGCGTCGGCGACCCGATCCGGTCCCAAGGGTGAAGAGATCAAGGCGATTCTGCCGCGCAAGACGCTGTCGGAACTTGGACGCCTGCTGGCCGATAGCGATCGCGACGTCGACTACGAGCGCGGTGAGAACCACATGTTCTTTCGCATCGGTCCGCGTCTGCTGGTATCGCGGATGATCGACGGCCAGTTTCCGGCCTACGAGAAGGTCATTCCCAAGGGCAACGACAAGCACATCGAGTTCGAACGCGATCGCCTCACGAGCGCCGTCAAGCGCGTGGCCATCATGTCGAACGAGCGCTCACGAGCGCTCAAGTTCGTCATCGAGCAAGGGAAGGTCGACGTCACGACGAGCAGTCCGGAGTTCGGTGAAGCACGCGAACCGCTCACCGTCGACTACAGCGGCGCCGGCATGACCATCTGTTTCAACGCCCAGTACGTGCTCGATTTCCTGAATGTCGTCGATGCCGAGGTGGTGTCGCTCGACGTGAAGGACGACGTCAGCCAGGCCGTGCTCATGCCGGTTGCCGCCGAGGGCTACAGCTACACCTACGTCATCATGCCGATGCGCGTCTGACCGGCGGGCTCGTCATTCTCGTCGTCGAAACGAAGGGTAGATGTCCCAGTCCGATTTTCCGTCCGTCACGCCAGAGTCGCCGGCCGCGCCTCCGGAGGAATCGTCGCCGCCCATGACTGGCGAAGGCTCCGGAGACTACGGAGCCGACAAAATCAAGGTGCTCGAAGGGCTCGAGGCCGTCCGGAAACGGCCCGCGATGTACATCGGGTCCACCGGCCCGTCGGGCCTGCACCACCTGGTCTACGAAATCGTCGACAACTCGATCGACGAGGCGCTCGCTGGCTACTGCAACGAGATCAACGTCACCATCCATGTCGATGCCTCGGTCACGGTCGTCGACAACGGCCGCGGCATCCCGACCGCCATGCACGAGAGCGGCCGGTCGGCGGCCGAGGTCGCCCTGACCGTGCTCCATGCCGGCGGCAAGTTCGACAACGACAGCTACAAGGTCTCGGGCGGCCTCCATGGCGTCGGCGTGTCGGTCGTGAACGCGCTCTCGGAGCGACTCGACCTCGAGATCTGGCGCGACGGCCACGTCTACCAGCAGACCTACGAACGCGGTGCGCCGCAGATGCCCCTGCAGACTGCGGGCGTCACCGAACGGCGCGGCACCAAGGTCACGTTCAAGCCCGACCCGCAGATCTTCGAAACGACCGATTACAGCTTCGACATCCTGGCCCAGCGCCTGCGCGAACTCGCCTTCTTGAACGCCGGCATCGTCATCACGCTCGACGACGCGCGGGATGGCAAGAACCACCGGTTCCACTACGACGGCGGCATCAACTCCTTCGTCCAGCACCTCAACACCAACAAGGGCGTCGTCAACGAGAAGCCTGTCTACATGCGCGGCGAGAAGGACGGCATCGAGGCCGAGATTTCGCTGCAATGGAACGATGGCTACAACCCGCAAGAGTTCTCGTTCGCCAACAACATCAACACGCACGAGGGTGGCACGCACCTGTCGGGATTCCGCGCCGCCCTGACCCGCACCGTCAACTCCTACGCGCAGAAGAACAACCTGGCCAAAGACCTCAAGGACGCGTCGATCAGCGGCGACGACATCCGCGAGGGCATGGTGGCGGTGATCTCGGTGAAGATCCCGCGCCCGCAGTTCGAGGGTCAGACCAAGACCAAGCTCGGTAACACCGAGGTCAAAGGCATCGTCGAGACGATCGTCAACGACAAGCTCAGCCAGTTTCTCGAAGAGAACCCGGCCGTCGCCAAGAAGGTCGTGATGAAGGTCGTGGACGCGGCGCTGGCCCGCGAAGCCGCGCGCAAGGCCCGCGATCTCGTGCGCCGCAAAGGCGCCTTCGAGGGCGGCTCGCTGCCGGGCAAGCTGGCCGACTGCCAGGAACGCGACCCGGCGCTGAGCGAGATCTACATCGTCGAGGGCGAATCCGCCGGCGGCTCCGCCAAGCAGGGACGCGATCGCAAGTTCCAGGCGATCCTGCCCATCAAGGGCAAGATCCTGAACGTCGAACGCGCGCGTCTCGATCGGATGCTCGCTTCCGACGAAATCAAGACGCTCATCGTCGCGCTCGGGTGCGGCATCGGGGTCGAAGACTTCGACATCGAGAAGCTGCGCTACCACCGCATCATCATCATGACTGACGCCGACGTCGACGGCTCGCACATCCGCACGCTGCTGCTGACGTTCTTCTACCGTCAGATGCCGATGCTGGTCGAGCGCGGTCACATCTATATCGCCCAGCCGCCGCTCTTCCGCGCCAAGCGCGGGCGCTCCGAGACCTACATCAAGGACGAGCGCGAACTCGAAAACTTCCTGGTGCACCGGTCGGTCGAGTCGCGGATCGTGCGCCTGCCCGACGGCAGCGAGCTCACCGGTCCGGCGCTCGAGAAGGTTCTCCACACGATTGCCAGCTACCATCGCGTGCTCCACGTCGTGAAACGGCGCGGTCACGCCGCCGATATCGTCGAGGCGCTGCTCGACGCCGGTGCCCGCGACCAGACGTTCTTCGAGCGCGAAGCCGAACTGACCGCCATGGCTGCGGCCCTGAGTTCGCCCGTCCGCACCGTGACCTGCGTGCGCGACGACGAACACAACGACTGGGCGCTGCACGTCGACGATCGAAGCAACGGCTATTCACGCATCGACACGCTCGGGAGTTCGCTGGTGGCCACTGCCGAGTACCGCGCCCTCGACAATGCCTATGGCGACATCGGCGCTCTGGCCCGCGGTCTCCGCCAGGGCGGCGTGGAGGTGCGGCTCGCGGCAGGCCAGACGGCTGACCCCGACCCCGACGACGCGCTCGATGCTGACGAGGATGCAGCGGCCGGCGAGACGCCGGCAACCGCCGCCGCGCTGGCCGCGCTCGCCCTGTCGACCCCGGCCCCGGCCTCAGCCAAGCCGTCCAAGGACGGCCCGGTGGTCATCACGTCGCTCGATGCCTTCGTCGAGCACTTCCTGGCGCTCGGACGCAAGGGCATCTCGGTCAACCGCTACAAGGGTCTCGGCGAGATGAATCCCGAGACGTTGTGGCTCACGACGATGAACCCCGACGTGCGCACGCTGCTGCAAGTGCGGGCGGAGGATCACACCGAAGCCGATCAGATGTTCACGACGCTGATGGGCGATCAGGTCGAGCCGCGTCGCAAGTTCATCGAAGACAACGCGTTGGACGTTCGCAATCTCGACATCTGAGTTCCAAACCTCTGCTAGCGGCTGGCGGCTAGCGGCTTGGATGACCGACTCTCGATACGGCCAGCGGCTGGGAAGGCAATGAGCACCGAATCGCGCGTACCCGTCAATATCGAAGACGAGATGAAGCGCTCGTACCTGGACTACGCGATGAGCGTGATCATCGGGCGAGCGCTTCCCGACGTGCGCGACGGGCTGAAGCCCGCGCACCGGCGCGTGCTGTTTGCGATGCGGCAGATGGGCCTGGCGAGCAACCGCGCCTACCGCAAGTGCGCCAAAATCGTCGGCGAAGTCATCGGCAACTACCATCCGCACGGCGATGCCCCGGCCTACGACACGCTCGTCCGCCTGGCCCAGGACTTCAACATGCGCAAGACCCTGGTCGATGGCCAGGGCAACTTCGGCTCGGTCGACGGCGACCGTCCGGCCGCCTACCGCTACACCGAGGCGAGGCTCGAGGCGCTCGCTGAAGCGATGATGGACGACCTCGACAAGGACACCGTCGACTACGTCCCCAACTTCGACGAGACCACGACCGAACCCACGGTCTTTCCCACGGCCTACCCCAACCTGCTGGTCAACGGCTCGACCGGCATCGCGGTGGGCATGGCCACGAACATCCCGCCGCACAACCTGCGTGAGGTGATCGAAGGCACCGTGTGGCTCATCGAGCAGACACTGCTGGCGCCGGCCGACGCTCCGAAGCTCACGCCCGAGCAGAAACTGAAGGAGCTGATCCGGCTGATTCCAGGGCCCGACTTCCCAACCGGCGGCAGCATCGTCGGCCGGCGCGGTATCCATGAAGCCTACGTGCGGGGCCGCGGCGGAGTGCAGGTGCGCGCGAAGGCCGAAATCGAGCCGATGAAGAAGGGCGATCGGCTCCAGATCGTCATCACCGAGATCCCCTACCAGGTCAACAAGAGCACGCTGCTCGAACGGATCGCGGATCTGGTGCGCGAGAAATCGCTCGAAGGCATCTCCGACATCCGCGACGAGTCCGACCGCGATGGCATGCGCATCGTCATCGAACTGAAGCGCGGCGAAGTCGGCGAGGTCGTGCTCAACAATCTCTACAAGTACACACAGCTGCAGCAGACGTTTGGCATCATCACGCTGGCCATCGTCGCCGGCCGCCCGCGCGTGCTGTCGCTGCTCGAAGTACTCGAGTACTTCATCGACTTCCGGCGCGACGTCGTGCGCCGGCGCATCGAGTTCGAACTGCGCAAGGCCGAAGCCCGCGCGCACATCCTCGAAGGTCTCAGGATCGCACTCGACCAGATCGACGCGGTCATCACGCTTATCCGGTCGTCGAAGTCGACGCTCGAAGCGAAGGCGGGGTTGACGACGAACTTCGGCCTGTCCGCCATTCAGGCCCAGGCCATCCTCGACATGCAGCTCCAGCGCTTGACCGGTCTGGAGCGGCAGAAGATCCTCGACGAGCTGGCCGAGCTCATCGGCCTGATCGAGAAGCAGCGGACGATACTCGGCAGCCAGGCGCTGCTGCTCAAGATCATCGTCGACGAGCTGCGGGCGGCACAGGAGAAGTTCAGCGACGCCCGCCGCACGCTCATCATCGAGGACGAAAGCGAGTTCAGTATCGAGGATCTGATCGTCGACGAAGACGTGGCGATCACGGTCACCGACACCGGCTACATCAAACGCACACCGATCTCGACCTACCGCCAGCAGCGACGCGGCGGCAAGGGCCGCATCGGCATGCGCACGCGCGAGGAGGACGTGGTCAATCACCTGTTCGTGGCCTCGACGCACTCCTTCCTCATGATCTTCAGTGATCGTGGCCGGGCCTACTGGCTGAAGGTGCACGAAATTCCCGACGTCGGCGCCGACGGCCGCGGCAAGTCGATCGCCAATCTGGTGCAGATGGCAGACGGCGAGAAAATCGCCTCGATGGTGGCGGTGCGGGAGTTCGACGACCAGCACCACGTGGTGATGGGCACGCGCAGCGGCACCATCAAGAAGACCGAGCTCTCGGCCTACTCGAACCCGCGCGCCGGCGGCATCATCGCCATGGGCATCGATGAGGGCGACGGCGTGATCGCCGTGCAGCTCTCCGACGGCGCGAGCGAGGTCTTCATCGGCACGCGCCTGGGTATGGCGATCCGGTTCCCCGAGGGCGATGTCAGACCCATGGGCCGTACCGCCTACGGCGTGCGCGGCATCACGCTGCGCGAGGGCGACGAAGTGGTGGCGATGGAGGTCGTGAAGCCGGGCGGCACGCTGCTGACCGTGACCGAGCTCGGCTACGGCAAGCGCACCCCGCTCGATGAGTACCGCGTGCAGAGCCGCGGCGGCCTTGGTCTCAAGAACCTCGAGATCACCGAGAAGAACGGCCACGTCATCGAGATCGCGCAGGTCAACGAGGACAAGGAGCTCATGCTCATCACCGAGCAGGGCAAGATCCTCCGCACGCCGACCGGCGACATCCGCACCATCGGGCGAGCCACGCAGGGCGTGCGCCTGATGGACCTCGACGACGACGACAAGGTCGTGTCGGTGGCGCTGGTCGACACCGACGAGGAACTGCAGAAGGACGAGGACACGCCACCGCCGTCCGAGGAGCCGCCGGCCTCTTAGCCGAGGGCGCCCTCACGGTGGTCTTCCGAAGGAGGACTCGATGTCGCGCTTCAAGTTTCGGCCGATCCTGCGTTTCATGGCCGCGGTGTTGCCGCTGGCCCTCGTCACCACCGCCTGCTCGCGTCCGCCGGAGCAGACCCAGCTGTCGCAGTTCTTCCGGGCCGCCCGGGCGCGCGACAACACCACGCTGGCGATGATGTCGGCGGTCGAGCTCGATCCGCGCGAGCAGGGCACCGTCGAGAGCTTCGACATCACGAGCGTGAGCCCGGAAACGCGGCGTCCGCTCGGCCTGAAGGCACTGCTCGAGGCCGAGGCGAAGGCGAGAGCCGACGAAGCCGAGTTCGCCGCGCGCAAGATGGAGTACCAGAACGCGAACCTGCGCGCGATCGAGCAGGTGGTCAAACTGGAGCGCGATCCGACGGCCAAGATGAGCGCCGCCCAGCAGGCCGTCAAGGCCGCCTGGGACACGTGGCGCGAGGAGAGCTCGACCTACACGCGCGCCGTGTCGGACGCGCGCGTCGCCGTCACCGCCGGCATCGGCCCGGCCCAGGCGTCATTGGCGCAGCCCGGTCAGCCCCCGTTCGAGGCTGCGACCTTCGAGGGGGATCTCGTGACGAAGGACGTGGCGTTGACGGCGTCGATGAAGAGCCCTCAGGGCGAGACGTCGACGAAGAACCTCACCGTGTCGATGGCGCGGGTCGCCGGCACCCAGGCCGGCGTCGCCCGTGAAGGACGCTGGCTCATCATCAGGATCTCGGGCCTCTAACACCCCGTCCGCCGTCGGGGTCGGATGGAACACGCAGCGACCGGGGTCGCGGCGACTAGGCCGGTTGAAGCTTGGCGTATTTCGCCCGCAGCGTCTTGCGGCCGACGGTCGTGAAGGTCACGACCACCTTCATGTCGTCGTCGAGTTCCTCGACCGACTGCACGGTGCCGACGCCGAACATCGCGTGGCGGACGCGGCTGCCGGCGCGCAGGCCGCCGCGGCCCGACTGATCCTCGTCTTCCGGCGAGTACTCGCGAGGCGGACGCTGGGGCGCACGGCTGTAGGGAGTGGCCGCGTAACCCCAGCTCCTGGCCGGCGCCCGCATGGCTTCGGCGCGCGACTCCTCGTGACGCAGGAGGCCGGGCGGAATCTCGTCGAGGAACCGTGACGGTTCGGTGTTCTGGTACTCGCCGAACACCCGGCGGCGCATGGCGCTCGTGAGATACAGTTCGCGCCGCGCTCGCGTGATGCCCACGTAACAGAGTCGGCGCTCCTCTTCGAGTTCGCTTTCGTCGTCCTTGGCTCGCGAGTGGGGGAACAGGCCTTCTTCCAGGCCGGCAATGACGACGACCGGAAACTCGAGGCCCTTGGCCGAGTGCATCGTCATGAGCAGCGCCTGCGCCGCCTGGCTGCCCTCCGGCTTGTCCACGTCCGACAGCAGCGCCAATCGATCGACGAACGACGCCAGCGTGGGCTCGACCTCCCCGGCCTCGTACTGGCGGGCGGCCGAGACCAGCTCCATCAGGTTCTCGATTCGCGCGTCCGACTCTTCGCTGCGGTCCTCGCGCAGGTCGCGCAGGTATCCAGAGCGATCGAGCAGCAGGCCGAGTACTCTCGAGGCGGGGTCGCTCTCCGCTGCCGCCGTCACGCCGAGCAGCATGTCGCGGAAGGTGGCCAGCGGCGCTGCCTGACGCGACGACACGCCCCCGCGCGTCACGGCCGCATCGAGCTTCGCCCACAGCGAGTTGGCCGCCGCAATCATGTCGAGACCGGCCAGCAGCGGCGGCGCCCCCAGATCCGGTGCCGACGTGTCGACGCGCTCGAGGGCGTCCATGACGCCCTTGCCGATACCGCGCGGGGGAGTGTTGATGACGCGGCGCAACGCCACGTCGTCGTGCGGGTTCAGCACGAGCTTCAGATACGCCAGCGCGTCCTTGATCTCCTTGCGCTCGTAGAAGCCGGTGCCGCCCAGGACCTGGTAGGGGATGCCGGCGGCGCGCAGGCCGTCTTCCACGGCGCGCGACTGCGCGTTGGTACGGTAGAGGACGGCAGTTGCGGTCGCGTCGCCGGCCTGCACCGCCTTCCGCACCACCTTGACGATGAAGTCGGCCTCGTCGAGCTCATCGGCGCCGCGGTAGGTCACGATCGGCGCGCCACCCGCCTGGTCGGTCCACAGCACCTTGTCCTTGCGGCCGCGGTTGTGGCTCACGACGGCCGACGCCGCATCGAGGATGACCTGCGTCGAACGGTAGTTGCGTTCGAGCTTGACGGTCACGGCGTCCGGGAAGTCGCGCTCGAAGTCGAGGATGTTCTTGACGTCGGCGCCGCGCCACTTGTAGATCGATTGATCCGGGTCGCCGACCACGCACAGATTGCCGTGCACGCTCACCAGCTGCTTCACCAGCAAGTACTGCGGCCGGTTCGTATCCTGGTACTCGTCGATCATCGCGAAGCGGAAGCGGCGCGCGTAGCGCTCGCGCGCGGCTGGTGTCGTGTCGAAGAGCTCGACGGTCTTGAGCAGCAAGTCGTCGAAGTCGAGGGCGCTGGCCTCCTTCAGTGCCTCGAGGTAGCCGAGGTAGAGCTTCCCGATATCCCGGTCACGCAGATTCCACGCGTCGTTGAATGTCTCGGGCCCCTCCATCCGGTTCTTCGCATGGCTGATGCGCGACAGCACCATCCGCGGCTGGAACGTGGAATCGTCCATGCCGTAGCTCTTCACGAGCTGCTTGATGACCGATTGCTGATCGCCCGAGTCGTAGATCGTGAAGCTGCGGGAGAGGCCAAGGTGGTGCGCTTCGCGGCGCAGCAGCCGGGCGCACAGGGAGTGGAAGGTCGAGATCCACATGCCACGGCAATCACAGTCGAGCAAGGCACCGACGCGGTGGCGCATTTCCTCGGCAGCCTTGTTCGTGAACGTCACGGCGAGCACCTCGTCGAGCGAGGCGTGGCGTTCCTGGATGAGGTGGGCGACGCGATGCGCGATGACGCGCGTCTTACCCGAGCCGGCGCCGGCAAGAATCAACAAGGCGCCATCGACGTGCTCGACGGCAGTGCGTTGCTCGGTATTGAGGGAGGAGAGGAGGTCCATCGAGCAGGGAACAGGGAACAGGGAACAGGGAACAGGGAACAGGGAACAGGGAACAGGGAACAGGGAACAGGGAACAGGGAACAGTAGAACCCAAGCCCGCCCAGTCCGATGATATTCCTAATTCCCGCTCCCCGCTCCCCGCTATTCCACCGTCACGCTCTTGGCCAGGTTCCTCGGTTGATCGACGTCACACCCGCGCCTGACGGCGATGTGATACGAGAGCAACTGCAGCGGCACCGTGATGACGATCGGCGCGAGGAAGGCCGAGACGGCGGGCACGGCCACGATCGAGTCGGTCGTGCGATCGAGCAGCCGCCACAGCGTGTCATCGCCGGCGGTCGTGATGGCGATGACGGCGCCGCCGCGCGCCTTGGCCTCCTGAATATTGCCCTGCATCTTCTCGAACACGTGGTCGTGCGGCGCGATCGCCACCACCGGCATCCGCTCGTCGATGAGCGCGATGGGGCCGTGCTTCATCTCGCCGGCCGGATAGCCCTCGGCGTGGATGTAGGAGATTTCCTTGAGCTTCAGCGCCCCTTCGAGGGCAATCGGGTAATTGATGCCGCGGCCGAGGTAGAGGAAGTCGGTGCGGGTGTGGAACCGCGACGCGATCTCCTCGATCTGCGGCCCGCACTTGAGCACCTGCTCGATTTGCTGGGGGAGCTGCAGCAGATCGGCGATGTGGCGCTTGCGATCGTCGACGGTCAGCGTCTTGCGGGCCTGGGCGAGATGCAGGGCGAGCAGGTAGAGCGCCACCAGCTGTGAGGTGAAGGCCTTGGTGGAGGCCACGCCGATCTCCGGCCCCGCGTGCGTGTAGATGGTGCCGTCGCTCTCGCGTGTCGCCATGCTGCCGACCACGTTGCAGATGGCCAGGCTCTTGGCGCCTTGCTGCCGCGCCTCGCGCAACGCGGCCAGCGTGTCGGCGGTTTCGCCCGACTGCGTGATGGCGACCGCGAGGGTCGAAGGGCCCGACAGCGGACGGCGATAGCGGTACTCCGACCCGTAGTCGACCTCGACCGGTACGCGCGCCAGCTCCTCGATCAGGAACTTGCCGACCAGGGCCGCATGCCATGACGTGCCGCAGGCGATGAGCGTGATGCGCTCGATCGACGCCAGCACGTCGTCCTTGAGGCCGGTCTGGTCGGGAAAGATGGTGCCGGTCTCGAGCGAGACGCGGCCCAGGATGGTGTCGCGCACGGCCGCCGGCTGCTCGAAGATCTCCTTGAGCATGAAGTGCTTGTAGCCGGCCTTCTCGGCGGCGATCGGGTCCCAGGTGACCCGCGTCGGCGTCTTGGCGATGACCCCGCCGGCGAAGTCGCTGAAGATGGCGCCTTCCCGGGTGACGACGGCCATTTCCTGGTCTCCCAGGAACACGACATTGCGCGTGTAGGCCAGGATGGCCGGGATGTCGGAGGCGACGAAGTACTCGTTTTCGCCGAGGCCGACCACGACCGGCGGGCCGTTGCGCACGGCGACGATCTTGAACGGGTCGTCGGCCGAGAGCAGCACGAGCGCGAAGAGGCCACGAAGGCGGGTCATGGCACGGCGCACGGCCCCGTCGAGGCCATCGTCCTTCCACTCGCGCTCGACCAGGTGTGCGACGACTTCGGTATCCGTCTCGGTGACGAAGGTGTGGCCTTGGGCCTGCAGCTCGCGCTTCAGCTCGAGGTAGTTCTCGATGATGCCGTTGTGGACGACGACGATACGGCCCGTGCAGTCGCGGTGCGGATGGGCGTTCTCTTCGGTCGGCCGACCGTGCGTGGCCCAGCGCGTGTGGCCGAGGCCGAAATCGCCGGTCAACGGGTTGGCGGCGAGCACGGTCTCGAGGTTACCGAGCTTGCCGGCGCTGCGCCGGATGCTGAGCTCGCCGTTTGAGACCACGGCGATGCCCGCCGAGTCGTAGCCGCGGTACTCGAGCTTCCGGAGCCCCTCGATGATGAGCGGCACGACCTCGCGCTGCCCGATGTAGCCGATGATTCCGCACATGTGGATGTCCTGACCGTCCGCCCGGATCTATTGGCCCTTCGGGTCGTTCCTCGACGCCCGCGTGGCCACCCATCCCGTCTTGTTGGTCTGCCTGGCGCGGGCGATGCCCAACGCCCCATCTGGGACGTCGGTCGTGATCGCTGAGCCGGCCGCCACATAGGCCCCTGCGCCCACCCGCACCGGTGCCACCAGAGTGGAATCGCTGCCGACGAACGCTCCGTCCCCGATGACCGTCTGGTGCTTCTTGCGGCCATCGTAGTTGCAGGTGATGGTGCCGGCACCGACGTTTACGCCGGCGCCAACAGCAGCATCGCCAAGATAGGTCAAATGGCCAACTTTGGTGTCGTCTCCCAGCTGTGTCTTCTTGATCTCGACGAAGTTACCGACGTGTGCCCGCTCGCCAATCACCGAGTCCGGTCGAATTCTGGCAAATGGCCCAATTTGGGCGCCATCGGCGATCGTCGATTCCGCCACCACCGTATGGTTGAAGACCGTGACGCTGTTGCCGATGGCGGCGTTCGAGATGCGGGTGCCGGCGTGGAGCTCGCAGTCTGCCCCCACCGCCGACCGGCCGTCGATGACCACGAACGGGTGAAGAACCGTGTCCTGGCCGATCGTGACGTCGGGCCCGATGTAGGCGGTGGCCGGGTCGACCAGCGTCACGCCGGCGGCCATGTGCGCGCCGTTGATCCGCGCCCGCAACACCCGCCCCACGTCGGCCAGTTCGGCCCGTGTGTTGATGCCGCGAATCTCGTCGGCGTCGTCGAGCTTCACCGCGTCGACCACCCGGCCGTCAGCGCGGTGGATGGCCACCAGATCGGGCAGGTAGTACTCACCTTGGGCGTTTGACGACCCGAGCCGCGCGAGCGCCGCGAAGAGCGGGGCGAGCTCGAAGACGTAGACGCCGCTGTTGATCTCTCGCACGCCGCGCTCGGCGGGCGTGGCGTCGCGATGTTCGACGATCCGAACCAGCGCACCACCCTCGCGGATGATGCGGCCGTAACCGGTTGGATCCGGCACCTCCGCCGTGGCCACGACCAGCGCCGCCCGCTGCGAACGTTGCGCGTCCAGCACCCGGGCCACGCTCGAGGCCGTCAGCAGCGGCACGTCGCCCGACAGCAGCAAGACCCGACCAGACGCCGCCTCGAGCGCGGGCCGCGCCTGCAGCAATGCGTGGCCCGTACCGAGCTGCGGCTCTTGAACTACGCAACGAACGCCCGGGCCTTCGACCGCCACGCCGACGGCCTCGGCACCGTGGCCGAGCACGACGGTGACCGACGCCGGATCGAGCGACCGCGCCAGACGGAGGACCCACTCGATGAGCGGAAGTCCGGCGGCCTCGTGCAGCACTTTCGGCCGCGCCGACCTCATGCGGGTGCCCTTGCCGGCGGCCAGGACGACGACATGAAGGTCGTCGGCGCCACCAGCGCCCGCCGGGCCGTCGGCCGTGGACTGCTGCTCCTGCATCTCTTGGGATCTCGGTTCGAGGGAACTCGGCCGTCAGGCCTTCGACTTGCGGACGATCTCGTAGACTTCGTTGGCAGATAGGCCAACGGCGGCGGCGACCTGCCTGGCGGCGTCACGTCCTCGTTTGTCTGTTATTTGACCAATTAAATCCAGCACTGCTTGGTCCGTCGGGCGCTCACGTGGTCCGTCTGTCGCCGTCAGACGGGGGACGACGACCGTGAACTCCCCAGCAATCATGGTCATTTGACCAATAACATCGTCAATTGAACCTCTGTAGACAGACTCATGGAGCTTGGTGAGTTCTCTGAACACGATAATTTGGTTATATTGCCTATTAACCAGTTCTCCCAGTGTCGCTTTTATTCGATGTGGCGCCTCGAAGAACACCACTGGGGCGAATTCCACGGCTCGATCGAGCGAATCGAACCAGCCTTTTCTATTGTTTCCCCTAATTGGCGGAAAACCCAGAAACGTGAATCCCACGTCTGGCAGACCGGCCGTCGATAGTGCCGCCATGACGGCGCTGGCGCCGGGCACCGCCTCGACTCGCACTCCGGCGGCGACCGCGGCCCGCACCAGCTCCGCGCCCGGGTCGGAGACGGCGGGCGTGCCGGCGTCCGACACCAAGGCCACCGACTCGCCCCGCCGCAGTCGGTCCACGAGTCCCTCCGCCTTCAGACCCTCGTTGTGGGCATGCAGACTGATGAGCCGCGTGAGAATCCCGAAGTGACGCAGCAATAGCCCGGTACGCCGCGTGTCTTCGGCGGCGACGACGGCCACCTCCCGCAGCACCCGGATCGCGCGAAGGGTGATGTCCTCGAGATTGCCGATGGGCGTTGCGACTACGAAGAGCGTCCCAGCCATTGCGGCAGCTTTTTATTGTACCATCTGGGGATGCCCGCTCTCCGAGCGTGCCGACAGACACCCCGAGCGCCGTGGCAGAACCCTTCCAGCATTTCGTCGACGACTACCTGACCTATCTCTACGAAGCGCACCCGACGAGCGCGACGTTGGACGGCATCCACGTACACGACGATCTGCTCGACGACCTGAGCAAGACCGCGCTCGACACCCACTCCGGCGCCCTGGCCGGCTTCGCCCGCCGGCTCGACGCCATTCCGTCCGCCCCGCTCAGCGCCATCGACCAGATCGAGCACCGGATCGTACGGGCGAACATCGAATCCCGCCAGTTCGACGCCGATCGCATCCGCCCATGGGAGCGCGACCCGCACCTCTACGGGCAGACCCTGGCCGCCAGCCTCGCCACGCAGGCCATTTTCACGTTCGCCCCCGAAACCGACCGGGCGCGTCGTCTGCTCTCGAAACTGCGCCAGGTTCCGAGGCTCGTCCAGGCGGCCCGCGACAACATCAAAGATCCGCCGGCGATCTTCGTCAAGACCGGCATCGACACCTTTCGAGGCGTCGTCACCTTCATCGACAGCGACCTGCCGCGGGCCTTCTCGGGTCTCGACGACATGCATCTGCTCGCCGACCTCGCCGATGCCTCGACCGAGGCCACGATGGCGCTCTCGGCCTACGCCGACTACCTCGAGACCGAGGTCCGGCCCAAGGCGAAGGCCTCGTTCCGCCTGGGCAAGGAGCGCTTCGAGCGCAAGCTGACGCTCGACGAAGGCCTGTCGCTCTCGTGCGAGCGCCTCCTGACCATTGCCGAACGCGAACTCGGCCGCGTGCAGGAGGAGTTCCGCACCGTTGCCGCCAAGCTCGGGTTCAAGGATCCGATGGAGGCCTGGCAGAAGGTCAAGCAGGCCCACCCGGCGCCGGGCACCCTCATCCAGACCGTTCGTGAGCAGGTCAACGAGCTGCGCACCTTCCTCGAACGCAGCGGCGTCGTGGCGGTGCCGAACGGCCACGAACTGCACGTGGCGGCCTCGCCCGAATTCCTGCGCTGGTCGACCGCCAGCATCTGGATGCCCGGACCGTTCGAGACCCGCCAGACGCGCTCGACCTACTACCTCACCGACGCGCTCAGATCGTGGCCGGAGGCCCGGCAGCTCGAACACCTCCGCGATCTGAACCTGCCCACGCTGTGGAGCATCTCGATGCACGAGGTGTTCCCCGGCCACTTCCTCCACTTTCAGCATCTACGCACCACCGAGTCGAAGGTGCGCCGCTCGACGCTGCTGGCGCCCATCTCGTACATCGAGGGCTGGGCCCACTACGCCGAGCAGATGATGGTCGAGGCCGGTTTCGGACGCGATGATGGCAACGTGCACCTCGGCCAGCTGGCCGAATCGCTCGTGCGCCTGGCACGTCTGGTCGTGGGCATCAAGCTGCACGCCGACGACTGGTCGGTGGAGCAGGGCGTGCGCTTCTTCCAGAACGAGGCTTACCTCGAGGAATCGCACGCGCGGCGCGAGGCCGAGCGGGGCACGTTTGATCCGAGCTACGTCGTCTACGCCGCCGGCAAGTTGATGCTGCTCAAACTCCGCCAAGACTGGCAAGACCAGCAGCACGGCAAGCCCTCACTGCGCGCCTTCCACGACGCCTTCCTCAGCCACGGCTCCGCCCCGTTCTGGGCGTTGCGCGCGCTGATGCTCGGCGCCCACGCCGACGACGTCCTGGAGTAGTTTGATGCCACTCTACGAATACGAGTGCGAGACCTGCGCTCACAGATTCGAGGTCATCCAGAAGTTCTCGGATGCCAAGATCTCGGTCTGCCCGAAGTGCGGTGGTCCTGTGCAGAAGCTGCTCTCGTCGCCCGCGATTCAGTTCAAGGGCAGCGGCTTCTATCTGACTGACTACGGCCGCGGCACGGGTAGCAAGTCCGACAGCCCAGGCGCGAAGGACGGAAAGTCCGAAGCCGGCGGCAAGTCCGGCTCGGAGGGTAGCGGCGGCAGCAAGACCGAGAGCAAAGGCGACGGGAAGAGCGACGGGAAGAGCGAGAGCAAAAGCGAGAGCAAGAGCGAGAGTTCGAAGGGCGACAGCGCCTCTAGCTCCGCTCCCAAGGCCTCGACGACCGACACCTCGAGCGGCAAGTCCACGCCGGCCAAGAGCGACTAGAGCGCGCCCGCGCCTACGGCTTTCGCTCGAAGCCCAGTGTCTTGAGATACTGCGTGAAGGCGTCGGCTACGTCCGGCCGCTTCAGGGCGAAGTAGGCCGTCGCTTTCAGGAAGCCGATCTTGTTGCCGGCGTCGTGACGCACGCCATCGACTTCGAGCGCATAGAACGGCCGCGATTTGAGCAATTCCCGCATCCCGTTGGTGAGCTGGATCTCGCCCGACTTGTCTGACTTGGTGGCCTCGAGCGCCGGGAAGATATCCGGCGTGAGTAGGTAGCGGCCGATGATGGCGAGGTTCGACGGCGCCTTGTCGCGGGACGGCTTCTCCACCATGTCCAGGATGCGATGCACCCCGGCGCCGAACTGCGGCGCCGGCTCCACTGCCAGGATGCCGTAGCTCGACACGTCCTCTTCGGGCACCCGCTCCACGGCGATGACCGGGCTCTGCACCTTGTCGAACACGTCGATCATCTGCTTGAGTGCCGGCGGCGTGGCGTCGAAGATGTCGTCGCCGAGCACCACGGCGAACGGTTCGTCGCCTACCAGCCCGCGCGCCATCAGCACGGCGTGCCCGAGGCCCAGGGGTTGTCCCTGACGCACCGACGACACGGTGATGAGGTTCGAGACCTTGCGCACCTCGTCGAGCAGCGCGTCTTTGCCCTTCGACACGAGATGGGCCTCGAGTTCGGTCGAGGTGTCGAAGTGGTCTTCGATCACGCTCTTGCCCTTGCTCGAGACGATGATGATGTCGGTCAGGCCGGACTCGACGGCTTCCTCGACGCCGTACTGGATGATCGGCTTGTCGATGAGTGTGAGCATCTCCTTCGGTTGCACCTTGGTGGCCGGGAGGAAGCGCGTGCCGAGACCGGCGGCGGGGAACACGGCCTTGCGGATGGTCGAGGACATTACGTAATAGGATACACACCAGAGCCTCCGTCCCATGCTGGATCCCGCTTTCGTCCGCGACAATCTCGAGACCGTGCGCGCCGGCTACGCCAATCGCGGCCTCGACGCCGCCGCAGAACTCGAGCAGCTGGCGGGGCTCGAATCGCACCGGCGGCGCCTGATTCCGCACATCGAAGGGCTGAAGCGGGAGCAGAACGCGGCCTCCGACGAGGTCGTACAAGCCAAGCGCCAGAAACTCGACGCCTCGCACATCTTCGAGGCGAACAAGGCGCGCAGCCAGACGATCAAGCAGCTCGAGATCGAGCTCGAGGGCATCGAGAACCAGCGCACCAAGATCGTCACGACGCTGCCGAACCTGCCGCACGCCTCGGTCCCGATCGGCAGGAGTGCCGCCGACAACGTGGTCGTGCGCACCTGGGGCGAACCGCGCGTGTTCGACTTCAAGCCGCAGGCCCATTGGGATCTCGGTCCGGCCCTCGGCATCATCGACTTCGAGCGGGCGACCAAGATCGCGCGTGCCCGCTTCGCCGTGCTGATGGGTGCCGGGGCGCAACTCTCCCGTGCCCTCATCAACTTCATGCTGCAGCTGCACGCCGGTGAACACGGCTACACCGAAGTCGAGCCGCCGTTTCTCGTCAACAGCGCCAGCATGTACGGCACCGGCCAGCTGCCGAAGTTCGAATCCGATCTCTTCAAGATCGGCGGCGACTGGGATCTCTACCTCATCCCGACGGCCGAAGTGCCGGTCACCAATCTCTACCGTGGCGAGATCCTCGACGGTCGCACGTTGCCGCTCAAGTACACGTCCTACACCCCGTGCTTCCGCAGCGAGGCCGGGTCGTATGGGGCGGACGTCCGGGGGCTCATCCGCCAGCACCAGTTCGACAAGGTCGAGCTCGTGAAGTTCACGACCGCCGAGCAGTCGTACGACGAGCTCGAGGCGCTCACCGCCAACGCGGAGGAAGTGCTGAAACGGCTCGAACTCCCCTACCGCACCGTCGCCCTCTGTACCGGCGACATGGGCTTCTCGTCGGCCAAGACCTACGACATCGAAGTGTGGCTGCCCAGCCAGAAGACCTACCGCGAGATCTCGTCGTGCTCGAACTGCGAGTCGTTCCAGGCCCGTCGCGCCAACATCAAGTACCGGCCCAACGGGACCGGCAAGGCCGAGCACGTGCACACGCTCAACGGCTCGGGCCTGGCCGTCGGGCGCACGCTGATCGCGGTGCTCGAGAACTACCAGCAGAAAGACGGCTCAGTCGCCATTCCCGCGGCGTTGCGCCCGTTCATGGGCGGACGCGAGACGATCGCGAAGGTCTAGACCCCCTTGCCGGAACGGCGACGAGCCCGATCACTCGGGGGGCGGCGGACTCGACGGCGGTGGGCGGTACGGCGCATAGACGCCGTCGATGGTACCGGGCGCCGCCCAGACCGCGCCCCTCGGAGGGTGCACGTATCTGGGCTCGGCGCTGGCCTCGGCGAAGGCCAGCAATCTCGGCAGATACGCGGAATCGATGCGGAAGCGCCGTGGTAGCTCAGCCGCGCTGTCGTGCTGGACCAGCAGCTTGGTCACTTCGCCGCTGGCGCGGCCGTGCGCCACCGGCAGCGCCACCTTCCAGCCGTCGCGCCGCCCTTCGAGTAGCCACATCGGCGGGGCCTCGCCATGTGCCGACCGCTCCGTGAACGCCTCGAAGTCCGGGTTGTAGAGCTCCGGAGCCACCCGCATGACCCAGCGCGCGAGCGGGCGGTGTTCGAGCCAGCTGAAGTCGGCCGGTCGGTCGAAGATCAGGACGGCGCCCGACGAGGCGACAGCGGCGGCCACGATCCCCGCCCGTTGGCGGCCAGGCCACGCGTTGACCACGATCCACGCCAGCGGCGGCAGCATCCAGACGAGATATCGCCGCAGGCCGCGTCCATCGGTGTTCCAGTTGATCTGTGCCTGGACGGCCAGCAGCATACCGACGATCGCCAGCGCGATGAGCACCGCCCACGCGTCGCCGCGACGAACGAGCCGCCAGCCGCCCCAGGCGGCTGCCCCGAGCAGCACCGGCACGTACGGCAGCAGGCCGGCGTTCAGATCGAACAGGAGGCTGGCCGTCCGTCCACCTGAGACCAGGCCCACATCGAGCGTGGCGGCAATCAGGCTGGCCTGGCCGAAGTGCCACCAGTTGAAGACCACCGGCAGCATCGCCAGGCTCGCACAGGCCGCCGTTGCCGCCGTCGTGACCCACGGGCGCCGCTGTGCCGACAGCAGCACAGGCACCACGGCGAGCAGTGCCATGGGTGGATTCTGCATCGCCGCCAGACTGACCGTGCATGCAGCGGCCGCGTAGCGTTCACGCTCGAGGCAGACGAGCGAGATGGTGGCGAGTGACCAACTGAAGACCTCGACGCCCGTGAAGGTCACGTACCACGCGACGGGCGTCACTGCCAACAGCAGCGCGAGTGCGGCGCGTCGTTCTCGGCCGCCAGAGGCGGCGCCCAGCACGGCCGCGAGCGCCGCGGCGAACATCCACGCGTTGGTCACGACGAGCGCGTTGAACTGGCGTCCTCCGACGGCACCCAGGACCAGTCTGGCCGGCAGCGCGAAGAGGGAGTACATCCAGAAGTGCACGCCGTATGTCCGTCCGTCGCCAGCGCGGACGAATCCGTGAGGCAGTTCGCCGGCGTGGACGTCGCGAGCGCTGGCATTCCCGTCACGCTGCCAGGCATCGATGTCGCTGAAGAGCGCCGTCAGATCGCTCTGGCGCACATCCGGCGACGCATGCCGCGCCAGGGCCTCCGTCATCGCCAGGTACTCCCAGCCGTCGCCCTGTCTTGCGAAATCGCGCTGGCTGCACCAGACGAGCAGCCACGCGGCCGCCATCAGGCAGACGACGACGCCGAATCGACGAACAGACATCACGAGGGGGAGGCGACAGTATGCAGCAGGCAGGCAGTCGCGGGCAGCCGTCGTCAGGGTACGACCACGCGCAGCACCGGCGTCGCCTCACTCGCGCCGGCAGGGTTCACGGCGCGCACGCGCACGAAATAGGTGCCAGCGGGCACGCCGACGGCTGAGAACGCCGGGCCGGTCGTGCGCGCCACCGCCGAGAATCGGCCGGATTCGGTGCCTGCCTCGATGACGTAGTCGGTGGGTAGTCCCCCAGCGGTTGGCGGGGTCCATCGCAAAGACACGCTCGCCCCGGCGACGAGGGTCAGCAGGTTTGCGGGCGCCTCAGGCGGCGCGGTCGAGCCGTCAACGACCAGCCGGGTATCGGGCGTCGGCGGGCTCAGGCCCCACGCGTTGCCAGCCCGTACGCGCAGCCAGTACGAACGGGCCGGGACGATGGCCGCGAACTCATGGACCGGCAGATCGACCACAGCGAGATCGGCGGCGCCGGAAGCAGACCCGGCTTCGAGACGATAGAAGTTGGCGCCCGGAACGGGTGTCCACCAGAGTCCGGCCGTGTGCGCGGCGGCCAGGGCACTCACCTCGGTTGGCGCCACCGGCGGGCCAGCGCCGGGTCCGGCGCAGGTGACGCGTGCATCGGCCCAGTCCACTTCATCGTTGACGTTCCCGTCGCCGGCATCGACGACGACCAGCCGCAGTTCGTCTGCGCCCGATAGATCGACGGCCACGTCGACCGGTGCCATCACCCCCGACAGGAGTCCGCTGACGAAGGCGATCCGGCCGTCCACGAGCACGCCGGCCACGATGCTGCCTCCGCCCTGCACGTCGTCGTCGATTCCGAGCGTGGCCGCGAAGGCCGTGCAGGCGCCGTTGAGGCGCACGCGGACGTCGCTGGCGGCCAGCACACCGAGCCCCTTGGCGTAGGTCACCCCCCGCAGCGTGATCGGCGGGCCGTCGCCTGGTGCGGCGTCGCCGTGGCTGCGATCGCGCTCCACCGGTCCGGCGCCGTTCACGGCCGATGTCCACGTCAGATCGCTCACATAAGTGACGCCAGGCGGCGGGATGAATCGGGCCGTGTCGGCGATGTCGGCCGTGCCGATGACCAGCACGTACTGGCGCGGATGGCCGCTCGTCCATCCGGCAAACGTCAGCGAATGTTGTGGCGAGAGCGTCGCCACGTTCATGTGACTACCGACCACCGCCTGGAACGTTGCCGGAGCCAGGCGGCGCATCTCGCCGAACACGACCGGCAGACCCGGCGGGTCGGAATCCAGCCTGACGGTGACAAGCCGCGGGCGGACGTCCACCGAGACGGTCGCCGTGCGCCCGTCGCTGTCGGTGGCCGTGAGCGCCACGACCAGATAGCTGTCAGGCCCGTGCTCAGGCGCCACGACACTCCCGCTCGCGCCCGTGGCGGTGGTGAGCGGATGCGTGTGGCACACGCCTCCCGGACAGTGCCGCACGCTCACCGCCCAGCGCAGACTGGCCGCCGGAACGGCGCCATCTTCCGCATCGGTTGCGCTGCCCGCAAACGCAATCACATCGCCGACAGCAAACGGCGTTCCCGGGGCGGGCGCGGCCATGACCGGCACCGGCGCCTGGTTGAGGGACAACGACGCGGTGGTGAACTGCCACGCCACGGGGGCGGCCAGCGTGTTGCCGGCGATGTCGGCCACGCCCCCGGCACCGCCGGCGATCGTGACTCGGTATGACGTGCCAGGCGTCCAAGGCGTCAGTGACGTGATGACGAGGCGCTTCAGCGCCGCGTCGTAGCCCACCGACACCGCTGCGGCTGCGGTCGTGGCTGTCTCGACGACCGAGACCGTACCGGGGCCGATCGTGACCGAATTCATCTCTTCCGAGAACATCGCCGACACGACGGCATCGACCGCGACCCCGATCGCATTGGCAGCGGGACTGGTCGTCACGACCACGGGCGGGACGACGTCGCCGCCGCCGCGCGTGCAGTCGAGCCGTGCGTCGGCCCAGTCGGCGTGGTCGCCGAGCGGGCCATCGCCGCCATCGGTTACGACCAGCCGAAGTTCCTGCCGGCCGGTGATGTCGATCGTGCCGGCGAGGGGTGCCTGGCCGCCCCGCACGATCCCGGATGCCACCACGCGGACGCCGTCGAGCCACACCTCGAAGCTGACACTGCCGCCACCGGCCGTCTCGTCGTCGATGCCCGCGACGGCACTGAAGGCGGTGCAGACGCCGCCAAGCGCCACGCGCACATCGGACGGTGCCTTGACGCCCAGACCCTTGGCGTACGCCTCTCCAGCCAGCCTCAGCGGACCGCCGTCCCTGCCGCCGGGCCCGCCATGACTCATGTCGACCTCCACCGGTCCGGCGCCGTTAGCTGCCGACGTGACCATCGCCACGGCGTCGCTCAGGTAGATCGTCTGGCGCGGCCCGGTATCGGGCACATGGCGGATGCGGCGCAGGGTGCCGGCCGTGACCGACAGGTAGAGCAGGCCATCGGCGTCCGCCTGCACATCGACCACGCCGTCGATGCCGGTGCCGAAGCCCTTGACTGGGCCGGCGACGGTGTCGGTGCCGTCGATCGACACGTAGTGCAGGGAGCCGCGCGAGAAGTCTCCGAAGAAGTAGGCGCCACGATACGGCTCGGGAAGCGCGGTCCCCGTGTAGAAGGCACCGCCCGTGATCGACGCCGTGCCGCCGCCATGCGGGTAGGCGACGAGCGGGAGACTCACGGCGCCTGAGCCCTGCGCGTAGAGCGCCTGACACTCGGCGAGGGCCTGGTATCCGGCTTGCGGCGCCGGGCCTTCCACGCACGGCCAACCGTGGTTGCCGCCACGCGCGACCGCGTTCACTTCCTCCCAGTCGTTGGCACCCACATCCGCGATGTAGGGCCGCCCAGACGCGGGCCTGAAGGTCAGCCGGAAGGGGTTTCTGAACCCGTAGGCCCAGACCTTCGAGCGCACGGCTTCGGCATCGCCATTCCAGAACGGATTATCGACAAGACCGCGCCCATCCGCGCCGACCCGGAGCAGCTTGCCGGCCAGCGAGTCGAGCTGCTGCGTGCGCAGCGCGCGGACGTCGACGGCATTGAACGACGAGGCATCGCCGGTCGTGATCCACAGCGCTCCGTCGGGCCCGAACCGCATCGCGCCGCCGTTGTGCGAGGGCGAGTCTGCCGGGATACCGCCCAGCAGCACGACCTCGGTGGCAGGGTCGGCTTCGTCGCCCACGGCTGTCACGCGCACGACGCGCGACGTCTTCGGACCGGAGAAGGTAAGAGGATCGTCTTCGTAGACGTAGAACAGGTAAACGTAGCCGTTCTCGGTGAATGCCGGGTCGATGGCCACGCCGAGCAGGCCACGGTCCCAGTAGTCGTTGACGCGGTCGCGCAGATCCAGAAGGGCGTCTGGCAGCAGACGGCCGCCGCGAACGACCCGCACCACGCCGGCCTTCTCAGCGACCAGGATCCGGCCGTCTGGCAGAGGCGTAAACGCCACCGGCAGCGTGAGACCACCCACGACTTCCTCATCGACGAACCCGTGCAGCACCCCGTGAGCGTGGAGGGAGGCAGGCACGGCCACGAGCGCCGCGAGCACGACAAACAGACAACACACACGCATGCCGGGAACCCCTACGGTAGCAGCCCGCGTCGGCTCTGGCGACGGCGAGTGTTCAACGCTTATGTAAGCGTCAGTTCCGCCTGGACCGGGTCGTGTCGGCGCCTGCCGACGGAGGGTGCGGACGGGGCGGTCGCGCCGGGCCCCTGGTTTGGCTACACTGTCGCGCCATGCCTACAATCGCGCGGGTCCTGGTGACCGGGGCTGGAGGCTTCATCGGCAGTCATCTCGTGACGGCGTTGAAGCGGCAGGGACACTGGGTACGGGGTGTCGACCTGAAGCACCCGGAGTTCAGCGCCAGTGACGCCGACGAGTTCGTCGTCGCCGATCTCCGAACCCGCGACGCTTGCGCGGCCGCGACACGCGGCGTCGACGACGTCTACGCGCTGGCCGCCGACATGGGCGGCATGGGCTTCATCTCCCAGCACCACGCTCAGATCCTCCACAACAACGCCCTCATCAACCTCCACACCCTCGATGCGGCCCGCGAGAACCGCGTTCAGCGCTACCTGTTCGCCAGCTCGGCGTGCGTGTATCCGGAGGGCCTGCAGGAGCGGACCGACGTCACGCCCCTCAAGGAGGACGACGCCTACCCCGCTCAGCCTCAGGACGCCTACGGATGGGAGAAGCTGCTCACCGAGCGGCTGTGCACGCACTACGCCGACGACTACGGGCTCGACGTGCGCATCGTCCGCTTCCACAACATCTTCGGCGAGCGGGGCACGTGGCAGGGCGGGCGCGAGAAGGTGCCGGCGGCGCTCTGCCGCAAGGTGGCGCAGGCCCGTCTCACGGGGAACCCGGAGGTCGAGATCTGGGGTGACGGCGAGCAGACGCGCTCGTTCTGCTATGTCGACGACTGCGTCGACGGGCTGCAGCGCCTGATGGCGTCGGGATACCGGGAGCCACTCAATCTCGGGCAGGATCGCATGGTGACCGTCAATCAGCTGGCCGAGATCACGACGGGTGATCTTACTCGGGGACGTCGGGTGGCTTGGAGTTGTGGACCAACGCCGGAGCGCTTCCAAAGCGTGCGGGGAGCGCCTGGTCTCCGCGGCACATCGCCGCTGCGTCGCGGCCTCGCAGCGACCATATTGGTATGGCATAGTTGTATGGCATGAAGAAGACACTTCACATCGACGAGGCACTCCTTCGGGAGGCGCGAGCTGCCTCCGGTGCCAGCACCGACACCGAGACGGTGCGGCTTGGGCTCGAGGCGCTCGCGCGGCAAGGAGCCTACGAGCGGCTTCGCGCCCTTCGCGGCACCGAGCCGCGCGCGCCGGACGTGCCACGTCGGCGCGAGGTGGCACGCTCGAAGTCGAAGCGGCCAGCGGCCTGATGGTCCTCGTTGACACATCGGTCTGGACTCGCTTCCTGGCGGGCCGTTCTCCGTACGCGTTCGCGCTCGACGAGCTGCTGGGCCGTGGCGAAGTCAGCGGCCATGACTTCATCTACGGCGAATTGCTGATCGGCGACCCGTCAGGGCGCCGCGCCCTGCTCGCGGACTTCGTCGCCATGCATCGAGCGCCAACGGTGGCCTACGCCGAAGTCGTCGCGTTCGTGAGGCAGCGCCGCCTGCACGGCCGTGGCATCGGCTGGATCGACGCGCACCTGCTGGCGTCGGCCCTGGTCGCACGCCTCGGGTTCTGGACCGCCGACGCGCGCCTGGCAGCCGTGGCGCGCGAGCTTGGCATCTCGCACGACTGATTGACGGCTGGCCTCGTCGGCGACATCCAGACTCGAGAGTCGTTCACATCAGGCGAGCCGCCATGCACGCGCCGACGCCGGACGATCTGCGCGGGCTGTAGCTACCACAGCGTCATGAACCAGACACGTTGCACACCCGGAAGGCTGTATCGGGACCTGCCCCTGGCTGATGTCTAGCCGAGCGTGTCGATGGGGCGGCAAGTGGCGCTCGACCCGATGGCCAGCGAGGTGTCGGTGGTGTCGGCCCTCAACTGGGGGCTCGGGGAGGAATAGACGGCGAAGGAGGCAGCGCTTCCGCCCACAAGACGTGACCGACGAGAGAAATGGACGAGCGCGTCCCTAAACCAGTCGCTCGCGAATGGCCTTGGAGACGGCGCCGGAGCGAGTCCGCACATGGAGTTTTGCGTAGACGTTGCGGACATGGCTGTCGACGGTGTGAATGCTGAGATCGAAGCGCCTCGCGATCTGCGGCAAGGTCAGCCCGTCGACGAGCTGTTCGAGGATCTGACCTTCTCTGGTGGTGATCCGGTAGGCATCTACCGACGGCTTCTTCGCGGGGGCCATCTTGGCGAAGATCTCCAGAACGCGGCGTGCGATGAACCCGTTGATGGGAGCCGCCCCGCGGAGGACCTGTCGTAGTGCGTCCACAACCTGATCCGGATTCGACGGCTTGAGCAGGTATCCCGATGCACCCGCACACAAAGCCTCGAAGACCTTCTCTTCCGAGCCGTGCACGCTCAGCACCAGCGCACGGGAGGCCGGCGACAGCGATCGCAGGCGCCGAATGGCCTCGAGTCCGGAGAGGCCGGGCAGCCCGATATCCACGATGGCCAGATGAGGTGGCGATTCGGTGTCGAGTGCCGCAAGAAAGTCCTCGCAAGACCGCACCGCAACCGGGCACTCAAAATCGCTCTCGGCGTCGATGACGGCCTGCAGCGTCGACCGCAGCAATTCGGCGTCTTCCACCAGCCAGACGGTGTGGATGTTGTCGCGGTCGCTCATGGGTGATAGCTCGGGTCGGGCGAGGCCGCGTCTGACCCGCGCCGCGACCCGATCAGGTCGGCCACCGACCGCGTCGGCACCGCAAAGACCACTCGCGTGCCCTCACCGGGTCCGGACTCGATCTCGAAACGCCCACCCGCGGCCAACGCGCGGCGCCGGAGTCCGCGCAAACCCATGCCGTCTGCGGGGTACTTGTGCTGTTTGGGGTCGAAGCCGACCCCGTCGTCCGTCACCACCAACTCCAGCAGCGCAGCTCTCTGCTGCAAAGAGATGTTGACCTGACTCGCGTGGGCGTGACGCGCGACGTTGTGCAGCAGTTCCTTGAAGGCCAGAAACAGCGACCGACGCAATTGTGTGCTGAGCCGGCGCGGCGTTGCTCCGAGGTTGGTGCTCAGATTCCAGGTCGAGGCCACGAGCAGGTCGCCGGCGACCAGGCGCATGCGCTCGACCAGCGACTGGGTGTTGTCGTGCACCGGGTCGATCGACCATACGACATGCCGAATGGCCTCCAGCATGGTCTTCGCCTTCTCGCTAATCCGCAGCCAGGCCTGGCTTTGACGCTCAGGGAGATCCGCTTCGCGCCCGGCCATCGCCGCCGCCAGTGCGATGCCCGAGAGCTCGCTGCCGATATCGTCGTGCAGGTCGGTGGCGATGTTGAGGCGTAACCTTTCGATATCTCGCCGGCGATGCCGGCGCACGCGCGCGGCGGCGGCGAGACCACCGCACGCCAGTATCACGATCAGTCCCTGGAACGTCCGTGACTCAAACAGCGTCGGGCGCACGACAACCGGCAACCGCGCCACTGGCCCCCAGATGCCCTCGCCGTTGCGCGCTTGCGCCTCGAACGTGTAGCGACCGGGTCGGATGCCAGAGAACCGCGCTACCCTCGAGCGACCCACGTCGAGCCACTGCTCGCTGAGGCCGGTCATCCGATAGCGATACTCGACGTCCCAAGCGCGTACCAAGGCGGGCGCCGAGTAGTGGATGGCCAGGTTCTCCTCGCGCGCGGCGACAAAGACCGACTGGCCGTCGAATGGCACGACGGAGCGCACCTGTTCGGGCCCTTGCAGGTCCACGCGCTCGAGCACGGGCGCCGGGGGAACGCGGTCGGCCACGATGCTATCGGGATCGATCCACGTCAGTCCGCGGTTTCCGCCGAAGAAGAGCCGGCCACCTCCCGCGAAGACGGCGTGGCGATTGAACTCGAGGCTTCGCACTCCGTCCTGGGGTCCGAACCGGCGCAGCGCCCCCGTTGTTGGTTCGTAGCGAACAAGTCCGGCGGCGGTGCCCAGCCACAGGGCGTCGTTGTCATCGGAGATCACGCTGTACACCACCGACGACGGCAGCGCCTCCCACGTCAGCACCTGTTTCGTAGACCGCGCGGCCGGATCGAATCGCAGCAGCCCATTCGACGTCGCCAGCCACAACGCGTCACCTACGGCATGGAGACCGAGGATCGCCGCGTAGAGGGGGGCACCCGACTCCGAGAGCAGGCGATGGAACTCGGTGCCCGAGGGGCCGATCTTGAGCAGGCCGCCCCACGCAGAACCGATCCAAACATCGTCGTCGACGACGATGGCGTCGTTGGGTTCGAACCCCTGATCCCCGAGGCCTTCTGGCAGTACATGAAGCTGAAGGCGCCCGTTGTCGGGATCGTAGCGGGCGATCGCGCCGATCGTCAGCAGCCACAGCGAGCGATCGGGATCGTTCGGCGACGGACGGAGCAGCTGTTTGATCCGCAGCCCGCCGCTGTTCGACGGGAAGTTCAGCGAGTGTTTCTTCACACTCCCATCGGTGGTATCCAGCCGGCACAGACCGTCGTCGGTTCCCACCCAGAGGATGGGCCTGTCGACGGCTCGTTCGTCGAGCGCGACCGACCAGACACCCTCCGAGCAGCCGGCCTTGAGCAGCGCGGTTCCGAAGTGCTCGGTGGCCCGAGTCCGTAGATCGACTCGAGACAGCGCGCCGTCAAACGAACCGACCCAGAGATGTTGCCCATCGGCTGCCAGGGACGACACCGACACGCCGTCGATCGATCCCGGCGCCGAGCCCGGCGCTGCTCCTGCGGTCAAGTCGAGGTGTTCGAACCGCGGGAACCGCGGATCCCAGTGCAGCACGCCGTTCAGGGTGCTGACCCAGACGCCGCCGTCGGCGTCGACCC
This sequence comes from Acidobacteriota bacterium, assembly GCA_018000455.1. Lineage (GTDB taxonomy): Bacteria > Acidobacteriota > Vicinamibacteria > Vicinamibacterales > UBA2999 > CADEFD01. The sequence goes on from JAGNJW010000009.1 coordinate 154,603, forward strand.
GTATCTCGTTGACAAGACTACGGAGCCAGCTCGCGGGGGCGGCGACCTCGACCCTCGTGGCCAGCCGGCGGCGGGCATCCCAGACGAAGACGCCGAGGTTGGTGCCGAACCAGACCCGGTCCTCAGTTTCGGCCACCGACGTCAGCGTCACATCCTCAGGGAGACCCGGGATCGGCTCGAAGGACCCGACGCGATCGCCGTCGACGATGGCTCGATGCCGCCCAACCCACAGCACGCCGTCGATGAGTGCCATCCCCCAGTTCAGGCCCACGCCGGGTACTCGTGTACATGCCGAACCGAGGCCCTTTGGGTCGACGGCGACGAGAATCGTGTGCGATGACTCGCGGTGGACGAAGAGGGCCCAGATGGAGCCGTCGACATCCTCGACGATGTCCCGTACCACATGAAGTGGCCCGGGGGCATCGAAGGCGCAGGGGATGATCGCTTCTGCCTGCTGATCTGCGACGCGAAGGAATTGCCCGAGACCGCCGACCCACATCTGTCCGCGCGAGTCGCGAAGCATCGAGTCGACGTACTCGATCCGGGTTCCCGCCAGCGCTTCGACCGGCTCGAGGCGGGTCGAGCCAGCGGCCAACCGATAGACCCCGTGATCGGCCCCGACCCAGCGCGAACCGTCGGGCGCTTCGGCGGTCGACTGGAAGCGGTTGCGCCGGCCGGAATCAGGGTCGAAGCGAAACACGCGAGTCGTGATGCCGTCGAAGCGATTCAGTCCGTCGTCCGTCGCGAGCCAGAGGTAACCTTCCGAGTCGACCGCCGTGTCGCGGACGGCGTTGTGGGAGAGGCCGTCGGCCACGGTGCGGCGCTCGAATCGCAGAAGTGGCGTGGACGTGTCGGGAAGAGCGGCGGCCAATGGCGCCACCGCGAGGAGCAGCACACCCAGAGCCACTGCCCTCGGCTTGCCGAGAGGCGCCCGCGCGTTGGACTGTCCTGTAGCTAGGTATGCGTGCACGGGAGAAGACTCTTTTCTTCCGTCCGTCGCGAGGCGTCCTGGCGTCCCTTGTGGAGCGCGGTTAGAGGAAAAGACCTTCGGTACCAGTATCTCACGACGGCCGCAGTGCGCCGGGCGCACCGTCGGAGCCAGATTGTCCCCGATCGATCACGGGACGAGCAGCTCAAAACTCACCGAGCGGCTGATGCAGTCGCCGTCGATGCAAACCTCACCTTTGACCGAGTACGTGCCCGGCTGTGCCGAGGCGGGGAGACGCTGGCGATACGTCGCGGTGTACGAACCGGGTTCCCGCTCGACCGTTGCCGTCCGGGGGTAGCCGGGAACGCTGGCACCCGCGACCTTCAGGTCGACCGATTCCACGGCCTTCGCGGTGGCGCCCGGTGTCTGCACTTGGTACGAGAGTTGAAACACAACTTCGTCCCCCGGTCGCACGGAGCCGGGCTCGGCGGTGACGCTGACCGCGAGCACCGTCGGTGGACCGATCGGTCGATCGGGTAGTCCCGCCGTGGGATCGCCCTCGAGCGCCGAAGCGAAGGCGGCGTCGACCTCGCTTCCGGGCTCGTACCCCTTGATCTCGACCACCCCCGAGAGTGCTCGGGCGATCTTGTGCGGCGTGATGTCGCTTGCCGTGACCGGGCGGCCGTAGAGAACGTGCACCGACGTCGGGTTCATCCTGGCACCGCGCTTCTTGTTCAAGCCGACGATGAGTTCCTTGCCCTTCACGTAGAGCTTGATCGACTCGCCGACCTCGCCTTCGCGAACCTTCACGGGGTCGCCGAACTGGATCGTGCCGGCGCCAACGACGCCCTGTGTTCTTCGCCCCTTCTTATCCGACGGTGCCCCGTCGGGCAAGACGTAGAGGTGGGCGTAACGCACCAGCGGCATCTTGGCGACGAAGTGGGTCTTGTCGAAGGCTTCGTCGGTCTGTTTCGCCGCACTCTTGGCGTCTTGTGCGAGCACCGGTTGGTTCGAGCCGAAGGCGCAGAGCGCTGCGATCGTCAGTGCTCCTACCCAAGTTGGCTTCATCGTTCTCTCCTCTGGCAATTGCCGGTGTCGAGCGCTTGTGGACGGACTCTTCCTCACGGGAAGCGCACCCCGCCTGTGGAGCGTTTCTCGACCGGGCACAGCCGATCGAGGGCCGCCCGCGCCGCAGCCTGCGAGGCATAGGGGCCGTGCATGCGTGGTCCCGAAGAACTCGCAGCCGGTTTGTCGAAGGTGTTCGAAACCTGATCGATCTTGAACGCGGAAAGGTTGGAGCGACTCGGCACGGGCAGCTCGGAGATGTAGTACTGCCAGGTAACCCCCGACCGCTCGGGGGCGAAGGCGGTCTGCGAATCCACCAGGCAGGTCGCCTCTGATGGCGTGGCCGGCGCTTGAGATGACCCCGCGCCCGTGGTCTCGCGCTCTGGATTTTGTGCCGCACGGTCGCCGCCGGCATCTCGCCGAGTTCCGTACAGGTCGTCGAGGCTGCCGGCCGGTACGATGCCCGCCGCCATTGCCGCCGTTTTTGCCCGCTCGACCTCGTCGATGATGGCCTGCACCTGGCCGAGCGCCTGGGTCCAGACTTGCGCGATTCGCTGGGAGCGATCTCTTGCACCGCGCACCGCCGACCGCAGGCCCGACGCGTTCGCGTCCGCCTCGGCCTTGGCGACTGTGCGCGCCAGGTCCCGCAGCCCGGCCAGCCGAGCGGCGTCGCCCTCGCAGGTGGCCCGGAGGGTGCCGACCTCCAGGATGACACCGGCGACGTCCTGGCGTGACATCGCCGCCTCAAGGCGACGGAGCGCACTTTCATAACGCGGCCGCGGCCCGGAGCACTCGGACTCCGCTGCAACCGGAGTGCCCGCTTCCGATCGCTCAGGGGCTAGCCAGTTTTCGGACGGGTTCGATGGCGTCGCTGGCGCCACCGGCCGCGCCGCACTGGCACAGGCGAAAGCGGCATTCAGGCGGTTGGCGATGGACTCGTCGAAGGCCTCGGCAACGGCCAACGTCGCCTCGGCTTCGGCCGCCGCCCCCGCGATCCCAGCCATGAATCCCCCGGCCTCGGTGGACGCTCGTAACGTCGCCATCCGTTCCGCCAAAGAACTTGCCGCCGTTCGGATTCCCGCGATGGTCCTGGCTTCTCTGTCGAGGCCGTCGGTGGTCGCCTGGCAGTCCATCGGGCTTGCGCTCGACGCCCGGACACTCTCGATCAGGCCTTGGAGTTGGCCAAGTTGAGCGCCGACCGTGGTCCCGCCAGCGACGCGAGCAGAGCGGGCGAAGGCTTCGGCGAGCACACCCTCAGCCGTGGCCGCGGCCCGCTTCAGATCGGAGGTAGCCTCCGCCACGGTTCTGAGTGCGCTCCGGCCCGACTCGGTGTCGGCGGCGGCCTGCTCTAGCGGTTGCAGGCGTTGCGCCAGGCGCGCGGACAGCTGCGCCAGGTCTCCGGAGAGTGCCCTTGCTGTGGCGTCGGCCGCACGCGCGTCATCGACCAGGTTCCGAATTCTCCTCAGGATCTGGCCTCCTCCAGGGCCGATACCGCCGAACAACCGGACCCGGTTCACTTCCCGCAGGACTGCCGCGCGAGCCGCCAGCGTCGCGTCGTCCGACGCCGCATTCGACGGGAGGCAGGCGGCATCCTGCAGGTTGCCGGCGCGATCGCGGAGGGCAGCCAGGTCCTGAGCAGCAGCGTAGGCGTCGTCCGCTGCCGCGCGTGCCCGCCGATTCAGTTGGTCGAGGCCGGCCGCCCGCGTCGTCGTGGTCTCGACCTCCGCGAGCATCGCCTCGACCCCCTCGCTGATGTCGGTCGTCACTCCACCAAGAGGCGCGGTTGCGGCGGCCGCCACGCAGGCCTGGCGACCCCTCGCGACCGCCGCTGTCGCTGCGGCCGCGGCGGCATGCATGCGGTCGCTGAGGTCACCGAGCTCGACGGAGTCAACCGTCTGGTCGCTGGACCGCGGCGCGGGAACATGCGGGGCGAGGGGTATCGCGATCTGCGCCGGCGGCAGGCCGTAGGCCTGCACGGTGCAACGCCACACCAATGACATGAGGTCGGCGCGTGTCCTGCGCAACGTCCCGGACGTGACGGTGTAGGTGCCGTTCTCGCGGTGCGGAGTGTGGGGGTTTCCACCCGACGGGAAATCGCTGGCGCCACAGTGCTCGTACACCGGCAGGGGATACAAGAAATCCGATGCGCCGGCGTAGCCCAGGTTCTTCAACCCTCCCAGCGTGTACTGGAAGCTCAGGTCGACCTCGAAGCGAGAGCCTGCGCTGTCCGTTGGGCGCACACGGACGTCCACTTCATGTGCCTTGAATTCCAGTCCCTCCAGCCCGAAGGCCTGCGCGGTGGCCTTGTTGCCGCCATGCTCATGGCCGGCCACCCTCCCCTCGACGTCGAAATCGAACTGGATCCAGCGGCGCGGCATGGCATTGTTGGTCGCCAGCTCGGGGAAGGTCCGCGCCGGGTCGCGGGGCAGCGTCCCCGTGGCAAGGTCGAACGCGATCGCCCGCGTGACCACGGCCTGGGCCCTGGCCTGATTGGGCGCGCTTCCCCGCAGCGTTGAGGTGACGTCGAGATTGGCGACGAGGCCGGGCGTATCGTTGGCGGCGATCATCTCCGCCAACACCTCGACGATCCGTGCTTTCCGTTCGGCCTCGATCCGACCGGGGCAGTCGAGCGGGAAGACGGCACATCTGAATCTGGTCAACTCTTCCAGCGAACGCTCCGTCATCGTCTGAGACAGGTTCGGCTTCGCGCTCAGGAAGTCGGGCCAGTGACCGTCGAACGCGTGGCCGCGAACGTTGTCGTACGGCCCATGGGGGAACGAGTCTTGAAGGTAGTGCATGAAGGCGCCGGGATTGCCCTCGCGCAGCCCCAACTGCCACAGCTTCGCTTGTTGCAGGGAGCGAAGAATCTGAATGTCCCCCACTCGTCGCACGTCCTCGGCGGTCGGCGGGCCGTCGAACAGGCGCCGCCCAGACTTAACGATCTGGGACTCGGCGAAGGCGTGGAAGTTGCTCCACACGTTGCGGATGGGCGGCGTGAACGAGCCCGACTTCAGCGTGAACTCCGAGGTGTCCAGGCCGACGAGCCACCAAAACAACCCCACCTGCTGCAGAAACGGCGGATCCGACGAGGCCAGGTCCGGACCGTCGGTGATGAACGTCCTGGCCAAGTTGAGGGCCAGGTCCAACGCCACCTTCTGCTCCGGCGTCAGATTCAAGACGCGATCCGATCCTAGGATGGCGTCGGCGGGTGACGCCTCCATTGGGCCCGTCTGCGCATCGTGATCGATCGCAAACGTCGCGCTGGCGATCTGATAGGCCTGACGCTCAGTGAACCCGGCGTGCAGCGCCAGGTAGTAGGTCCAGACATAGTGCGTGTCGACGTCGAACGCCCTGGCCGGTGTTGGGGCGACGAGAGCGAAGGCGCATAGGAACGCGATCACGCGGATGGTCGCCGTGCGCACGACCAAGCAGGCTCTGTTCACTTGGCGGATCCGGTGAGGGGCCTGGACAAGGGCTTGTCGCAATAGCTCCAGGACCCAGTGACGGTGTCACCGCTGCGCACCAGTTCGACTCTTCCCCAGAACTGGCTGCCGTCCTTGAGCGCTGAGCACGGTTCGCGCGAGTTCTTTTCGACCCAGAAACCGCTGATGGTGGTATCGGACGCGCTACCGATAATGCGACCCGAGTCGGTCGAGTAGGTGGCGACCTTGCCGCTGTGATTCCCGGTTGGCGTGATGCCACCGAAGTCCGTCACCCGCCAGACGCTGTAGCGGCGCTCACCTTCGTGGTAGGCGCCAGCGCTGCGACACAACTCGAGGACCTCGGGCATGAACTCCTTGTAGGTGTCCCAGGAGGTGTTGCTTTGCAGGTTGGGGACCGTGGCGTCCCAGTTCTCCTCGGTGTTGAAGTAGCAGAGCTTCCGCTTGATCGAGTTGCGAGCATCGGGCGGAATTCCGTCGATCGACATCTGAAGCCCGGATTGAATGGCTCTACGTGCAGAGTCGTTGCCGTTCGCCTGGTATCCGCGAGCGATCTGGACGACCTTCTCGTCGGCCGCCGAGGCCACCTGCGCACGGGCGAGATTGCGATTGGCCTCGAACAGTTTGGAGTCGCAGGTCGCGTCCCACACGAACGTGCCAGGGTCCGAGCTGACGAAGCCGAGGTGCAGCGTGTTCATGTAGGCCGACGCGATCCCGTTGACCTCGTTGATTTGTGTCGCCAGCGACCCGTTGGCCTTCGCGGTCGGAAAGCGCTGGAGCCGCAAGCGAATCTGATTGATGGCCCGCTGCCGATCGGGCGATGTCGAGAACGGCTGCTCGACAAGCGACTCGGCCGCGGCGATGTGGTCGTCCGCGTTCGCGATATTGATCAGCAGCTCTTCCCTTTGTGCAGGGATGTCCAGCCGGCCGAAGATCTCCAACCGGCCTGCCGCCGTACCGAGGTTCTGAGCGGCGGAACAGATGTGAAACTGGACGTCGTTGGCCCATGACGAGGCCGGGGGTGTCACGAACAGCAGCACCAAGGCCAGCAAACAGCTGCTCGGACGACGCCGGCGACTCTCGCGTTGGTTCTCCATGCGATTTTCCTCCCGGTTGCTGGCGAATCCACATCGCGCTGGGCAGCCCGACTGCGTATCGCGGACCCAGTGAACCAAACGCGCGGGACACGTGCTATCACGTGAATCCGGGAGATCAACGGCCAGGGGATAACGGGCGTTCGGTCTCCAGGCCGTGCCAGTAGTGCCCGCCCCGCTCAGCGAAGCACAGGTGCGCCGCGTGCTCGGACTCAAGACGCGGTTCCGCGTGCACGCGTCGCCAAAGGCGCATCACGTGCCACTGCGTTACACCGCGGCGGACCTTCACGACGATCTGGACGCGCACCGGGTGCTCGACATCTTGCCCGGCCGCCACGCGTGGGTGCTGGTCGTGTCGCAGTCGCCGTCGCTGCGGCTGCGCTACTGGCCGCCCGGCGCCGATCCACGGCCGACGGCACGTCCGCCGCCATAATCCCGGCAGCCTACCCAAGTGGCGCTCAATCCCGGATCGCGCGTCGGACCCTACGAAATCGTCTCCGCCATCGGCGCCGGCGGAATGGGCGAAGCGTACCGCGCGAATGACACCACGCTCGGCCGCGAGGTGGCGCTCAAGGTGCTGCCGGACGCGTTCGCCAGCGACCCCGATCGGTTGGCGCGCTTCGAGCGGGAGGCCAAGGCGCTCGCCGCGCTCAACCATCCAGACATCGCCCAGGTCTACGGGTTTGAGGGTCGCGCACTCGTGATGGAGTTGCTCGAAGGTCTCACGCTGCGGGACTTGCTCAAGGACGGCGCCCTTCCGCCGCGCAAGGCGATCGATTGCGCCGCGCAGATCGCCCGCGGCCTCGCCGCTTCACATGACCGGGGCATCATTCACCGCGATCTCAAGCCGGAGAACGTGTTCGTTCTGCACGACGGTCGCGTCAAGATCCTGGACTTCGGCCAGGCGCGTCAGGCCGCTGTGCCCGAGGCCGCCGCGCCGTCAACATTTGCCGCGATTGAAGCGGTGAATATGCCTTGTTCGGCCATTGCTAAATAGCCCGGGATCGCGGCTATCATTCCCCCACCCCCGCATGCCGCGCCGTCTCGTCGTCAACGTCTTCACCGGCGAAGAAACCTGGCAAGAGTACGAGCAGGGAACGCCGGTCGAGGATCCCGAAGCCGCCAAGTTCCTGATCGCGCTCACCGGCCTGGCGCTGTCGCCGTGGCTGTATCCGCTGCTCTCTGCCGCCGTTGGCGCCGCGGTCTTCGTGGCCAGCGAGATCGTGGACGTGCTGCGCCTGGCGCCGCCCACCAGCTACGCCGTGATCGCCGGCGCCGCACTGGTCGTGTACGTGCTGGCCATGCGCGTCGAGCAGCGCCTCGGCACGATCGCACCGTATCGCTGGCTGCGGCACCTTCTGCGCCTGGCCGTGCCGGCCGGCGCGCTCTACCTGGCGGCGTCGGGCGAGGGACAGCCGGTCGCTTCTGATGTGATCGGCGGCGCCGTGTTCGTGGCCGTCATCGCCCAGGCGTTGCTATGGTTCGCTCGATCCATGCGCGACGACTGGCATATCGCGTTGAGGGCTATGCGCCTCCGGGCCAGGTCGCTGCTCGACTGAGCTCGTGACCGGCGGCCGCCTGACCCGCGTCAGACTACAAACGAACGGGCGCGGCCAGGACTCCATCCCGGCGCGCGCCCGCCCTCAACCCACGATCAGGGCACCACCACGGTGATCGGGTTCGACGGCAACCCCATGCCCACGCTGTTCACGCCGCTTACCCGGACGTAGTGCTCGAGCCGTGTCGGTCGACACGCAATTCTGAACAGCTAGATCCGTTTCAGAAGTTGCTCGACGTCTCGAGCACCGTGCACAACGGCGATGATGGTCACAGGGTCGCCCGCCGGGTCGTAGACCACCAGATAGGAGAACACGCCCCAGAACTTCACGGGGCGGTGCGTCAAGTCCTCTCGCGTGTGACCAAGCCCGGGATTGTCGGCGATGAGCTCGAACGCCTCCTCGAGCGCGTCATAGACCCTCAGCGCTGCATCCACGCTCTCTTCGGCGATGAATGCGCCGATCGCGTCGACCTGGTCGCGCGCTTCCGGGGAAAGCCGGTAGCGGTGGTTCACGCGCGTTTCTTGCTCAAGTTCTTCAGGCGCTCGCGCGCATCGGCCATCGCCTTCCGGCCGTCGAGCAGGTCGCCGGCCTGGGCCTGCGCCCAGCCGCGCTCAATCGAGGCGCTCACGCGGGCACGCATCTCGTCGTGTTCCTTCAGCAGGCGAAGCCCCTCTCGGACAACCTCGCTTGCGTTGTTGTAGAGACCGCTCTCGACCTTCCTATCGACGAAGCTCTCAAGCTCTGGCGTCAGCGAAACGTTCATGGGTCCTCACTCTGGGTGATGAAATGACCATAGCACGGGATAACAGACTTTAGCAGAGTCTGTTGTTGTGACGTCCGCAACCGCGAGTTTCGCGCCTGGGCTTCGGGCGGAAAACCGGCGTGTTCGCACATGGCCGTGGGATCCGTTCCCGACCCCGCGAAGCCGTGGCGACTCCGGGCCCTGACGGGGGACAATCCCGGAGCCAGAACCGCGGCCGATGTCGAAGGCTCTGTTATCTTAGGAAACACCGCGCGGAGGGATGGCCGAGTGGTTGATGGCGGCGGTCTTGAAAACCGTCGCGGCGCCTCGCAGTTCCCTCGATTTCTTCAATAGATCAGAGTAATTCTGCTGAATCTGTCCGCGAGCGACTTGGCTGGAGTGGGCTGGAAACACGTCGTTTTGGCCGGCCGCAGGGACAATTTCAGGGACAGTGCGAAGCACCCATCACGAGATGGCGTCGCTTCGTTCGACGAGTAGAATCGTAGGACTGTCATGAGTCCGAACGTCGCTATCGATCGCGCGGCGCTGGCCACGTTCTGTCGCCGACACGGCATTCGGCGATTGGCCGTGTTCGGATCTGCGCTGCGTGACGACTTCGGCCCGCACAGCGACGTCGATGTGCTCGTGGAGTTCGAAGCAGGGCGAACACCGGGACTCGCCTTCTTCGCGATGCAGGACGACCTGAGCCGCATGTTCGGTCGCACCGTCGATCTCCACACCCCAGCGTCGCTCAGCCGCTACTTCCGTGACCAGGTGCTGACCGAGGCGCAGGACCAATATGTCGCGGCATGATCCCTCGGTAAGCCTTCGCCACATGCGCGACCACGCGCACGAACTGGTGGCGCTCATGCGCGGCCGCTCGCGCGGGGATCTGGATTCCGATCGCGTGCTGGCCCTCGCGGTCGTCCGTCTGCTCGAGATCATCGGCGAGGCGGCCACCCGGGTTGCTGTCGAGGAGCGCGCCCGCCGGCCCGCGATCCCGTGGTCGTCCATCGTGGGTCTGCGAAACAGGCTCATTCATGGCTACGACGACGTCGACCACGACATCGTATGGACCATTGTGACGACCGACCTGCCCGCGCTCCTGTCGCAGCTCCCCGACTAGACGCCGACCCGTCCAGGACAGTCTCACACGATGAGCTTGCCGCATCTGAGTCCAGCCATCGTTCTGCTAGCCGCCGTGGGGGCGGCATCCTGCGCAGGACTCGTGGAGAATCGAGAGGCCTCGTGCGAGTGGCTCGAGGTAGCGGCACCCAGTGAAGTCGAGGCCGCGGGGCCTCGCATCCTCGAGATTGGCCCGGTCGTAACCTGTGTGGGAAGGTCGGTGAGTACCGCCTAGTCCGTCCACTCTACGTGGTGGAGTTCTGGAACGGCAGTGGGCCGTCCTCTACGATGTACGCCCGAGCACGCACGCCAGCGGGGGTGGAGCTTCGCCTCCAGTCGCCGGAGTTCACCGGCGTTGACTTCAGGGCCGGTGGGAGCGCACGCAACAACCGCAGTCGGATCATGCGTCCGAGAGGCCTGGGCAGGCCGATGCGCCTGAAACCATTGGGCACGTGCTCAAATGGTTCTTGCCGTGACTGTTGACAGGTTCTCCGGAGGTGACAGGGACAATTTCAGGGACAATGGAGCCAGACAAGCCAAGGGTCCGAAGAAGCCGAATCCCCAAGTCCTTATGACACAATAGTTAACGACGCGCGGAGGGATGGCCGAGTGGTTGATGGCGGCGGTCTTGAAAACCGCTGTACCTGAAAGGGTATCGGGGGTTCGAATCCCTCTCCCTCCGCCAACTCCGCAAGGCGGAGTTGCCTGGAGGGCGAGGTCTTCAGGCGCCGCGCGACGCCCAGGTGCGTCGCGACGGGGCACGAATCCCTCAAACTCGCCAAGGCGGAGTTGCCTGGAGGGCGAGGTCTTCAGGCGCCGCGCGACGCCCAGGTGCGTCGCGACGGGACACGAATCACTCCTACTCCACCAGCCCCTCGAGCGCCCTCGTCACGACGATGCTGACCGACCCGGTGGGCGGGTCGAACACGATGTGCGCGTCGCCACGGCGCAA
>JAGNJW010000033.1 GCA_018000455.1 Acidobacteriota bacterium
ATCTGCGTCAAGGAGCCGATCGGCGGGGCCAGGCCCTTGCGAATGGCCAGCACGCCGGCAATCGTGGTCGTGCTGACGGCGCCCAACCCCACGAGCAGGATGCCGAGTTTGCCGGTGGCGGGCGCGATTGCCACCGGCGCCGTGCTGCCCTCGCTCACGACTCGGCGCCCTTGGCCGCCGCGACGGCCTTCTTGGCCGCGGCTCGCTTGCCCGTGCTGCGCGACGCCTTGGTCTTGACCGGCGCCGGCGTGCTGCTCGGCTGCAGCGCCACCCTCGAGGTCACGAACTTGCGGGTGCTGCCGTCATCGAAGGCAATGACGACGTAGGCGGCTGACATGTCGATGATTTCGCCAACGCCGTAGGTCTCCTGGTGAACACGATCGCCGGTTCTGAGCGCCATATGGTCTCCCTGTCTGTCTGAAGGCATCCGCTGGTGGCAGTCCCGGCATCCGCGGTGAATCGAGACGCAGTCAGCGCGACGTACCCGCCAGATCGGGAGCGGTCTCGGCGCCCCGACCAGAAAACTGCGCGCCCAGATCGCGAGCGCGTGCCAGGGCGCCCTGCACGTGCGGCGCGATGTTCGCGGCCCCCACATGCTGAACGAACTCCGCCTGACGAAGGAAGGCTGCGGGCTGCTGGCGCGCCCCGCAGAGAATCAGCGTGCGGCCGGTCTTCTTCAGGCGGTCGCAGAGCGTTTCGAGCGCATGCAGGCCGGTGGCGTCGATGGCGGTCATGTTCCGCAGCCGCAGGATCACGATCGGGGCAACCACCGACAGATCGCGGGTCACGTCGGCGAGCTTCTCGGTCATGCCGAACAGGAACGGGCCGTGAATGCGAAGGATCGTGACATAGGGCGGTACGTCCTTGTCCTGCAGCAGATGCACGCGGCCGCCCTCGATGTCCTCCGCCGACAACGTCGACACGATGGTCGTGTCGGTGACGCGGTAGATATAGAGGAGCGCCGCCAGCGCCATGCCGACTTCCACGGCCACCGTCAGGTCGGCCATCACCGTCAACGCGAAGGTGATGAGCCAGACCGAACGATCGGCCCAGTCGAGGCGCCAGATGCCGCCGATTTCCCGCCACTCGCCCATATTGTAGGCCACGACGAAGAGTACGGCCGCCAGGGTCGCCAGCGGCACGAAGGTGGCCAAAGGTGCGAACACCAATACGATGACGAGCAGCGTCGCGGCGTGGACGAGACCAGCCACCGGCGATCGGGCGCCCGAGCGGAAGTTGGTGGCCGTGCGCGCGATGGCGCCAGTCACCGGGATGCCCCCGACCAGCGGCGCCATCAGGTTGGCCACGCCCTGCGCCATCAGCTCGGCGCTCGAGTTGTGACGGTCGCCGGTCATCGAGTCGGCGACGACGGCCGACAACAGGCTCTCGACGGCCGCGAGCAGGGCGACCGTGAACGCGGAGGGCAGAAGCGGCAGGATGAGATCGGCCCGGAACGAAGGGATGGCGACGGCGGGCCAGCCGCTCGGGATCCCGCCGAACCTCGAGCCGATGGTCTCGACGGGCAGGCCGAGGGTCACCACGGCGGCCGTGCCGACCAGCAGCGCGACGATCGACCCTGGGACGCGCGGCATCCGGCGCGGTATGAAGAGGACGATGGCCAGCGAGGTGAGCGCGAGACCGAGCGCCGCGGGATTGAGCGTCGGCAGCGACTCGACCAGGGCCTCCATCCGCGCGAAGAACTCGCTCGGGACCTCGGCGAGGCCGAGGCCGAGGAAGTCCTTGATCTGAGTCGAGGCGATGAGCAGGGCGATCCCGTTGGTGAAGCCGATGACGACCGGACGCGGGATGTACCTCACCGCCTGCCCGAGGCCCGTGACCGCCAGGACCAGCAGGATGACGCCCGCCATCATGGTGACCATCAGCAGGCCTGGGAGGCCATGCGCGGCGACGATCCCGGCGACGATCACCACGAACGCCCCGGTCGGGCCGCCAATCTGGATGCGGGATCCGCCGAGCAGCGACACCAGGAAGCCGCCGACGATGGCCGTGTAGATGCCGGCCTGCGGCGTGACACCCGACGCGATGCCGAAGGCCATGGCGAGCGGCAGGGCGACGACGCCCACCGTGAGCCCTGCCACCACGTCGACTCCGAGCGTTCGGCGGTCGTAGGTGGCCAGCGCATCGAGAATGGCCGGCCGCCACGTGCGCCACGGGATCTGGCCGAGCGCGCCGTTCATACGGACCCGTCGTGGTCGCCGCCCATCTCGCCGAGCATCGCCACGGTCTCATTGAGGTGAGCGTTGAAGTACTGCTTCAGCAGGTCGAGCACCTGAAGCAGCATGGGGTCGCGGAGGGCGTAGTAGGCCTGATTGCCGGCCTTGCGACTCACCACGATCTGCTTGGCGCGCAGTACCGCCAGATGCTGGGAAAGGTTGGCCTGCTCCACGCCCAGGTGGGCGACCAGCGCGCCGGCACTGAGTTCGCCGTCGCGCAACGCCTCCACGACCGCAATCCGTGTGGGATGCGCCAGCGCCTGGAAGACCTGCGCTTTGAAGGTCCGGAGCGGCGAGTTCAAGTCATATATATATATTCGATAATTCGAAATATCGCAAGAATCTGCTACGCTCGCGCGACGAGTCGCGAAGGGACCGGCGGTTGAATGCAGCCCGACGCGACGCGCGAGGAGGTGGCGCGGATGGCGCCAGTCGTGCCCGATCCGGCGAAAATCCGGAGCTTCCGCTCGGCGGCGGCGTTTGAGGTGTGGATGAGGACCCACCACGCGCGCGAGACCGAACTCTGGCTGAAGATCCACAAGAAGGACTCGGGCCTGCCGACGGTGACCTACGCGCAGGCGCTCGACGTCGTCCTCTGCTGGGGCTGGATCGACGGCATCCGCAAGGCGTTCGACGCGCAGTCGTTCCTGCAGCGCTACACGCCGCGGCGCCCGCGCAGCATCTGGAGTCAGGTCAATCGCGAGCACGTGGCCCGGCTGACGGCCGCCGGCCGCATGACGCCGCACGGCCAGCGGCAAGTCGATGCCGCCGGGGCCGATGGCCGGTGGGACGCGGCCTACGCCCCGATACGCCGCGCCAGCTACGACACACTTCCCGACGACTTGCGTGCCGCCATCGACGCCAGTCCGCGAGCGCGCCGAACCGTCCGCACGCTGGGCCGCCAGAACCTGTTCGCGCTGGCCTTCCGCACCAACAACATGAAAACGCCGGCGGGACGCGCGGCCAAGATCACGGCGCTGGTGCAAATGCTGGCGCGCGGCGAGACCATCGTGCCGGAGCCGGCGCGCAAGGCGCCTACAGTCGCGCCCACGTCCCGACGCGGCAAGCCGGTCTGAGGCCGCTCAGCGCACGGGCACGCACCCGCGACGCACGAACACCTGGTGGTTACCGGGCGCCCACGTGCGGCCGCCTTCGGGCGAGACTTCCACCTTCGATTCGAAACGGTCGCGGGTGACGTTGAAGCGCGTGAATCGCAGCCGGATCGTCGAGCCGTCGGGCATCACGGTGTCGGGCGTCGTGCGGCGGCCATCGCCGCGATGGCCCACACGGCCACCGAGTAGGCACCTGGCATCACCACGTTCCCTGCTCTCCCCCGCCCGCCCTATGCCACGGCAGTGTAGTGGCCGTGGATGCACAACCAGCGACCGCCCTCGCGCACGAAGATCCGCGTCGACTTGCCACGCGAGGTGAAGCGCTTCCCTTCGATCGTGCCGGAGTCCGTCCAGTAGTAGGTGATCCACGCCGTATCGCCACGCACGATGATCACCGGTTGGTGCATGTCGGTGTGCACGCCCGTGGCCCGCTGCAAGTAGGCGCGATAGTTGCGGACCTCCGCTTCCTTGCCCTCGGTGATGTAGGTGTCGTTCTCGCCGAAGGACGTGAAGTCTGGATGCACGAAGGTCGCATAACGATCGACATCGCCTTTTTCGATGGCGTCCCACATCGAAACCAGCGCGGCCTGGATGTCGGCGACGTCCTTGGCGTTGGCGGACTGTCCGGCCGCGATCGTCGGCAGCACGGCCATCAACGCACAGATCAGCAAGCTCCGCATCTTTCCACTCCTTGGGCGGCGCCGGCCGCCGTGAGCCGCCATGATACCCTCGCGCCGTGCGGCAACTTACCGGGCAGATCGCGGTGTTGACGCTTGTGGCCCTCAGCGCGGCGTGCCAGGCGCCGCCGTCCGACACCGCGCGGCCCCAGGCCGGCGAGGTCCCGACCGCCCGCTGGACCATCACACGCGGGGCCGACCTGCCGGTGGCGATGGCCAACAACGCCGTCGCCGCGGCCATCGTCAACGGCCAGCCGCGCCTGTTCAGCTTTCTCGGCCTCGGCGCCGACAAGGACTACCGCGCGATCTCGACGGGGGCCTTCGCGCTCGATCCGGATGCCGGCACGTGGGAACGCCTGCCTGAGGTGCCGGGAGACGTCGGCAGGATCGCGGCTACTGCGCAAGCCATCGGCTCGCGCGTCTACGTCTTCGGCGGCTACGAGGTGGCCGCCGACGGCACGGAAATCACGAGCCCGGCGACCGACATCTACCTGGCCGAGGAGCAGCGCTACCTTCGCGGCGCCGATGCGCCGGTGCCGCTCGACGACGCGGTGTCGGGCGTCTGGCGAAATCGCCTCATCTATCTCGTGAGCGGCTGGTCGACGGATCGCACCGTGACCACCGTGCAGGCCTACGACCCGGCGGCCGACCGATGGCTCGCGGCCACGCCCATTCCTGGCACGCCGGTCTTCGGGCACGCCGGCGGCCTCATCGACGACACCCTGGTCTACTGCGGCGGGGCGAAGATGCTCGGCGCGGTGACCCCGAAGTACGGATTGAGCGACGAGTGCTATCGCGGCGACATCGACCCGGCGGATCCGGCGGCGATCGCCTGGCGTGCCATTGCGCCGCATCCGGGAGCCGCGCGCTACCGCGCGGCGGCCGGGCCGGTGCGCACGGCTGCCGCCACGGGCATCCTGTTCGTCGGCGGCACCGCCAATCCCTACAACTACAACGGCATCGGCTACGATGGCCGGCCGGCCGGCCCCGACGCGGCGTCGTGGATCTACGACACCGCTCGCGATGCCTGGATCGCCGGGCCGACGCTCGAGGCGCCCACGATGGACCACCGCGGTCTGGTGACCGCCGCCGGCGCCTGGTGGACGATTGGCGGCTTCGGCGCCGGTCAGTCGGTGACGGCGCGCGTCACTCGCATCGCGACCGACAGCACGGCAAAGGACTGAACACGATGACGAGGAGACGCCTTGCAGCCGTGCTGCTGACCGCCATTGCCGCGATGGCCGGGCCGCTGGCCGCACAGCCGACGCCCGAGCAGCGCTACTTCGAGTGGACGGACTTGCCCTTCCCGCCGGCCGAGCACCAGGCTCGGCGCACGAGGCTGGCGGCGGCGCTCGGCACGAGCGGCGGCGGCGTGTTTCTCTCACCGGCCGCGGCCGGCGTGTCGGAGGGCTTCACGTTCCGGCAACTCGACACGTTCTGGTATCTCACCGGACTCGAGGTGCCCGATGCGGTCGTGGCCATCGACAGCGACGATGGCCGCGTGATTCTCTACGCTCCGGCCCGCGACGCCCGCTTCGAGAACCCTTCGCGGCAGAACGACTTCCCCGGCCGGCCGCTGCAGGCCGATCCGGAACTCGGGACGCGCGCCGGCCTCACCGACATCCGGTCGATGGCACGCCTCGACGCCGACGTGAATGCCTGGATCGCGCAGGGCCGCACCCTGCGCGTCGACCCGGGCAGGCCCGGCCCGCTCACGTCGGCCGACGGCGGTCCCATCCAGACTGCGTCGCCGCTGGCGCACTTCGCCACCTGGCTGGCAGGCCGCTCGCCCTCGGCGCACCTGTCCAGTGCCTACCGTGAGGTCGCCCTGACGCGCATGGTGAAGTCGCCGGCAGAGGTCGCGCTGATGCGCCGGGCCGCCAGGCTCGGCGTCGACGGTATCGCCCACGCCGCGCGCTTCGTGAAGGACGGCATCGACGAACGGGGGCTCGAGGCCGAACTCGAGGCGTACTTCAAGCGGGGTGGGGCCGCAGGCCTGCCGTTTGCCTCGATCATCAAGTCGGGGCCCAACTCGCTCTGGCCGTGGCGCATCCTGGCCACCCACCACGATCGGCGCAATCGCACGATGAAGCGCGGCGAGCTGGTCGTCTTCGATGTCGGCTGCGAACTGAACGGCTACGTCAGCGACACCGGACGCACATTCCCGGTGTCGGGTCGCTTCACGCCCGAGCAGCGCGCCATCCTCGAGATGGAGGTCGGCGTGTCGGATGCCATCATCGCCGCCATGCGCCCTGGGGTGTCGCTGGCTGATGTGCAGCGTGTCGCCGAGCGCGCCATCCCGGACGAGGCCCGCCCCTACATGCAGACCGGATCGTTCTTCGGTCATCATCTCGGGATGTCATCGGGCGATCCGTCGGTCGACGACGTGCCGCTCGCACCCGGCATGGTCATCACGGTGGAGCCCTGGTACTACAATCACGACCGGGGCATCAGCGTCTTCACCGAAGACGTGATCCTCATCACGCCCGACGGCCGCGACAACCTCACCGGCCACGTGGCGCGGACACCTGCCGGGCTCGAAGCCCTGATGCGGCCGGGCCGCCGCTGAAGGCTCGCGCGACCCGCTGTTCAGCGCCACCTTCCGGAACCGCGCCTCACCGCGGATGCGCGCGCCTTCGCCGCGGTGGCGATCGACCACACAGGCGATATACGCGTAGTGCGCGCGGTTGATCGTGTTCCAGCCGCCCGTGCCTGGTTCGGCATCGGCGCGGTCGTTGTACGAAGGGCGGGTCGCATCGGGCCTCCCGGCTACCGCGCTACCGCGTGGTCCAGGCGCTGCCGGCCGAGCACGAGGCGGCGGGATGTCTCGAGCAGCGCGCGCTTCTCGGCCAGCGTGCGATCGAGACGAGGGAGCTGGGCGACGCCGACGAGGCGCCGCATGATCTCGACGCCGGCCGACGCCGCCACGAGCGCGCTGTCGTGCCCCTGCGCGGCCGCCGCGGCCGCGCTCAGCGCGGCCGCCGACGCCTGCCCCGCCATGAGCAGGTGCCCGGCCATCATCCCGTAGTCGAACTCCGGCGCGCCGGCAAAGCAGAACTCGGGGTCGATCACCTTGACGCTCGTGCCGTCGGTCAACCAGCTGCCGGGAAAGTAGTCGCCGTGCAGCAACGCCGTTGGCGGCCCCTCGAGATAGCGCTCGCCGAGCGACGTCACGCGCGACACGTAGGGAGCGTCGGCCGAAAGAGCGCCGGCCAGCGCCGCCAGCCCCGGCGTGAGGCCATCGAGGCGCGCGTGCAGGCCGGCATCACCGGCCAGCGGCAGGCGATAGATGTACTCGTGGTTGAGCGCACGCATCGCGTGGTTGGCGCACGGCTCGTCGTCAGGGTCGCCGAGCGGCAGGCGGTGCAGCGCGCTGAGATAGTCCAGCAATGCGCCCACCACCGACGCGCCCAGTGCCCGGCCTTCGTAGATCGACGCGGCGTCGGTGTAGCCGACGCAGTCGTCGAGCACCAGCACGCGCGACTCGCGGTCGACGCCGTGCAGCGCCGGCATGCGCGTGGCGAGGCCGGGATGAGACGCGACCCGCTCGTAGAACGCCGCTTCGACCAACGTGCGGTCTGGGGGCGCAGGGATGGAAGGGTACTTCTCCACCCAGGCGCGCCCCTGCTTGATGATGAAGGAGCTGTGCGTGGTCTCGACGCGCAGCGTGCAGTTCATGTTGCCATCACCGGCGGCCGCCACCCGGACGAGTTCGTCGTCAGGCGCCAGCCAGCCACGCGACCGAAGGTAAACCGAGAGCGCGGCCGGCGCTTCGGCGTCGAGGAGGATCGCGCGCATCACGCGGCTTGGCCTAACCGCCGGCGGGCTTGCGATCGAGGCTCTTGAGCGTGACCGTGAAGCTCACCGGCACCCGCGTCGGGTTGAAGCACACCGTGTCGTTGCAGGCCTGGTACTCGAGCGCACCGGTAATCGTGGCCGAGGGCATGCTGCCGAGCAGCTTCTGCATCTCGGGCGTTGCAAGCAGCGTGACGTCCTGCAGCAGCCGGAACGGCTTCGAGTAGACCTCCACGCGCTCGTCGAGCGGCTTGAAGTGATAGATCTCCGACGCCGGGTAGACGGTGTCGTGGGTGCGCAGCCACGGCTGTGGGTCGAGGGTCAGCTTGACCACCTGGTAGTCGTGCTTCCCGGGTGCGTAGAGATGCATGGCGGGGCGAGGCGTGACCGCAGCCACGATCGTCAGCCGGTGTCCGGGCGCCGCCACACTGTCGCTGATGGTCGCCGACATCGACAGATGGTCGGTCGTCGCCGCCACGGGCGTGCCGGCCGGCGTCGCCCCCATGGTGGCGAGAATGGTCGCCGCCGTGTAGCGTTCCTGGTAGGCGTCTTCGAAGAAGCGCTGCACGACCACGCCTTTGGGATCGACGATGAACGTCCCCGGGTGCGGAATGCCGTAAGCGCGGGTCTTCGGGTCGACCGTGTCGTTGAACAAGCCGTAGCGCTTGATGATCGCCGAGCCTGGATCGGACACGAGCGGAAAGGTGATGCCGCGCGAGTCGGTGAACTTCTTCAGCGTTTCTGGCGTGTCGTAGGTGATCGACACGAGCCCCAGTCCCTGCTTCTTGATGTCGTCGTAGCGGCCCTGCAGCTCCACGAGCTGCGTTTTGCAGTACGGTCACCAATCGGCCGAACGGCTGAACACCAGCATCAGCCCTTTCGGCCCAGAGAGCGACGCCAGCGTCTGCGGCTCGCCGAACTGGTCGGTGCCAGAGAGCGGCGGCACAGTGGCCCCCACCTGCGGCCCCAGCTTCGAGGTGTCAACCGCCGGAGCGGGCGTCTGCGCCGTGGCGATGGCAGCCGTCGCGCTCAAGAGCGCCACGAGTACACCGGACACACGGAGTCGATTTACGGTCACAGAGGCATCCTTTCCTTGACGCGCCGGCATGTGTCGAGCACCGCCAAGGCATCATCGGCGATCATACATGGCGCCGGCACATTCGACAGGGCTCGAGGCCGGGCTCGTCCGACTCAGCTTGGACGCCGGCCCGGCGGCGCACGTTTCATCGTCCAGGCTGCCGTCCGCCGGGAACTCTGAGGCATCTGGCGTTGTTCAGTCAGCGTAGGATGATCATCATGCTGCGACCGCTCGTCATGAGCATCGTGTTCCTCGCCTGGTGTCTCACCGGCGCCGCTGGCAGCCTCGGACGCACGGTAGCGGATTTCGACCACACGTATGCCGACTACGGCGCGACCCTGACGGCGCACGTCTCGGGCAGCCGGGTCGACTACGCCAGGCTTGCCGCCAGCCGCACCGCCTTCGACGAGGTCGTCGCCGCGTTCGGGGCGGTGGCGGCCAACGACGAGGCTGGCTGGTCGCGTGCCGAGCGGATGGCCTACTGGATCAACGCCTACAACGTGTTCACGCTGCGGGCCATCATCGACCACTACCCGATCCGCGGAAGCTGGTTCAGCCGGTATCCGAAGAACAGCATCCGCCAGATCAGCGGCGTGTGGACCAACCTGCGGTGGAACGCCGGCGGGCGCCAGCTCACGCTCGACGACATCGAACACAAGCTGCTCCGGCCCCAGTTCCAAGACCCGCGCGTCCACTTCGCCATCAACTGCGCGTCGGTGAGCTGCCCGCCTCTGGCCAGCGAGCCGTATCGATCCGACCGGCTGGAGGCCCAGCTCGACCGCGCGGCGGTCCGCTATCTGTCCGGCCCCACCGGTCTCGTCGTCGACGGCACGACGCTGCGGCTGTCGAGCATCTTCGACTGGTACGGCGGCGACTTCGACCTCCGCTACTCGCCGCGCGGGCCCGCCGGGCAGAACGGCACCACCCGCGCGCTGCTCGGCATGGTGGCCACCCACGGTCCCGAGCCGGCGCAAGCGCTGGCCTTGCAGCCGGGCACGCGGATCGCGTTTCTCGACTACGACTGGACACTGAACGACACGACCATGCGGCGCTGACCGCCAGCGACGGGTGCTACCGGCGCCAGGCGTACTGCAGCTTCATGACCAGCTGGTTCGACTGCAGCTGCCAGCGCTCGAGGAGCGATCGTACGTTGTGGTTGTAGACCACGAACAGGTCGGCCTCGGGGCGCAGCGTCCAGCGCAGCCGCGAGTTGATACCCACGGACTTCGACACGGTGTCGTATTGCACGTAGCTCGACACGGAGAGGTCGGGCGAGACGTTGACGCGCAGCCGTGTCCCCAGCAGGGTCTGGTCGAAGTCGCCGGCCGGCAACCGGGCCATGTTCCGTTCGCCGGAGAACTCCACCGTCAGCAGGGCCGTTGGATTCCAGGCACCCGTCCACACGATGCGATCGAGCGCGCCGTCGTAGAAGCCGCCGAACCACCACGTGAGCTGGGTGTAGAGCCGGCGCTTCTGGGCCGTGCCCACCTCCAGGCGGTACTGCCGCCAGTGATAGCGGCCCGGCGCAATCACCACGCCGTCTGACACTTCGAAGGGCGCTACCAGTCGCTCGCCGGTGGGGTTGACGTTGACCTCGAGGCGATCGCCGCTGCGGAAGCGCCAGTTGATGGGCGCGACGAACACGCGGTAGCTCTCCCAGCGGCCGGCCAGATCGGTGGCCACGAACGGACGCAACTCGTGCACCAGCTGCTGTAGCGGTCCGCTGGCGATGCGCGTCCGGTTGTCGATGCCGAGATTGAACAGCTGGACGGCGGGCCGCGGCACGAATCCGATGGCCGGGTTGAAGTCGCGGCCAATGCGCTTGTAGTTGAAGACGATGTCCCACTTGTCGTTCGGGTAGTCCAGCTTGAGACCGTAGGCCTCGGCATCGCTGCCGGTGCGCCGGTCGGTCGCCAGTGCCCAGACGCCGGCAAGGAAGTTCTTGTCGCCGCCCAGGCGCGACGTCGCATAGGTGACGTCGCCCCCGGCGAGCCAGCGCCCCGACTGCCCGAGCGGGTCGCCGACCGTGGCAATGGCGCCGACCCAGGATTCACGCCACAGGTTCTGCTTGACGCGCGCGACCGCCATGCCGGCCTTGTCGTCGACGACCCCCGTGCGGTCACCCGTACCAACGACCAACGCGCCGGCGTTGGTATTGCCGACGCGGCCGTTGACCTTGCCGCCCGCCAGAATCGGCACTTCGCTGCCGGCCACCAGGCCGATGCGTCTGCTGAAGTACGGCAGCACGTCCTGGTCGAGACCGAGGCCGAAAGAGAAGATGTCGTCGCCCTCGAGGAAGAAGGTGCGCTTCTCGGGGAAGACCAGCGGAAAGCGCGTGAGATTCGTGCGGCGGGTGTCGACCTCGGTCTCGGCGAAGTCGGTGTTGACGGTGACTGAGGCCAGCACGTTGGCGCCCAGGCGCTTGGTGACGTCGAGGCTCGGCTGCAGCTCGCCGTCGACCTTGGCCGAAGGTGCCGGGATGCCGCCGCCGGCCGTGAGCGCCGGCCTGACGCTGACGCCCTTGCCGAGATCGACGACCGGCAGATTGGTGAGCCAGCCCGCGCGGCTGGTCTGCGTCAACTGATACTGACGGCCGGCCGACGCCCAGCGATCGGTTTCGAGCAGACCCTGAATGCGGCGCTGCACGTTGAAGTGCCAGGTGTGCAGATCGCGTTTGAAGCTGAGCGTCTGGAAGGGGATCCAGATCTCCGCGCGCCAGCCGTGCTCGTCTCTGGTGGTCGCGGCGTCCCAGATGCCGTCCCACTCGGCGTTGTCGGACTCGCCCCCGGGATTGACGATGCCGTCGTAGCGCGCTCCACTCGGATTGACGGCGAACACGTAGCCAGACCGCCCGTCCATGAAGGGCCCGAGCACGAACCGCACGTGATCTTCCTGCGTCAGCGTGGCGTCACGTCTGACGTTGAAGCTGACGATGCCGACACCCGGCGGCTGCTCGCATTCGATGCCGACGACGATGGCGCGCGGCCCGGCCAGCACCCGGACGACCGTGCGCGCCGAGGCCGGGGCGCCCTCGCGCGGATCGGCCTGCGTGAAGGTGTCGATGAGCTCGGCCGACGCCCAGGCCGGCTCGTCGAGCCGGCCGTCGACGCTGTGCGCGGTCGCGAGCGCCCCGGCGCGGAGTTCGGGCGGCGGCACCAGCTGCGCGTGCGCCGTCAATGCCTGACCGAGCAGCACAAGGGTCAACGGCAGCAGGCGCGTGTGTGTCATCGATGTCGACGGGGCGATGTAGCGTTGTGGCGGCGGCGCGTCGTCTGCGCCGTCCCCTTAGCGTAGCTCGTCGACGAGCGTGCGCACGTGCCGCACGATGGCCTCGCGCATCGGTCGTTCCCTAGGACTTACCGAGCTGGTCGAGGGCAGCCTTCACCCCGGCGGCCAGCCTTGCCGCGGGCCCGGTGCCGCAGTAGTGCACGAAGATCACCGTCGGCGACACGCCGGTCATGTGGTGATGCAACGTCACGACGCCCTCCGGGCAGTAGGATCCGACGTGCCCAGCCGCACCTGGGCGTTGGTAATCGGGTCGCCGTCCATGTGTCCGGCCAACCTCGGTGCCGCCGAGTTGGCGCGGGCTCGATAGACACGGCGCGATGAAGCCGGGACGGATGGCCGGGCCTACGGCACCAGCGCCGCCGTGAACCGGCGTTGCATCTCCGCCGGACTCACCTCTTCGACCAGCGTGGCGATGAACCAGCTGTAGCCGAACGGATCGAGCACCAACCCGGATCGCTCTCCGTGGAACTGCGTCTTGAGCGGGCGCAGCTCGGTGGCGCCGGCGGCCAGGGCCTGCCGCATCGCGACGTCGGCGTCGGGCACCCTCAGGTGCATCTTCACCGGCGAGCCGCCGACGGTGGCCGGACTGAGGGCACCGAAGTCGGGATACTCGTCGGCCAGCATGATGCGCGAGGCGCCGATGACGAGCTCGGCGTGACCGACCTTGCCGCCCGGCTCGGTCAAGCGATAATCCTCGCGGGCGCCGAAGGCGCGCGTGTAGAACGCGATCGCAGCCGACGCGTCTCGCACGGCGAGATACGCGGTGATCGACTGCGGCGTGCTGGTCGAGGTCGTGGTCATGTAGCCTCCGGCGCGTTGCCTTGACGGGCGCGTCTAATTACGATACGTTACGGATCGTAAATGGCACACGGACCGCCTGTCAAGCCCGTCCCGACACCACCGCGCGGCCGCCCGCGCAGTGCTGCTGCGCGGGCACGCGTGCTCCAGGCGGCGCGCGCGCTGCTCGAGGCGCAGGGGCCCGGCGCCGTCACGATCGAGGCCGTGGCCGCGCGATCGGGCGTGAGCAAGCCGACCATCTACCGCACCTGGCCAAATGCGCCGGCCGTGCTGATGGCGGCCCTGATGGACCGACCGCCGGCGTCACCGACGTCACGGCGCCGCAGCCCCACCGTGGCCGGCCTGCGGCAGCAACTGCGTGGGATCGCCCGCACCTTCGCCAGCCGGACGGGGCGCACGGTGACGATGATGCTGGCCTCGGCCGAAGCCGATACCGAGCTCACCAAGGCCTTTCGACATCACTTCATCCTGGCGCGGCGTGAAGAGGGCCGCCAGCTGCTGGTCGCCGCCGTCGCTACCGGCGAACTGCGCCACGACCTCGACGTCGACGTCGCCCTCGACCAGTTGTACGGCCCGATCTTCTTCCGCCTGCTCGTCGGTCACGCGCCAGCGGATGAGGCCTTCGTCAATCGACTGCTCGCCGCGGTGGTTGGCGGGCTGGCGGCGCCACGAGCGCGCCGCTGACGACCGGCGCGCGTCTCAGGCGGCAGTGGTCTCCTTGAGCATCACCAGGAGCATCCGTGTCGGCTCGCGCGCATCCACGTCGTGAGGCACTCCGGCCGGCAGCCTGACGATCGAGCCGGACCCGGCCTCGAGCGGCGCGCCGCCGATCGTCACACCGAGCGCGCCGGTCAGCACCACGACCAGGGCATCGAACGGCGACGTGTGCTCGCTCAGGCCCTGGCCCTCATCGAACGCAAAGAGCGTCACCGAGCCCCCACCTGACTTGGCCAGGACGCGGCTGGCGATGCCGCCGGGGATCGAAGCGATGAGAGATTCGAGCGGCCACGCCTCACCGGCGGGCAGGGCATTGGGCTTCGACGACATACGGACCTCCCTGTCTGCACCGGCGCTTGCCAGCGCCTCCTCAGTAAACTAAAGTTGCATTTTAGATGCAACTTACATCGTTCAGCGACTACGCGCTGCGGGTGCTCATCTACGCGGCCGCGCGGCCGGAGACACGCTGCCAGACGGGTGACGCCGCCGCCGCCTTCGGCATCTCACGCCATCACGCGGTGAAGGTCGTCAACGAGCTGCAGCACCTCGGCTACCTCGAGACGATCCGGGGACGCGAGGGCGGCTTCACGCTGGCGGTGCCGCCGGACCGCATCAGAATCGGCGCGGTCGTCCGACGCACCGAAGGCTCGATGACGCTCGTCGAGTGCTTCGACCCTGTCGCCAACACGTGCCCGCTGGCCCGGGCCTGCGGTCTGGAACGAGTGCTGCACGGGGCCTTCGACGCCTTCCTCTCGGTACTCGACCGCCACACGTTGGCCGATCTCATCGGCGCACCGCGATCGATGGCGCGCGTGTTGGCGCTGGGGACGCGTCCCCGCCGCACCATGCCCGGGCGCAGCAGAACTCGACGTGTCGCAGGAGCTACGCGATGACAGCACACACAACGGACATCGTCGCGCACGCTGATGTCGTGCGCCTGGTCGACGGCTTCTACGAGCGCGTGCGCGCCGACGACCTCCTCGGCCCCATCTTCGACGACATCGCCCACACCGACTGGGAGCACCACCTGCCGAAGATGTACGCGTTCTGGGACACCGTGCTCTTCGGCAGCGCTGCTTTCCGGGGCAACCCGCTGGCCGTGCATCGCACGCTCGCCCGGCAGGTGCCGCTCGGCGAACGCGAATTCACGCGCTGGCTGACCCTGTTCCACGAGACAGTCGACGGGTTGATGAGCGGTCCACGAGCCGACGAGGCCAAGCTGAAGGCCACGCGCATCGCCGCGGTCATGCAGCACCACATCCAGGCCGACGGCCAGGTGGGTCAATCGGCATGACGGAGCAGGACGCCGGGCGCCAGCCGCCTGCTCGCGATCGCACCCGGGAGTTCGAGCGGCCGCAGTCTGAGGTGCCACGCACGGAAGCAGTCACACCGCCAGAACCGCTCCCCCACAGGGACACGGATCCGCCGCCGGCGAGCCTTTCCTCCTGGATCGCGAGGGCCTCGAACGAGGTCGCGGCGGCGCTGCCAAGTGCCATCGATGCGGCTCCGCTCGTCCTTGGCGTAGTCGTCGGCATCCTGGTGCTCCGTCGGCGGCGCTGGCGCATGCTGCTCACGCGCGCGGTGCTGTGCCTCGCCGCCGCGAGCGTGGCCGGACTAGCCGTGTTCTACGGCACCTACCTTCTTGGCTGCCGCGCCATGACGTGTGTCGACGCCGCGGGCATCGTGCCCATCCTCGCTGGCCTCGGCACCGGGGCCTTCGCCGGCATCGCTGCGCTGGTTGTGCTCTGGCGCTTCACGGCGAGGCGGGCCTCGGACTAGAGGAGCGGCGGCGGCATCAGCGAGGCCACCGCGTCTGGTGCGCGCATGAGATACGAGAGCCACACGGCCACGGCGTAGACGACAGCCATGGCGCCGGTATCCCACGCCACGCGGAAGCGCTTCAGCAGCACTTGCTGGGTCAGGCCGACGAGGAAGAACGCATTCATCAGCACGATCGCCATGACCGACACGACGTGGCTGGAGTCCACGGCCTGCAGCAGTGGCCCCGGGGCGTAGAAGACGTCGTCGAGCCCCAGGATGAGCAGGTTGAACAGGTTGCTGCCGAGTACGTTGCCGATGCCCAGGTCGAGCGCACCCATCCGCACCGCCGCGATCGAGACGACAATCTCGGGCAGCGAGGTCGTGAGCGCGATGAACAGACTGCCCACGAACGCCTCACCGAGTCCTGTTTCCCTGGCCAGCGCCCCGCCGAGCGACGGCAGGTACAATGCCGCCCCGACGACCGCAAGCGCCGCCACCCCGTAGCGGATGAGCGCCGTCCGCAGGCTGACGTCCGGCGCCCCCAGCGCGCTCGTCTCCGGCAGGGTGGTGCTGGCGCGCCGCTGCAGCTCGTGGGTGAACATCATCCGCATGGCCACGAAATACAGGCCAATCAACACCAGCGCGTTGGGCCCCATCCACCCGATCGCCGGCCAGTAGGCGGCGCCGACCAGCCCGATGCCGGCGACAGCCACGAGCGCGAGACCGAAGCCGATGGCGAGCGCATGGCCCTGATGGGCGCGGGCGCTGATGCGGTCGGGCTGGATGGCGTCCATCAACGACAGGATGAGCAGGTTGAACATGCAACTGCCGAGCACGTCGCCGACGGCGATGTCGGGCAGAGGGGTCAGGGCCGTCGCGCCGAACCCCGTGAACAGTTCGGGCAGGCTGGTCGTGGCCGCCAGCAGCACCATGCCGATCCAGCTGCGGCCGAGGCCGCTCTTCTCGCCGATGACGTCGCCGTAGCGGGCCAGCTGCACGCCGGCCACGACGATGACCGCGGCGACGAGCGCAAACAGAATCCACGTCACCACTGCCCTTTCGTGCGCCACACGGCGCGAGACACGGCCTCGGCCAGACTCCACGACAGCGCGGCGGTGCCGAACACCACCAGCCATAGCGTCCATGGAATCGACGCATTGCCAAGCAGGTTGGACGTCACGGGGAGCCAGGAGGCTGCCATCTGGATCGCGATACCGCCCAGCACGGCCGCATTCAGATAGCGATTCGGCAGTGGGTAGGTCCAGGTGTGGCGCGAGGGATAGGTCAGGAAGAGCTGCCCCACGGCCATGAAATGGAACGCGGTCGCCCGTGTGGCGTCAAGGTCGTAACCCATCATCGGCACCACGCCGAGGACGCCGAGGGCCAGCAGGGCCTTGATCGTGCCCGCCCCGACGACGAATCGAACCGAGGGGCGATCGAGCAGCGGTGATTCCGGCGCCCGCGGTGGCTGCTGCATCACGCCCGGGGTGCGATCGAAGGCCAGCGCCAGCGCTGGCAAGCCATCGGTCACGAGGTTGATCCAGAGAATCTGCGCCGCGGTCAGCGGCAGCAACAGGAAACCGGCGGCATCGCGAAGGTCGAGCGCGAAGGCCAGGATGGCGCCGCCGGCCACCAGCAGCACCTCGGAAAGGTTGGTCGAGAATAAGAAGCGCAGGAACTTCTGCACGTTCTCGTAGATGCCGCGCCCTTCTTCGACCGCCCCGACGATGGTCGCGAAGTTGTCGTCGAGCAGCACGACGTCCGACACCTCGCGGCTGACATCGGAGCCGCGCTGCCCCATCGCCACGCCGACATCCGAGCGCTTCAACGCTGGCGCATCGTTGACGCCGTCGCCGGTCATGGCCACGATGTCGCCGCGGGCCTGGAGCGCTTCCACGAGGCGGAGCTTCTGCTCGGGACGCACGCGCGCGAACACGTTCACCTCGCGGAGCGCCGCGGCCAGTTCCGGCGCACCATAGCGCTCCAGATCGACGCCGGTGAGCACCCGCACACCGGGCACGCCGATCATGCGGGCGACGGCCAGCGCGGTCGCCGGGTGGTCGCCAGTGATCATGACGACGCGAATCCCCGCTGCTCGTGCCTTCGCGACGGCGTCTGGCACCTCGGCCCTGGGCGGATCCCAGAGCAGCACGAGCCCAAGGAACGCCAGGTCTTCTTCGCGTTCGCCATCACCCCAGGCCAAGGCGAGCACGCGGTAGCCCTCACCGGCGTAGGCTTCGGCCTTGCCGTTCCACGACGCGCGCTCGGCCACCGCCAGCGCACTGCGTGCGATGAGCACTTCCGGCGCGCCCTTGAGATAGCTCACGACGTCGCCGTCGGCCGAGACCGTGGCGCGCGCGAACTTCCACTCGCTGTCGAATGTGCGCTCGGAGACGACCTGGTGCGCCGCCCGCAGCACCGCCGGGTCCACGCCCTGCTCCGAGGCGTAGCGCAGCAGGCCGAGTTCGAGCGGATCGCCAGCGCCGGTGGCGAGATCGGCGTCGTTGGCCAGCACGAGCGCGGCCAGCGCGCGTGGCACGTCGACGGAATCCATCGAGCGGACGTCCATGCGGCTCTCGGTCAGGGTGCCGGTCTTGTCGGTAGCAATGACGGTCACCGACCCGAGTGCCTCGACGGCCGACAGGCGCCGCACGACGGCCTGTTTTCGGGCCATGCGTTCGACGCCGAGCGCCAGCGCCACCGTCAGCACGGCCGGGAGGCCCTCGGGCACCGCCGCCACGGCCAGGGCCACGGCGAAGATGATCATCGCGGGCGCCCGCGACACACCCTCCGCCACGACCCCCGCCACCCCGAGGGCGACCGCGAGCGCCAGCACCCAGATGGCGATGCGGCGGCCCAGGTGGTCGACGCGGCGTTCGAGCGGCGTCTGGGTGACGCTGATCCCGCCGAGCATGGTCGCCAGGCGTCCCATCGCGCTCGACGCGCCGGTGCGGGTGACCTCGAGATACGTCTTGCCGCGCACGACCAGCGTGCCGCTGAACGCCTCTTCACCCGCGGCCTTGTCCACGGGCACCGACTCGCCGGTGAGAATCGCCTCGTCGAGCATGGCACCGTGGGTATCGACGAGGGTTCCGTCGGCGGGGACGCGGTCGCCCGCTTCGAGCCGCACCCAGTCGCCGGGCACGAGGTCGGGACCGGGCACCCGCACGAGCTGTCCGTCGCGCAAGACCCAGGCCTGCGCGGCGGCCAGGGCCTTGAGGCGCGCCAGGGCGGCTTCGGATCGCTGTTCCTGGTAGAGACCGAGGGCGGCATTGAGCAGGAGGATCACGCCGATCGCCAGGGCCTCGATGGGCCACCCGTGGGCGCCCTCGTAGATCCAGAGGCCGGCGTCGAAGACGAGGGCGAAGAGCAGGATGTAGATGAGCGGGCTCTGGAACTGCCGGACGAAGCGGCGCCACAGCGGATCGGGCTCGCGCTCCGGGAGGGCGTTCGGGCCGACCTTGGCCAGCCGCGTCGCTGCTTCGGTTGTCGAGAGTCCCGTCATGATCTGCATCTCGGCGAGCATCGCCCCGGTCGCCCGCGCCTCTCTGACTCTACCAGTGCCCTCGACGTCCGCGCTGGGAATCGGTAGGTCTGCGCGCTTGACCAGCCATCGGAGACGCGGGTTTGCACTCGACCGCCGGACGTGCCAACGTGTCTTGGTCACATGCGCATCGCCTTCTACGACACCAAGTCCTACGACCGCGACTCCTTCGGACGCTCCGCCGGCGCCGCCCGTCTCGAGTGGGACTTCCACGAGTTCCGCCTGTCGAGCGCCACGGCAGGCACGGCGAGCGGCGCCGAGGTCGTGTGTGTCTTCGTGAACGACCGTCTCGACCGCGACTGCCTCGAGACGCTGTCGGCCAGCGGCGTCAAGCTCGTGGTGCTGCGCTGCGCCGGCTTCAACAACGTCGACCTCGGCGCCGCGAGCGAGTTGGGGCTGGCGGTCGCGCGCGTGCCGGCCTACTCACCCCATGCGGTGGCGGAGCATGCGGTGGCGCTGCTGCTCACGCTGAATCGCAAGATTCACCGCGCCTACACCCGAGTACGCGAGTTGAACTTCTCGCTGAGCGGCCTGGTGGGCTTCGATCTGCACGGCAAGACCGTCGGCATCGTCGGCTCGGGCCGCATCGGCCGGGCCGCCGCCGAGATCTTCCGGGGCTTCGGCTGCCAGGTCCTGGCGAGCGATCCGGCCCCGATGCTCGAGTGGGCGGCGGCACATGACGTCGAGTACGTGTCGCGCGACGGGTTACTGACGTCGAGCGACGTGGTCAGCCTGCACCTGCCGCTCACGCCGGAGACGCATCACATGGTCAACGCCACGACGCTCGCCCGCATGAAGCCTGGGGCGTACCTCGTCAACACGAGCCGCGGGAAGCTGGTCGACACGACGGCGCTCATCCAGGCGCTCAAGTCGGGGCGTTTGGGCGGCGTGGCGCTGGACGTTTACGAGGAGGAAGAGGGTCTGTTCTTCGAGGACCTCTCAGGCGAAGTGCTGCAGGACGACGAGCTGTCGCGGCTCTTGACCTTCCCCAACGTGCTCATCACCGCGCACCAGGGCTTCCTCACGCGCGAAGCCCTCACCGAGATCGCCCGGGTGACCGTCGAGAACGTCCTGCGCCTGCAGGCCGGCGAGCCTTTGCTCGACGGCACGACGGTGTGATCTGGCGCCTGACCATGGCGCGCTGCACCGTGTCGTCCGGATCGGCATCGGTCGTGACACGGGTGAAGCGGCGGGCCCAGGCAGAGATGCGGCTGCCGCGCGGCCGCGGCCATGGCCGCCAGTTCCGCCCGCGCGGCTTTGTCTTGCTCGGCCAGATAGCCGAGCAGCACGCCGGTCATGAGCAGGTAGGCGGCCCGCAAGATGGTGACATCGAGGTCGAACTCGATCGACGAGAAGATCGTGGTCTTCCACGGACCCGCCACCGCGATCCCGGTTTCGACCAGGAACACGACGATGGTCACCATCGCCGTGCCGAGCGTCTCGCGAAATCCCCAGCGGTAGGCCCCGGCCAGCACGACGAACAGAAAGAACATGAAGAAGGGGCTGATGGGCCCCTGACTCACGAAGGTCAGGGCCGACGTCCACAGGATGTCGAGCCCGTGGAGCGTGTAAGTGTGCCGCGACGTCAGCCGCGTGGCGTCATGCACGTAGGCCCACACCACCACGCTGTAGATGGCATAGGCCAGCAGCACACCGTAGGTGACCTCCCGCAGGCGCGCCGGCTCGGACGGGTCGATGTAGATCGCCAGCAGCGCGGTGATGGTCAGAAAGGCTCGGCTGACGGCGAGCACGCGCTCGAGCCGCTCGGCCGGAACCGCCGTCCCGGCCGCCGCGACGGCCGCCGTCAAGGTCGCAGGCGCGGGCATGACCGGGTCAGTCTACGCGAGGTCTGCACGGGCGATTCCGCCGCATGGCTCGTTGGTGCCAGCCACCCACACGTACGGCCGATACAACGCCGGGCCACCGCCGGATACGATCGGCGCGGTCGGATCCGCGAAGCGTGTCGACTCGTCACGTCGGCCGCATCGCGGTTGCCGCCCGAGCCAGGTGGCGGACCTCGTCGCTGGGCCCGGCGTAGTGCCGGTTCGGCGAGGCTCCGCCGCCTTCCCTCGTCCGCGAGCCGCTGAGAGGCGCGGGCGCGAGAGGCGGCGGCCTACTTGATCCGAACGCCGTCACTCACCTCGTCTGATGGGTAGAGGATCACGCGATCGCCCTCGCTGAGGCCATCGAGCACCTCAGCCGCCTCATCGTTGCGATGCCCGACCCGAATCGCGCGTCGCTCGGCTCGGCCATCCTGCACGACGAAGACGCCCCACGAACTCTGCTCCTGGAACAGCGCACCCGCCGGCACTCGCAGCGCCTCACCGCTCCACGTGACGATGCGTGCCTCCAGGCGATAGCCGGCGCCGAGCGACGGTGGCGGATCGACGAGGTCGACGATCACGTTGACCCGCTGCTCCTCGACGCCGAGCGCGGACACCTTCGTGAAGGCTTCCGGCTCGAGGTGTCGCACGTGACCCTGCAGTTCGCGGTCGCCGCCCCACCGCGCGATGCGCACGGGCGCGCCGGCCATGATGCGCACGGCGTCTTCGGACAAGACGTCGACGACGGCTTCGAGGCCAGAGGCATCGCCGATCTCGACCAGCGGCATGCCAGCCTGCACGACCCGGGCGCTTTCCTGCACGACGCGCAGGATCCGGCCGCTCGAGGGCGCGTGCACGGCCACGGCCGCGCCGGCCGGTCCGTCTGAGCGGACACCGATGAGCGCCGCGCGCGCGGCGGCGACGCTGGCGTCGGCCGCCCGCTTGACAGCCTGACTGGACTCGAGCTGCCGCTCAGCGGCGGTGTCCGCCAGGCTCGCCTGCTCGAGCGCCTGCCGGCTGAGCGCACCGGCGGTCGACAGGCTCTCGGCGCGCGCCAGATCGCGAGCCGTCTGCTCCTCGCGCGCCCGAGCCGTCTCGACCAGCGTCGCGGCCTCCGACTGCCTCGCCTCGGCCGCCGCGAGCTGGCCACGCCGGGTCGCGACCTCGCGGGGATCCTCCGGCGTCGAGTAGACGCGCGCCAGCAGGTCGCCCTCCGACACGTGGTCCCCTTCCTTGACAGTCATCCGCGCGAGGCGGCCGCTGACCGGCGCCGCAACCACGTAGCGGTCGCGCACCCTGGTCCGGCCCTCTTCGTCAACCGTCACCTCGAGCACTCCACGCGTCACCGCAGCAGTCTCGACCGCCGCGCCCTGGTCGCGCAGTCCGATTCCGGCCACGACGAGGGCCGCCACCCCTAAGAGCCCCATCAGCACCCACGATGTTCGCGATCGCACGTTGTCATCCCTCCCGAGTCTTCAGCACGGCCACGAGATCCAGTCGATCGAGCCGGCGGCGCACGATCAGGCCACTCGCCACGGCCGCAACCAGCGTGATGGCCGCGGCAAGAGCGTAGGTGCGGCCGGAGATGACCAGCGGAATTCGATAGGTCTCGGTCGTCAGTCCGACCACCACGGCCGCCGACAGGGCGTAGCCGAGCAGCCATCCTACGGGAATGGCCAGCAGCGTCACGAGCGCCTGCTCGCCGAAGAGGAGCACGGCCACCTCCGCGCGGGTGAAGCCGAGCACCCGCAGGCTGGCCAGCTCGCGACCGCGCTCCGACAAGGCAATGCGCGCGCCGTTGTAGATGACGGCCACGGCGATGATGGCCGAGAAGCCCAGGATGAAGAAGACGCCGATGAAGAGCGAGTCGGCCAGCTGCGCCTCGAACGTCTCGAGCATCTGTTGCGGCGAGGCGACGCCGGCCAC
Organism: Acidobacteriota bacterium; assembly: GCA_018000455.1. GTDB lineage: Bacteria > Acidobacteriota > Vicinamibacteria > Vicinamibacterales > UBA2999 > CADEFD01. The sequence goes on from JAGNJW010000033.1 coordinate 22,754, forward strand.
GGCGGGCACTTGCTTGAGGTGAAGGCTGAGGCCGGCGCGCTCGTGCTCGGCCACCGCCAGGTAGGCGCCGCTGATGGCGCGGCCCCCGCGCGTCAGGCGATGCAGCGCGTCGAGTTCCATGTACGCCGACAGCCCCACGAAGTCTTCCACGAGGCCAGCCACCGGAATCCGCTCGATGCGTCGCGAACCCTCGAGCACCTCCACCGTCACGTCGTCCCCGGGCCCTACGGCGAGCCGCTTAGCCAGAATGGCGCTCAGCATCAGGCCCTGCGGTGGTACCGGCTCAACGACGCCCCCGGCGGTCACAATCTGACGCAGGCGCGTTCCGGGCGCGAGACCGGTGATGGCCACTTCGCGCTTCAAGTGACCCGCCCGCAGGCGGACCGGCACGGCGCGGAACGGCTCGACTCGCGTGACGCCCTGAAGGTGGGCCAGGTCGTAGGCGGCAGATGCGGAGAGCGGCTGATTGAACGTGAGCGACATGTCCTCGCGCTGCGCCACTCTGAACTGCAGGTCCATCATGTAGTCCACGCCGTCGAACATGAACATGCCGATGACGAGGATGGCCACCGAGAAGGCCACGCCGAGCGCCGAGAAGACGGTCCGGAAGGGCTGGCGCTCGATATTGCGCAGGATCATCCGACCCGACGCCGGTACCGCCCTGGAGATGCGGAGCCGCTCGAAAATGCCAGCGTGATACGTGGCCGGCGGCTCCGGCCGCATGGCCTCGGCTGGCGGCAGGGCCGTGGCTCGCCGCACCGCGCCCAGGGCCCCAGCACCGGCGGCAAGGGTGCTGACCAGTGACGCGATCGCCACGAGCGTCCAGCTGACGGCGTAGCTGAGGCGTGGGAAATCGAAGTAGGAGCCGTAGAGATCGACCATGGCCCCACCCAGGACGATGCCGGCCGCCGCTCCCGATACCGCGCCCGCGACGACCGCGGACATCGCAAACCCCAGGTAATGCCGACCGATTTCGATCGTGTTGTAGCCGAACGCCTTGAGCACCGCGATCTCGGTCCGCTGGGTGGCAATGAGCCGGCCGAGCACGATGTTCAAGAGGAAGGCGGCCACGCCGAGAAACACGGCGGGAATCGCGGTACCCATCGTCTGGAGCTGCTTCAGCTCACCGTCGATGATGAGATGGACGGGGTGGCGGTCGCGCCCGTAGGCGCCCAGGCCGCCGTATGGCGCCACCAGCCGGTCGATGTCGGCCAGCACCTCGTCGACGTCGGCCCGCGGTGAGAGGGCGAAGACCGCCTCGTTGAAGGCGCCCTCCATGTCATACGAGGGACCGGCAACGTCGCGGTTGATCCAGAAGATGCCGTAGCGCTGGTCGTCGGGAAAGATCGACCCGGGCGCCATCGCGTAGGTGTGCTCTGGCGTGATGGCGACGCCGACGATGGCAAGATCGCGCCGCCTCCCGTTGACGACGGCGCGGACCACATCACCCGGGCCCAGGCGATTGGCGGTGGCGAACTTTTTGCTGACGACGACCTCATCGCGCCGGCCGGGAGCAATGTAGCGGCCGCGCGTAAGATGCAGTCCACCGAGCAGCGATCGCTGGCGCTCGGGTACCGACACGAAGAGCCCTTGCGCCGGCTGGTCGAGTGTGGGCACGTCGATCGTGGCCCCAAAAGTCACCCGCGTGTCGACCGCAGTCACGCCGGGAATGACGCGCAGGCGGCGGGCCAGCGACTCCGGCGCCCGTTCGAGTTGCACCCACACGTCGGGGAAGCGGGCGTCGCGGTAGTAGGCATCGCGGGCCGCCACCAGCGACTCGTAGGTGCCGCGCATGGTCAGCACCATCATGATGCCGGTGGCCACGACGGCGGCAATCGAAAACAGCTGGCCGCGGTGCTGCCAGACCTCGCGCACGAGCTTCTGGTTGATGGCGGTCATCGTCGCTTCACCACGAGATCTCGCCTGGCGACGCCTTGTGCGCGTTGCGCACCTGCTCCACGACCTTGCCGCTGCTCATGCGGACCACCCGATCGCCCATGGCGCCGATGGCCGCGTTGTGCGTGATGATGGCGGTGGTCGTGCCGACGTCGCGGTTGACGCGCGCCAGCACCTCGAGCACGAGCCGGCCGGTCTCGAAGTCCAGAGCGCCGGTGGGCTCGTCGCACAGCAGCACGTCGGGCCGCTTGGCCACGGCGCGGGCGATCGCCACGCGCTGCTGCTCGCCGCCGGAGAGCTGCGCCGGGAAATGATCCATCCGATCTGCGAGGCCGACCATGCCCAGGGCCTCTTCCGGCGACATCGGCGAACGCGCAATGTCGGTCACGAGCGCCACGTTCTCACGGGCGGTGAGGCTGGGGATCAGGTTGTAGAACTGGAACACGAACCCGACGTGGTCGCGGCGGTACTGCGTGAGCTCGCGCTCGTTCGCGGCGGTCAGCACGTGATCCCTGTAGCGCACGCTACCGCTGGTGGGCACGTCGAGCCCGCCGAGGATGTTCAAGAGCGTGCTCTTGCCGCTGCCCGACGCCCCCAGCAGCACCATCAGTTCCCCGGTGAAGAGGTCGATGTCTACCTCGCGCAGTGCGTGTACCTGCACCTCGCCCATCTGATAGACCTTCGACACTCCACGCGCCTCGAACACGGGTGAGGCGATGGCAGTGGCGCCGCTGGCTGTGTCAGACACCGCGATCCTCCTCGCCAGGCTCCGAGACCCTCCAGCCCGGCGGGCGCGCCAGCGCCCGCGCTCCCTCGTGCGCGAGGCGGGCCGCTGCTACACCAGTCGGCGTGGCAGAAGCGCGCTCATCTTCGTGATGAGCTGCAAGAACCCCACCTCGGTGCGGGCGGCCACTTCGAGTGGCAGAATCGCCGGGCGGTCCGGCCCGATGAGGGTGACCATGTCGCCCACCTTGACCGGCGCCTCGAGGCCCACGTCGACGAGGGTGTGGGCCGAGGCGATGCCGCCCGAGACCACGGGGAAGAGCCGGTCGCCGATGAGCACCTCGCACTTGCCGGCACCGCTGATCGGGTAGCCGTCGGTGTGTCCGATCGGCACCAGCGCCACGCGCGTGCGCTCGGTCGGACGGAAGCCACGGCGGAAGCCGGCGCTCTCGCCGGGCTCGACTTCCTCGAGGCGCGCTACCCGCGCCCGCAGCCGGAAGACCGGCTTGAGATCGACCGGCTGGGTCACATCCGCGCCCGGGTAGGCGCCAAAGAGCGCGTTGCCCACCCGCACCATGTCGAAGTGCGATTCGGGCAGGCGATACAGCTCGAAGGTCGGCGCCGCGTGCACCAGGCCAGCCTTGTATCCTGCAGCCGCGGCCTCGGCGAGGATGCCTGTGAAACGCGTCAGCTGTACCCGGTCGAACTCCATGTCGTGCACGAACATGTGATAGGTGCCGTCAATCCGGACGCCCGGCTGCTTCGCGATCTGCTGCATCCACGGCAAGGCGCGCCGAATGGGCATGCCTTCCCGGTTCATGCCGGTGTCGAGGTACAGGTGCACGGGCACGCGCCGCGCCGCCTTCTGTGAGATCCGCTGCAGACGCTCGGGCGCATCGTCGAGCCAGCACGACAGCGTGACGCCGGCGCGCACGAGTTCGACCGATTCGTCCTCCCCGAGTTCCGCCATCGTCAGGATGGTCTTCTTCACGCCCGCCGCCCGCATGGCCAGGGCCTCGGCGGGCCGCACGCAGGCGATGCCGCCCACCTCCGCGCACTGGTCGAGCACGGGCCCGACGAGCATGTCGCCGATGCCGTAGGCGTTGTTCTTCACCACGGCGAGGACCGGGCGCCCGCCCGCCAGGCGCGCCACTTCCCTGGCGTTGTGGCGGAAGGCGTCGCCGATGATCTCGAGCCACGGATCGAAGCCGTGGTCGCTGCCACCGGGCCGTAACCGTAACGTCCCGGTGGTGCTGACGGGCTGCTGGGCGGAGGCCGCGTCGGCGATGCTCATCGCCATGGCCGCCGACGCCGCCGTGCCTACGAATGCTCGTCGGTTCATTTCCATGCTGGCCTCCGTCTCAATCGATGCTCTGCGCAACCGCGCCCGCCCTTGGCCGCGCTGAATCGGAACTCGCGACGAGAGACCAAGGGCCGGCTCCAGTATATGGGCGGGCGGTGCCGACCTCGCCGGGACGGGCGCGCCACCTGGCTCGACGTCTTCGCCGACGCGCCGATGCGCGGCAACTTCCACCTCGTCGTCCACGGCGCCGACGTGCTCTCAGAAGTCCAGGACGTCGCGGACCTTCTTCGCCAGCTGTCTGACCTCGTATGGCTTGGCGAGGAAGTGCAGACCCGGTTCGAGCACACCGCGATGCCCGATCGTGTCGCCGGCGTAGCCAGAGGTGTAGAGCACCCGCATGCGAGGGCGCAGCTCGGCGACCCGTGCCGCCAGTTCCCGCCCACTCATGCCCGGCATCACGACGTCGCTCAACATCAGGTCGATCGCTCCCACATGCTGCTCCAGTCGCAGCAAGGCCTCGGCGCCGTTGGCCACGGCGAGCACGGTGTAGCCGGCCGACTGAAGCATGCGCCTGACCATGTCGCGTAGCGCATCTTCGTCCTCGACCACGAGAATGGTCTCGGCGCCTCGCGGGGCCGCTTCAGTCTGATCCGTCCGGACCACGCTCAAAGGCTCCTCGACCCGCGGCAAGTAGATCGTAAACGTCGTGCCGATGCCGAGCTCGCTGTCGACCCAGATGCTGCCGCCGCTCTGCTTGACGATTCCGTAGACGGTGGACAACCCGAGCCCCGTGCCCTTCGGGGGCGCCTTGGTGGTGAAGAACGGCTCGAACACCCGCGCGGCCGTCACCTCGTCCATCCCCTCTCCCGTGTCGCCCACGGTGAGCATCACGTGCGGGCCCTTCGACATGAACCGGCGCCGCGCCTCAGGCACGACGTCGAGCTCGACGTCCCGTGTTTCGATGGTCAACACGCCGCCGTCGGGCATGGCGTCCTTGGCATTGATGATCAGATTGAGCAGCACTTGCTCCAACTGGCCCGGGTCCATCTTCGTCACACTCAGATCCGGTGCCAGGGCGCACTCGACGCGGATGTCTTCGCCGACGAGCCGGCCAAGCATGCTCAGCATGCTTTCAACGGCCGTCGTCAGGCTCAGCACTTCCGGTCGCAGCACCTGCTTTCTGCTGAAGGCCAGCAACTGGCGCGTGAGCACGGCCGCCCGTTCGCCGGCGTCGCTGATGGCCTCGAGATCGGCGCGCAGCGGGTCGCTCGCCGGGAGCCCGCCCATCGCGAGTTCGGCGCCGCCGATGATCACCGTGAGCAGGTTGTTGAAGTCATGCGCGACGCCGCCGGCCAGCAGGCCGACGCTTTCCATCTTCTGGGCTTGTAGGACCTGGTTTCTGAGCATCGACTGCTCGGTGACATCCATGATCACGGCCAGGCATTCCTCGCCGTCCGTGGAGGGCGTGCCCTCGATTCGCACCTCGATCGCCTCGGCGTCGGGGGCCTTCAGCCGCACCTCGCAGTGCGCTCTGCCGGCGCCGGACAATGCCTGCTGCACGAAGTCGCTGAACGTGCGTCGGTCGGCCTCGGCTACGAACACGCCGAGGCGGCGGCTCACCAACTGCGAGCGTTCCAGGCCCAGCAGTCGCGCGCTGGTCACGTTCGCCTGGCGAATCGTTCCCTGGGCGTCGAGCGTCACGTAGCCGACCGGGGCGTTGTCGTAGAGTGAAGTGTACTGAGCGAGCAAGGCCTCCCTCTCGGCTCGCGACTTCTGCAGCTCCTCGTTCTGCATCTCGAGCTCGATCTTGTGGACCCCCAGCTCTTGTAGCAGCCGCTCCGCCTCCCACGCTGGCGGGGGCCCGATGCCGTCTGTCTTCGTCACGGGCACGCGATCCTCGGCGAGGCGTCGAATGGTCGCGGCATCCGGCGGCGGTTTCTGGCTCTTTGACATGGGTGGCTTACTCTTTCGTGGCGGTCTTGGCCGCGGGGTCGACGACCCCCCTGCCAGGCGCCCGCGCTCGTGCCGTGCGCAGCTGCTCCACGGCGTCCTGCAAGCGCACGTCCTGCGCCGCGATGTGATCGCGCATTCCCGACTGCGTGGCGCGGAGCTTGACCTCCAGCGTCTTTGCCGCCGTGACGTCGGCAAACGTCATCACGACGCCGTCGATCGCGTTCTCCAGCGTGCGATAGGGCATGATGCGCACGTGAAGCCAGCGTCCGTCGCGCGCCTCGACGGTCTGCTCGTGGGTGGCCAAGGTCCGCAGCACCTCGACCGCGTCGCCCGCCAGCGACGGATACGACAGATCAGAGGCGATGTCGGTCATCGGCCGGCCAATGTCGCCCTGGATCAGCCTGAACACACGGCCCGACCCGGCGGTGAAGAACCGGATGCGCAGTGACGAGTCGAGAAACAGGGTGGCAATGTCGGTGCTGTCGAGCAGGTTCTTGATGTCGCTATTCACCTGCGACATATGGCGCACCTTGTGCTGCAGCTCGGCGTTGAGCGTCTGAAGCTCCTCGTTCATCGACTGCATCTCTTCTTTCGACGTGGTCAGCTCCTCATTGGTGGATTGGAGTTCCTCGTTGGTGGATTGCAGTTCTTCGTTCGAGGCCCTCAGTTCCTCCTGCGATGTCTGCATCTCTTCACGCGCGGTCCGAAGCTCCTGCCGGACGCGCTCGGCGTCGCCCGCCGTCGCCGCCCGCCGGGTCGCGCCGCCCGGCGAACGCCGCCTGGCCTTGCCGTCGCGGGTGGCATTGTCGGGCGCGGCCACGTCTGAAAACACGACGATGACCAGGCCTCGGAGAGGTGCGGGATCGGCGATGGCCCTGACGGTGAGATCGACGTATTGCACGCCGCCGTTGGTGCCCACTCTGATGTTCCGGATGGTCACGGCCTCTTTGAGCCGTGCCGCTTGCCGAAACGCCGCGGCCAGTGGGAGCCTGAGGCCCTCGCGGGCCATGCTCAACACGTTCCAGTTGGCGCTACCCGCCGCCGGCTCCAGGTAGTTGCCCGTTCGTCCGCTGACGAACTGGATGTCGCCGGTGGCACTGACCAACACCGCCGCCGGCGCGAACTGTTGCAAGAGAAGGTGCTCGGCGGCCGACGTGAGGTCGGACCTCGGTGGCAGCATCCTCGGAGCCACGCCGGGCACGGCCAGGCGCGTGAACGAGGCGGGGAACTCGATCGGCTGGCCCCGCGCGGACTCACGCCGCCGGTACAACCGGGCCTGGGTGCCGACGGGTTCGAAAATGTCGCCAAGACCGCCGATCGTCTCGGCGCTGCCCAGAAAGAGCAGGCCCGCTGGATTCAGGCTGTAGTGGAAGAGCGGCAGCAACTTCTTCTGCAGCTCCGGCGCCAGATAGATCAGCAGGTTCCGGCAGCTCACCATGTCGAGTTTGGTGAAGGGCGGGTCCATGATGACGTTCTGCGGCGCGAAGATCACGTTGTCCCGAATGCTCTTGGCGACGCGGTAACCCTGTTCCGCTTCCACGAAGAAGCGGCGCAGCCGCTCCTCGGACATCTCATCGGCGATGCCGGCCGGATAGAGGCCGGTGCGGGCGCGCTCGATGGCGTCCTTGTCGAGGTCGGTGGCAAAGATCTGCAGTGAGTGACGCCTGGCCGGCCTGATCTTCTCCAGCACCTCCTGGAAGACGATGGCCAGCGAATAGGCCTCCTGGCCGGTGGAGCAGCCGGGCACCCAGAAGCGCAGCGTCCGCCCGACCTGACGGCTCTTCATCAAGGCCGGCATGACCTTGGACCGCAGCTCCTCCCATGTCGTGGGGTCACGAAAGAAACTCGTCACGCCGATCAGCAGTTCCTTGAACAGCAGGTCCAGTTCCTCGGGCTTCTGCTGCAGCAAGCGGACGTAGGCCGAAGGGCGTTCGATCCGGTGCAGGCCCATGCGCCGCTCCACGCGGCGGTTCAAGGTGCTCGCTTTGTAAAGCGAGAAATCGTGACCCGTTTCAGCTCGCAACAGGATCATGATTCGGGCGAGGTCGCCGTGGGCGGCAGCGCCGGCGAATCGTTCGGTCGTGGCAAGTGACGGCGCGCGGCGCAGGTGAGCCACGATCATCCCGGGCAGGTCTTCGACCGGCGCGACGCCATCGGCCACCCCGGCCTCGACGGCGCTGCGCGGCATGCCGTCGAATTTGGCCGAGGCCGGATCCTGCACGAAGGCCACGCCGGCATTGGCCTTGATCGCCCTGAGACCCAGCGTGCCGTCGGTGCCCATGCCCGACAGCACGACGCCGATGCCGCGCGCCCCGGCGTCCCCCGCCAGTGACTGGAAGAAGAAGTCGATCGGCAGGCGCTGCCCGCGCGGCGCGGTTGGGTCGAGCAGGTGAAGCACGCCCCGCAGAACCGACATGTCCTTGTTCGGCGGAATCACATAGACGCAGTCGGGCTCGACAGGGGTGGGCTCTTTGACTTGGACGACCGTCATCGCAGTGGAGCGCTGCAGCAACTCCGGCATGATGCCCTTGCGCGTCGGGTCGAGGTGCTGGACGATGACAAAGGCGATGCCGCAGCCGGCCGGCACGTTGCTCAGAAACGCCTCCAGCGCCTCGAGGCCTCCGGCCGACGCGCCGATGCCGACGATCGGGGGCGGCCGTGGGTCAATCGGCCGCGCGGCCGCGCGAACTGGCGGCCTTCGTTGAGCCGGACGGCGGCGTCGAACGAGCGGGGCTGATTTTTTCATCGAGTCCGCGGCTTATTGATCTCTCCCTGAAGGCTCCCGGTTCCGGGGCTGAGCCCGACGCTGAATTCAAGCTTACTCCCTACGGTCGAGCCGTGGGGGCGGCGAGCGCGCGAGCACGACGCCGTGTCTCTGCGCCTGGCGTCGACATGCGCAGAGCCGCTTTCCGAAGGGCGCGCCGCCGCGCCTCCCGTCGCGCCAGCTGCCGCAGGGCCGCCTCCAGCCTGGGAAGGCGCTGCGCCAGGCGGATGAACTCGCGTTCGCCTGTGCCACCCTTCGCGCGCAGGAGCCGCGCGAGCAAGACGCGGTCTTCGGCCGGCCATCGCTCGAGACTGCCAAGCGCGTCAAACAGCGGGGCCAGTCGCTGCAGGCCGAGCCGCTCACCGTCGGTCCAGCGCCTGAGATCGCCGAGCGGCAGGCGTGCCGCCAGCCGTTCGATCGCCCCCTCGACCGCTGCGGTCCGGTCGCCGCCGTAGGTCCCGACGACATGTCGGGTCAGCGCGTAGCCCAGGTCGGCGAGCGCCCACGCCTCGTGGCCGTCCATCTTCGCCGGATCGAGATGGAAGAAGAGGTCGCTCTTGGCGAGGCGCTTCAACATCGCTCGCGACGTTCGATGCGCCGGGTCGGCCTCCACGCGCGCGCGTTCGCGCTCGGCCAGGTCGAACACGGCCTTGCGCACCGGGCGGAAGCCCAGCTTGTAGTAGAACCAGAACGATCCCGAGTCCAGACCCTCGTCGTTGCCATCGCCCACCTGGTAGCTGCTCACGGCGAGCTGACGCGCGCCGAAGTGGTGGACCACGAGTCTAAAGAACTCCTCGATCACGAAGGCAGACTCGCCGGCCCGGTAGGCCGGAAACAGGTTGATGGCCATCTCGGCGTGGTCGAACACGAACGCGGCGAGACCGTACCCCACCGGCACGCCGTTGCGCACGAACATCGCGCCCATGTTCGACTCGTGCGGCAAGCGAACCGCAGGCACCGAGCCGTAGATCACGACCTGGAGGCCCCGCCCCGGTTCGTAGAGATAGACCTCATCGGGCGTGGCCCCGGCCAAAGGGTAGAGCTCGCGCACTCGTGCGGCCAGCACCTCGTGGATGGCGGCGACATAGCGACGGCCGCGCGCGCCCGATACCCGGCGGCACGGCGCTGCCGGCGGCGCGATTCGGCTCCGCAGATCACGAGTCCGCTCGCGCAGCGGATCTCGCTGCAGAAAGGGCCGCAGGCCTGGCACGCGCTTGTGCGTGCGAGAACCCTTGCCGGTTGTGAGATCCCACCGCACCGGAATTTCCGCCATGTCGTAGAGGTTCTCTTGCACCCGCTCCGGCAAGCCAGACGTGGCAAACAGACGAAGCAGCGCCCGAAGACAAGTGGGGTCGCGGCGGGTGCGGTTCTGCTCCAGCCACGCTCGCTCGTTGAACGCCTCGTCGTTGTCGACGGCGTCTGATTCGTTCCACAGCATGGCGGGGACGATGGCGCAGGGGATGTTGGCGGTGTCGCTCTCGTAGTAGCTGTCCCAATCGATCTCGACCGCCCGTGGGTGCAACTGGGCCAATGCGCGCGCCAGCCTGAAACTGACGACGTGCACGGCCGAGGAACCGACCAGCCCGCTGTCGAGCAGACCCGCGGCCGACGGATCTCTGGCGGCTACGCAGTATCTGGCCACGTCCTCGGAAAAGGCACGAAGACGACGCTCGGCAGCAGCGAGAACCGCGCGGTTGTCAGGGTAGGTCCGCAGAAAGAGCAGCACGTCGTGGCACTCGACGAGCTGGTCGGGATCGCGGAAGGTCGGCGTGACGGCCGGGGCGAGCAGCGCGAGCTTTCGCTCGGCCGCCGATCGGCTGAACTGAGCACGCAAGTCGAGCAGCTCTGCCAGCCAGGCGGCCGCCTGGCGCGGCGAGAGCCGGTGATTCGTGCTCCTGCCGGTGTGACTGGGTCTCTTGCGGTGTGCTGGCATCTGGCCCCGGTTGGCGGCGGACTCCACTGTCCTGACCGCGACGACGATACCCGATGCGAGCGCTTCTGATACGGCCGCTCGCAGGTCAGCGCGCCGTCGGCCGCGCTTGACCATCGATGAGTATTGCTAATATGCACGACATGAGCACGGCTGATTGGCGCAACGACATTCTGGCTCGCATGCGGGCGCTCATCCTCGAAGCCGATCCCGAGATGCTCGAGGAGCGCAAGTGGAAGAAGCCGTCGAATGCGATGGCGGGCGTTCCGGTCTGGTCGCACCACGGGATCGTCTGCACCGGCGAGTCGTACACCAAGGTCGTGAAGCTCACGTTCGCCAAGGGGGCCAGCGTGCCAGATCCATCGCACCTCTTCAATGCCAGCCTGGAAGGCAACATGCGACGGGCGATCGACATCCATGAAGGGGAGGCGGTCAACGCGCGGGCGTTCAAGGCGCTCGTGAAGGCCGCGGTGGTCCACAATGGCCCGCCAGCCAAGGCCAAGCCACGGCCGACGAAAGTCAGGCCGACCACGCGCAAGGGCGGCAAGGCCGTCCTGCTCTCGGGCGGCAATCCGCAGATCGCAAAGGCCGACGGAGACACCCCCGTGCAGGCATACATCGCCGCGATGCCGGGCTGGAAGCGCGACCTCGGGCGCCGGCTGGATGCCCTCATCGTGCGCACCGTGCCCCACGTACGCAAGGCCGTGAAGTGGAACTCGCCGTTCTACGGCATCGACGGCCGCGGCTGGTTCGTCAGCTTCCACACCTTCACGCACTACGTCAAGGTGACGTTCTTCCGCGGTACCTCGCTGCGACCGGTGCCGCCCGGTGCCAGCAAGAGCAAGGACACGCGCTACATCGACCTCCGCGAAGGCGACGAGCTCGACGAGGCGCAGATGGCGACGTGGGTGACTCAGGCAGCCGCCCTGCCGGGCTGGGCCCCGTAGCCGACCGTCGTCAGGCGGCCGCTGGGCGGCCTCGCGAACGCCGTCGGGCGTCATCGCGTCGACCACGACGCGGTGCTTCCCGGGAATCCTGTCGAGCCATTCCGCTTCCGGGTGACGCGCTGGACGACAGGGCGTCGCGCTCGGCGCTGACTGGGCGGCAGCCGAGGCCCACGTACCCGGGGCCGGTCACCCGGCGGCATGCCTTTGACAACGGCCTGTCGACCGGCTACTGTCGGCATTCGCTATCGGATTCAGATATCGACTCTCGATGCCAGACAAGACGCTCTACGCCGGCCTCATCCGGCTCCACATCCTGCACCACGCTGCCGAACAGCCGATCTTCGGCCAGGGCATGATCGACGAGCTGAGCCGCCATGGCTATCGCTTGAGCGCGGGCACGCTCTACCCCGTTCTGCACGGCATGGAAGCCAAGGGCTACTTGCGATCGAAGGTCACCCTCACCGGCAGGCGCAATCGGCGCTTCTACCGCGCCACGCCCGCCGGGCGCAAGGCGCTCGTCGAGGCTCGCAAGAAGGTCAAAGAACTCTTTGGCGAGATGTTCGAGCACGACTAGCCCAGCTACGGACCCACGATGACTCGTCTGCTCCTCGCCGCACTTGCCGTTCAAGCCGCCGTCGCCGCCGCTGCCAGCGCGCAAGTCGCCCCACGGCCGGCAGCGCCCGACGCGCAGGTCTTCACGCTGCAGGACGCGCTGCACTACGCCGTCGAGCACTACCCCGCGATCGCGGCGGCCCTGGAGCAGGTCAACGCCTCGGCCGCGAGCGTCAGTGTCGCCCGCTCGGCCTATCTGCCGCGCCTCGACAGCGTGCTGCAGGTCAATCGCGCCACCGTCAACAACGTCACCGGGCTGCTGCTGCCGCAGTCGGTCGTCCCCGGGATCTCGGGTCCGCCCCTGCCATCGGGGTCGTCCCAGAGCGCCTGGGGCAGCGCCGCCGGCGCGTTGTTCTCCTGGGAACCGTTCGACTTCGGCCTGCGCGATGCGGGTGTGCGCGGCGCCGAGGCCGCCGTCACTCGCGCACGCGCCAACCAGTCGCTGACGCGTCTCGAGGTGCAAAGCGCCGTCGGCGCGGCGTTTCTGGCCGTGGTGCAGGCCGAGCAGGCGGTCACCGCGACAGTGGCAGACGTCGAGCGGCGTACGGTGCTGGCGCGCGCGGCGCGGGCGCTGGCCGACAACGACCTGAGGCCCGGCGCTGAAGCCTCTCGCGCCGACGCGGAACGCGCCGCGGCCGAGACCCGGGCAATCCTGGCGCGGCAGTCGCTGGCACTGGCACAAACCACATTCGCGCGTGTGCTCGGCGTGACCAGCGGGCCGGTCGGCGTGAACGCCGGCAGCCTCCTGGCGCCGGCGCCTCCGACGAGCCCACCGGCCGAGACCGCGAGTGCGCATCCCCTGGCGCTGGCCAGTCAAGCATCGGTGGACGAGGCGCGGACGCAAGAGGAGATCCTGGCCCGCACCAACCGTCCCCGCCTCTACGTCCAGTCGGCGCTCTTCGCGCGCGGCAGCGGCGCCGCCTTCAATGGCTCGTTCGACGGCGGGGCCGACGGGCTGGGGCTGGAACGCGCCAACTGGGCCGCCGGCGTGCAGGTGGTCATGCCCAACCTCTTCGACGTCGCCAGCCTCAGGGCGCGCCGCGCCGCCTCGGCCGCCACGACTCGCGCCGAAGCCGCCCGCTACGACGAGGCCCTGCTCATGGTGACCAGCCAGCAGCAGGCCGCCGCGGTGATGGTGGAGGCGGCCCGGGCCGTCGCCGCGACGACGCCGGTGCAGCTGGCTGCCGCCCGCCAGAGCGAGTCGCAGGCGAGCGCCCGCTATCAGGCAGGGCTCGCGAGCATCGTCGAAGTCGCCGACACGCAGGGCCTGCTCGCGCAGGCGGAGTACCAGGACGGCGTCGCCAGGGTCGACGTGTGGCGGGCTCTCTTGGCCGACGCCGTCGCGCACGGCGACCTCGGGCCGTTCGTCAGCCTGCTGTCGCCGGGAGGGCGCTAGATCATGTGGCTCATTCGCGCCGCCCTGCAGCGCCCCGTCACCGTGCTCGTCGCCATCTTCGCCGTCGCCCTCTCGGCCGTCTTCGCCGTCGGCCGGATGCGGGCCGACATCTTTCCCGACCTCGATCTGCCGGTCATCTACGTCGCCCAGCCCTACGGCGGCATGAGCCCGGCGCAGATGGAGGGGTACATCACGTTCTACTACGAGTACCACTTCCTCTACGTCAACGGCATCGAGAGCGTGGAATCGAAGTCGATTCAGAACACGTCGCTGCTCAAGCTCACGTTCCACCCCGGCACCGACATGGCCGAGGCGCTCGCCCAGACCATCGGCTACACCAACCGCGCGCGTGCGTTCATGCCGCCCGGCACGGTCGGTCCGTTCGTGATGCGCTTCGATGCGGGCACGGTGCCGGTCGGCTACCTGGTCTTCAAGAGCGACACCCGCAGCCTGGGCGAGATCCAGGACCTGGCGCTCAACCGCGTGCGCCCGCAGTTTGCCACCCTGCCCGGCCTCACGTCGCCGCCGCCCTTCGGCGGCAGCCAGCGCACGATCGTGATTAAGGTCGATCCCGATCGGCTGCGCTCCTACGGGATGGGCCCCGACGAGGTGATTCGCGCCGTCACGGCCGGCAACGTCATCCTGCCGTCTGGCAGCGTGAACATCGGCGACGAGACGCGCATCTCGCCGATGAACTCGGTCGTCGGCACGATCGACGACCTGCTCGAGCTGCCGATCCGCACCGGCGCCGGCCCGCCGATCTCGATCCGCGACGTCGGTTCGGTGGCTGACGGCACCGACATCCCCACCGCCTACGCGCTCGTCGACGGCAAACGCGCGGTCTACATCCCGGTCACGAAGCGGCCCGATGCCTCGACGTTGAGCGTCGTGGCGTCGGTGCGGGCCAATCTGGCGCGTTTCCAAGCACTCGTGCCTGACGACATCACGGTGTCGTACGAGCTCGATCAGTCGACCAACGTGTCAGCGGCGCTTGGTGGCGTGCTGAGCGAGGCGCTACTCGGCGCGCTTCTGACCGGCCTGATGGTGCTGCTCTTCCTGCGCGACTGGCGCAGTTCGGCGATTGTCGTCGTCACGATTCCGTTCGCGCTGCTGGCGGCGGTCGTCGCGCTGTGGGGGGCGGGCCAGACCATCAATATCATGACGCTCGGCGGACTGGCCCTGGCCGTCGGCATTCTCGTCGACGAAGCCACGGTCGCCATCGAGAACATCCACACCCACCTGGCCCGCGGCACACCGGTGGCTAGAGCCGTGATCGACGCCAGCGCCGAGGTCGTCGTGCCGCGTCTGCTCGCGATGCTGTCGGTGGTGGCGGTCTTCGTGCCGTCGTTCTTCATGACCGGCGTGTCGCGCTCGCTCTTCGTTCCACTCTCGCTCTCGGTCGGCTTCGCGATGATCGCGTCGTTCCTGCTGGCCAGCTCGCTCGTCCCGGTACTGTCGGTGTGGCTGCTCGGTCCTCGTGGCGCCGTCCACCAGAAGACGCACACGCCCGACTGGGTCGATCGGTTGCGGCAACGCCTCGGCGCGCTGCTCACCCGTCTGGCGCCGGCGCGGGTCGCGCTGGTGGCGCTCTACCTGCTCATCACCGTCGGTCTCGTGGCGGCCATCGGTCCCTCGCTCGGGCGCGAGATCTTCCCGGCCAGCGGCGCCAAGCAGTTCCAGCTGCGGTTCCGCGCCCCGGCCGGCACGAAGTTCGAAGTGACGGAGCAGCTCGCCGGGCAGATCCTCGACGAGATCAACCGGGCTGCCGGGCCCGGCAACGTCGCCATCACGCTCGGCTACGTCGGCGTGCAACCCACGTCGTACCCCATCAACAACATCTTCTTGTGGACGAGCGGCTCTCATGAGGGCGTGCTCCAGGTGTCGCTTAGGCCGGGTACGCCGCACACGCTCGAGGCGTTCGAAGAGACGCTGCGCCAGCGCTTCGGCCAAGCCTTCCCCGACACCACGTTCTCATTCGAGCCGGGCGATATCCTGAGCCGCATCATGAACTTCAGCACGCCCACGCCGGTCGACGTGGCCGTGATGGGGCCCGACTTCGCCGCCAGCCGCGCGTTTGCCGCCAAGGTCTACACCGAGCTGGCCAAGGTCGGGTCACTGCGCGACCTGCAGTACGGTCAGGCGCTCGACTATCCCGCCATTCATGTCAACGTGAACCGTCAGCTCGCCGGCCAACTCGGCGTCACGGTGGAGCAGGTGGGCCGGTCGTTTGCCGCCGCCACCTCGTCGAGCCGGTTCGTGGCGCCCAACTACTGGGCCGATCCGCGCACCGGCATCGCCTTCCAGGTGCAGGTGCAGGTGCCGCAGCCGCGGATGACCAGCCTCGAAGACCTGCGGGTCGTGCCCGTCACCGGCAGCGGCGACGCCCGCCCGCTGCTCGGCGACCTGGCGCGCATCGACAACGCCACCATCGTGGGCGAGTACGACCGTGTGAACGGCCAACGGATGGTGACGCTCACGGCCAACGTCCTCGGCGACGATCTCGGCCGGGTGCGCGACCGGGTGCAGCAGGCCATCCGGCAGGCGGGCGAGCCGCCGCGCGGCGCCTCGGTCACACTTCGGGGCCAGGTGGCCGCCATGAGCGAGACCTTCGCCAACATCACCGCCGGCCTGGCGGTCGCGGTGGTGGTGATCTTCCTGCTGCTCGCCGCCAACTTCCAGTCGGCGCGGCTCGCCTTCGTGGTGGTGTCGACGGTGCCGGCCGTGCTGGCTGGCGTGGTCGTGATGCTGCTTCTGACCGGCACGACGCTCAACGTGCAGTCGTTCATGGGCGCCATCATGGCCATCGGCGTGGCCGTGGCCAACGCCATCCTGCTCGTCACGTTCGCCGAGCAGGCGCGACAGCGCGGCGGTTCGCCGCTCGTCACGGCCATCGACGCGGCGCAGTCGCGCATGCGGCCGGTGCTCATGACCAGCGCCGCGATGATCGCCGGCATGGTGCCGATGGCGCTCGCCTTCGGTCAAGGCGCCCAGGCCACCGCGCCACTGGGCCGCGCGGTCATCGGCGGCCTCGCCGCCGCCACCCTCGCCACGCTGGTCGTGCTGCCGTCGGTCTACTCCCTGGTGCAGCAGTCGGCGCGCTCGACGTCCCCGTCGCTGGATCCCGACGACCCCGACAGCACCTACCGGACCCAGGTTGGATGACCATGACAACGTCCCAGACATCGTGGCACCGTCGGATGCCGGCTCGTTGCCCGGCCGTCGTGCTGCTCGCCACGGCGCTCGCCGGCTCGACGGCCTGCGGTGGTGTCGACACGACGACCCCGGCGGCCACGGCACCAGCCGGCCCACTCACGATCGATATCGCGCACGTCGTCGAGCAGCCGCTCGACGTGGAGTTGTCGCTGCCGGGTGAGCTGACGGCGTATCGATCGGTGGCGATCTATCCCAGGGTCAACGGCTTCGTGAAGACGGTGGCGGTCGACCGTGGCTCGCGCGTTCGCGCCGGCCAGGTGCTGGCCACGCTCGAGGCGCCGGAACTGGTGGCCCAGCGGGCCGAGGCGCAGTCGAAGCTGCAGGCGGCCGAAGCACAACTGGCGGCGGCGCAGGCGAAGGCCGACGCGGAGCGCGGCACCTACGACAAGCTGAAGGCGGCCGCCGCCACGCCGGGCGTCGTGGCCGGAAACGACGTGCTGATTGCAGAGAAGATGGCGGAAGCCAGCCGGAATCAGGTCGACGCCGGCCGCCAGACGGTAGAGGCCGCGCGACAGGCAGCTGGCGCCGTGGGCGACATGGAAGGCTATCTCACGATCACGGCCCCGTTCGACGGCGTCGTCACCGAACGCAACGTGCACCCCGGTGCGCTCGTCGGCCCCGGAGGCCGCGCGTCCGGCGCGCCGATGATGCACCTCGTGGACGACCAGCGGCTGCGCCTCGTGGTGCCGGTGCCCGAGGCCTACACCGCTCAGATGACCCCGGGCGCCGAAATTGCCTTCACGGTCGCGGCCTACCCCGGGCAACCACGATCGGGCACCATCGCGCGTATCGCCCATGCGGTGGACGTCGCCACGCGCACGATGGCGGTGGAGCTGGACGTGACGAACACCGACGGTCGCCTCGCGCCCGGCACCTTCTGTCAGGTGCGGTGGCCCGTCAGCCGCTCGGCGCCGTCGCTCTTCGTGCCGGCGGGCAGCGTGGCCTCGACCACCGACCGCACGTTCGTCATCCGCATACGCGACGGCAAGACCGAGTGGGTCACGGTGAAAACGGGACTCACCAAAGGCCCGCTGGTCGAAGTGTTCGGCGAGCTGGCGGCCGGCGATGTCGTGGCCGGACGAGGCACCGATGAACTACGGCCAGCCACCGACGTGCGCAGCCGCGAGCCCAAGCCCGCGTCGTAACTCGGGGAGTCGACGTCCGCCCGGCAGCAGCCGCGGCGCCGGGGCCCCATCGCACCGTGAACGACACCGGCGGCCGTCGCGCTGCATCTGAGACTCCGATGCCCACCCACTACGACGCCATCGTCATCGGTACCGGCCAGGCCGGCCCGGCCCTGGCCGCGCGGCTGGCCGCGGCGGGCCGCACGACCGCGGTCATCGAACGCGGCCGCTTCGGCGGCACCTGCGTCAATACCGGGTGTATTCCCACCAAGACGCTGGTCGCCAGTGCCCGGGCCATCCACATGGCACGACGCGGCGAGGAGTTCGGGTTCACGACCGGTGGTGCCGTGCAGGTCGACTTCGCCCGCGTGAAGGCGCGGATGCGCGAGTTGGTCGGCGCCTCGAACGAAGGCGTCGAGACGTGGATGAAGGGCACGACCGGTGTGACCGTCTACGAAGGGCACGGGCGCCTGAGCGGCCCGCGCACGGTCACGGTGGGAGACATCACGCTCGACGCCGACGCGATCTTCCTCGACGTCGGCGGGCGGGCTGCCGTGCCCGACATGCCTGGCGCCGACACGGTGCCGCTGCTCACCAATAGCAGCATCATCGCGCTCGACACCCTGCCCGAGCACCTCATCATCGTGGGCGGCAGTTATATCGGGCTCGAGTTCGCGCAGATGTACCGGCGGTTCGGCAGCCGCGTCACGGTCGTCGAGCGCGGCAGCCGCATCATCTCGCGCGAAGACGAGGACGTCTCGGAGGCACTGCTCGCCGTGCTGCAGGCGGAGGGCATCGAGTTCCGCCTGTCGGCATCGTGCGTCGGCTTCGCCCCGGCGCCGTCGGGGGTTGCAGTGGCGGTGGACTGTGCCCACGGCGCCCCGGCCATCGACGGCAGCCACGTGCTCGTGGCCGTTGGCCGACGTCCGAACACCGACGACCTCGGCCTCGAGACGGCCGGCGTCGCCACCGACGCGAAGGGCTTCATCACCGTCGACGAGCAGTGCCGGACCTCGGTGCCCGGCATCTGGGCGCTCGGTGAATGCAACGGCCGCGGTGCCTTCACCCACACCGCCTACAACGACTTCGAGATCGTGGCCGGCGCGTTGCTCGACGGCGATACGCGGCAGTTGAGCGACCGCATCACGTGTTACGCGCTCTACACCGACCCGCCGGTTGGCCGCGCCGGGATGACGCTCGGCGAAGCCCGTGCGTCCGGCAAGAAGGTGCTGGTCGGCCACCGGCCGATGACCAAGGTGAGCCGCGCAAAGGAGATGAGCGAGACGCACGGCTTCATGCGCGCGCTGGTCGATGCCGAGACCGAGAAGCTGCTCGGCGCCGTCATCTTCGGCGCCGGCGGCGACGAGATCGTGCACACGCTGCTCGATGTGATGTACGCCGGGGCGCCTTTCACGACCATCTCGCGCGCCGTGCACATCCATCCGACCATCACGGAACTCATCCCCACCATGCTCCAGGACTTGAAGCCGCTATAAGCGGACGTCACGGTCCTGCGATCCGGTCAGCGTGGGCGGCGCGGGCGGTAGACGACGACGCCAGCCATCGCCAGTCCGGCAAAGAGCGCCCCGGCCTGAAAGGTCGCCGCCGGGCCGATCGCGTTCCAGAGGCCACCGGCAATCACGCTCGCCGCCAGCAGCGTCACACCCGTCGCCAGGTTGAACACGCCGAAGGCCGTGCCGCGCAGACGCACGGTGCCGGCGTCGGCGACGAGCTTTGCGAGCAGCCCCTGCGTCAGGGCCATGTGCAGTCCCCAGCACACGGCGCCGACCATGACCTGCCTCGGCGTGGTCGCCGCGGCGAGGACGAGGTCGGCCGTGACCAGCACGGCCAGCCCCAGGAACAAGAGCACGCGACCACCGACCCGATCGGCCGCGATGCCGGCCGGATAGGCACCCACGGCGTAGGCGAGGCTCATGACCGCCATGACGATCGGTGCCTGGCCCAGCGGCAGCCCGACGTCTTCGGCCCGCAGCACGAGAAACGCCTCGCTGAAGCGCGCCAGGGTGAAGACCGTGCCCACGCCAACGACGAGCCAGAATCGCCGCGGCAGTGAGGCAGCGTCGCGCAGCCTGACCGGCTCACGGGCGCCGGCGGCCGCCGCCGGCGCCACCGGTTCCCGCACGGCTACGGCGAGCAGCGCCACGGCCAATGCCGCTGGCACGACCGCGAACCACAGCACCGCGCGGATGTCGTCGGCCAGCCCCCACATCAGCACCACGGCCAGGCCCGGCCCAACCACTGCGCCGACCGAGTCCAGCGACTGCCGCAGACCAAACGCGGCGCCGCGAAGGCGGGGCGGCGTGATGTCGGCAATCAGGGCGTCCCTCGGGGCTCCCCGGATCCCCTTGCCCATCCGGTCGACGAACCGGGCCGCGAACACCCAGGTCACCGAACTGGCCAGCGGAAACGCCGGCTTGGTGAGGGCGCCGAGACCGTAGCCCAACACGACCAGCGGCTTTCGGCGCCGCCACCTGTCGCTCAACGACCCCGAGAAGAGCTTCGCAATCGACGCCGTGGCCTCGGCGATGCCTTCGAGCAGACCGATGACGACCGTGCTGGCCCCGAGCACCGAGACCATGAAGAGCGGCAGCAGACTGTGGACGAGTTCGGACGACGCGTCCATCAGGAGCGAGACGAAGCCGAGAGCCCAGACATCGCGCGGCAGCGTTTGCCGCGTCCGGTCGTTCACCTGAGGTATCACCCATCCTCGCAATCCGTTGAGTACGCTCAGAAGCGTAGTGCAATCCGGCGGTGGCCCGACGGCCTCTGGTCGCCTCATGACGGTCGTCATACGCCTGGCCCAGGCCGCCGGCGTATCCTGCCGTGCGTGGGGATATATGGCGGAATGGCCCTCACCTTCCGGTAGTCCGGCCACCCGGGGTGCCCGGTTCATCGTTGCGCTGTTGGCCACGGCGGGGCTCGCGGCCGCGTGCCGTCAGGCCCCTGCACCCCCACAGCCAGCCGCGGCGACCGTGTCCGTGCCCCCAGGCGCCATCAAGGGCCGCATCCACCTGACCGGCACTCCGCCCCCGAACGCCGCGATCTGGATGCAGGGCGACCCGATGTGCCGCCAGGCTAAGACGGACCCCCCGGTGGTTCAGGAGGCCTTCCTCACCAGTCCCGATGGCGGTCTGGCCAATGTGTTCGTGCGTCTGCGCGGCGAGTTCCCACCCACGCCGGTGCCCACCGAGCCGGTGCGGATCGACCAGCGCCGGTGCCTGTACAGCCCGCGGGTCGTGGGCGTCCGGATCGGTCAGCCGCTCCGCGTGTCGAACAGCGACCCGGGACTGCACAACGTGCACGGCATATCGCCAGGAACCGATGGCTTCAACGTTGCCCAGCCGCTCATCGGCATGACCAACCAATTCAATCTCAGGTCCGAGGGCGTGCTGCGGGTGATGTGTGACGTCCATCCCTGGATGATCGCGTTCGTCGGCGTCGTCGACCACCCGTACTTCGCCGTCAGCAGCACCGACGGCACGTTCGAGATCGCCGACGTGCCTGCCGGCACCCACACGATTGAGGCGTGGCACGAGCGGCTCGGCACCGTCACGTCGAGTGTGCGTGTCGAAGCGGGCGGCGTGGCCGCCGTGGAGCTCCGGTATTCCACGAGTGGCGTCGAGAAGTAGGCGCGGAGGATGAGGTGACGACACGCACAACGCTGACGGGGGCGGTTGTGGCGGTGCTCGTCGCGACGGCGATCGTCGCCTCCCGATTCGACTGGTCCGGGCTGGGGCCCCACGCCCCTCGCGTCCCGACGCCCGACCACGGTCCCGCGCCGGACGACAATGCCGCCGTGGCCACGGCCGAGGAGCTGTACTCGACCTTCTGTGCCGCCTGCCATGGACCCGAGGGTCGCGGCGACGGGGTCGCCGGGGGCTTCTCTCGAGTACCGCCCGCCGACTTCACGCGGGCGGAGTTCAAGGTCCGTTCGACGCCGACGGGGTCGCTGCCGAGCGATGCCGACATGGTCGGCGTCATCCGTCGTGGGGCCGGCGGTGACGGCGCGATGCCGGCGTTCGACTTCTTCAACGACGACGAGGTGGGGCAGCTGGTCGCGCGCATCAAGGCCTTCTCGCCTCGCTGGCAGCACGAGCAGGCGCTACCCGAGGTGGTGCTGCCGGCACGGACCGAGGGCAGCCCGACCCGGGGCGAAGCGGTGTACCGCGCGTGGGGATGCCCCGCCTGCCACGGCCCGGCGGGGGATGGCGACGGCCCACGCGCCGCGGAGCTGCGTGACGCACGGGGATTCACCGATATCCCGACCAACCTGACACGCCCGTGGATGTTCAAGGCAGGACACGACGAGCTCAGCATGGTCCGCTCCGTCCTGACGGGCTTCAACGGCACCACGATGCCCGCCTATGATCTGCCGCCTGGCAACCACGGGAGTGTGTGGGATCTGGCCGCCTACATGGGCTCCCTGCAGGCGCAGCCCACCGCGCCGCCGGCGCCCGAGCCCGACACATCCACGGTAGCCGGGTACTGGACCCGGCCGGTTCCAGCGCAGGGGGGCGAGTTGTCAGCGGCGTCGTGTGCCGGTTGTCACGCGGCGCAGTTCAACGACTGGGCGGGCACCCGTCACTCCCTGGCCATGGGACCAGGCGTGTGGGCGCAGATGAACGACCAGCCCGAGCTGAGCGGCATGTGCGCGGTCTGCCATGCACCGCTTCGCGACCAGTGGGTCGACCCCTACCTCTCGGCCGACGGTGTCGGGTGTTCGGCCTGCCACTCGCGGGCGCGTCAGAAGTTCGGGCCAGCGCCGCTGCCCACCACCATCGCGCCTCTGGTCGCGCGCTACCCGGCACCTCACGGTCCGGCCACGGCGAAAGAGTACTTCGAGAGCGTGGACTTCTGCGCCGGCTGCCATCAGTTCAGCGAGGGCAAAGCGCCGTTGGTCCACGGGACCTTCCTGCAGAACACGGTCGAGGAATGGCGCGTCTCGCGAGCGGCGCGCGAGGGCCGCACCTGCCAGACCTGCCACATGCCCGAGCGTCGCCACCTGTTCAAGGGCATCCACGATCCGGACACCGTGCGCGCCGGGGTCCGCTGGACCTTCGACGCCCGCCGGGCGGATGGCCGGATCGAAAGCCGGATGGTGCTCACCAACACCGACACGGGTCATGCCTTCCCCACCTACGTCGTGCCGGAAGTCTGGATGCGGATCGAGCTGGTCGCCGGCACCGGCGTGAGACAGGTCGTCGCCGAACACCTGGTTGCGCGGCAGGTCGCCTTCGTCAACGGCGAGTGGACCGAGCAGCGAGACACGCGGCTCCGACAAGACGAGGCGGCGACGCTCGACTTCAACGGCGCAGTGCCCCCGGGAACCGTGGCCATCGTCGGCAGCGTGGTCGTCCGCCCCGATGCCTTCCACGTGGGGAGCCTCGCCAACCGCCTCCGCGACACCCGTTCCCCGGCCTCCCGGCGCTCCTACGAGCTCGCGCTGGCCGAGATGCGAAGCTCCGATTACGTGCTCTTCCGCGAAGAGCGATGGCTATCCCGCTGACCATTCGCGCCTCGCGTCAGGATCTGGCCCCTCATGACGGTCGTCATACGCCTGGCCGAGGCCGGCGGCGTACCCTGCCGGGCGTGGCGATGTATGGCGCAATGGCCCTCACCGTCCGGTAGTCCGACCACCCTGGAGCTGGTGTGTGCGGATGCGCGCGCGCGTCACCAGCGGATTCGCGTCCACCTCGCGGCTGTACGGCAGCTGATGGGCGCCCTCACGACCGACGATTCCACCGGTCTGGATATCGCCATCCAGGTCGAGCACCTGGCGGTCCTCCTGGAGCGCCACTGTGCTCACGAGGAGCAGATCCTGTGGCCGGCGCTGGCACTCCTGGCCGAGGCGGTCCGGCAAGGGCAGCCGCGCCCGCCGCTGCCCTTCCCCACGCTGCTCCACCCGGTCCGGTGGATGGAGGGCCAGCACGCGCAGCTGCGCGAGCACCTCGACGGCTTGCGCCAGCAGGTGGACGCGCGGACGCCGCCGAAGGGCACGGCTGAGCCCTGGCGCCGGTTCCGCGACGGCCTGGCGGCCCTCGACGCTGCGGTCGCCGACCACTCGCACTTCGAGAACGGGGTGCTGTACCCGGAAGCCCTGGAAGTCGAACGACGGCTCGGGTGACGGCCCGTCAGAAGTCGACGTGTCGCAGCCGACGCGCCGCAATCCACGCGGGCACCACCGTCCATAGCAGCAGCGAGCCGGCGATGAGAGCCGCGGCGAAGACACCGCCTCCCGTGTAGCGCAGCAACGCGAGCGACGCCCCGCCGAACGCCGCCGTGCCCTCGATGGCGAGATAGGCGCCAGTGCGCCCGGCGTCCACGGGATTGAGGAGCGCCGCCGTGATGAGCAGCCGCGAGGCGGCGCCCGACTTGAGCAGCGACGCGATGCCGAGCGCCGCCAGATCGAACAGCACGACCGCCAGGAACCAGACGACCAGCGCCACCGCCAGCGTGCGAGCCCGGCGGCCAGGCGCGCCGCTGGCCAGCGCGGCAGCCACGCTCAGGAACGCCGCCGTCAGTACCAGCGCCAGCGCCACGACCACCAGGAACTGCGAGGCGCCGTAGGGGCCGGCCGACCACTGCACGGCCAGGCCCGCCACGCCGAACCCGAGCAGTTGGGCCGCCGCCAAAGCCAGGAAGAGCCCGAGCACGCGGCCGGCGAGGATGGCGCTGCGCGGCACCGGTTGCGCATAGAGCAACTCGGCCGCGCCCCGCTCCGGGGCCAGCGTCAGCGTGCCGAAGACCAGGGCGGCAAGCGGCACGATGAGCAGCACCAGTTGCACCAGTGACACCGCCGTGCGGGCGAAGTCCTGCAGACCATGCCCGCCCGAGAGCACGTAGCCCGACGAGGCCACCAGCAGCGCGAGGCCGGCGAAGACGACGGCGAACCAGTGGAGCCACCGCGACCTGGCCGCAAGCAGCAGTTCGTGACGGGCACAGAGCCACAGCGTGGCCGTCATCTCACGCCTCCCGCCAGCAGGGTGGCGCGGTCGTAGGGGCGGCCGCCCCGGGCGTCGGGATCGCGGTCGCGGTCACCGGCCGTCGGGTGGGCGATGAGCCCCGACCCCATCGGTGTCGCCAGGCCAGGCACCTCCGTCAGCACCGCCTCCTCGAGTCGGATCCAGTCGCCGGTCAGGTGGTCCGCGACGACGATGAGCGTGCCCTCTGGCGGCCGTGCCGCGCCGAGCGCCGTCTGCAGGCATCCGAGATCGTCGAAGAACTGCGGCTCCTCGCCCGGCACGAGCACTTCGGCCGCGGTCGTCTTCGAGGAGATGACCATGCGGCACGACGCGCAGGTGTCGTGGCCGAGACTCACGGCAACCGGTTCGGGCGGGCCCGTCGCACACGCGGCGGTCATCAGGACGAGCACGGCAAGCAGCGCCCTGGTCACTCGGCGCCTCCGACGATCGACCGGTAGAACTCGTCCAGCCGCCCCTCGTCCGCGCTCAGACCATCGACGACGCCGCCGGCTGCTCGCACCGCGTCGAGGGCCGCCAGCCGGGCGGCGGCCGGTCCCGGCACGAGCAGGTCGTCGCCCGCCCACCGGGCGTCAGGCGCCAGGGCGCGCACGCGGTCGAGCACGAACGCGTCGCGGCGGGCCAGGCGTAGGCGCATGACGCCGCGGTCTGCCAGCCGCGAGGCCAGCTCGCCCGCCGTCAGTGAAGCGGCCAGACGGCCCTCCACCAGAATGAAGATCAGGTCGGCGAGCCGTTCGACGTCGCCCAGCTGGTGCGAGCTGAAGAACACGGTCTGTCCCACCTGCCGCCCGGCCCGGACCAGCGCGTCGAAGGCCGCAAGGCCATCGGGGTCGAGGGCGGCCGTCGGCTCGTCGAGCAGCAGGATCTCGGCCTCGGGCAGCATCGACACCGCCAGGCCCAGACGCTGGGTCATGCCGCCGGAGTAGGTGCCGACCGCGCGGTCGCCGGCGCCGTTGAGCGAAGCGAAGCGCATCACGCGGTCGGTCGCCTCATGAGGCACGCCGCGCAGGCGGCGGTAGAAGTCCACCACCTCGCGCCCCGTCAGCGCGTCGGGAAACGACACCCGCTGCGGCAGGAAGGAACAGAGACGGCGGGCCGCAGCATCGCCGGCCGGCAGCTGCCCTGCGCCCAGCCGCACCGTGCCCGCCGTCGGACGCACGAGCCCGGCCGCGGCCTTGATGGTGGTCGTCTTGCCGGAGCCGTTGGGGCCGAGCAGCGCCACGACCGACCCGGCCGGTACCTCGACGGTGAGCGCGTCCACCGCCCTATGGGCCCCGTACACCTTCGTGAACTGCGTGTAGTGGATCACGACACGCCTCCGGCGCCGAGCCGCCGCGCCACGGGCGATCGTCCCCCGGCGAGCAGGACCCACGCACCGCCAAGCGCCAGGGTCACCGGCCACATCATTCCGGCGCCTGTCGCCGCCGGACCTTCCGCTGCGGTCAACCGCGGCACGTTCGGCAGCGGCGGCATTCGGACCAGCGGCCTATCGTCGACGACCGGTATCGCATCGAGCACGGGGAACGCGCGTTCGGCGACGCCGAGCGCCCGGGCGGCCAGGCCCTGCGCGAACAGGTCGGCGGCGATCACGTTGCCGCGAAGATGATCGAAGACGTTCGACAGACGGTAGGGCCGATCGGCGTAGCCGTCGCCATCCAGATCGGGCTCGTCATGGTCGGACCAGTAGTTGCCGGCAAAGCGCGTGTCGGTTCGCCGGCCAACCAGCGACAGCGGCGTCAGGTTGCCGACGAAGGCATTGCCCTCGAAGACGTTACTGCCGGCCGAATCGTAGATGACGAGTGCCATGTCGGACATGGCGATGATGTTGCCCACGAAGCGGTTGCGATACGACCCTTCGATGAAGATGCCGCGCGCGTTGTCGGCAATCAGGTTGTCTTCGGCCACTACGTCGTCGCATTCCTTGAACAGCAACCCGGCCGAGGCGAAGCCGCGGTTGTGCAGGAAGCGATTGCGGCGGAACGTGAGGCGGCGAGAGTACATGATGGCCGCGCCAGCGTCGCCGTTGGCAAAGGTGTTGTCCTCGAACAGGTTGTCGTCGGAGAACATGTAGTGGATGCCGTAGCGCAGATCGCGGGCGGTGTTTCCGCGCACGACGCCATCAGACGACGACTGGATGTAGAGGCCGTCCCGCACGTCGATGATGGTGTTGTCCTCGAGGCGGAAACCCTGCGTGTTCCAGACGTGGATGCCGGATCCGATTTCACCGGGCGGCCGTCCGGGCAGTCCGTTCACCCGCGAACGCTCCACGACCGCGCCGTCGGCCTCTCTCAGGTAGATGCCGAACAGCGTCTGGCGCACACGGCAGTCGGTCACACGCGCGCGGGGGGCGGCGATATGGATGCCGGACGCGTCTTGTCCGAGATCGCCGCCGCCCCGCCCGTCGATGTCGAAGCCCTCGATGCTGACGTCGGCGGCCCGCACGCTGACCACGCTGCCCACACCCGAGCCAAGCAGCAGCGGCCGGCCCTCCCCGACCAGCGTGAGCGCGCGATCGATGACCAGGTCGCCCTCGTAGGTGCCCGCCGGAACGACGATGCGATCGCCGGGGCTCGCCCCATCGACGAGGACCTGTAGCGGCGACACCTGCTTGGCGGGCGTGGCGCCAGCAGCCTCGAGCGGCCGGGCCTGGTCCACGGCGCCGGACACGGCCGCCTGCAGGAGGAGGCCTGCCAGCACGAGAGCCATCGAGGTCACAGCCCTACCCAGGGGACGCCCGGGCCGCGGCATTGCGGCGAACCTGCCACCAGGTCCGGGCGAGGGCACCCGTCAGCAGCAGGAGGACGCCCAGCATGGCGTAGGTGCCGGCCCGCGGGTAGGAATAGACCTCGAAGTTCGCAATCTGCCGGTAGCCGAACATGGGCGGCATGAAGGGCTGCACCTTGACCGCGGCATCGGGTGCCAGATCGTGGCCGTAGCTATAGAGCTTGTAGCCGAACGACCACAGCGAGAAGACGCCGAAATACACGAACAGCATCGTGACGTCCACGACCGATGCCACCGTGGCGTGCACGGCGGCACGCAGCACCAGCAGGCCGAGCCCGCCGATGACGAATGGCATCCACTGGAACTCGGCAAACGACGTGTTGGTCAAGTCGTGCATCCCGATGTAGTGATTGAGGACGTTGATCTCGCGCACGTCCTGTCCGCCGTTGCCCCCCGCGAGCGTGTAGGCGTAGATGTCGAGCCGCAGTCCGTCACGGTACTGCGGCGCGAACATCGTCATGTTCCAGAGCGGCACGAAGTAGATGAGCACCAGCAGGCCCGCCGCCGCCACGAGCATGAGCCGGGCCCGCCAGTCGATCGGCTGGTCGAGGACGCGCCGCGTGGTCGAGGCCGGCATGACGGTCACTTCGCGATCATATAGCCCTGCATCTCCTGGTGGAGCGCCGAGCAGAAGTTGGTGCAGTAGAAGGCGAACACCCCGGGCTTGGTGGCCGTGAAGGTGACTTGCTTGGTCTCGCCGGGATCGACCACGATGTTGATGTTGTAGTCGAGCAGACCGAAACCATGGAGTTCATCGGTCGTCTGCTCGATGTTCGTCACGGCGATGGTCACGATGTCGCCCTGGTTCACCTCGAAGGAGGTGGGCGAGAACGACGACCGCACCGCGACCATCTTGACCGTCACCCGGTTGCCGTTGCGGGTGACGCCGGCATCATTGACGTCCCACACCGCCAGCGGGTGCTTGTTCTCTTCCTTGGGGTAGACCTCGATCGGATTGAGCTTGTCGGCCTTGATGATCTGCGCGTAGTGAGGCTCTGGTTCGGTGAAGGCGTCGTAGAGGAGCTTCATCTTCTCCTCGCTGATGTCCACCAGCTGCGACGACTCGGGCTGCGACGGGCCGACCGAGAGGTGGCGGCCGTGCGACAGCTTGTTGAGCCCGACCAGGTAGTTGCCGTCGGGGCTGACCGTGTCACCCTCCGCCGCCGACAAGTGGCCGATGTTGTAGGACATCGGCACCTTGTCCACGACCTCCCAGGTGCCGAGCTTCCACTTCGCGACCGCGCTGTCGAGGAAGAGCGAGGTATAGGCGTAGCCGTCAGGTCCGAACTGCGTGTGCAGCGGCCCGAGGCCGACCGGCACTTCGGCGTCCTTGATCGACTCGTACTTGAGCACCGGGATGCCGTCCTCGTCGCCCGTGAAGTCCTTGTTGCGGATGGCCGTCTGGATCTTCTCGAAGTTGAAGGCGGTGGTCACGCCCTGGAGTTTGCCGGAGCCGATGATGTACTTGCCGTCGGGCGACACGTCGACGCCGTGCGGCGATTTGCCGCAGGGCATCAGGTAGACGAGGCCGGGCACCTTGGCCGGGTCGAGGACGAGCGTGCCGCCGATCATGTCGCCCTTGCCCTCGGCGGCGGCCTTCTCGGCCGCCCGCCAGTCGACCGCCACGATGTAGTCGCGATCGCGCTGCGAGGCGGTGACTTCAAGCTTGCCGGTGGCGCGCTCGCTGTTGTACGAGGTGAAGAACATCCAGCCGTCGGAGACCAGCTTGCCGGCGTCGCCGATGTCGTAGTCGAAGGGCGGCATCAGGATCTCCCACCCGAGCGACATCTCGCCGCTCTGCGGATCGATCTTCACGCCGGCCACGATGCCCTTGTACTCGGTGGCGTACTTGTCGATGCTCACGGCCCGCTGCGGCACCGGCCGCGAGAAGCGGGTCGCCATCATCGCGTATTCACTGTTGGGCGTGACGAACGACGACCCGTGGTTGCCGTGCAGGTTGGGCACCGGTCCGAGGATCTGCTTGGTCTTGAAATCGCGCAGATCGATGCGGGCGATGCGGCCGTTCATCTCGTTGATGAAGAGCCAGCGGCCGTCGTAGTCGCCCTTGGTCTCCGACAGCGCCGGATGGTGGGCGTCGCCCCAGGTGAGATCGCCCAGCATCTCCTTGCTCTCGTCGTCGAAGCCGTAGCCGGTAGCGGGATACGGCGTGAAGACGGGAATGGTCGACAGGTGCCGCATCGACGGCAGGCCGTAGACATAGACCTGGCCCGAGTGCCCGCCAGACGAGAACATGTAGTACTCGTCGAGATCGCCCGGCGGAACGTAGGTCTTCAGCGCGGCCACGGCCACGTCTGACTGCACGGCGCCGCCAGTGGACCGCTGCGGCGCGCTGGGAGTGCACTGGCTGCCGGCCAGCGCCACTCCCACGATGGCGAGCGTGCTCGCCCACGGATAACGATTGCGTCGCTTCATGATGACTGTCTCCTAGTGACTGGGTGTCGGCGCTTGCAGGGCGCGCTGACGCTGATGCTCGGCGAACGCCTCGCGCAGTTTCTGGACTGCCGTCTGCTTCTGCTCGGGCGTGAGAATGATCTGGCGCGAGAGCACCACGCTCATCGTGCCGGTCGGGTTGTCGAGGAAGTCGTCGATCGTCACGCCGAACCGGCTCTGCACGTCTTCGACGGCAATCGACAGGTCGGGACCGATCTGCGCCGGGCTCTTCACCCCCAGCGAGCTGACCGAGTGACAGACGAAGCAGCCGGTCTGTACGAACCAGCCGCCCGGCCCGGTGCGCATGGCCGTCTCGGCCTCCAGTTCCTCCGGACTGCGCGGGTCGACGCG
>JAGNJW010000050.1 GCA_018000455.1 Acidobacteriota bacterium
GCTCAAGACTCACGTGCTGGCGGTTCAACGCTGTCTCTCACTCGCACGTAGCGCAGATTCTGCCGAACAGCGCGATTGCTGGCTCGATGAAGGGCTAAACCAGACCCGGCGACTGCTTGAGGTGGTTGTCATGCTCCATCAGGCAGTCGGAACCTCCGCGCTGCCGAGTGATCTCGAGCGAACGGTTGCTGATGTGGCGCAGAGCCTGGCCGTCGCGTATCCACGCTGTGCCTGCCAAGTTGAGGTCTCTGGACGGCGGCCTGCGCATATCAACGAGTCCATCAAGCGCGCGCTCATCAGGGTGGGCGCGCTGCTCATTGCCGCCCTGGTGGGGGTCGGGGTAGGCGGCTGGCAGTGGTCGCGGCTGCGCCTGGGGGCGACGACCGAGGACACGCGGCAGCTCGTTGAGGCCGAGGCGCGGGCGCGAATGACCGGTCTCATCGCCGCCCTTGACAGGGCTGCGGCCATGGTGGCCGCCGACGAGGCCCTCGTTGAAGGCGCGGCCGGCGCCGATGGCCCGAGCATCACGCGGCTGTTCCGCAAGGTGGCGCTCGACGACGAGCGCGCCGGCGACGGGCGGATCGCCGCACTGACCGTCTACGCTGCCGACGGGGCTCCGCTCGCTTGGGATGGGCGACCGTCGACGCTGCCGGCGTCGCGCCTGGCCGCGGGGGCGGCAACCTTCATGTTGCCGACGCCGCTCGGCGTTCGCCTGGCGCGGGTGGCGCCGGTCTTCTCGTCCGAGAATTCCAGCCGCCGCATCGGCACCGTCGTGGCGGAGGCGACCGTGTCGAGCTTCGCCATCGCGCCCGGCGAACCGGCCGGCCTGACCGAGTGGGCGACGCCGCTTGCGCCGGTGGTGGTCGGGCCGCCGGTGCCGCACGACGAAGATCCCAACGCGTTCGATGTGACGACCTCCGACGGCACACCGCTTGGAACAGCCCGGATCGCGCCCCAGGCACTGACCGCAGCGCGCGACCGCGCCGCCGCCGTCGTCACCGCGCTGCTCTGGCTCACGGCCGCGCTCGGCCTGGCCGTGCTGCTCGGGCCGCTCGCCGACTGGCGCGGTCTGCAGGGCTCCGCCGCCGGCTATCTCGGCTTCAGCGTGGCGCTGGGCCTAGTGGTCGTCGTCGCCGCCAGGATGGCCGGCCAGGCCATCGACACGGTGGCGCCGCCGTGGCGGCGCGAAGCCCTTTTCCTCATTGACGCGCTTGCTGCCTTCGCGCTCTCCGCGCTGGTTGCCACGGTGGTGGGTCGTTGGCGGGCTGTGCGCGTGTCGCGGCGCGCCGCGACGGCGACCGTCTGCCATCTCGCCCACTTCGCCGCCGGTGGCCTGGTCGGCGCGCTGGCGCTGCAGCATCATTCACTCATCGCCGCCGCGCTGCCCGTCGCCATTGGGGACGCCGCGCGTTTCGCGCTCACGCCGTTCGAACCCGGGCGTCTGGCGGCCACTGCCGGTCTCGTCTTGCTGCATGCGGCGGCGGCGCTGATGGTCGCGGCTGGACTGCGGACGGTGGCCGCCCTCACCTGTCGCCGCCCCAAGGGTATCGGGGCGCCTGGCCTGCTCGCAGTCGGCCTTGGCGCCGCCCTGGTGGTGTGGAGTGGCGCGTCGGCGTCCGGCCCGGCCGTGGCGCTCGGCCTCGTCGCCGGCGCGCTCGTCCTGACCGCGGTCTTCGACCGCGCCGTGCGTACGCTGCGGCGCGGCTCGCAGCCGGCGCGTCTGGTGGTGCTGCTTGCCGGCCTCGCCGTCCCGGCGCTGGCCGCCTACCCGTCGCTGTCGCTGTCGGCGGCCTCGGGGCGCCAGGACGTGATCGTCCGCGACATCGCGCGCCAGGTGGCCGATCAGCGCCAGAACCTGCAACTGTCGCTGCGCGCGGCACTCGACGAGCTCGACCGGTCGCCGGATCTCGCCGACCTGGTACGTGCCTCCACACCGTCGCCAAGCGGTCAGGTGCCGACCGACGCGTCCTTCCTCGTGTGGTCGCGGACGACACTCGCCACGCGCCGGCTCACCTCGTCGGTCGAACTCTACGACGGCGGCGGTCGCATGGTCAGCCGCTTCGCGCTCAACTTGCCCGAGACACAAGTCGACCAGGCATGGCAGGAAGCCAGTTGCGACTGGGAGCTCTTCGAGGAGGTCTCGCCGTTCTTCGCCGAAGAGCGGCGCCTGCTGCATGCCGGACGCGGTGTGTGCGTCGACGGCCTGGTGATCGGGTCGATCGTCGTCCACGTCGTCCTCGACTACGCCAACCTGCCCTTCCTCGCCGCGCAGAACCCTTACGTGGCGTTGCTCGCCTCTTCCGGCGCGCCGGCCGCGGCTCCTGAGGGCCGGGCACGTGACGACGTCGCCTTCGTCGTCTACGGGTGGAGCCGGCGTCCGCTCTACGTGTCGGGCGGCGAGGCGTGGGCCCTGCCCGAGCCGCTCTTCGAGCGCCTGGCGGCCTCGCGCGATCCGTTCTGGGCGACGATCGAGGACCACGGCGTCGTCTCCGACGTCTACCTGCTGAGCGATCGTGGTGCCATCTACGCCATCGGGTATCCGCGGCCCTCGCTGCTCGCCCACCTGTCGAACGTGGCCGAGCTCATCGCGTTCACGGGCGTCATCTTCGTTGCCATGCTGGTGACCGTCTCGGTTGGCTCGCGCATCGGTGGCCGGTCGCCGGTTTCGGGACGTGCCCTCTTCCGCGAGGTCCGCGCGAGTTTCTCGCGAACGCTCTTCCTTGCCTTCGTGGCCGCCGTCGTCGTGCCGGTCGTGGCGCTCGCGCTCGTGACGCGCGCCTACATGGCCACCTCGCTCAGACAGGACATCGAACGGGAGGCGACCCGAACGGTGCTCTCGGCCAGCCGCGTCGTCGAGGACTTCGCGGCCATCGAGTCGCGCGGTGCCACCAACCTGCCGGCGCTCGACGACAGCCTGCTCGTGTGGCTGAGCCGCGTCATCGGCGAGGACATCAACGTCTTTGCCGGCAGCGGGCTGCTGGCGTCGAGTGAACGCACGCTGTTTGCCTCCGGGCTGCTGCCAACGCGCACGCCGGGTGATACCTACCGGGCCCTGGTGCTCGAGAGCCGCCCGACGTTCCTGGCCCGCGAGTCGGTCGGCGATTACGAGTATCAGGTCGTCTCGGCCCTCGTCCGCGTCGATGACGAGCAGGCCATCGTGAGCGTGCCGTTGACGCTGCGCCAGCGTGGCATCGAGCGGCAGGTGGATGAACTCGATCGCCGCGTGCTGCTGGCCGCCATCGCCTTCATCCTGCTGGGGTCGGCCATCGGCTATTGGGCGGCCGAACGCATCTCGGACCCGGTCAGCCGACTGACCCGCGCCACCCGCCGGCTGGCCGCCGGCGATCTCGAGGCCCATGTGCTGGTCAGGACGAGCGACGAACTGGGCCGCCTCGTCGAAGCGTTCAACGGCATGGCCGACGACTTGCGCCGGCAGCGCGCGCAGCTCGAACGAACCAATCGTCTCGAGGCCTGGGCCGAGATGGCGCGCCAGGTCGCGCACGACATCAAGAACCCGCTGACGCCGATCCAGTTGAACGCCGAGCACTTGCGGCGCGTGCACGTCGACCGCGGCCGCCCGCTCGACGGGCTGGTCGACGACTGCGTGAACAACATTCTGCTGCAGGTGCGTCTGCTCCGCCGGCTGTCGTCCGAGTTCTCGAGTTTCGCCAGTTCGCCACAGGCGCGGCCGGCCGCGACGCCGCTGGCGCCCTTGCTCGACGAGATCCTGGCGCCCTACATCCCGGCCCTTGCCGGCCGTATCACCTTTGCGCACGAAGGCGCCGGCGCGCTGACGCTGCACGTCGACCGCGGGCTGCTGGCGCGCGCCCTCACCAATGTCATCGAGAACGCGCTGCATGCCATGCCCGGCGAGGGGCGGCTCCGCGTCACGGCGCAGCCGGTCGAGGCGAATCGTGTGCGTCTCGACGTGACCGACTCTGGCGTCGGGATGGACGCCGAGGCGCTCGGCCGGATCTTCGAGCCCTACTTCTCGACCAAGGGCACGGGCACCGGGCTCGGCCTGACGATCGCCCGTCGCAACGTGGAGCTGAACGGCGGCACGATCGAAGTGGCCAGCGCGCTCGGCGCCGGCACCACCGTCTCGATGTGGCTGCCGGCCGCCTGAGGAACCAGTCTAGAGGTCGGGATGCGGCGCGTCAGCGGCCGGTTCGATGGGCTCTGCGAGCGGGGCCTCGGGCAAGGCCGGCGACGCGGCGGGAGTGGCGCGGCGGCTCGATCGCGTGAGGGCCCATTCAACGACCGGCGACAGTAGATAGCCGTAGGCCAGCACCAGCAGCACGACGTCGGGCGAGGTGGTGAAGAGGGCGATGGCCGCCGCCACGACGATGAGCACCTTGGAGTCGACGGGTGACGACAGATTCATCGTCTTGAGGCTGCGGAACCGGAACGTGCTCACC